>NZ_JBFLUR010000012.1:0-7653 GCF_050473865.1 Bacillus sp. S10(2024) | reverse complement strand
TGAATTAACTATAATACATACGCAAAACTATTGTATTTTTGAAGGATGAGGTTATTATGGTATTGAAGAAAGCTAGTTTTAAATTGGCAAGTATTTTTGTTTTATCTATGATTCTATTATTAGGGTTATTTTTCACCTGTAGATCATATGCTCAAACTATTGATAATAGTGTTGCTTTATCATCTGAAATTAACGAAGGTGATGCGGCTTTAAGAAGGATCCAGGGGAAAACGCTTATTATAATTCGTTAATGGTTAAATATGGAGTATTTAGTCATGATGGTGTTTGGTCTTGGCATAAAGGATCTTTTGGTCATCCAATTGAGTCTTTAGCCTATCATTATAATAAACATGGGAAATCAGTTGGAGCTACAACAATGACGCAATATATAAATAAATCTATAGCATTTAAAGCTAATCTTAAAGGAGCAACAACATCAAAAGTTAATGGAGCGGTTCCAAATGTTTATAGATATAAAAAATTAGGTAAATTCATAGATATTCAAAAAGGAAGCAACTTAATTATTTCTTTTGGTAAAGCGTAAATAAAAGCAATAAAAAAGAGGGTCTAAAAAAGACTCTCTTTTTTATTTTTTGGTATTGAAAGGGAAAATTAGATACCTCGATGTAAGATGTAATATTCACCTGTTTCAAGTTTTTGAGTAAATGTAATAATTTTTTCTAATTGAATTATTAAATCTTGTTTGTTGAATTGCAATTCTTTATATTCTCCTTCATCTTTATTATTCTCATTCCATTCATATTGTCCGGTTAAATAAATTTTGTCAGGGGCATTTCTAATTAAATTTTCCCAAGAAGTAAGAATGTTTTTAAAAATTAAAGCGGATTTTTTATCAAATAAAGTTAATTCATAATAATTAATACCAAATTGTCCTTGGGAAGTTTGGATTTATAGGGTTAATACTGGGAATCCACTTCAAAGAATCATTAATATATACAATGAAATCGTCATGATTGTAACCATATCAATAAAATCTAATTCATTTTTATTTAATTTCCAAATGTATTCATATCTATGTTTTTTTTTATTAAAAAGAATTCATGTTCTAATGTCATAATTTTCCCCTTTTTATTTTTTTTCTGTTTATAGCATTATAACAAACTATATCTATATAACGAGGTTGGTTTTTTTATCTTTTATCAGGCCAAACAGGGGTACCGCCAGCATTTCAGAAAAAAACCATGCTAAGCAAAAAAACTAGCCTCTACAAAAGAAGCTAGTTGACGTAAAATTCGTTCTCGGAAGTTCAGGTTTGTATGTAATTGTTCAAGTTTAGGAATTTATTCTCTCCATTTGTCCTTTATTGCTATATGTTTCATAATCAAACTTTGGCATATAATCAAATTCTTCGTCATTTTTCTGTTCATATGCTTCTCTAGCTACACTCAATAAAGATTCAAACTCTATGTCCTTCGGCATTTCCTCAGGATTTTGTAAAACTTCGTAATAGAAGTCCCGTCCATTTGCTACAACCACACATCTTGCATACAGAAAATTGTCTACGGAGAAAAATTTCTTCTCGTTTACATAGGCATACTCACCAATGTTCTTTGCATATTCAATACCGTCCAAATCGTAAAGCAATTTCGAGAGTATGTCCTCAAAAGCAAATATATCTTCATTGGAACTTTCACTTAAATAGTTTACCGCCTTTTCCAAAACCGCTTCGTCATCACCTTCATGCTCCCAATCAAACATATCAATAATTTTCCAGAACTCATTCTCGTCCATCTTCTGATTTTGAGATGTGTTAAACATATTAACCTTCTCCTTTGTTTTCTTTTTATTTATAACTACATTTTGATGATTTTGATTACAACCAAACAGACTGCATATCAAAAAGAGGGAAACAAATAACTTTTTCTTCATATAAGTCCCCCTTTTTTTCTCCATTGTACCATTTAAAAAAAGGCATGTATCGTGTTTTTTAGATTGTATAATCTATTCAAATTCAGTTAACATAACATCCTATTATCGGTAGCAAGGATAAAGGAGAAATCCCTTGTGAGAGTAGGGATTCTCCTTTATCCTTTTCTATTACTCTATGCATCTTTTTATACATTCCTATCTTGACGCAGGTTTTCTGGTTCTCGTTTGTTACTGGATTAGCCAAAAAACTGTATAAAATCCTGCATATTATTCGTTCTTTTAAAATTTCATGTACAATAATTGAAATTCATTTATTTACTGAACAAGTTAGAGAAGAATCCTTTCTTTTTTTTCTCTTCTCCTTTGGCTGCTGCGAGTTGTTGAATGCTCCGTATATTTTCCATTAACATTTTTATCTCTTTCATTTGTTCGTTCTTCTTGTCTTTTTAATTGTTGTCCCACTTGTTTAAGGAGCTCACGATCCGCTTTACGTTCATCCTCAATTTTTTCTAACAGGGCGTAATAAGAGTTTCGTTCTTGCTCCATTTCTTGGATTTTCTCTATAAGACTTTTGTTAAGTTGTTCTTGATTTTTTACATAATTCATTAATGATTGTATAGCTTCTTCTGTTAAAATAGATGGTTCAGCTGATATAGGATTTAAAGAGTGGGTAACAGAATGGGTTTCATTTTGGGATTCCTTTTTCTTTTTTTGAAGAGCGCCCCCCGCTCTTTCTAAAGAGTGTCCACCTTGACGCCTTGATACAATAACCTTTGCAGCTTGTTCTAAATTAAACCTTTGTTCCTGTACTAAAGTTTTAAACAAAATAAGTGTGTCTTCATCATAGCGGGTATAGTAGCGAGTTCCATCTTCATTCTTTTCCCAGCCATACCCGTTCTTTTCTAGAGCGGCAGCCCATTTTCTTAAAGTGCTTATTCCGATACCTAGCCGCTCGCTCATTTCCTTATTTAGCAAGACATATTCGTATCTTTCACGCTCTCACCTCGCTCTCTAGAATAGCATAAAACGCTCTCCATCCGCTCTTGAACTCGCTTTTCAATGGTTATTCGAGGATTGAAAGGGATTTCCTTTGTATTTTTTGCTTAGCGTGTTTTTTTTTAAAATACTAACAATCCCCCTATAACTTACCTTTCTAATTATTAATTATTAAAAATAGAAGATAAATCACGATAAAAATAGCACCAAAAAAGGCTGCAACAAATCATTGCGGCCCTTTTTATTGTGATGCTACAATGCGTTTCTTACTATTTAACATTAAAATAATTAAAGTAATTAAAGGAGGTACATATATGGAAATTGGAAAAAAATAAAACATTTAAGATTAATAAATAAAATGACACAAGAAGATGTAGCTAGCCAATTATTTATTTCAAGACAAGTTATATCTAAATGGGAAACTAGGAAAAAGTCTTCCCGATCTAACCAATTTATTAGCCTTAAGCAATCTATTTAATGTTTCAATTGATTCTTTATTAAAGGAGGATTCAAATTTGCAAAATCAGATAATAAAACAAAGCAATTACAAAAGATATTTACTAATAGCCGCTATATATATATATTCTTTGATTACTCTTATTGTTATATTTTATTGTCTTATTGCTTTTTTACTTATACCAAAAGACATAAAAACATCAGATCTAAAAGTTATTAATTCACACTTTTATAAAAAAACGATAAAGAAGAATTCTATATATTTATAGTAATTAACACCTTTTTTCTCCAATTATTCAGGGGATTATAGCCTCAATGTAAAAGAACATGAAATAAACATTCATGCTAATCGAAATTCAATTCCTTTTAGAAATAAAGATGTTTTATTTTCAATTGAAAAAGATATATCTCATGGAATAGATTGGGAAGAAAAAGATGTTTACATTGTAGATGAAAACAATAAAAAAATACTTATAATAACCATAAAAATAAACAACTGTATTACCAACTAAAAAATTAAAAAGTAGGCGATCAAAATTAAAAACATTTATAAATATATTTTTATACTAACTACGCTTATTCTTAATATAATTAGTTCTCTACTCATTATGAATACTGCATTTACACCAGGGAATATGGTATTTGCTATTACATTTTTATTTTTCACCATGCTATTTCAATCAACTACAATGCTATTTATTATATATATGATTAAAAATGATACATCTAAAAAGCTAAAAATAATATTATATGTATTTTTAACACTAGATATATTTATCTTTTTATCATTGCTATACATGACATATATAGTAACAACAACATTAAAATATTATTAACATTTTTATAGTAAGGGAATGCTTGTATACTGATCTGTACTGCATTCCTTATAATATGTATGCTATATTATCTACTTAATAGAAAAATAAAGTAGATAAAGGTAGTTTGTATCGTGTCTGTCAACGGTAAGCGGACAGAATGAAGCGAAAGCGAAATGAAGGAGCATTAAGGAGTTGACAGACTCACTATGCAACCCTCTTGTGGTTGTCAAAAGGTATCCTTTTGACCCTGCCAACCGGCGAGGGAGCCCCTCAAGGAATTGAGGGGTTGGGGAGTTCGATTGATGGGGTCAAGGGGAAGAGTTCCCCTTGTAGGTTCGACAAAGTCCGAGGTCTTTTTGCCATGTTAAACATGGCTCGGCAACGCCGACAGCGTCGCAGGACCCCTATCGATTTTGATGCGTTAGCGTCAAAATACGTATAGGGTTACGTTAATTGACTCCATTTCGTCGCTTTGCTAGACTTATGGTATCAATTAATCTAGGGGAAGTGGTGGCACTTTATGTTGGCGTCTATCTCATTTAATCAATCTCACCAAAGTTCGTTGAAGCCATAATAACAGAGAAAACATTCATGGGAATCCTGGTATTGATCCAGCCAGGTCAGAGGAGAATATTTACTTTGTTCAAAAGGACATCCGAAGTGTATACAAGGATGTTTTTCAAGAGGCGGTGGACAAGTATAACGAGAAACAAAAACGGAAATGATCGTAAAATAAATGATTACTATGCCAAAGTACATAAAGACGATAAGACACATGAGCAACGAGAATTGATCGTAGCGATTGGAGAAGGCAAAGATGACCCAAAGTATAGGGAAGCAAAGAAAGAAGCGTTAAAACGGTATGCAGAAGCGTTTCAAGAGCGTAATCCAAATCTAGCAGTCTATAACATGGTGTTACATGATGACGAAGCAAATCCGCATCTACATATTAACTATGTACCGAATTTCGAAAGTAGTCGAGGCTTAACGAGGCGTGTCGGAATGGATAGAGCCTTGCAACAACAAGGCATAAAAGGAAAAGGAACGGAACTTATTGCGAATTGGAGAACATTAGAAACGGCTTATATCGAGGAATTAGCAAAAGAACATATTCCTGATTTTGAAAGGGCAAATGTAGGGTCTCACAAGTACATGAAAGTCCGTCAGTATAAGGAATATGCAGAAACAAAATCATTTATTGAAAATCAAGTACAAGAAAAAGAAACGCAATTACAAGTTGTCGATCATCATTTGAAAGATGCTGAAGAAAAAGCAAAAGAATTACAGATGGTGAAAAAGCGTTTGGAAAGTGATGTCGTTGAGAAGTACAAAGAATTAGAGACAATGAAGCAACAAGTGGAAAGCGGAAGTGAAAAGCTGCAGCTGATTGGCCAACGTTATGTAGAGTTAGAAAAAAGAGTAAAACAAAAGCAAGAAGAATTAGATCGTGTTGCGGATCAAGTACCACATGAACCTGTTAAAATTCCATTTTTGCGTAAAGAAGTAATAACAGAAGTACAGGATAAGATGTTTGGAAAAGCTGAAATCAAGAAGAAACAGACAAGAAATTATGTGTTATCACCAGAACAATATCAAGAATTAACAAAACAAGTGAATGCAGCGGTGACTATCAAAAAGGATTATGAGCATTTGAGAAAAACAGATTTTGTGAAAGAGTATCAAAGTTTACGAATGACTGCAGAAGGTTGGATGGAAGAGAATAGGACATTGAAACAAGAAAAAGGTCAGTTGCAAAAAGAAGTGGGGACGTTAAAGACTGAAATAAGTTCTTTAAAAGCTCATATAAGAGATTTACAGACAAATATAAAGGTTTTATATCAAGAAACAAAAAAAGTCTTTAAAGAGCAATTTAAGACGTTTAGAGCGATTATTAAAAATGAATTGGATAATAAGGGAATAGATAATCAATTTGAACGTGAGTATAAGAGGGAAATGAGCAATAAACATCGAGGATTTGATATGGAAAGATAAAAAAATTGGGGAAACTTTGTTTCCATCTTTCAGGTTATTGAAAACGTGATAGAATGAAAAAAGAGCCATGCGGGAACATGACTCTTTTAAAAGGGTATTCTACGAAAATACCTAAAAGAAAATTATCTGGTTATAGGTTATCATAATTTGATTTATAATCAAATAGCAAAAAATAGGTGTTTTTGTTGATTCCCTCAATTTAAGGAGGAATTAACTAGATATGACAAAGAAAATTATTGATTTTGGACAAGTTGAAAAAAAAGCAAAAGAAAGAGATAGCAAAATTAATAGTATTTATGAAAAACTTGAAGGCACTGGTGGACTTTCTGAAGAAGAAAGAGCCATGATGCTACAAGTATTAAGTAAAATGTCTGGTGGAGAAGAATATTTTATTGGTAAAAAGAAAAAACCTACGGATCGGGTGAGATTTGTGCAAATGATTACAGAGAATATTGATTATTTATGTGAAATTGGCTATTTAACTCAACCGGAAAAGGCATTTTTATTTGATATTTCAAGATTTCTAGAATTTAAATCAAATGTTGTTGTTGAAAAAAATAAAGATGATGATATAAAACCGAATGCAGCATCTCCTAGTTATTTAGCTAAGAAATTAGGGAAAACAAGGACTTCTATTTCAAAAATGATGAATGAATTGCTTGAAAAAGGAGTTTTAGGAGTGGCAGAAACTGGTGTAATAACTGAAGATGGAAGAACTTGTTCAGCAAGGACTTGGTTTGTTAATCCTAATATATTATGTAATTCACCTAAAGATGATATTGATAGAGCGACTCAACAAATTTTTTCAAAAGCTTTACGTAATATTAAAATTGAAGGTAATAGAAAAAAACATAAACTACCAATTTATTTATTTTAGATGTCAATTTATATTGACATCTTTTTTTATTTATCATTTTCCATTTTATAGGTGTTAAATTTTTTTAACACAGGTGTTAAAAAAATTTAACACCTTATGTCTTATAAACCCTTGCTATTACTGGCTTTCTTCACTTTACTCTTCTCACTCTTATATATAGGGCTAAAAGTTCCGCAAGGAACGGGTCGTATTTTTGAGAAAACCACTCAAAAATCTCCACCCTCAAAATAAAAAAGTCGGTTCGTTAATCCTCACCTAAAGGCTACCGCCTTTTCTTTTTTATTTTGTCCTTGCAAAACTTTTTTCGGCTGGTTTTTAGCTTTTGCCAAGCCGAACAGACCAAAAACGAGGATTTAGATGGTTCGACTTAGACTAGCAATTGTACCAGCCGAACCACCCAGTCCTATCGATCTATTCAGTTCTCTTTTGCAATATGCAGTTACGTTAAATTCTTGGGGGCTAGCCCCCAAACCCCCAGCCAGCACTCACACCCAAAAACAAGGGAAATACCGAATAGACATTTACATTTTTTGTATTTTCTTGAATACAAACCCTATTTTGGTATAAATAGGTTGAGGAAGCGCTAACATTATAGTATTGTTATAATGTGGTTGATTTACATAA
>NZ_JBFLUR010000011.1:0-13354 GCF_050473865.1 Bacillus sp. S10(2024) | reverse complement strand
GTTCTCGTTTGTTACTGGATTAGCCAAAAAACTGTATAAAATCCTGCATATTATTCGTTCTTTTAAAATTTCATGTACAATAATTGAAATTCATTTATTTACTGAACAAGTTAGAGAAGAATCCTTTCTTTTTTTTCTCTTCTCCTTTGGCTGCTGCGAGTTGTTGAATGCTCCGTATATTTTCCATTAACATTTTATCTCTTTCATTTGTTCGTTCTTCTTGTCTTTTTAATTGTTGTCCCACTTGTTTAAGGAGCTCACGATCCGCTTTACGTTCATCCTCAATTTTTTCTAACAGGGCGTAATAAGAGTTTCGTTCTTGCTCCATTTCTTGGATTTTCTCTATAAGACTTTTGTTAAGTTGTTCTTGATTTTTTACATAATTCATTAATGATTGTATAGCTTCTTCTGTTAAAATAGATGGTTCAGCTGATATAGGATTTAAAGAGTGGGTAACAGAATGGGTTTCATTTTGGGATTCCTTTTTCTTTTTTTGAAGAGCGCCCCCCGCTCTTTCTAAAGAGTGTCCACCTTGACGCCTTGATACAATAACCTTTGCAGCTTGTTCTAAATTAAACCTTTGTTCCTGTACTAAAGTTTTAAACAAAATAAGTGTGTCTTCATCATAGCGGGTATAGTAGCGAGTTCCATCTTCATTCTTTTCCCAGCCATACCCGTTCTTTTCTAGAGCGGCAGCCCATTTTCTTAAAGTGCTTATTCCGATACCTAGCCGCTCGCTCATTTCCTTATTTAGCAAGACATATTCGTATCTTTTCACGCTCTCACCTCGCTCTCTAGAATAGCATAAAACGCTCTCCATCCGCTCTTGAACTCGCTTTTCAATGGTTATTCGAGGATTGAAAGGGATTTCCTTTGTATTTTTTGCTTAGCGTGTTTTTTTTTAAAATACTAACAATCCCCCTATAACTTACCTTTCTAATTATTAATTATTAAAAATAGAAGATAAATCACGATAAAAATAGCACCAAAAAAGGCTGCAACAAATCATTGCGGCCCTTTTTATTGTGATGCTACAATGCGTTTCTTACTATTTAACATTAAAATAATTAAAGTAATTAAAGGAGGTACATATATGGAAATTGGAAAAAAAATAAAACATTTAAGATTAATAAATAAAATGACACAAGAAGATGTAGCTAGCCAATTATTTATTTCAAGACAAGTTATATCTAAATGGGAACTAGGAAAAAGTCTTCCCGATCTAACCAATTTATTAGCCTTAAGCAATCTATTTAATGTTTCAATTGATTCTTTATTAAAGGAGGATTCAAATTTGCAAAATCAGATAATAAAACAAAGCAATTACAAAAGATATTTACTAATAGCCGCTATATATATATATTCTTTGATTACTCTTATTGTTATATTTTATTGTCTTATTGCTTTTTTACTTATACCAAAAGACATAAAAACATCAGATCTAAAAGTTATTAATTCACACTTTTATAAAAAAAACGATAAAGAAGAAATTCTATATATTTATAGTAAATTAACACCTTTTTTCTCCAATTATTCAGGGGATTATAGCCTCAATGTAAAAGAACATGAAATAAACATTCATGCTAATCGAAATTCAATTCCTTTTAGAAATAAAGATGTTTTATTTTCAATTGAAAAAGATATATCTCATGGAATAGATTGGGAAGAAAAAGATGTTTACATTGTAGATGAAAACAATAAAAAAATACTTATATATAACCATAAAAATAAACAACTGTATTACCAACTAAAAAATTAAAAAGTAGGCGATCAAAATTAAAAACATTTATAAATATATTTTTATACTAACTACGCTTATTCTTAATATAATTAGTTCTCTACTCATTATGAATACTGCATTTACACCAGGGAATATGGTATTTGCTATTACATTTTTATTTTTCACCATGCTATTTCAATCAACTACAATGCTATTTATTATATATATGATTAAAAATGATACATCTAAAAAGCTAAAAATAATATTATATGTATTTTTAACACTAGATATATTTATCTTTTTATCATTGCTATACATGACATATATAGTAACAACAACATTAAAATATTATTAACATTTTTATAGTAAGGGAATGCTTGTATACTGATCTGTACTGCATTCCCTTATTATATGTATGCTATATTATCTACTTAATAGAAAAATAAAGTAGATAAAGGTAGTTGTATCGTGTCTGTCAACGGTAAGCGGACAGAATGAAGCGAAAGCGAAATGAAGGAGCATTAAGGAGTTGACAGACTCACTATGCAACCCTCTTGTGGTTGTCAAAAGGTATCCTTTTGACCCTGCCAACCGGCGAGGGAGCCCCTCAAGGATTGAGGGGTTGGGGAGTTCGATTGATGGGGTCAAGGGGAAGAGTTCCCCTTGTAGGTTCGGACAAAGTCCGAGGTCTTTTTGCCATGTTAAACATGGCTCGGCAACGCCGACAAGCGTCGCAGACCCCTATCGATTTTGATGCGTTAGCGTCAAAATACGTATAGGGTTACGTTAATTGACTCCATTTCGTCGCTTTGCTAGACTTATGGTATCAATTAATCTAGGGGAAGTGGTGGCACTTTATGTTGGCGTCTATCTCATTTAATCAATCTCACCAAAGTTCGTTGAGCCATAATAACAGAGAAAACATTCATGGGAATCCTGGTATTGATCCAGCCAGGTCAGAGGAGAATATTTACTTTGTTCAAAAGGACATCCGAAGTGTATACAAGGATGTTTTTCAAGAGGCGGTGGACAAGTATAACGAGAAACAAAAACGGAATGATCGTAAAATAAATGATTACTATGCCAAAGTACATAAAGACGATAAGACACATGAGCAACGAGAATTGATCGTAGCGATTGGAGAAGGCAAAGATGACCCAAAGTATAGGGAAGCAAAGAAAGAAGCGTTAAAACGGTATGCAGAAGCGTTTCAAGAGCGTAATCCAAATCTAGCAGTCTATAACATGGTGTTACATGATGACGAAGCAAATCCGCATCTACATATTAACTATGTACCGAATTTCGAAAGTAGTCGAGGCTTAACGAGGCGTGTCGGAATGGATAGAGCCTTGCAACAACAAGGCATAAAAGGAAAAGGAACGGAACTTATTGCGAATTGGAGAACATTAGAAACGGCTTATATCGAGGAATTAGCAAAAGAACATATTCCTGATTTTGAAAGGGCAAATGTAGGGTCTCACAAGTACATGAAAGTCCGTCAGTATAAGGAATATGCAGAAACAAAATCATTTATTGAAAATCAAGTACAAGAAAAAGAAACGCAATTACAAGTTGTCGATCATCATTTGAAAGATGCTGAAGAAAAAGCAAAAGAATTACAGATGGTGAAAAAGCGTTTGGAAAGTGATGTCGTTGAGAAGTACAAAGAATTAGAGACAATGAAGCAACAAGTGGAAAGCGGAAGTGAAAAGCTGCAGCTGATTGGCCAACGTTATGTAGAGTTAGAAAAAAGAGTAAAACAAAAGCAAGAAGAATTAGATCGTGTTGCGGATCAAGTACCACATGAACCTGTTAAAATTCCATTTTTGCGTAAAGAAGTAATAACAGAAGTACAGGATAAGATGTTTGGAAAAGCTGAAATCAAGAAGAAACAGACAAGAAATTATGTGTTATCACCAGAACAATATCAAGAATTAACAAAACAAGTGAATGCAGCGGTGACTATCAAAAAGGATTATGAGCATTTGAGAAAAACAGATTTTGTGAAAGAGTATCAAAGTTTACGAATGACTGCAGAAGGTTGGATGGAAGAGAATAGGACATTGAAACAAGAAAAAGGTCAGTTGCAAAAAGAAGTGGGGACGTTAAAGACTGAAATAAGTTCTTTAAAAGCTCATATAAGAGATTTACAGACAAATATAAAGGTTTTATATCAAGAAACAAAAAAAGTCTTTAAAGAGCAATTTAAGACGTTTAGAGCGATTATTAAAAATGAATTGGATAATAAGGGAATAGATAATCAATTTGAACGTGAGTATAAGAGGGAAATGAGCAATAAACATCGAGGATTTGATATGGAAAGATAAAAAAATTGGGGAAACTTTGTTTCCATCTTTCAGGTTATTGAAAACGTGATAGAATGAAAAAAGAGCCATGCGGGAACATGACTCTTTTAAAAGGGTATTCTACGAAAATACCTAAAAGAAAATTATCTGGTTATAGGTTATCATAATTTGATTTATAATCAAATAGCAAAAAATAGGTGTTTTTGTTGATTCCCTCAATTTAAGGAGGAATTAACTAGATATGACAAAGAAAATTATTGATTTTGGACAAGTTGAAAAAAAAGCAAAAGAAAGAGATAGCAAAATTAATAGTATTTATGAAAAACTTGAAGGCACTGGTGGACTTTCTGAAGAAGAAAGAGCCATGATGCTACAAGTATTAAGTAAAATGTCTGGTGGAGAAGAATATTTTATTGGTAAAAAGAAAAAACCTACGGATCGGGTGAGATTTGTGCAAATGATTACAGAGAATATTGATTATTTATGTGAAATTGGCTATTTAACTCAACCGGAAAAGGCATTTTTATTTGATATTTCAAGATTTCTAGAATTTAAATCAAATGTTGTTGTTGAAAAAAATAAAGATGATGATATAAAACCGAATGCAGCATCTCCTAGTTATTTAGCTAAGAAATTAGGGAAAACAAGGACTTCTATTTCAAAAATGATGAATGAATTGCTTGAAAAAGGAGTTTTAGGAGTGGCAGAAACTGGTGTAATAACTGAAGATGGAAGAACTTGTTCAGCAAGGACTTGGTTTGTTAATCCTAATATATTATGTAATTCACCTAAAGATGATATTGATAGAGCGACTCAACAAATTTTTTCAAAAGCTTTACGTAATATTAAAATTGAAGGTAATAGAAAAAAACATAAACTACCAATTTATTTATTTTAGATGTCAATTTATATTGACATCTTTTTTTATTTATCATTTTCCATTTTATAGGTGTTAAATTTTTTTAACACAGGTGTTAAAAAAATTTAACACCTTATGTCTTATAAACCCTTGCTATTACTGGCTTTCTTCACTTTACTCTTCTCACTCTTATATATAGGGCTAAAAGTTCCGCAAGGAACGGGTCGTATTTTTGAGAAAACCACTCAAAAATCTCCACCCTCAAAATAAAAAAGTCGGTTCGTTAATCCTCACCTAAAGGCTACCGCCTTTTCTTTTTTATTTTGTCCTTGCAAAACTTTTTTCGGCTGGTTTTTAGCTTTTGCCAAGCCGAACAGACCAAAAACGAGGATTTAGATGGTTCGACTTAGACTAGCAATTGTACCAGCCGAACCACCCAGTCCTATCGATCTATTCAGTTCTCTTTTGCAATATGCAGTTACGTTAAATTCTTGGGGGCTAGCCCCCAAACCCCCAGCCAGCACTCACACCCAAAAACAAGGGAAATACCGAATAGACATTTACATTTTTTGTATTTTCTTGAATACAAACCCTATTTTGGTATAAATAGGTTGAGGAAGCGCTAACATTATAGTATTGTTATAATGTGGTTGATTTACATAATGAATTAACTATATTACATACGCAAACTATTGTATTTTTGAAGGAGAGGTTATTATGGTATTGAAGAAAGCTAGTTTTAAATTGGCAAGTATTTTTGTTTTATCTATGATTCTATTATTAGGGTTATTTTCACCTGTAGAATCATATGCTCAAACTATTGATAATAGTGTTGCTTTATCATCTGAAATTAACGAAGGTGATGCGGCTTTAAGAAGTGATCCAGGGGAAAACGCTTATTATAATTCGTTAATGGTTAAATATGGAGTATTTAGTCATGATGGTGTTTGGTCTTGGCATAAAGGATCTTTTGGTCATCCAATTGAGTCTTTAGCCTATCATTATAATAAACATGGGAAATCAGTTGGAGCTACAACAATGACGCAATATATAAATAAATCTATAGCATTTAAAGCTAATCTTAAAGGAGCAACAACATCAAAAGTTAATGGAGCGGTTCCAAATGTTTATAGATATAAAAAATTAGGTAAATTCATAGATATTCAAAAAGGAAGCAACTTAATTATTTCTTTTGGTAAAGCGTAAATAAAAGCAATAAAAAAGAGGGTCTAAAAAAGACTCTCTTTTTTATTTTTTGGTATTGAAAGGGAAAATTAGATACCTCGATGTAAGATGTAATATTCACCTGTTTCAAGTTTTTGAGTAAATGTAATAATTTTTTCTAATTGAATTATTAAATCTTGTTTGTTGAATTGCAATTCTTTATATTCTCCTTCATCTTTATTATTCTCATTCCATTCATATTGTCCGGTTAAATAAATTTTGTCAGGGGCATTTCTAATTAAATTTTCCCAAGAAGTAAGAATGTTTTTAAAAATTAAAGCGGATTTTTTATCAAATAAAGTTAATTCATAATAATTAATACCAAATTGTCTTGGGAAGTTTGGATTTATAGGGTTAATACTGGGAATCCACTTCAAAGAATCATTAATATATACAATGAAATCGTCATGAATTGTAACCATATCAATAAAATCTAATTCATTTTTATTTAATTTCCAAATGTATTTCATATCTATGTTTTTTTTTATTAAAAAGAATTCATGTTCTAATGTCATAATTTTCCCCTTTTTATTTTTTTCTGTTTATAGCATTATAACAAACTATATCTATATAACGAGGTTGGTTTTTTTATCTTTTATCAGGCCAAACAGGGGTACCGCCAGCATTTCAGAAAAAAACCATGCTAAGCAAAAAAACTAGCCTCTACAAAAGAAGCTAGTTGACGTAAAATTCGTTCTCGGAAGTTCAGGTTTGTATGTATTTGTTCAAGTTTAGGAATTTATTCTCTCCATTTGTCTTTATTGCTATATGTTTCATAATCAAACTTTGGCATATAATCAAATTCTTCGTCATTTTTCTGTTCATATGCTTCTCTAGCTACACTCAATAAAGATTCAAACTCTATGTCCTTCGGCATTTCCTCAGGATTTTGTAAAACTTCGTAATAGAAGTCCCGTCCATTTGCTACAACCACACATCTTGCATACAGAAAATTGTCTACGGAGAAAAATTCTTCTTCGTTTACATAGGCATACTCACCAATGTTCTTTGCATATTCAATACCGTCCAAATCGTAAAGCAATTTCGAGAGTATGTCCTCAAAAGCAAATATATCTTCATTGGAACTTTCACTTAAATAGTTTACCGCCTTTTCCAAAACCGCTTCGTCATCACCTTCATGCTCCCAATCAAACATATCAATAATTTTCCAGAACTCATTCTCGTCCATCTTCTGATTTTGAGATGTGTTAAACATATTAACCTTCTCCTTTGTTTTCTTTTTATTTATAACTACATTTTGATGATTTTGATTACAACCAAACAGACTGCATATCAAAAAGAGGGAAACAAATAACTTTTTCTTCATATAAGTCCCCCTTTTTTTCTCCATTGTACCATTTAAAAAAAGGCATGTATCGTGTTTTTTAGATTGTATAATCTATTCAAATTCAGTTAACATAACATCCTATTATCGGTAGCAAGGATAAAGGAGAATCCCTTGTGAGAGTAGGGATTCTCCTTTATCCTTTTCTATTACTCTATGCATCTTTTTATACATTCCTATCTTGACGCAGGTTTTCTGGTTCTCGTTTGTTACTGGATTAGCCAAAAAACTGTATAAAATCCTGCATATTATTCGTTCTTTTAAAATTTCATGTACAATAATTGAAATTCATTTATTTACTGAACAAGTTAGAGAAGAATCCTTTCTTTTTTTTCTCTTCTCCTTTGGCTGCTGCGAGTTGTTGAATGCTCCGTATATTTTCCATTAACATTTTATCTCTTTCATTTGTTCGTTCTTCTTGTCTTTTTAATTGTTGTCCCACTTGTTTAAGGAGCTCACGATCCGCTTTACGTTCATCCTCAATTTTTTCTAACAGGGCGTAATAAGAGTTTCGTTCTTGCTCCATTTCTTGGATTTTCTCTATAAGACTTTTGTTAAGTTGTTCTTGATTTTTTACATAATTCATTAATGATTGTATAGCTTCTTCTGTTAAAATAGATGGTTCAGCTGATATAGGATTTAAAGAGTGGGTAACAGAATGGGTTTCATTTTGGGATTCCTTTTTCTTTTTTTGAAGAGCGCCCCCCGCTCTTTCTAAAGAGTGTCCACCTTGACGCCTTGATACAATAACCTTTGCAGCTTGTTCTAAATTAAACCTTTGTTCCTGTACTAAAGTTTTAAACAAAATAAGTGTGTCTTCATCATAGCGGGTATAGTAGCGAGTTCCATCTTCATTCTTTTCCCAGCCATACCCGTTCTTTTCTAGAGCGGCAGCCCATTTTCTTAAAGTGCTTATTCCGATACCTAGCCGCTCGCTCATTTCCTTATTTAGCAAGACATATTCGTATCTTTTCACGCTCTCACCTCGCTCTCTAGAATAGCATAAAACGCTCTCCATCCGCTCTTGAACTCGCTTTTCAATGGTTATTCGAGGATTGAAAGGGATTTCCTTTGTATTTTTTGCTTAGCGTGTTTTTTTTTAAAATACTAACAATCCCCCTATAACTTACCTTTCTAATTATTAATTATTAAAAATAGAAGATAAATCACGATAAAAATAGCACCAAAAAAGGCTGCAACAAATCATTGCGGCCCTTTTTATTGTGATGCTACAATGCGTTTCTTACTATTTAACATTAAAATAATTAAAGTAATTAAAGGAGGTACATATATGGAAATTGGAAAAAAAATAAAACATTTAAGATTAATAAATAAAATGACACAAGAAGATGTAGCTAGCCAATTATTTATTTCAAGACAAGTTATATCTAAATGGGAACTAGGAAAAAGTCTTCCCGATCTAACCAATTTATTAGCCTTAAGCAATCTATTTAATGTTTCAATTGATTCTTTATTAAAGGAGGATTCAAATTTGCAAAATCAGATAATAAAACAAAGCAATTACAAAAGATATTTACTAATAGCCGCTATATATATATATTCTTTGATTACTCTTATTGTTATATTTTATTGTCTTATTGCTTTTTTACTTATACCAAAAGACATAAAAACATCAGATCTAAAAGTTATTAATTCACACTTTTATAAAAAAAACGATAAAGAAGAAATTCTATATATTTATAGTAAATTAACACCTTTTTTCTCCAATTATTCAGGGGATTATAGCCTCAATGTAAAAGAACATGAAATAAACATTCATGCTAATCGAAATTCAATTCCTTTTAGAAATAAAGATGTTTTATTTTCAATTGAAAAAGATATATCTCATGGAATAGATTGGGAAGAAAAAGATGTTTACATTGTAGATGAAAACAATAAAAAAATACTTATATATAACCATAAAAATAAACAACTGTATTACCAACTAAAAAATTAAAAAGTAGGCGATCAAAATTAAAAACATTTATAAATATATTTTTATACTAACTACGCTTATTCTTAATATAATTAGTTCTCTACTCATTATGAATACTGCATTTACACCAGGGAATATGGTATTTGCTATTACATTTTTATTTTTCACCATGCTATTTCAATCAACTACAATGCTATTTATTATATATATGATTAAAAATGATACATCTAAAAAGCTAAAAATAATATTATATGTATTTTTAACACTAGATATATTTATCTTTTTATCATTGCTATACATGACATATATAGTAACAACAACATTAAAATATTATTAACATTTTTATAGTAAGGGAATGCTTGTATACTGATCTGTACTGCATTCCCTTATTATATGTATGCTATATTATCTACTTAATAGAAAAATAAAGTAGATAAAGGTAGTTGTATCGTGTCTGTCAACGGTAAGCGGACAGAATGAAGCGAAAGCGAAATGAAGGAGCATTAAGGAGTTGACAGACTCACTATGCAACCCTCTTGTGGTTGTCAAAAGGTATCCTTTTGACCCTGCCAACCGGCGAGGGAGCCCCTCAAGGATTGAGGGGTTGGGGAGTTCGATTGATGGGGTCAAGGGGAAGAGTTCCCCTTGTAGGTTCGGACAAAGTCCGAGGTCTTTTTGCCATGTTAAACATGGCTCGGCAACGCCGACAAGCGTCGCAGACCCCTATCGATTTTGATGCGTTAGCGTCAAAATACGTATAGGGTTACGTTAATTGACTCCATTTCGTCGCTTTGCTAGACTTATGGTATCAATTAATCTAGGGGAAGTGGTGGCACTTTATGTTGGCGTCTATCTCATTTAATCAATCTCACCAAAGTTCGTTGAGCCATAATAACAGAGAAAACATTCATGGGAATCCTGGTATTGATCCAGCCAGGTCAGAGGAGAATATTTACTTTGTTCAAAAGGACATCCGAAGTGTATACAAGGATGTTTTTCAAGAGGCGGTGGACAAGTATAACGAGAAACAAAAACGGAATGATCGTAAAATAAATGATTACTATGCCAAAGTACATAAAGACGATAAGACACATGAGCAACGAGAATTGATCGTAGCGATTGGAGAAGGCAAAGATGACCCAAAGTATAGGGAAGCAAAGAAAGAAGCGTTAAAACGGTATGCAGAAGCGTTTCAAGAGCGTAATCCAAATCTAGCAGTCTATAACATGGTGTTACATGATGACGAAGCAAATCCGCATCTACATATTAACTATGTACCGAATTTCGAAAGTAGTCGAGGCTTAACGAGGCGTGTCGGAATGGATAGAGCCTTGCAACAACAAGGCATAAAAGGAAAAGGAACGGAACTTATTGCGAATTGGAGAACATTAGAAACGGCTTATATCGAGGAATTAGCAAAAGAACATATTCCTGATTTTGAAAGGGCAAATGTAGGGTCTCACAAGTACATGAAAGTCCGTCAGTATAAGGAATATGCAGAAACAAAATCATTTATTGAAAATCAAGTACAAGAAAAAGAAACGCAATTACAAGTTGTCGATCATCATTTGAAAGATGCTGAAGAAAAAGCAAAAGAATTACAGATGGTGAAAAAGCGTTTGGAAAGTGATGTCGTTGAGAAGTACAAAGAATTAGAGACAATGAAGCAACAAGTGGAAAGCGGAAGTGAAAAGCTGCAGCTGATTGGCCAACGTTATGTAGAGTTAGAAAAAAGAGTAAAACAAAAGCAAGAAGAATTAGATCGTGTTGCGGATCAAGTACCACATGAACCTGTTAAAATTCCATTTTTGCGTAAAGAAGTAATAACAGAAGTACAGGATAAGATGTTTGGAAAAGCTGAAATCAAGAAGAAACAGACAAGAAATTATGTGTTATCACCAGAACAATATCAAGAATTAACAAAACAAGTGAATGCAGCGGTGACTATCAAAAAGGATTATGAGCATTTGAGAAAAACAGATTTTGTGAAAGAGTATCAAAGTTTACGAATGACTGCAGAAGGTTGGATGGAAGAGAATAGGACATTGAAACAAGAAAAAGGTCAGTTGCAAAAAGAAGTGGGGACGTTAAAGACTGAAATAAGTTCTTTAAAAGCTCATATAAGAGATTTACAGACAAATATAAAGGTTTTATATCAAGAAACAAAAAAAGTCTTTAAAGAGCAATTTAAGACGTTTAGAGCGATTATTAAAAATGAATTGGATAATAAGGGAATAGATAATCAATTTGAACGTGAGTATAAGAGGGAAATGAGCAATAAACATCGAGGATTTGATATGGAAAGATAAAAAAATTGGGGAAACTTTGTTTCCATCTTTCAGGTTATTGAAAACGTGATAGAATGAAAAAAGAGCCATGCGGGAACATGACTCTTTTAAAAGGGTATTCTACGAAAATACCTAAAAGAAAATTATCTGGTTATAGGTTATCATAATTTGATTTATAATCAAATAGCAAAAAATAGGTGTTTTTGTTGATTCCCTCAATTTAAGGAGGAATTAACTAGATATGACAAAGAAAATTATTG
This sequence comes from Bacillus sp. S10(2024), assembly GCF_050473865.1. Lineage (NCBI taxonomy): Bacteria > Bacillati > Bacillota > Bacilli > Caryophanales > Bacillaceae > Bacillus > Bacillus sp. S10(2024). The sequence goes on along the minus strand of NZ_JBFLUR010000011.1, from coordinate 1,416 downwards.
ATTTTGGACAAGTTGAAAAAAAAGCAAAAGAAAGAGATAGCAAAATTAATAGTATTTATGAAAAACTTGAAGGCACTGGTGGACTTTCTGAAGAAGAAAGAGCCATGATGCTACAAGTATTAAGTAAAATGTCTGGTGGAGAAGAATATTTTATTGGTAAAAAGAAAAAACCTACGGATCGGGTGAGATTTGTGCAAATGATTACAGAGAATATTGATTATTTATGTGAAATTGGCTATTTAACTCAACCGGAAAAGGCATTTTTATTTGATATTTCAAGATTTCTAGAATTTAAATCAAATGTTGTTGTTGAAAAAAATAAAGATGATGATATAAAACCGAATGCAGCATCTCCTAGTTATTTAGCTAAGAAATTAGGGAAAACAAGGACTTCTATTTCAAAAATGATGAATGAATTGCTTGAAAAAGGAGTTTTAGGAGTGGCAGAAACTGGTTGTAATAATGAAGATGGAAGAACTTGTTCAGCAAGGACTTGGTTTGTTAATCCTAATATATTATGTAATTCACCTAAAGATGATATTGATAGAGCGACTCAACAAATTTTTTCAAAAGCTTTACGTAATATTAAAATTGAAGGTAATAGAAAAAAACATAAACTACCAATTTATTTATTTTAGATGTCAATTTATATTGACATCTTTTTTTATTTATCATTTTCCATTTTATAGGTGTTAAATTTTTTTAACACAGGTGTTAAAAAAATTTAACACCTTATGTCTTATAAACCCTTGCTATTACTGGCTTTCTTCACTTTACTCTTCTCACTCTTATATATAGGGCTAAAAGTTCCGCAAGGAACGGTCGTATTTTTGAGAAAACCACTCAAAAATCTCCACCCTCAAAATAAAAAAGTCGGTTCGTTAATCCTCACCTAAAGGCTACCGCCTTTTCTTTTTTATTTTGTCCTTGCAAAACTTTTTTCGGCTGGTTTTTAGCTTTTGCCAAGCCGAACAGACCAAAAACGAGGATTTAGATGGTTCGACTTAGACTAGCAATTGTACCAGCCGAACCACCCAGTCCTATCGATCTATTCAGTTCTCTTTTGCAATATGCAGTTACGTTAAATTCTTGGGGGCTAGCCCCCAAACCCCAGCCAGCACTCACACCCAAAAACAAGGGAAATACCGAATAGACATTTACATTTTTTGTATTTTCTTGAATACAAACCCTATTTTGGTATAAATAGGTTGAGGAAGCGCTAACATTATAGTATTGTTATAATGTGGTTGATTTACATAATGAATTAACTATATTACATACGCAAACTATTGTATTTTTGAAGGAGAGGTTATTATGGTATTGAAGAAAGCTAGTTTTAAATTGGCAAGTATTTTTGTTTTATCTATGATTCTATTATTAGGGTTATTTTCACCTGTAGAATCATATGCTCAAACT
>NZ_JBFLUR010000010.1:0-7615 GCF_050473865.1 Bacillus sp. S10(2024) | reverse complement strand
ATCTGAAATTAACGAAGGTGATGCGGCTTTAAGAAGTGATCCAGGGGAAAACGCTTATTATAATTCGTTAATGGTTAAATATGGAGTATTTAGTCATGATGGTGTTTGGTCTTGGCATAAAGGATCTTTTGGTCATCCAATTGAGTCTTTAGCCTATCATTATAATAAACATGGGAAATCAGTTGGAGCTACAACAATGACGCAATATATAAATAAATCTATAGCATTTAAAGCTAATCTTAAAGGAGCAACAACATCAAAAGTTAATGGAGCGGTTCCAAATGTTTATAGATATAAAAAATTAGGTAAATTCATAGATATTCAAAAAGGAAGCAACTTAATTATTTCTTTTGGTAAAGCGTAAATAAAAGCAATAAAAAAGAGGGTCTAAAAAAGACTCTCTTTTTTATTTTTTGGTATTGAAAGGGAAAATTAGATACCTCGATGTAAGATGTAATATTCACCTGTTTCAAGTTTTTGAGTAAATGTAATAATTTTTTCTAATTGAATTATTAAATCTTGTTTGTTGAATTGCAATTCTTTATATTCTCCTTCATCTTTATTATTCTCATTCCATTCATATTGTCCGGTTAAATAAATTTTGTCAGGGGCATTTCTAATTAAATTTTCCCAAGAAGTAAGAATGTTTTTAAAAATTAAAGCGGATTTTTTATCAAATAAAGTTAATTCATAATAATTAATACCAAATTGTCTTGGGAAGTTTGGATTTATAGGGTTAATACTGGGAATCCACTTCAAAGAATCATTAATATATACAATGAAATCGTCATGAATTGTAACCATATCAATAAAATCTAATTCATTTTTATTTAATTTCCAAATGTATTTCATATCTATGTTTTTTTTTATTAAAAAGAATTCATGTTCTAATGTCATAATTTTCCCCTTTTTATTTTTTTCTGTTTATAGCATTATAACAAACTATATCTATATAACGAGGTTGGTTTTTTTATCTTTTATCAGGCCAAACAGGGGTACCGCCAGCATTTCAGAAAAAAACCATGCTAAGCAAAAAAACTAGCCTCTACAAAAGAAGCTAGTTGACGTAAAATTCGTTCTCGGAAGTTCAGGTTTGTATGTATTTGTTCAAGTTTAGGAATTTATTCTCTCCATTTGTCTTTATTGCTATATGTTTCATAATCAAACTTTGGCATATAATCAAATTCTTCGTCATTTTTCTGTTCATATGCTTCTCTAGCTACACTCAATAAAGATTCAAACTCTATGTCCTTCGGCATTTCCTCAGGATTTTGTAAAACTTCGTAATAGAAGTCCCGTCCATTTGCTACAACCACACATCTTGCATACAGAAAATTGTCTACGGAGAAAAATTCTTCTTCGTTTACATAGGCATACTCACCAATGTTCTTTGCATATTCAATACCGTCCAAATCGTAAAGCAATTTCGAGAGTATGTCCTCAAAAGCAAATATATCTTCATTGGAACTTTCACTTAAATAGTTTACCGCCTTTTCCAAAACCGCTTCGTCATCACCTTCATGCTCCCAATCAAACATATCAATAATTTTCCAGAACTCATTCTCGTCCATCTTCTGATTTTGAGATGTGTTAAACATATTAACCTTCTCCTTTGTTTTCTTTTTATTTATAACTACATTTTGATGATTTTGATTACAACCAAACAGACTGCATATCAAAAAGAGGGAAACAAATAACTTTTTCTTCATATAAGTCCCCCTTTTTTTCTCCATTGTACCATTTAAAAAAAGGCATGTATCGTGTTTTTTAGATTGTATAATCTATTCAAATTCAGTTAACATAACATCCTATTATCGGTAGCAAGGATAAAGGAGAATCCCTTGTGAGAGTAGGGATTCTCCTTTATCCTTTTCTATTACTCTATGCATCTTTTTATACATTCCTATCTTGACGCAGGTTTTCTGGTTCTCGTTTGTTACTGGATTAGCCAAAAAACTGTATAAAATCCTGCATATTATTCGTTCTTTTAAAATTTCATGTACAATAATTGAAATTCATTTATTTACTGAACAAGTTAGAGAAGAATCCTTTCTTTTTTTTCTCTTCTCCTTTGGCTGCTGCGAGTTGTTGAATGCTCCGTATATTTTCCATTAACATTTTATCTCTTTCATTTGTTCGTTCTTCTTGTCTTTTTAATTGTTGTCCCACTTGTTTAAGGAGCTCACGATCCGCTTTACGTTCATCCTCAATTTTTTCTAACAGGGCGTAATAAGAGTTTCGTTCTTGCTCCATTTCTTGGATTTTCTCTATAAGACTTTTGTTAAGTTGTTCTTGATTTTTTACATAATTCATTAATGATTGTATAGCTTCTTCTGTTAAAATAGATGGTTCAGCTGATATAGGATTTAAAGAGTGGGTAACAGAATGGGTTTCATTTTGGGATTCCTTTTTCTTTTTTTGAAGAGCGCCCCCCGCTCTTTCTAAAGAGTGTCCACCTTGACGCCTTGATACAATAACCTTTGCAGCTTGTTCTAAATTAAACCTTTGTTCCTGTACTAAAGTTTTAAACAAAATAAGTGTGTCTTCATCATAGCGGGTATAGTAGCGAGTTCCATCTTCATTCTTTTCCCAGCCATACCCGTTCTTTTCTAGAGCGGCAGCCCATTTTCTTAAAGTGCTTATTCCGATACCTAGCCGCTCGCTCATTTCCTTATTTAGCAAGACATATTCGTATCTTTTCACGCTCTCACCTCGCTCTCTAGAATAGCATAAAACGCTCTCCATCCGCTCTTGAACTCGCTTTTCAATGGTTATTCGAGGATTGAAAGGGATTTCCTTTGTATTTTTTGCTTAGCGTGTTTTTTTTTAAAATACTAACAATCCCCCTATAACTTACCTTTCTAATTATTAATTATTAAAAATAGAAGATAAATCACGATAAAAATAGCACCAAAAAAGGCTGCAACAAATCATTGCGGCCCTTTTTATTGTGATGCTACAATGCGTTTCTTACTATTTAACATTAAAATAATTAAAGTAATTAAAGGAGGTACATATATGGAAATTGGAAAAAAAATAAAACATTTAAGATTAATAAATAAAATGACACAAGAAGATGTAGCTAGCCAATTATTTATTTCAAGACAAGTTATATCTAAATGGGAACTAGGAAAAAGTCTTCCCGATCTAACCAATTTATTAGCCTTAAGCAATCTATTTAATGTTTCAATTGATTCTTTATTAAAGGAGGATTCAAATTTGCAAAATCAGATAATAAAACAAAGCAATTACAAAAGATATTTACTAATAGCCGCTATATATATATATTCTTTGATTACTCTTATTGTTATATTTTATTGTCTTATTGCTTTTTTACTTATACCAAAAGACATAAAAACATCAGATCTAAAAGTTATTAATTCACACTTTTATAAAAAAAACGATAAAGAAGAAATTCTATATATTTATAGTAAATTAACACCTTTTTTCTCCAATTATTCAGGGGATTATAGCCTCAATGTAAAAGAACCATGAAATAAACATTCATGCTAATCGAAATTCAATTCCTTTTAGAAATAAAGATGTTTTATTTTCAATTGAAAAAGATATATCTCATGGAATAGATTGGGAAGAAAAAGATGTTTACATTGTAGATGAAAACAATAAAAAAATACTTATATATAACCATAAAAATAAACAACTGTATTACCAACTAAAAAATTAAAAAGTAGGCGATCAAAATTAAAAACATTTATAAATATATTTTTATACTAACTACGCTATTCTTAATATAATTAGTTCTCTACTCATTATGAATACTGCATTTACACCAGGGAATATGGTATTTGCTATTACATTTTTATTTTTCACCATGCTATTTCAATCAACTACAATGCTATTTATTATATATATGATTAAAAATGATACATCTAAAAAGCTAAAAATAATATTATATGTATTTTTAACACTAGATATATTTATCTTTTTATCATTGCTATACATGACATATATAGTAACAACAACATTAAAATATTATTAACATTTTTATAGTAAGGGAATGCTTGTATACTGATCTGTACTGCATTCCCTTATTATATGTATGCTATATTATCTACTTAATAGAAAAATAAAGTAGATAAGGTAGTTGTATCGTGTCTGTCAAACGGTAAGCGGACAGAATGAAGCGAAAGCGAAATGAAGGAGCATTAAGGAGTTGACAGACTCACTATGCAACCCTCTTGTGGTTGTCAAAAGGTATCCTTTTGACCCCTGCCAACCGGCGAGGGAGCCCCTCAAGGATTGAGGGGTTGGGGAGTTCGATTGATGGGGTCAAGGGGAAGAGTTCCCCTTGTAGGTTCGGACAAAGTCCGAGGTCTTTTTGCCATGTTAAACATGGCTCGGCAACGCCGACAAGCGTCGCAGACCCCTATCGATTTTGATGCGTTAGCGTCAAAATACGTATAGGGTTACGTTAATTGACTCCATTTCGTCGCTTTGCTAGACTTATGGTATCAATTAATCTAGGGGGAAGTGGTGGCACTTTATGTTGCGTCTATCTCATTAATCAATCTCACCAAAGTTCGTTGAGCCATAATAACAGAGAAAACATTCATGGGAATCCTGGTATTGATCCAGCCAGGTCAGAGGAGAATATTTACTTTGTTCAAAAGGACATCCGAAGTGTATACAAGGATGTTTTTCAAGAGGCGGTGGACAAGTATAACGAGAAACAAAAACGGAATGATCGTAAAATAAATGATTACTATGCCAAAGTACATAAAGACGATAAGACACATGAGCAACGAGAATTGATCGTAGCGATTGGAGAAGGCAAAGATGACCCAAAGTATAGGGAAGCAAAGAAAGAAGCGTTAAAACGTATGCAGAAGCGTTTCAAGAGCGTAATCCAAATCTAGCAGTCTATAACATTGGTGTTACATGATGACGAAGCAAATCCGCATCTACATATTAAACTATGTACCGAATTTCGAAAGTAGTCGAGGCTTAACGAGGCGTGTCGGAATGGATAGAGCCTTGCAACAACAAGGCATAAAAGGAAAAGGACGGAACTTATTGCGAATTGGAGAACATTAGAACGGCTTATATCGAGGAATTAGCAAAAGAACATATTCCTGATTTTGAAAGGGCAAATGTAGGGTCTCACAAGTACATGAAAGTCCGTCAGTATAAGGAATATGCAGAAACAAAATCATTTATTGAAAATCAAGTACAAGAAAAAGAAACGCAATTACAAGTTGTCGATCATCATTTGAAAGATGCTGAAGAAAAAGCAAAAGAATTACAGATGTGAAAAAGCGTTTGGAAAGTGATGTCGTTGAGAAGTACAAAGAATTAGAGACAATGAAGCAAACAAGTGGAAAGCGGAAGTGAAAAGCTGCAGCTGATTGGCCAACGTTATGTAGAGTTAGAAAAAAGAGTAAAACAAAAGCAAGAAGAATTAGATCGTGTTGCGGATCAAGTACCACATGAACTGTTAAAATTCCATTTTTGCGTAAAGAAGTAATACAGAAGTACAGGATAAGATGTTTGGAAAAGCTGAAATCAAGAAGAAACAGTCAAGAAATTATGTGTTATCACCAGAACAATATCAAGAATTAACAAAACAAGTGAATGCAGCGGTGACTATCAAAAAGGATTATGAGCATTTGAGAAAAACAGATTTTTGTGAAAGAGTATCAAAGTTTACGAATGACTGCAGAAGGTTGGATGGAAGAGAATAGGACATTGAAACAAGAAAAAGGTCAGTTGCAAAAGAAGTGGGGACGTTAAAGACTGAAATAAGTTCTTTAAAAGCTCATATAAGAGATTTACAGACAAATATAAAGGTTTTATATCAAGAAACAAAAAAAGTCTTAAAGAGCAATTTAAGACGTTTAGAGCGATTATTAAAAATGAATTGGATAATAAGGGAATAGATAATCAATTTGAACGTGAGTATAAGAGGGAAATGAGCAATAAACATCGAGGATTTGATATGGAAAGATAAAAAAATTGGGGAAACTTTGTTTCCATCTTTCAGGTTATTGAAAACGTGATAGAATGAAAAAAGAGCCATGCGGGAACATGACTCTTTTAAAAGGGTATTCTACGAAAATACCTAAAAGAAAATATCTGGTTATAGGTTATCATAATTTGATTTATAATCAAATAGCAAAAAATAGGTGTTTTTGTTGATTCCCTCAATTAAGGAGGAATTAACTAGATATGGACAAAGAAAATTATTGATTTTGGACAAGTTGAAAAAAAGCAAAAGAAAGAGATAGCAAAATTAATAGTATTTATGAAAAACTTGAAGCACTGGTGGACTTTCTGAAGAAGAAAGAGCCATGATGCTACAAGTATTAAGTAAAATGTCTGGTGGAGAAGAATATTTTATTGGTAAAAGAAAAAAACCTACGGATCGGGTGAGATTTGTGCAAATGATTACAGAGAATATTGATTATTATGTGAAATTGGCTATTTAACTCAACCGGAAAAGGCATTTTATTTGATATTTCAAGATTTCTAGAATTTAAATCAAATGTTGTTGTTGAAAAAAATAAAGATGATGATATAAAACCGAATGCAGATCTCCTAGTTATTTAGCTAAGAAATTAGGGAAAACAAGGACTTCTATTTCAAAAATGATGAATGAATTGCTTGAAAAAGGAGTTTAGGAGTGGCAGAAACTGGTGTAATAACTGAAGATGGAAGAACTTGTTCAGCAAGGACTTGGTTTGTTAATCCTAATATATTATGTAATTCACCTAAAGATGATATTGATAGAGCGACTCAACAAATTTTTTCAAAAGTTTACGTAATATTAAAATTGAAGGTAATAGAAAAAAACATAAACTACCAATTTATTTATTTTAGATGTCAATTTATATTGACATCTTTTTTTATTTATCATTTTCCATTTATAGGTGTTAAATTTTTTTTAACACAGGTGTTAAAAAAATTTAACACCTTATGTCTTATAAACCCTTGCTATTACTGGCTTTCTTCACTTTACTCTTCTCACTCTTATATATAGGGCTAAAAGTTCCGCAAGGAACGGGTCGTATTTTTGAGAAAACCACTCAAAAATCTCCACCCTCAAAATAAAAAAGTCGGTTCGTTAATCCTCACCTAAAGGCTACCGCCTTTTCTTTTTTATTTTGTCCTTGCAAAACTTTTTTCGGCTGGTTTTTAGCTTTTGCCAAGGCCGAACAGACCAAAAACGAGGATTTAGATGTTCTACTTAGACTAGCAATTGTACCAGCCGAACCACCAGTCCTATCGATCTATCAGTTCTCTTTTGCAATATGCAGTTACGTTAAATTCTTGGGGCTAGCCCCCAAACCCCCAGCCAGCACTCACACCCAAAAACAAGGGAAATACCGAATAGACATTTACATTTTTTGTATTTTCTTGAATACAAACCCTATTTTGGTATAAATAGGTTGAGGAAGCGCTAACATTATAGTATTGTTATAATGTGGTTGATTTACATAATGATTTAACTATATTACATACGCAAACTATTGTATTTTTGAAGGAGAGGTTATTATGGTATTGAAGAAAGCTAGTTTTAAATTGGCAAGTATTTTTGTTTTATCTATGATTCTATTATTAGGGTTATTTTCACCTGTAGAATCATATGCTCAAACTA
>NZ_JBFLUR010000009.1:0-7668 GCF_050473865.1 Bacillus sp. S10(2024) | reverse complement strand
CAAATGTTTATAGATATAAAAAATTAGGTAAATTCATAGATATTCAAAAAGGAAGCAACTTAATTATTTCTTTGGTAAAGCGTAAATAAAAGCAATAAAAAAGAGGGTCTAAAAAAGACTCTCTTTTTTATTTTTTGGTATTGAAAGGGAAAATTAGATACCTCGATGTAAGATGTAATATTCACCTGTTTCAAGTTTTTGAGTAAATGTAATAATTTTTTCTAATTGAATTATTAAATCTTGTTTGTTGAATTGCAATTCTTTATATTCTCCTTCATCTTTATTATTCTCATTCCATTCATATTGTCCGGTTAAATAAATTTTGTCAGGGGCATTTCTAATTAAATTTTCCCAAGAAGTAAGAATGTTTTTAAAAATTAAAGCGGATTTTTTATCAAATAAAGTTAATTCATAATAATTAATACCAAATTGTCTTGGGAAGTTTGGATTTATAGGGTTAATACTGGGAATCCACTTCAAAGAATCATTAATATATACAATGAAATCGTCATGAATTGTAACCATATCAATAAAATCTAATTCATTTTTATTTAATTTCCAAATGTATTTCATATCTATGTTTTTTTTTATTAAAAAGAATTCATGTTCTAATGTCATAATTTTCCCCTTTTTATTTTTTTCTGTTTATAGCATTATAACAAACTATATCTATATAACGAGGTTGGTTTTTTTATCTTTTATCAGGCCAAACAGGGGTACCGCCAGCATTTCAGAAAAAAACCATGCTAAGCAAAAAAACTAGCCTCTACAAAAGAAGCTAGTTGACGTAAAATTCGTTCTCGGAAGTTCAGGTTTGTATGTATTTGTTCAAGTTTAGGAATTTATTCTCTCCATTTGTCTTTATTGCTATATGTTTCATAATCAAACTTTGGCATATAATCAAATTCTTCGTCATTTTTCTGTTCATATGCTTCTCTAGCTACACTCAATAAAGATTCAAACTCTATGTCCTTCGGCATTTCCTCAGGATTTTGTAAAACTTCGTAATAGAAGTCCCGTCCATTTGCTACAACCACACATCTTGCATACAGAAAATTGTCTACGGAGAAAAATTCTTCTTCGTTTACATAGGCATACTCACCAATGTTCTTTGCATATTCAATACCGTCCAAATCGTAAAGCAATTTCGAGAGTATGTCCTCAAAAGCAAATATATCTTCATTGGAACTTTCACTTAAATAGTTTACCGCCTTTTCCAAAACCGCTTCGTCATCACCTTCATGCTCCCAATCAAACATATCAATAATTTTCCAGAACTCATTCTCGTCCATCTTCTGATTTTGAGATGTGTTAAACATATTAACCTTCTCCTTTGTTTTCTTTTTATTTATAACTACATTTTGATGATTTTGATTACAACCAAACAGACTGCATATCAAAAAGAGGGAAACAAATAACTTTTTCTTCATATAAGTCCCCCTTTTTTTCTCCATTGTACCATTTAAAAAAAGGCATGTATCGTGTTTTTTAGATTGTATAATCTATTCAAATTCAGTTAACATAACATCCTATTATCGGTAGCAAGGATAAAGGAGAATCCCTTGTGAGAGTAGGGATTCTCCTTTATCCTTTTCTATTACTCTATGCATCTTTTTATACATTCCTATCTTGACGCAGGTTTTCTGGTTCTCGTTTGTTACTGGATTAGCCAAAAAACTGTATAAAATCCTGCATATTATTCGTTCTTTTAAAATTTCATGTACAATAATTGAAATTCATTTATTTACTGAACAAGTTAGAGAAGAATCCTTTCTTTTTTTTCTCTTCTCCTTTGGCTGCTGCGAGTTGTTGAATGCTCCGTATATTTTCCATTAACATTTTATCTCTTTCATTTGTTCGTTCTTCTTGTCTTTTTAATTGTTGTCCCACTTGTTTAAGGAGCTCACGATCCGCTTTACGTTCATCCTCAATTTTTTCTAACAGGGCGTAATAAGAGTTTCGTTCTTGCTCCATTTCTTGGATTTTCTCTATAAGACTTTTGTTAAGTTGTTCTTGATTTTTTACATAATTCATTAATGATTGTATAGCTTCTTCTGTTAAAATAGATGGTTCAGCTGATATAGGATTTAAAGAGTGGGTAACAGAATGGGTTTCATTTTGGGATTCCTTTTTCTTTTTTTGAAGAGCGCCCCCCGCTCTTTCTAAAGAGTGTCCACCTTGACGCCTTGATACAATAACCTTTGCAGCTTGTTCTAAATTAAACCTTTGTTCCTGTACTAAAGTTTTAAACAAAATAAGTGTGTCTTCATCATAGCGGGTATAGTAGCGAGTTCCATCTTCATTCTTTTCCCAGCCATACCCGTTCTTTTCTAGAGCGGCAGCCCATTTTCTTAAAGTGCTTATTCCGATACCTAGCCGCTCGCTCATTTCCTTATTTAGCAAGACATATTCGTATCTTTTCACGCTCTCACCTCGCTCTCTAGAATAGCATAAAACGCTCTCCATCCGCTCTTGAACTCGCTTTTCAATGGTTATTCGAGGATTGAAAGGGATTTCCTTTGTATTTTTTGCTTAGCGTGTTTTTTTTTAAAATACTAACAATCCCCCTATAACTTACCTTTCTAATTATTAATTATTAAAAATAGAAGATAAATCACGATAAAAATAGCACCAAAAAAGGCTGCAACAAATCATTGCGGCCCTTTTTATTGTGATGCTACAATGCGTTTCTTACTATTTAACATTAAAATAATTAAAGTAATTAAAGGAGGTACATATATGGAAATTGGAAAAAAAATAAAACATTTAAGATTAATAAATAAAATGACACAAGAAGATGTAGCTAGCCAATTATTTATTTCAAGACAAGTTATATCTAAATGGGAACTAGGAAAAAGTCTTCCCGATCTAACCAATTTATTAGCCTTAAGCAATCTATTTAATGTTTCAATTGATTCTTTATTAAAGGAGGATTCAAATTTGCAAAATCAGATAATAAAACAAAGCAATTACAAAAGATATTTACTAATAGCCGCTATATATATATATTCTTTGATTACTCTTATTGTTATATTTTATTGTCTTATTGCTTTTTTACTTATACCAAAAGACATAAAAACATCAGATCTAAAAGTTATTAATTCACACTTTTATAAAAAAAACGATAAAGAAGAAATTCTATATATTTATAGTAAATTAACACCTTTTTTCTCCAATTATTCAGGGGATTATAGCCTCAATGTAAAAGAACATGAAATAAACATTCATGCTAATCGAAATTCAATTCCTTTTAGAAATAAAGATGTTTTATTTTCAATTGAAAAAGATATATCTCATGGAATAGATTGGGAAGAAAAAGATGTTTACATTGTAGATGAAAACAATAAAAAAATACTTATATATAACCATAAAAATAAACAACTGTATTACCAACTAAAAAATTAAAAAGTAGGCGATCAAAATTAAAAACATTTATAAATATATTTTTATACTAACTACGCTTATTCTTAATATAATTAGTTCTCTACTCATTATGAATACTGCATTTACACCAGGGAATATGGTATTTGCTATTACATTTTTATTTTTCACCATGCTATTTCAATCAACTACAATGCTATTTATTATATATATGATTAAAAATGATACATCTAAAAAGCTAAAAATAATATTATATGTATTTTTAACACTAGATATATTTATCTTTTTATCATTGCTATACATGACATATATAGTAACAACAACATTAAAATATTATTAACATTTTTATAGTAAGGGAATGCTTGTATACTGATCTGTACTGCATTCCCTTATTATATGTATGCTATATTATCTACTTAATAGAAAAATAAAGTAGATAAAGGTAGTTGTATCGTGTCTGTCAACGGTAAGCGGACAGAATGAAGCGAAAGCGAAATGAAGGAGCATTAAGGAGTTGACAGACTCACTATGCAACCCTCTTGTGGTTGTCAAAAGGTATCCTTTTGACCCTGCCAACCGGCGAGGGAGCCCCTCAAGGATTGAGGGGTTGGGGAGTTCGATTGATGGGGTCAAGGGGAAGAGTTCCCCTTGTAGGTTCGGACAAAGTCCGAGGTCTTTTTGCCATGTTAAACATGGCTCGGCAACGCCGACAAGCGTCGCAGACCCCTATCGATTTTGATGCGTTAGCGTCAAAATACGTATAGGGTTACGTTAATTGACTCCATTTCGTCGCTTTGCTAGACTTATGGTATCAATTAATCTAGGGGAAGTGGTGGCACTTTATGTTGGCGTCTATCTCATTTAATCAATCTCACCAAAGTTCGTTGAGCCATAATAACAGAGAAAACATTCATGGGAATCCTGGTATTGATCCAGCCAGGTCAGAGGAGAATATTTACTTTGTTCAAAAGGACATCCGAAGTGTATACAAGGATGTTTTTCAAGAGGCGGTGGACAAGTATAACGAGAAACAAAAACGGAATGATCGTAAAATAAATGATTACTATGCCAAAGTACATAAAGACGATAAGACACATGAGCAACGAGAATTGATCGTAGCGATTGGAGAAGGCAAAGATGACCCAAAGTATAGGGAAGCAAAGAAAGAAGCGTTTAAAACGGTATGCAGAAGCGTTTCAAGAGCGTAATCCAAATCTAGCAGTCTATAACATGGTGTTACATGATGACGAAGCAAATCCGCATCTACATATTAACTATGTACCGAATTTCGAAAGTAGTCGAGGCTTAACGAGGCGTGTCGGAATGGATAGAGCCTTGCAACAACAAGGCATAAAAGGAAAAGGAACGGAACTTATTGCGAATTGGAGAACATTAGAAACGGCTTATATCGAGGAATTAGCAAAAGAACATATTCCTGATTTTGAAAGGGCAAATGTAGGGTCTCACAAGTACATGAAAGTCCGTCAGTATAAGGAATATGCAGAAACAAAATCATTTATTGAAAATCAAGTACAAGAAAAAGAAACGCAATTACAAGTTGTCGATCATCATTTGAAAGATGCTGAAGAAAAAGCAAAAGAATTACAGATGGTGAAAAAGCGTTTGGAAAGTGATGTCGTTGAGAAGTACAAAGAATTAGAGACAATGAAGCAACAAGTGGAAAGCGGAAGTGAAAAGCTGCAGCTGATTGGCCAACGTTATGTAGAGTTAGAAAAAAGAGTAAAACAAAAGCAAGAAGAATTAGATCGTGTTGCGGATCAAGTACCACATGAACCTGTTAAAATTCCATTTTTGCGTAAAGAAGTAATAACAGAAGTACAGGATAAGATGTTTGGAAAAGCTGAAATCAAGAAGAAACAGACAAGAAATTATGTGTTATCACCAGAACAATATCAAGAATTAACAAAACAAGTGAATGCAGCGGTGACTATCAAAAAGGATTATGAGCATTTGAGAAAAACAGATTTTGTGAAAGAGTATCAAAGTTTACGAATGACTGCAGAAGGTTGGATGGAAGAGAATAGGACATTGAAACAAGAAAAAGGTCAGTTGCAAAAAGAAGTGGGGACGTTAAAGACTGAAATAAGTTCTTTAAAAGCTCATATAAGAGATTTACAGACAAATATAAAGGTTTTATATCAAGAAACAAAAAAAGTCTTTAAAGAGCAATTTAAGACGTTTAGAGCGATTATTAAAAATGAATTGGATAATAAGGGAATAGATAATCAATTTGAACGTGAGTATAAGAGGGAAATGAGCAATAAACATCGAGGATTTGATATGGAAAGATAAAAAAATTGGGGAAACTTTGTTTCCATCTTTCAGGTTATTGAAAACGTGATAGAATGAAAAAAGAGCCATGCGGGAACATGACTCTTTTAAAAGGGTATTCTACGAAAATACCTAAAAGAAAATTATCTGGTTATAGGTTATCATAATTTGATTTATAATCAAATAGCAAAAAATAGGTGTTTTTGTTGATTCCCTCAATTTAAGGAGGAATTAACTAGATATGACAAAGAAAATTATTGATTTTGGACAAGTTGAAAAAAAAGCAAAAGAAAGAGATAGCAAAATTAATAGTATTTATGAAAAACTTGAAGGCACTGGTGGACTTTCTGAAGAAGAAAGAGCCATGATGCTACAAGTATTAAGTAAAATGTCTGGTGGAGAAGAATATTTTATTGGTAAAAAGAAAAAAACCTACGGATCGGGTGAGATTTGTGCAAATGATTACAGAGAATATTGATTATTTATGTGAAATTGGCTATTTAACTCAACCGGAAAAGGCATTTTTATTTGATATTTCAAGATTTCTAGAATTTAAATCAAATGTTGTTGTTGAAAAAAATAAAGATGATGATATAAACCGAATGCAGCATCTCCTAGTTATTTAGCTAAGAAATTAGGGAAAACAAGGACTTCTATTTCAAAAATGATGAATGAATTGCTTGAAAAAGGAGTTTTAGGAGTGGCAGAAACTGGTGTAATAACTGAAGATGGAAGAACTTGTTCAGCAAGGACTTGGTTTGTTAATCCTAATATATTATGTAATTCACCTAAAGATGATATTGATAGAGCGACTCAACAAATTTTTTCAAAAGCTTTACGTAATATTAAAATTGAAGGTAATAGAAAAAAACATAAACTACCAATTTATTTATTTTAGATGTCAATTTATATTGACATCTTTTTTTATTTATCATTTTCCATTTTATAGGTGTTAAATTTTTTTAACACAGGTGTTAAAAAAATTTAACACCTTATGTCTTATAAACCCTTGCTATTACTGGCTTTCTTCACTTTACTCTTCTCACTCTTATATATAGGGCTAAAAGTTCCGCAAGGAACGGGTCGTATTTTTGAGAAAACCACTCAAAAATCTCCACCCTCAAAATAAAAAAGTCGGTTCGTTAATCCTCACCTAAAGGCTACAGCCTTTTCTTTTTTATTTTGTCCTTGCAAAACTTTTTTCGGCTGGTTTTTAGCTTTTGCCAAGCCGAACAGACCAAAAACGAGGATTTAGATGGTTCGACTTAGACTAGCAATTGTACCAGCCGAACCACCCAGTCCTATCGATCTATTCAGTTCTCTTTTGCAATATGCAGTTACGTTAAATTCTTGGGGGCTAGCCCCCAAACCCCCAGCCAGCACTCACACCCAAAAACAAGGGAAATACCGAATAGACATTTACATTTTTTGTATTTTCTTGAATACAAACCCTATTTTGGTATAAATAGGTTGAGGAAGCGCTAACATTATAGTATTGTTATAATGTGGTTGATTTACATAATGAATTAACTATATTACATACGCAAACTATTGTATTTTTGAAGGAGAGGTTATTATGGTATTGAAGAAAGCTAGTTTTAAATTGGCAAGTATTTTTGTTTTATCTATGATTCTATTATTAGGGTTATTTTCACCTGTAGAATCATATGCTCAAACTATTGATAATAGTGTTGCTTTATCATCTGAAATTAACGAAGGTGATGCGGCTTTAAGAAGTGATCCAGGGGAAAACGCTTATTATAATTCGTTAATGGTTAAATATGGAGTATTTAGTCATGATGGTGTTTGGTCTTGGCATAAAGGATCTTTTGGTCATCCAATTGAGTCTTTAGCCTATCATTATAATAAACATGGGAAATCAGTTGGAGCTACAACAATGACGCAATATATAAATAAATCTATAGCATTTAAAGCTAATCTTAAAGGAGCAACAACATCAAAAGTTAATGGAGCGGTTCCAAATGTTTATAGATA
>NZ_JBFLUR010000008.1:0-7662 GCF_050473865.1 Bacillus sp. S10(2024) | reverse complement strand
ACAATGAAATCGTCATGAATTGTAACCATATCAATAAAATCTAATTCATTTTTATTTAATTTCCAAATGTATTTCATATCTATGTTTTTTTTTATTAAAAAGAATTCATGTTCTAATGTCATAATTTTCCCCTTTTTATTTTTTTCTGTTTATAGCATTATAACAAACTATATCTATATAACGAGGTTGGTTTTTTTATCTTTTATCAGGCCAAACAGGGGTACCGCCAGCATTTCAGAAAAAAACCATGCTAAGCAAAAAAACTAGCCTCTACAAAAGAAGCTAGTTGACGTAAAATTCGTTCTCGGAAGTTCAGGTTTGTATGTATTTGTTCAAGTTTAGGAATTTATTCTCTCCATTTGTCTTTATTGCTATATGTTTCATAATCAAACTTTGGCATATAATCAAATTCTTCGTCATTTTTCTGTTCATATGCTTCTCTAGCTACACTCAATAAAGATTCAAACTCTATGTCCTTCGGCATTTCCTCAGGATTTTGTAAAACTTCGTAATAGAAGTCCCGTCCATTTGCTACAACCACACATCTTGCATACAGAAAATTGTCTACGGAGAAAAATTCTTCTTCGTTTACATAGGCATACTCACCAATGTTCTTTGCATATTCAATACCGTCCAAATCGTAAAGCAATTTCGAGAGTATGTCCTCAAAAGCAAATATATCTTCATTGGAACTTTCACTTAAATAGTTTACCGCCTTTTCCAAAACCGCTTCGTCATCACCTTCATGCTCCCAATCAAACATATCAATAATTTTCCAGAACTCATTCTCGTCCATCTTCTGATTTTGAGATGTGTTAAACATATTAACCTTCTCCTTTGTTTTCTTTTTATTTATAACTACATTTTGATGATTTTGATTACAACCAAACAGACTGCATATCAAAAAGAGGGAAACAAATAACTTTTTCTTCATATAAGTCCCCCTTTTTTTCTCCATTGTACCATTTAAAAAAAGGCATGTATCGTGTTTTTTAGATTGTATAATCTATTCAAATTCAGTTAACATAACATCCTATTATCGGTAGCAAGGATAAAGGAGAATCCCTTGTGAGAGTAGGGATTCTCCTTTATCCTTTTCTATTACTCTATGCATCTTTTTATACATTCCTATCTTGACGCAGGTTTTCTGGTTCTCGTTTGTTACTGGATTAGCCAAAAAACTGTATAAAATCCTGCATATTATTCGTTCTTTTAAAATTTCATGTACAATAATTGAAATTCATTTATTTACTGAACAAGTTAGAGAAGAATCCTTTCTTTTTTTTCTCTTCTCCTTTGGCTGCTGCGAGTTGTTGAATGCTCCGTATATTTTCCATTAACATTTTATCTCTTTCATTTGTTCGTTCTTCTTGTCTTTTTAATTGTTGTCCCACTTGTTTAAGGAGCTCACGATCCGCTTTACGTTCATCCTCAATTTTTTCTAACAGGGCGTAATAAGAGTTTCGTTCTTGCTCCATTTCTTGGATTTTCTCTATAAGACTTTTGTTAAGTTGTTCTTGATTTTTTACATAATTCATTAATGATTGTATAGCTTCTTCTGTTAAAATAGATGGTTCAGCTGATATAGGATTTAAAGAGTGGGTAACAGAATGGGTTTCATTTTGGGATTCCTTTTTCTTTTTTTGAAGAGCGCCCCCCGCTCTTTCTAAAGAGTGTCCACCTTGACGCCTTGATACAATAACCTTTGCAGCTTGTTCTAAATTAAACCTTTGTTCCTGTACTAAAGTTTTAAACAAAATAAGTGTGTCTTCATCATAGCGGGTATAGTAGCGAGTTCCATCTTCATTCTTTTCCCAGCCATACCCGTTCTTTTCTAGAGCGGCAGCCCATTTTCTTAAAGTGCTTATTCCGATACCTAGCCGCTCGCTCATTTCCTTATTTAGCAAGACATATTCGTATCTTTTCACGCTCTCACCTCGCTCTCTAGAATAGCATAAAACGCTCTCCATCCGCTCTTGAACTCGCTTTTCAATGGTTATTCGAGGATTGAAAGGGATTTCCTTTGTATTTTTTGCTTAGCGTGTTTTTTTTTAAAATACTAACAATCCCCCTATAACTTACCTTTCTAATTATTAATTATTAAAAATAGAAGATAAATCACGATAAAAATAGCACCAAAAAAGGCTGCAACAAATCATTGCGGCCCTTTTTATTGTGATGCTACAATGCGTTTCTTACTATTTAACATTAAAATAATTAAAGTAATTAAAGGAGGTACATATATGGAAATTGGAAAAAAAATAAAACATTTAAGATTAATAAATAAAATGACACAAGAAGATGTAGCTAGCCAATTATTTATTTCAAGACAAGTTATATCTAAATGGGAACTAGGAAAAAGTCTTCCCGATCTAACCAATTTATTAGCCTTAAGCAATCTATTTAATGTTTCAATTGATTCTTTATTAAAGGAGGATTCAAATTTGCAAAATCAGATAATAAAACAAAGCAATTACAAAAGATATTTACTAATAGCCGCTATATATATATATTCTTTGATTACTCTTATTGTTATATTTTATTGTCTTATTGCTTTTTTACTTATACCAAAAGACATAAAAACATCAGATCTAAAAGTTATTAATTCACACTTTTATAAAAAAAACGATAAAGAAGAAATTCTATATATTTATAGTAAATTAACACCTTTTTTCTCCAATTATTCAGGGGATTATAGCCTCAATGTAAAAGAACATGAAATAAACATTCATGCTAATCGAAATTCAATTCCTTTTAGAAATAAAGATGTTTTATTTTCAATTGAAAAAGATATATCTCATGGAATAGATTGGGAAGAAAAAGATGTTTACATTGTAGATGAAAACAATAAAAAAATACTTATATATAACCATAAAAATAAACAACTGTATTACCAACTAAAAAATTAAAAAGTAGGCGATCAAAATTAAAAACATTTATAAATATATTTTTATACTAACTACGCTTATTCTTAATATAATTAGTTCTCTACTCATTATGAATACTGCATTTACACCAGGGAATATGGTATTTGCTATTACATTTTTATTTTTCACCATGCTATTTCAATCAACTACAATGCTATTTATTATATATATGATTAAAAATGATACATCTAAAAAGCTAAAAATAATATTATATGTATTTTTAACACTAGATATATTTATCTTTTTATCATTGCTATACATGACATATATAGTAACAACAACATTAAAATATTATTAACATTTTTATAGTAAGGGAATGCTTGTATACTGATCTGTACTGCATTCCCTTATTATATGTATGCTATATTATCTACTTAATAGAAAAATAAAGTAGATAAAGGTAGTTGTATCGTGTCTGTCAACGGTAAGCGGACAGAATGAAGCGAAAGCGAAATGAAGGAGCATTAAGGAGTTGACAGACTCACTATGCAACCCTCTTGTGGTTGTCAAAAGGTATCCTTTTGACCCTGCCAACCGGCGAGGGAGCCCCTCAAGGATTGAGGGGTTGGGGAGTTCGATTGATGGGGTCAAGGGGAAGAGTTCCCCTTGTAGGTTCGGACAAAGTCCGAGGTCTTTTTGCCATGTTAAACATGGCTCGGCAACGCCGACAAGCGTCGCAGACCCCTATCGATTTTGATGCGTTAGCGTCAAAATACGTATAGGGTTACGTTAATTGACTCCATTTCGTCGCTTTGCTAGACTTATGGTATCAATTAATCTAGGGGAAGTGGTGGCACTTTATGTTGGCGTCTATCTCATTTAATCAATCTCACCAAAGTTCGTTGAGCCATAATAACAGAGAAAACATTCATGGGAATCCTGGTATTGATCCAGCCAGGTCAGAGGAGAATATTTACTTTGTTCAAAAGGACATCCGAAGTGTATACAAGGATGTTTTTCAAGAGGCGGTGGACAAGTATAACGAGAAACAAAAACGGAATGATCGTAAAATAAATGATTACTATGCCAAAGTACATAAAGACGATAAGACACATGAGCAACGAGAATTGATCGTAGCGATTGGAGAAGGCAAAGATGACCCAAAGTATAGGGAAGCAAAGAAAGAAGCGTTAAAACGGTATGCAGAAGCGTTTCAAGAGCGTAATCCAAATCTAGCAGTCTATAACATGGTGTTACATGATGACGAAGCAAATCCGCATCTACATATTAACTATGTACCGAATTTCGAAAGTAGTCGAGGCTTAACGAGGCGTGTCGGAATGGATAGAGCCTTGCAACAACAAGGCATAAAAGGAAAAGGAACGGAACTTATTGCGAATTGGAGAACATTAGAAACGGCTTATATCGAGGAATTAGCAAAAGAACATATTCCTGATTTTGAAAGGGCAAATGTAGGGTCTCACAAGTACATGAAAGTCCGTCAGTATAAGGAATATGCAGAAACAAAATCATTTATTGAAAATCAAGTACAAGAAAAAGAAACGCAATTACAAGTTGTCGATCATCATTTGAAAGATGCTGAAGAAAAAGCAAAAGAATTACAGATGGTGAAAAAGCGTTTGGAAAGTGATGTCGTTGAGAAGTACAAAGAATTAGAGACAATGAAGCAACAAGTGGAAAGCGGAAGTGAAAAGCTGCAGCTGATTGGCCAACGTTATGTAGAGTTAGAAAAAAGAGTAAAACAAAAGCAAGAAGAATTAGATCGTGTTGCGGATCAAGTACCACATGAACCTGTTAAAATTCCATTTTTGCGTAAAGAAGTAATAACAGAAGTACAGGATAAGATGTTTGGAAAAGCTGAAATCAAGAAGAAACAGACAAGAAATTATGTGTTATCACCAGAACAATATCAAGAATTAACAAAACAAGTGAATGCAGCGGTGACTATCAAAAAGGATTATGAGCATTTGAGAAAAACAGATTTTGTGAAAGAGTATCAAAGTTTACGAATGACTGCAGAAGGTTGGATGGAAGAGAATAGGACATTGAAACAAGAAAAAGGTCAGTTGCAAAAAGAAGTGGGGACGTTAAAGACTGAAATAAGTTCTTTAAAAGCTCATATAAGAGATTTACAGACAAATATAAAGGTTTTATATCAAGAAACAAAAAAAGTCTTTAAAGAGCAATTTAAGACGTTTAGAGCGATTATTAAAAATGAATTGGATAATAAGGGAATAGATAATCAATTTGAACGTGAGTATAAGAGGGAAATGAGCAATAAACATCGAGGATTTGATATGGAAAGATAAAAAAATTGGGGAAACTTTGTTTCCATCTTTCAGGTTATTGAAAACGTGATAGAATGAAAAAAGAGCCATGCGGGAACATGACTCTTTTAAAAGGGTATTCTACGAAAATACCTAAAAGAAAATTATCTGGTTATAGGTTATCATAATTTGATTTATAATCAAATAGCAAAAAATAGGTGTTTTTGTTGATTCCCTCAATTTAAGGAGGAATTAACTAGATATGACAAAGAAAATTATTGATTTTGGACAAGTTGAAAAAAAAGCAAAAGAAAGAGATAGCAAAATTAATAGTATTTATGAAAAACTTGAAGGCACTGGTGGACTTTCTGAAGAAGAAAGAGCCATGATGCTACAAGTATTAAGTAAAATGTCTGGTGGAGAAGAATATTTTATTGGTAAAAAGAAAAAACCTACGGATCGGGTGAGATTTGTGCAAATGATTACAGAGAATATTGATTATTTATGTGAAATTGGCTATTTAACTCAACCGGAAAAGGCATTTTTATTTGATATTTCAAGATTTCTAGAATTTAAATCAAATGTTGTTGTTGAAAAAAATAAAGATGATGATATAAAACCGAATGCAGCATCTCCTAGTTATTTAGCTAAGAAATTAGGGAAAACAAGGACTTCTATTTCAAAAATGATGAATGAATTGCTTGAAAAAGGAGTTTTAGGAGTGGCAGAAACTGGTGTAATAACTGAAGATGGAAGAACTTGTTCAGCAAGGACTTGGTTTGTTAATCCTAATATATTATGTAATTCACCTAAAGATGATATTGATAGAGCGACTCAACAAATTTTTTCAAAAGCTTTACGTAATATTAAAATTGAAGGTAATAGAAAAAAACATAAACTACCAATTTATTTATTTTAGATGTCAATTTATATTGACATCTTTTTTTATTTATCATTTTCCATTTTATAGGTGTTAAATTTTTTTAACACAGGTGTTAAAAAAATTTAACACCTTATGTCTTATAAACCCTTGCTATTACTGGCTTTCTTCACTTTACTCTTCTCACTCTTATATATAGGGCTAAAAGTTCCGCAAGGAACGGGTCGTATTTTTGAGAAAACCACTCAAAAATCTCCACCCTCAAAATAAAAAAGTCGGTTCGTTAATCCTCACCTAAAGGCTACCGCCTTTTCTTTTTTATTTTGTCCTTGCAAAACTTTTTTCGGCTGGTTTTTAGCTTTTGCCAAGCCGAACAGACCAAAAACGAGGATTTAGATGGTTCGACTTAGACTAGCAATTGTACCAGCCGAACCACCCAGTCCTATCGATCTATTCAGTTCTCTTTTGCAATATGCAGTTACGTTAAATTCTTGGGGGCTAGCCCCCAAACCCCCAGCCAGCACTCACACCCAAAAACAAGGGAAATACCGAATAGACATTTACATTTTTTGTATTTTCTTGAATACAAACCCTATTTTGGTATAAATAGGTTGAGGAAGCGCTAACATTATAGTATTGTTATAATGTGGTTGATTTACATAATGAATTAACTATATTACATACGCAAACTATTGTATTTTTGAAGGAGAGGTTATTATGGTATTGAAGAAAGCTAGTTTTAAATTGGCAAGTATTTTTGTTTTATCTATGATTCTATTATTAGGGTTATTTTCACCTGTAGAATCATATGCTCAAACTATTGATAATAGTGTTGCTTTATCATCTGAAATTAACGAAGGTGATGCGGCTTTAAGAAGTGATCCAGGGGAAAACGCTTATTATAATTCGTTAATGGTTAAATATGGAGTATTTAGTCATGATGGTGTTTGGTCTTGGCATAAAGGATCTTTTGGTCATCCAATTGAGTCTTTAGCCTATCATTATAATAAACATGGGAAATCAGTTGGAGCTACAACAATGACGCAATATATAAATAAATCTATAGCATTTAAAGCTAATCTTAAAGGAGCAACAACATCAAAAGTTAATGGAGCGGTTCCAAATGTTTATAGATATAAAAAATTAGGTAAATTCATAGATATTCAAAAAGGAAGCAACTTAATTATTTCTTTTGGTAAAGCGTAAATAAAAGCAATAAAAAAGAGGGTCTAAAAAAGACTCTCTTTTTTATTTTTTGGTATTGAAAGGGAAAATTAGATACCTCGATGTAAGATGTAATATTCACCTGTTTCAAGTTTTTGAGTAAATGTAATAATTTTTTCTAATTGAATTATTAAATCTTGTTTGTTGAATTGCAATTCTTTATATTCTCCTTCATCTTTATTATTCTCATTCCATTCATATTGTCCGGTTAAATAAATTTTGTCAGGGGCATTTCTAATTAAATTTTCCCAAGAAGTAAGAATGTTTTTAAAAATTAAAGCGGATTTTTTATCAAATAAAGTTAATTCATAATAATTAATACCAATTGTCTTGGGAAGTTTGGATTTATAGGGTTAATACTGGGAATCCACTTCAAAGAATCATTAATATATACAATGAAATC
>NZ_JBFLUR010000007.1:0-5787 GCF_050473865.1 Bacillus sp. S10(2024) | reverse complement strand
GCGTAACCTACAACAACCCCTGCTAGTACATAAAGCATTGGTAATGAAGAAGCTTGCGAACTAAGCATCAAGCCAATTCCTAAGGCTAATCCGGCTATCATAATGAGCTTACGAAGTCCCAATTTCTCTTGTAATTTACCCGCAAACAAAGTTGAAAATGCTAAAGAAAAGCTAGTAATTGAGAAAGTTATCGCAACAGCATTAAGACTCCATCCGTATTTACTAACTAAAGGTTGATTGAATAAGCTCCATGTATATATCGTTCCAAGTCCCATTTGTACAATAACTGTACCAAGTACAACAAGCCATGGATTAATAGATGATTTTTTCATACTATCCTTCCACCTCTTTCGATTTGATGCCTTTATTGTATAGGATGTAAACGATTGTGTAGGTACTTACAACACAGAGCGTCAAATATATGAAATCAATTACAGAAAAGGAAGGATGAAATGCAAAAAGCTGCTCGTTAAATACGAAGCAGCTTCTTTAATTCTTTTGCATATGTGCGGCTTACAGGCACTTTTGAATCCTCTTTCATAATTAAATTATACGTAGAGTTAAACCACGGCTGGATTTCAGAAATATGATTTACATTTACGATAAAACTACGATGAACACGCTGAAAATTCGTTTGCAGCAATTTCTTTTCTAAAATGGCAAGTGTATCGTATGTCACATACGTATCACAAATCGTTTTCACAATTACTTTTCCGTCCAACAATCCAGCATATACGATATCTTCTATATTCACTAATACAATCGATTCATCAATAGGTAGCGCTAATTTTTCCATTCTGCTAGATACATTGGGCGCATGTACTTCTTGTTTTTCCGCCATTTCATGCTGTTTTCGTTTTTTAAATTTCTTAATCGCTTGAACAATGCGCTCTTCGTCAAACGGCTTTAAAATATAATCTAAAGCATCTACTTCAAAAGCCTGAATGGCATATTGATCATAGGCCGTTGCAAATACAATAGCAGGTGGATTTTTCATCTTCTTTAGTATATTAGCAATCTCAAATCCATTATCATCCGACAGCTGAATATCTAAAAAAACAAGATCCGGTTTACTTTCTATCAACTTCTCTAACGCTTCTTCTACACTGTCTGCCTCGTCAATAATATCGACCTCTTTCGTTCGATATAATAAATATTTTAATTCGTCACGCGCTAACATTTCGTCATCAATTACTAATATTCTCAATATCGCTTCCCCCTTTTCTTTGAATTGGAATCGTAAAGGAAATCTCCGTCCCTACTTCTAGTCTACTTACAATATGAAGCGTTGTATCTTTTCCAAACAACCCTATTAACCGTTCATTAATATTATATAATGCTGTTCCCGTTCCTTTTTTTGACGATACAACTGCTTTTCCTAACCGCTCTAATCGCTCTGGTTCAATCCCTTGACCGTTATCTTTTACTTTGAAATGTACGCTGTTTCGCTTAGCATAAACATGAATTTCAACTTGGCATATCGGCTGTTTTTTAGAAAATGCATGACGAAGAGCATTTTCTACTAATAATTGCAGCACAAACGGTGGAAGCAAAATAGTATGCAGTTCGTCTTCAATGTACATTTTCACTTCATATTTATTCGGAAATCTTGCTTGTTCTAACGACAAATACGCATGTACATGATTTAATTCCTGTTCCAACGGAATAAGAAGCTGCCTTGCACCTTGTAAATTGCAGCGAAAATACACGCTTAGCTGCAACAATAGTTTTCTTGCTTTCTCTACATCTGTACGACATAAAGCAGAGACTGTATTAATCGCATTAAAAAGAAAATGAGGGTTAATTTGTGCTTGCAGCGCCTTTATTTCCGCATCTTGCAATAATTTACTTTGCAGTTCTGCTTCTCCAAGCTCAAGCTGCGTTGAAAAGATTTTTGCTAATCCTTCTGCCAGCTCTTCCTCAACGGGGCTTAATGAATTCGGATTTTTAAAATAAAGCTTTAACGTACCAATGGTCTTTCCATGAGATGTGAGCGGAATCACGATTGCCGCTTGTAATGAACACCCTTCATGCGGACAATTAATCTCCTCGCGCGACTTTGCTTTCATAATCTCTCCGCCCTTTAACACCTCTTTGGACAATTCAGTAATTAAGCTATGGGAAGGAATATGATGATCAGATCCTACTCCAACATGTGCTAATATTTTTTCTGTATCTGTTAAAGATACTGCATCTGTTCCTGTAAAGCGATGGATAATTTGTGCCACATGCGTACATGATTCTTCCGTTAACCCTTGGCGAAAATACGGAAGCGTTTTATCAGCAATGAGCAATACTTTATGCGTTTGTAATGCCTTCGTATGCTCTTCTTGTCGTATAATGGACTGAATCATTGACAATAGAATATAACTTCCAAAACCATTTACAATAATCATTGGGATTGCAATAGTTTTCACAATGCTCCAGCCGTCATCGATTATGAAAAGAATCATAAGCATTTCCAGCGATACCATACAGATGCTAAGCACTGAAGAAAACTTTGGGGTTATAACGCGATTCCATTTTTGATATAAATAGCCAATATAACCTGTCACAATACCAGCTAAAATAGAAGAGAGTGCACAGCTTAATGCAGTCGTTCCCCGAGCACATAACGATGAATACCAGATATAAATCCTACTCCTATTCCAACAATTGGACCTCCAAGTAACCCGCTAATCCCAATTCCCATAATACGCGTATTCGCAATCGTACTAGAAGAAGAGACGCCCCGTAGCCAGTTGTCATTCAAAATCGTATTACCAGAAATCTCAATCCCTGTGTAGTTGCTTACAATTGTAAATAATGAAAATATGCCAATTAACATAAAGCTTCCCTTATAGCCTTCTTGCTTATACAGTAGCCAACGGAACACCTTAATATGCGAAAGTAAATATCCTAAAATGACGATTAAACCAACGCGTTCAATCATCATCAATAATAAATTCCCCATTTTATGTCCTTCCTTCATGTATTTTTCATTCAATATAGTACATCATTATGTCTATCAAGGTCTATATATAACAGAAGGAAATAGGTGTCAAAAAGGCTGTTATATCAATATTTTCAAGCAATCTCATTACTTAAAAAAATACAACTCCAAACCCTTTCGGACACTGAACATTAGTTTAATCCACTATCCAAATTTGGACAACCAAAACCATACCTACATCAAATTGATGTTAGCACAACAATTGTTGTATAAAAAAATAGCGACTTCCCACAAGGGAGAGAAAGCCCCTTTTTTGCTTATCTCTGTTCTTGTTCTATTGCCAATAACCCAGTGGCTCAAACCCAACAGCTTTAATAAAAAAGGACTCCTAAAAATTGAGGGACGAAAAAACATCATACTGCTATGTATGCCATTTCTCACCTAGACGAAACATTCGATGCTGTAAAACAAGCTATTTCTGATTCGTGGAATCAAGATGTTGTAAACGGAGATTGGAATAGCAGAGCTAAATGTTTTGGAAATGTAGAGGCCCAAGTCGAGCTAGCAACTGTTCAATTAGTGGCAGGAACAAAAGGTGCTGATAAAATTTCAAAATTAGGTAACTTAGAAATTGCATCTCAACTCATTGAAAAAGGTTTAACTATTTGTAATGATTTAAAAAATAAAGAATATCAATATCGCTTTAAAATTTTAGAAAAGATGAACAATACATCTATCACTACAGAATTGAAAAACGCTGTATCAGCAGGAGTTTCATACTTTAAAAAAGAAGAATTATGGAATTGTATTGAAGAATATGCAGAACGACTAGCCAATAAATTTTATGCAGAAGAAAATCATATGAAGGCTAGTAAATATTTTTATATGAGTAATGAAGCAAGAAAAAGGTTATCAGTAAAAGGGCGTTAAAATGATGAAAAAGCTTAGATTAACGGTTACAGGATTAGTGCTAATTGGAATTATAGCTTTTAATGTTACAACATTAAACAAAGGTGACACCAATATAGGTGACGGTGGTATTATCAGTAATAAATCTGTAAAAGATCCTGGTGGTTTTGGTGTTATAAGTAATAAATCTGTAGGAGATCACGGTGGTTCCCCTTCTTATGAACATGGTGATACACCATCACCATGCCAACAAGCTAAGGTTTTGAAGTACCCCCTAAACGAAAATTTTCTTTCTCTACAGGTAGTTACTTTGAGAAGTCAGCTCATTTTTTTTCGTTTTGGGGCGTTTATTTTTCTTAAGTTGATGGGCCTATGGCGCTATCCTATTTAGAAAGAGATATTATCTTTCACCAGCACTTCTTGTTTAATAATTACATGAAAAAAAGCTTCCAATGTATTGGATCAGTTACTAATATGTAAACTATTACAACATCATAAAACCCTGAAACTATAAACAAGACGAGAGATGTTAAGATACATATTCCTGCATATCCTCCATTGTCCTCTGAAACATAATATGCAATCAATCCGAATACAAAAGACATCACAAGGAATACCATCTGTAAAATATCAAGTACAATCGATATTCTCATCTCAGCAGGAGTAAAATTACTGCCCGCATCATCAGCAGAATAGTTATAATTCCCATATAAAAATATTAATGCCCAAGTAATAAAAAACAACATCATACAAAGTAATGCTAAGGTGTTATATTTGTTTGAACGCATTTCTTTTCCTCCTAGTATTTAGGCTTAATATAACTAAAAGGTGTTCTAAAGATATAAACCTTCAAAACACCTCTTTATTATTTCAGCATTGAAAGCATTATTTTTTCCAGTTCCACTTTATTTACATTCCTATCGAACACTGCTTCCCCTGGATTGTCTAAACTATGATTAATAATGACAATTTGATACGCACTATTTTTCCCTTTTGCAGGAACAATCATCTTCATACCTTGTAAATTACTATGTGAGTTATGAGTAGAGTAGAATACTTGATTGCCTTCTAATTCGTATTGTTCAATGTTTTCTTCTACTACAAACAAATGATGGAACGGATCTTTACTTTCTCCGAATACTTGTGATTGAGAAATTGTATAATTTCCTTTTCCGTTCGCATATTCTAATTTAATAACTAATTCTGGTTTTCTTTTAAGGTAATAACCCACCTTTTCGTCCTTGAGGGTGTATCCTTCAATTGTATAAGCTGGCTTCTTAATTTGGAAATCCACATGTTGCTGCGCTTCTTCAACTGTATATGTTAGATACTTCCCTACCTTATCCTCATAAAGTTTAGATTTATTACGAAGTTCATTTAATTTTTCACGATTTTCTACGCTTAAACGCTCTTCTTTAACCTCTTTTATATTCCCTTGGAATTTTTCAGGCATGTTTACTTTAATTAATCCTTTTTTCTCAATATGTAATATCTCTTTATATAACTGCACATACTTCTCAAATTCTTCTTTTGTTAAAGCCTTTTCAGCATGGTATAAAAAGTCCGTTCGACTTTCATATGTTCTTTTTGAGAAACCCCACTCTTTTCTCGCATTTTCTTCTGTACCAAATAGCCTGTCTACAGCATTTTGGAAAGCATCTTTAGATTTCTGACTTTTTTCTATCGTTTGTCCCTTCTGCCTTTGATCTCCTTCTATTACAGGTGCATTGAATAAAGAAATAGATGCAACAGCAACTATTGCAATAATTCCAAGCACAGACCAGCGATATGATTTCTTTTGGAATTTCTTAATCATAAGAATTCTCCTCTTTAGCGTTCGTTTATTTCTACTTAAATTGGCTAGATTCGGTGCTTGATAATAACTTGAATAATGTTCTAAAAGAGTAATAATTGTATGTCCATATGCAATTTGTTCCTCTGATTCT
>NZ_JBFLUR010000006.1:0-8097 GCF_050473865.1 Bacillus sp. S10(2024) | reverse complement strand
CAAATACAATAGCAGGTGGATTTTTCATCTTCTTTAGTATATTAGCAATCTCAAATCCATTATCATCCGACAGCTGAATATCTAAAAAACAAGATCCGGTTTACTTTCTATCAACTTCTCTAACGCTTCTTCTACACTGTCTGCCTCGTCAATAATATCGACCTCTTTCGTTCGATATAATAAATATTTTAATTCGTCACGCGCTAACATTTCGTCATCAATTACTAATATTCTCAATATCGCTTCCCCCTTTTCTTTGAATTGGAATCGTAAAGGAAATCTCCGTCCCTACTTCTAGTCTACTTACAATATGAAGCGTTGTATCTTTTCCAAACAACCCTATTAACCGTTCATTAATATTATATAATGCTGTTCCCGTTCCTTTTTTTTGACGATACAACTGCTTTTCCTAACCGCTCTAATCGCTCTGGTTCAATCCCTTGACCGTTATCTTTTACTTTGAAATGTACGCTGTTTCGCTTAGCATAAACATGAATTTCAACTTGGCATATCGGCTGTTTTTTAGAAAATGCATGACGAAGAGCATTTTCTACTAATAATTGCAGCACAAACGGTGGAAGCAAAATAGTATGCAGTTCGTCTTCAATGTACATTTTCACTTCATATTTATTCGGAAATCTTGCTTGTTCTAACGACAAATACGCATGTACATGATTTAATTCCTGTTCCAACGGAATAAGAAGCTGCCTTGCACCTTGTAAATTGCAGCGAAAATACACGCTTAGCTGCAACAATAGTTTTCTTGCTTTCTCTACATCTGTACGACATAAAGCAGAGACTGTATTAATCGCATTAAAAAGAAAATGAGGGTTAATTTGTGCTTGCAGCGCCTTTATTTCCGCATCTTGCAATAATTTACTTTGCAGTTCTGCTTCTCCAAGCTCAAGCTGCGTTGAAAAGATTTTTGCTAATCCTTCTGCCAGCTCTTCCTCAACGGGGCTTAATGAATTCGGATTTTTAAAATAAAGCTTTAACGTACCAATGGTCTTTCCATGAGATGTGAGCGGAATCACGATTGCCGCTTGTAATGAACACCCTTCATGCGGACAATTAATCTCCTCGCGCGACTTTGCTTTCATAATCTCTCCGCCCTTTAACACCTCTTTGGACAATTCAGTAATTAAGCTATGGGAAGGAATATGATGATCAGATCCTACTCCAACATGTGCTAATATTTTTTCTGTATCTGTTAAAGATACTGCATCTGTTCCTGTAAAGCGATGGATAATTTGTGCCACATGCGTACATGATTCTTCCGTTAACCCTTGGCGAAAATACGGAAGCGTTTTATCAGCAATGAGCAATACTTTATGCGTTTGTAATGCCTTCGTATGCTCTTCTTGTCGTATAATGGACTGAATCATTGACAATAGAATATAACTTCCAAAACCATTTACAATAATCATTGGGATTGCAATAGTTTTCACAATGCTCCAGCCGTCATCGATTATGAAAAGAATCATAAGCATTTCCAGCGATACCATACAGATGCTAAGCACTGAAGAAAACTTTGGGGTTATAACGCGATTCATTTTGATATAAATAGCCAATATAACCTGTCACAATACCAGCTAAAATAGAAGAGAGTGCACAGCTTAATGCAGTCGTTCCCCCGAGCACATAACGATGAATACCAGATATAAATCCTACTCCTATTCCAACAATTGGACCTCCAAGTAACCCGCTAATCCCAATTCCCATAATACGCGTATTCGCAATCGTACTAGAAGAAGAGACGCCCCGTAGCCAGTTGTCATTCAAAATCGTATTACCAGAAATCTCAATCCCTGTGTAGTTGCTTACAATTGTAAATAATGAAAATATGCCAATTAACATAAAGCTTCCCTTATAGCCTTCTTGCTTATACAGTAGCCAACGGAACACCTTAATATGCGAAAGTAAATATCCTAAATGACGATTAAACCAACGCGTTCATCATCATCAATAATAAATTCCCCATTTTATGTCCTTCCTTCATGTATTTTTCATTCAATATAGTACATCATTATGTCTATCAAGGTCTATATATAACAGAAGGAAATAGGTGTCAAAAAGGCTGTTATATCAATATTTTCAAGCAATCTCATTACTTAAAAAAATACAACTCCAAACCCTTTCGGACACTGAACATTAGTTTAATCCACTATCCAAATTTGGACAACCAAAACCATACCTACATCAAATTGATGTTAGCACAACAATTGTTGTATAAAAAATAGCGACTTCCCACAAGGGAGAGAAAGCCCCTTTTTTGCTTATCTCTGTTCTTGTTCTATTGCCAATAACCCAGTGGCTCAAACCCAACAGCTTTAATAAAAAAGGACTCCTAA
The DNA here is from genome assembly GCF_050473865.1 of Bacillus sp. S10(2024). Classification (NCBI taxonomy): domain Bacteria; kingdom Bacillati; phylum Bacillota; class Bacilli; order Caryophanales; family Bacillaceae; genus Bacillus; species Bacillus sp. S10(2024). Next base: position 5,746 of record NZ_JBFLUR010000006.1, on the reverse strand, counting down.
AAATTGAGGGACGAAAAAACATCATACTGCTATGTATGCCATTTCTCACCTAGACGAAACATTCGATGCTGTAAAACAAGCTATTTCTGATTCGTGGAATCAAGATGTTGTAAACGGAGATTGGAATAGCAGAGCTAAATGTTTTGGAAATGTAGAGGCCCAAGTCGAGCTAGCAACTGTTCAATTAGTGGCAGGAACAAAAGGTGCTGATAAAATTTCAAAATTAGGTAACTTAGAAATTGCATCTCAACTCATTGAAAAAGGTTAACTATTTGTAATGATTTAAAAAATAAAGAATATCAATATCGCTTTAAAATTTTAGAAAAGATGAACAATACATCTATCACTACAGAATTGAAAAACGCTGTATCAGCAGGAGTTTCATACTTTAAAAAAGAAGAATTATGGAATTGTATTGAAGAATATGCAGAACGACTAGCCAATAAATTTTATGCAGAAGAAAATCATATGAAGGCTAGTAAATATTTTTATATGAGTAATGAAGCAAGAAAAAGGTTATCAGTAAAAGGGCGTTAAAATGATGAAAAAGCTTAGATTAACGGTTACAGGATTAGTGCTAATTGGAATTATAGCTTTTAATGTTACAACATTAAACAAAGGTGACACCAATATAGGTGACGGTGGTATTATCAGTAATAAATCTGTAAAAGATCCTGGTGGTTTTGGTGTTATAAGTAATAAATCTGTAGGAGATCACGGTGGTTCCCCTTCTTATGAACATGGTGATACACCATCACCATGCCAACAAGCTAAGGTTTTGAAGTACCCCCTAAACGAAAATTTTCTTTCTCTACAGGTAGTTACTTTGAGAAGTCAGCTCATTTTTTTTCGTTTTGGGGCGTTTATTTTTCTTAAGTTGATGGGCCTATGGCGCTATCCTATTTAGAAAGAGATATTATCTTTCACCAGCACTTCTTGTTTAATAATTACATGAAAAAAAGCTTCCAATGTATTGGATCAGTTACTAATATGTAAACTATTACAACATCATAAAACCCTGAAACTATAAACAAGACGAGAGATGTTAAGATACATATTCCTGCATATCCTCCATTGTCCTCTGAAACATAATATGCAATCAATCCGAATACAAAAGACATCACAAGGAATACCATCTGTAAAATATCAAGTACAATCGATATTCTCATCTCAGCAGGAGTAAAATTACTGCCCGCATCATCAGCAGAATAGTTATAATTCCCATATAAAAATATTAATGCCCAAGTAATAAAAAACAACATCATACAAAGTAATGCTAAGGTGTTATATTTGTTTGAACGCATTTCTTTTCCTCCTAGTATTTAGGCTTAATATAACTAAAAGGTGTTCTAAAGATATAAACCTTCAAAACACCTCTTTATTATTTCAGCATTGAAAGCATTATTTTTTCCAGTTCCACTTTATTTACATTCCTATCGAACACTGCTTCCCCTGGATTGTCTAAACTATGATTAATAATGACAATTTGATACGCACTATTTTTCCCTTTTGCAGGAACAATCATCTTCATACCTTGTAAATTACTATGTGAGTTATGAGTAGAGTAGAATACTTGATTGCCTTCTAATTCGTATTGTTCAATGTTTTCTTCTACTACAAACAAATGATGGAACGGATCTTTACTTTCTCCGAATACTTGTGATTGAGAAATTGTATATTTCCTTTTCCGTTCGCATATTCTAATTTAATAACTAATTCTGGTTTTCTTTTAAGGTAATAACCCACCTTTTCGTCCTTGAGGGTGTATCCTTCAATTGTATAAGCTGGCTTCTTAATTTGGAAATCCACATGTTGCTGCGCTTCTTCAACTGTATATGTTAGATACTTCCCTACCTTATCCTCATAAAGTTTAGATTTATTACGAAGTTCATTTAATTTTTCACGATTTTCTACGCTTAAACGCTCTTCTTTAACCTCTTTTATATTCCCTTGGAATTTTTCAGGCATGTTTACTTTAATTAATCCTTTTTTCTCAATATGTAATATCTCTTTATATAACTGCACATACTTCTCAAATTCTTCTTTTGTTAAAGCCTTTTCAGCATGGTATAAAAGTCCGTTCGACTTTCATATGTTCTTTTTGAGAAACCCCACTCTTTTCTCGCATTTTCTTCTGTACCAAATAGCCTGTCTACAGCATTTTGGAAAGCATCTTTAGATTTCTGACTTTTTTCTATCGTTTGTCCCTTCTGCCTTTGATCTCCTTCTATTACAGGTGCATTGAATAAAGAAATAGATGCAACAGCAACTATTGCAATAATTCCAAGCACAGACCAGCGATATGATTTCTTTTGGAATTTCTTAATCATAAGAATTCTCCTCTTTAGCGTTCGTTTATTTCTACTTAAATTGGCTAGATTCGGTGCTTGATAATAACTTGAATAATGTTCTAAAAGAGTAATAATTGTATGTCCATATGCAATTTGTTCCTCTGATTCTATAAAGGTGAGCGCAAATGCATCACAGGCTAGTTCTTGATCTTCTCGCATACATGAATAGGCATACCAAAGAATCGGATTAAACCAATTTAAGATGATTAAACTATACAAAACCCAATTTACAGCTATATCTCTTCGTTTCAGATGAGATAGCTCATGGTAAAAAATATATTGTAGTTGTTGCTCATTCAATACTTTCATATGTCTGCTTGATAATAATACTCTCGGGCGAAAAAGCCCAAAAACAGTCGGACTTGAGATTTTCCCAGCCAACCGTAATGGAATTTGCTTTTAATTCCCATAGATTGTTTACAGTTTTCAAAAATCCCAACAATTTTTTCATCCGTAATATTGGATTGCTTTTTTATGTAAGAATATAATCGTCTATTCGTAATACAAGTTATTGTCGCTAGAATAGCAACTCCAAAAAGCCAAATATATAACGTAACTTTATAAACGGAAAATGTAGTATCTTCTTTCTTTTTATTACTATCTATTTGGTCACTCTCTTTCATTGCATTTACGGAGTTAGATTTGTAATTATCTCCTTTTGTAGCTACTGAATGATTCGCTTTATCTTCTGACACGCTTTTTTGTTGTATAGCTGGAGTAGTATCCTTTTGAAAAATCTCAGACACGCCAGAGCTATATGAAAGAAGAGAATAAATACTATAGGAACTATCTGGTAACCATGGTAATAGAAGTCTTACAATTAAAATCATCCATAACATGTACTGCCATCGCGGAGTTATCTTGTTTCTAAGCAAGATTTTGACACATAAGATTAATCCGACTAATATACTTGCCATAATTGATGTTTCTATCACCCAATCAAAAAATCGAGGTAGATAGACATTTACAAACATATCTATCATCCTCTATCCTTCCTCTGACTTTCCACAGTCTTCTCATCCAGAATACGTTTGAGTTCGTTAATATCTTCTGAAGAAAGTTTTTCTTCTTTTAAGAAATTCACAAGTAAAGGTTTAAATGCTGCACCACAGAAACTTTTGAGGAACGATTTGGTTTCTACTTGCAGATAACTATCTTGCGACACTAAAGGATAATATGCATACATACGCCCTTTATCCTGATGGTAAGAAACAGCCTCTTTTTGGACTAATCGATTAATAAGCGTTCGAATCGTTTTCGGTTTCCAATTCATCGTTTCATCAAGTACTTCAATTACTTCATTGGCTGTTTGAGGCGACCTTGACCAAAGAACTTTCATGATTTCCAATTCAGCTTCCGATATTTTAGGTAATTTCTTCATTTTATAGAATTCCACCCCTCGTATTACATTTGTAATCTATAATTAAATATTACGAATGTAATCCCAGCGTAATGTCAACCATATTTTGGATTTATAAATACATTTCCATGAAAATCAAGAAATTAATCCCAAAAATAATAAAAATACGCTATTCTTTCTATAGAATCATAGGAAAGAATAGCGTGTTTGTATGGGGAACTAATTGCCATTCTACTCTGTCCTCTATTATGTTTCAAATGCGGAAATTACTTCTCATAAAGAGGAAACAAGAGCTAAGTGAATATAAAACTATGTATATGATTAAAGACTATTTTTCTCTTCTGCTCCAAACTATACAAAAAGACACCTAGGAACTATCAAAGATTTTGCTTCGTCTGTTTAACCTCCTACAACACAACGGACGAAAATCTCATCGATACGAGAAAAAAACAGTCTTTGATATATTATGTTTTGAATATTTATACAAAAAACAGCGATATCAGTACATGCACATAAAATTACTGTTTTTTTTTGAGTTTAACATTTTGTGCCTTTTGTAAAACTAATTCTTGTTATCGGCTTCAAATGGAAAATAAACAGAAAATTGTTTTTATTCACAAAAGCACGTATAATCAAACGCAAGTAGACAATTACTACCAATATTTAATTCTATTGAAATATCATAAGGAGGCAAACAATGGGGAACATTTATGAAAAAACAATAGTTATTATTGCAACCATGGCCATTTCAATTTCTCTTTTGGTTGTGAAGCAGAAAACAAAACAGCAAATACAACAAATGTCAAGAAAGAAAAAAAGGATACACAAACTGATTCAATAGTACAGCAGCAAATAAAAGAGGCTGAAAAAAGAGGAAATACGGTTGGGAACATTTCTAACAAAGGAAAATGGTCGAAAGTGATGGTTGGATTTATTATGCGGTCAATGGAAGTAAGAATACAAAAGGTATTTATCGTACAAAGGATTATTTTCAAACATCAGAACTTTTAGTAAAAGATGTAAATGCCTCTTATATAAAATATAAGCAATCAATCTTTATATTTTATCCATATGGCGACAAATGATAATACAGGTTCAAAATGAACTGCCTTCTTTAATGAAGTATGACATTTCAGCTAAAAAACTCGATACATTGAAAACAGATACAAGTTACGTATATATAAAAGATCAAACTTTGTTTTATCCGAAAAAATACTCGGAGCATGGTGGTTTTGATATTGTAGGGATTATAAAAATGGATTTGAAAACAGGACAAGAAGAGGAAACTACACCTAAATACACTGGTTGGGCTCAAACAATAGATGATAGTATTCTACATTGGAATAAAAATCGTGGAAGACAGGTTACCAAGAATAACAAAACCTGGTCAAAGGAAAAGTATGCAGAAATATCTAGTGCGGTATATCATGATGAAAAACTATATGCTGTTGTAGATTTTTCGCTCCCTTTTGAAGCACATAAAGCTACGCACGGTATATACGAGTTAGACGTTCAGCAAAATACAGAAAAGCTATTAATACAGGACGTCTTACAGATGAACATAACAGGGGATACTTTTTATTATGTAAAAAATGACGGTGTGTATAAGAGAAAAATCAATGGTGGAAGTGAAGAATTAATCTATAACAAAGCTCTTGAACCTTCTAAATCTTATTTATATTTTATAGCAGGAGATATGTATCTATATACAGATAATGGCGTTATTTTAAATCTGAAGACAAAAAAATCAAATGAAATAAAAGATAAACCGTTACCTAATGACGCAATGTTAAACAAAGTATTAAATGCACAAAAAGAACTCACCTATATCCAAACGAGAGCATTCACAGGGAATTCAAAATCAAGGGGGCGTTTTTCGTACGGGGAATTGCTCATCCCCCGCATATAATACAAAAAAAGCGTTAGAAACTACATTGTCTACATATTTCTCAAAACAATTTATTACGGAATATATGCAAAGTGAATATGTAAAAGAAATAGACGGAAAAATGCACTATGTTATTGGAGATCCAAG
>NZ_JBFLUR010000005.1:0-9739 GCF_050473865.1 Bacillus sp. S10(2024) | reverse complement strand
TTCTGCCAGCTCTTCCTCAACGGGGCTTAATGAATTCGGATTTTTAAAATAAAGCTTTAACGTACCAATGGTCTTTCCATGAGATGTGAGCGGAATCACGATTGCCGCTTGTAATGAACACCCTTCATGCGGACAATTAATCTCCTCGCGCGACTTTGCTTTCATAATCTCTCCGCCCTTTAACACCTCTTTGGACAATTCAGTAATTAAGCTATGGGAAGGAATATGATGATCAGATCCTACTCCAACATGTGCTAATATTTTTTCTGTATCTGTTAAAGATACTGCATCTGTTCCTGTAAAGCGATGGATAATTTGTGCCACATGCGTACATGATTCTTCCGTTAACCCTTGGCGAAAATACGGAAGCGTTTTATCAGCAATGAGCAATACTTTATGCGTTTGTAATGCCTTCGTATGCTCTTCTTGTCGTATAATGGACTGAATCATTGACAATAGAATATAACTTCCAAAACCATTTACAATAATCATTGGGATTGCAATAGTTTTCACAATGCTCCAAGCCGTCATCGATTATGAAAAGAATCATAAGCATTTCCAGCGATACCATACAGATGCTAAGCACTGAAGAAAACTTTGGGGTTATAACGCGATTCCATTTTTGATATAAATAGCCAATATAACCTGTCACAATACCAGCTAAAATAGAAGAGAGTGCACACAGCTTAATGCAGTCGTTCCCCCGAGCACATAACGATGAATACCAGATATAAATCCTACTCCTATTCCAACAATTGGACCTCCAAGTAACCCGCTAATCCCAATTCCCATAATACGCGTATTCGCAATCGTACTAGAAGAAGAGACGCCCCGTAGCCAGTTGTCATTCAAAATCGTATTACCAGAAATCTCAATCCCTGTGTAGTTGCTTACAATTGTAAATAATGAAAATATGCCAATTAACATAAAGCTTCCCTTATAGCCTTCTTGCTTATACAGTAGCCAACGGAACACCTTAATATGCGAAAGTAAATATCCTAAAATGACGATTAAACCAACGCGTTCAATCATCATCAATAATAAATTCCCCATTTTATGTCCTTCCTTCATGTATTTTTCATTCAATATAGTACATCATTATGTCTATCAAGGTCTATATATAACAGAAGGAAATAGGTGTCAAAAAGGCTGTTATATCAATATTTTCAAGCAATCTCATTACTTAAAAAAATACAACTCCAAACCCTTTCGGACACTGAACATTAGTTTAATCCACTATCCAAATTTGGACAACCAAAACCATACCTACATCAAATTGATGTTAGCACAACAATTGTTGTATAAAAAATAGCGACTTCCCACAAGGGAGAGAAAGCCCCTTTTTTGCTTATCTCTGTTCTTGTTCTATTGCCAATAACCCAGTGGCTCAAACCCAACAGCTTTAATAAAAAAGGACTCCTAAAAATTGAGGGACGAAAAAACATCATACTGCTATGTATGCCATTTCTCACCTAGACGAAACATTCGATGCTGTAAAACAAGCTATTTCTGATTCGTGGAATCAAGATGTTGTAAACGGAGATTGGAATAGCAGAGCTAAATGTTTTGGAAATGTAGAGGCCCAAGTCGAGCTAGCAACTGTTCAATTAGTGGCAGGAACAAAAGGTGCTGATAAAATTTCAAAATTAGGTAACTTAGAAATTGCATCTCAACTCATTGAAAAAGGTTTAACTATTTGTAATGATTTAAAAAATAAAGAATATCAATATCGCTTTAAAATTTTAGAAAAGATGAACAATACATCTATCACTACAGAATTGAAAAACGCTGTATCAGCAGGAGTTTCATACTTTAAAAAAGAAGAATTATGGAATTGTATTGAAGAATATGCAGAACGACTAGCCAATAAATTTTATGCAGAAGAAAATCATATGAAGGCTAGTAAATATTTTTATATGAGTAATGAAGCAAGAAAAAGGTTATCAGTAAAAGGGCGTTAAAATGATGAAAAAGCTTAGATTAACGGTTACAGGATTAGTGCTAATTGGAATTATAGCTTTTAATGTTACAACATTAAACAAAGGTGACACCAATATAGGTGACGGTGGTATTATCAGTAATAAATCTGTAAAAGATCCTGGTGGTTTTGGTGTTATAAGTAATAAATCTGTAGGAGATCACGGTGGTTCCCCTTCTTATGAACATGGTGATACACCATCACCATGCCAACAAGCTAAGGTTTTGAAGTACCCCCTAAACGAAAATTTTCTTTCTCTACAGGTAGTTACTTTGAGAAGTCAGCTCATTTTTTTTCGTTTTGGGGCGTTTATTTTTCTTAAGTTGATGGGCCTATGGCGCTATCCTATTTAGAAAGAGATATTATCTTTCACCAGCACTTCTTGTTTAATAATTACATGAAAAAAAGCTTCCAATGTATTGGATCAGTTACTAATATGTAAACTATTACAACATCATAAAACCCTGAAACTATAAACAAGACGAGAGATGTTAAGATACATATTCCTGCATATCCTCCATTGTCCTCTGAAACATAATATGCAATCAATCCGAATACAAAAGACATCACAAGGAATACCATCTGTAAAATATCAAGTACAATCGATATTCTCATCTCAGCAGGAGTAAAATTACTGCCCGCATCATCAGCAGAATAGTTATAATTCCCATATAAAAATATTAATGCCCAAGTAATAAAAAACAACATCATACAAAGTAATGCTAAGGTGTTATATTTGTTTGAACGCATTTCTTTTCCTCCTAGTATTTAGGCTTAATATAACTAAAAGGTGTTCTAAAGATATAAACCTTCAAAACACCTCTTTATTATTTCAGCATTGAAAGCATTATTTTTTCCAGTTCCACTTTATTTACATTCCTATCGAACACTGCTTCCCCTGGATTGTCTAAACTATGATTAATAATGACAATTTGATACGCACTATTTTTCCCTTTTGCAGGAACAATCATCTTCATACCTTGTAAATTACTATGTGAGTTATGAGTAGAGTAGAATACTTGATTGCCTTCTAATTCGTATTGTTCAATGTTTTCTTCTACTACAAACAAATGATGGAACGGATCTTTACTTTCTCCGAATACTTGTGATTGAGAAATTGTATAATTTCCTTTTCCGTTCGCATATTCTAATTTAATAACTAATTCTGGTTTTCTTTTAAGGTAATAACCCACCTTTTCGTCCTTGAGGGTGTATCCTTCAATTGTATAAGCTGGCTTCTTAATTTGGAAATCCACATGTTGCTGCGCTTCTTCAACTGTATATGTTAGATACTTCCCTACCTTATCCTCATAAAGTTTAGATTTATTACGAAGTTCATTTAATTTTTCACGATTTTCTACGCTTAAACGCTCTTCTTTAACCTCTTTTATATTCCCTTGGAATTTTTCAGGCATGTTTACTTTAATTAATCCTTTTTTCTCAATATGTAATATCTCTTTATATAACTGCACATACTTCTCAAATTCTTCTTTTGTTAAAGCCTTTTCAGCATGGTATAAAAAGTCCGTTCGACTTTCATATGTTCTTTTTGAGAAACCCCACTCTTTTCTCGCATTTTCTTCTGTACCAAATAGCCTGTCTACAGCATTTTGGAAAGCATCTTTAGATTTCTGACTTTTTTCTATCGTTTGTCCCTTCTGCCTTTGATCTCCTTCTATTACAGGTGCATTGAATAAAGAAATAGATGCAACAGCAACTATTGCAATAATTCCAAGCACAGACCAGCGATATGATTTCTTTTGGAATTTCTTAATCATAAGAATTCTCCTCTTTAGCGTTCGTTTATTTCTACTTAAATTGGCTAGATTCGGTGCTTGATAATAACTTGAATAATGTTCTAAAAGAGTAATAATTGTATGTCCATATGCAATTTGTTCCTCTGATTCTATAAAGGTGAGCGCAAATGCATCACAGGCTAGTTCTTGATCTTCTCGCATACATGAATAGGCATACCAAAGAATCGGATTAAACCAATTTAAGATGATTAAACTATACAAAACCCAATTTACAGCTATATCTCTTCGTTTCAGATGAGATAGCTCATGGTAAAAAATATATTGTAGTTGTTGCTCATTCAATACTTTCATATGTCTGCTTGATAATAATACTCTCGGGCGAAAAAGCCCAAAAACAGTCGGACTTGAGATTTTCCCAGCCAACCGTAATGGAATTTGCTTTTTAATTCCCATAGATTGTTTACAGTTTTCAAAAATCCCAACAATTTTTTCATCCGTAATATTGGATTGCTTTTTTATGTAAGAATATAATCGTCTATTCGTAATACAAGTTATTGTCGCTAGAATAGCAACTCCAAAAAGCCAAATATATAACGTAACTTTATAAACGGAAAATGTAGTATCTTCTTTCTTTTTATTACTATCTATTTGGTCACTCTCTTTCATTGCATTTACGGAGTTAGATTTGTAATTATCTCCTTTTGTAGCTACTGAATGATTCGCTTTATCTTCTGACACGCTTTTTTGTTGTATAGCTGGAGTAGTATCCTTTTGAAAAATCTCAGACACGCCAGAGCTATATGAAAGAAGAGAATAAATACTATAGGAACTATCTGGTAACCATGGTAATAGAAGTCTTACAATTAAAATCATCCATAACATGTACTGCCATCGCGGAGTTATCTTGTTTCTAAGCAAGATTTTGACACATAAGATTAATCCGACTAATATACTTGCCATAATTGATGTTTCTATCACCCAATCAAAAAATCGAGGTAGATAGACATTTACAAACATATCTATCATCCTCTATCCTTCCTCTGACTTTCCACAGTCTTCTCATCCAGAATACGTTTGAGTTCGTTAATATCTTCTGAAGAAAGTTTTTCTTCTTTTAAGAAATTCACAAGTAAAGGTTTAAATGCTGCACCACAGAAACTTTTGAGGAACGATTTGGTTTCTACTTGCAGATAACTATCTTGCGACACTAAAGGATAATATGCATACATACGCCCTTTATCCTGATGGTAAGAAACAGCCTCTTTTTGGACTAATCGATTAATAAGCGTTCGAATCGTTTTCGGTTTCCAATTCATCGTTTCATCAAGTACTTCAATTACTTCATTGGCTGTTTGAGGCGACCTTGACCAAAGAACTTTCATGATTTCCAATTCAGCTTCCGATATTTTAGGTAATTTCTTCATTTTATAGAATTCCACCCCTCGTATTACATTTGTAATCTATAATTAAATATTACGAATGTAATCGCGTAATGTCAACCATATTTTGGATTTATAAATACATTTCCATGAAAATCAAGAAATTAATCCCAAAAATAATAAAAATACGCTATTCTTTCTATAGAATCATAGGAAAGAATAGCGTGTTTGTATGGGGAACTAATTGCCATTCTACTCTGTCCTCTATTATGTTTCAAATGCGGAAATTACTTCTCATAAAGAGGAAACAAGAGCTAAGTGAATATAAAACTATGTATATGATTAAAGACTATTTTTCTCTTCTGCTCCAAACTATACAAAAAGACACCTAGGAACTATCAAAGATTTTGCTTCGTCTGTTTAACCTCCTACAACACAACGGACGAAAATCTCATCGATACGAGAAAAAAACAGTCTTTGATATATTATGTTTTGAATATTTATACAAAAAACAGCGATATCAGTACATGCACATAAAATTACTGTTTTTTTGAGTTTAACATTTTGTGCCTTTTGTAAAACTAATTCTTGTTATCGGCTTCAAATGGAAAATAAACAGAAAATTGTTTTTATTCACAAAAGCACGTATAATCAAACGCAAGTAGACAATTACTACCAATATTTAATTCTATTGAAATATCATAAGGAGGCAAACAATGGGGAACATTTATGAAAAAACAATAGTTATTATTGCAACCATGGCCATTTCAATTTCTCTTTTTGGTTGTGAAGCAGAAAACAAAACAGCAAATACAACAAATGTCAAGAAAGAAAAAAAGGATACACAAACTGATTCAATAGTACAGCAGCAAATAAAAGAGGCTGAAAAAAGAGGAAATACGGTTGGGAACATTTCTAACAAAGGGAAAATGGTCGAAAGTGATGGTTGGATTTATTATGCGGTCAATGGAAGTAAGAATACAAAAGGTATTTATCGTACAAAGGATTATTTTCAAACATCAGAACTTTTAGTAAAAGATGTAAATGCCTCTTATATAAATATAAGCAATCAATCTTTATATTTTATCCATATGGCGACAAATGATAATACAGGTTCAAATGAACTGCCTTCTTTAATGAAGTATGACATTTCAGCTAAAAAACTCGATACATTGAAAACAGATACAAGTTACGTATATATAAAAGATCAAACTTTGTTTTATCCGAAAAAATACTCGGAGCATGGTGGTTTTGATATTGTAGGGATTATAAAAATGGATTTGAAAACAGGACAAGAAGAGGAAACTACACCTAAATACACTGGTTGGGCTCAAACAATAGATGATAGTATTCTACATTGGAATAAAAATCGTGGAAGACAGGTTACCAAGAATAACAAAACCTGGTCAAAGGAAAAGTATGCAGAAATATCTAGTGCGGTATATCATGATGAAAAACTATATGCTGTTGTAGATTTTTCGCTCCCTTTTGAAGCACATAAAGCTACGCACGGTATATACGAGTTAGACGTTCAGCAAAATACAGAAAAGCTATTAATACAGGACGTCTTACAGATGAACATAACAGGGGATACTTTTTATTATGTAAAAAATGACGGTGTGTATAAGAGAAAAATCAATGGTGGAAGTGAAGAATTAATCTATAACAAAGCTCTTGAACCTTCTAAATCTTATTTATATTTTATAGCAGGAGATATGTATCTATATACAGATAATGGCGTTATTTTAAATCTGAAGACAAAAAAATCAAATGAAATAAAAGATAAACCGTTACCTAATGACGCAATGTTAAACAAAGTATTAAATGCACAAAAAGAACTCACCTATATCCAAACGAGAGCATTCACAGGGAATTCAAAATCAATGGGGCGTTTTTCGTACGGGGAATTGCTCATCCCCGCATATAATACAAAAAAAGCGTTAGAAACTACATTGTCTACATATTTCTCAAAACAATTTATTACGGAATATATGCAAAGTGAATATGTAAAAGAAATAGACGGAAAAATGCACTATGTTATTGGAGATCCAAGTTCAAAAGCTGCAACTAAATATATAAAGATTACTTCTTCTCAATTAAAGGATGGTAAGTTAGCAGCAAAAGTGGAGACATATAACGAGTATGCAAATGTAACAAAAGATGTAGAAATAGAATTCAGTTATGAAAATAATCAATGGGTGATAAATAAAATGCCAAGTTTTGAGTAGAGTAGAAAACTGAAACAAATTTCTTTGGTTTTCAGTTTATTCTAGCTTCCTACTTTCACGAGTGTGTATGGTATTTTCTTTATCATGTCCTTAAAACGACCATGTTTCTTTCGAATATTTCTTTGCTTGTTTCAGAAAAGATTGAATCTCTCTAGAACGTACCAGTCTATTTTGCTAAGCCATTTCTGAACAATTGGAGATAAGCTGTAGTAATTTTTAAATCCTTGTAAGATTCGATTTAACCCTTTCACCAACTCATTCAGTTGTAAGTACAATTTATTTCTAGGCTCTGTGTACTTCTGGATATCAAGCCATGTTCCTTGCTGCTGCGATTGCAGTCGTTATTGCTATGCTAGCCATGGTATTTGTGAAACCAGGAAAACAGCAACCTGCATCTTCAGGTGCTGAAAGTTTAAAAGCATAATAATGCAACTCTTTGAATAGTAACGGGGTTAAATTTGAAGTACAAAATGCAAAAGAGGTGCAATTAGCACTTTTGATCCTATCAGTTTATCACTAATTTGTCCTAACGGTTTCTTGGAGTTTTTCTATTACCCTTGATAAAGCTAAAATTGAATTTGTTGTTTCATATTCTCCAACATTTAAGGAATGATTTGCATTTTGAATTACATCAACTTTTAAATTCGATTTACTTAATTGGTCAATTTGATTTGCATTGTAATAATGATCTTTATCCCCGATGACGAAAAGCCCTTGATGTTGACTATTCAAGATTGAGTCAAAGATCGAATCAAAATTTATTAGAGGAGTAAATAAAATCATTTTTGACTTTAGGAATTCTTCTCTCTTCATTAAGTCATTCGCGATTGGTATTGTTCCGAGTGATTTTCCTAAAAAAATAGAATTGTCATATTGTCCATTTTTTAAAACATCTAAAATCACAGGATTAATATCATCCATCATTATCTTTGTTATCTTTTCAATATTATTTTTCGTTGGTTGCTCATTATAGGAGTAATGGACATGGACAATATCAATTTTATTTTGGAGCATTGCCATTGTCGCGTAATAAAACAATGGTTTATCGTAATTGTAACCTGAACCTGAAAACATAAAGCAAATCGTTTTGGAACCCATTTCGAAATGTGTATAACGAATCGATTTGTCGTTTATTTGTAGCTCTTTTTTATTTCCTTTCATCATTGTTCCCTCCGAAACTTTTATAATATAACAACAAAAATTACCGATTGTTTTATTTCCTTTATGTCAAAAATCTTTTTAACGATACCGAGCCGATTCGCAATTATAAAAAAAGAGAAGATAACTTTCGTTAGCTTCCCTTTTTCATACAGTGTAAATATTTATACTAATCTAGAAACTACTAAACTATTGTTCATTTAAAATTATTGAAATCTAAACTTAGTTAGAAACCTTAGACTCTTCTAATTTCTCACGAAGAACCATTTGTAAGATACCGCCGTGACGGTAGTAGTCGATTTCTACTTCGCTGTCGAAGCGTGCTACAACTTCAAATTGTTTTTTGTTTCCATCAAGGTCAGTTGCAACTACTGTTACAAGGTCGCGTGGTTTTACTGTTTTATCGATTTGAATTTCAAATGACTCTTGACCAGTAAGACCTAATGTTTCTGAGCTTTCACCATCTTTAAATTGTAATGGTAATACGCCCATTAATACTAGGTTACTGCGGTGGATACGCTCGAAGCTTTCTGCGATAACTGCTTTGATGCCTAAAAGGTTTGTACCTTTTGCAGCCCAGTCACGTGAGCTTCCCATACCGTAGTCTTTACCAGCGATTACAAGAAGACCTGTGCCGTCTTGTTTGTATTTCATTGCTGCATCATAGATAGATGTCACTTCGCCTGTTGGCCAGTATGTTGTGAATCCACCTTCTGTGCCAGGTGCGATTTGGTTTTTAATGCGGATGTTCGCAAATGTACCACGCATCATAACTTCATGGTTACCACGGCGAGAACCGTAAGAGTTGAAGTCAACTGGCTGTACGCCATTTTCTAATAAGTAACGGCCTGCTGGTGTGTTTTTACCGATAGATCCTGCTGGTGAAATGTGGTCTGTTGTTACAGAATCACCAAATTTACCAACAACGCGTAGTCCTGAAAGTGCTTCTACTTCACCTGGTTCTTTAGATAATCCTTCAAAGAACGGTGGGTTTTGGATATATGTTGAGTCATTATCCCAAGTATATAACGCTTCGTTTGAAGTTTGGATTTCGTTCCAACGTTCGTTGCTGTTAAATACTTGTGCATATTCTTTCTTAAATAGTTCAGATGTTACAACATTTTGTACAACTTCTTCGATTTCTGCCGCTGTTGGCCAAATTTCATTAAAGTAAATTGGGTTGCCGTTTGCATCGTTACCGATTGCATCATTTTTCAAGTCGATATCTACTGTACCAGC
>NZ_JBFLUR010000004.1:0-16232 GCF_050473865.1 Bacillus sp. S10(2024) | reverse complement strand
TCCCTTCTTTTTCATCTTCTAAAAACAAGACTTGTTCAATAGTTCCTTCAAGTAAAAGCTCTTCTGGCAGAATTGTCTTAATTACAAATGAATCTCCTTTTATTAATAATTGCCCTTGTTTTAATAAAAGCCGTACCTCTTTATCACTAAATACCAATAATCCACGATGATTTTCTATATAAATATGTACCTGCCCAACAAGTGTAATTCTCGGCAGATCATGAATACATCTGCAGGTAGGTCTATCTGCTTCGTAATCCAATTTTTCATTTGCTGCAACTTTCTCATCGAAGACCCCCCTCTCATCCCATATGTATGAAAAAAAAGCTTGTAATATCACGTCCAATTCGAAAAAAACATAAAAAAGCGTCTCATTATAATGAGACGCTTTTTTATGCTAATAGTTGTGAAACAAGCCTATTTACTTGTGAGCCATCTGCTTTGCCTTTTACTTTCGGCAAAACAGCACCCATCACTTTGCCCATATCAGCTTTAGAAGCTGCACCAACTTCAGAGATAGATTGCTGAATAACAGCAAGCAATTCTTCTTCTGTCAATTGCTCTGGCAAATATGTTTCTAAAATCTGAATTTCGCTTTTCAGTTTATCGACAAGGTCTTCACGACCCGCTTTTTCAAACTCAAGGAGGGAGTCTTTATACTGTTTTACTTCACGAGTTAAAACTGTTAGTTCCTCTTCTCTGTAAGAGGGTTCTGTAGTTTAATTTCTTCATTTTGTAAAGCAGCCTTAACCATACGAATAACGGTTAATTTATTTTTTTCTTTATTCTTCATCGCTTGTTTCATATCATCGTTTAAACGACCGAGAAGACTCATAAATTACACCCTCTCTTAGAATTTACGCTTTCTTGCCGCTTCAGATTTCTTCTTACGTTTTACACTTGGCTTTTCATAGAACTCGCGTTTTCTTGCTTCAGCAAGCGTACCAGCTTAGAAGTTGATCTTTTAAAACGGCGAAGTGCATCCTCCAAAGACTCGTTTTTACGAACGACTGTTTTGACATTCTCTTTCCCTCCCTCCGAAACATCCACTTACATCCTAATTTCAGCATGCAAAAAGTAAACACTTTCTCAGCATGTCTTTTACGATTATAATACATTTTATACTTTTAGGTCAACTATCAGATAAAAGAAAAGAAGAGCACTTGCTCTTCTTTTTTCATGAAACGTACATTTTTGATATATTTTTCTATACCAATGCAACATTATTCTACCAAAATGTTTACTTCTACTTTTCATCATCTGGATACAATATCCCTAGTTTTTCGTGTCAAATAACCTTAGCCAACAGGACTAAACAGTCGGCTTCCGCTTTTATTTTTTATCCAGCTGCGCCTCCTAGCCCCCTCACGTCTAAGAACCTTCCACGCGAGAAGGTAAAGAGCACCTTCTGCGTGAAAGAACCTTAGCCGACAGGGCTAAACAGTCGGCTTCCGCTTTTATTTTATCCAGCTGCAGCCGCTAGAACAATCGGTCGCTTCACTCTTTCCTACGAGGCAAATAGCGCCTCTACGTCAAGAGTTCCAACGTCCTCATGTTCTATACGAGCGGCTTCCGCTTTTAAATTAATAATCAGTTGTTGCTGTTTTTCCACTTACTAGCGCTACACCAGAGCTTGTACCGATGCGCGTTGCACCTGCTTGAATCATTGCATCCATGCCTTTTTCGTCACGAACCCCTCCTGATGCTTTTACACCGATATTTGGTCCTACCGTTTTTCTCATCAACGCAACATCTTCTACTGTTGCACCGCCTGTTGAAAATCCTGTTGATGTTTTTACGAAATCAACGCCTGCTTTTACAGACAATTCACAAGCACGAACTTTTTCTTCTTCTGTAAGTAAGCATG
Organism: Bacillus sp. S10(2024); assembly: GCF_050473865.1. Classification (NCBI taxonomy): domain Bacteria; kingdom Bacillati; phylum Bacillota; class Bacilli; order Caryophanales; family Bacillaceae; genus Bacillus; species Bacillus sp. S10(2024). The sequence continues at coordinate 14,365 of NZ_JBFLUR010000004.1, read as the reverse complement.
TTTCAATAATTATTTTCACAAGCGCTTTTCCTTTTGCTGCCTCTACAACAGCGCGAACATCACGCTCTACTAACGCATCGTTTTTATCTTTTAACGCACCGATGTTAATTACCATATCAACCTCTGTTGCACCTTTTGCAATCGCATCTGTTGTTTCAAATGCTTTTGTTTCTGGTGTATTTGCTCCAAGAGGGAAACCAATTACTGTACAAACTTTTACATCTGTCCCTTTTAGCAATTCTGCTGCCGTTTCAATCCACGTTGGATTTACACATACAGAAGCAAAATCATGTTGTTTCGCCTCTTGACATAAAGTCACGATTGCTTCTTTTTTTGTATCTGGTTTTAATGCCGTATGATCAATTAACTTTGCATAGTTCATTTTAAAATTGCCCTTCCTCAACTTATACGTAGTGAATTTTTTGCTCACCGATTGTCTGACAACCTTAATCTTCAGCATTATATCATAACGTATAGCGTTTTCATATTTTAACTTCTCCAGCAAATAAAAAAGCATACAAACAAAACTGTTTGCATGCTTTTCTGTTACGCGCTTGCTGATTCTTTTGGCGATGCATTTTCTAGCACACGAACAAATTGTGCTTCATTGTAAGGATAACCAGCTTTCGTAATTTTTACTTTAATTAATTTACCAATTAATTCCTCAGAACCTTCAAAGACAACTTTTAAGTAATTATCTGTATATCCTACAAATAACCCTTCACGATCAGCTTCTTTAAATGATTCTTCTGGAATAATTTCAAGTACTTCACCTTCAAACTGTGATGCATATTCTTTCGCTAATTGGTCTGATAATGCAATTAAGCGGTGTACGCGCTCATTCTTAATTTCTTCTAGTACTTGATCATCCATACGTGCTGCTGGTGTTCCTGTACGTTTTGAGTATGGGAATACATGAAGTTCAGAGAAACGATTATCTTTAATGAAATTGAACGTTTCCATGAATTCTTCTTCTGTTTCACCAGGGAAACCGACGATAACATCAGATGTAATTGCAAGTCCTGGCAACGCTTCTTTTAAGCGGTCTAAACGCTCTTGGAAAAACTCCATTGTATATTTACGACGCATACGTTTCAATACTGTATTAGATCCAGATTGAAGCGGAATGTGTAAATGACGGACAACAACTTTAGAATCGCGCAACACTTCAATTACTTCGTCTGTAATTTGACTTGCTTCAATAGAAGAAATGCGAAGGCGTTTTAACCCTTCTACTTGCGCTTCCATATCTCGAAGTAGTCCGGCTAAATTATAATCCTTCATATCTTCACCGTATCCACCTGTATGAATACCTGTTAAGACGATTTCTTTATAGCCAGCATCTACTAATTGCTGCGCTTGGCGAATAACTTCTTTCCCATCACGAGAGCGCATTAAACCACGAGCCCATGGAATAATACAGAACGTACAGAAGTTGTTACATCCTTCTTGAATTTTTAAAGATGCACGCGTACGATCTGTAAAATATGGTACGTCTAGCTCTTCGTATACACGCGTTTTCATAATGTTACGTACAGCATTAATTGGCTGACGCTCATTCCGGTACTCTTCAATATAGCCAAGCATTTTCTCACGGTCTTGCGTTCCTACTACAATATCTACACCTGGAATTGCCATAATTTCCGCTGGAGATGTTTGTGCATAACATCCCGTTACACAAATTACCGCATCAGGATTTTGACGAACGGCACGACGAATAACTTGACGACTTTTTTTATCCCCTGTATTTGTTACAGTACATGTATTAATTACATACACATCAGCTGTTTTTTCAAATTCAGTTCGCTCATAACCACCTTGTTTAAACAGTTGCCAAATTGCTTCTGTCTCGTAGTGGTTTACTTTACAACCTAACGTATGAAACGCAACAGTTGCCATATACTCACCCCATTAATTCAAAATGATAAGAAGCGGCACTTAGCGCGTATAAAGGCGCTGTTTCTGTCCGCAATATTCTTGGTCCTAAACTACAAGGTACAAAAGCATGCTCAGAAAGAGAAGATACTTCTTCTTCCGTTAAACCACCTTCTGGTCCAAATACAATAAGCACCTTTTGTCCTGGCATTAATTTTGTTAAAGCCTTAGCGAAGTTTGATTTTTCACCTTGTTTCGCTTCCTCTTCATACGCAACAAGGCAGCTATCATATTCTTTACTCATCGCAAGAAGCTCTTTAAAAGAAACAGGTGCATACACAGTCGGAATCTCACTGCGATGAGACTGCTCAGCTGCCTCTTTGACAATTTTATTAAAACGCTCTACTTTTTTTCCAGCTTTTTTCGCATCCCATTTTACAATAGATCGCGATGCTTGGAACGGTAAAAAGGCCGCTGCTCCAAGCTCAGTTCCTTTTTGTAAAATCAACTCAAGCTTATCTCCTTTAGGCAATCCGCTTGCAATTGTCACAAAAACAGGTAGCTCAGTTGACATCTCTACCCATTCTACAATAGTCGCATTTACAAATTCATTGGTAATTTCAGCAATTGTACAAATTGCCGTCTTCCCATTTGTACAACAATAAATTTGATCACCAGGCGTCATACGCATTACTCTTCCGATGTGATGCACATCATCTCCTACAATACGAATCGCCATTTCATTTACATTTTGTTCTTCTACAAAATAACGTTGCATTTTATCACCTTAGTAAAGTTTAGCTCTTTTCGTAAACGAATGCTTACGAAAAGAGCCAAACGGTATAATTTGGACGAAACAAACGGTAAGTCCCTCACTGCTTTCAGCGAGAGACTTTCCGCATACATCTCCCGTACAAACGGGTAATAAACACTTGATTAGGAAAACTTTAGCTTATCCTCTACGTGCAATAATTGCTACCCAATCTTCCATCGTTAACACTTCTTCTACTGTAAAACCAGCATTCACTAACGCTTCTGTTACAATTTTTTCTTTTGCAGCAATAATACCAGATGTTATGAACAATCCACCTTGCTTCACAACTTTCGCTGCATCTTCTGGGAATAGTAAAATAATTTCCGCTAGTAAATTTGCAACAATTAAATCTACAGGCCCTTCAATGCCCTCTAGTAAGCTGTTTTGTCCAACAGTTACAACATTTTCTGTATGATTTAATCGTACATTCATTTCCGCACTCTCTACTGCAACCGGATCTAAGTCGTATGCTTGAACAGAAGCAGCACCTAATTTAGCTGCAGCAATACTTAATACACCAGAACCCGTTCCAACGTCAATGACAGTATCTCCCGGTTGAACAGTTTTCTCCAAAGCGCGGATGCACATCGTTGTTGTCGGATGCGTTCCCGTTCCAAATGCCATTCCTGGATCTAATTCGATAATTTTTTCTTCAGGTGAGGAAGGCGTATACTCTTCCCATGTTGGCACAATTGTAAATGTATCAGAAATTTTCACCGGATGGTAATATTTTTTCCAAGCAGTAGCCCAATCCTCTTCATCTACTTCATTAACAGATACAGTTGCTGCTCCAATCTCGATTCCATAAGAAGGTAGCAAATCAATGGATGATTTTACATTTGTAATTGTTTCTTGCAGGGCATCATTCTTTGGGAAATACGCTTTTACAAGTACACCTTCCGCTGGATATTCAGCTGGATTTAATGCATAAATCTCGCCAAATTGTTGTTCACGCTCTTTCGTTAATTCCGCAGGATCTTCAATCGCAACACCACTTGCACCTGCTTCGTGTAAAATATGCGAGATTGCTTCTACTGCTTCCTCTGCTGTATGAATACTAATTTCTGACCATTTCACAATTTACCAACTCCATTTTTTATTTCCATTATTCCCCTTTAAAAGCTCGCTTAAGCTTTCCAAATAGGCTATCATCTTTATCCTCTTGACCTGTAAATTCTTTTAATAAATCTTTTTGGTGCGATGTTAATTTCGTTGGTGTAACAACACGTACCACTACGTATTGATCACCTTGCCCATAGCCGCGTACATTTGGCGCACCTTTTCCTTTTAAACGGAATTCTGTTCCTGTTTGTGTTCCTGCTGGGATTTTCAATTTCACTTTCCCCTGCACAGTCGGAACTTCCACTTCATCCCCAAGTGCTACTTGCGCAAATGTGAATGGCATTTCGCAAATAATATCATCACCTTCGCGATGGAAGAATTCGTGATCTTTCACACGAACAACTACATATAGATCTCCTGCCGGGCCGCCGTTGATGCCAGCTTCCCCTTTACCAGTAACGCGAATTTGTTGACCGTTATCAATACCTGCTGGAATTTTAACATTAATTTTTTTGCGTTTGCGTACTTTTCCAGATCCATGACATGTTGTACATTTCTCTTTAATAATTTGACCTGCTCCAGAGCAGTGTCTACAAGTTTGACGATTCACAATACGACCAAATGGTGTGTTTTGCTCCACGCTAACTTGACCTGTTCCAGAACAATGTGAACATGTATCCTTAGAAGTTCCAGGTTTTGCTCCGCTACCGTTACATGTATTACAAGGATCTTCAGCAGGAATTTCAATATCCATTTCCTTACCAGAAATTGCTTCTTCAAAATTTAAAGTAACTTGATATTGAAGGTCTGCCCCTTGACGCGGTGCATTTGGATCACGACGTCTACCGCCTCCACCACCAAAGAATGAACTGAAGATGTCTTCAAAGCCAAAGCCACCACCAAAGTCGCCTCCGCCAAATCCTTGATTTGGATTAGCATGACCAAATTGATCGTACTGCGCACGTTTTGAATCATCACTTAATACTTCATATGCTTCTTGCACTTCTTTAAACTTTTCAATTGCATTTTCTTCAGTACTTACATCTGGATGATACTTTTTCGCCAAACGGCGATATGCTTTTTTAATCTCATCTTTTGAAGCACCCTTGCTAACGCCGAGCACCTCATAGTAATCTCGTTTATTCATAAGTTTGCAACCCCCGAATCCTTTCACATAAACGTAATTTTAACATCGAAAGAAAGTGCTTTGCAACACTGTTTCCTCACTTACAGTATGCAAAAAGAAAAACATTGGACTCCCACGCGAAAGTCTTCGCGTACCCTCAGTCTTTTCTTCACTCGTGAAAAAAGCCAAAGCCAAGGCACGCTTGACTTTGACTTTTTGTCATCTTACTTATTTTATTACTTATCTTCTTTAACTTCTTCAAACTCAGCATCGACTACATTGTCGTTTTTCGCGCCCGCATTGTCTTGTGCGCCTTCTGCTTGCTGTGCTCCTGCAGCAGCTTGAGCTTGCTCATATAATTTTACAGTTAATTGCTGTACGATTTCCTGAAGTGCATCTTTTTTCGCACGAATTTCATCAAGATCATTTTTCTCGATTGCCGCTTGTAATGCATCTTTCGCTTCTGTTGCCTTCGCTACTTCAGATGCATCTACTTTGCCTTCTAAATCTTTTACAACTTTATCTGTTTGGAATACAAGTTGGTCAGCTTCGTTACGAAGTTCAACTTCTTCTTTACGTTTTTGATCAGCATCAGCATTTGCTTCTGCTTCTTTTACCATACGATCTACCTCTTCATCAGAAAGACCTGAAGAAGATTGGATTGTAATTGCTTGTTCTTTACTTGTTCCTAAGTCTTTCGCACGTACATTAACGATACCGTTCGCATCAATATCGAATGTTACTTCGATTTGCGGGATACCACGTGGTGCTGGTGGAATATCTGTTAATTGGAAGCGACCTAGTGTTTTGTTGTCCGCTGACATTGGACGCTCACCTTGTAGTACGTGAATGTCAACTGCAGGTTGGTTATCAGCCGCAGTTGAGAATACTTGTGACTTACTTGTCGGAATTGTTGTATTACGCTCAATTAATTTTGTGAATACGCCACCCATAGTTTCGATACCTAAAGAAAGTGGAGTCACGTCTAATAATAGAACGCCTTTTACATCACCTGTAAGTACGCCGCCTTGAACTGCAGCTCCTAAAGCTACAACTTCATCAGGGTTTACTCCTTTATATGGCTCTTTACCAGTTTCACGTTTAATCGCTTCTTGTACAGCTGGGATACGAGTAGAACCACCAACAAGAATTACTTTGTCTAACTCGCTCGCAGAAAGACCAGCGTCTTTTAACGCACGACGAGTTGGTTCTAGTGTTCTTTCAACAAGGTTAGCTGAAAGCTCTTCGAATTTCGCTCTTGTTAAGTTTAATTCTAAGTGTAATGGACCAGCAGCTCCAGCACTAATGAACGGTAATGAAATTTGTGTTTGTGTTACACCAGAAAGATCTTTTTTCGCTTTTTCAGCAGCGTCTTTCAAACGTTGAAGTGCCATTTTGTCTTGACTTAAGTCAATATTGTTTTCTTTTTTAAATTCAGCTACTAAATGATCGATAATAACTTGATCAAAGTCGTCACCACCAAGACGGTTGTCACCAGCAGTTGAAATAACTTCAAATGTTCCATCTGCTAATTCAAGGATAGATACGTCGAATGTACCGCCACCTAAGTCATATACTAGAATTTTTTGCTCTTCGTCTTGTTTTTCTAAACCGTAAGCAAGTGCAGCTGCTGTTGGCTCGTTAATAATACGTTCCACTTCTAAACCAGCAATTCGGCCAGCGTCTTTTGTTGCTTGGCGTTCTGCATCGTTAAAATATGCTGGTACTGTGATAACAGCTTTTGTTACTGTTTCACCTAAGTATGCTTCAGCAGAAGCTTTTAAGTTTTGTAAAATGATTGCAGAAATTTCTTGAGGTGTATAGTTTTTACCTTCAACTTCTACTTTGTAATCTGTACCCATATGACGTTTAACAGACATGATTGTATTTGGGTTCGTAATCGCTTGACGCTTCGCTACTTCCCCTACTTGACGCTCTTCATTTTTGAAAGCTACAACAGAAGGAGTTGTACGGTTACCTTCTGGATTTGGAATAACTTTTGGCTCTCCGCCTTCCATAACAGCTACACAAGAGTTTGTTGTACCTAAGTCAATACCGATGATTTTACTCATGGGGAAACCTCCTACATTTATGTAATTATTGATTTACTTTTACCATTGATGGTCGAATCACACGATCTTTTAGCTTATAGCCTTTTTGGAATTCCTCCACAACCGCATTTGATTCAAATTCACTGTCTTCTACTTGCATAACAGCTTGATGTTCATGTGGATCAAACTGCTTTCCAACAGCTTCAATCGCTTCAACACCTTCTTTTACTAGCGCCTCTTGCAACTGACGATATACCATTTCCATCCCTTGTAATAAAGATTTCATCTGCTCATCATTTGCTTCTACTTGCATTGCTCTTTCAAAATTATCAAGAGCCGGCAAAATATCTGACACAAGGCTTTGTGATCTATATTTTTCAGCCGCTTGCTTATCTAGTTGAACGCGGCGCTTATGGTTTTCAAAATCAGCTTGTAGACGAAGCATGCGACCTTCCGTTTCCGTCAATTTCGCTTGTAATTCATCTACTTTTTCTTGTAAAAGAGCAGCTTCACTTTTTTCTTCAACAGTTTCTTCGCTATTTTCTGGTGCTACAGCTTCTTCTGTTTGCGCTTCTTTTACTTCTTCTACCACTTGTTCATTACGCTCTTCCACAACTTTCACCTCCTTAAAAAGGCAGGGCAGGCACAAATCAGCACGAACCAAGCCATCTAATTTCTTATATTCAACTAATCATCAGCAGCGGGAGATATCTCCGCTACAAATGAAAGTTTCTTATTATTTCGGTTTATACAAACCGTTGAGGCCATCTGTAAATTGTTTTGTAAACAATTGTAACAAACTAATAACACGAGAATATTGCATTCTTGTCGGTCCTAAAATCGCAATTGTTCCGAGCTGCTCATCTCCAATTGAGTATGTCGCAGAAATTAAACTACAATTTTCCATTGCAGCAGAAGAATTCTCACGGCCAATTTTCACTTGAATGCCAATTTGTTTACTCTTTAAGATGTCATAAAAAGCATCTTCATTTTCAATCATATTGAGTAATGATCGGACCTTTTGAATATCATGGAATTCTGGCTGCGCAAGCATATTTGTTTTTCCACCAAAATATACTTTTTCAGATAACGGAAATTGGAATGTACCGTCTAACATCTTCATGACACTATCATAATTATGAACGTACTGACGCAAAACCATTACAATTTCTTTAAAAATTTTATTATGCAGTTCTGAAATCGGTACACCAGACAACTTGTCATTCAAAATGTTAACCATTTTTTCCAAATCTTGCAAATCAACAGATTCTGGAACTGTGATGGTTTTACTTTGCACATGTCCTGTATCAGTTACAATAATTGCAACCGCTGTTTGATGACCAAGTGGAAGAATTTGTACATTTCTCAGCTTATTCGCACTAACTTTTGGCCCAAGAACAATTGCCGTATAACTCGTGAGTTCTGACAAGATTTGCGCGGATTGCTGCGCAAGCTTTTCTGCTTCAAAAACTCTTTGAGCGAACAAGTCTTTAATTTGTACAACATCTTCACTAGGCAAATGTTGCGGTGCAAGAAGATGATCTACATAAAAGCGATACCCTTTTTCAGAAGGAACGCGCCCTGAAGAACTATGTGTTTTTTCAATAAACCCTAATTCTTCTAAGTCAGCCATTTCATTTCGAATTGTTGCTGAGCTAAATGTAATTACTTCTTTCTTAGATAATGTTCTTGATCCAACAGGTTGTGCTGATCCGATAAAATCATCAATTATCGTCTGTAAAATTAAGAGCTGACGTTCCGTAAGCATTTCATCATCACCTCTGTTAGCACTCTTATGTTTCGAGTGCTAAATCTATTACTAACTTACCAAAGTTGCTATTGAATTGTCAACGGAAACGTGATGAGATAAGGTGAAACTTTTAGCAGCGTTTTTTTTTGCTACTAATTAGCCCTGCCAATCGGGCTCAAACAGACGGTTTCTCTTCTCGATTTACCTCTATGTACCGTCTGTTTGAGCGGGATACAGCGTTTAATCCACCAAGAATGATTGAAAGACTTCATTTCCTAATAACTTCCCTTTTCTTGTTAAACAGACATGAGTGTTTGTTTCTTGAAGCAATTCATGTTCTTTATTATGACGTAATTGTTTTGCAAAGATGTCGTTCATCTCTACGCCGAATTTTTTGCTAAATTCTACTTTTGAAACACCTGCTGTTTTTCGAAGCCCTAAAAATAACTCTTCTTCCATTTTTTCTTGTGTCGTTACTGTATGAACATCTAAATAGGGCAAACCTGTCTCATCAATTTTCGTAAAATATTGCTTTAGTGGACCTACATTTTGAATCCGCTCGCCATTTACGTAACTATGAGCACCCGCTCCGAAACCGAAGTATTCTTCATTATTCCAATAAGTGAGGTTATGTCTACTTTCATAGCCCTCTTTCGAAAAATTACTAATTTCATACTGCTGGTAACCATGCTTTTCCATGGCATCCATCACAATTTCATACATTTTAGCTTCACTGTCTTCACCTGGAAGTCTCAACTTTCCTTTGTTCATTAAATTATAAAAGACCGTTTTCGGTTCAACAATTAAAGAATACGCAGAGAAATGTTGAACCCCAAGTGTAAATGCAATCTCTAACGTTTCTTTCACATCTTCTATCGTTTGACCAGGCAATGCATAAATTAAATCAACATTAATATTTGCAAAACCTATTTCCTTCGCCTCACGAATCGCTATAAACGCATCTTCTCTCGTATGCCTCCGTCCAATTTTTTTCAATAATTCATCACGAAATGTTTGAACACCAAAACTAATCCGGTTTACACCGCCTTCTAGTAGAAGATTTAATTTCTCTTTTGGTAAATCTCCTGGATTCGCTTCAAAAGTTAGTTCACAATTTGGCGCAAACGGACGTAAACGACGATTAATAATGTCTAGCAATTGCTTTGTCTGTTCCATATTTAGCGCTGTTGGCGTTCCTCCACCAACAAAAATCGTTTTCATTTCTTTAAAAGACGTTTTGTTGATTGTATTCACAATTTCTTTCTCTAAATATTGCAAGTATTGTTCAACTGGCTGACGTTCAATAAACACTTTATTAAAATCACAATAGTGACAAATATGCTGACAAAACGGAATATGAATATATGCAGCTTGTATCAAATTCTGTTCCTACCTTTCTAAAAAGAAAACCTCCGCATTTCGGAGGTTTATTTACTTCTGTAATCCTATGCGAACTTTATCTATTCGCATTCTTCCCCAAATAACTTTTCTTCTTACAATCAAAAGCTTCATCACTATTGTAAAGGAGAGATACAAAGATGTCTAAATATTAACCAAAACTTTAAATACTTTGATTTCTGCTCCCTAAATAAAAAGAAGCCGTTTGTACGGCTTCTTTTTATTAGTTATCATCCATTTTCAGTACAGCCATAAATGCCTCTTGTGGTACTTCTACAGAACCAACAGACTTCATACGCTTCTTACCTTCTTTTTGTTTTTCAAGAAGTTTACGTTTACGAGAAATGTCACCGCCGTAACATTTCGCTAATACGTTTTTACGCATCGCTTTAATTGTAGAACGCGCCACAACTTTATTTCCGATTGTCGCTTGTATAGGCACTTCAAACTGCTGTCTTGGAATTAACTCTTTTAACTTTTCTACAATCACTTTTCCGCGGTCATATGCTGAATCACGATGCACAATAAAGGATAGTGCATCAACTTGCTCACCATTCAATAAAATATCCATCTTCACAAGCTTAGATGGTTTATAGCCAATTAACTCGTAATCAAAGGATGCATATCCTTTCGTATTCGACTTTAATTGATCGAAGAAATCATATACGATTTCAGAAAGCGGAATTTCGTATGTCAAAGTAACGCGTGTTTCATCTAAATATTGCATATCAATAAATGTTCCGCGTTTTCCTTGGCAAATTTCCATAACTGCTCCAACATAATCGTTTGGAACCATAATAGATGCTTTTACATACGGCTCTTCTACACGATCAATAGATTGCGGATCTGGCATGTTAGATGGGTTATCAACTATCATGTCTTCACCGTTTGTTAAATATACTTTATAAATAACACTTGGTGCTGTTGTAATTAAATCAATTTTAAATTCACGTTCAATACGTTCTTGAATAATTTCCATATGAAGTAAGCCTAAAAATCCACAGCGGAAACCAAATCCAAGTGCTTGAGACGTTTCTGGTTCAAATTCAAGAGCAGAGTCATTTAATTCTAACTTTTCTAATGCATCACGTAAATCATTATAACGTGCCGAATCAATTGGATATAAACCACAGAATACCATTGGGTTTAATTTACGATACCCCGGCAAAGGTTCTGCTGCTGGACGTTTTGCATGTGTAATCGTATCACCTACACGCGTGTCGCCAACATTTTTAATCGATGCTGCTAAGAACCCTACATCACCTACTGTTAACTCTTTACGTTGTGTTGTTTTCGGTGTGAATACACCAACTTCTGTTACTTCAAACTCTTTACCCGTTGCCATCATGCGTACTTTATCGCCAACTTTTACCGTTCCATTTACAACACGGATATAAGCAATTACACCGCGATATGGATCATATAAAGAGTCGAAAATCATACATTGTAATGGTTCTTCCGAATCACCTGCTGGAGCTGGTACTTTTTCAACGATTTGCTCTAAAATCTCCTCAATACCAATACCCGCTTTTGCAGAAGCAAGAACCGCTTCAGACGCATCTAATCCAATTACATCTTCTACCTCTTGACGAACACGTTCTGGATCAGCGCTTGGTAAGTCAATCTTGTTAATAACCGGTAAAATTTCTAAGTTATTATCAAGTGCTAAATATACGTTTGCTAATGTTTGAGCCTCAATTCCTTGCGCCGCATCCACAACAAGGATCGCACCTTCACAAGCCGCTAAACTACGAGACACTTCATACGTAAAGTCGACGTGTCCTGGTGTATCAATTAAGTGAAGAATATATTCTTCTCCGTCTTTCGCTTTATACGTTAATTGTACTGCATTTAATTTAATTGTAATCCCGCGCTCACGCTCTAAATCCATGGAGTCAAGCAACTGTGCTTTCATCTCGCGTTGTGCTAACGCATTTGTTTTCTCCAAAATACGGTCTGCCAACCGTGGACTTCCCATGGTCAATGTGAGCAATAATGGAAAAGTTACGAATTTTAGACTGCCTTTTTGCTCTTTCTTCTTTGTTCATCTATTTATCACTCCTACTAATCTCGCCAATATACACTAGCACTGATTATATCAATACAAGGAAAAAGATTCAATGAAAACTGGTGTTACGATATAAGCAAGTACTCTTACTATTATCATATGCAATTTGTAAACAATAGACAAACCTTTCCTAAAAATCCAAAAAGCTACCTTACTCGTACGTAAGATAGCCGCTTTTTTATACTTTAAATTAATGAAATATACCTTTTATTTTATCAACTATGGTACATGTTATGCTACGAATAACATTTTGCACCAAAGAAGTCAATCCTCTTCCCATACTTTCGAGCATATTAAAGCTTTTTAATTTTTCTAGTTGCGCTTGTTTTTCTTCAACGGAAAATGCATTTCCAGGAATTATTTTTTCTATATCCCCGTAGTTTGTTCCTGTTATGTGAGCAATTTGCTCATATGTGGGATTATTATAGCCCTTCATTCGTTTCAATCCACTATTGGCAACTTGCATCCCGGCTAACGTTATAAAAAATGCACTCACAACGACAATGATGCATTTGCGTGTAAACTGCCCCACTTCTTATTTCTCCTTTTTCAATCAATGCGTATATGCCCTGTGTTGCCTTGATCAACTTGATGATGAAGAGCTGCGTTCAAGCCACTCGCAATTAAATTCGCCATATCTTCAATAAACGCATCCACTTCTTTAGGTGTTACCATTAAATTATGTCCTAGTGGGGCTAGCACTTCATAAATTAGCTTTCTCTTCTCTTCTTCTTCTAGCGTACCAACCGCTCCCAAAAACATATTGCGGCTTTTTTCATCTGGCATATCTTCTTCTGTCAGTTTCTTCTTTTCACCAAATGTAAAACCGGCTGGGAGTAAAGAACGAGATGGTTTTACACCCTCACGCATCTCACGCCCAAAATGCTTTAAGATAAAATCAATTGTGTCACTTGTAATTGAAACTGCATCTACAACGGTCGGAACGCCAATTGCAATCACCGGTATACCTAGCGTATCCTTACTCAATTCTTTTCGTTTATTCCCAACACCAGAACCAGGATGAATACCAGTATCTGAAATTTGGATGGTACTATTTACTCGTTCAATAGAACGAGCAGCAAGCGCATCAATCGCAATTACAAAATCTGGTTTCGTCTTTTCAATGACCCCATAAATCATATCGCTCGTTTCAATACCTGTAATCCCCATAACCCCCGGCCTAATTGCACTGACAGGCCGAAACCCTTCCTCAACACTTTCCGGCTGCAGCTGAAACAAATGGCGCGTAACAAGGACATTCTCTACAACAATTGGACCTAAAGCATCCGGCGTTACATTCCAATTACCTAGACCAACAATTAAGCAACTTGCTTCTTCACTTATTCCAATTTCTTTTAGAAAGTGCGAAAATTCCTTTGCAAAAATCCCTTCTACTTTTTGTTGCAGCGCTGTATCTTGCTGACGAATTCCTTGCACTTCTAAAGTTAAATAATTCCCTGGTTTCTTTCCCATCGTCGGAGCGGCACTTTCATCGATTGTCACCTTTGTAATTGTAATCCCTTCTTCTTCGCGCTCTTTTACAATTACACCTTGAATCGCTGTTTTTTCTTCTTGCTTCTCTTGCAGCATTTGGTGGGCTTCTAATGCAAGATCTGTTCGAATCCCATATTTACTTAAATCAAGCGGTCCGTTCATACAATCTCCTCCACTATTTATAATAATATTTATTAGAATTCCCCAATTTATTTTCAGACATTCTTTTCCTATATTGAAATTTCATCGTTCCCACTATTGCAATTCTCTTCTCCGTTTGATAGAATATCACTTGTTCTATGTAAGAATCGAGTCACTCGATTGCACCAGGGAGGTGAAATATATGGCAAACATTAAATCTGCTATCAAACGTGCTAAACTTAGTGAAGAGCGTCGTGCACATAACGCTTCTATCAAGTCTGACATGCGTACAGCTGTTAAAACTGTAGAAGCTTTAGTTAACAATAACGATCTTGAAACAGCAAAAGAAGCATACAAAGTAGCTTCTAAAAAACTTGACAAAGCAGCTCGTAAAGGTCTTATCCACCAAAACGTTGCATCTCGTCAAAAATCTCGCTTAGCGAAACAAGTAAACGCGTAAGGCGTTTAAAAACGATCCGTATGGGTCGTTTTTTATTTACAAAAAAAAATGTTCATGCAGATGTTTACATGAACATTTTTCCACTATCCAATATGATTTAAACGCATAAGAAAAAATTCTAGCACA
>NZ_JBFLUR010000003.1:0-10133 GCF_050473865.1 Bacillus sp. S10(2024) | reverse complement strand
CCCATAGTTTCGATACCTAAAGAAAGTGGAGTCACGTCTAATAATAGAACGCCTTTTACATCACCTGTAAGTACGCCGCCTTGAACTGCAGCTCCTAAAGCTACAACTTCATCAGGGTTTACTCCTTTATATGGCTCTTTACCAGTTTCACGTTTAATCGCTTCTTGTACAGCTGGGATACGAGTAGAACCACCAACAAGAATTACTTTGTCTAACTCGCTCGCAGAAAGACCAGCGTCTTTTAACGCACGACGAGTTGGTTCTAGTGTTCTTTCAACAAGGTTAGCTGAAAGCTCTTCGAATTTCGCTCTTGTTAAGTTTAATTCTAAGTGTAATGGACCAGCAGCTCCAGCACTAATGAACGGTAATGAAATTTGTGTTTGTGTTACACCAGAAAGATCTTTTTTCGCTTTTTCAGCAGCGTCTTTCAAACGTTGAAGTGCCATTTTGTCTTGACTTAAGTCAATATTGTTTTCTTTTTTAAATTCAGCTACTAAATGATCGATAATAACTTGATCAAAGTCGTCACCACCAAGACGGTTGTCACCAGCAGTTGAAATAACTTCAAATGTTCCATCTGCTAATTCAAGGATAGATACGTCGAATGTACCGCCACCTAAGTCATATACTAGAATTTTTTGCTCTTCGTCTTGTTTTTCTAAACCGTAAGCAAGTGCAGCTGCTGTTGGCTCGTTAATAATACGTTCCACTTCTAAACCAGCAATTCGGCCAGCGTCTTTTGTTGCTTGGCGTTCTGCATCGTTAAAATATGCTGGTACTGTGATAACAGCTTTTGTTACTGTTTCACCTAAGTATGCTTCAGCAGAAGCTTTTAAGTTTTGTAAAATGATTGCAGAAATTTCTTGAGGTGTATAGTTTTTACCTTCAACTTCTACTTTGTAATCTGTACCCATATGACGTTTAACAGACATGATTGTATTTGGGTTCGTAATCGCTTGACGCTTCGCTACTTCCCCTACTTGACGCTCTTCATTTTTGAAAGCTACAACAGAAGGAGTTGTACGGTTACCTTCTGGATTTGGAATAACTTTTGGCTCTCCGCCTTCCATAACAGCTACACAAGAGTTTGTTGTACCTAAGTCAATACCGATGATTTTACTCATGGGGAAACCTCCTACATTTATGTAATTATTGATTTACTTTTACCATTGATGGTCGAATCACACGATCTTTTAGCTTATAGCCTTTTTGGAATTCCTCCACAACCGCATTTGATTCAAATTCACTGTCTTCTACTTGCATAACAGCTTGATGTTCATGTGGATCAAACTGCTTTCCAACAGCTTCAATCGCTTCAACACCTTCTTTTACTAGCGCCTCTTGCAACTGACGATATACCATTTCCATCCCTTGTAATAAAGATTTCATCTGCTCATCATTTGCTTCTACTTGCATTGCTCTTTCAAAATTATCAAGAGCCGGCAAAATATCTGACACAAGGCTTTGTGATCTATATTTTTCAGCCGCTTGCTTATCTAGTTGAACGCGGCGCTTATGGTTTTCAAAATCAGCTTGTAGACGAAGCATGCGACCTTCCGTTTCCGTCAATTTCGCTTGTAATTCATCTACTTTTTCTTGTAAAAGAGCAGCTTCACTTTTTTCTTCAACAGTTTCTTCGCTATTTTCTGGTGCTACAGCTTCTTCTGTTTGCGCTTCTTTTACTTCTTCTACCACTTGTTCATTACGCTCTTCCACAACTTTCACCTCCTTAAAAAGGCAGGGCAGGCACAAATCAGCACGAACCAAGCCATCTAATTTCTTATATTCAACTAATCATCAGCAGCGGGAGATATCTCCGCTACAAATGAAAGTTTCTTATTATTTCGGTTTATACAAACCGTTGAGGCCATCTGTAAATTGTTTTGTAAACAATTGTAACAAACTAATAACACGAGAATATTGCATTCTTGTCGGTCCTAAAATCGCAATTGTTCCGAGCTGCTCATCTCCAATTGAGTATGTCGCAGAAATTAAACTACAATTTTCCATTGCAGCAGAAGAATTCTCACGGCCAATTTTCACTTGAATGCCAATTTGTTTACTCTTTAAGATGTCATAAAAAGCATCTTCATTTTCAATCATATTGAGTAATGATCGGACCTTTTGAATATCATGGAATTCTGGCTGCGCAAGCATATTTGTTTTTCCACCAAAATATACTTTTTCAGATAACGGAAATTGGAATGTACCGTCTAACATCTTCATGACACTATCATAATTATGAACGTACTGACGCAAAACCATTACAATTTCTTTAAAAATTTTATTATGCAGTTCTGAAATCGGTACACCAGACAACTTGTCATTCAAAATGTTAACCATTTTTTCCAAATCTTGCAAATCAACAGATTCTGGAACTGTGATGGTTTTACTTTGCACATGTCCTGTATCAGTTACAATAATTGCAACCGCTGTTTGATGACCAAGTGGAAGAATTTGTACATTTCTCAGCTTATTCGCACTAACTTTTGGCCCAAGAACAATTGCCGTATAACTCGTGAGTTCTGACAAGATTTGCGCGGATTGCTGCGCAAGCTTTTCTGCTTCAAAAACTCTTTGAGCGAACAAGTCTTTAATTTGTACAACATCTTCACTAGGCAAATGTTGCGGTGCAAGAAGATGATCTACATAAAAGCGATACCCTTTTTCAGAAGGAACGCGCCCTGAAGAACTATGTGTTTTTTCAATAAACCCTAATTCTTCTAAGTCAGCCATTTCATTTCGAATTGTTGCTGAGCTAAATGTAATTACTTCTTTCTTAGATAATGTTCTTGATCCAACAGGTTGTGCTGATCCGATAAAATCATCAATTATCGTCTGTAAAATTAAGAGCTGACGTTCCGTAAGCATTTCATCATCACCTCTGTTAGCACTCTTATGTTTCGAGTGCTAAATCTATTACTAACTTACCAAAGTTGCTATTGAATTGTCAACGGAAACGTGATGAGATAAGGTGAAACTTTTAGCAGCGTTTTTTTTTGCTACTAATTAGCCCTGCCAATCGGGCTCAAACAGACGGTTTCTCTTCTCGATTTACCTCTATGTACCGTCTGTTTGAGCGGGATACAGCGTTTAATCCACCAAGAATGATTGAAAGACTTCATTTCCTAATAACTTCCCTTTTCTTGTTAAACAGACATGAGTGTTTGTTTCTTGAAGCAATTCATGTTCTTTATTATGACGTAATTGTTTTGCAAAGATGTCGTTCATCTCTACGCCGAATTTTTGCTAAATTCTACTTTTGAAACACCTGCTGTTTTTCGAAGCCCTAAAAATAACTCTTCTTCCATTTTTTCTTGTGTCGTTACTGTATGAACATCTAAATAGGGCAAACCTGTCTCATCAATTTTCGTAAAATATTGCTTTAGTGGACCTACATTTTGAATCCGCTCGCCATTTACGTAACTATGAGCACCCGCTCCGAAACCGAAGTATTCTTCATTATTCCAATAAGTGAGGTTATGTCTACTTTCATAGCCCTCTTTCGAAAAATTACTAATTTCATACTGCTGGTAACCATGCTTTTCCATGGCATCCATCACAATTTCATACATTTTAGCTTCACTGTCTTCACCTGGAAGTCTCAACTTTCCTTTGTTCATTAAATTATAAAAGACCGTTTTCGGTTCAACAATTAAAGAATACGCAGAGAAATGTTGAACCCCAAGTGTAAATGCAATCTCTAACGTTTCTTTCACATCTTCTATCGTTTGACCAGGCAATGCATAAATTAAATCAACATTAATATTTGCAAAACCTATTTCCTTCGCCTCACGAATCGCTATAAACGCATCTTCTCTCGTATGCCTCCGTCCAATTTTTTTCAATAATTCATCACGAAATGTTTGAACACCAAAACTAATCCGGTTTACACCGCCTTCTAGTAGAAGATTTAATTTCTCTTTTGGTAAATCTCCTGGATTCGCTTCAAAAGTTAGTTCACAATTTGGCGCAAACGGACGTAAACGACGATTAATAATGTCTAGCAATTGCTTTGTCTGTTCCATATTTAGCGCTGTTGGCGTTCCTCCACCAACAAAAATCGTTTTCATTTCTTTAAAAGACGTTTTGTTGATTGTATTCACAATTTCTTTCTCTAAATATTGCAAGTATTGTTCAACTGGCTGACGTTCAATAAACACTTTATTAAAATCACAATAGTGACAAATATGCTGACAAAACGGAATATGAATATATGCAGCTTGTATCAAATTCTGTTCCTACCTTTCTAAAAAGAAAACCTCCGCATTTCGGAGGTTTATTTACTTCTGTAATCCTATGCGAACTTTATCTATTCGCATTCTTCCCCAAATAACTTTTCTTCTTACAATCAAAAGCTTCATCACTATTGTAAAGGAGAGATACAAAGATGTCTAAATATTAACCAAAACTTTAAATACTTTGATTTCTGCTCCCTAAATAAAAAGAAGCCGTTTGTACGGCTTCTTTTTATTAGTTATCATCCATTTTCAGTACAGCCATAAATGCCTCTTGTGGTACTTCTACAGAACCAACAGACTTCATACGCTTCTTACCTTCTTTTTGTTTTTCAAGAAGTTTACGTTTACGAGAAATGTCACCGCCGTAACATTTCGCTAATACGTTTTTACGCATCGCTTTAATTGTAGAACGCGCCACAACTTTATTTCCGATTGTCGCTTGTATAGGCACTTCAAACTGCTGTCTTGGAATTAACTCTTTTAACTTTTCTACAATCACTTTTCCGCGGTCATATGCTGAATCACGATGCACAATAAAGGATAGTGCATCAACTTGCTCACCATTCAATAAAATATCCATCTTCACAAGCTTAGATGGTTTATAGCCAATTAACTCGTAATCAAAGGATGCATATCCTTTCGTATTCGACTTTAATTGATCGAAGAAATCATATACGATTTCAGAAAGCGGAATTTCGTATGTCAAAGTAACGCGTGTTTCATCTAAATATTGCATATCAATAAATGTTCCGCGTTTTCCTTGGCAAATTTCCATAACTGCTCCAACATAATCGTTTGGAACCATAATAGATGCTTTTACATACGGCTCTTCTACACGATCAATAGATTGCGGATCTGGCATGTTAGATGGGTTATCAACTATCATGTCTTCACCGTTTGTTAAATATACTTTATAAATAACACTTGGTGCTGTTGTAATTAAATCAATTTTAAATTCACGTTCAATACGTTCTTGAATAATTTCCATATGAAGTAAGCCTAAAAATCCACAGCGGAAACCAAATCCAAGTGCTTGAGACGTTTCTGGTTCAAATTCAAGAGCAGAGTCATTTAATTCTAACTTTTCTAATGCATCACGTAAATCATTATAACGTGCCGAATCAATTGGATATAAACCACAGAATACCATTGGGTTTAATTTACGATACCCCGGCAAAGGTTCTGCTGCTGGACGTTTTGCATGTGTAATCGTATCACCTACACGCGTGTCGCCAACATTTTTAATCGATGCTGCTAAGAACCCTACATCACCTACTGTTAACTCTTTACGTTGTGTTGTTTTCGGTGTGAATACACCAACTTCTGTTACTTCAAACTCTTTACCCGTTGCCATCATGCGTACTTTATCGCCAACTTTTACCGTTCCATTTACAACACGGATATAAGCAATTACACCGCGATATGGATCATATAAAGAGTCGAAAATCATACATTGTAATGGTTCTTCCGAATCACCTGCTGGAGCTGGTACTTTTTCAACGATTTGCTCTAAAATCTCCTCAATACCAATACCCGCTTTTGCAGAAGCAAGAACCGCTTCAGACGCATCTAATCCAATTACATCTTCTACCTCTTGACGAACACGTTCTGGATCAGCGCTTGGTAAGTCAATCTTGTTAATAACCGGTAAAATTTCTAAGTTATTATCAAGTGCTAAATATACGTTTGCTAATGTTTGAGCCTCAATTCCTTGCGCCGCATCCACAACAAGGATCGCACCTTCACAAGCCGCTAAACTACGAGACACTTCATACGTAAAGTCGACGTGTCCTGGTGTATCAATTAAGTGAAGAATATATTCTTCTCCGTCTTTCGCTTTATACGTTAATTGTACTGCATTTAATTTAATTGTAATCCCGCGCTCACGCTCTAAATCCATGGAGTCAAGCAACTGTGCTTTCATCTCGCGTTGTGCTAACGCATTTGTTTTCTCCAAAATACGGTCTGCCAACGTGGACTTCCCATGGTCAATGTGAGCAATAATGGAAAAGTTACGAATTTTAGACTGCCTTTTTGCTCTTTCTTCTTTGTTCATCTATTTATCACTCCTACTAATCTCGCCAATATACACTAGCACTGATTATATCAATACAAGGAAAAAGATTCAATGAAAACTGGTGTTACGATATAAGCAAGTACTCTTACTATTATCATATGCAATTTGTAAACAATAGACAAACCTTTCCTAAAAATCCAAAAAGCTACCTTACTCGTACGTAAGATAGCCGCTTTTTTATACTTTAAATTAATGAAATATACCTTTTATTTTATCAACTATGGTACATGTTATGCTACGAATAACATTTTGCACCAAAGAAGTCAATCCTCTTCCATACTTTCGAGCATATTAAAGCTTTTTAATTTTTCTAGTTGCGCTTGTTTTTCTTCAACGGAAAATGCATTTCCAGGAATTATTTTTTCTATATCCCCGTAGTTTGTTCCTGTTATGTGAGCAATTTGCTCATATGTGGGATTATTATAGCCCTTCATTCGTTTCAATCCACTATTGGCAACTTGCATCCCGGCTAACGTTATAAAAAATGCACTCACAACGACAATGATGCATTTGCGTGTAAACTGCCCCACTTCTTATTTCTCCTTTTTCAATCAATGCGTATATGCCCCTGTGTTGCCTTGATCAACTTGATGATGAAGAGCTGCGTTCAAGCCACTCGCAATTAAATTCGCCATATCTTCAATAAACGCATCCACTTCTTTAGGTGTTACCATTAAATTATGTCCTAGTGGGGCTAGCACTTCATAAATTAGCTTTCTCTTCTCTTCTTCTTCTAGCGTACCAACCGCTCCCAAAAACATATTGCGGCTTTTTTCATCTGGCATATCTTCTTCTGTCAGTTTCTTCTTTTCACCAAATGTAAAACCGGCTGGGAGTAAAGAACGAGATGGTTTTACACCCTCACGCATCTCACGCCCAAAATGCTTTAAGATAAAATCAATTGTGTCACTTGTAATTGAAACTGCATCTACAACGGTCGGAACGCCAATTGCAATCACCGGTATACCTAGCGTATCCTTACTCAATTCTTTTCGTTTATTCCCAACACCAGAACCAGGATGAATACCAGTATCTGAAATTTGGATGGTACTATTTACTCGTTCAATAGAACGAGCAGCAAGCGCATCAATCGCAATTACAAAATCTGGTTTCGTCTTTTCAATGACCCCATAAATCATATCGCTCGTTTCAATACCTGTAATCCCCATAACCCCCGGCCTAATTGCACTGACAGGCCGAAACCCTTCCTCAACACTTTCCGGCTGCAGCTGAAACAAATGGCGCGTAACAAGGACATTCTCTACAACAATTGGACCTAAAGCATCCGGCGTTACATTCCAATTACCTAGACCAACAATTAAGCAACTTGCTTCTTCACTTATTCCAATTTCTTTTAGAAAGTGCGAAAATTCCTTTGCAAAAATCCCTTCTACTTTTTGTTGCAGCGCTGTATCTTGCTGACGAATTCCTTGCACTTCTAAAGTTAAATAATTCCCTGGTTTCTTTCCCATCGTCGGAGCGGCACTTTCATCGATTGTCACCTTTGTAATTGTAATCCCTTCTTCTTCGCGCTCTTTTACAATTACACCTTGAATCGCTGTTTTTTCTTCTTGCTTCTCTTGCAGCATTTGGTGGGCTTCTAATGCAAGATCTGTTCGAATCCCATATTTACTTAAATCAAGCGGTCCGTTCATACAATCTCCTCCACTATTTATAATAATATTTATTAGAATTCCCCAATTTATTTTCAGACATTCTTTTCCTATATTGAAATTTCATCGTTCCCACTATTGCAATTCTCTTCTCCGTTTGATAGAATATCACTTGTTCTATGTAAGAATCGAGTCACTCGATTGCACCAGGGAGGTGAAATATATGGCAAACATTAAATCTGCTATCAAACGTGCTAAACTTAGTGAAGAGCGTCGTGCACATAACGCTTCTATCAAGTCTGACATGCGTACAGCTGTTAAAACTGTAGAAGCTTTAGTTAACAATAACGATCTTGAAACAGCAAAAGAAGCATACAAAGTAGCTTCTAAAAAACTTGACAAAGCAGCTCGTAAAGGTCTTATCCACCAAAACGTTGCATCTCGTCAAAAATCTCGCTTAGCGAAACAAGTAAACGCGTAAGGCGTTTAAAAACGATCCGTATGGGTCGTTTTTTATTTACAAAAAAAAAAATGTTCATGCAGATGTTTACATGAACATTTTTCCACTATCCAATATGATTTTAAACGCATAAGAAAAAATTCTAGCACAAGACGTTTATCCATTCTTCCTGTCTTCATATTGTAATCTGCCTCAGCAAGTTCGTGAATCACTCGTTTTAACGCTTCAAACGAGAAAAAATTTGTTTGATTCATAGCCAGCTTCACACGATACGGATGTACACCGATGTGAGATGCAATTTGATTTTGCCCATAACCACGCTGCTGAAGTTCTTTCACTTGATATAACAAACGAAATTGACTCACAAGAAGCGCAAGCAGTTTAATCGGCTCTTCTTGTTGTGTGAATAACCCTTCTAAAATACGCATCGCACCTGCAATATCTTTTTTTACTACCTTTTCTGTTAAAGAAAATACATTTTGTTCAACAGACTTTGGAACGAGTTCTGCGACAAGCTTTGCCGTAATTTCACCGCCTGTTCCCACATATAATGTTAGTTTATCCATTTCCTTAGCAAGCATCGTTACATTACTTCCAACAAACTCTAATAACAAACTAACTGCCGCTTCTTCTATTTGAATATGCATTTCTTCCGTACGGCTTATAATCCATTTACGTACATCTTGCACTTGCATAGCATTTGCTTCTACTACATCCGCTGTTTTTTTCAAGAGCTTCGTAACTTTTTTACGCTCGTCCAATTTTTCAAACGGAGCAATAAACACAAGGATCGAAAATGGCGAAGGTTCAGCAATATATTCTTCTAGCACTTTGACGTTTTGCTCAATTTTGGCTTTTTGTGATGTTAAAAACAACGGTGATTTTACAACGATAATTTTACGTTCTCCAAAAAAAGGAAGCGTCCTTGCGTCCTCAACAACTTCCTCTATATATGATTCTTCCAAGTCATACGTAACGACATTAAACTCACGATCCTCCTCAGCTAACGCTTCTGATGTCAAAAGCCGAAGTGTTTCATTTATAAAATATGCCTCTGTTCCATATAACAAGTATAACGAAGCAAATTGCTTTTTCTTTATTTTTTTATGTATATCACTCATGTCATTTCCTACTCCCTAACACTTTATATACTTATAGTAATGTGACAACTGCTGTTTTACAAGTCCAAAGGAACAGGCAGCCACCCGTTCCTTGATCTATATAAAACGTTACAAAATAAGCCCCGGGAACCTTATTTCATAACGGTGACCACCTTAATTTTATTGTTTGCACCTTCCTTGCGAGTTATGAATGACAACTGTTAGCACACTTGGAAAAGCATTGAACCAATCAAGCTTGAATCGGAATTATCCCACCGCTCAAAATCTTGAAAAGAGACTTTGCCAACTATCAAAGTTAAATATTTCGAATTTTAAATCAATGGCAAGATTACGAGTTACGAATAACTGGATAAATTGTAGATTTTTTTCTGACAATATTTTATACTATAGTGGAATGTTGGGAGGGATTCAGAGATGAATGAATTTGAAAAAAACGTTCAAAGTAAGCGTAATGACGCTGTCGACTCAGGGGTAGGCTTTATCGTTTCATTCGGATTTTTTACCACCTTATTTATCATCGCAACAGTCGTTAAATTTATCGGTTCTTAAAGGCTGCATGTGGCAGTCTTCTTTTTTTCTGTGTTTCATCATATGTTAACTTACTGTGAAATGTTCCCGCAT
>NZ_JBFLUR010000002.1:3545000-4750367 GCF_050473865.1 Bacillus sp. S10(2024) | reverse complement strand
ATTGGAATGTACCGTCTAACATCTTCATGACACTATCATAATTATGAACGTACTGACGCAAAACCATTACAATTTCTTTAAAAATTTTATTATGCAGTTCTGAAATCGGTACACCCAGACAACTTGTCATTCAAAATGTTAACCATTTTTTCCAAATCTTGCAAATCAACAGATTCTGGAACTGTGATGGTTTTACTTTGCACATGTCCTGTATCAGTTACAATAATTGCAACCGCTGTTTGATGACCAAGTGGAAGAATTTGTACATTTCTCAGCTTATTCGCACTAACTTTTGGCCCAAGAACAATTGCCGTATAACTCGTGAGTTCTGACAAGATTTGCGCGGATTGCTGCGCAAGCTTTTCTGCTTCAAAAACTCTTTGAGCGAACAAGTCTTTAATTTGTACAACATCTTCACTAGGCAAATGTTGCGGTGCAAGAAGATGATCTACATAAAAGCGATACCCTTTTTCAGAAGGAACGCGCCCTGAAGAACTATGTGTTTTTTCAATAAACCCTAATTCTTCTAAGTCAGCCATTTCATTTCGAATTGTTGCTGAGCTAAATGTAATTACTTCTTTCTTAGATAATGTTCTTGATCCAACAGGTTGTGCTGATCCGATAAAATCATCAATTATCGTCTGTAAAATTAAGAGCTGACGTTCCGTAAGCATTTCATCATCACCTCTGTTAGCACTCTTATGTTTCGAGTGCTAAATCTATTACTAACTTACCAAAGTTGCTATTGAATTGTCAACGGAAACGTGATGAGATAAGGTGAAACTTTTAGCAGCGTTTTTTTTTGCTACTAATTAGCCCTGCCAATCGGGCTCAAACAGACGGTTTCTCTTCTCGATTTACCTCTATGTACCGTCTGTTTGAGCGGGATACAGCGTTTAATCCACCAAGAATGATTGAAAGACTTCATTTCCTAATAACTTCCCTTTTCTTGTTAAACAGACATGAGTGTTTGTTTCTTGAAGCAATTCATGTTCTTTATTATGACGTAATTGTTTTGCAAAGATGTCGTTCATCTCTACGCCGAATTTTTTGCTAAATTCTACTTTTGAAACACCTGCTGTTTTTCGAAGCCCTAAAAATAACTCTTCTTCCATTTTTTCTTGTGTCGTTACTGTATGAACATCTAAATAGGGCAAACCTGTCTCATCAATTTTCGTAAAATATTGCTTTAGTGGACCTACATTTTGAATCCGCTCGCCATTTACGTAACTATGAGCACCCGCTCCGAAACCGAAGTATTCTTCATTATTCCAATAAGTGAGGTTATGTCTACTTTCATAGCCCTCTTTCGAAAAATTACTAATTTCATACTGCTGGTAACCATGCTTTTCCATGGCATCCATCACAATTTCATACATTTTAGCTTCACTGTCTTCACCTGGAAGTCTCAACTTTCCTTTGTTCATTAAATTATAAAAGACCGTTTTCGGTTCAACAATTAAAGAATACGCAGAGAAATGTTGAACCCCAAGTGTAAATGCAATCTCTAACGTTTCTTTCACATCTTCTATCGTTTGACCAGGCAATGCATAAATTAAATCAACATTAATATTTGCAAAACCTATTTCCTTCGCCTCACGAATCGCTATAAACGCATCTTCTCTCGTATGCCTCCGTCCAATTTTTTTCAATAATTCATCACGAAATGTTTGAACACCAAAACTAATCCGGTTTACACCGCCTTCTAGTAGAAGATTTAATTTCTCTTTTGGTAAATCTCCTGGATTCGCTTCAAAAGTTAGTTCACAATTTGGCGCAAACGGACGTAAACGACGATTAATAATGTCTAGCAATTGCTTTGTCTGTTCCATATTTAGCGCTGTTGGCGTTCCTCCACCAACAAAAATCGTTTTCATTTCTTTAAAAGACGTTTTGTTGATTGTATTCACAATTTCTTTCTCTAAATATTGCAAGTATTGTTCAACTGGCTGACGTTCAATAAACACTTTATTAAAATCACAATAGTGACAAATATGCTGACAAAACGGAATATGAATATATGCAGCTTGTATCAAATTCTGTTCCTACCTTTCTAAAAAGAAAACCTCCGCATTTCGGAGGTTTATTTACTTCTGTAATCCTATGCGAACTTTATCTATTCGCATTCTTCCCCAAATAACTTTTCTTCTTACAATCAAAAGCTTCATCACTATTGTAAAGGAGAGATACAAAGATGTCTAAATATTAACCAAAACTTTAAATACTTTGATTTCTGCTCCCTAAATAAAAAGAAGCCGTTTGTACGGCTTCTTTTTATTAGTTATCATCCATTTTCAGTACAGCCATAAATGCCTCTTGTGGTACTTCTACAGAACCAACAGACTTCATACGCTTCTTACCTTCTTTTTGTTTTTCAAGAAGTTTACGTTTACGAGAAATGTCACCGCCGTAACATTTCGCTAATACGTTTTTACGCATCGCTTTAATTGTAGAACGCGCCACAACTTTATTTCCGATTGTCGCTTGTATAGGCACTTCAAACTGCTGTCTTGGAATTAACTCTTTTAACTTTTCTACAATCACTTTTCCGCGGTCATATGCTGAATCACGATGCACAATAAAGGATAGTGCATCAACTTGCTCACCATTCAATAAAATATCCATCTTCACAAGCTTAGATGGTTTATAGCCAATTAACTCGTAATCAAAGGATGCATATCCTTTCGTATTCGACTTTAATTGATCGAAGAAATCATATACGATTTCAGAAAGCGGAATTTCGTATGTCAAAGTAACGCGTGTTTCATCTAAATATTGCATATCAATAAATGTTCCGCGTTTTCCTTGGCAAATTTCCATAACTGCTCCAACATAATCGTTTGGAACCATAATAGATGCTTTTACATACGGCTCTTCTACACGATCAATAGATTGCGGATCTGGCATGTTAGATGGGTTATCAACTATCATGTCTTCACCGTTTGTTAAATATACTTTATAAATAACACTTGGTGCTGTTGTAATTAAATCAATTTTAAATTCACGTTCAATACGTTCTTGAATAATTTCCATATGAAGTAAGCCTAAAAATCCACAGCGGAAACCAAATCCAAGTGCTTGAGACGTTTCTGGTTCAAATTCAAGAGCAGAGTCATTTAATTCTAACTTTTCTAATGCATCACGTAAATCATTATAACGTGCCGAATCAATTGGATATAAACCACAGAATACCATTGGGTTTAATTTACGATACCCCGGCAAAGGTTCTGCTGCTGGACGTTTTGCATGTGTAATCGTATCACCTACACGCGTGTCGCCAACATTTTTAATCGATGCTGCTAAGAACCCTACATCACCTACTGTTAACTCTTTACGTTGTGTTGTTTTCGGTGTGAATACACCAACTTCTGTTACTTCAAACTCTTTACCCGTTGCCATCATGCGTACTTTATCGCCAACTTTTACCGTTCCATTTACAACACGGATATAAGCAATTACACCGCGATATGGATCATATAAAGAGTCGAAAATCATACATTGTAATGGTTCTTCCGAATCACCTGCTGGAGCTGGTACTTTTTCAACGATTTGCTCTAAAATCTCCTCAATACCAATACCCGCTTTTGCAGAAGCAAGAACCGCTTCAGACGCATCTAATCCAATTACATCTTCTACCTCTTGACGAACACGTTCTGGATCAGCGCTTGGTAAGTCAATCTTGTTAATAACCGGTAAAATTTCTAAGTTATTATCAAGTGCTAAATATACGTTTGCTAATGTTTGAGCCTCAATTCCTTGCGCCGCATCCACAACAAGGATCGCACCTTCACAAGCCGCTAAACTACGAGACACTTCATACGTAAAGTCGACGTGTCCTGGTGTATCAATTAAGTGAAGAATATATTCTTCTCCGTCTTTCGCTTTATACGTTAATTGTACTGCATTTAATTTAATTGTAATCCCGCGCTCACGCTCTAAATCCATGGAGTCAAGCAACTGTGCTTTCATCTCGCGTTGTGCTAACGCATTTGTTTTCTCCAAAATACGGTCTGCCAACGTGGACTTCCCATGGTCAATGTGAGCAATAATGGAAAAGTTACGAATTTTAGACTGCCTTTTTGCTCTTTCTTCTTTGTTCATCTATTTATCACTCCTACTAATCTCGCCAATATACACTAGCACTGATTATATCAATACAAGGAAAAAGATTCAATGAAAACTGGTGTTACGATATAAGCAAGTACTCTTACTATTATCATATGCAATTTGTAAACAATAGACAAACCTTTCCTAAAAATCCAAAAAGCTACCTTACTCGTACGTAAGATAGCCGCTTTTTTATACTTTAAATTAATGAAATATACCTTTTATTTTATCAACTATGGTACATGTTATGCTACGAATAACATTTTGCACCAAAGAAGTCAATCCTCTTCCCATACTTTCGAGCATATTAAAGCTTTTTAATTTTTCTAGTTGCGCTTGTTTTTCTTCAACGGAAAATGCATTTCCAGGAATTATTTTTTCTATATCCCCGTAGTTTGTTCCTGTTATGTGAGCAATTTGCTCATATGTGGGATTATTATAGCCCTTCATTCGTTTCAATCCACTATTGGCAACTTGCATCCCGGCTAACGTTATAAAAAATGCACTCACAACGACAATGATGCATTTGCGTGTAAACTGCCCCACTTCTTATTTCTCCTTTTTCAATCAATGCGTATATGCCCCTGTGTTGCCTTGATCAACTTGATGATGAAGAGCTGCGTTCAAGCCACTCGCAATTAAATTCGCCATATCTTCAATAAACGCATCCACTTCTTTAGGTGTTACCATTAAATTATGTCCTAGTGGGGCTAGCACTTCATAAATTAGCTTTCTCTTCTCTTCTTCTTCTAGCGTACCAACCGCTCCCAAAAACATATTGCGGCTTTTTTCATCTGGCATATCTTCTTCTGTCAGTTTCTTCTTTTCACCAAATGTAAAACCGGCTGGGAGTAAAGAACGAGATGGTTTTACACCCTCACGCATCTCACGCCCAAAATGCTTTAAGATAAAATCAATTGTGTCACTTGTAATTGAAACTGCATCTACAACGGTCGGAACGCCAATTGCAATCACCGGTATACCTAGCGTATCCTTACTCAATTCTTTTCGTTTATTCCCAACACCAGAACCAGGATGAATACCAGTATCTGAAATTTGGATGGTACTATTTACTCGTTCAATAGAACGAGCAGCAAGCGCATCAATCGCAATTACAAAATCTGGTTTCGTCTTTTCAATGACCCCATAAATCATATCGCTCGTTTCAATACCTGTAATCCCCATAACCCCCGGCCTAATTGCACTGACAGGCCGAAACCCTTCCTCAACACTTTCCGGCTGCAGCTGAAACAAATGGCGCGTAACAAGGACATTCTCTACAACAATTGGACCTAAAGCATCCGGCGTTACATTCCAATTACCTAGACCAACAATTAAGCAACTTGCTTCTTCACTTATTCCAATTTCTTTTAGAAAGTGCGAAAATTCCTTTGCAAAAATCCCTTCTACTTTTTGTTGCAGCGCTGTATCTTGCTGACGAATTCCTTGCACTTCTAAAGTTAAATAATTCCCTGGTTTCTTTCCCATCGTCGGAGCGGCACTTTCATCGATTGTCACCTTTGTAATTGTAATCCCTTCTTCTTCGCGCTCTTTTACAATTACACCTTGAATCGCTGTTTTTTCTTCTTGCTTCTCTTGCAGCATTTGGTGGGCTTCTAATGCAAGATCTGTTCGAATCCCATATTTACTTAAATCAAGCGGTCCGTTCATACAATCTCCTCCACTATTTATAATAATATTTATTAGAATTCCCCAATTTATTTTCAGACATTCTTTTCCTATATTGAAATTTCATCGTTCCCACTATTGCAATTCTCTTCTCCGTTTGATAGAATATCACTTGTTCTATGTAAGAATCGAGTCACTCGATTGCACCAGGGAGGTGAAATATATGGCAAACATTAAATCTGCTATCAAACGTGCTAAACTTAGTGAAGAGCGTCGTGCACATAACGCTTCTATCAAGTCTGACATGCGTACAGCTGTTAAAACTGTAGAAGCTTTAGTTAACAATAACGATCTTGAAACAGCAAAAGAAGCATACAAAGTAGCTTCTAAAAAACTTGACAAAGCAGCTCGTAAAGGTCTTATCCACCAAAACGTTGCATCTCGTCAAAAATCTCGCTTAGCGAAACAAGTAAACGCGTAAGGCGTTTAAAAACGATCCGTATGGGTCGTTTTTTATTTACAAAAAAAAAATGTTCATGCAGATGTTTACATGAACATTTTTCCACTATCCAATATGATTTAAACGCATAAGAAAAAATTCTAGCACAAGACGTTTATCCATTCTTCCTGTCTTCATATTGTAATCTGCCTCAGCAAGTTCGTGAATCACTCGTTTTAACGCTTCAAACGAGAAAAAATTTGTTTGATTCATAGCCAGCTTCACACGATACGGATGTACACCGATGTGAGATGCAATTTGATTTTGCCCATAACCACGCTGCTGAAGTTCTTTCACTTGATATAACAAACGAAATTGACTCACAAGAAGCGCAAGCAGTTTAATCGGCTCTTCTTGTTGTGTGAATAACCCTTCTAAAATACGCATCGCACCTGCAATATCTTTTTTTACTACCTTTTCTGTTAAAGAAAATACATTTTGTTCAACAGACTTTGGAACGAGTTCTGCGACAAGCTTTGCCGTAATTTCACCGCCTGTTCCCACATATAATGTTAGTTTATCCATTTCCTTAGCAAGCATCGTTACATTACTTCCAACAAACTCTAATAACAAACTAACTGCCGCTTCTTCTATTTGAATATGCATTTCTTCCGTACGGCTTATAATCCATTTACGTACATCTTGCACTTGCATAGCATTTGCTTCTACTACATCCGCTGTTTTTTTCAAGAGCTTCGTAACTTTTTTACGCTCGTCCAATTTTTCAAACGGAGCAATAAACACAAGGATCGAAAATGGCGAAGGTTCAGCAATATATTCTTCTAGCACTTTGACGTTTTGCTCAATTTTGGCTTTTTGTGATGTTAAAAACAACGGTGATTTTACAACGATAATTTTACGTTCTCCAAAAAAAGGAAGCGTCCTTGCGTCCTCAACAACTTCCTCTATATATGATTCTTCCAAGTCATACGTAACGACATTAAACTCACGATCCTCCTCAGCTAACGCTTCTGATGTCAAAAGCCGAAGTGTTTCATTTATAAAATATGCCTCTGTTCCATATAACAAGTATAACGAAGCAAATTGCTTTTTCTTTATTTTTTTATGTATATCACTCATGTCATTTCCTACTCCCTAACACTTTATATACTTATAGTAATGTGACAACTGCTGTTTTACAAGTCCAAAGGAACAGGCAGCCACCCGTTCCTTGATCTATATAAAACGTTACAAAATAAGCCCCGGGAACCTTATTTCATAACGGTGACCACCTTAATTTTATTGTTTGCACCTTCCTTGCGAGTTATGAATGACAACTGTTAGCACACTTGGAAAAGCATTGAACCAATCAAGCTTGAATCGGAATTATCCCACCGCTCAAAATCTTGAAAAGAGACTTTGCCAACTATCAAAGTTAAATATTTCGAATTTTAAATCAATGGCAAGATTACGAGTTACGAATAACTGGATAAATTGTAGATTTTTTTCTGACAATATTTTATACTATAGTGGAATGTTGGGAGGGATTCAGAGATGAATGAATTTGAAAAAAACGTTCAAAGTAAGCGTAATGACGCTGTCGACTCAGGGGTAGGCTTTATCGTTTCATTCGGATTTTTTACCACCTTATTTATCATCGCAACAGTCGTTAAATTTATCGGTTCTTAAAGGCTGCATGTGGCAGTCTTCTTTTTTTCTGTGTTTCATCATATGTTAACTTACTGTGAAATGTTCCCGCATCGCCTCGAAAAACATAAGAAATTGCCCCTTGTTCATCAGTTCTCCACACTTCAATTCCACGTTCCTTTAAACGCTCTAACACTTCAATATGCGGATGTCCATAACGATTTTTTTCTCCAATAGAAATAATGGCTTTTTTCGGCTGAACAGCATCTAAAAACTGCCCTGAAGATGACGTTTTACTTCCGTGATGCCCAACCTTTAAAACGTCTGCATGCAGCTCTGGATACCATTGTATAAAGCGCTTCTCACCAGCTTCTTCTAAATCACCCGTAAACAACCATGTTAATCCCCCTATTTTTGTCCAAAGTACAATAGATTGATTATTATCTTCTTTTTCCTCTCCTTCTGGTGATAATACCGAAAACACCGTCTCTCCCGCCTTCCAGCTATCTCCCTTTTCTACAATTCGAACAGGCACATTCTTTTGCATAGCAAACTGCTGTATTTGTTGTTCAAGCAAAGAGAATTTTATTTTCTTCCCTAACACTACTTCTTTTACCGCAATAGATTGTATTACCTCTTGCACTGCTCCCATGTGATCCATATCTCCATGTGTCACAATTAATTTATCAATCATTCTCACACCCTCTTTTTGTAAAAAAGGAACGAGAATATCATGCCCAACAGAAAATTCATGTTTTTTCTGCTGCCATTCTTCTTTCTTTACCGGAAGTGTTCCACCAGTATCGATTAAGTACGTCCCCTGATTATATGGAAGGCGAATCAAAATAGCATCCCCTTGTCCGACATCAATATAAGTAACACTTCCGTTTGCATTTACAAACGGAAAGGCATAGTGGCATGTACTAAGGAGAAAAAAACTCGATAGAAACAGTAGGCGATATTTTCTCCACATTAGCCCTTCCCATGATAAAAGAACGGTTACAATACTTATACAATATAAAGCAACGAGAAATGGCTGGGTTTGTCCAAAGATAAGGCGTACAAACGGTAAGGCTTCGCACATTTGCAGCATTATATTCGATACGTTTATACATAGGGACAATAAATCTGCTAACCATTGAGACACAATAGGAAGACATATAAGACATACAAGAATGACGATACAAACCGGTAAAACAAGTAAAGATAAAAACGGGACATAAATCATATTAAGAAGGATACTGTAAGGAGATACATAACCGAAGTGATAAAGTGAAATAGGTATACTTGTCAATTGAGAAATAACGGAAAGGTATATAGAATTTTTCACTATACCATTTTCATTCGCCAACAAACGTGATGAAGATAATAAAAGAGAAAAACTTCCAACAAATGAAAATTGAAACCCAATGTCAAACAATACATACGGATCATAAAAAAGCATAATTATTACTGTCATACTTAAAGCATCCATCCCGGACACTCTCACTGCTCGCGTAAGAGCTCCAAACACAATAACAGCTGCTATAGATGCCCGAACAATAGATGGTGAAGCCCCTGCACAAAACATATATAACGGAATACAAACAAGCAGAAGCATCGTTGTGCTTTCACGCGTCATACCAATTCGAAGGGATACAAAATAACATATTGCAGTTAACAAGACAATGTGCGATCCTGATATCGCTAATAAATGAACAAGTCCAAACTGTTGATACTGTTCTTCTACTTCAAACGACATATATTGACGATCACCAAACAATAAAGCATTCATAAAAGCTGCTGACTGCCCCGAAAAAGTCTCTCCTATATAAGAAACAGTTGCTTGTCGCATCGAAAATAACCAATGAACAAACGACATATCTTTTTGCACACAATTCGAAAGCGATTTCACTTCAAAAAAGGCATGAATATGCTGTTTATATAAATAATCCTTATAATCAAACGCATAAAAATTGCGAGGAGATGGTGGTTCTTTCAACGTACCAGTAAACGTACACAACATACCAGGGGTTAACTGCTTCAATTTTTCTTTTAATTCACGAGAAGGAATTTTGTAAAACAACTGAACTGTTTTATCATTGTCCATTTGCAACTGGAAAGAAAGACGATTTCCATTTATAATCGGGGTACTTTGAATTGTACCTATTACATCTGCTTCCCGAAAAGAAAGCACCGAATCATTTTGCGCATCTACATAAGTCGCGTATACATAGGTAAGACCAAACGCGAGGATAATCAAGGAGAGCATCCGAAGAGAGGTACGTGAAAAACAAACTACACAATAACAACCAAAGATAAGAAAAGGGACGATAGTAAAAGAGGAATAAGCTGTTGCAACCCCAAAGATAACTGAGATTGCAACGCAAATCCATTGCCCGCGCAACACGTACTCACCTCACGGTTTACACCATATTTTTTGCCTGTAGTAATACTTGTTGCAACTGCTCTAACGTCATTTCATCAGTTTGTACCGAAGACAAAAACTGTTTTAACTCTCGCATTTTTTGTTGTTCTTCTAATGTTGTTACGTCAAATGCAAGAGGAACATGTTTTATCCTTACATTTGCTTGTTCAAATAACTCAAGTGCATACGGATGATTTTTATAATCTTGCGCGTAATACACGGCTGTAATACCACTTTGAATAATTGCTTTACAGCAATGCAAACACGGAAAATGGGTAACATAAATTTCCGCTCCATCTGTTTTCGCACCAAATTTCGCGCATTGCAATAGCGCATTCATTTCAGCATGAATTGTACGCACACAATGATTATCAATGACATAGCAGCCTTCATCTATACAATGCACACCGCCGGCAATCGACCCATTATAACCCCCAGCAATAATACGTTTATCCCGCACAATTGTCGCGCCAACCGCAAGTCTTGTGCACGTGCTGCGAAGTGATAATAAATGACTTTGTGTCATAAAATATTGATCCCAAGAAACTCGTTCCATTATCTTCACCTACTTTTGAAATCTATTTATAGTGTAGCGAAATAAGAAAAAAGTCGTCAATGTTTATTTAATGAACAATTATCTCACCTTTCATTTTTTCCAGTGATTTTTCACCAATTCCATCGACTTCTAATAAATCTTCTACTTTTTGAAAGAGGCCATGCTGCTCACGATACTTGATAATATTTTCTGCTTTTCTAGGACCAATGCCCGATATTTTTTCAAGCTCTTCCTTTGTCGCTGTGTTTATTTGTATTTTCCCTTCTGACAAAGTTGCTTCATTCACAGTAGAATTTCGCTCTCCTTTTTTCGGCACATAAATCACCATTTGATCCTGTACAAGCTGTGCTAAATTTACTTTTGTTACATCTGCTTCTGGTAAAAATCCTCCTGCCTTTTCAACGGCATCTTTCACCCGCGCTCCACTTTGTAATTCATATACACCTTCACGATGCACAGCTCCTTTCGTATCAATAATAATCGTTTTCGACTGCAATTTAGATTCTGTTATCTTTGTTTTCTCCTTTCTTTCTTCTATTTTCGATTTCGCTTCCACTTTCACTTTCACTGCCGATTGTTCTTGTCCTCCTTTTGTTTGCCATACAAATAAGATACTGACAACACAAATTGCCGCAAACAAAACGAGCCACTTTCTGGGCAAATTCATCATCATCATTTTGCACCTCTAATTCATAAATTCAATATAAACTTCATATTGTTTAGGAGAAAGATGTTACGAAGGAGGGGATGAAACATTGAACATAGGAATAATAGGAACAGGAAATATGGGGAATATACTTATTGATGCATGTATCGAAGCCCGTGCTGTCAAACCTTCGTGTCTTACCATCATTAATCGTACTTTCGCAAAAGCATATCATATAAAAGAGAAGTATCCTTCTATTCATATAGCAAAAACAATCCAAGAAGTAATCGAACGCTCTGAACTCATTTTTATTTGTGTAAAACCATTAGACATACACACTATTTTGACAAAGCATGCTTCAATTCTTACCAACGATAAATGTCTAATCTCTATTACAAGTCCCATATCTACCGGGCAATTAGAAACAATTGTATCTTGTCACGTTGCTCGTATTATTCCGAGTATTACAAATCGCGCATTAGCCGGGGGCTCTTTATGCACATTCGGAAAAAACTGCTCACAAGAATGGCAAAGATGTATATTGAACTTGTTTCAAAAAATCTCTAAACCTATCATCATTGAAGAAAATATCACAAGAGTAGCATCCGATATCGCAAGCTGCGGCCCAGCATTTTTCAGTTACTTATTACAACGCTTTATTGACGCATCTGTAGAGGAAACAAATATTACACGTGAAGAAGCTACTATTTTAACGAGTGAAATGATTATCGGGATGGGAAAACTGCTAGAAAAGCAAATTTTCACCTTACCAACTTTACAAGAGAAAGTTTGCGTAAAAGGAGGTATAACAGGAGAAGGGATTCGCGTCTTAGACGAACATATTGGAGATTTGTTTAACAAGGTGTTAAAACGAACACATGAAAAGTATGAAGAGGATGTAGAGCACATAGAACAGCAATTTAATAAACATTAATATATCTTTTACGACAAAAACAACTATATTCCTTCATAAAATATTTTATTTTTTGCTATTTAATAAAAAAGCAACCGAGAATGGTTGCTTTTTTATTATGCACTTTTTGTAGCGACAAAGAAGATTCGCTCTGTTTGTTCTGTGACTTCTATTCTTTCGAAGTCTCCTGTTACACGAAGAACAGTAAAACCGGCGTTTTCAAGCCACTTCGTCAGTTCTTCAACAGGATATGTACGCTGCATATGCAATTCATCAAACCGATGATACACATCCTCTTCTTCATCTCGTACAAAAAATGTCAAATCATGCTCCACACTATTTGGCCCTTCACCTGGGAAACAGTTCCAAATAAGAGAGATTTCATCTTCATTCATTGTATACGTTTCATTTTGAAATACGTGATGAATTTTATAAAGAGAGTGCACATCAAACAAAAACAAACCATCTGGGCGCAAATGATGATACACACGTCGGAATGTCTCTTGGATGCCCTCTTCTTCTAGTACATAATTTAACGAATCACAAAAAATTGTTACACAATCGAACTCGCCTGGAACATCTAACTCACGCATATCTTGTTGATAAAAAGGAATAAATTGTCCTTCTTCACCTAACTTTTGCTGAGCAATTGTTAACATTTCTTCTGATAAATCTACCCCTGTTACATCGTATCCTTTTTGTACAAGAGGTAACGTAACATTCCCTGTTCCGCAAGCAACATCAAGAATTTTCGCATCTGTTTTACCAATTTGCCCCAAGCTTTGTTCCGTAAATTCCACCCATTTTTCATATGGGACATCATTCATTAGTTCATCGTATAACAATGCAAATTGTTCGTATCTCATTGACCTAACTCTTCTGTAACATCTTCGCGCGGTACATCGCCCCATAGACGCTCTAAATTATAATAATCACGCTCATCTTTATGGAATACGTGTACAACAACATCACCAAGATCAACAAGTACCCAACGTGCCTCTTCAAAGCCTTCCATACGTTTTACATCAACTTGTACTTCATGTGCTTGTTCTTTTACTTCACGAGCAATTGCTTGTACTTGTTTATCTGAGTTACCATGACAAATTACAAAATAATCAGCAAGCGGGGAAATCCCTTGCATGTTCAACACAACAATATCTTCTGCTCTTTTATCATCAGCTGCTCGCGCTGCCAATATTAATAATTCTCTGTCCTTCATTTCGTAAGGTCCTCCTTAATGACTGCATTATACGTTTGAAATGTTAATGGATAAATCGTTTGATTCTTTTCCATTAAAAATTGTATCGTATGCTTTAAAGCATATAATAACGCTTGATTGAGATCTTCTCGCGCTAGCTTCCGCGCTTCTTCAACACCTGGAAACTTACGACCAGGTTCAATATAATCTGCCACGTAAATCACTTTATCAAGATTCGTCATCTGTTCATGTCCACTCGTATGATACGTAATAGCTTGTAGTATGTCAGCATCTGTAATACCGACTTCTCGTTCTACTAAATATGCCCCAACTGGCGCATGCCATAATTCTTTATTATAAAGTAATAAATCTTTTGGCAAATTTTCTCGCTTAATAATCTCTTCCATTTCTGAAATCGGTCTACACTTTGCATAATCGTGAAAAATCGCTGCCATTTCTGCCTTTTTTTCATCAACACCATATTGCTTTGCAAGTTCAATAGCCGTTTCCATAACACCAATTGTATGAATATAACGCTTTTCATGCATTTGCTGTTTCACAATTTCAAGTGCCCGTTTACGATCCATATAGCCCATTCCTCTCAATATATTCCTGTACCCCTTTAGGAAGCAAGTATTTGCACGTCTTCTTCTTTGTAAAACGTTCGCGAAGAAGCGAAGAAGAAATAGCAAATTCCGGAATTTCTATCGTTACAATGTCATAAGGCGTAGAAAGTGTATAACCAGGCCGAGCAACACCGACAAATGTAACGAGCTTTAACAATTCATCGATGTTATACCATTTTGGTAAATACTCCACCATATCCCCGCCAATAATAAAATAAAATTGAACGTCTGGATGCTCCTTTGTCAATTGTAACATAGTGTCATATGTGTAAGACGGACCTTCACGTTCCAGTTCCGCTAAACAAATAGAGAAATACCTGTCTTGTTCAACTGCTAAATGAATCATTTCTAAACGATTACGTACACTTGTAACATCCTTATCTCGTTTATGAGGGGGGACTTGATTTGGTAAAAACCAGACCTCATCAAGTCCCAATGCATCATACACTTCATTTGCAATTAACAAATGTCCATTATGCGGTGGGTCAAATGTCCCGCCAATAATCCCGATTCTCTTCAAAGAAAACGCCCCTTTACCTCGTCCTTATAAGTGGTAGTTCTCATTTATGACAAAATGAGAAGCCTATACGAACTCGATTGGTTCAACTAACTTTTAGAAATCGTTACTTTGTTTTTGGTAACACAATACGCTTATTTTCTTTTGATTCTTTATATAAGACAACTGTACTTCCGATAACCTGTACAAGTTCAGCGTTTGCACCTTGCGAAAGTTCTTCTGCTACTTCATGGCGATCAAATTCGCAGTTTTGCAGTACACTAACCTTTATCAACTCGCGTACTTCTAGCGCTTCTGCAATTTGTTTTACCATATTTTCATTTACGCCGCCTTTACCAACTTGAAAAATTGGCGTTAAATGATGCGCCTCTGCACGTAAAAATCGTTTTTGTTTTCCTGTTAACATGTGTTTAGCCTCCAAGCTTTTTCATTACTATTTGTTTCATTCGCTCTATATCTGGCAAACGTCCCGTCCAAATTTCAAATGCAAGTGCGCCTTGAAAAACAAACATATCAATGCCGTTTTGTACAATCGCTCCATGCGCCTTCGCGTCTTGCAATAACTTTGTTTTAAACGGATTATAAATAATGTCAGATACAATGCTTCCTTTTTTCAAATTCCGAATGCGTAGCGGTGTATCTTCGACATGAGGATGCATCCCTACTGTCGTTGTATGGATGATAATATCATACAGTGCTTGCTTATCTGTTGCTTCTTCTAAGGAAAGCCCCAAAGACACGACTTCACTTCTACAATCTGCAATAAGCTGCTCTGCTTTCTCTACTGTACGATTTGCAATGTCAATCTCTTTCACACCAGCATCTGCAAGTGAATAATAAATTGCACGGCACGCCCCGCCAGCTCCGAGCAGTAAAATACGTTTGTTCGTTAATGGCTCTTTACTAATAGATTGCAATGAACGAACATACCCTATTCCATCTGTATTATAGCCAATTAATTTTCCTTCTTTATGAAGCACTGTGTTTACCGCACCGATTTGTTCTGCCAAAGGATCAATTTCGTCTAAATGCTGCATAATCGAAACTTTGTGCGGTGTTGTCACATTAAACCCAACAACTCCAAGTGCCTTCAATCCTTTCACCGCTTCGCCTAATTCACTCTCTTGAACGAGAAAAGCATGATAATGTGCATCCATTTCTAAATGAGCAAATGCATCATTATGCATAAGCGGTGATAAGGAATGTCCAATTGGGTTTCCAATTACACCATATAATTGTTTCACAAGTCCTCACCACTTTAAATTAAAGATTTACGTAATGAAACACTAACTCCTTTTGGTACATGTGCTGCAATTTTTGCACCAGCTTCATTCACCGTCACCCATCCTAAACCTGAAAATACAACATCTGTTTTTGGTTCACGAATGGTAAACTCATACTTTATAAGCTCAGGCATGTTTTCAAGTTCTTCTGGTGTTGGCGGATTTAATAATTCTCCGGCATGCTTTTCATACAATGCATCTGCTTTTTCAAGCTTCGTACGATGAATCGTAAGACGATTAGATAAATGACAAGTAAACGAACGACGACCGCCACTTATATAATCAAATCGTGCTAGTCCACCGAAGAATAACGTTTGTTCTTCATTCAGTTGAAAGACCATCGGCTTAATTTCTTTTGTTGGCGTAATTATTTTTAAGCTTTGTTTCCCAACGTAATGCGCCATTTGATGATGATTAATAATACCTGGTGTATCATATAAAGATGACGTTTCATCAAGCGGAATATCAATTAAGTCCAGCGTTGTACCTGGGAAATGTGATGTCGTAATGACATTTTCCGTTTCCTCGCTAAACGTTTTAATAATACGGTTAATAAACGTTGATTTCCCAACGTTTGTACATCCAACAACATAAACATCTTTTCCATTACGATATTGTTCAATTGCACTTGCAAGCTCCTCAATACCTTGACCTTTTGCTGCACTAATTAAGAAAACATCTTCTGGCATTAGGCCCAGTTGCTTTGCACTATATCGCATCCAATGTGTAAGCTTTTCCTTCTTTACTGATTTTGGAATTAAATCTGCCTTGTTACCGACAAGAAGTACTTTATTATTTCCAACAAAGCGATGCAGGCCAGGAAGCCAGCTTCCACTAAAGTCAAAAATATCAACAATTTTAACAACTAATGCATCAGATTGTCCAATCCCATTTAAAATGCGTAAAAAATCATCATCTGTTAATGACACATCTTGGATTTCATTGTAATGCTTTAAGCGAAAACAACGCTGACAAATGATATGTTCTTTCTCTAACGAAGAAGCGGGTGCATAACCAACTTCATTTTTATTTTCTGTTTGGATGGCAACGCCGCATCCAATACATTTAAACGTCTCAGTCAAACTTTATTCCTCCCAATTAATTAAACCTTTTTTCTTCATGTTACGCATAATTCTACGCTCAATTTTCCGATTAAAGCGCGTCATAAATCCATCTGTTTTTGCAACTGGAACAACTAAAATCGTATGCAACCCAACACGATTGCCACCAAGCACATCTGTTAATACTTGATCTCCAATTACAACTACTTCTTCCGCACGTAGATTCATTTTCATTAGCGCTTGTTTAAAAGCACGAACAAGTGGCTTACGGGCGCTATGAATAAACGGAATACCTAGTGGATCAGCAAAATCTTTTACACGTTGTTCGTTATTATTCGAAACAACTGTCACTTGAATGTCGTGTTCCTTCATTTTCGCAAACCATTCTTCCAATTGCGGTGTCGCATTCGGACGATCCCATTCAATCAAGGTATTGTCTAAATCAGTAATGATTCCTTTTACACCTCGGTTTTTCAATTCTTCAGGCTGAATATGATACACGTTTTTCACGTATTCATTCGGTAAAAATAAACTCAATCTCTTTCACCTCTTTGAGGAGTTTTATATAGTTCAACTTCCATTTTGAGAACGGTTTTCTCTCAAAATGGTTAGCTGAACTTATCGGGCTCTTACAGGAAGTCATTCTTCTCATGATTTTCTGTTAAAGCAGGATAAATCATCTAACAGCTACTGTCCGTTAAAATTGGAGAAAATTTTTCGACAGCATTTTTCGATTATGCATCTGTGGATAAACTTGTACACAATTTCCCTCTTGTCAAATTCAGTTAATTCAAAAATTATCAACAATTCTTACACACCTTATCCACGATAGAGTGTGGATAACCAACAGATTGTGACATAAGACAATTTTTGGTACATTAAATGAGACAAATTTCCTTTTTCGCAGGAGGTGAACCGCCTTGACGGCGAAACATATGGAACAGTTATCTACTGAATTACTCACTGAGTCTTATTATAAAGCAAAAGAACTAAAATTAAATCCTGACTTCATTTTACTTATTAAACAAGAAATCATTAGACGCTCATTAGAGGACAAGCTTTTAAAATCGTCTTAAGCATATATACAGTAAAACTTCCGTCGGTCACATTTAACCACTGATAATTAGTTGAACAAGATCCCCTTTATTACGTGAGAAAAATAGATACTGCTTCACCTGTAAAAAGAGCCATCTTATAAGACGGCTCTTTTATAATCGAGTTGCCACTTTCTCACCAACACGAACCTCTTGTCCACTAGCTAATGATTGAATGACTTCAACCATACCTTTTTCAAATAATAGCACGACTGTCGAGCCAAATGTAAAATAGGCCATCTCTTCACCTTTTTGCATAGTTTCTCTCTCATGCAACAGTTCAATACTATTTACAAACATTGCACCTACTTTAACAAGCGCCATCCGCTCGCCTTCGCTCTCTATTTCTGTTACAGAGCGATAGTTTTTAGACAACGTATCTTTTCCATATTTCATACCTGCTGCATTAACAGGATATGACTTCCTTCCAAGTACAAAACGCTCTGTCACTGTACCAGAAAGCGGACTATGAATACGATGGTAGTGGCTTGGGCTTAAATAAATCACCATGTATGTACCACCTGCGTAACGCGTTGCCCTTTCATCCGTACCAAGCATGTCTACAATTGAATACTGTTTTCCTTTAATCTCAAACATTTTTGTCTCATTAATGGGACCATAATCTGCAAAAACGCCATCAACCGGACTCACAATAGCAGACTCTTCTGTATCAATTGATCGTTTGCCCTCTTTTAATTTACGCGTAAATAATTCATGAAGCGTTTGATACTCTTTTAAACCCCTCTCCATCTCATCTTGTTTAATTTGAAATACCTTCGCATAAGATGGAATAATCATTGAGCTTAAACGAGACTGTGCAAATTTACGCAATATATAGGACGTAAAACGACCGTTTGTAAGTTCAATCAATAATCGATATAACGTACGTCGCAAACTGCGAAACCCCCTACCATGATATATAATGTTGTAATAAGACCCTTACATGTAGTTTTTCCTATTCTTATTTCTATATCATAAATTATTAGCACCTTTTAATATTACAGATAGAACCCATCATTTTCAACCGTGAACATGGATTTATCATAGGAGTTTCGTTTTATCCAATAAGAAAAGTGCCTGCTTTCGAATAAAAGCAAGCACTTTTCTTATTTACTATTTCCCCTTCTTCTCCTTCTCTGCACGAACAAATTCATGAAACATCTTCATTAATGCCCGCTTCTCGATACGTGATACGTAGCTCCTTGATATACCAAGTGCTTTCGCAATCTCGCGCTGCGTTTTCTCTTTCTCCATACCAAGACCAAATCGGTTTACAATCACTTCTTTTTCTCGTTCATCTAATATGTCAATATACTCTTTAATTTTCTCAAGCTCCATACTTAGTTGAATCGTATCGATTACATCTTCTGATTCTGATTTTAAAATATCGATTAAGGAAATCTCATTCCCTTCCTTGTCCTGTCCAATTGGGTCATGAAGAGAAACGTCTTTTTTCGTTTTCTTTAATACGCGTAAATGCATTAAGATTTCATTTTCAATACAACGAGCTGCATATGTTGCTAGTTTCGTTCCCTTTCCTTGCGAATAGCTTTCGATTGCCTTAATTAAGCCAATCGTACCGATGGAAATTAAATCTTCTGAATCTTCTCCTGTATTTTCAAATTTTTTCACAATATGTGCTACAAGACGCAGATTATGTTCGATGAGGAGATTTCTTGCGTGCGCATCCCCTTGCTCCATAAGCTCCAGGTACTTCCTTTCCTCATCAGGCGACAATGGCTGTGGAAATGCATTATTTTTGACATACGATACGAATACAAACATTTCACGAATCATATATCCAATTGCGGCGAACAGACTCAACCTCTTCACCCCCGCAAAAATAGTGGTCTTTACTATATGTATGTGGGCGAGTGGTTGTTTGTGTCTGTACAGCTTTATGGACAAAACGAAAAACATTCATTATTTAAATGTATTTGTTTCAAACTTTCCACCAAATTGCTTTTCCTGTACTCGCATCTATATAGCGAATTTCTCGTCTATTGCTATAATCCCCATTATATTCTTTATTGTTTTCTGCCGTTGTTTGACTATAAATAAGTCGATACTGTGGAGGCTCTTGTTCACT
This sequence comes from Bacillus sp. S10(2024), assembly GCF_050473865.1. Classification (NCBI taxonomy): domain Bacteria; kingdom Bacillati; phylum Bacillota; class Bacilli; order Caryophanales; family Bacillaceae; genus Bacillus; species Bacillus sp. S10(2024). The sequence goes on along the minus strand of NZ_JBFLUR010000002.1, from coordinate 4,730,155 downwards.
TTCCTCAAACCACCTTAATTCTGCCCGAAGCCATTGACAATACCGCTCTAACGCTTGCTTTCCACTCACTTTCACTTCCTTATCATAAGTGAGCAGCTTTTGAATAAGACTTTGCGACGTACCACTATACGCTCTTATGTGGCCGGTTTCTCCGTCCACAACGACGCGTACCAACTCACCTTCTATTCGAACATCATTTACATATACGTAAAAATGAAAGTGCCCTGGATCTTCTTCATCAGGATCATCTTGATTACTCCAAACACGAAGATATTGTTCGTAATTTGGAAATACCTTCCCTAAAAATTGTAGCGCCTTTTCAAAACACTGCTCACGAGTTAATACAGGGTTTCCTACGTCGTTTCCCCGTTCATAATATGCAAGCAACTCATTTGTTTCTTTATCCATTTTCACGATAACCGACATTTCATACTGGAACATATGAAACTGTTTCTTCCAGTACGCATCGAAAGATTTGTCATTTTCTTCTGCGTCCTCTTGTTTATCTGGTAACTTCGCCCAAACAATTGTCTTCTCTGTTTCTCCTTCTTCTTCACGTACTTTCGTCATGACATTCTTATCAATATTCAATAACCAATCAATATTTTCTTCTAGTTGCGGTTTCTCACTTAAAGCTGGCAATTCTTTTGTTTCAATCACATAATGATTACGATCATGCCAGTCTTCTCCAGTATGTACATCAATAAAAGCATGTGCAGGAATCGGTTCATATACAAGATAATAACCTTCTTCTATTTCGCCATCCTCCCATTCAAACAACGAATTCGAAAGCTGGATAAAGACAGGCTCCATACTCTGCCTTTGCTTCAACTGCTTTGTCACAACTTCTTTCTCTACAATAGAACTCGGCCACATTGGTTTTTCCTTTATGCCCTCGTTTCTAAATTTAATAACATTCCCATCTAAATCAACTTCTACTACAAAACCTGTTCGAGGCAACGAATAGCCATTTACTTCCTGCCTATATTCAATCACTATACTTGCCTTTCTTTCATTTATATAAATAACCGTACATTCTTTATATGTATGCGGTGCATGCTGCTGCAAGAATGCATCCGCAATGCTTTTTCCTTGCTCTTTACTTATACTTAGCTGCTTTGTAACACCTTCTTTATGGATAGATAATTCCATTAACTCTCCTGTTGCTTTGCATAAACAAACTTGAATGTATCCTTCAGGGTTCTCCCGTTTTTCCCACCATAATAAATGAGCATCTCCATTTAGGTTTTCCTCATCAACAACAAGTGTATAATCATGTGGAATTTCAACGATATGCGCTACTTGTTGCACTCTCTTCCTATCTACTTGATTCATCATAATCCTCCTATGGTAAAAAATACATTTATATCATATCACACAAAATTATCTTTATTTTTCATAAATGGAATTAGTAGGAATTTGCGAAATTATAGCTGATTACCTAATAAAGGTCGTAATCCCTATCCAACAAAAAAATAACTAAAATCCCTAGTCGTTTACTTCATTTCACGATGCAATGTTACTCGTTTTAATTGTGGACAGTACTTTTTTAGTTCAATACATTCTAGGTTATTTCGTTTATTTTTCTTTGTAATATAATTGTGGTCACCGCATTCTGTACAAGCTAATGTAATATTTACGCGCATAAGTGTGTGACTCCTAAAAATTTCATTCCGTTTCGTAAAACGAAATCGTTATGATTTATATCACAAACTTTATTATACGCTTTGTCAATTCCATATTAAAAAAACACCATGCTCCTTATTTTTTTGTAAACGATTCAAAAAAGACAACAAACTGAAACAATTTGTTCATACGAAATTCACATCAATCGATTAGTATAAGAGTATACAGAGTTTACATACAATAAATTCCATAACAAAGGAGGGACCTCTCATGAAAACACGTTATCGCTTTATGATCTCATCATTCGCAGCATGTGCGTATATGATATGGTATTTAGTGTAAGCAACCTTATTTTCCAAATAAGAAAAAGGTGTGTAGAAAATGGATTATAACCAAACAACAGTTAATTATTGGAAAGCATTTGTATTACCTTATACATTTGCTCTTGAAGAACTGAAAACAAAATTCGAAATTATGAACCGGGAAGCTCAGTTTCTAGAAGACTACAACCCGTTTGAACATATAAAAACACGATTAAAGCAACCAAAAAGTATTATTAAAAAGCTAGAACGAAAACACTTAACACCAACTGTTGAAAACGCTCAACAGCATTTATTCGATATCATTGGCATTCGAATTACATGTTGTTTCGTGGAAGATATTTATTATTTAAAAAAATTGATTGAAAAACGAACAGATATGGAAATCGTAGAAGTTAAAGATTATATTAATACACCAAAACCAAATGGCTATAAAAGTCTCCATATGATTATTAAGTATCCATTAGCATTAAATTCTGGAACACAAGATGTTTTTGCAGAAATTCAATTACGTACGCTAGCAATGGATTTCTGGGCAAGTTTAGAACATAAAATGTACTATAAATATGAAGGAAATATCCCTGAGTATTTAAAAAACGAATTACATGATGCTGCTATGAAAGCTGAAGAACTTGATAATAAGATGGCATCTATCCGTCAAGATATCGATGAAATTGAAGCGTGTTCCGAGCGCATTTTATTACCTGTGTAAAAGAAGTTCTCTATTTGGAGAACTTCTTTTTATCCCGCTATTCGTGGGCAGTAAGATCCCCCACTGATGGAAGTTTCACTTTACCCTTCCCCCATCACACGAACATCTTCTATCTTCCATACATCATTTTCTTTTCCTACGGTGTAACGCAATTTCCTTTGAATGGATTCTTCTTTCTCTTTTGTTTTTATAACAGCATACTCTCCTTCAAAGTTTTCTACATTAAAATCCAATAGGTCAATTTTTTTATTCTTATTTTTAAACTCTGCTTGTTTTTGTGCTTTTGTATCTTCTAATCCTAATGATTTCGTTGAAAAGAGTGCCATATGTCCTTCAAAATCTTTCTCATTTATTGTTTGAATATAGGAATCTATTAACTTTTTAATTGCTTGTTCTTCTTTTTCCGGTATAGGCGTTGTCACCTTTTTATTTTTCTCTTCTTTATAAACCGTTTCTTCCTTTTTCATTGTATCTTTTTGCACTTTTTCTTGTGAGCTGCATCCGCATAATTGAAGACTTATGATCCCTACAATCCCTAATCTCTTTAGTATTCGTTTCATCTCTCTCCTCCAAAATGAAAAAGAAAAAGCAAGGCAAAGAAGCCCCACTTTTTCTCCATATTAGCGTCGACCTTTATTTGGGTCACCGCCGCCTATAATATCAAATACACGTTTTGCTAAGTTTGTATTTTCTTGAACGCCAGCAAATAAATATTTTCCTGGTCCAAATGCATAGACACCAACATCTTCACCAGTATGACCATCCGTTGTCCATCCTGTATAAGAGCGCTTGTTAAAGATCGCTTCAATTGCATTATCAATTTTTGTCGCATCTTTTGACGTTGCAGCATCATTTACTGATTTAATTTCTTCTGCTGTTAATTCTAAATCAATATACTTTTTCAATGTTTCTTCAACACTTGCCCCTTTAGCGATTTCAGCCGCCATAAAGTCAGGTGTACGTTTTGCTGCTTTAATTGGTTTTACATCAAAATTGTACTCGCCTTTTGTTCCAAGAGAGAAGCCGCCAGTAGAATGATCAGCAGTTGCTACAACTAATGTATGTTTATCTTTTTTTGCAAACTCAATCGCTGCCTTAAATGCTCTTTCAAAGTCTTCCATTTCACTCATCGCTGCAACAACATCATTATCATGACCAGCCCAGTCAATTTGGCTACCTTCTACCATTAAGAAGAAACCATTTTTGTTTTTATTTAAACGCTCAATCGCTGCGTTCGTCATTTCTGCTAAAGAAGGCGCTTTATCATTGCGATCAATCATTTTATCAAAACCGCCTGGTGCAAATAAACCAAGAATTTGGTCACTCTTATCATTTAATAATTGCTGACGATCCGTTACATAGCTATAACCATCTTTTTTAAATTCTTCTGTAAGATTGCGATCTTTTCTTACAAAGTTATTTACACCGCCGCCAAGAAGAACGTCTACTTTATGCTTACCATTAATTTTTTCATCGAGGTAATCATTTGCAATGGCATCCATGTTTTTCCGACTTACATCATGTGCACCGAAAGCTGCTGGTGTTGCATGCGTAATTTCAGAAGTTGCAACTAATCCTGTAGATTTCCCGCGTTCTTTCGCTTGCTCTAGTACTGTCTTTACGTTTGTTTTGTCATTATCCACTGCTATAGCTGCATTATATGTTTTAATCCCTGATGACATTGCAGTAGCAGCAGAAGCTGAGTCTGTAATATTTTGATGCTCGTCTTCTGGATATGTAACCTGTGTTCCTACAAGGTGTTTATCAAATTCCGTTTGCTCCATCTCAAATGTTTTTGGGTTATCTTTCATATAACGATGTGCTGTCATATAAGAAGGGCCCATCCCATCTCCTATTAAGACAATTACATTTTTAATCTTTGCATCACTCTCTTTTTCATCTGCTTTAATGACCTCTGAACGTGTCATATTCCATGTAACAACCGAAGTAAGTGCTAACGATGAAACAACTGCAAATGGCCATGCTTTCTTCATAAATTTTTTCACTTTATAAGTCCCCCTAATTAGTTAATTCAATCCCCATTACCTAATGTAAGGGAAAACTGTTAAGGGGAAATTAGAAAAATGTAAATGTTTTGTTAATTGTTGGTGATTATCGTTACAATGTGCATTTCTTTGTCGTTTTATTTCTTTGCCTAGCATTATTTTTTCATGTAAACGGAATGTTTTGAATTCATATGCTAAAATGGATTAACATATGGAAATTTAAGGGGGGATGATATATGAAAGTAAAAATATTAAATCACTCTGATATTTCACAGCTTTTATCTCTTTGCGATGCTGTAGGATGGTTACACAATATTTCATTTATGAAGGGGCAATTCGAGACGTACCTTTCCGTCGGTAATTTATTTGGTCATGATAACGAAGGACGGCTCGTCTCTTGTATTGCTGTTTTTCCATATAAAACAGGGTTTACTTCTATTGGTATGCTTATTGTTCATCCGGATTTTCAGCGAAGGGGATTAGGACGTTCTTTACTAGATATTTGTTTAAAAAATGCTCCCCCATTGCAACCTGTTACACTCATTGCAACGGATGCTGGTACGCCTTTATATCATACATATGGATTTAACACAGTTACTTCCATTCATCGATTGGAACGAAATAGAACAACAGCAAAACCGGGTTCCTTTGCTACTCGTACAATCACAAGTGAGGACCTTAATACACTTATTCAATTCGATTACGAAGCAAGCGGCGCTTATCGCCCTGATCTATATTCAAAGCTGTTACATAGAGCACACCTTTCATTAAAAGTCGAAAGAAATGATAGACTTGAAGCTTTCGCGTTATGTATCCGAAAAGGAGATACGTTATGTGTTACTCCACTTATCGCTAGCAACGGAGAGGATGCCTTGCATTTACTGCTATCCATATGTAACCAATGGAATGGAACTGTTCGCATTGATGTTCCACATATACAAAAAAGCTTTAGAGATAAACTGTTACCATTTGAGTTTGAAGAAACGCTGCTCTCTCCTTTCATGATAAAAAACGGAGAAACCCTCCCTGGTAAGCGAGATTTTATATATGCCATGCTGGATGCAGCGCTATGCTAGAAAGGGGAAAACATTTTGAAACGATGGAAGCTTTACATGCTCAGCTGTTTTGTCCTCACAACATTAACGAGCTGCAGTACAATCGAAAAACAAACAGAAAAAGCAACACAAGTAAAAGAAACAATTGAAACAAAACTAGAAACGAAAGAAAAAATGATTGAAATTGATGGACAAACTATTTACTTTAAACAAATCGGTAAAAATAAACCACCTTTACTTATGCTTCACGGCTTTGGAGGTTCATCAAATGGATTTAGTGATATTTATCCCGATTTAGGAAAAAATCATACTGTTATCGCTGTTGATATTTTAGGTTTCGGTCATTCTTCAAAACCGATGGATTTTCGCTACTCCTTCCCAAACCAAGCAAACTTATATTATAAATTAATGAAAAAATTAGGCTATGATACATTCGCTATATTAGGACACTCTATGGGCGGGGAAATTTCTTTAAATTTAACATACTTATATCCAGATGCAGTAACTCACCTTATTTTATCGGATGCAATAGGAGCAGAAACTTTACAGCACGGGAAAGGATCTCCAAAACCAAAATTATCAAATGATTTAAGTACAGTTTCTACTCCGAAAGAATTTCGCGAAGGAGAAGTAAAGAACAATCGTGACGATACAGCACACCATGATGAACTCGGTAAAATGTGGCCGCGTCGTTTACGCATTAACGCAGATGAAATCCAATTACCAACGTTACTTATTTGGGGAAGACATGATCAAAGCGTTGCTTGGCAAAAAGGCGAAACGTATCACCAATTCTTAAAAAACAGTACATTTCATATTATCGAAGAAGGCGAACATGCACCGTTTCGTCAACAGCCGAAAGAGTTTATACAGTATGTTGATGAGTTTTTCACGAAGTATCCTACTAAGTTATAATTTTTTACAAAAATTCCTAACAAAAGAAAACTTGTGATACAATCGGGGGAAAAAGGAGGAGATGTATTGCTGAGATCCACTAAAAATAATTCATATAAAAATGGATTGTATTTAAGCATTTATAACTTATGCTATATGCTTGGATCAGGTGCTCTATTAATTGGATTTGTTTGGATATTTAGTTCCATTGAAATAAAAGGTAGTTTCACTCTTTTATTTGGTCCGATTATAATACTCTTCTTATTCCTATCAGGGATCGGTTACTTTATATTATGGATTCGATTATTACAGAAGTACCGCCAATATGTTACCCACAAGCCGATTTGGAATATGTTTATTATCGGTTTAATTGGCGTAATTCCAAACCTCTTTTTTTTCGGCTACTTTATGAGTCTTCCAAACGATGACTCTTATTTCGGTTCAGCCTTTTTAGGAATCATCATTTTCTTTCTATCAGCAATTACGATGCTCATTCTTAGTTTATTTATAGCAAAATCACCACAAACGCGTTAAAAGGGTATCTCATGATGAGATACCCTTTTATATACTAGGCTGCTTGCTTTTTATAATTTCGTGATTTTTTATTGAAAATTTTTGATAAAATAAATCCATCTACACCAAATTTGCCAGCATTATAACCTGCAACTAGAATCAACATAGACAAAATTACTAATTGTGGATTCACACCCGTTGACCCACTAAACATATAGGAAAAGTTCATTACAAGACCAAAAAATACAGCTGTTTTCGTTAAACAACCAACAATTAACCCTATTCCAACTAAAATTTCTCCCCATGTAACTAAAAAATTAAATAGCTCTACATTTGGAATTGCTACTTCTTTTAAAAAGGATGCCCACCATGATTGCACTGCTGGCTGAGCTCCTGATGCTTTTTCAATTGCTCCTTTTAAATAACCTGTTGCGTCAAATCCACCACCTGTTAACTTTTTCATCCCTGCCATAAGCCACGTATATCCAACATAAATACGCACTACTGCTAATAAAAAGGAAACGGCTTTATTCTCTCTTAAAAACTGAATAACCATACAGTCCTCCTGATTTTTGTAATTAAATAAGTTACATGAATACAACAACATTCGTAACCAGTTTTTGGTTCATTCATTATGAATGCTTTTTATCAATTTTGACAAAATACTTTAAACGTACGCTATATAACTACTTTTATTTGCAAATAAAAACTTGAACCTATAATACCACAAACGATAATGATTTTCATTACTATTTATAAAAAATTATTTTCTCAATGCGAAATTTTCTTATTCCATGAAAAAGATCTTATAAACACTTACCCCTCACCTACCTTTTTCTGTTTCTTTCTATTTTGAGGTGGGGGTCTTACTACCCCTAGAGAGGGATAACTCAAATATAAAATACAGTTATCTCCTCTTGTTCATGCAACATTTACTTCTACTATAATTGAATTTCATACATCCCTGTTTCCTCTAAAAAGTCTTCCCTTGTTAATGCTTGTTTCATCACATATTGCCTATATGCTGTAATCGTTCCATCATGAGACACGATTATCACACGTGAAGACTTTAACGTTTTACACCATTCTATGAAACTATGAGCAGCTGTACAAAATGCAGCCTCTGTAATCGTATTAATCCCGTTTTCCCATAACTCTTCATTCCGTTCTTCTGCTAATAAAAATTGCGGAAATAACTGTTGAATGTTCTTTTGACTTAACATCTTGTCACAAGGCAATGTTCTTGCTCCTTCTCGATATGGAAAAATACGAGGGGAAATATACGGATGAACAACCCTCCTACAAGCAACTTGCTCACTCCATAGCGTAGCTGTCTGCAATGTTCGAAACGTGGGACTTGCAATCAATATATCATTCTCATGTAGGGGAAGTTTTTCCCGCAGTGCTAATGCTTGTTCTCTCCCTTTGTCCGTAAGAGATGGATGCTCTATCCACAAACTATCTAGCAGATCGTTTGTATGCTCTCCTTCTCCGTGCCTTACAAAAATAATATTCACATTAAAATCCCTTTCTTGTATTGAAATGAACTCCCTTCTTCACTGTTATCCTTCTCCTCTTTACAAAAAAATCCTCTCTTTATGTAAAAGAGAGGAGCAACGTATATATAAATTTAAAGGAGAAACATAGTTAGATCGTTCCATTCTCACAGGAGTTTACCATCTATCCAACGAATGTAATACGTTACATAAAAATAGAAATGAGTGATAACAATGATTCGCGAAATTACAGAAGCAGACGCAGCTCCCTTTTTGAAACTATGTCAAACCATTGATCAAGAAACAGATTTTATGTTATTTGAGCCGAATGAGCGGAACTTTACGATTGAGAAGCAAAAATCTATGATTCAATCTCTTCTCTCTCCATATAATTCAACACTTTTAGTAGCTGAGAAAGATGAGCAACTTGTTGGATATATAATCGCTCGCGGTGGAGCAGTAAGGCGAAAGCAACACACTGCATATTTAGTCATTGGTGTGCTCCAGCAGTATGCAGGTCAAGGAATCGGCAAACAATTACTTCACGAAATTGAAATGTGGGCTCGCACACAACAATTACTGCGTCTTGAATTAACTGTCATGTCTCATAACGAGATAGCGATTGCACTATATAAAAAGATGGGGTTTGTGATTGAAGGTGAAGCTGCGCATGGTGTAGTTGTTGATGGACAGCCGAGAAATGAATACTATATGGCGAAAATTTTATAATAGACTTAGGTGATGCGAAATGAATTCTTTTTTTATCGATATATGTAAAGTACAGCCGAGTCAATTGTTTCTAAGCAATGACAAAATCATGAGATTGCAACAGACTTTTTCACCATCGGCATTTGCTTTTCATACACCATTACCCGTAAAAAAATTAGAAAATAAAATTATTTTTACAGATGGTCATACCCGTGCATATTTATATTGGCAAGCAAATATAAAAGAGATTCCTGTGTATTGGGATGATGATCCATTACATTATGACTTATACAAATTATGTGTAAATTGGTGTCTATCAGAAAAAATCTTTCATATCGGTCATTTACAGCATCGGATTTTACCTCATTCACAATATGAAGTTCAATGGATACAACGCTGCATAAATGCCGAAAAATCTATGCCAAACTATACACTCTTTTAATATGCGTCTCTGCAAACAGAGAACGCATATATTTATTCTTGTACCGATACAACATTTTCCCAATCTCGTTTCTCATAATAATTTGCTGCTTCGTCTATATTGTGAATCCATTTTCTCGCTCGTGAACCGTCTGCATTGGCAATCCACATATCAGATTGCTCTCCGTTAGAGCGTATCCATATGATTTGATTTGTGTGTGTAATATAGTATGGATAATAATCTCCGTATCCTTTTGATGGGGTTGTTATTTGAAGTTGCTGTGCATTCGTAACATTGATTTGATATAGTGAAGGCTTGGGACGTTTTTTTGGATCATTGGACCACTTCGCTTCCTTTGCTCTGGAAATTGTAATCAAAGTATTATTATTCCAAATAAAATCCCAATCAACATAACCTTTTGGAGTAAAAGTAATTTGCTTAAAAGCAGGAAGTTCTTTTAATTTTAAATGTTTATTTTCGACGATAAAACGCCCCTCTCCTTCTATGTATGCAAGAATATTTTTTGATGGGGCCCATTGAAACCATTTTGGTTGAATCAACATGTGATCAACTGCTTCAAACCGACTTCCATCTGCTCCGATTATACATAAAGTATTACTATCCATTGACCAAGAGGCAGTTGGTGTTGCTAAAAAGGAAATCCATTTTCTATCAGGTGACCATTGGAATAAACTTGCTACAATTGCAAAAAATTGTGGTGATTCTTTCGGTAAGGTGTAAAAGTGTTTAACCTTACTTCGATCTAAATTTGCATTAAGTGGTACTTGAAATAACTCAGCACCTGTCCATCCTGTTGGTAGTAAATGAGACATAGAAGAAACGAGAAATTTCTTCCCATCAGGATACCAGCCATAATCTCCAACCCCTACTGATACATTCTCAAAACCCTGTTGTGTTTTTTCTACATCGTATATATTCAAAACACCACCAGATTGAAAAGCGATGATATTTTGCTTTGGTGACCATTGATGGTTTGTTGCATCCGCTTGGAAAGGTATCACCTTTTTCCCATCTGAAATTCGATATAATTCAAGCCGGTTTGCTTCTTTTCCTTTTACATAAGCAAGCCACTTTCCATCATATGACCACTCTGGATTCGCGATATGTTCTCCTTTTGTTACCTGCTTTTCTTTTCCGTTTATTTTTATCCAAAGATTATGATTACGAATAAAAGCAACTTGTACTGGCACACTTTCCGCATAACTACTTGAAACCGCGCCAAAGAAAACAAAAACAAATATAAAAAACTGAAACATACTCTTAAGCATATGAATACCTCACTTTATAAGCTTTGCAATTCTCTGCATTCCTTTTATGAAAAATAGCATACTAATTCCCCATGATGAGCCGGCAAGTCCAATATAAAGTGAATTATATTCCGACTCACCCCCCTCTCCAACAGACGGTTCTTGTAAAATATGTACCCAAGCTGCAATCCCAAAACTTAGAAATATAAGATGACTAAAAAAACAGCCATATACACTACATTTTGTTTTCCACCATAACAGTGCAGCAATAACAAAAGATAACAATAAAAAGATTGTTGCCCCGTGTATTAATAATGATACTATCTCTTGCTCCATTGCCATAATTATCCCCTACCTTTTTCTTATAGCATTTCGCTACTCAACCGAAGAGTATACAAAATTTATTAAAAACAACTCTTTATCACGTTCACCTAAAAAATCACAAGTGGGTTAGTACTACAATTTTTTTTATTTGCGCCAAAAGAAATGTTAAACAATTCGGAATCTTGTGATAAAATTAAAAGCGCTTACATCATTTTGAAAGGATCGATGCGTGTACAACATGTAACATCTTATTTTTTCACTTAAAAGGAGGATGTATATATGACAAAAAAAACAGAAATTCCATCACATTTAAAACCGTATGTATCAAAGCAGCATTACGATCAATACACACCAGTTGATCATGCCGTATGGCGCTACATTATGAGACAAAATCATAACTTTTTAAAAGACGTTGCACATCCAGCTTATGTAAATGGATTGCAATCTTCCGGGATTAACATAGATGCCATTCCAAAAGTAGAAGAAATGAATGATTGTTTAGCACCGAGTGGTTGGGGCGCTGTAACAATTGACGGATTGATTCCTGGTGTAGCATTCTTTGACTTCCAAGGACACGGACTTCTGCCCATCGCGACAGATATTCGTAAAGTGGAAAATATTGAGTATACACCAGCTCCAGATATCGTTCATGAAGCAGCTGGTCACGCTCCAATTTTACTCGACCCTACATATGCAAAGTACGTGAAATTGTTCGGAATGATTGGAGCTAAAGCTTTTTCTACAAAAGAAGAACACGAATTATTTGAAGCAGTTCGCCAATTAACGATTGTAAAAGAAAGCAGAACATCTACACAAGAAGAAATTGTGGCAGCGGAAAAAGAAGTAGTAGAAAAACAAAAACATATTTCCGGCCTATCAGAAGCAGAACAAATTTCACGTCTATTTTGGTGGACAGTAGAATACGGGCTAATTGGCGATCTACAAAACCCGAAAATTTACGGCGCCGGTCTCCTTTCCTCTGTTGGTGAAAGTAAGTATTGTTTAACTGATGCAGTCAAAAAAGTACCTTTCTCAATTGAAGCATGCATTCAAACGACTTACGATGTAACGAAAATGCAGCCGCAACTCTTTGTTTGTCAGTCGTTTGAAGAGCTTATTGATTCACTTGAAGCATTCTCAGAAACGATGGCATTCAAACTAGGCGGTACAGAGAGTTTAGATAAAGCGCTCCGCTCTGAAAATACAGCAACAGTCGAGCTAAACAGTGGATTACAAATTACAGGAACGCTCGCTGAAATCGTAAAAGATGAAAACGGCGAAGCAATTTATATGAAAACAAATAGTCCAACTGCATTAGCAATTCACCATGCGCAATTACAAAATCATTCCACAGCTGTACATCAAGACGGCTTCGGTACACCAATTGGACTATTACAACATGATATTGCATTAGAATCTTGTACAGATGAAGAATTACGTGCATTAGGAATCGTTATTGGTCATAAAGCCGAGCTTATTTTTAAAAGCGGTGTACATGTCACAGGAATAGTAAGCGATATGATTAGAAATAAAGAAAAAGTCGCTGTCATTTCGTTTACAAACTGTACTGTAACGCTGAAAGACCGCTTATTATTTGATACATCATGGGGTACATTTGACATGGCAGTTGGTTCGGCTATTACTTCTGTATTCCCCGGGGCAGCAGATCCAGTAGCATTCTTCCCGGTGGATGACGAAGAAGAAGCAACACCCGCACCGCGTATGCAATCAGAACTAGAAAGCATGTACGAAACAGTTCGCAACATTCGGGGTGAAAGTTCACTACATGAACAGCATATAGAACAGCTTGCAGCGATTTATCACGCACTAGAACGATTTTATAAACAAGAATGGCTACTGCGCCTTGAAATTTTAGAGTTGTTAGCGGGGCATAAAGTAGAGATCCCAGAACGCGCAACATTATTACAACAACTTTCTTCCTTTACAAATAATGAAGCGGTGCAGCGATTAATTAATAACGGACTTGCCTTACTCCCAATAAAGGATGTGAAAAATAATGCAACGACTAACTAATGAAGAAGTACAAGAAGAGTTAATGAAGTTGGATAAATGGACAATAAAGGACGAAAAATGGATTGAACGAAAATACATGTTCTCCGACTACTTAAAAGGTGTCGAATTTGTTTCTGAAGCCGCCAAACTATCTGAAGAACGCAATCACCATCCATTTATCTTAATTCAGTATAAAGCAGTTATTATCACATTGTCATCCTGGAATGCAAAAGGATTAACAACACTCGATTTTGAAATGGCAAAGCAGTTTGATGAGATGTTTTTACAGAATGAAAAAGCGATAGTACGATAAGAGAATGTAGAAAAGGAAGCCTACCTCAGGCTTCCTTTTCTACATTTCATAATGAACAGAATATGATGACCAAATTACACTACAAATTTCTGTATTAAGGTAACATCAAAAATTCATACTATTTTCTAGTTTAAATTAGTCTTTTTTCAAAATCGTAGCTTTTAAGTAGCGATCCACAAAACCTTCTGCTTTTACAACAAATAAATAAAGACCCATTGTTAATAACGCTAAGTCTAATTCATATCCTGGATGTTTTCCATCGCCTAATAAGCCAAATGGTCCGTTCACTTTTACAATTGCTCCAACTAAAATAAGTGCAAATAATAATCCTACGTATCTTACACCTAAGCCGATAATTAATAGCGCACCGCCAATTACCTCGACTGTTGCAACGCCATATGCAAGACCACCTGGTAAACCAATGCTTGTAAACCAACCTGCAATATTATCGATTCCTGCTTGAAATTTTTTTAAACCATGAGCAAAAAATATAATTCCTAATACAACTCGAATAATTAAATTACCAATATATTGATTCATCTTTACTCTCCTTTTGTTTCGTTATATAAAACTTTTATTTACATTACAAAACATACAATAATTTTTTTTATTCGTCAATTAATTTTTATTGAGAAAAAATAAAAAAGATTTGCTATGATACAAATATCTGTTATTAAAAAGGAGCACGGTTTTTATGAATATCGGTTCGACAATACGTGAAATTCGCCAGCGCAGAGGAATTACAATTGCGCAAATATGTGAAGGAACAGGGCTTTCTAAAGGATTTATGAGTCAAGTGGAAAACAATAAAACATCTCCGTCTATTCTTACTCTTGAAACAATCGCTCATTTTTTAAATGTTCCTCTTCCTTATTTATTGTTAGAGCAAAAAGATCGGATGAAAATTGTAAAAAAAGAAGAACGGAAATATAGTATTTATGGAAAAGATCAACAAAAAATTGAACATGTAGCCGAGCAAGGCGGACTACGTTTATCATTAGTAGAAATTCCTGTCGGCTTTCCGAAAGAAAACACACCGAATGCTCATGAAGGTGAAGAATGCCATCTTGTCTTGCGCGGAAAATTAGAAGTACAACATGGAGAGGACATTGCCATCATTGAAGAAGGAGATTCGTTTTCTTGGAGCGCATGTGTACCACATATCGTTCGTAATATTGGTGATGAAGCTGCACTTCTCCTTATTTCAAGCCATACTGAAAATCGAAAACATGTATATTGAGGCATTGTAAACAAATTTGTTTGCAGCGCTTTTTATAAATAGCATAAAACGAGCAGGTTGTTCTTTCACTCACCTGCTCGTTTCATTGCATATACGAGAACATCCATATCATGGAATACAACTGTCTTCTCATAAACCATACCTGTCTTTCTTGCTACAAAAATAGAAGCTGGGTGATTCGGATTAACAAGAGAAATAAGTTTCTGAAGCTTTAATACTTGAAAGCCATAATCGCGAAAAGCTGCTGCCGCTTCTTTCGCAAATCCATTTCCCCAGTACTCTGGAAGAAGCCAATAGCCAACTTCAATCTCTTCTTTTCCATCAACGCGTTGCTTAACAAGTCCGGCATGTCCCATTGGTTCTCCCGTTTCTCTATGTAACATTAAAAATAAACCAATTCCACATTCGTATCCTGGTAAAACCCAGCTCTCAAGACTTTTTTTACATTGTTCATACGTTTTGGGAGTCCCTTTCCCGATGTAACGAATTACTTGATCATTCCCCCATAAAGAAGCGTAAAAATCTAAATCTTCCATTGTATATTTACGAAACTGTACACGGTCTGTATGAAACATATCCTTCCTCCCTTCTTGTCGATTCTCTTTCTATAACTAAAATAGGTAATTGTATCTGTTGCACATGTTTTCCCTGTAATTGTTTATGCAATAAAATAATAGAATACCTTGCCATACTTGCAATCGAGGTAGAAATAGTTGTTATACTCGGATTCATCATCATCGAAATTTCTTGATTATCAAATCCAATCACACCAAAATCTTTCGGAATACAAATTCCCATTCGCTGTGCTTCCATAATCATTCCAGCAGCTATTTCGTCACTACCTGTAAAAATCGCATCGGGGGCATTTTTCATAGATTGCATCATCTGTAGCACCCGTTTCCCATCTTTTAATCCATAACAATTAGGAAATATCCATTCCTGTCGCAATGATAGATGATGCTCACATAAAGCTCTTTTATATCCTTTATACCTTTTTCGCTGCGCCTTACTTTTTAATGTATCGTAACAAAATCCAATGCGTGTATATCCTTTTTCTAAAAGATGCTTTGTTCCTAAATATCCCGCCCGTTCTTCATCAAATTGAACTGTTGATATCAATTCTGTTTCTATATGCTCATTACATATAATAATCGCACCTGAAGTACTTACACATTCGACCTCCTCTATCGGCAAAGAAAGTGTCGCAAAAATAAGCCCATCTAGCTTCTTCGTTCTTATGTAATGGATAAATTCTCTTTCCCTCTCTGGTGCATAATTTGATTGTAATATCACAACGTCATAACAATCTTCTTTTAAAACATTACTTACTTCTTGGATGAATTGACTAAAGAATGGATGGTATAAATTCGGTACTACTACACCGATTAAATTCGTTTGAAGGCGTCGTAAATCTTTTGCTACCGCTACAGGGACATATTTTTTTTCATCAATAATCGCTTGCACTCTTTCTCTTAATTCTGTTCGAACATACGGATGACGATTGATTACACGAGAAACGGTCGCTTTCGAAACCCCAGCTAATTTGGCGATATCTTCAATTGTAGAAATTTTGAATCTCCCCCTTGACCTGTAACGCATTTCAGAATGTACAGTATATAGTAAGTTATATATCTATTATAAATGGAGTGACCTTAAATATGGGAAAAATTCAAATTTCAGGAGAAATTATTCGTGCAAAAGCTGTTGCTTTTGATAAGGACGGTACGTTATTTCAAGCTATCCCGTTTTGGTATGAAATTGATAGACTGAGAAAACATAAATTTTCACAAATCGCCGGAGAGGGATACGAGTCGCTTTGGGAAAAAGCAGTTGGTTTCGTACATCCTGATCAAGTTGATTTTAAAGGATTATTAGCAGTTGCCCCTGAAAGTGATGAAATCATTGTTACCGCGAGCTTGTTATATCAAATTACAAAATATCCATGGCATCGCTGTAAAGAACTTGCCGTTGCTATTTTTAAAGAAAGCGATGAAGAGTTATGTATCGAAAAAGCTTTTCATCCGATTCAAGGAGCAGCTGATTGTATAAGTTCCTTGCAAAGCGAAGGAATTTATACAGGCATTTTAACATCAGATAATAAATTACGAACAAAAAAGTGTATTGAACTTCTTGACGTGCCATCTCTGCATTTTCTCCTTACTCCAGAAGATGTAACATGCGGAAAACCGAACCCAGAGATGATTATAAAAACATGTACACAACTTGGCATTGAGACAAATGAACTTATTATGATTGGGGATACTGTTGTAGATGTAAAAATGGCCAAAGAGGCGGGGAGTATTGCTGTAGGGATTGCAAATCACAAACATGCAATAGAAGAGTTAACACCGTATGCTGATTTTATCATTACATCTTACGCCGACATTCAAGTGTTAACTAAAAAAACGTTACTCAAAGACACTCTTTAAGTAACGTTTCTATTTATAGTGGCTGTTCATGCTCGTTCTCCTCTAACTTGTCACGCAGCTCTTTCACGCGGTAGAAAAAATAAAATGAGCCGCCTAAAAAAGCAGCAATCACACCCATCATAGCAAACATTTGCACCGCTTCTCTTTGTCCATTTGGGAGTATTAAACCGAGCATTAAAAATCCACTTAGTGCTAACATGACTTGACCGAAACGAATATAATCAGCAATTTTTTGCTGTAATTCTTTCATTCTTCACTCACTCCTCCTTTTCACTGTATCATATTTTCATCGTTTCGTAGGCAAGTAAATACAGCCAATGAGGGGGAAGTTTTCCATGAATACAAATTGAAAAAAGGGATAAAAACCTTTTCTTTTTAAGGGGCGAGAGTATCTAGCCATGCAGAGAAGCGGTCAATTCCTTTTCCTGCCACGTGCCATATGAAGACAAAGAAAGCGAGTACAAGTCACTTTTTGTTCTGTATAGCAGTGGCTTAAATGTTGAAAAGAAAAAGAGCCGTAATAGTACGGCTCTTTCTAACTTACACACCTTTATATGCTTGCATATACACTTCTTTTAATTCTGAAATAAGCGGTAATTTTGGATTTGCTGTTGTACATTGATCTTCAAATGCTCGTTCAGAAAGTACATCCACAACTGCTTCAAATGCTTCTTTTTCAACACCTTGGCCAGCGATGCTCATATTAATATTTAATTCTTTTCCAAGGGCGATAATAGCTTGTACTAATGATTCTACGCCTTCTTCCACTGTACGCGCTGGAAGTCCAAGCATTCTTGCAATATGTGCATAGCGCTCATCTGCAACAAAGTACTCGTATTTTGGGAATAGTGCATGTTTTCTTGGTTTGATTGCATTATAGCGAATAACATGCGGCATTAAAATGGCATTGGCACGTCCGTGCGGAATATGGAATTCCGGTCCTAATTTATGTGCTAAGCTGTGGTTAATACCAAGAAATGCATTTGCAAATGCCATACCAGCCATTGCTGATGCATTGTGCATTTTTTCACGAGCCTCTTCATCATTGCCATCTTTATATGCACGTGGTAAATATTTAAACACAAGCTCCATTGCTTTTAAGGCTAATCCATCTGTATAATCATTTGCCATAATCGATACATACGCTTCAATTGCATGTGTTAAAACATCCATTCCTGTGTCAGCAGTGATATGCGGCGGTACTGTCATAACAAACTGCGGATCCACAATGGCAACATCTGGTGTTAATTCATAATCAGCGAGCGGATATTTGATATTGTTCTTTTTATCTGTAATAACCGCAAATGGTGTCACTTCTGAACCTGTTCCAGATGTTGTCGGAATCGCAACAAACTGCGCCTTGTCTCCTAGTTTTGGATATTTACATGTACGTTTTCTAATATCTAAAAACTTTTGTTTTATACCAAAGAATTCTGTTTCTGGGTGCTCATAAAAGAGCCACATTCCTTTCGCTGCATCCATCGCCGATCCGCCACCAAGAGCAATAATCACGTCTGGTTTGAAGCTTCTCATCATTTCTGCACCTTTAAATACAGTTTCATCTGACGGATCTGGTTCTACTTCAGAGAATATTTCTACTTTTACATCATTTCTATGTTGAGCTAAATATTGCGTCACTACATCAATATACCCAAGCTGCACCATTCCAGGATCTGTTACAATGAATGCGCGTGAAATGTTCGGCATACTTGCTAAATATTGCGTAGCGTGTTTTTCAAAATAAATTTTTGGTGGCAACTTGAACCACTGCATATTCTTTTTTCTATTTGCAAGTCTCTTTACGTTCATTAAATGTGTTGCCGTTACGTTTTGAGAAACAGAGTTCTTTCCGTATGATCCGCATCCAAGTGTAAGCGATGGAATGAAAGCGTTATATATATCACCAATTCCACCTTGTGCTGACGGAGCATTTATAATAAGACGACATGCTTTCATACGTAATCCAAACTGTTTTTGTACTTCTTTATTTGTAGAATGAATTACAGCAGAATGTCCTAACCCGCCAAGCTCTAACATATTTTCACAATGCTGTAATCCTTCTTCTAATGAATTCGCTTTTAGACAAGCTAATACTGGACTTAATTTTTCACGAGATAACGGATAAGCTGCACCGACTCCTTTAATTTCAGCTACAAGCATCTTTGTGTCTTCAGGCACTGTAATCCCTGCTAATGCTGCAATGTAATGTGCGGATTTTCCAACAATATCACTATTTACTGCACATGTATTCTCATTAATAACAAGCTTCTCTAATTTTTTTCGTTCCTCTTCTGTTACAAAGTAACAATTATTTGCAATCATTTCTTGTTTCACATCATTATAGATTTCTTTATCTACAATAATTGCCTGTTCAGAAGCACAAATCATACCGTTGTCAAACGTTTTTGATAAAATCACATCATTTACAGAGCGTTTTACATTCGCTGATTTTTCCATATAGCATGGAACGTTACCTGGACCTACCCCTAAGGCTGGTTTACCAGTAGAATATGCTGATTTTACCATTCCAGCTCCTCCCGTCGCTAGAACAAGTGCTATCCCTTCATGATTCATTAATTGTTTTGTTGCCTCCACAGAAGGCTTTTCAATCCATTGAATACAATTCTCTGGTGCACCAGCTTTTACTGCAGCATCGCGTACTGTTTTTGCAGCTGCGATAGAACATTTTTGCGCTGAAGGGTGGAATGCAAAAATAATTGGGTTTCTCGTTTTTATCGCAATGATCGCTTTAAACATCGTTGTTGAAGTTGGATTTGTTACTGGCGTTACCCCAGCAACTACACCGACTGGTTCTGCAATTTCTATTACTTCCTCATGTGGATCCTCACGAATAATCCCCACTGTTTTATCATTTTTTATACTATTCCAAATATATTCAGTTGCGAAAATATTTTTAATACATTTATCCTCATATACACCGCGGCCCGTTTCTTCAACAGCCATTTTTGCAAGTGGCATATGTTGATCCACACCCGCAAGTGCCATTTGATGTACAATGTTGTCAATTTGTTCTTGTGTAAACCCTTCTAATGCTTGTAAAGCCTTTTGACCGTTCTTTGCTAACGCTTCAATCATGTCTGTTACTTCTTGCATTTCATTTACAACTTTCTCTTTGACTACCATGTAATTTCCTCCTATTCTGCTGTTGGACTTTTAAAGTCCCTAGGGGTCTAAATATGTCCCTGTTAGCTTAAAAAAATAGAACTACCTTTTCTACATGAATCTCATTGTTTGTGAAATATTTCACATAATTTTATGCGAAGCATCTCGCTTCCTGTGTTTTACTATACACCAGATATTTATATATGTGTGTGTCCAATTTGTGAAATGTTTCACAAATTATATATGTTCGTCTTTCAAGATATAATTTGCTGTTATGCAGAAAAAAGGAAACTGCACTCACTTGCTCTCTTTGGTTTTAACTGCGCATGTAGCAGAAAAAGGCCCTAACCGCTTCTATGCATGACCAGATGCTCTCGACCATCTAAAAAAATAGTTTTATATTGTTTTTTTATTTGAAATTATATAGCACAAGCACTACTTTATTTCGTAGTGCTTGTTCCCTTATGATAACGCTCGTGCTAAATCTTCAATTAAATCTTCCCCGTCCTCAATTCCCACTGAAATACGAATTAATGTATCTGTAATTCCTAGCTCTGCACGGCGTTCTGCTGGAATAGAAGCGTGCGTCATTTGCGAAGGAATAGAAATTAAGCTTTCTACTGCTCCTAAGCTTTCAGCAAGTGTAAAGTATTGTACCTTCTCAAGTACAGTGTTTAATGTTTCTTGACTATCCACATCAAATGAAATAATTGCACCGAATCCCTTCGCTTGTTCTGCCGCTAAGTTGTGGTTATGGTGAGTGCTAAGCCCTGGATAATACACTTTATTTACTTTCGGATGATTTTGTAAAAACTCAGCAATTGCACGCGCATTTACTTCATGCTCTTCCATACGCACTCCTAATGTTTTTAAGCCCCGTAGTAATAAAAAGCTATCCTGTGGTCCTAAAATACCACCTGTTGAATTTTGTACAAAGTGAAGATCTTCTGCTAACTCTGCACTATTTACAGCTACTACCCCAGCAACAACATCGCTATGACCGCCTAAATATTTTGTTGCACTATGAAGTACAACGTCTGCACCAAGAGAGATTGGTGTTTGCCAATACGGTGTCATAAATGTATTATCAACAATTGTTAATAAACCTTGTTCTTTAGCAAGTGCTGCAATTTGTTTAATATCCGTAATTTTTAAAAGCGGGTTTGTCGGTGTTTCAACATAAATTGCTTTTGTGTTTGGAAGAAGCGCTGCTTTTACTTCTTCTAAGTTTGTTGTATCAGCAAATGTATGTGCAATCCCAAAGCGATTTAATACTTTTGACATGACGCGGTACGTTCCACCGTACACATCATCAGTTAAAACAACGTGATCTCCTTTAGAGAAAAGCATCATTACTGCTGTAATTGCTGCCATGCCTGATCCGAATGCAAATCCCGCATAACCATTTTCAAGAACAGCAATTGTTTCTTCAAGAGCTGAACGAGTTGGATTTCCTGTACGTGAATATTCATATCCCTTATGATTTCCTACACCTTCTTGTTTGTACGTACTCGTTTGATAAATCGGTACGGTTACAGCTCCAGTTGAAGGTTCTCCGATATGAATACCATGAATTAATTTTGTTTTTGTTCTCATTTTATTCCCATCCTTTGTATATATCCTTACTCAAATAGCATTCACTGCTATCTGGAAAAATGGTTACAATATTTGTTCCTGTCTTAGTTACGTTATCCGATGTGAATACCTTGAATTAACTTTGCTTTTGTTCTCATTTTATTCCCATCCTTTGTATATGTTCTTACTCAAATAACGTTCGCTGCTATCTGGAAAAATGGTTACGATATTTGTTCCTGGCTTTGCTTTCTCAGCTTCTAATAAGCTTGCATGTAGTGCTGCTCCCGAAGAACTGCCAACGAGGAGCCCTTCCTTTTGCGCCAGTTGTTTCACAAGTGAAAACGCATCACGATCTGAAATCGTATGAATGGCATCAAAATATGTTGGAATAAGAAATGGTGGTATAAACTCAAGCCCAATTCCTTCTGTCTCATGAGAACCGGCTTCGCCCCCATTTAAAATAGAGCCTTCTGGTTCAACAATGACTGTTTTAATTTGTTGATTTTGCTCTTTCAAATATGATGCTGTTCCCATAAATGTTCCGCCGGTTCCAGCACCAGCGACAAATATATCAATATGCCCATCTAGTGCCTCCCACAGTTCAGGCCCTAATGTTTTATAGTATGCACGTGGATTTGCTTCATTTGCAAATTGACATGGAGAATACGAATTTGGAATTTCTTTTAGAAGTTCTTCTGCTTTTGCAATAGCACCTGTCATTCCTTGTGACGTTGGTGTATGAACAATTGTTGCACCAAGAGCCTTCATAAGTTCTTGTTTTTCAATACTAAATTTTTTTGGAACGCAAACGATAACCTGTAAATCATGCTCAAGTGCTGCCAGTGCCAGTCCGATTCCTGTATTGCCAGCAGTCGGTTCAATAATGGTTCCCCCTGGCTTTACAAGCCCTTTGGCAAGAGCATCCTCAATTAATTCTCGCCCTAATCGATCTTTCACACTGCCGCCTGGATTGAAAAATTCAAGCTTTGCAAAAATCCGAACACCTTCTGGAAGTAAAAAGCGCGTAATCTCAACGAGTGGTGTATGTCCGATTAGGTCGTGAATACTGCGATACACTTTCATCGTATTTCCTCCTTACCTAACCCCTCAAAAGAAAAAGGCAACTGTATGTATTTTCTTTATATGAAACAGTTGCCTTTTTGCTACATTACTTTAATTCTTCTAATACCTTTACGATAAAGTTTGTAGAATGAAGAGCTGCTTGATCTAAAAACTGCTCGAACGAAACATCTGATTCTTTACCAGCAATATCAGAAAGTGCACGAATGATAACAAATGGCACTTGATATTGATAACATACTTGTGCAACTGCCGCAGCTTCCATTTCTACTGCATACAGATCAGTAAACTTCTCACGAATAAATGAAACGCGGTTTGGATCGCTCATGAAAGAATCACCTGTTGCGATCATACCTTTAACAACTTGAATTCCTTCTGCTGTTTGCATACATTTTTCAGCTAATGCAACAAGTTCTTCATCGGCTGGAAATCCTGCTGGCATTCCTGGTACTTGACCGTATTCATAGTTAAATGCTGTTACATCTACGTCATGATGACGAACTTCTGTTGAAATGACAACATCGCCTACGTTTAAAGAATGATGGAATCCACCAGCTGAACCTGTATTAATAATTTTTTCCGGCTGATAACGTTCTAATAAAATCGTCGTGGACATCGCTGCATTTACTTTACCAATACCAGATTTCAACAAGATTACTTCATGTCCTGCTAATGTACCTTTCGTAAATTCACAACCCGCAACTGTTTCTGTTTCCGCTTGTTCTAACTTGTCACGTAAAATACGTACTTCTTCTTCCATTGCTCCAATTACAGCAATTCTCAATCTAATCCCTCTTTCTATTGCTTCGTTGCCTCCATTACCCAAACATAATGATTCATGCGAGTAAATGAGACATGAAAGCCATTGTTTTCAAAAATAGATTGCATGACTGGAATACGCGTATAATATTCCGTTTGTAGATCATTTGCTAGCTCATAAAACCCTCGCTGCTGTGCAACCTCAATAGTTTTATCATATGCTTCCTGATCTACAAATATCGTGTCAGCAAACACTATTTTACCACCTTTGTTTAGCAATTGACTATACTTCGCAATTGCTACATTTTTTTCTTCATCAAGCAAGTGGTGAAACGCATATGTGCTGACGATTGTATCCACATGCGAAGGAGTGACAAAGTTCAAAAAATCACCTTCTGTAATCGATACTTCTTTCGGAAGCTTCTGCTTGGCAATCGTACGCATTTCTTTTGATGGCTCTATCCCGTAAACGGTGCGACCAGCAGCTAATAATCTATTTGTTAAGTTGCCGGTACCAACACCAAACTCTAAAACATTACCAAAAGATTTATTTACAACATCCTCTAAAATCTCCTCATAATGAGCGAAAACTTCTTTATATTGTATATCTTCGCCCTGTACGAAAGAATCGTACGTATGAGCCCATTGATCAAATAGTTCATTAAATTCTGTCCCCATAGAAAATCCCCCTTTTTCTTATCGGATTTATCAGTATAATATTCCTGATCCGTCAAAAAGTCAACAAAAATGCACATGGTATTTCTTAGTTTTCTTTGATAAACTATACTATGAACATGCAGAAAGAGGTGTTCTTCATGTCGTTTACATTCGAAATGATAGAAGATAAAGTTGAGTTTTTTGAGGCAGCTAGCTTAGCATTGCTAGAAAAGAAAGTTAATGAACAAGTTGATAATAATAAGGCACTGATGTTAGAGGTGCATCACGTTTCGTATCAAATGATGATGGATCCTGAAAGCAAACGACCATATTATAGCGCTGTTGTTCACTTTAAATTGAAAAAATCACGCTAAAAAAAGAGAGAGGCTTTATCACCTCTCTCCTTTTTAGTTCAGGGTTTGAACAAGCGTTGGTTTCCAGCCCTCATTCTCTACCCAATCAATATTTACATTATATTTGTTTCCTGTTTGTTTATCTGTTACTCTGCCGTATGCTTTCTGTTTTCCGTTATTTCCAATACGTTGAATTACCAACTGTTCCACTGGGATATCAATTGCATAAGCAATCGCTTTATTCATCTCATTCCAGTCAACGCTTCCTTTCTGGAATGTCATTGCAGGTGATTGCCCCTGCTCAGTACCAACTGGTTTCCAAGCTGGTTTTGTATATGCTTCTTTCGCTTGTGGAATTGTTTTCTCTGCGGATACTTTTTCGTTCTCTTTTGCTTTCGCTTCTTCTTCCTCTTTCTTCTTAGCTTCTTCTTCTTTTTTCTTTTGTTCCGCTGCTTTTGCTTCTTCTTTCTCTTTCTTTTTCACGGCTTCTTTTTCTTTTTCAGTTTGCTGCGTTACTTTTTTATCACTAGAAGCAGCCTGCTCTGTATTATCAGAAGTAAAGAATAGTTGATATGCTACAATTACTACCGCTAATAACACGATACCAATTGCAATATTCAATATACCATTTTGGCGACGCCTTTGTTGTTTTTGTTGAAATCTAGTTCCTGCCATTATTCAAACCTCCATGACAATTTTCATACTTGTTATTGTAACATCAAATGCCCAAAGGTTGAAGGAGTAGGACCACTTTTTCTCAAAATGAAAATATTTCTTATCACTTTCGCTATTGTTCCCTCTTAGCAATCGCCTTCACATAATCAGTAAAAATGCGTGTTACCACATTGTCTTTCCTATTCGTTTCTAAATCCACGACAACTAACGCATACCGAGGATTTTCATACGGAAAATAACCAGCAAACCAACGATTTTCATCATTCCCTTTCCCTGTTTGTGCAGTTCCTGATTTTCCCGCTATTGTAAATGGTAATGATTGATACACATATCCTGTACCATTCGGTGCCGTTACAACACTTCTTAACAATTGCTGTACTTTCTTAATCGTATTTCTTTTCAGTGTTTTCCCATGTAATACATGATCTTCAAAACGAAATACTTTCGTTCCATTTTTATATGTAATGTCCCGAACAGCTTTAACCTCTTTCTTTCCACCGCCCCTTGCAATGGTTGCCATCATATTCGCAACAGCTAGCGGTGATAAGCGAACGTCCTTTTGACCGATTGCCGTCTGTGCAATTGCTTTTCGGACGCTTTTATCTCTTTCATCACGCCAAATCGTTCCCTCTTTCTCCTCTACAAGCTGTCGAAATGAAGTCGTATGAAAAACATTTCCTTCCCATCCAACACTTTTAGACGCTCCTAACGCTTCGACATACTTCTCAATCACCATTTTATCTTTTTGTAACAATTCGCGTCCAAGCTCTGCAAACGTACGATTACAACTGCGCACAAAGCTCTCTGTAAACGATAGCTTTCCCATCAATCGGTCGGCTTCTCCTTCTCCATAAAGGTCCATATTACAATCGAACCTTCGCTTTGCTGTAAGTATTTCTTCTTCAATAGCAGCTGCTGCAATAACTGTTTTAAAAACAGATCCAGGAAAATGAGGGATAAGCATTTGATTACTCGCCCCCCGCTTATAAGCTTCCTTGCTATTTGTATGTAATGATGGTTTACTCACCATTGCTACAATTTCACTCGTTTGGACATCCAATAATACTATTCCACCCTTTTGTAATCCATGCTTTTTCACAAGCTCTTCTGCTTTTAGCTGCAACCATTTGTCTAATGTTGTTTGAACCGTAACTGGATAAAAGGGGTTTCCAGGCGCTGTATATTTCGCACGTTCTCCCAAAATCGGCTCCCCTTGTCCATCTATTTGATACAGCACTTTCGTTTCACCGTCAGTCATTAAAAACTCATCAAATGACTGCTGTAATCCAGAAATACCGATTGGGGTTTCGCTAGATAACTTTTTTAATTTCTCATAGCGCTTTTTATATTCTTTCTCATTTTCTCCGACTACACCTATCAAGTGCTCTGCTTCTCGGCTTCGTTGCATTCTTACTTCAGTTGCTACCATACCTAACATACTAGTACGGTTCACCATTTCCATTTGCTCTTTTGTTAATGGAAATGGACGATCATCTTTTTGAAATATAAATGGTTTACTTCTACTTTTCATCTGTACTTGAATATCTTTGCGAGTTACACCAATTATATGGGCTATTTTCTCTAACATATCATTGCTTATTTGTAAAAATGGAAAGACAAGTAAAACTGGATATCTTTCTTCTCCAATACTTTCTCCATTTCGATCAATAAAATGTCCCCTGCCATCGTCCACTGTGACTGCTTGGGTACGTTGCTTAACACTCTGTTCTATTAAATTAATATGTCTATTTGTAAATGACTCAGTAGCTATAAGCTGTATTTGCACTAACCTACCAATTAGTAATAATATAATGGACATAAAAAATAATAAGATGATAATTATTCTCCGCTTGATTTTCATAAAAAACACCTCGTCTTTTCAGTTTAGACGAGGTGTCATTCCTTTTATACAAAACAAACTATTATTAGAGTTTAAATTTTTCTTGTATAGTTTTTATCCTGCTATTCGTGAGCAGTAAGACCTCCACCTCAAGATTGAGAGAGAAGAGAAGCGAAGAAGATAGGTAGGGGATGAAGAAAACCCCCACTGATTAAAGTTTCACTTTATTGACTACACACACTATTATGGACAATTTGATATAAGACTTGACACTGTGAATCTTGAAATGTGGGACCGTTAATGTGGGGAAAATAAAAAAGGTTCACTCAAAAGAGCGAACCTTTTTTATTATTTTACAGAGACGATCTCTACTTGCATTTCTCCACCTGGTGTTTGAATTGCAACTTTTTCGCCAATTTGCTTTCCTAGTAAGCTTTTTGCGATTGGAGAATCGTTAGAAATTCTACCTTCAAATGGATCTGCTTCTGCGCTACCAACGATTGTATATGCTTCTTCTTCTCCATCTGGTAATTCCTTAAATATTACAGTTTTACCTAACGTTACAACTGTAGATTCTTCACCGTTATCTTCAATAATAACTGCATTGCGAATCATATTTTCAAGTTGTGTAATACGCCCTTCTACAAATGCTTGCTCATCTTTTGCTGCATCGTACTCAGAGTTCTCAGAAAGATCACCAAAACTGCGCGCAATTTTAATACGTTCTACAACTTCTTTACGTCTTACTGTTTTTAATTGCTCAAGCTCATGTTCTAATTTTTGTTTTCCCTCAAGTGTCATAGGGTATGTTTTTTCTGTTGCCATGTTTTCCACTCCTTTTATATACCGATCCCCCGAAAAAAAGAGGAGTTCCATATGAAAACTCCCCCGCCCTATAAAATAGCGGAGGTTTCTAGTACAGGCAGCACTAGCGGAGTTGTCACATACAACCCCGTATTTCCTTAATTCTTCCTTATATCAAAAAGATATGTATGGAAAGCTAATATAAATATGCCCTCACCTAGATATGGGTGAGGTTTGCATGTTTCATTGTATTCGATAAAAAGGGAGAAAATCCCTTCCTATCGAACATCTTTTACTATGCTATTACAAATTCACTTTTTCTTCAAGAATTGTCGCGATTTTTGTGACCATAATATCGATTGCAACATGATTTTGTCCACCTTCTGGGATAATAATATCCGCAAATTTCTTAGAAGGCTCAATAAATTGATTGTGCATTGGACGCACAACATTTACATATTGTTCAATAACAGAGTCCATCGTACGACCACGTTCTTTAATGTCACGCTGCATACGACGTAAGATGCGAAGGTCAGCATCTGTATCAACAAACACTTTAATGTCCATTAAATCACAAAGACGCGGGTCTTCTAAAATTAGAATCCCTTCTAAAATAATTACATCTTTCGGCTCTACTGGAATAATTTCTTCTGAGCGTGTATGCAATGTATAATCATATACAGGTTTTTCAACCGCCTTATATGAAAGCAACTGATGTAAATGCTCAATTAGTAAGTCATTATCAAATGCTAATGGATGATCATAATTTGTTTTTAAACGCTCTTCCATTGGCAAATGGCTTTGATCTTTGTAATAATAATCTTGCTCCAAAATTAAAATGGAATGACCTTGAAATTGATCAAAAATTGCTTTTGTTACACTTGTTTTACCTGATCCTGAACCACCAGCAATTCCAATTACAACAGGCTTGTTCGTCCCCATTCAACTACCACTCTTTCTTATTGAATTATGCTTTTTCGCATCATGTTGTTCACATACACTGGTCGATCCACTTTGAATTTCACGATTTGCAACGGATGTCTCGCTGCATCTAATTCGTTTCCATCCTCATCCCAAATTTTTTCCACCGTTTGTGTAAAGTTTTCAATTTCCGGTCCAAAGAACTCAACTTCCTGACCTGGCTTGAAATAGTTACGTTGCTCTACTGTCGCAATGCCTGTTTCTTCATTATAATCTAACACTAAACCAGCAAAATCATACGTTGTTTTCTTACTATGATTTCCATACATTTGTTCTAAGTGCCCTGGAACTCCCTCGAAGAATGCAGGAGCTGTATCACGATTCGCGCATTTATCAAGCTCTTCTAACCATTCTTGCTTAAATTCAAAGTTATCTGGATCTGCACAGTACGTATCAATTACTTTACGGTATACAGTTGCTACAGTTGCAATATAGTGAATAGATTTCATGCGCCCTTCAACTTTCAAGCTGTCAATTCCGATTTCAATCATCTTCGGAATTGATAAGATAAGGTTTAAGTCTTTTGGACTCATTGCAAACGGAGCATCCTCTTCCTGGAAAAGAGAAAGTTCTTGCGCTTCTTTATGTTGCGATACTGTTTGAATTAAATCATAGTCCCAGCGGCAGGACTGACAGCAACCACCGCGGTTGGAGTCACGCGCTGTCATATGATTACTTAATGTACATCTTCCAGAATAAGCAATGCACATCGCACCATGAATAAATGCTTCAATTTCAATATCAACTTTTTCTTTAATTTCTTTCATTTCTTCATAGCTTACTTCACGAGCAAGTACAAGGCGGTGCAATCCTTCTTCTTTCCAATACTGGGACGCTTTCCAGTTTGATAATGATTGCTGTGTACTTAAATGAATTTCCACAGAAGGAGCTACGCGCTTACATGTTTCGATGATAAGAGGGTCTGCAACGATTATACCTGTTACACCTGCTTTTTCAATCCCTCTTAAATATTCTTCTAGCCCATCCATGTTTTCATTATGAGCAAAGATATTTGTTGTTACATATATTTTCGCACCATATTTCTTTGCAAATTCAACGCCTTCAGCCATGTCTTCTAACGTGAAGTTTCCTGCATTCGAACGAAGACCAAATTCTTGTCCTCCTAAAAATACAGCATCTGCGCCGTAATGAATAGCTATTTTTAATTTTTCTAGGTTTCCTGCGGGCATTAATAGCTCAGGTTTTTTTACAATAACACGCTTTCCGTCAATGACGCGTGAAATTTCTTGAAAACTCATATGCGTTACCTCCTATTTTAATAAACCGTTTCTTTAAAGAAGAACCCTGTATCTAACGGACGATTTACTGGTTGTAATTCCTCAATCTCTTTATATAAGTCGTCTTTCACATCGTAATATGCGTCGCGATTTTCTACACATAAATCAATCGCCTTACGATATTTCTTTGTCACTTCAATGATATACTCAGAGCTTTTTAATACACCCTCAATTTTTAAACTATCAATTTCTGCATCAATTAACTCTTCTAACTCGTCGATGAAGCAAATGTCATTTGGGCTCATAATGTGCGTACCGTTTTCATCTTCATAAATTGGGTATTTATTGTTACGCTCTGCATCATGCAAGAACATGTTTTCTTCGTATTTCTTCTTCTCGATTTCCATTTCACGACCTTGATACTCGAAGTAGTTTCCTACTAAAGAACGCTTCGACTGGAACATACATGTCATACCGTGAATTTGTACTTCTATTTCTACTTCTGCATGTTCTTTTAGCTCAACAATTGCATCTAAGCTTAATTCACGAGCTAACACAGCACGTTTTGCACCTTTACGTCCCCAGTAATTACATGTAAACCAGTTCGTTGCTGTTGTTTCTGTATTCCAATGCATTTTCATATTTGGGGCAACTTCACGCACCGTCATTAATACAGCTGGGTCTCCAAATACAACGGCATCTACGTTTACTTCTTGTAAAAATGAAACGTAATCTTTTAAAGCCTCTACTTTCTCATTGTGGAACAGCGCATTCATTGCGACATATACTTTCATATTGTTTTCATGTGCAATTGCTACCGCTTCTTTTACATCTTCGCGAGAAAATTCGCCTGCTAAACGTAAGCCAAACTCTTGCTCACCAATCATCACTGCATCTGCGCCTGCTTTTGCAAGTGGTTCGATATCTGCCACTGTTTTTGGCGTTACTAACAATTCAGGTTTTTTCATTGCCTGTCACCCTCTCTTTTTACTCACTGCTACTCCGTCACCAATTGGGAAAATGGTTGTATCATACCCTTCATGATTCATGAGCCACTCGTTATACGTTTTAATTCGTCTAATTAAACCGCGTGTACGTCTATTTTCAATGTGTTCCTTTGTCGTCACAAGGCCGTGATATAGTACATTATCTGAAATAATGACACCGCCAGGATTTAATAACGGCTCATAGATATCAAAAAAGCGGCGATATTGTCCTTTTGCTGCATCAATAAAAATAACATCAAATGTGCCATATTCCTTTACTTGATCCCCTGTTTCTAAAGCATCTCCATAAATAACAGAAATGCGCTCTTTTACTGGGGAACGATTTATATATTCAAGTGCTTTTTCGTATCGATCTGCGTTTCGTTCTACTGTCACAATACGTGAATTTGGAATAGCTTGCATCATGCGAATACTAGAATATCCAATTGCTGTACCAAGTTCTAATATGCTCTTTGGCCCAATTAAACGCAAAAATTGCAACATAAATTCCATGCCAAGACGATCCATAATTGGTACATGTTGCTCACACGCATACTGTTCGATTTCAAGAATGAGCTCATCTTTTGGATCGATAAAAGACAGCAAATATTCACTAACTACATCTTGTTGCTCCATAGATAGTCCTCCTTATCGCATGGAGAAGTAAAAAAGAATATTGTCTCTATATGGAAAGAAAAATACAAGCCTGCTCTATCCTTAGCTTGTACATCCCGTTTCTGTATTAAAAACGATTCTTCTACCAGTTTTTAACCCGCTATATTTTATCATAAAAAAGAGGGATATGCGAATTTTTCTCGCTTCCCTCAAAAAATTTACGATTGCTTTTGTGTAATATACTTTTGTTTTAACGCATTATGTTCTTCTAATGTCTTCGCGTAGTACACTTGACCATCTGGTGCCGCCAAGAAATAATAGTAATCTGTCTTTTCAGGTTCAAGTGCTGCCTGTACTGATTTTACACTAGAATTCGAAATTGGTCCAACTGGTAACCCCTTTATAACGTATGTATTATACGGAGAGTTTACTTTTAAATCATTGTATAATACACGTTCTTTATGCTTACCTAATGCGTATAGCACTGTTGGATCTGTTTGCAAAGGCATTCCTTTCGCTAAGCGATTATAGAACACGCTTGCTATTTTTTGACGATCTGTATAACCAGTTGCTTCTTCTTCAATAAGTGAAGATAACGTTAATAATTGATGAACATCCCAATTTTTTTCTTTCATCTTCTGTTCATTTTCAACAATGAGCTTGTTTGTTTTCTCTAACATCGGAATAATAATTTCTTCTAACGTTACATCCTTTTTATAAAAAGGATATGTTGCTGGATATAAATATCCTTCCAATGGGTATTTAATATTTGCATCATAAATTTTATCTGTTAATAAAACCGGATATTTCTTCTGTAGTTTTTGTACAAATGCTTTATCGTTTAGTTGGCGAACAACATCTTCTTTATTCCACTTCAATTCCTTTGCAATTGTATCTGCAATTTCAACAACTTGTGCGCCTTCTTTAACTGTCACTTTATAAGCAACTGGACGATGCACATTACCTGATGACATTTGTCCCATTATTTCTTCTACATTCATCGATGGGTTTAATAAATATGTACCAGCTTGTAAATTTTTAGATTTCATTTTTGCATAAAAACTAAATATAGTCCCGCTTTTCACAATTCCTTTATCTTCCAAAATTTCTCCAATCTTACTTGTAGAAGAACTTTTTGGAATTTCCACCTCAATTTCCTGTTTACTTGCTGTATTTAGTGGTTTTAAAGCTGATGTAACATACGCATATACGCCGCCGCATACAACAAGCAACGTGATGAAAATGATTGCAATCACTCGTCTTAGTTTCTTTGTTTTCCTTTGATTCACTACCGTACTTCCTCCTTACTCCCCATTATAGACTGCACTGGTTTACCCTATACAAAATCTAAGGAATATTAAAAAACATGTCTATCCGTAGACATGTTTCCCTTTTTTCTACAATCTGTATCATTATACTACAAATAATCGTATGCTTTCGACAAAAAATCTTTCATTTATTGTATAAATATGATTTCAGTTTATGAACAAAAAATGATTAACAGTCTTCAAGCACACCATATCTCATTTGCTCTCCCATCCAAGAACTTACATCACGCCACTTCACAGCTTTAGCTGCGATCCAACTTACATCTTTGGAATTCTCATCCTCTAATTTCCAGTCGTACGCATTTGCCCAGTAAAACATATCATCTTGTAAGAGAAGCGTAACATCATAAATAATTGAATCATAATTTACCGGACTTGGAATGATATGAAATTGCGTTACACCTTCAAATACTAATTCAACCGCTGATGGATTATCGAACTGTCTTTGAAAAAGTATTCTTACATTTGTATCAAGTTCAGTTGATACTGCCATAGATAGCTCTTCACTTACATAACTTTCTGTCCACATGTATAATTCTTTTAAACAGCTATCATGAAAATGACCAAATATTTCAAGAAATGTTTCTATATCTTTCGTTCTCTTTATTTCATTCCATTTCATATGAATAACCCTTTTCGATAAATCCAAATAAATAAATATTCAAAATATCCACTAAATATATTTTAATTTTCGTTACTGCTATGCAGAATAAAACATATCCGCTACTTGCTTTCTCCCTTTGTTTTCAACATCGCATGTGGTAGGAAAAGGCACTGACCGCTTCTATGCATGGCCGGATGCTCTCTCCCCACTAAAAAGAAAGGAGATTTTAATGTCAGATTTTTAATTGGCATATATAAGTACCTTATATAGTAAACAAACTGATTTCAATATGAAATCAGTTTGTTTACTTACCATATTACTCTTCTTCGCCTTCTTCTTCAGCAAGAGTGTTAAACATTTCTTGTACCATTTCCCACTCTTCTTCTGATTCGATTGGAAGTAATGTACCACCAGACTCATCTTCGTTTTGCTCGAAAGCCATTGCATCATAAATTGGATCGCCATCTTCGTCAACTTCACCGATTGGTGAGAATACTACGTAAGATTTTTTACCGAATTTGTCAGCATCAAAAGTGAAAATAATTTCACATAGATGTTCGTTACCTTTTTCGTCAACAATTGTAATTTGATTTTCTTCCATTATGGTCACCTCTTATTTACTATCTAAATATCCTTGTAAAATTACGACAGCCGCCATCTTATCAATGACTTGCTTTCGTTTTTTCCGACTTACATCTGCCGAAATGAGCAAGCGCTCCGCTGCCATTGTTGACAGACGTTCATCCCACAGTACAACTTCTAATTGCACGAGTTCATGCAAATTTTCTGCAAATTGCTGACAAGCCTCGCCACGCGGACCGATTGTACCATTCATGTTCTTTGGCAATCCTACTACTATCTTGTCCACATTGTACTGTTTTACTAATTCAGAAATACGATTAAAACCAAATTCGCCTCTTTCTTCATTAATTTTAATCGTTTCTAAACCTTGTGCTGTCCAGCCCATCTCATCGCTTATTGCAACGCCGACTGTTTTTGTACCAACATCTAAACCTAATATACGCATAAACTACTCCTCACGATGATGTTTCAAGTAAGACTTAACAAGCTCCTCAATCAATTCATCACGTTCTAGCTTACGAATAATATTGCGAGCATCTTTATGACGAGGTATGTATGCCGGATCACCGCTTAATAAATAACCGACGATTTGATTAATTGGATTATACCCTTTTTCTTGAAGTGCATCATACACAGTTAATAGTACGTCATTGACATGGACATTTTGTTTTTCTTCTTGGAAGTTAAACTTCATCGTTTTATCGAATCCGTCCATTTTAAGCACCTCACTTTACTAAATATAGAGAGAAAGATATCCCTTCTCCCTATATTGTACACTACTATCTCTTTATTTTGAAACAGATTTAACGTACTCTTCTACAAATGCAAGTGCATCTTCTACTTGTGCTGGATTTTTACCACCAGCTTGTGCCATATCGGGACGACCACCGCCGCCACCGCCGCAGCGAGATGCCACTTCTTTTACAAGTTTACCAGCATGGTATCCTTGCTCGATCAAATCTTTTGTTACACCAGCAAGAATGTTAACTTTATCATCACTAACAGCTGTAAGCACGATAACTGCAGATTGTAACTTATTCTTTAAATCATCCATCATTGTACGTAAATTATTCATATCTGCAACATTTACTTTCGTCGCAAGTACATTTACACCATCAATTGTACGCACTGCATCTGTTAAATTACCAGCTTCAATGTTGCTTAGTTTTGCTGCAAGAGATTCATTTTCTTTTTGCAGTTGTTTTACTTCAGCAAATAAGCCATCTACTCTAGTTAAAATGTCTTTCGGGTTTGTTTTCATTTTATTTGCTGCTTCTTTTAATAAACCTACTTGTTCATTCATTAGTTCATATGCCGATTTCCCTGTTACTGCCTCAATACGGCGCGTTCCTGCTCCGATACCAGATTCAGCAACAATTTTGAAAATACCAATAGATGCCGTATTATCTACGTGACAACCGCCGCAAAGCTCTAAACTATAATCGCCTACTTGTACAACACGTACTACATCCCCGTATTTTTCACCAAACAGTGCCATTGCACCCATCTCTTTTGCTTCTTCAATTGCTTTTTGAGAAATGTCTACTGTGATACTTTCCCAAATTTTCTCGTTTACAATACGCTCAATTTTTTCAAGTTCATCTGCTTGCACTTGACCAAAGTGAGAGAAATCAAAACGTAAACGCTCTGATGTGACAAGAGATCCCGCTTGGTTTACGTGTCCGCCAAGGATATCTTTTAATGCTTGATGCAGAAGGTGAGTTGCTGTATGGTTTTTCACGATTGCTGCACGGTTTTTCGTATCGATTAACGTTTTTACTGCTGCATCTTTCGTTAATGTTCCTTCTTCTACAACTACTTTGTGTAAATTTTGACCATTAGGCGCTTTTTGTACATCTTTTACAAGTACCTTTACGCCATCAGCAAGAAGATAACCACGGTCAGCAATTTGACCACCGCTCTCAGCATAGAATGGTGTTGCATCTAACATTAATTGTCCTTCTTCACCTGCTTGTAGGCTGTCTGTGAACTCACCATTCTTCACAAGTGCAACAACGTTACTTTCTGTTCCAACAGTATTGTAACCAACAAATTCGCTTGCTACTTTAATTTCACCAAGAACCCCGCCTTGTACTTGCATAGAATCAACATCTTGACGTGCTGCACGTGCACGCTCACGTTGTTTTTCCATCTCTGCTTCAAAACCTTCATGATCAACTGTCATGCCAGCTTCTTCTGCATATTCTTCTGTTAACTCAATTGGGAATCCGTATGTGTCATATAGACGGAATGCATCTTCACCAGAAATAACCGTTGATTTTGCCTCTTTTGCTTTACCGATTACTTCAGCTAAAATTGTTTCACCGTCATGAAGTGTTTCATGGAAACGTTCCTCTTCATTTTTCACAACGCGTGCAATGAAATCTTTCTTTTCTAGAACTTCTGGGTAGAAATCTTTCATTACTTCCCCAACTACTGGTACTAATTCGTACATAAATGGACGATTAATATTTAATTTCTTCGCATAACGTACAGCACGGCGTAATAAACGACGTAATACATAACCGCGGCCTTCGTTAGAAGGAAGCGCTCCGTCCCCAACAGCAAACGTTACTGTACGAATATGGTCAGCAATTACTTTAAATGCTGTGTCTTGTTCATTATTACCAGCACGATATTTTTCACCAGAAATTGCTTCTGTTGCGCCGATAATTGGCATAAATAAATCAGTGTCAAAGTTCGTTGGCACGTTTTGTACAACTGACGCCATACGCTCAAGACCCATCCCTGTATCAATATTTTTCTTTGGAAGCGGCGTATACGTACCGTCTGGGTTATGGTTAAATTGTGAGAATACAAGGTTCCATACTTCTAAATAACGCTCGTTTTCTCCGCCTGGATATAACTCTGGGTCACTAAAATCATTGCCATAAGCTTCTCCGCGGTCGTAGAAAATTTCTGTATTTGGTCCACTTGGGCCTTCACCGATATCCCAGAAGTTTTCTTCTAAACGAATAATGCGCTCTTTTGGCACGCCCATTTTTTCATGCCAAATCGTAAATGCTTCTTCGTCTTCTGGATGAATCGTAACAGATAGTAATTCCTTATCGAAACCAATCCATTTTTCGCTTGTTAAAAACTCCCAAGCCCATGTAATTGCTTCTTCTTTGAAGTAATCACCAATTGAGAAGTTCCCTAACATTTCAAAGAATGTATGGTGACGAGCTGTTTTTCCTACGTTTTCAATATCGTTTGTACGAATTGATTTTTGCGCATTTGTAATGCGTGGGTTTTGCGGAATTACGCGGCCATCAAAATATTTTTTTAATGTTGCAACACCACTGTTAATCCATAAAAGAGATGGATCTTCATGTGGAACTAATGATGCACTTGGTTCTACTGCATGTCCTTTTTCCTGGAAAAAATCTAAAAACATTTGACGAATTTGTGCGCCTGTTAAGTGTTTCATATGTATTTCCTCCTTCATTAAAATCAATTAGAAAACAAAAAACTCCCGTCCCCTATAGCAGGGACGAGAGTTGACTCGCGTTACCACCCTGATTATGAAATAAAAAGCGGATGTGTCTCACTTTTAGACACGACAGCTAGATTGCATATCGTATATCATATGCATATATTTCATCACCTCAAGTTGCCGTAACGTGGCAAGACGGCAGGGATTAGCTGCTCTCAGGAATAGCGTTCTGTTACCCTTCATCTGAAGCTTCTTACAGCCTAAGGAAGCCTCTCTCTGCAAAATGGACTGTAACATACTCGTTCCGTCATCAATTTATCATATACTATATGCACAAATTGTAGCGAATCCATTTCCATTTGTCAATGTTTCCAAAACGGCTTAGTATGTACAATAATCGTACGAAGAACTGCTAAAAGCGGCACGGATAATAAAAGCCCAATAATGCCGCCAACTTCTCCACCAACAAGCAATGCAAACATAATAACAACTGGGTGCATCCGCAGCGATCTTCCTACAATATACGGAGATAGTATATTACTCTCAACAAATTGCAAAATCGCAAGCGCGATGCCAGCCTTAATAACTAAATTCGTCGATACTGTTGCAGCAATCATTAATGTTGGAATCGCTCCTAAAATAGGGCCAAAATATGGGATAATATCAGTAACCCCAACAATAATTCCTAAAAGCAGTGGATATTTCATTCCAATAAACCAAAAAGCTAGTGCAGAAACCCCTCCTAAAATTAAACAAACAAATAATTGGCCGCGAATATAATTTCCAAGAGACTTATCAATTTCTTTTGCTAACTGTTGTCCATCCTTCCGCCACTTAGCCGGTATAAGCTTCCAAAAAATATGATAAAACTCTCCGTAGTCTTTTAATATATAAAATACGATAAATGGAATTAAGAAAATGATAAGAAGGGAATCAAGTATTCCTCTTGCTGTACCCATTACTTTATTTAACAGCGCTTGTATCTTCCCTTCAACCCCCGCAAACATTTGCTTCACTTTCTCATTCACGAACTCAGGAAAATTTTCAGTTTGCTCTCTTACTCCATCCGTCCACGATTCATACATATTTACAAATTGCGGGAATTGTTCGTTCATTTCTTGGAGCTGTGCAACAATAGCTGGTGTTCCTTTATACACAACATATCCAAGACCGCCAAAGAAAAGAATGTAAATGAGTAAAATAGCAAGTGTGCGCGGCACACCTTTTTCATGTAATTTTTCAATAAGCGGATGCAGCAAATAGGCAATAAAGCAAGCGATGAGAAATGGTGTAACAGCAACCTTGAGTACAAACAAAATTGGTGCCCATAGCGGCTTAATTTTCAAAAAGACAAGTAAACACAAAAAAATCAGCAATAATAAACCCAATCGATAAATCCAAATAATTTTAAGATTCTTCAACAGAAAAACCTCCTCTATTTCTTAGTTTGAAAAGAAATAAAGAAGGTTATGTGTAAAAAATAAAAAACATTGCCTCGTTGCAATATTTTTGTAGGGATTCTTACTGTTTTGTAGAAAAATACATATACTTATAACGATTACAATTTCATGCGATATTACGTATGAATAAGCAACAATATCCCAATTTGTTCCACAAAGTTAGGAGGGAATACAATGGTATGGTTAATGCTGGGTCTTTCCACACTTTGTATGCTATTAGAATGGGTATGTATTGGTTTTGGCATTTGGAAGGGATTCTTCATTCCCTCTTCAAATCAAGAACGTGCCAGGCATCTTTGGCACTATGGCATTTTAGGACTCGGTTGCTACGGACTTTCTCATCTCTTCTCCCAAATCGGACTGTTTTATCTCTATACAAGTACATATTGAACTACCCCCACCTACCGTTTCGCGCTTGAGGCGGGGGATGAATCGCTAGATATAATAAAAGCTCCCAAAAATTAGGGAGCCTTTCACATACATAATGTAATTTATAAGTAAGACTTCAGCATTTTACGTGCTTTTTTCATATTTCGTTTTGAAAATACATCTTGCTTACGTGCATATTGA
This sequence comes from Bacillus sp. S10(2024), assembly GCF_050473865.1. Lineage (NCBI taxonomy): Bacteria > Bacillati > Bacillota > Bacilli > Caryophanales > Bacillaceae > Bacillus > Bacillus sp. S10(2024). Next base: position 4,690,151 of record NZ_JBFLUR010000002.1, on the reverse strand, counting down.
TATGCCGCTGCTCCTACACCTAATGCTATTAATGATGAGCGCAATTTCAAAGTTAACACTCTCCTTATTAACCGATTGTCCGTTCATTATCATCAAACAAATCATCTAACGAACTTAATGAACCGTCTTCTTCGACTTGATGTGTATGAATTTTCCCCTTTGAAATCGATAATTCAATAAAGCAGTTCCAACAATAATATTGATTCACACCGATTTTCCCAATATCTTTTCCTTTACAGTTTGGACAACTGAACATATGACGTTCATCTCCTTACAATCTCCCGTATTCTATTACGCCATTATGTCCAAACTGTATATGTTTATACATGAGAAGAACTGCATTACACTATATAATTTCACCTTGCTACATAAAATCATACGGTGAAATGTTTTCCACATCGAGACCTTCCTCAGTCATTACCTCAGTCACTTCGGTCTTTCCTTGCAGGCGATTGCATAATGTCGTTTGCCGGAGTGCATCATCAAGGCGATTTACACCAGATTGAAACGCTGATTCTTCCCCGCAAATAATTAAAAACTTTTTACTGCGTGTAATCCCTGTGTAAATTAAATTGCGGCGCAGCATACGATAATAACTTTTCACAACAGGCATGATTACAATTGGAAATTCGCTTCCTTGTGATTTATGGATTGAACAACAATACGCATGTGTAATTTGATTTAAATCTGCCTTTGTATAGGTCACTTCGATACCGTCAAAAGATACAACAACCATATCTTGTTGTTCCACGTTTTCTTTCGCATAAAACACCGACACAATCTCACCAATATCACCGTTAAACACTTGACTTTCCGGTTGATTGACAAGTTGAAGCACCTTATCTCCAGTCCTGTATACAACTTCGCCATATGCAATCTCTTTTCTTTTTTCTTTTTTCGGATTAAATACTTCTTGCAACGCTTCATTTAATGTATTAATACCTGCTGGCCCTTTGTACATCGGAGCTAGCACTTGTACATCACGCGCACTAAATCCTTTTGTTTTTGCGTTTTCACATACTTTTTTCACAACATCAACAATTTGCGTACCTGTGCAAGCAATAAACGAACGGTCTTGCTTGTTTTGCGTTACATCAGAAGGTAATGCACCTTTTTTAATCGCATGAGCAAGCTGAATAACAGATGAACCTTCTGCTTGTCTATAAATTTCCGTAAGCTTTACTGTCGGAATAACGCTGGATTCTAATAAATCTTTCAACACTTGTCCAGGACCAACGGATGGCAATTGATCTTCATCTCCAACGATGATGACTTGAATACTAGATGGCAATGACTTGAATAATTGATTCGCAAGCCAAATATCAACCATAGAAAATTCATCAATAATGAGTAATTTCCCTTTAACAGGATCGTGCTCATTACGTTGAAATGCCCCTTCCGGTGTCCATCCAAGCAGACGATGAATCGTACAAGCAGGCAATCCTGTTGATTCACTCATACGCTTTGCTGCTCTTCCGGTCGGTGCTGTTAATAAAATCGGGAACGGATTTTCATCACTATAATCCTTCGGGTCTAATGATAACCCATGAAGAGAAGCATACATTTCAACAATCCCTTTAATAACAGTCGTCTTTCCAGTACCAGGTCCACCTGTTAAAATCATCATTGGCTTATGAAGAGCTGTTTGAATACCCTCTTGCTGAAGCGGTGCGTATTGCACGCCGAACTGCTCTTCAATTTTCCCAAGCGTTAACAACAGCTCCGATTCAGGAAAGGAAGGAAGTTCTTCTTGGCCAAGTAAACGATTGATGGAGGCTACAACACCTTTTTCAGAATAGTACAAGGAGGCTAAATATACACGCTCATCTTCTATAATAATTTTCCCTTCTCCTTGCATCATTTCCGCACATTGCAAAACATCTTCTTCTGCAACAGCCGCTTCCTGGTTATTTAATAACTCCATCGTTTGCTGCACTAACTGTGCTCTATTCATATACACATGACCTTCTTGCAGCGAAACGTGCTCTAATGTATAAAAGCATCCTGCTCGTACACGATCGGCATGATTACCAGAGATGCCAAGCGCGCGGCCAATATCATCAGCTCGTCCAAACCCAATACCATCTACTTCTTCAATCAGTTGATACGGATTATTGCGGATGACTTCAAGTGTCATTTCTTTATACTGTTGGTAAATTTTAATAGAAAGCTTCGTTCCAAACCCATAACCATTTAGAAAGCTCATAACTTTTTCAAGACCTTGATGTTCAATAATCGTTTCGTATATTTCTTGTGCTTTTTGTTTATTTACAATCCCGTCCAAAGCTGCGGGATCATCCATAATTTTCGAAATCGCATGTTCACCAAGATGATCAACAATCTTTTCCGCTGTTCGTTTCCCGATTCCTTTAAATAAATCGCTCGCTAAATATTGCACCATTCCTGTTTTTGTTTGCGGTAATTCTTTTTTAAACGTTTCAATATGATATTGTTTCCCGTACTTTGGATGATCTTTAAAATGACCCGTTAGTGTAAACACTTCATCTTCATGCATTCGGGGAAAATGACCTGTTATCATGACCTTTTTTTCGTCATATGTTTCATTCGTTTCAATAATTTTCATACTGACAACGGAATAGAGGTTTTCTTCGTTGTGGAAAATGGTATGAAGAACTTGTGCTTTTATAAACTTTTGCTCTTCCTCAAACAAATCCATCGCATGTTGATTTCCCATTTTACCCCTCCTTCCATTTTATGCGTCTTGCTCTAATAAACGAATACCATTACCAGCTAAAAAGTGATCTGGCTGAATCGCTACAGCTTTCTTAAACATCGCAAGTGCCTTCTCACGATTTTCTTCAAACGCATATGCAACACCTAAGTTGTAATATGCATCCGCATGTTCTTCATCAAGTGCTACAACTTTTTCAAAATAAGGTTTTGCTTCTTTTACATGTTCTAGCCGTGCTAAGCATAATCCGCATTGGAAAATGGCTTCAACGTCATTTTCATCTAATTCAGTAGTACGTTGTAAAAATGGCAGCGCTAAACGGTCATTTCCAAGCTGCACATATGTAATGCCAAGCATAAACGACACATCTCCTGTCTGCAGTCCTGCTTGCATCGCCTTCTCAAACGCTTCTTTTGCCTCTGCAAAACGTTCTTGCTGATAATATATATTTCCTAATCCATAGTATGCTGTAGCAGATTCCTCATCTAATTCAATCGCACGTTTATAAAAGGCAATCGCGCGCTCGCTATCTCCTAATACATCTAGTAAATTTGCAAAGTTAATATAACCAAGTGCATCTTTTGGATTTTCCTCAATCGCCTCAGTAAAATTCTTTGCGGCTTCTTCCCAGTTTCCTTCTTGCATATATTGAATACCTATTTCCAGTTTATTTGACATGTATCCTTCACCTCTACAACAAATTATAACAAAGAATCTATTTTCCGAGCGAACGAAAATTCGCTTTTATCTAAAAAGAAACCTCTGACCAATACAAGGCAGAGGTTCTTCTTTCTTATCCTAAATAATCCAGTTTCTTACCATTACAGTATACGTCATCAATTGTCGCACCGCCCAAGCACTCATCTCCATCATAGAAAACAACTGCTTGTCCTGGCGTAATTGCGCGAATTGGTTCATCACAAAGAATGCGAATGGTATTCTCATCAACGATTTGAACCTTTACACCGTTATCTGCTTGACGATAGCGGAATTTCGCTGTACATGTAAATTCTTTTTCTTTCGGCTTATCGCTTACCCAACTTACATTTGTGGCAAATACTTCATCACCATATAACAGTTCATTATGGAATCCTTGTTCTACATATAAAATGTTTTCTTTCAAGTTCTTCCCAACAGCAAACCATGGATCACCATTGCCGCCAATACCAAGGCCATGACGTTGTCCAATTGTATAATACATTAACCCGTCATGTTTCCCTTTCACTTCACCAGATAATGTTTGCATCTGACCTGGCTGTGCTGGCAAGTAGTTGCTTAAAAAGTCTTTAAAGTTACGCTCGCCGATAAAGCAAATGCCTGTGCTATCTTTTTTCGCCGCTGTTGCTAAACCAGCTTCTTTCGCCATTTCACGAATTTGCGGCTTCTTTAACTCCCCAAGTGGGAACATTGTTTTTGATAATTGTTCTTGACCTAGTTGATTTAAGAAATATGTTTGGTCTTTATTATCATCAACGCCGCGCAGCATTTTATATTCCCCATCCATATACGCTACGCGCGCATAGTGTCCTGTCGCTACATAATCTGCACCAAGCGCCATCGCATGTTCTAAAAATGCTTTAAATTTAATTTCTTTATTACACATTACATCTGGGTTCGGTGTACGACCAGCGCGGTACTCATCTAAAAAGTACGTAAATACCTTATCCCAATATTGTTTTTCAAAATTGACTGCATAATATGGGATTCCAATTTGGTTACATACTTCAATGACATCGTTATAGTCTTCTGTCGCTGTACATACACCATTTTCGTCTGTATCATCCCAGTTTTTCATAAAGATTCCGATTACATCATAGCCTTGTTTCTTTAATAACATTGCTGCTACAGATGAATCGACGCCACCAGACATCCCGATGACAACGCGCGTTTCGTGAGGTAGTTTGTTCATCAGGTCACCTCCTATATTAATTTTGTGTTAATCGCTTCACGATCTTCACTGTTTCGTACGTTGCTTTTTCGACCTGTTCTTTCGTATTCCCAAGCCCGAAGCTAAAACGTACGGATGAACGTATTTTATCGGATTCTTTTCCGAACATCGCTACAAGCACATGTGACGGATCAATCGAGCCTGCTGTACAAGCAGATCCACTTGAAACTGCAACTCCCGCTAAATCTAAATTCATTAAAAATGACTCAATATGCATTCCTATAAAACTTACATTTAATACATGTGGTAAGCTATGCTCTAAGTTTCCGTTTACCTCGAAAGTAATGCCTTCGTCTTTAAAGACAGATATCATTATATCTTTAAATCCATTATATTGGGCAATTTTTTGCTCACGAGTTTGTTCTGCTAACAAAATAGCTTGCCAAAGTCCAACAATTCCCGGCACATTCTCTGTACCAGCACGGCGTTTTCGTTCTTGCTCTCCGCCTGTTAACAGCGGTTCAAACTTTACATGCTGCCCTGCATATAAAAAGCCCACACCCTTTGGACCGTTAATTTTATGTCCAGAAATTGACAAGAGATCAATACCAAGCTCGTTCACATCAATTGTTGTTAAACCGTATGCTTGTACTGCGTCTGTATGAAAATAAGCACTATGTTCTTTTAATAGAGCACCGATTTCTGCTATCGGCTGTACTGTACCAACTTCATTATTTCCAAACATAATAGACACAAGAATCGTTTGCTCTGTTAACGCTGCTTGCAAATCTGAAATGTGAATACGCCCTGTTTCATCAACAGGTAAATACGTCACTTCAAACCCTTCTCGTTCTAACACATTACACGTATGCAAAATCGCATGATGCTCAATTGTTGTCGTAATAATATGATTTCCTTTCTTACGATTCGCACGAGCTATACCAAGAAGGGCTAAATTATCAGCCTCTGTACCGCCGCTTGTAAAAATAATTTCATTTGGATTTGCATGAATACTGCGCGCGCACGCACGTCTTGCTTCATCTACTGCATGACGCCCTTGGCGCCCAAAGAAATGGATGCTTGACGGGTTACCAAATACTTCTGTCATATATGGAATCATCTTTTCGACTACTTCTGGGTGAGCCGGAGATGTCGCAGCGTGATCTAAATAAATGCGTTCCATCATATCTCCTTCTTTCCAAATCGTTACACACGGAATTAGATATAAAACATATAACCGCCGTTGTTTTCTTCTTCATAACGTACTAAATCTTCTAACGTTGTACTATCAAGAACTTCTTGCACCGCATCACGAACACGGACCCAAAGCTGACGCTGTGCTGGTTCTTCTTCATCCAACATTTCTACTACGCTAATCGGCCCTTCTAATACGCGGATTACATCACCTGCTGTAATATTAATTGGTTGATCTGATAATACATAACCACCATATGCACCGCGTGTACTTTTTACAAGACGAGCATTACGAAGCGGAGAAATTAATTGTTCTAAATAATGTTCAGATAAATCGTGCGCCTGTGCAATTGATTTTAATGAAATTGGGCCTTCCCCAAACTTTTTCGCAAGATCAATCATAATTGTTAAACCGTAACGGCCTTTTGTTGAAATTTTCATATATGTAGCACCTCTTTTCAAGTCTTTTGCTTCTACTTCTTCGTTATTCTTTTATTTTATAGGAAAAACACTCTCTGAAATCAAAATCCTTTGAAATTATAGCATAATATAGTATGATAAGGAATTTCAACTTTTCTAACAGAAATGATAACATATAAGTATACCAAATAACTCGGAATTTATTATATAAACAAGGCACTGAAGGAGAGAGAACATATGAAACAACCACTCGCACATCGAATGCGTCCGACCAATATCACAGAAGTTATCGGACAAGAACATTTAGTGGGCGAAGGCAAAATTTTATGGCGGATGGTACAAGCAAAACATCTACAATCAATGATTTTGTACGGGCCTCCCGGAACAGGAAAAACATCAATTGCAAGCGCCATTGCCGGCAGCATCGGTATGCCTTTTCGTCTATTAAATGCTGTTACTCATAATAAAAAAGATATGGAAATTGTTGTCCAAGAAGCAAAAATGCATCGCCATCTCATCTTAATTTTAGATGAAGTGCATCGATTAGATAAAGGAAAACAAGATTTCCTTCTTCCTCACTTAGAGAGCGGACTCATTACATTAATTGGGGCGACGACAAGCAATCCATTTCACGCAATTAATTCTGCTATTCGAAGCCGTTGTCAAATTTTCGAACTACAAGCTTTAACGGAAGAAAACCTTTTACAAGGATTAAAACGCGCTTTAACAGATCAGGAAAAAGGACTAGGAGAATATAACATAATCGTAACCGATGAAGCTCTGCGTCACTTCGCAAACGCATCTGGCGGTGATATGCGCTCTGCCTATAATGCACTTGAGCTCGCAGTCTTATCTAGCTTTACAACAAATGAAGAAACAGTAGAAATTTCACTTGAAATCGCTGAAGAATGTTTACAGAAGAAAAGTTTTGTACACGACAAAGGCGGCGACGCCCATTACGATGTATTATCAGCTTTCCAAAAATCAGTGCGCGGAAGTGATGTAAATGCCGCTCTTCATTATTTAGCCCGCCTTATTGAAGCTGGTGATATGCAAAGCATTGGCAGACGTTTACTAATTATGGCATACGAAGATGTTGGACTTGCGAACCCTCAGGCTGGGCCCCGTACACTTGCGGCCATCGAATCCGCAGAACGCGTCGGCTTTCCAGAAGCTCGCATTCCACTGGCAAATGCGGTCATCGAGCTATGCTTATCACCGAAATCAAATTCAGCATACAAAGCGCTCGATGCAGCGCTTCAGGACTTACGAAACGGACAAACAGGTGATGTTCCAGCTCATTTAAAAGATAGTCACTATAAAGGCGCCGAATCGCTCGGCAGAGGAATTGGTTACCTCTATCCACACGATTATCCTAGTGGATGGGTGCAGCAGCAGTACTTACCAGATAAAATTAAAAATAAGCAATACTATAAACCAAAAACGACTGGTAAATTTGAGCAAGCACTTGCTACTGTTTATGAAAGATTACAACATTCGTATAAAAGTGAATCAAAAGGGTAACATAAGCGAAAACGACATGAAATATGGGGGTTTCACAATGAAAATGCGTCAAGATGCATGGACTGGAGAAGATGATTTACTTCTAGCAGAAACCGTTTTACGTCACATTCGCGAAGGCAGTACGCAATTAAAAGCATTTGATGAAGTGGGCGATCAATTAAACAGAACTTCTGCCGCTTGTGGCTTTCGTTGGAACGCAGAAGTTCGGCAAGGCTATGAAGAAGCTGTGCAAATTGCGAGAAAGCAACGCAAAGAATTAAAGAGAGAACAAGCAGTGAAGCCGAAACCACAAGTATCACGATTAGAGCCGAAGAAAAAAGTTGTTATTGAGGGTGAGTTTTCGGAAGATGTTATTACAAATGAGTCGTCACTTACGATGCAAGATGTCATTTCATTTTTGCAAAATATAGAACAAAACAATCCACGTACAGAAAAGTTACAAACTGAAAACGACACATTACGTAGGCAGCTCGAAACGTTGCAAAAAACAAATCATCAATTAGAGAAAAAGCTTAAAACACTGCAGAAACAACAGCAATCTGTGCAGGAAGATTATGAAACACTCGTTAGAATTATGGACCGTGCACGCAAGCTCGTTCTACTAGATAACCCGCAAGAACAGATGGCACCAATTTTCAAAATGGATCAGAACGGAAACTTAGATATTGTTTACACAGCCGAAAATTAAAATAACAAAACGAGCACATAAAAAACGCATGGATAAAATTCATGCGTTTCATATTCTCTGTTTTACTTATTCTTCAATTTTATAAGCTTTTATATTTCTTTCCATCCGTATCTTGTATCACAATATTCTTATGTAACTTACTTACTCCAATTAAGATAACAGGATTTTCTTCATTCGATTTGCCCTTTTTGATATTCACAGTGACATATGTTGTATCACCTTTTTCCTGAAATTTTGTTACTTCAATTTCACTACCTTTATGCTTAGACCCAACTGCTAACACAATCATTTTTCTTCCTTCTGAAATTGTATAGGTAGAATAGCCTACGAGTGAAGGATTCTCCTGTGCACGTTTCGGAAAATAGTCAATCATTTCTGGCGCCTCATTATACCTTGATTTCTCTAATACCCAATAATCTTCATATGAATTACATGCGGAAAATGAAACGAAACAAAGCAACATAATAAAACTTAACAGAAGTTTCTTATTTCTCATTGTCTCCCTCCTTCATATAAAAATATGCACATCTAACTCTTAACATTTCTCTGAATATTTAACATAAAAAAACACACATGCTTCCATAAAGAAACATGTGTGCCTCATTTTAGTCTTGTCCGACACGTTTTACTTCAACATCCTTCAAACGTTCACGCACAACATGACTTGCCATAATTAAGCCGGCCACAGACGGAACGAATGCGTTAGAGGACGGTGGTAATTTCGCTTTGCGAATTTTTGCATTTTCATCTGGAACGATTTCTTTACGAATATCTTCACGAATCACAATTGGATTTTCATCAGAGAATACAACTTTCACACCTTTTTTAATACCTTCTTTACGAAGTTTCGTACGAATCACTTTCGCAATTGGATCTGTGTTCGTTTTAGAAATATCGGCAATACGGAAACGAGTTGGATCCATTTTATTTGCTGCACCCATACTTGAAATGATTTTAATTTTACGTCGCAAGCACTGTTTAATTAAATGAATTTTGAACGTAATTGTATCAGATGCATCCACTACGAAATCCAAACCATGTTTAAAGAACTCTTCGTATGTTTCATCTGTATAAAACATTTCTAATGCGATAACTTCGCAGTCTGGGTTAATATCAGCAATACGTTCTTTCATTAGTTCTACTTTTGAACGACCCACAGTAGAAAGTAACGCATGGATTTGACGGTTAACATTTGTAATATCAACAACGTCTTTATCAACTAATACAAGACGACCGACGCCAGAACGCGCTAATGCTTCTGCTGCAAACGAACCAACGCCGCCAATTCCTAGAATACCAACTGTACTATTTTTTAATATTTCAATACCTTCTTTTCCGAAGGCTAATTCATTACGTGAAAATTGATGTAACATGGGGTCTACACTGCTACTAAAAACATATGCAAATGTATACTCTTAGAGTTTTCCTGCTTCTACGAACCCCATTTCGCCACTATCTTGCTACTTTGGTTTATATGGCTCTCCACAGGCGTTAATTCCGATGTAGCCCACCGTACATATATACCCACTAGTTTAAGTTAGTATGGTATATTCTTTTGCTTGTAAAAGGTTGATGGATGCGTTTAAATCTCTATCTATTTCATTTCCACACTCGCATGTATATACTCTGTCAGACAGTTTTAAATCCACTTTCTTATGGCCACAACATGAGCATAACTTAGAAGAAGGATAGAATCTGCCTACTTGGCGTAATTCAATGCCATATTCTTTCCACTTTGCTAATAACCATGTTTGAAACGTATAAAAACATTGCTGTGCGACCGCTTTAGATAGATGCTTATTCTTCATCATCCCTTTTATATTCAAGTCCTCTATTGTGGTATACGTTGGTTTGGTTTTCACTAACTTATTCACAACAGACTTTACATACTCTAGTCTAATATTTACTAAACGAACATGTAGTTTTTGTACGCTAAGAATATTTTTGTCTATATTTGCTCTTTTGTTAGTAGCAGATTTTTCACCTCTCTTTTTTAGATTTTCATACTTTCGTGATAAAGAGCGCTGCTCACGTTTTAGTTTTCTTTCTAGCTTTCTTACTCTTCCAGTTTTGTTGATGTTTTCGTGAACTTCATTTGTTCCATTTTTTACGATTATAGTTTAATCCACTTCCATAGTCCTCAATTATTTCATCAACTATTATTCCTTTTGCATTAGCATATTGTCTAAGAAAGTCAACTTGACTTTTTAAATCATCTTTTTGATTAGAAGTTGAAAATCTTGTATAGATGTTCTTCTATCGTTATGTTTCTTGCGAATCCCTTTATACGAAAGATATTGTTCATAAGTATAATACCTTCTATTTACAAAATGGTCTACCATGTATTCTAGCGCTTTTCTGACTATTTGTATAGAAAAAGTATAATTACTCAGCTATACATTTCATTTTTCAACATATAGATTGCTGCCATGACAATACAAATGGCAATGCGCCTTGCTACCTCTCTTTGTTTTAAAACGTTGCCCGTGGCAGAAATAGGCCCTGACCGCTACCATATATGGCCAGTCCCTCTTGACCATTTAAAAAAGATACTTTTCTTCTTTTCTTCATAAAGTAACTGGGCCGTTACGAAAGAGTTATATACTCAAACAAAAAATCCTAGATGGAATTAGTATGTCCACCTAGGATTCATTTTTACTTCTCTTCTTTTACTTTTAATTGTAAGTAAAGCTCTTCAAGCTGTGCATCTGCAACTGGGCTTGGTGCTTCTGTTAATAAGCAGCTTGCGCTTGCTGTTTTCGGGAAGGCAATTGTATCACGAAGGTTCGTACGACCCGCAAGTAACATAACAAGGCGGTCTAAACCTAATGCAATTCCTCCGTGCGGCGGTGTACCGTATTCGAATGCTTCTAATAAGAATCCAAACTGCTCTTGCGCTTCTTCTTGTGAGAAACCTAGCGCTTTGAACATTTTTTCTTGTACATCACGCTCATAAATACGAAGTGATCCACCACCAAGCTCATAACCGTTTAATACAAGGTCATACGCTTGTGCACGCGCTTTTTCTGGTGCTGTTTCTAGTAGCTCAACATCTTCGCGGAATGGCATTGTGAATGGATGATGCGCTGCAAAATAACGATCAGCATCTTCATCATACTCAAGAAGCGGCCAATCTGTTACCCATAGGAAGTTAAACTTGCTTTCATCAATTAACTCAAGTTCTTTACCTAAACGTAAACGAAGTGCTCCTAAGCTATCCGCAACAACGCTCTTCTTATCAGCAACGAATAATAATAAGTCACCAGCAGCCCCATCTAACGTGCTCATAAGCGTATTTGCATCTTCTTCGTTAAAGAATTTTGCGATTGGTCCTTTTAAGCCGTCTTCTTCAACTTTTAACCAAGCTAAACCTTTTGCTCCGTATACTTTTACGAATTCTGTTAATGCATCGATATCCTTACGGGAATATTTGCTCGCTGCACCTTTGGCATTGATTGCTTTTACTTGTCCGCCGCTCTCTACAGCGCTTGTGAACACTTTAAATCCGCAGCCCGCTGCAAATTCTGATAGATCAATTAGTTCCATCGCAAAGCGTGTATCTGGCTTATCAGAACCGTAGCGAGACATTGCATCAGCATACGTCATGCGCGGGAATGGTGCATTAATTTCTACACCCTTTGCTTCTTTCATTACTTTTGTCATCATACGTTCCATCATTTCGAGAATTTCTTCTTGTGTTAAGAATGATGTCTCAATGTCGACTTGTGTGAATTCTGGCTGACGGTCTGCACGTAAATCTTCATCACGGAAACAACGCGCTACTTGATAATAGCGTTCAAATCCGCCGACCATAAGAAGCTGTTTAAATAACTGCGGAGATTGCGGCAGTGCATAAAACTCGCCTTCATGTACGCGGCTCGGTACTAAGTAATCACGAGCTCCTTCTGGTGTACTTTTCGTTAAAATTGGTGTTTCTACTTCTAAGAAATCTTCGCTATCTAAGAAATTACGAATTGTTTTTGTTACGTCGTGACGCATTTTAAATGTGTTGTACATAACAGGGCGACGTAAGTCTAAATAACGATATTTTAAGCGGACATCTTCTGATGCATCTGTATCATCTGTAATCATAATTGGTGTTGTTTTTGCTGCATTTAGTACGTTTACTTTCGTTACTTGTACTTCAATACGGCCTGTTGCCATATTTTCATTAATCGCACCAGCTGCGCGCTCAACAACTGTACCTTCTACGTGCAGTACGTATTCACCGCGAATTGTTTCTGCTACTTCTAACGCTTCCTTTGAAGTTTCTGGACTAAATACGACTTGTACAATACCTGTACGATCACGTAAGTCAATGAAAATTAATCCACCTAAATCACGGCGCTTTTGCACCCAACCTTTTAATTGAACCGTTTGTCCCACAGCTTCTACTGTTACTTTTCCGCATGCATGCGTTCTTTCAGCCATTTCTTTTTCCCCCTATAGTGACTTTTCTGCTACGTAAGAAGCAAATACATCTAATGCAACTTCTTCTTGTTCGCCTGTTGCCATATCTTTTAAGTTGATAATGCCTTTTTCTAATTCATCATCACCTAATACAGCTACAAATTTTGCACTTAGACGATCCGCTGATTTAAACTGTGCCTTCATTTTACGATCTAAGTAATCTTTCTCAACCGCTAATCCAGCCTTACGAAGGTCAAAGACAATTTTTGCAGCATGATCTTTCGCCTTTTCACCAAGCGCTACAACATAACAATCAATGTTATGAACAATTGGTAATTCAATATTCTCAGCTTTTAACGCCATAATTAAACGTTCAATACTCATCGCAAAACCAATACCAGGCATTTCTGGGCCACCGATTTCTTGTACAAGTCCGTTGTATCGGCCGCCGCCGCTTAATGTTGTAATCGCACCAAAACCTTCTGCTTCGCTCATAATTTCAAATACAGTGTGCTGATAATAGTCTAAGCCGCGCACAAGGTTTGGATCTTTCTCAAATGGAATACCCATCATTGTTAATAATTCTTGTACTTTTTCATAGTACGCACTTGACTCTTCGTTTAAGTATTCTGTAATCGATGGTGCCGTGCTCATCAATTCATGATTGCGATCTTTTTTACAATCCAAAATACGAAGTGGATTTTTCTCTAAACGAGATTGGCAATCTGAACAAAACTCACCAATACGAGGCTCAAAGTGTGCAATTAACGCATCGCGATGTGCTTTACGGCTCGCTGCATCACCTAAGCTATTTAACACAACTTTAATATTTTTTAGGCCCATGCCGCGGTAAAACTCAACAGCAAGCGCAATCACTTCTGCGTCAATTGCTGGGTCATTACTACCAATCGCTTCAATACCAAACTGAACAAATTGACGATAACGTCCAGCTTGTGGTCTTTCATAACGGAACATCTGTCCGATATAATATAATTTTGTCGGCTGCGTCGCATCACCGAACATTTTATTTTCTACATAAGAACGTACAACTGGAGCTGTTCCTTCTGGACGAAGTGTTAAACTACGCTCCCCGCGATCTTCGAATGTGTACATTTCTTTTTGTACGATATCTGTCGTATCTCCAACACCGCGTAAAAATAATTCTGTATGCTCAAAAATTGGTGTACGAATTTCTTTATAGTTGTAACGACGACAAATTTCACGTGCTTGCCCTTCAATATACTGCCATAATTCCACAGTACCAGGAAGGATATCTTGCGTTCCGCGCGGGATTTGAATAGACATATTCAGTTCCTCCTCATTTTCTCAATAGTAATAAAAATAAAAAAACTCCCGCCTCTACTGATTGTACAGTAGGGACGAGAGTATAATACCCGTGGTGCCACCCTAATTGAAGCACGTATGCTTCCACTTTTTTAATAACGCTTAAATTGCGTTCGACCTCTACTAAGCACTATGCTGTTCAAGACGAAACCTACAGAGTGTCATTCGATTAGTCATCATGCAGAAATGTTTTCAGCCTTAGACATTTCCTCTCTTTTCATGTGTCTCTTATCTACTCTTCTCTATCATCGGTTTATACCATATGTAACTGTAAAAAATGAATTTGTTTACTACTATACGATTATTCACAATTATTGTCAAGATTCTCAAGAACGTCCGAGGTGCTTCTTTAACGTTTTTACATCTTTTAAAGAAATCCCAAATTCAGAAGCAAGTTCTAGCGATGTATTTTGCTGTTCTTTTGAAATAAACTCATGAAAATTCACATTAAACAATTGGTTTGCTCCGTTAGTAGCAGAGTTTCCCTTTTCATTCATACGCATACTTATATCCCTCACATTCGGTAGTGGAATTCTAATGAATAGTGTTCCATATTGATGTAAGGGTTATACGTTGTTACTAAGAGGGATCATCTGATAAAGTTCTTTTCGCCTAACAATCACACTACACACATACTATAACTTACCTTCAATCGCATCATCTTTCCATATTTCTTCAATATGTTCTGTTAGCTCTAATAAAATTTCTTCTACTGATTCCTTTACTAAATCTCCCATAATTCTGCATCCAGGTATATTCTTAGAAACAGGTAAACCAAGCCACGTTCGTTCACATTTCCAAATTGTCACTATATATACACCAAGTAACTCATCTTCTTCCGATATTGCCATAACAACAGCAGAATTGTATCCAGGAGTAAAATGATTTTCTCCCTCTATCTCAAGTCCTACATCAAAATCTATATTTTTTTCTGCGAAAACGGGTTTATATTTTTTTAACAATAATGCAATAGGCTCTTTTAAAGATTGTTCTATCTCCTTAATCTGTGCTAATAAATTTGGCAAAAATTCCTTGTATGAATACTGCATAATATCGAGCACCTTCTATATAATTTAATCCATAACAATAATAACTGGAAATATCATTCCTTATTTTTACCTATAACTAGTCCTTTTTGGTTCTCATAATAGTATCCTGATCGTGATGCGCTATACAAACAGGGATAGATATATTATATTTTTTTACTATGTTCAAGAATGAAACAATCGTTCTAACAATCAACAGAAACGTTATGCATATGTTTTAAACAAATCAAAAAAGAGAGGAGAACACATCTCCTCTCTTCGACCATCATTATTTACTCTCTACAATCAATGTCACTGGACCATCATTAACAAGCTGAACGTCCATCATTGCTCCGAACTGCCCTGTTTCTACATGCAGTCCTTGTTTGCGAAGTTCTTCGTTAAAGAATTCATATAAGCGCTCTGCGTAGTCAGGTTTTGCTGCATCCATAAAGTTTGGCCTTCTTCCTTTTCGGCAATCTCCATATAACGTGAACTGAGAAATGGAAAGAACTTGTCCACCAACATCTAATACAGAATGGTTCATTTTTTCGTTTTCATCTTCAAAAATGCGTAAGTTTGCAATTTTTTCAGCGATATATGTTGCATCTTTTTCTGTATCTTCATGGGCGATTCCAACTAATAGTGTTAAGCCGAAAGGAATTTGCCCTACAACTTCACCTTTTACCGTTACAGATGCTTCTTTTGATCGTTGTAAGACAACTCTCATTTCACTTCACTCCCTATTAATGCATCATGCGGCGCACTGCATAAATTTCTGGAACCCGCTTAATGCGCTCGACAACTTTTTTCAAATGCTGTAAGTTACGAATTGAAATAGACATATGAATCGTCGCCATTTTGTTGCGATCACTTCTTCCTGAAACAGCTGAAATATATGTTTTCGTTTCCGTTACAGCTTGCAGTACTTCATTTAGTAGACCGCGGCGATCATACCCTGAAATTTCAATATCAACATTGTATTCAATTTCTTTTTCTGGGCTGCCTTCCCACTCTACTTCTAACAGTCTTGCCTGCGCTTCTTCTGTATGAATATTTACACAGTCTGTACGGTGAATCGAGACACCGCGACCTTTTGTAATATAACCAATGATATCGTCGCCCGGAACTGGATTACAGCACTTCGATAAACGGATAAGTAAATTATCTGCACCGCTTACTTTTACACCAGAATCCCATTTACGAATTTTCATTGGTTTTCGAACTTCTTTTACTTCTGTTAAATCTTCTTCACGTTGCTTACGAAATTTATCTGTTAAGCGCGTCACAATTTGCGATGCAGTAATTCCGTTATATCCAACAGCTGCAAACATATCTTCTTCATTTGCAAAATTAAACTTCTCAGCAACGCGCTTTAAATTATCAGATGCTAACACTTCTTTCATCTCATACTCAAGGCCTCGCACCTCTTTTTCAACAAGCTCGCGGCCTTTTTCAATATTCTCATCGCGGCGTTGCTTTTTGAAAAATTGACGAATTTTATTTTTCGCATGGGATGTTTGCGCTAATTTCACCCAGTCCTGACTCGGGCCATACGAGTGTTTAGACGTTAAAATTTCAATGATGTCACCTGTTTTTAACTTATAATCTAAAGTGACCATTTTACCGTTTACTTTTGCACCAATCGTTTTATTCCCGATTTCAGAGTGAACGCGGTAAGCAAAGTCAATCGGTACAGAGCCAAGCGGCAATTCCATGACATCGCCTTTTGGTGTAAAGACAAACACCATATCAGAGAATAAATCAATTTTTAATGATTCCATAAATTCTTCTGCATTGGAGGCTTCATTTTGCCATTCTAAAATTTGACGGAACCATGTTAGTTTTTTCTCAAGTGTACCTGTTGTTTCAGCCGTTTTTCCTTCTTTATATGCCCAGTGGGCCGCAATTCCGAATTCGGCAATTTCATGCATTTCTTTCGTACGAATTTGCACTTCAAGCGGATCGCCTTTCGGTCCAATTACTGTCGTATGCAGCGACTGATATAAGTTCGCTTTTGGCATTGCGATATAATCTTTAAAACGCCCCGGCATTGGCTTCCAGCACGTATGAATAATACCTAAAACGGCATAGCAATCTTTAATACTATTTACGACAACACGAACAGCTAACAAATCGTAAATTTCATTGAATTGTTTATTTTGCATTGCCATTTTTCGATAAATGCTATAAATATGCTTTGGACGACCAGAAATTTCTGGTTGAATCGCGACTTCTTTTAATTTGTCACGAATTTCCATCATAACTTCATCCAAATATTCTTCGCGCTCTGCACGTTTACGTTTCATTAAGTTGACAATACGGTAATATTGCTGCGGATTTAAGTAACGAAGCGATGTATCTTCTAGTTCCCACTTAATCGTATTAATTCCGAGCCTGTGTGCTAATGGAGCGAAAATTTCTAATGTTTCATTTGCAATGCGGCGCTGCTTTTCTTGTGGTAAATGTTTCAATGTTCGCATGTTGTGAAGTCGGTCTGCAAGCTTAATTAAAATAACACGAATATCTTGCGCCATTGCGATAAACATTTTTCGATGATTTTCCGCCTGCTGCTGTTCATGAGATTTGTATTTAATTTTCCCGAGCTTCGTTACACCATCAACAAGCATCGCAATCTCTTTTGTAAATTCACGTTCAATGTCTTCTAATGTTACATCTGTATCTTCTACTACATCATGTAAAAACCCCGCAGATACAGTAGATGGATCCATGTGTAAGTCCACTAAAATTCCTGCTACTTGAATAGGATGGATAATATACGGTTCACCTGATTTTCGGTATTGCTCGCTATGTGCCGCACGTGCAAATTCATAAGCGCGCGCCACAAGATCGATATCATCATCGTGTAAATATTGCCCTGCTTTCTCCAGTACCTGCTCAGCTGTTAGTACTTGTTCATTCGCCATCTAATCACCTTTTATTAAAGATTCATAATCTCTTTCCTTGCCAATTAGAATAATTTTTATCTTACCATTATAACGTAATGATTGTGAATTGTGAAAAGGAAAAGATTTTACTGACATTTCACTTTACTTTTTTCGATACATATATAAAAATACCCGATCCTCTCAAAGAGATTCACGGGTACTCCGCATGTCGCCCTGTTTACAATTAATATTGTTCTAACACTAACACATCATAGCCATCTAACATTTTACGGCCATCTAAGTAAGTAAGCTCTACTAAAAATGCGATACCTGCCACAACACCGCCAAGTTCTTCTACTAGCTTAATTGTTGCTTCAATTGTTCCACCTGTAGCTAATAAGTCATCTGTAATTAATACGCGTTGACCTGGTTTGATTGCATCTTTATGAATTGTTAACACATCTTTACCATACTCTTTACCGTAATCTACTGTGATTACTTCGCGTGGTAATTTACCTAATTTACGAACTGGTGCAAAGCCTACTTCTAATGCGTAAGAAACTGGACATCCAATAATAAAACCACGTGCTTCTGGTCCTACTACTAGGTCGATATTTCTTTCTTTTGCATATGCAACGATTGCATCTGTTGCTGCTTTATATGCTTTTCCATCGTTCATTAAAGGTGTGATGTCTTTAAAGACAATACCTTCTTTCGGATAATCTGGTACGATTGCAATATGTTGCTTGAAATCCATATTTATGAATCCTCCTCGAATATAAAAAGCGTTGTAAATACAAGTCCTTTATCCTAACTGTTCTACTTCTTTATGGTTACGAAGCGTTTCAAACCATGCATATAACTGCTGATATGTGCTATAAACCAGTTCCTTTTCTAATTGTAATTGGTTTATTTTCTCACGATACGTGTTTGATTCGGTTAAATCACGCTTTTTCATTTCTTCTGTCATAAAAATGACACCGTCTTTTATTGTAACAAATTCTAACTCAAAAAACACCTGTGTCATGAAATTTACTGTATCTTTTGACCAGCCCTTATGACGGCAAAGCTGCTCTCCGTATTGACGAAGCGAGAACGGTGCTTTTTGATGCAGGAATGAAAAGTACCATTTAAAGTGTTCTCTCGTTGGAACTGTACTAAACAAATGATTATTTTCTTGATAAAAAACCGTATAAATGCGGGCTGGAAATCCTTTTTCACATATGTGCTTTAAATCTTCTGTCGCATCCGGTAAATCAAGAATAACAACGTAGCGATCTTCTAATGTTGTCACATCTTTAGCCTGTATTGCGTAATCTTTATATGCTTCTAACGAAAACTTTTGCAATGCTTCTTCCTTAAAATACACGATTGTCAGTTTATCACGCGAAAGATCTGCTAAATTCGTTTCTACATTACGCATGCTACGCCAATCAAATAATTGCCAAGCTTCTACAGCAATGTCTTGAACCATAATTTGTGGTTTACGGAAATTATTCCATTCATTAATAGAAGCTTCTCCAACGATTGATACTTTCGCTACAGGAGAAATTTCTTTTGCAAATGCTCCGAAACCAAAGCCAATACTATCTAATGTTGCTGGTCCATCGCGAAGTGTCATTTTTAAATGTGAGCCATCAGAACCAATGGCACGAATACTTTCTAGACTTGCATCTTTCACAGCGACGCGCGGTTTTGGATTCCCGACACCGAACGGAGCAAGCTTTTGCATTTCTTCGATTGCATCCAGCGTGACATCTTCCACTTTACATACTACATCTACCGTAGTGACAGGAATAAAATCTTCATCTGATAACAATGCAGCAGCTTGCTCGTTTAGACGGCGGCGCAGTTCATCAACATCCTCTATATTAAGAGTCATACCAGCCGCCATTGGATGCCCACCAAAATGCGGTAAAATATCACGACAATCTGATAAATTCGAATATAAATCAAAACCTTCAATACTACGAGCTGAACCTTTTGCTGTGCCTTTTTCAGGATCAATACTTAAGACAATTGTCGGCCTGTAAAAACGATCTACGAGCTTCGAAGCAACAATCCCAATTACACCGGGATTCCATCCTTCTTTTGCTAAAACTAATACTGTATTCTCTTTTGGTGGATAATGTGCTTCTACTTCTGCAATCGCTTCTTCTGTAATTTGCTTTACAATGTCTTTTCGTAATTTGTTTAGTTCATCAATTTCTTGTGCAAGTTCTTTTGCTTCTTCTACGTCTTCTGATAATAATAAATGAACAGCTGGGGCAGCATCTTCTAATCGTCCAACCGCGTTAATGCGTGGTCCAATTGCAAACCCTACACTTTCTTCTGTAATTTCACCTTGCGAAATATTAGCAACTTTGAACAGCGCTTGTAAACCTATTCGCTGCGTTGTTCGCATTTTTTTCAATCCACGCTGTACAAGTAGACGGTTTTCACCATTAAGAGACACTAAATCGGCTACTGTACCAATAACAGCAATTTCTAATAAATGTTCTGGTACACTACCAAGCAAAGCATGAGCAACTTTAAACGCCACACCAACACCTGCTAAATAGTGAAATGGATATATACCGCCATCTAACTTCGGATGAATGATAGCCAAAGCTTCCGGCAATTCTGGCGGAGGCTCATGATGATCAGTAATAATTAAATCAATACCAAGCTCCTTCGCAACTTGCGCCTCATGAACAGCTGCGATCCCTGTATCAACTGTAATAATAAGCGAGAAACCAGCGCGATGCGCCCAGCGAAACGCTTCTTCATTCGGTCCATATCCTTCTGTAAATCGGTTTGGAATATAAAACTCTACATCCGCTCCGATTTCTTGTAATGCTAAGAATAAAACGGTTGTACTACTAACACCGTCCGCATCATAGTCACCGAAAATTAAAATTTGTTCACCGTTTTGAATCGCTTCGCGAACGCGCTCTACAGTACGATCCATACCTTCAAGTAAAAAAGGATCGTGAAATTCTTGCTGCTCTGTATTTAAAAAATCCACAATCTTTTCTTCTGTATCTAAACCTCTATTTAATAATAACGAAGTAACAAGAGATGACAATTGAAGTTTATTTGCCAATTGTTCTACAAGTTCCTCATTATTATCCTTTTCTTTCCAACGCGTCTTCGGTTGTAACACGAAATCACCCCTTAACCTGTCTATTATACTAGACAGATTAAGGGGTGACAATGAGGTTTGATTAACCAATTGGCGCTTACAAGTTTTCATTAGTCAGGAGAATAGGGATTTATGTGAACAAAAACATTTTGTACATGATCTTGCTGCATGAGCACCTCTTTCACACGTTTACCAATACGATGTCCTTCTTCTACCGTAATGTATGGATCAACAGACACTTTAATATCGACGATGACATAATGCCCATGCTCTCTTGCATATAGCGAACCTATTTTCTTAATTCCTTCTACTTGCATAACCGCTTCTCTCATCGGAATAATATCTTCCTCATGAAGCACATGATCCAGTGTTGTATGAATCGCTTCTTTGCCGATATCCCAAGCCATTTTTATAACGAGTAAAGATACAAATAAACCGGCAGCTGGATCGGCATATACAAGCCACTCCATCCCAAATTTATCCCCTATAATTGCTGCCCCAATACCAATTAAAGCCGCAATTGATGAAAACACATCCGAACGATGCTCATACGCGTTTGCAATAATTGCATCACTATTTATCCTTTTGCCTAACTTATATTTATAACGAAACATCCCTTCTTTCACAACAATCGAAAGAAGTACAGCAATCACAGTAATCCAGCGCGGAGGCTCAAGCACTTGTGTAAAAGCTTTAACAGAAGAAATAACAATTTCAATTCCGACAATAAACAAAAGAACAGCTACAATGATTGCAGAAATAGATTCAGCTTTTCCGTGTCCATATGGATGATCCTCATCAGGCGGTTGCTTCGCTGCGCGGAGTCCAAAAAAGACTGCTAATGAGCCGATAACATCCGAACCAGAATGAACTGCATCCGCCATAAGTGCTTTACTATTTCCAATATATCCAATAACAGCTTTGACAATCGCAAGCACAATATTGCCGACAATTCCAACAATTGCCCCAAATTCTGCTTGTTTAAAACGTTCATCTTTTTCCATAATCGAAACCCTTTCTTTCATCAACGTACACTTTATCCCGCTATTCGCGGACAGTAAGACCCTCGCCTCGAACGAGGCAAAAAACACCTCCCTGTCAGGGACGTGGGCGTCCTGCGATTCTGAACGAGCCACTTCCGCTTTTCTAAAGAAGATAGATGATGGATAACTGTCCGTAAAAGTCCGATTGGGCGGACTTTCCATCAGCGAGGGATAAAGTCCCGTACTAACCTTCACTTTATTCTATCCCAGAACAAAAAAAGAAATGCCTGCAAAGAGGCATCTCTTTTCATTCAAATTCACATGATTTTTTCTTATACTTGCGGTTCAGATGTCTTTACTTCTACTTTCTTCTGACCTTTTCCTTTTTTCAAACGGCGGTTTTCAAGCATCAACCAAATTTGGGATGCAACGAAAACAGAAGAGTAAGTACCAACAATTAAACCAACAAATAATGCAATTGAGAAGTTACGTAATGACTCACTGCCGAAAATTAACAATGTAATAACAGGCAGTAACACCGTCATAACCGTATTAATAGAACGACCGATTGTTTGGCGAATACTCGCATTCACAATCTCTTCTAAATCGCTTAATGTGCGAATTTTTTGCTTCTGTTTGTATAACTCACGATTTCGGTCAAACGTAACAATCGAATCGTTAATAGAATAACCGATAATTGTTAACACCGCTGCGATAAACGTAAGATCAACTTCTAAATGAAGTAGACTAAACACAACAATAATAAAGAATGCATCGTGCAGAAGCGCTAATACTGCTGATAATGCATATGTGAAGCGGAAGCGAATGCTCACATATAAAATGATAACAGCTGATGCAATCAACACAGCTATAAGTGCATTTCGCGCAATTTCTTTCCCAATTGTCGGAGAAACTGTACTTACGTTTGGTTCTGTACCATATTTATCGTGGAAGGCTGTTTTTACTTTCGAAATATCATCTTTTGATAGTACACCAATTGTACGAACAGCAAATCCTTTATTATCATTACCTGTTGGCACGATATCTTCTTGCTTCACATCTACTTTCAAATCATGCAACTCTTTTTGTACTTGTGATACCGTTATCGCTTGATTTGTTTTAATATCCATGCGCGTACCACTTTCAAAATCAATGCCTAAATTCAATTTGAAAATCGGTAAAATAATCGCACCCGCAATCATGACAACAACTGAGAACCAGAAGAATTTATGTCCGATACTAACAAAGTTAATACGGTCAAATTTCGTTGGTGCGTGTTCTACACCTTTTGATAGCGGAATAACTTCCTTCGGTTTTACACCAAAGTAAGCATATTTTTTATCAAAGTAACGGCTCTTCACAAGTAAGCCAAGTAAGAAACGTGTACCATATACGTTTGTGATAAAGCCAACTAAAATACTTACAATTAAACTTGTCGCAAATCCTCTAACAGAACTTGTACCATACGCAAACAATACTCCTGCTGCTGCAAGTGTTGTAACATTTGCATCTAGAATGGTTGATAATGAACGCTGATTACCTGCACGATATGCCGATAGCATCGATTTTCCTATGCGCAGTTCTTCTTTCAGCCTTTCATATGTAATAACGTTTGCATCAACCGCAATCCCGACCCCGAGCACGAGTGCTGCTATACCCGGCAATGTAAGAACCGCGTGCATCCAATTGAATACGAGTAACGTTATGTAAATATATAAACCAAGCATAATTATCGCTACAAGACCAGGTAGACGATAGAATACAAGCATAAATAAGAAAATAAGCGCTATACCGATTGCACTAGCAAAAATTGTTTTTTGCAGTGCTTGCTCACCAAATTTCGCTCCAACCGAAGTAGAGTATATTTCTTTTAAATCAACAGGAAGTGCTCCGGCATTTAACAACTCTGAAAGTTGTTTTGCGCTCTCTACTGTAAAGTTTCCACCAACAATAGATACTTCCGCTTGATTAAATACTTGACTCACAGTAGCTGCTGATAAATATTTCGGTTTTGGCTTCGCTGCTTCTGCCTTGTAAGAATCTTTTCCTTCTTCAAAGTCAAGCCAAATTACCATTAAGTTGTTCGGCTTCATGTTTAATACTTTCTCAGTCACTTGACGGAATTTATCAGCACTCTTTAACTTTAAGCCAACACTTGGTCGACCTTGCTCATCGAACGTTTGCTTTGCACCGTTCGTTGCTAAGTCCGCACCGTCCATAAGGATGTTATCATTTACATCACGGAACGTTAATTTCGCTTGCGTTGATAATACATCTCGCGCTTGCTGTTGATCTTTAATGCCAGCAAGCTGCACACGAATGCGATCATTTCCTTCAATTTGGATATTCGGTTCGCTTACACCAAGAACGTTTACACGTTTTTCGAGTGCACCAACCGTACTCACAAGAGTATCCCTTGTAACTTTATCCCCTTTTTTCGCTGGCTTTACTTCATATAAAATTTCAAAGCCGCCTCGAAGATCAAGTCCGAGATTAATTCCTTTTGTAATGTTTTTTGTCGTTGCTCCAATGATTCCTCCAATTAATAACACAACGAGGAAAAAGGCAACGATTCTGCTGCTTCGCTTTGCCATATGTTTCTTGTTCCTCCTTTGAACAAAAGCGCTTGTTCCAAAATTACCTCTTTATCAATACTCACTATTATACTGCAAGAGGAAGAACAAACCAATTACAACCTTATTATTTATTTTCATATTCTTCAAACGACCAAAGCGGTGCTTGATATGCCTTCATCGTTAAATATGTCATATAATCGTTAGCTGTTAACGTTAGCACATCATTTACAAGCTCATACAATCTGACATCGCGCCCTACTTTTTTCCACTTTCTATCCTTTAAACACTTCCATACATCTTCTAGTGTAACACGATCATAGCCGAGCATTTGAAACTCTTCCACCTTACTGTCCAAAACGATTTGTAATTGCTCTCGATACGCTTCTACTAATGCCTCTTTCTCAGCCATTTCTAGCTCATCTCCTTCTGATCTCACGTTCCTCATTTCAAAAGCTTGTCATGCTTATCTTATTCATGCATATAAATTATTGTAAATCATTCCACTGATTTTGAGAAGGTAGGAGAAAACGATGACGAAACAAACCTTTTTACGTGGTGCTTTTATTTTAATGCTCGCTGGTTTTATTACAAAAATATTAGGCTTTATTAACCGTATTGTAATGGCGCGCATTTTAGGTGAAGAAGGCGTTGGGCTATATATGATGGCTGTTCCAACATTTATATTAGCTATTACCATTACACAAATCGGCCTTCCAGTTGCCATTGCAAAACTGATTGCCGAAGCAGAAGCTACACACGATAAACAACAAGTTAAAAAAATATTAACCGTTTCATTAGCTATTACCTCAGTCATTAGTATTCTATTAACAATTGGAATTATGCTTCTTGCTCCTTTATTAGCAGAAACATTATTAACTGATAAACGAACCTACTATCCATTAATTGCTATTTTACCAGTTGTACCTGTCATTGCCGTTTCCTCTGTACTTCGTGGTTACTTTCAAGGAAGACAAAATATGAAACCGAGCGCCTATGCACAGGTGCTAGAACAAGTCGTTCGCATTACGATTATTGCTGTATGCATTCGCTTTTTTTTACCATATGGAGTCGAGTATGCTGCAGCAGGTGCCATGCTCTCAGCTGTACTTGGAGAAATCGCTTCTTTATTATTTTTATTAACATTATTTCAAAGAGAAAAACACCTTGCCATTCATTCCCATTTTATAAGTACTGTAAAAGAAAGTAAAAGCACCTTTTATTCTTTAATGGATATTGCACTTCCTACGACGGGAAGCCGCTTAATTGGATCTATTTCTTACTTTTTCGAACCAATCGTTGTTATGCAAAGTTTAGCAATTGCCGGAGTTGCAGCTTCTATCGCAACGCAGCAATACGGTATATTAAATGGGTATGCCTTTCCACTTTTGTCTCTGCCGGCCTTTATTACATACGCTCTTTCTACAGCACTTGTTCCCTCTATTAGTGAAGCAAATGCAAAAAAACAGCTCCGTCTAGTAGAGCATAGATTACAACAAGCTCTGCGCATCTCTCTTATTACAGGGGGATGGTCCGTCGTCATTTTATATGTATTCACTTCGCCCATTTTAACGCTTATGTACGGTTCCGATAGTGCTACACTTTTCATTCAAGTACTTGCACCTTGCTTTTTATTTCACTATTTTCAGGGGCCACTCACATCTGTATTACAAGCTCTAAATTTAGCACGAGCTGCTATGATGAATACGTTTATCGGGGCAATTGTGAAATTACTCGTTATTTTCGTTCTTGCCTCACAACCACAGTTTCAAATGATGGGCGTCGCTCTTGCAATTGCAGCCAATATCGTTACAGTTACTTTACTTCACTATGCAACTGTCTTAAAAAAAATTACGTTTACTATTTATATAAAAGATTATATTTATGGTTTACTTGCTATTATCATCGCTGGGGGCGTGGGCTATTACATACATAAACACATAATCTTCTCTCCTTCACTTGGCATGCAAACATTATGGGAAGTACTATCTACCTCCGCACTATATGTATTCCTATTAATCCTTTTTGGCATTATTCGAAAAGAAGAATTACTAAGACTCCCGATTCTTCGTAAATTTTCCTTTTTTAAATAAAAACAGCTATCGATTTTAATTCGATAGCTGTTTTTATTTATTACAGTCTTTCATAATAAACAAGCGTTGTATGTTCGTTCAACCTTTTTCTTACCCCAGTCTGTACAAAACCCATTTTTTCATACAGATAACAGTTCCGTTTTTCCTCTAAAATTGTGGCTAATTCCCAACTTGTTGCTTGCGGGAACATTTCTTCTAATAACAATATTATTTTCTGGGCAATTCCCTTCCCTTGATACTTCGGAAGAATGAACATTGGACTAATCCAAAATTCAGTTGCCCCTTCTTTCCAAACTATACTCACAGCACCAACAACGTCCTTATTGTATATGATTTTATAAAATCCACCGTACGGATTGTTAATTCTTGTAATGACTCTATCAAGCTTCTCATTTGCCGGATTCGTATTATAATCTTGGTATGTTTCCAATAACGGTAGAAAAGCCTCTACTTGCATAGCGTAAATCAATTCCGCGTCAGAAACTGTTGCTTTTTCTAGTCTGACTCCCATATCATTCACTCCAAATTAGACTTCTTTTCCCTCTTCTATTCTACAAAGTTCCATGAAGTCCTGTTTGGATCGTATATTTACTCATCTTTTAAATCCACAAAAAACTGACCATTTTGAAAACTACAATATGAAATCTTCTCAATATCGGTATGTCCTAATTTCTTTAACTTATCCTTCAGCCATATATCAGTATGTTCCATCATGTATAAATGTTTTTTCTGAATCTCTCCATCAATAATAAGCGGAAGTGAAAATAATGGTGTGTCATTTTTACTTTTTTGTTTTTCAAATATTGATAACCTTCCCGATGGCTCTAAAATCGCATACTCGACATCACGTATATCACCGATACTTTCCTCACGTAATTGCATAAGTAAATCATCCATGTTGTATCGCTGCTTACGCATTTGCTTTTCATCTATCTTTCCCTCACGTACGATAATAGCTGGTTCTCCTTCTAATATGTGACGCATACGCTGACTTTTTAGTGAGACAAAGGATAACACAATTTGAATAATCATAATCAGCACCATCGGAACGAGTTGATGCCAAATTGCCTTATCCATATTTTCAATTGCAATAACCGCCATTTCACCAAGCATAATAAACACAACTAAGTCTAAAACACTTAATTCACCAATTTCACGTTTTCCCATGAGCCGAAAAATAATTAACATCACACTGTATAAAAGAATTGTTCGAAAGACAATTTGAAGTAGTTCCATCTTCTCTTTCCTTTCTCATTGCAATTTCTACCCATTAGTTTCCCCGCACAAAAAGAAACTAGTCTAACTTAGTAAAAGAGGAAATATGCTTGTATTAGAAAGGAGAGATGCTCTATGGATGGAACGAAAAAATTATCAATTGCAGTTGGATTCGGCATCGTTACCTTACTTATTTTCGCTTGCCTAGCAAGCATCATCATTGCTTTATTATTGAAATTTACAAACATAAATGAAGGGACTTTATCCATCGCACTTCTTATCCTTGCCATTGTGTCGACAGTAATCGCTGGATTTGTTGCTGGAGTAAAAGCACAAGGAAAAGGATGGTTTGTTGGTGGATCCACTGGAGGCATATTTGCTATTCTCGTATTTCTTGTAAATTATTTAGGGTTTTCATCGACATTATCAAGCGCACAACTTCTATATCAACTTATCATTATTGCAGCAAGTACAATTGGAGGCATACTTGGAGTCAACATCGGTAAGCGAACAACATATTAAACATAGAAGCTGGACAATAAAGAAATGCGGAAGTGGCTCGTTCAGAATGTGAGGGGGATGGAGCTTCTGACATAGAGGTGTTTTCTACCTCGCAGGAAGAAGCGAAGCCACCGAACATTCTAGCCACTGAAGCTGGACAATGTTTCTCTCTCAACCTTGAGGTGAGGGGCTTACTGCCCACGAATAGCGGGATACATTTCACAAGTCAAAATCCACTAGAAAAAGCAAATTATATTTTCTCATTCTCGTTATTATTTACTGATTTAGCAATACTTACGTTTATTAAAAAAAGGTGTCCTAAAAGTAATACTTTTAGGGCACCTTTTGCATTAGTTTTTCACAACTTCACGAATTGCGCTACGATCAAATGTAAGGTGTGAACCACCAGATTTAATCACAATTGTTGTATCATTTACAGATTCAATTGTACCGTGTAAGCCACCAATTGTTACGATTACATCACCTTTTGTCAGTTCGCTTTGCATTTGCGCTACAGCCTTTTGACGTTTTTGTTGCGGACGAATTAATAAGAAGTAGAAAATCGCAAACATCGCAACGATCATGACAATATTCATCATACCTGGATTCATCTTTTATTCCTCCTCAATTATTATGTATTAGAAGTTTTTAGCATTCGGTTTATTAAAGCCATATTGTTCAAAGAACTCCTCACGGAAATCTCCAAGACGGTCTTCACGAATGGCTTGTCTCACCTGCTCCATTAAGTTTAACAGAAAATGCAGGTTGTGGTAAGACGTTAAACGAATTCCGAATGTTTCATCACATTTCATTAAGTGACGAATGTACGCACGTGAATAGTTTTTACATGTATAACAATCGCAATTCGGATCAAGCGGACCAAAGTCTTTCGCAAATTTTGCATTTTTCACAACTAAACGGCCTTCACTTGTCATACACGTACCATTTCGTGCAATACGAGTTGGAAGTACACAGTCAAACATATCGATACCACGGATTGCACCGTCAATTAACGAATCTGGTGATCCAACACCCATTAAATAACGCGGCTTGTTATCAGGAAGAAGCGGTGTTGTAAATTCAAGCACACGGTTCATAATGTCTTTCGGTTCTCCAACAGATAAACCACCAACCGCATAACCTGGGAAATCCATTGAAACAAGGTCGCGTGCACTTTGACGGCGAAGTTCTTCAAACTCTCCGCCCTGTACAATACCAAATAGACCTTGATCCTCTGGACGCTGGTGTGCTTTTAAGCAACGTTCTGCCCAGCGGCTCGTACGCTCTACTGATTTTTTCATATACTCAAATGTTGCCGGAAACGGCGGACACTCATCAAATGCCATCATAATATCAGAACCAAGTGCATTTTGAATTTCCATTGCCTTTTCTGGTGATAGGAATAATTTATCCCCATTTAAGTGATTACGGAAGTGAACACCTTCCTCTTCAATACGGCGGAAGTCACTTAAACTAAATACTTGGAAACCGCCAGAATCTGTTAAAATCGAACGATCCCAGTTCATAAATTTATGTAAGCCGCCTGCCTCACGTACAATTTCATGACCAGGACGAAGCCATAAATGATACGTATTACTTAAAATAATACCCGCATCCATCGCTTTTAGCTCTTCTGGTGACATTGTTTTTACTGTCGCAAGTGTTCCAACTGGCATAAAAATTGGTGTTTCAAATGAACCGTGCGGTGTATGAACACGACCTAAACGCGCGCCCGTTTGTTTACATGTTTTAATTAATTCATAACGTATTGCTGTCATATCTTTACTCCTTTTTTATTTCTTCTCTACTTGAGAGTGAGATGCAACAAACATCGCATCACCGAAGCTAAAGAAACGATATTTTTCTTTTACCGCTTCATTGTAGGCATGAAGAACATTTTCTCTTCCTGCAAATGCACTCACAAGCATAATTAAAGTTGATTTTGGCAAATGGAAGTTTGTAATTAAACCATCAATTGCTTTAAATTCATATCCTGGATACATAAAAATATCAGTCCAGCCAGAAGCCGCGCAAATCTTACCATTATTATCTGTTGCAATCGTTTCAAGTGTACGCGTTGATGTTGTTCCAACAGTAATAATACGACCACCTTCTTGCTTCACACGATTTAAAAGGTCTGCCGTTTCCGCTGACATATGATAATATTCCGCATGCATATGGTGTTCTTCAATTGTATCTGCAGAAACCGGTCTAAATGTCCCTAGACCAACATGAAGCGTAATAAACGCTAACTGAATACCTTTTTTCTTCAGTTCTTCTAACAGCTCTTCTGTAAAATGAAGTCCTGCTGTTGGCGCTGCTGCTGAACCAACCTCACGTGCAAATACCGTCTGATAACGGTCACGGTCTTCAAGTGTTTCTTTAATATACGGAGGGAGCGGCATTTCACCAAGCTCATCTAAAATTTCATAGAAAATGCCGTCATATGAAAATTCCAAATGACGTCCGCCTTGTTCGCCAGTTCCGATACATGTTGCTTTTAGCTTTCCTTCGCCAAAAGAAATAATCGTTCCTTCTTTCACACGTTTCGCTGGTTTAACAAGTGTCTCCCAAGTATCCCCATCTTCTTGCTTTAATAAAAGCACTTCAATATGTGCACCTGTATCTTCTTTTACACCGTGCAAACGAGCAGGCATTACTTTCGTTTCATTTAAAACTAAGCAATCCCCTTCATGTAAATAAGAAAGAATATCCATGAAATGTTTATGCTGAATCTCGCCCGTTTCACGATCTAACACCATTAATCTTGATGTTTCCCGCTCTTCAAGTGGCACTTGTGCAATGAGTTCTTCTGGTAAATGAAAATCAAACAGATTAATATCCATAACTTATGTTCACCTATTTCTATTTAAATCTATTTATTACGTACATAATAAAAGATAATACAATACTTATCACAATACACGTAATGATGGGAAAATAAAAGGTAACGTTTCCCTTTTTCACAAAAATATCGCCTGGAAGCCTACCTATAAACTTCCAAGCTAATCCAACAACTATGAAAAGAATACCTACTGTAATGAGCAGCTTTGGCATATCCGTCATGCCCCAGGCATCTCTAATCCGAAGTGTTCATATACAAGCGGTGTAACAATACGACCTCTTGGCGTTCTTTGCAAGAAGCCAATTTGTAGTAAATATGGCTCATACACATCTTCAATTGTGTGTGATTCTTCACCTATAGTTGCAGAAACCGTCTCTAATCCAACTGGACCACCGCGGAATTTTTCAATAATACCAAGCAATAATTTATGGTCAATATGATCAAGCCCAAGCTTATCTACTTGTAGTAGTTCGAGGGCCATTTGCGTAATTTCTATCGCAATCGTTCCATCGCCTCGAACTTGCGCAAAATCACGTACACGGCGCAATAAACGATTGGCAATACGAGGCGTACCTCGTGCACGCCTTGCAATTTCTAAGGCAGCTAAGGAGTCAATTTCCACCTCAAACACTTCTGCAGTACGTTCTACAATGGCTGATAACTGATCAACTGTGTAATATTCTAAACGAGACAATACACCGAAGCGATCTCGAAGTGGTGCAGATAACGCCCCTGCACGCGTTGTTGCTCCAATTAACGTAAATGGAGGTAAATCGAGCCGAACGGAGCGTGCACTTGGGCCTTTTCCAATGACAATGTCAAGACAAAAATCTTCCATTGCTGGATACAACACCTCTTCAATTGAACGATGTAAACGGTGAATTTCATCAATAAATAAAACATCACCCGGTTGAAGTGCTGTTAATACTGCTGCTAAATCACCAGGTCGTTCAATTGCTGGTCCTGACGTTGTACGAATATTCACGCCCATTTCATTCGCAATAATGTTTGCTAATGTCGTTTTCCCAAGTCCTGGTGGTCCATATAATAAGACGTGATCTAACGTTTCCTCACGCATTTTCGCCGCTTCAATAAATACTTCTAAATTATGCTTTGCTTTATCTTGGCCAATATATTGACGGAGCGTTTGTGGTCTTAACGAATATTCTAAGTCCGCATCTTCATACGCGGATTCTCCTGAAACGAGACGTTCATCCATTCTACTCACCTCTTACCGTTTAGTAAAAGACTAAGTGCCTTTTTAATATATTGATCCGTCGTAAGTGATTCTTTTAATAGTTCTGGCACGACGCGAGATACTTCTCGCTCTGCATATCCAAGTGCTCTAAGTGCTTCCAAAGCTTCATCAAGTTCGACAGATGTTCCCTTCTTCTCATCGAAACGCTCTGCATCTGAAAATAAGTCAACAAAAGCATCAGGCACAACATCCGCCAATTTCCCTTTTAAGTCTAAAATCATTTGACGCGCTGTTTTCTTTCCAACACCTGGGAACTTCACTAAGAATTTTTCATCCTCATGTTCAATCGCTTGTACAACCTGCCCCGTTTGACCTGAAGCTAAAATCGCAAGCGCTCCCTTCGGCCCAATCCCTGATACACCTAAAAGCTTTGTAAATAGTAAACGCTCTTCACGCGTTTTAAATCCGTAAAGGGCCATTATATCTTCTCTTACATAATGATATGTATATACACGAAGTTCTTGTTTACTTCTTTGGAATACATACGGATTTGGCGTGAAAATTTGATAACCAATTCCATTATGATCAAGAACGATATACTCCGGTCCTACATATTCCACATAACCTGTAATATATTCAAACAAAACTGTATCTCTCCCTCTCAAATCATGTATTCCATTTTAACATAAATAACATTAGAAATGCGAGGTTCCCCCAACAAATGTTCTCTATCCTATTTTTTCATTTTCATATTAACACGCTGCTCTTGAAAAATGATTTTAGCAAAATAAAAATAAGAAACAAGCCGCAGCTACCTTACGCTACGGCTGTTTCCATTTCTCAGAGAATATTGTTCCATATCTTTCATCACTTTTACGAACCGCTCTTTTGACTTCACCCGAATTCCTCGCTTCAGCTGTTCACGCTGATAACTTTCCATCTTTTTTATATCAATTTGAAAGAAGGAATGAATGGCATTGTCATCTTTCGGCACACCGTTAAAAATTTGGAGAATTCCCTCTTTCGAAACGCCAAAATACCCACTCGTTTTTAATAACGGCGAAATATCATCAATGTGCTGTTGCAATACAATTTGCACATCATCTCGGTCAACGAGTTGCCAATCTTTATATTGCTCTAAAAGCTTTTCTAAATTCACAACTTCTTCTCTAATAATCTCCTGACTCACTTCCCCATCTAAATATATACGCTGCAACATGACTGTAATTTGAGGCTCCTGTCTAGCTGCATTACCCGAACTCTCTGCCAATGCTACATTCGATTCATGATACAAACAAAACGCAGCTAGCACAATCTGCATGGCAACGATCATGAACTTCATATGCTGTCACCTCTTTTAGGGAAAATAAAAACTTCTATTTACAGTTTGGCCGAAAATAGAAGTTTTATGCCCCTTAGAAGATTCGAAGTTAGATATCTCGAAAAGCAGCATTAACTCATTATATAGATATAAATTAAAAACCCCTCGCTTTTAGGTGGGCGAGAGCATCTGGCCATACATAGAAACGGTCAGGGCCTGTTCCTGCCACATGCAAGGTTTAAAACAAAAGGAGAAAGCAAGTAGCGGTTATGTTTTATTCTGCATAACAGCAATTGATATGTCGAAGAATTTAAAATGAATTTGTATAAAATAATTTCTTTTATCCATAAAGAAGGAGGTGTACAAGATTAAGAACACAAAAAAGCGGAATAAGCTCTTCAACCTATTCCGCTACCATTTTCTATATAAATAAGAAAGACGCCTGTCATGCAGGCGTCTTGATGCGTTTACGGCGAGAGACCAGGCGGCCACATCCGCGTGTTTAGCACTTAAGCATATCTCTCGTCTTACGTAAATTAGCTCATCGCTTTGTTAATATAACATTAATGCTAAGAGAAAGCAAGAAAAAAATAATAATCAAAAACGCTGTCTCTAAAAAGAAGGATCATTTCACAAAATGTCGAATATGGAGAACACTTATAAAGAAAGGATATAGAATGATGACACAAGTAATCTTATTTAGAGGAAAAGCAGGTACCGGTAAAACAACAATATCAAATTCTGTAGGCGCACAGCTACATATACCGGTTATTCATAAAGACGATTTATATGACTCCATCGCTAAACATGTAACAGATCATTTTACTCGAAACAAAATTTGCTTTGATATTCTTTTCCGATTGTTAGAATCCACTCTTGCTTGCAATGCAACCGTTATTATCGATTTTGGCTATAACCATTTAGAGGACGTACTGAAGTTAAAATCTTGGGTCGAACAACGAGAAGGGATTTTAACGTCTATTTCATGTATTTGCAGTGATGAATCTGTCTGGGCGCGTCGACTAAATGAACGAAAAACAAATCCTCAGCCAAATCAACTCATCACGGACTTACATGAATTAAAACAACATTATAGTACAATTAATGCAGACTTATTAGAAGATGAACTTCAATTAGACTGCATAGAAAATATTCATTTATTAACAGAAAAAGCAATACACTACATAAATAAAAAGAAGGGGGAAATAATTCCCCCTCTTTCCATTATCGCACCACGTTAGTTACATTTGTACGAAGGTCTCGGAACATATTTGTTACATCACGATTTAAATCATTTGTAATTGTTCCATTTCGTAGCTGCGTACTCATTGTATCAACGCGAGTAAACATATCTGCTTTCGCTGTTACATAGACATTACGATTGTTCACAAGAGGCGCAACAGCTTTGCGAATGTCATTTTCTAGCGCTTTTTCGTCTGGATTGTTGCGAGTTTTGACCGCAATGACAACATCATTACCACGTACAACAGTAGAAACACGATCTACATTATCCATCCCTTTTACTCGGTTGGAAACTGCTTCAGCTACTTTTCCATCGTTGTTTATATACGTGTTGTTCATCGTTACATTACGAGTTGGGTATGGGTTCGTCATTTGTCCATGATAGTTTACATCACGGTAATAATTGTATCCAACGTTATCACGACGATTGTGAACGTCTTGATTAATTTTTGTATACTTTACATTCCCATACTGGTCAGTTCGCGTATCGTTACGGTATGTGACATAATCTGTGTAACGGTCTGTACCTGCTACATTATCTCTATGCGGATACGCATTCTCATAAGATGTGCGCTCATAATTATAAGTAGCATTACGGTCCATCGCACTTTTATTTTTCGGTGTACCACATGCAGCTAACGCACTGGTAACTAACAAAGAAGCAGCAATAATTTTAATTTTTTTGTTCAATGCAAAAACCCCCTCTGTTAGAATGAACTTTTCATTCGAAAAGCTCCTTCTTATCATGAGTCACAAAGAGGTTTTTTACACTGTAAGTATTTTACTTAAAATTTCGAATGTGCTGCTTCTAAATGACACTTATGACCTAAGTGAGCATGAAGACGCTCAATAATTAAGGAGATCTTTTTTAGGAACTCCCTTTCATTTTACTCCCTAAAAACCTGCGCTTACTACATACATCTAATACAATACTGCTCCCAACAATAAGTCCTTTTACAATTCTTTGTACTCAAAATACTTTATTTTGTAATCTCCACCAAATTACCAAACAGATTCTCATACAAAAACCGTTCTTTATAAAAGAACGGCTTCTTATCACTCTTATTAATTTTCTTCTTCTGGATAAGGTGTTCCAAATACAGAGGGAGAACTTTGTTGGTAATACATTGTGCCCGGCTGCGGTGTATACGGAATATATGGGTTTTGCTGATGAAGCTCCCGCGGGAAATAAGGCATACCTGGCTGCGGACTATACAGTTCTGGTTCACCATCACAACCACAATCTTCTTGCATTAGCTCCATTGGCGGTACATTATTATCCATTGTGACAGGCGCAACATTCGAATTCGACATAAAAGTGTGTTGCATATCATATGGTGGTCTTCCCTGCATTGGCGGCATTCCCTGCATTGGTGGCATTCCCTGCATTGGCGGCATTCCCTGCATTGGCGGCATTCCCTGCATTGGTGGCATTCCCTGCATTGGCGGCATTCCCTGCATTGGTGGCATTCCCTGCATTGGTGGCATTCCCTGCATTGGCGGCATTCCCTGCATTGGCGGCATTCCCTGCATTGGCGGCATTCCCTGCATTGGCGGCATTCCCTGCATTGGCGGCATTCCCTGCATTGGCGGCATTCCGTAGTATGGATTTTGTTGGTGTGGCATTTGATTACTTTCCATCATTGGCATCATATTTGGCATTTGACTATTTTCCAGCATCGGCATTACATTTGGCATTTGATTACTTTCTAGCATTGGCATCACATTTGGCATTTGATTGCTTTCTATCATTGGCATCATATTTGGCATTTGATTGCTTTCCATCATTGGCATCATATTTGGCATTTGACTATTTTCCAGCATTGGCATTATGTTTGGCATTTGACTATTTTCCAGCATTGGCATTATGTTTGGCATTTGACTATTTTCCAGCATTGGCATCATATTTGGCATTTGATTACTTTCCATGTTTGGCATCACGTTTGGCATTTGATTACTTTCCATGTTTGGCATCACGTTTGGCATTTGATTACTTTCCATCATTGGCATCATATTTGGCATTTGATTACTTTCCATGTTTGGCATCACGTTTGGCATTTGATTGCTTTCCAGCATTGGCATCATATTTGGCATTTGATTGCTTTCCAACATTGGCATCATATTTGGTATTTGATTGCTTTCCAACATCGGCATTATGTTTGGCATTTGATCATTTTCCATCATTGGCATCATATTTGGCATTTGATTACTTTCCATGATTGGCATCACGTTTGGCATGTGGCTATTTTCCATGATTGGCACCGTAATATTAGGTGGAAGTGCTTGTGGAATTTCTTTTGTGACATTTGGTGCGACAACATTACTTACATTTTCTTTCTTTACTTCTGGAGCAACGATGTTACTTACGTTTTCTTTCTTTACTTCTGGAGCAACGATGTTACTTACGTTTTCTTTCTTCACTTTTGGAGCAACGATATTACTTACATTTTCTTTCTTCACTTCCGGAGCAACGACATTACTTACGTTTTCTTTCTTCACTTCCGGGACAACGACATTACTTCCCTTCATTTTATTTACTTGCGGAGCAATTAAATCGTTCCCTTTTTTTATAATATCAGCAATTTTATATCCTTTCGCAGGTTTAACCGGCGCTTGCGGCGGCTGTGGTAAAATGTTTACGGAAAATTTTGTGCTCTCTTTTTGTTTTTCCACTTTACTAACAGTCGGTTGCTTTTCAATAATAGGTTGTTTTTCCACCGGTTTCTCTTTTTGGATAGGCTGTTCTTTTTGGATAGGCTGTTCTTTTTGGATAGGTTGCTCCTTTTGCGCTTTTACTTGCATTTCCTTCTGCATTTTTTGTATTGCCGGCTGTTCTGTAATTGGTCCGGCTTGTGGAGTCATTTCTTCCTCTTCTTCTATACCAAGAGGTTTCGGCGCTACTGGAAATTCTTTTTGCTGTACTTCTTTTACATATTCTTTTGGAGGGACTGAACCCGCACCTGGATTTTTTTTAATTGGAACACCGTTAGATGGTACTTTAATTTTCATGCCTGGCATAATTAAATCTGGATTACTAAGCTGTGTATTCGCTTGTTTCAATGCTTCAAAATCCACCCCGTACTTTTTCGCAATTTTCCAAAGGGTATCCCCTTTTTGCACGATATGAATTTTCAATTTTTCCCCCTCCTGTATAACTTATCTATAATAAAAACGAGTATAAACACAATGATTGCTTCACCACAATGTATGCTCATAAAAACAAAATTATGTACAAAAGAAAAAGCAACGAAAATCCGTTGCTTTTATACTCGCTCTAACATTCTGTTTAATGCAAGTACCGCGAATTCCGTTACTTTTTTATCTACTTCAATTACATTTACATGTTCGTCGCGCTCAATTGCCTCCAGTGCCCATAGTAAATGTGGTAAATCGATACGATTCATCGTTAAACATGGACACATAAATGGATTCAATGAAATAATTTCTTTATCCGGGTGCTGCTGAATAATACGATTGACTAAGTTCATTTCTGTACCGATTGCCCACTTGCTTCCAGACGGAGCTTTTTCAATCATATCAATAATATATTTTGTTGAGCCAGCATAATCAGAAGCTGCAACAACTTCATAACAACATTCCGGATGAACAATAATATTCATATCCGGATGGTTTTTTCTTACATTTTCAATATTTTTCACAGTAAAATTTTGATGGACGGAACAATGCCCTTTCCATAAAATGACTTGAATATCTTCCATATTCCCATCATATTCTAATGAATCTGTATGCGGATCCCAAACTGCCATGTTTTCTAGCGGTACACCAAGGTCATATGCTGTATTACGTCCTAAGTGCTGATCTGGTAAGAATAAAATCCGCTCTTTTTGTGTAAACGCCCATTTTACCATCTCTTTCGCATTAGAAGATGTAACTGTCGCGCCGTCATTTCGGCCGCAAAACGCTTTAATTGCAGCGGTTGAATTTACATAAGTTAATGGAAGTATTGTATCTCCAAATAGTTGCTGCAATTCTTTCCAAGCTCGCTCTGTTTGTTCAATATCAGCCATATCAGCCATCGAACAACCAGCTCGCATATCAGGAAGAATAACAATTTGCTCATCTGTTGTTAGCATATCAGCTGTTTCTGCCATAAAATGAACACCACAAAATACAATATACTTTGCCTCTTTATTACGCGCTGCTACTTGGGCAAGCTGCAAAGAATCTCCTGCCCAGTCTGAAAACTGAACGACCTCATCTTTTTGGTAATGATGTCCTGGTATGAAAAGCTTTTTCCCCATCTTTTCTTTAATTTCACGCACACGCGCTTCCATCTCTTCGATTGACATTGTTCCATAACGATCTGGTAACATCGTTTCAATCAGTTGCACTGTTTCTAAAATATTCATCAGTGAAGTCCCCCTCTTCCCTCAATCACACTTCAATATTAAAACTAATATCTAACGCTTTAACAGAATGCGTTAAGAGCCCTAACGAAATGTAATCCACACCGGTTTGGCCATACTTGGATATATTTTCCATCGTAATCCCGCCCGAAGCCTCTGTAACAATTGCGCTTGGCACGAGCTTACAATATTCGCGCACTTCTTCTGGTGTACGATTATCAAACATAATAATGTCTGCTCCGGCAGAAACTGCTTCTAATACTTGTTCTTCCGTCTCGGTTTCTACTTCTACTTTCACCATATGTCCGAGCTGTTCTTTCACCGCTGTTACCGCTTTTGTTATCGACCCGGCAAATGCAATATGATTATCTTTAATCATGACACCATCGTATAATCCGAAACGATGATTATAACCGCCGCCGCATACAACGGCATATTTATCAAACATACGAAGCCCTGGCATCGTTTTTCTCGTATCACAAATGCGTGTATGATTGCTTTCAAGTGCAGTAACTGCATTTCTTGTCATCGTTGCTACACCGCTCATACGCTGAATAACATTTAACACAACACGCTCAGCTGTTAACAAAGGCGCAATCGACCCTTGTACAGTAGCAAGAATTTCTCCGTTTGTTACCATGTCCCCGTCTTTTTTATGAAGTGTAACTTCAATTCGATGATCTAATACTGCAAAACCTTCCTTAATTACATCAGCTCCTGCAAATACACCCGTATCTTTGACAAGAAACGTTCCCTTTGCTT
Source organism: Bacillus sp. S10(2024) (assembly GCF_050473865.1). Classification (NCBI taxonomy): domain Bacteria; kingdom Bacillati; phylum Bacillota; class Bacilli; order Caryophanales; family Bacillaceae; genus Bacillus; species Bacillus sp. S10(2024). The sequence continues at coordinate 4,649,854 of NZ_JBFLUR010000002.1, read as the reverse complement.
GCAGATCGTTTGGAAAAATAAGCTGCGATGTTACGTCTCGCTCCCCGATATCTTCTAGAAAAAATTGCTTTAATGCCTCTTTTACTTTTAATGAATTCATAGTACCCCTCTTTTCTTACGCAAATCTCAACAGGTTTCTTCTCATTACAATTTCGCGTAGCTTATTACTCCGATTTGGAAAGTCACTGCGATAATGACCGCCGATACTCTCTCTTCTTTGCAGTGCAGCTTTTGTTAGTAGCTGACAAACTGTTAACATATTGATAATTGTTATATCTTCATTTGTGAGATTTTCACATGGAAGCGGTTTGTTATATGTTCCATACTGCTCTAACCATTGCTTCGCGTATAATAAACCTTCTTCTGTTCGGACGATTCCAACGTATTGCATCATCATCTCTTGTATTTCTTCTTTGTTTGGTAATTGTATTTGTTGTAAATCACCATTCACTATTTCATCGTTACCGACGATTCGCGGTCTACTATTTTCTAAAATGTGTTCTCCGACACGTTTTCCAAATACAAGACCTTCTAATAATGAATTACTCGCAAGGCGATTGGCTCCATGTACACCATTACACGCGACTTCACCAACTGCATATAAACAATTGATTGACGTTTCCCCGTTACAATTTGTTTTTACACCGCCCATATGAAAATGAGCGCCTGGCACTATTGGAATGCACTTACTTTCCATGTTAACGCCACTTTTTTCACATAAAAAAGAGACCGTTGGAAATCGTTCTTCAAAATTTGCAATAGATGATATATCTAAGTGTACCGTTTCACCAGCTAACATTTGTTCATGAATAGCACGTGCCACCACATCACGCGGTGCAAGGTCTTGTTGCTCATGAATATTCGTCATAAAGCGCTCTCCTTTTCCATTTCGAAGAATCGCTCCTTCTCCGCGCACCGCTTCTGAAACAAGGCCGCAGCAAGCACCATTGACATGCAACATTGTTGGATGAAACTGTACAAATTCTAAATCAACAAGTTCTCCGCCAGCTCGATACACCATGGCTAACCCATCGCCTGTAACAGTACAATCATTGGAAGTAAAGGCATACAGTCCTCCAATACCTCCTGTTGCCAATACAACACTCTGCGCGTCATACTTTTGTATATTTCCTTCACTATCACGTGCTACGATACCATGACAAGTTTGATTTTCTATTATCAAATCCAAGACCATTTCTTGTTCAACAACCGTCACGTATGGAAGTACTTGCTCTGCAAGATGCGCTAATAAGTTTTTCCCGGTTGCATCCCCGCCTGCGTGTAAAATACGCCTTTGTCGATGCGCTCCTTCCTTTCCAAGATGAAGCCCTCGTTCATCGCCATCAAAGCGCATCCCGTTATCTAATAATGTTTGCATTTCTCGTGGCCCATGCTCTACTAAATAGCGCACCGCTTCGGTATTGTTATAATGGCAACCTGCTGTAAGCGTATCTTCATAATGATTATCTGGATGATCCGATGAAGATACTGCTGCTGCAATCCCGCCTTGTGCTAAATTTGTATTGTTGTTTCGCCCTGTTTTCTTTGTGATAATCATCACATTCTTTTCGTGACAAATGGTTTGTGCAACGCGCAGCGCCGCAACCCCACTTCCGATAATTAAGACATCTGCATTTGGCATTTTCATTGCCCCCTACTTTACACTTTTCAACTGTCTTGACACCTATATTTACATATATTTAAAATAATAACAAGAACTTTTTAGAAACCGACAAAAAAATCTAATACAGAAAGGGCTATGCTCTATGATATATATGGATTATGCTGCAACAACACCTATGAGTAAGGAAGCACTAGAGACGTACACAAAAGCCGCTGAACGTTATTTTGGAAACGAACAAAGCTTACACGATATTGGCGGGACTGCCTCCTCTTTATTACAATCTTGCCGCCAAACATTTGCTGCGATGATCAGTGGGAAAGAACAAGGCGTTTTTTTTACGAGCGGTGGATCTGAATCGAACTATCTTGCGATTCAATCGTTACTAAATACTCAGAGCGGTACTCATATTATTACAACACCTATTGAACATGCATCAATACGAAATTATTTTCACCTTCTTCAAAAGCAGGGCTATGAAATTACTGAAATTCCGGTGGATTGCTTTGGCATGATTCAACTTGACAAACTCGAGCGTGCGATTACAGAACAAACCGTGCTTGCAAGTATTCAACATGGAAACTCTGAAATCGGCACACTGCACCCAATTACTGAAATTGGAGCCATTCTTAAAAAGCATAACGTCTTATTTCATACAGATTGTGTGCAAACATTTGGGAAAATACCAATCAATGTGACTAAGATGAATATTGATAGTCTCTCTGTTTCAGCTCATAAAATTTACGGTCCAAAAGGGGTGGGAGCATGCTATATAAACCCGCAAGTACGCTTTGGACAAGTGTTTCCTGGTACCTCTCATGAAAAAGGATTTCGTCCCGGTACCGTGAATGTTCCTGGCATCGCTTCGTTTATTACAGCAGCGCAGCACATGTTAAAGAATCAACAAGTGGAAGTTACTCATTTACAAGAATTGCGAACATACTTTATCCAGCAATTACAAGCTCTATCACCCGAAATACAAGTTGAAGGTCATTCTACTTCTTGTTTACCGCATATCATTGGGGTTACAATAAAAGGAATAGAAGGTCAGTATACGATGCTAGAATGCAACCGCCGCGGCATTGCGATTTCAACAGGAAGTGCTTGTCAAATGGGGAAACAAGAGCCTTCTAAAACGATGCTTGCGATTGGCAAAGAACATGATGAAGCGAAGCAATATGTCCGTTTTTCATTCGGACAGCAAACAACAACAGAACACATTGATGCAGTGATTCATGCAATTACAGAAGTTAGAAATCAATTCAATAGAGGTGTTAATAGAAAATGAATCAAAATGACCAAAAAAAAATTTTAGGTGAGGAAAGAAGACAGCTCATTTTAGAATGGCTCCTCGCTGCAAATAAACCATTGTCCGGTAGTGAATTAGCAAAGAAAACAAACGTAAGCCGTCAAGTTATTGTACAAGATATTTCTTTATTAAAAGCACGAAACGAACCTATTATTGCAACAGCGCAAGGATATTTATATTTGAAACCGACAGAAAAACAACATACTACATTCGAGCGTATTATCGTTTCCAATCATCTGCCATCACAAGTACGCCAAGAGCTTACAATACTTGTTGATCATGGAGTTACAATTAAAGATGTAAAAGTGGAACATCCAGTGTACGGAGACTTAACTGCTTTAATTCTGGTAAGTAACCGCTTTGAACTTGAACAGTATTTAAAAAAGATTGAAGAAACAAAAGCAACTTATCTATCTCAGCTTACAGATGGGATTCATTTGCATACAATTGAAGCAGATTCGCTCGAAAAGTTACATGCTGCTTGTGAGGCATTGGACCGGGCTGGATTTCTTGTTCATTAAAAAACGCACAGAGAATTTTATTTTCTCTGTGCGTTTTTTATTTTCATCATGCTACAATGGAGAAAATGATGGGAAAGGAGATAATATATGGGAATTGAACTCATTCACTTTAGCATCGGGAAGCCAAAAACAATTCAATATGCAGAAAATAAAGAAATGACAAGCGGCATATGTAAACAGCTTGTTGAAGATGCTTTTTTATCAAAAGATGGATTTCAAGGAGACGGTGTTGCAGACTTACGCTTTCACGGAGGGCCTGATCGTGCTGTTTGTATTTATCCTTATGAACATTATGATTTGTGGGAAAACGAGTTTCATACATCCCTTCCTTCATCTGCATTTGGAGAGAATGTAACAGTTACAAATATGTTAGAGCAAGATGTTTGTATTGGCGACATTTATCAGCTCGGAGATGCAATTGTTCAAGTGACGCAAGGAAGAATTCCGTGCAGTACAATTTCGAAACGAATCGGCATTCCTGGCATGTTACCTCGCATTGTTGAAACTGGCTATACAGGATATTTATGCCGCGTTCTACAAGAAGGGGCAGTTCGTAAAGATTCACAAATTACATTACTCGAACGTCATCCACACCAAATTTCCATTCTATTTGCGAACGAAATCTATTTCCGGGGACAAAAAGATGTAGAGGGCATGAAAAAAATTATTGCTGTTCCCGAACTCGCCGAAGATTGGCGAAAATCATTAACCGCACGGCTTGAAAAATTAACATAAAGTGAAACTTTCATCAGTGTTTTTTTCATCTCCCGCTGATGATACCGCTACCAATCGAAGTCTAACTGCTTGTTTGTATGGAATAGAAACGCAATTGTATCTATTAAAACATGACAAGATTATGTTTAGTACTAATCACTCTAGTAAGTTGAAAATAATATTTATGAAATAAAGAAACGCTCAAATTATTTGGAGGTGATTACGTATGCAAGTTATTAACACAACATCATCTTATTTTTCAATAGCAAAACTTTCTGAAGGTGTATATGCTGCAATCGCCAAAAAAGGTGAAGGAGCAATGAGTAATGCTGGTTTCATTGATTTAGGGGACGAGGTTCTTATATTTGATACATTTGTAACTCCTAGAGCTGCTAAAGAGTTGCGAAAAGTAACAGAAGATATTACTCAAAAAAAAAATTAAATATGTTTTTAATAGCCATTATCACGGAGATCACACCTTTGGTAATCAAATTTTTGAAGACGTAACAATCATTTCAACTTCACTTACAAGAGATTTACATGCACAGCAAAACGTTATTATAGATTTAAATAAAGAACAAGTAGAAATGCAACTATACTTGAATCAACTAGAACAAAGAATACTGACTGAAAGTGATCCTGTCTTATTAGAAAGCCTTGATATTCAATTTAAAGAAATGTCAAAAGTACACGCATCATTACCTGAATTACGAATTGTACTTCCAAGTTTGACCTTTAATGATAAACTAGTAATTCACGGAACTTGCCGAACAATTGAATTATATTGCTACGGATGTGGTCATACTCCAAGTGATGCATTTCTATATTTGCCAGAGGAGAAAATTGCATTTATGGGCGATCTAGTCTTAGAGAATCTACATCCTCCTATTTTTAATTCCCAGCAATTTATTGACAACTTATCTAAAGTTGATGCGATTGATATACAAACAATAATTCCTGGTCATGGTAATATAGTGAAAAAAGGTCAAATTGGAGTTATATCACAATATTTGCAGCACCTTAATATGAGAGTAGCATCTGCTTTAGAAAAGGGAGAATCCTTAGAACAACTCTTATCAACTAATATTCCTAAAGAATATGCCAACTGGACAGGTGTCGATGGATACAAACGAAACCTTACTATTGTATACAATGAACATAAAGAAAAATAGTAGTAGATTGTTAGAGACAAAATTTAGGGGAAATATTGTTTCTAAAATAACTCGTTTATTGTACTGAAATGAATGAAACATATGACGCTAACATATTAATCGTATATAATATGTTAGCGTGTTTTGTTTTTAACATTTAAATCTTGATAAAGTGAAACTTCCATCATTGGAGAGCTTTTTCATCTCCCACTGATGGTTAGTTGAACCAATCGGGCTTTTACGGGCAGTTATCCCCCATCTATCTTCCTCGTTTCTCTCTGAATCTTGATGTGGGGGTCTTACTGCCCGTTAATGCGGGATAAAATACGAAATGAGATTCTTTTTTCAAACCCAATAAGAAGAATAACTCCCAAGTAATGTAACCGAAAAACCAAGTGCTTCTAATTCCATTTTCACTCCTGGAAGCAGAGCATTATCATACTCTTTCTCCACATCAATTAAGAAAAAATAATTACCAAGACCTGTCTTCATCGGACGAGACTCAATTTTGGAAAGATTTAATTTTCTCCATGCAAATGCGGATAATACTTGATATAACGCTCCTGCATAGTCTGAAGGTAACGTTATCATAAGCGTTGTTTTCGTCCCGCGTCGCTCTCCATTTCTCGGTAATTCCACACGCTCGCTCTTATGTAACACAAGAAAACGCGTATGATTATTTTTATGCGTATGAATATCACGTTGAGCAATCGATAACCCATACTTTTCTGCCGCATCCCTATTAGCAATTGCCGCAATTTTTTCATTTGGATGTTCTATCACAAACTGCGCAGCAGCACTCGTTGATGTCATGTCACGCACCGTTACACCTTTTAATTCTTGATTTAAAAACTTATGACACTGCGCAATCGCATGCGGATGAGAATGCACTGCATATACATCTTGCCAAGCCTGTGCGTGCTGTGGATGAACGAGCAAATGTTGCTGGACAGGCACTGTAATTTCGCCAACAATCGGCAGTGTTTGCTCATGCACAAGATAATCAATCGTAATATTGACGGAGCCTTCAATCGCATTTTCAAGCGGGACAACTGCAAAATCGACAACATCATTTGCCGCTGCATCTATACAATCTGGAATAGTTCGATACGGTACATGTTCAGCCTCAGGAAAGAAGCGACTCACCGCCATATTTGTAAATGTTGCTTCTGGTCCTAAATAGCCAACTCGAATCGTCATCTCGTCCCCTCTTTTTCGTTTTCTTACTGTTATATCATAAACACCTCTATTCTTCTACTTGTTTTTCGAAAATTACAACAAAAAAGACTAGCAAGAGCTAGCCGATCTGTTTCATATATTCTTTTTGCGCAAAGAAGAAATAGAGTGCACATGCGATAAGATAAATAGCAATGACCTCTAAAACGCCCCCAGATGATTTCATAGAAAAGGCCTTTTGGCACGTATGTAAAGCAACCGCACTATGTACGCTTCCTAATAGAACTGGGAAAAAGAATAGAATTCCTAATTGCCAACGTGAAACCTTATCTATTTCTTGCTTTGTCATCCCTATTTTCAAAAGAGATCGATATTGCATGCGGTCATATTCAATATTATGAAACCATTTAAAATAAACTGTACTACAGGATGCTAGAAAAAAGAGCACACTAATGAACGAACCGACAAATAATACTAGATTCCCTCCGTCTTTCGTCATCTTATATATGTACATATTATTACGAGTTACTGACTCTTTCCCTTTTAAAATGTGAGATTGTAATTCTTCGCCTAATCTTTCTGTATTATCCCAATCTCTTACTTCATATCCGTTGTATACATATTTTTCGCGATTCGGAACTTGACGAGAAAGCTTCTGAAAATCTCGATTGTTCATAACGAAGAATCTTCCGCTCCGCTGACTTGTATCACTATTAAATGCATTCCCTACATATGCTCCGTTATATGTAAAGCGATATGTTTCCCCTAGTACTTTAAAATTTATATACTTCTTAGGATCTTTAGGGAGAAGATCATACTTACTATAATAAATGAATGTTACTGTTCCCTCTTTCGGATGAATCTGCTGCTTCGACTGTCCTTTCGCTTCTCTATTGTATTCATCTTCTCCAATTACAGTTGCATAAGACTCATTACCAGAATCTAATTGAAATGTTGCTGGGAGTCCGACAAATGTTACGTATCGAAAATCGTTGACACCGTGCTTGCGCAATAGCTTTTCGACCGTCTCTTTCTCCATTACTTCCTTAGAGTCAATCCCTTTTTCAACATAGGAAAAAGCATGCGGCTGTTCATAGCGAAATAGTTCTCTCATGTTTGAAAAAAACAAATAAACAGAGCCTGTCGCCGTTACTACTATCGTTGTTAGCATAGATAAAATAAAGAAAAAGCGCCGATTATCTTTCACTGTATGTAACAACTGATTGATAACGAATACATACGGATAGCGGTACATGACACTCTTTCTATTTTTAATTACTTGTAATACTTGAACGAGGCCATGTGTACATACAAAATACGTACCAACTATCGTTAAAATAGAAACAGGTATAAAGTACAAGGCAATATTCATCATCGTCACTTTTGTTGTTAAACCATAACCGATACTTATACAGATGAAACCAAGCCAACAAAGCCACTTCTTACTTCTTGTTTCTTTTTTTCCTTCTTGCATTTCTTTTAATAGATGAATAACTTCCATTTTCCATATGCGCAGCGCACTAAAAATAGCTAAAAGAAGAAATATAGCACCATATGTCATAAACGTTATCACAATAGCTTTTGAACTGAGCACAAACGACAATTCAGTCGACATATTAAGCAACAAACTAAAAATCATAAAAAATAGTTTTAAAAATAATATTCCAATCCCAATGCCGAAAAAGCTCGCAAGGAGTCCCACTGCCATTTGTTCCATGATCATCATCCAGACAAGATTTACTTTTGTGGCTCCCATTAAGATGAATAGCCCAAATTCTTTTTTTCGACACTGTATAAAAATTGAACTAGAGTACAGAATAAATAGAATCGAAAAGGCAATTACAATTACATCACATACAATCAGGCCCCACTGTAAGCCTTTATACAGCCCACTCACTTTCAACTGAGGATGCAAAATAATAGATGTATACATAAAAAAGGCAAAAATAGAGAAACAACTACTTAAGAAAAATATTTTGTAGTTGTGCCAATTCCCTCTAACATTTTGAAAAGTAAGTTGATAAAACTTCACCTTTCCCCCTCCTAAAATCCGTTACATACGTAAAAAGCTAGGAAGTCCTAGCTTTTTACGTGCTTTAAATATCCTCTTTGTGCAATGGCAAAATATAATGCGGATGCTAGTACATATGCTATAATAATAACCGCTCCTGATTTCCATAAGTCTAGATACAACATATTTCCTAGTGTATATAATGCAAATCCGCTATGCAAAACACCTATTAAAATCGGAATAAAGAAAATAGCTCCCATTTGCCGAACTGCAATTTTACGAATCTCTTGATCCGTCATACCAATTCGTTTTAAAGAATGAAATTGAATACGGTCTTGTTCTTTATCATTAAACCACTTAAAATATGTCATGCTGCAAGCAAAGAAGAAGAACAATATTGTTATGAAGAAACCAATAAACATCGTAATCGCACCATTTTCTTTTACATTTTGATAAACAAGAATAGCATTATCAAAATTTTCTTTTTTATCATCGGCGATGTGACCTTTTAATTCCTTCACGAGAGCCTCCGTATCTTTCCAGTTTTGAATATAATAGCCGTAATACATCATCTTTTCTGCATCCGGGACAGCAGCTGCATACTTGGCGTAGTCTTGTTCATTTACAACTAATAAATTACCAGTATTAAATAACGCTTTTGTATACGGCTTATTTAATTTCAGCTCATACGATTGATTTTGTACTTTAAATGTAAAAGGCTTCGCTGCATCAAATTTCATGAGTTCATTCATCATATCCAACACAACCATTGTGCCAGTTCCAGGTTTATTATGAATTTCTGCTTCCTGTTGCTTGCGTGCTTCTGCATTAAATTCTCGCTCAGAGATAATTCTTAAATCAAATTCTTTCTCTTCTTTCATCCATTTTATATGAAATGTTCCTGGTATTTCTGTTAAGGTTACTTTTCTTGCCTGTTCAAAATTATGTTTTTTAAGCAGCGATTGCAATGTTTCTTCTTTCACCACTTCATGAGAATTTACTCCTTTTTCTTGAATGGAAATAGCATGAGGAGAATGCTGCACTACTTTTGCACTCATATCCTCAAAGAAGACGTATAACGTTCCCATTGCCGAGGCAACAATTGCTGTGATGATCGAAACAACAAACAGAAAACGGGCGTTATCTTTCATCTTATAAACGAGATTACTAATAACAAACAAATTCGGCTGCTTATAAAAAAGCGACTTTCTTTTTTGCAATGCTTTTAATAGAACAACACTTCCTTGTGTGAATAAAAAATATGTTCCGATAATTGTTAAACCAACAATTGGAAGGAAATACACCGTAAGGTTCATGAATGTTACTTGAAAGCAAAGAACATAAGCAACGATAATACTTAGTAATCCGGCTAAAAATAACCATGTAAACGAAAACGGCTCAACTCTTTGTTTTCTTGCGCCGCGAAGTAAATCAATAATTTGCAATCTCCATATCGTCCATAATCCAAATAATGATAACACGAAAAAGAGAATCAAATATACACCGGCAGTAATTGCGATTGCCTTTCCATTCCAGACAAATGGCAATGCTTTTTCAATTCCAACTACAGCACTCACTGCTTTAAAAAAGAGTGGTAAACCGAGCATACCAAGAGCAATTCCACTGACAATTGAAATGCAGCCAAGAATTATTTGCTCTAGCATGATCATTCTTCCTAGCTGTCCTTTTGTCGCACCAATTAAAGTAAATAACCCTAGCTCTTTTTTACGAGCCCGCAAAAAGATGGAGTTCGAATATAAAATGAATAACCCTGAAAATAAAATAACAATATAATTACATGTCTCTAATCCTTTGTCAATACGCATTTTCATACTAATGTTACCATTCACAACATCTGGATGATATATAAACGAAGCATACATAAAGAACACAAAAATCGATAAACAGCTACTAATTAAGAAGGCTTTGTAATTGCGCCAATTCCCTTTGACATTATTAAACGCGAGCTGGCGAAAGTTCATGGTATTCTCCCCCCAACATCGCAAGTACGTCTAATATTTCTTGGAAAAAGGCTTGTTTTGTTTCTCCTTTATGAATCTCTGAGAAAATTTCACCGTCACGAATAAATAAAATACGTTCACAATAACTTGCCGCAACAGGATCATGCGTTACCATTGCAATCGTTACCTTCTTCTCTTCATGAAGTTCCTGCAGAGCACCCATCAGTGATTTAGCTGATTTGGAGTCTAGGTTTCCTGTCGGTTCATCAGCTAAAATTAACGTCGGCTGATGAATAATCGCCCGCGCTGCTGCCGCACGCTGCTGCTGACCGCCTGATACTTCGTACACTTTTTTATGTAAAATTCCCTCTATGTTTAAAAACTTTGCAATTTCCAATACTTTCGCATCAATTTCTTTCACAGGACGATTTGCCATTACAAGTGGCAAAATGATATTCTCCTTAATGGATAACGTATCAAGTAAGTTAAAATCTTGGAAAATAAAACCTAAATGTGTTCGACGAAACGCCGCAAGCTTTGCAGCACGCATTTGATTAATTTCTTCTCCATTCATATAAACGTGACCCGATGTCGGCTTATCAATCGTTGCTAATAAATTAAGAAGCGTTGTTTTTCCGCTTCCTGATGGTCCCATAATGCCGACAAATTCACCCTCTTCAATTTTAAAGTTAATATTATTTAGCGCTGTCGTTGTTACCGATCCTTTTGATTGATACACCTTTGTCAAACCTTTTACTTCAAGAACACTCATTTTGAATCCCCCTATACGTTTTCTTCTTACTCTTACTATAGAAAAAATGAAGGAAAGTAACGAGTGATTTCCCTTACAAAACAGTTTGTTATCTTACAATTTTGTCATTTTCCTCATCATTTGATGATATCCTTTATCTTTTGAGAATTGGAATGTAAATGTTGTCCCTTCCTTCTCTATTGATTGCACAGAAATTCCATGGCTAAGATGATCACAAATTTGCTTTGTAATATATAAGCCCATCCCTGTTGCTTCTCTCGTTTTTCGCCCATTGCCCCCCGTAAAAAACGGTTCAAAAATTCGCTTTATATCCTGCTTTGGAATACCTATTCCGTTATCACGAATATGCAATGCAATAACACTTTCTGTTTCTTCGATTTGAAATGTAATCTCTTTTTTCTCTTTCTCTGTAATTCTTGTATACTTCAAAGCATTTATGACAATTTGATTAATGGCAATACTGAGCCATTTTTGATCCGAAGCTACCCTGTACTGTTCTTTCTCAAATATAACTTTCGGATATACAGCATACTGAATGAACGTCTTTTTATGCTGATTAATATTGTCACGAACAATGTCCACTACATTGACTTCTTCTATTTTATAATCTTTCCCAAACTGTTCGAGGCGTGCCATGTGAAGCGCTAAATCTAATCCTTGTAAAATACGATTATTTTCTTCACGAATACTTTCAATCGTATCTCTTGCTTCGCGGTGTGTTTGTCCAAGTTTTTGCAGCAATAATTCAATGACAGATACAGGCGTTTTCATTTGGTGAATCCACTGATTCATAAAGATTGTCTGCTGTTCTCCTTTTGCCTGCCCTTCATGGATTTCATTCATATATTGTTGTCTTAAGAGCGAAAAAGCTTCCACGATTGTTTCTTGTTCGTATGTATAAGATGAACCGACAGATAAAGAGTGATGCAACTCCTGTCCCTCTGCAATGTAATGTTCTACCTTTTGTAAGAAGGCGCGTCTTTTCCGATAATCATGTATCAAAAAGAAAGCAAAAACGACAATTGATAATAACAATCCATATAGCCATGTACTCCAATTTATAGATTGTTTCTGTAGAAAAGATTGCAGTTGCAAGACAAGACCGAATAGGATGATACTCATTATGTAAGAAACAAGTAAGGCGATGCGGTCCATCACATATTTTTTAAGATTCATGTTCGTTCACCCAATTCGTTAAGAGCGCATATCCATAGCTCCGCTTCGTAACAATGGCATCAGTAATTCCTATCTCTTCTAGCTTTTTACGGACACGCTTTACATTTACAGTTAATGTATTATCATCAACAAAAGCAATCTCATCCCATAACGCTTCTAGTAACTCTTCTCTCGTTACATATTGATCCGCTTGCTTCATTAAACATTCTAATAAATAGTACTCATTTTTTGTAAGTTCTACTTGCTTTCCTTGCCACTCTGCCATATGCTGCGCTTGATATAAAAGCAATCCATTCACGCCAAAATAATCACTTTCTGTTGATGAAGCATATTCGCCATACACACGGCGCAATGCACTTTTTACTTTTGCCATAACAATATCTAAATGAAACGGCTTCGTAATGTAATCATCACCGCCATTTTCAATCGCCATTACTTGATCCATCTCTCCTGTACGTGCAGATACAAAAATAATCGGCGCGTTGGAAACAGTACGAATTTGACGGCACCAATAAAACCCATCAAAATATGGTAAATTAATATCCAGTAAAACCAAATGGGGGTTCACTTTTGCAAATTCATCTTTTATATACCGAAAATCTTGTACACGAAATGACTGATAACCATATTTATCGAGGTGCCCTTCTAAAATATCACCAATTTTCAAATCGTCTTCAACAATTAATATTTTATACATATCATTCTCACTCCCTTATAAGAAGTACATGTAGATATCATTACTATCTGCCCTACACTACCCATTTTCCATTATAAGGGTAAATTTCCATTTGAGGAGATTTTTTTATTTCAATACAAAAAAGACTGCCGAATTTCGGCAGTCCTTAATCGATAAATTCAAATTCGTACTCAAGAATTTTTACAATATCGCCGTCTTTTGCACCGCGCGCACGTAGTGCTTCATCAATGCCCATTCCGCGCATTTGACGAGCGAATCTGCGGACAGACTCATCACGGCTGAAGTCCGTCATCTTGAATGTTTTCTCAATATCATAACCAGTAATGACAAATGTACCATCGCTTTCACGCGTAATTTCAAATTTAGAGCCTTCACCCTCAAATTTGTACATTACACTTGCTTCAGATTCATCTACAACTTCATGTATTGGGAATTCTGGTGTTGTTTCGATAAGATTTGCTACTTCAAATAGTAAATCACGAACACCTTGACGCGTAACTGCAGAGATTGGGAAGATTTTTACTTCATCGCCCACTTTGTCTTTGAACGCTTGTAAGTTTTCTTCTGCATCTGGCATATCCATTTTGTTTGCAACAACAACTTGTGGACGCTCTGTTAGACGTAGATTGTATTCTTTTAACTCATTATTAATTGTTACGTAATCCTCATATGGATCGCGTCCTTCTAAACCAGACATATCAATCACATGAATGATAACGCGTGTACGCTCAATATGACGTAAAAATTGATGTCCAAGTCCAACGCCTGCATGCGCCCCTTCAATCAATCCTGGAAGATCAGCCATAACAAAACTGCGTCCATCCCCTGTTTCAACTACTCCAAGGTTTGGAACAATTGTTGTAAAGTGATATTCAGCAATTTTTGGACGTGCTGATGATACAACAGATAATAATGTTGATTTACCGACACTTGGGAATCCAACAAGACCTACATCAGCTAACACTTTCAATTCTAGTACGACTTCACGTTCCTGACCTGGTTCACCATTCTCAGCAATTTCTGGAGCTGGATTCGTTGGCGTCGCAAAACGTGAGTTACCACGGCCACCACGACCACCTTTTGCGATAACTGCTGATTGCTCATGCGTTACTAAATCCGCAAGAATTTGACCAGTAGCTACATCTTTTACAACTGTTCCCGGCGGAACCTTTACAATTAAATCATCTGCCTTACGGCCATGTTGGTTTTTACTCATTCCATGTTGACCGCGATCCGCTTTAAAATGACGCTGATAGCGGAAATCCATTAATGTACGTAATCCTTCGTCTACTACGAAAACAACATCGGCACCTTTACCACCGTCACCGCCTGCTGGGCCACCTTTTGGAACATATTTCTCACGACGATACGCAACCATTCCGTTACCACCATCGCCGCCTTTTACATATATCTTGACCTGATCTACAAACATTATCTCACCACACTTTTTTCTAGTAGTTGTAATATAACCGAGATTTCTTTATCTCGCACTGTATAAGAAATGGAGAACCATTTATTATGTTGACTAGCAAGCCACTCTTGTATCTCTTGTACATTTGTTAGCTTGCCACGAAAATCAAAAAAGAAACGAGCATCCTCTTCTTCACATTCAACTGTGATACAAACATAATTTTCAACATAAACGTCTAAACTATGCTCAAGTATTTGGAAAAATTGAGCCGTCCATACAGATACTCTTTCATCTAGATGCGATAAGTTATGTATTTCTCCTAATACTTCGTACTCCAACAAGCACGGGTGCTGTTTCCAATTATATGTTAAAATCCATTCTGAAAACTTGGGCATAGAAAGCCCCATCAGATTCGATTCTTGTCTCGCTTCTTGGACAAAACGATCGATGAGTCCATGAATTTCTTCCACTCTTCCGAGCGAAAGATTTCCTTTAATCATCTGCATACGATTAAGCCAATCATGTCTTGAATGACGCAACGCATCTATAATTGTCCATTTTTCTTCCATTCATATACCCCTCTAATATAGAAAAACTCTAACCTGCACTCAGGTTAGAGTTTTCCGTGAGTTTCTTATGCTTCTTGAGCAACAGGATATACGCTCACTTGTTTGCGGTCACGGCCAAGACGCTCGAAGCGTACTACGCCGTCAACTTTCGCGTATAATGTGTCATCGCCACCACGACCAACGTTAACACCTGGATAAATTTTTGTACCGCGTTGACGGTAAAGAATTGAACCACCTGAAACCATTTGACCATCTGCACGTTTAGCACCAAGACGTTTTGACTGAGAGTCACGACCGTTCTTTGTACTACCCACACCTTTCTTAGATGCGAAAAACTGAAGATCTAATCTTAACATACGTTACACCTCCTGCACTTTTTCTATTAAACGGATATACTTTCCGTAATCAAGTTCAATCGTTTTAAGCGAAACAACCATGCCCTCTAACAGAAAACATGCTTTTTCTTTTGTGGAATCGTCTAGATCACTAGGCAATTCATACATTAAGAATCCACCATCTTTTCCAAGTTCAATGGTTGCTTGCACATTACAAAGTGATTCCACTGCATTTATTACACCAAACACAACCGCTGTCGTTCCAGCGCAGACAAGATCTTGTCCATGCGGAGCGAAGTTCGCATGCCCGGTCATTTTAAATGATTGGATACTTCCTAAATTCGTGCGGTTAATCGTAATTTTAATCATGACAACCCGAATTAAGCGTTGATTGCTTCAATCACTAATTTCGTGTATGGTTGACGATGACCTTGTTTTTTACGATTGTTCTTTTTCGCTTTGTATTTGAAAACGATGATTTTCTTAGCGCGACCTTGTTTTTCAACTTTCGCAGTAACTGTTGCACCTTCTACAACTGGGCTACCAACTTTAACAGTTTCGCCACCAACGAAAAGAACTTTGTCAAAAGTAACAGTTTCACCAGCTTCTACATCTAATTTTTCAACGTAGATTTCTTGACCAGCTTCAACTTTAATTTGTTTTCCACCTGTTTCGATAATTGCGTACATAATTGCACCTCCTCATAATTACTAAGACTCGCCAAAACGAGGTAGACATACAATGTCTTTTAGGAACCTGTCCTGTGCGGTTGTAGTATATAGCAGTTTAGGTGCTATAAACTATAACATAGAGATGTTATCATGAAACATAGTCTATTGTCAATGAATCTTCTACTAACTATTTTTTCCGCACGCATATCTCTTTCTTCGTTCCAAAGCGTTGAATCGTGTAACGTGCTGCTTCATCATCAATAAAACAAATTTGAAAAGATATATTGCGCTGCAGTTCTTTCTCAAAAAAGATTTGTTGCACACTCGGATGAGCAGCGATAAGAGCGGCTTCATCATCTGTCCCATTATAAGCAATTAGTTCTCTCTCTAACTCATATGCTACCGTTTCATGTGATAACATATAACCACTGCCTTGACAAATTTTACAATCTGTTAACAGCATATCACGAAGCGATTGTTTTTTTCGTTTTCTTGTTATTTCTAAAATACCAAGCTCTGTAAATCCTAATACCCTCGTATAAGTATGGTCTTTTTCTAAGTACGACTTTACAATTCCTCTTATTTTTTCTTTTTCCTCACGGCGCTTCATATTAATAAAATCAATTAAAATCATCCCGCCAATGTCACGAAGTCGCAGCTGCCGTGCAATTTCTTTTGCCGCTATTTCATTTGTGCGCAGTACTGTATCTTGTAAATTTTGTTTCCCGGTGAATTTACCAGTGTTTACATCGATTACAGTCATCGTTTCCATTTGTTCAATGAGTAAATACGCTCCATTTGGAAGCCACACTATTCTTTTTAGCGCCTTTTCAATTTCACGATCAATTCCATAGCGAGCAAATAACGGTGTCTTTTCATGAAAGAAAGTAACTTTTTCTGCACCTATTTTTCCTTCTAATTCTTGTATCATACTGCGCTGATCTACAATCACTTGCGAAACTGTCTCTACTGGTATTTCTTGAAAAATTCGATCTAAAAAACTAGAAGGAGAATAAACGAGAAGCGGTGCCTTTCCTCGTTGTTCTTGTTTTTTCACAAGTTCAAATTGAGATTGAAGGCGTTGCATCTCGGCTTGCACTTCTTGTAATTGTACTTTTTCACATGCAGAACGAAAAATAAATCCTCCTGTTTTTTCTAGCGCAAGAAGTTGTTCTCTCTTTTTCTCATCTTTTATTTTCCGGGAAACGGCAAAAACCGTGTCATAGGGCATATATACAACATATCTCCCGGTGAATTCTATATTTGCTGTTATTTTTGGTCCTTTCGTATCAATCGCTTCTTTCACAACTTGTACAAGAAGCGATTGCCCTTCGTGTAATCGCATAGATGATGGCACATTTTCATATGATAAATAAGCATGCTTCTCCAAGCCAACATTGACAAAGGCAGCATTCATCCCCGCGATTGTTCGCATGACACGACCAATATATATATTTCCAACAATTTGTTCTTGTTCATTTCGTTGCCATAAGAGTTCTACAATTTCTTTCTCTTCTTCAACAGCAACTCGCTTTTCCGAACCGATGTAATTTATGTATAGCGTCTTCAAAGTCTATTCCTCTCTTTTATCCTTTTTTATACAATAATAGAAGGTTAGTGTTACCGTCAACACTAACCTATTAACTCTTCTACAGATGATGTTGTTCTTTTTTCTGTAAAATATGCGTAAAGCAATTCATTTTCATCTAGCGTGTATTGATTTTTATGTTCTCCATTTATGATAATTGAATGCTTATATCCTCTTCGAAACTGAGTGAAAATATGATATAAACTCGTTTCCTTTCGAACTGTAATTGTTGTGACCTTGGCAATTTCTCGCTTCTTTCCGTAATACCGCTCCAACAAAAAACGCATAAATGCAAAACGACGTTGTTTCCATTCTTGAAATAAAGAAAATACTAAAAAAAGAAGTAACGCCCACACCATTGCATTCTTTCCATTCCAAAGAAGCTGCAGCCCAAATACAACACTAAGACACACAATTGAAATTCTCATCATAATATTGTGCGCTTGTAAAAATGGAAAGCGATGCGATAATATATTTAGTGCAATCTTCCCTCCATCAAGAGGCCAAATCGGTAATAAATTAAAACATAAAATGGTCATATTGTTCCACAGAAAAAAATGGTAAAGGCCTTCCCCCATCCAGCCTATTGTGTACAATAGATAGGCAGCAGCTACCATCCATATATGTTGAACAGGCCCTGCTATAATAACAATCATTTCTTCTTTTAACGGCTTATTCCCATGCTCATCAAGCTCAGCTACCCCACCAAATGGCAAGAGCTGAATTTGTTTAATGCGCCATTTAAAATGAGCGGCTGCTATCGCATGACCTAATTCATGAATAAAAACAATGAAAAATAAAATAAGTACCTCTTTAAAACGAGCCGTAAAAACCGCAATTGCTATAACTCCCCAAAACAACGGATGAATGGTAATCTTTGAAAAAATCCCACTATATTTATTCAAATGAAATCACCTGAATTGGATCGATAAATTTTTCATTCTTTTTGAACGCAAAATAAAACTTTCCATTTGCAACTGTTCCAACTTTTTGCTTTTTCGCTACATAATCATATAACTTAACTGATGCTTCTCCTAAATTTCCATACCAAGATTCCGTACCATCTGCATGTTGGATTTCAACTGTATTTCCAAACCCCTCTTTTTGACCAATCGAGACAACAATGCCCTCATTAACTGATTCTACAACGGCATTTGCGGCTGTTTGGACAAACACCCCTTGTCCATTTGCCTGAAAACTTTGCGTTACTTTTCCTGAAGCGGGAACAGCGTAATTCTTTTCTTTCTGCTTTGTTTTCTTTTCACTGGAAGGTAAAAAAGATAGCGGTTTTCCAAACTTTGATTCATACCACTTCGACACAGTTGCAAATTGAAATTCTTCTTTCATTGTTTGTTCAACAACTGTACGTGGACCTTCAAAAGAAGTTGTTGTGTTTTTAAATAAGATGGCTACGACAAGAACAAGAATAGCCGATAGCAGTAGCTTAAAAAGAAATATTTCCTTTCGGAAGAGAGGATGTGTCTTTTCTCCTTCTTCAACAAGAAGCGGTGTATAGTCTTGTTCTTCATACGAAAATAATTCATCTTCTCTTTCCTGCTGCGCTTTTCTCTTCTCAATACGCTTTTTAATTTCTTCTACTTGTTTATTTCTCATTCTGACCCCTTCCTCTTCCCATCAGTTTGTACATATGTATGAGTTGTCCGGGAAAGATATTCATAGGAATGCTTTTCTCCTAGAAGGTCAGCGCGTATACCAGCAGCTATCCTCAAAATAAAGTGAAACTTTAATCAGTGTTTTCCGCCCAATCGGGATCTTACTGCCCACGTATAGCAGGGCAAAAAAAGCACTCCGCATATATGCGAAGTGCTCCTAGCGTATTCCGAAGAATTTCTTCATTTTCGTAAATACCGTTTCTTTTTCATTTTCAAGCGGTTGCAATGGCACATTTTCTCCAAGCAAGCGTCTTGCAATATTTCGATAAGCAATGGATGCCTTTCCACTCGGCTGCAAAGCTACAGGCTCTCCTGTATTTGTTGCTCGAATCACGGCATCATCATCTTCAACAACCCCAAGCAATTCAATAGACAAGGTACGTACAATTTCATCTACATCCAACATATCTTGTTCATGTAGCATATGACTGCGGACACGATTGATAACTAACTTAGGCGGCTCGATATCTTCTTTTTCCAATAGTCCGATAATCCGATCAGCATCACGCATTGAAGATACTTCTGGTGTTGTCACAACAATCGCTTTATCAGCACCTGCCACAGCGTTTTTAAAACCTTGTTCAATGCCAGCTGGGCAATCAATTAATATGTAATCATAGTCTTGACGTAATTGTTGTATTAATTCTTCCATTTGTTCAGGTGTTACTGCCGACTTGTCACTCGTTTGTGCTGCAGGTAATAAATAAAGTTCATCAAAGCGCTTATCTCTAATAAGAGCTTGAGGTAAACGACAACGTCCTTCAACAACATCAACGAGATCATATACAATACGGTTTTCCAATCCCATTACTACGTCTAAATTTCGCAAGCCGATATCTGTATCAATTAAACATATTTTTTTCCCAGATAAAGCCAAGGCTGTACCAATATTTGCAGACGTTGTAGTTTTACCTACTCCGCCTTTTCCAGATGTAATAACTATTGCCTCTCCCACAGCTATACAATTCCCCTTTCTAACCTTGTTAAATTAGGTCTAAGATGAGTGAGAAGTTGAATGCGATCGACAACAATGTGATTATTCTCATTAATGTAGGCACATTCTGCCCCTTCCGCCCCGTCTTCTTTCTCCTCAGGAGCGCGCGTTGTCACATCGCTTATCCGAAGCTGCATTGGATTCATAACAGAAGCTGTTATAACAGCCCCTGTATCCCCATAATATCCAGCATGTGCAATTCCTCGTAATGCTCCAATAATAAAAATATTTCCTCCAGCGATAACCGTACCGCCTGGATTCACATCTCCAATCAATAGTAAATCGCCTTTTACATGCAATATTTGACCTGAGCGAACAATTTTTGAAACAGAAACAATTTCTGTTTCTTCTTTCCATGCCAACGCTTGTTCTTTCGTTACAACATCACTCTCAATAGAATCTACGACTAAATTCTTTTTATTACGAATAAGTGTGCGCAACTCTTCTTGTTGGACTTCTGTTACATAACGGTTCCCAACTTTCACCTGCACTTCAATTAGAGAGCGTCCATCACCCTCGTAGTAATGAGTGGAAAGCTTTTCGTCAAGTTCTTGCAGCAATTCACGAAATGAACAGGAATCATCCAGATGTAATGCTAAACCATCCTTCGTTCCTTTTATAGTCACATTTTGTTGCTTTTTTTCTGTCACCAATGCTCACCCCACCGATTTAATTCGACATAAAATCAGAAAATCCTTTTTTCTTTTTCTTCCATAGCGTCTGAAAGACGTAAAAGATATCGTTGCAGTGGGAAGCAAAACAGTAGTAAAAAAATTCCGTTCAACAACAGCGTCGGAAGAAGACGATCTGTGAAAAAGATATGCGCTGGCATATGAATACGACCAATTAACGTCAAAAATCCATACACATAATACTCTAACGCAGCAATGCTCGCTAATACAATAAAGAACACGATAAAAAGGTTCACTTGTAAAATTCGCATTGCCTGATAGACAAGATACACTAAAATTGGATAAGCAAATATATACACACCAACTAACTCTGTATGCACGATATCAAATAAAAATCCAAATAATAGCCCATAGTAAACACCATGTACAGAATTAAAGTAAATTGCAATAAAGCATAAAACAATCATTAAAAAATGTGGTGCTACAATTGTATTCTTCCAAAAAAGACTCGTTGGAACAATAGTAGAAAACATATTCTCCAATACAAATACGAGAAGAAGTAGAAGAGGAAGAATCGCTTTTTTTAAAATCTCCATCTCTTCCCCCTCCTATTTCCCTAAATCTACTGTCGACATAGTCCGTTTAGCAACCATAACATTGCTAACATCACTTAAGTCTGCTGCAGGCTTAATATAAGCTGTTTGTGTTAATCCGTACTCATCCGCTGTTACCTCAACGATTTGTCCAATAACCAATCCATCTGGGAACACACCGCCAAGACCAGAAGTTACAACTGTTTGATCCTTCTCTACTTTCACACCAGATGGGATTTTTGTGAAAACAAGTTGCTGCTTCTCTTTATCGTACCCTTCAATTAAACCGAAAACATTACTATCTCCTCGGACAACAGCTGAAATACGATTTGTTCGGTTTAATGAGCTGATTAGCTCAACCGTTGAAGTAAATTGTGAAACACTTTTTACTTTTCCAACTAAACCTTTTGATGTAATAACAGCTGCATCCTTTTGAATGCCTTGCTGTGCACCTTTATCAATCCCGATTAAGTCATTCCATTTATCTGGATTGCGAGCAATAACAGTTGCTTGAATCGGTTTAAAATCACTCAGTGTATCTTTTTTTCCAAGAATATCACGAAGTTCTTCATTTGTTTTTTCTAATTCTTTTACTTTTACGGACAACTCTGCATACTTGTCCAATTTCGATTTCAATTCTTTATTTTCTTCATACGTGCGCTTTACATCTTCTACGTTCTCAAAGAATCCGGCAACATAATTCGCTGGCTTTTGAAATACACGTTCTACAACTCCTACGGTATCTTTTACAAACTGCTCTGGCCACGTTAGATTTTTCCGTTCTTTCAATGAGATTCCGATCAATGCCACGAGAAGAATAATACTAACTAATAAAACAATTAATCTTTTGTTTAAGAAAAACTGTGGCACG
Source organism: Bacillus sp. S10(2024) (assembly GCF_050473865.1). Lineage (NCBI taxonomy): Bacteria > Bacillati > Bacillota > Bacilli > Caryophanales > Bacillaceae > Bacillus > Bacillus sp. S10(2024). The sequence continues at coordinate 4,627,408 of NZ_JBFLUR010000002.1, read as the reverse complement.
TTCACACCCTCTTAAATTCCCTAATTTTTTATGTTGAAATAATGGATTTTATCGAGCACTTTTGAAAAGGTCGATGTTGTCTAACGCTTTACCCGTTCCAATTGCTACGCAATCTAATGGGTTTTCTGCAACAAGAACTGGCATATTTGTTTCTTCGCTAATTACTTTATCTAAATTGCGAAGCAACGCACCACCACCTGTTAGAACAATACCACGATCCATAATATCCGCTGCTAATTCTGGTGGAGTTTTTTCTAATGTATTTTTTACAGACTCAACAATTGCATCTACAGTATCTTTTAACGCTGATGCAATTTCTTCTGGGCGAATCGATACTGTTTTTGGTAGTCCAGTCACTAAGTCACGACCACGAATATCCATTGGCTCAACACCGTTTGGCTCGCCAGCAGAACCAATTTCTAATTTTAATGCTTCTGCAGTTCGTTCCCCGATCATTAAATTGTAGTTTTTCTTAATGTATTGAATAATTGCATCGTCCATTTCATCACCGGCAACACGAACAGATTGGCTTGTTACAATACCGCCAAGAGAGATAATCGCAACTTCTGTTGTACCACCGCCGATATCTACAACCATACTACCTGTCGGTTCCCAAACAGGTAAGTTTGCACCAATTGCAGCTGCAAATGGTTCTTCAATTGGGTATGCATCGCGTGCACCTGCTTGACGAGTTGCATCGATTACTGCACGTTTTTCAACCGCTGTAATACCAGATGGTACACATACCATTACATAAGGTTTACGAGAGAAGAAGCCATTTGATTTCTGTGCTTGTTGAATATAATATTTCATCATTGTTGCTGTTGTTTCATAATCTGCGATAACACCGTCTTTCATCGGACGAAGTGCCACAACATTTCCAGGTGTACGACCAATCATTTGTTTTGCATCGTTACCAACTGCAACAATTTGTTTTGTGTCTGTTTGCAATGCCACAACAGATGGCTCGCGTACAACGACACCTTTTCCTTTTACATATACAAGCGTATTCGCTGTTCCTAAGTCTATTCCAAGATCACGAGTAAAACCACCAAATCCAAACATATTCTATATCTTCCTTTCTAATTTTAACAAAATGCTCATTTTTTCTTTCAACATTATTATATTTATATAAAACATAACGTTTTTACATGTTCTTTGTTATAGTGTAGACGAAAGCCTACAAAAAACTCATAACTCACATTATAAAACAAAATAAAGAAAAAAAATAGTCTTAAATATGACCTTTATCTTTTAAACTGACGAATTTATGGTCACCAATAATAATATGATCGAGAATTTCAATCCCAATAATTTTCCCGCATTCTACAAGTCTTTTCGTGACTTCAATATCTTCTCTGCTTGGCGTGGGGTCGCCCGAAGGATGATTATGAAGACAGATAATAGAGGCAGCAGCGCGGCGAAATGCTTCCTTAAACACCTCGCGCGGATGCACAATCGAGGCATTCAAACTTCCAATAAATACCGTCTGTCGATGCATCACTTGATTTTTCGTATTTAAATATAAACATACAAAATGTTCCTGTTGTAAAAAGCGCATCTCCTCCATCATATAACGTGCGCAATCTTCTGGATTACGAATGCTATATCTATTTTGATATTCTAAGCGTACCATTCTTCGTCCAAGTTCAAAAGCAGCAATAAGTTGGGATGCTTTTGCCACCCCAACACCATGAATGCTTGTCATCTCTTCAATTGTCGCATCTTTTAACATTCGTAATCCGTCAAAGTAATGCAAAATTCGATTTGCTAATGTTAAGACCGACTCCTCTTTTGAACCTGTTCGAAGTAATATAGCGAGAAGTTCTGTGTTTGATAAGCTGCTTGCTCCTTCTAGCAATAAACGTTCCCGTGGTTGATCTTCTTTCACAACATCACGAATGCAGCTCATATTCCAGCCTCCTTTACATATTAAATTGTTTCAACTCACGCACAACACGTGCAATCGGCAAACCAACAATCGCATAATAATCACCTTGTATATGCTGAACAAAAATTGCACCTTTTCCTTGTATCCCATAGCTACCAGCTTTATCAAGCGGTTCTTTCGTTTGCACATATGCATGAATTTCTTCTTCAGTTAATTCCCAAAATGTTACTTCAGCACGCTCATAAAATGTCACTGTTTTTTCTTTTGAAATAAGAGCAACTCCCGTATACACCTCATGAGTTTTTCCTGACAAGAGCCGTAACATTTCTTTCGCTTCACTCTCATCCTCTGGTTTTCCTAGAATACGCGACTCAAAAGTAACAATTGTGTCAGCACCAAGCACAACACCATCTTCGTAATCCTTTGCTACGGCAGATGCTTTTTGCAACGCAAGTGACATTACGATATCATGTGGTGATGAATATGCTCCAATCGTTTCTTCCACATCGCTAACTACAACCTCAAATGGCATATCCACAAGCTCAAGTAATTCTTTACGTCTTGGTGAACCAGACGCTAAAATAAGTTTTTTCATACGTTCTCCTTTCATTTTTAAAATTAGCAGGAAGATACAGCATAACCATACTAAATGTATAGATTCTCCTCAAATTTTAAAAATATCATTTTTCTTTTTAAAAAATACAAAAGAAAGGAAAAAGCACAACCTTGCTTTTCCTTTCTTCCGTACGAATAAATATTAGAAAAAAGCACCACATACTGATGGTGATTTAAATCTCATCTAATTATTATACGTTTTTGTTTTTTTGTGAAACTATTTTTTCATAAGAAAGAAAGCTATCTACTAGCACTTGCTGTAATTTCGTCATCGTTTCCATATCTTGTTTCTCTTCTTGTATTGTCTGCACCGCCACTGATGCATACGTAAACAATTTCTTTATATCATCCTGCTTTAATGCTGCCTCTTCTTTTTTGATTGCTTTCCATTCATTTTCAATCTGTTCTATATGCGCTTTACTTATCCCCCCCCCGGACTGCAGGGCAGCAGTTTGTTGCAATAGTTTCCCATACAACGATTGCAGCTTTTCCAAAAACGCTCCATATTCTTGATCCTGTTTTAAAAGCGCTTGATCTGTAATCTCCCATTTCTTTTTTACAACTGATATATCTTTTTGTTTATATTGCGTAATTAATTGCATAACAGATTGTTCATCATGTGCCACCCCAAGAACAAGTAAATATTTATCCCCTGACTGCATAACTGCTCCAGAGACTCCATTTTCTTGTAACTCTTTTAATGATGCCTGTCCCTTTTCCTTCGAAGAAAAGACTCCGCCCTGCGCAAAATAAATCGTCAGCGGCGCTAAAGCAGTTGGTGCTGGTTTCTCATTTGTCGGTTTTTGTGTTTCATTATTCTTTGTAACATTTGCTGCTGGAGCTGTCTTTTCATGAACAGTTTCTTGTCCCGTTAGTAAGTGCAGCATTCCCATCCCAAACCCTGTCCCAATTACAATTGCTGTAGATACCGTGACAATAAACCTATTACTCCATTCTTTTTTCCCTTTACGTATTGATGCTGCATGTTTTTGAAACGACACAACATTATTTGTCACCGCATTCTCCGGGAGCAGCCAATCAAACTCTTCTTTTTTTATTTCCTCTTCTTTCTTCTCTATATAATTTGCTTCCGTTCCATTTACTTTAATTGAAATTGGTCGCGATTGTTTGTCCATACCCCCACTCCTTACTTCTTCTCATTGCCAGCATCGTATCATACTCGTTTCAAAAAAAAACGAGATACTTGTCAAAGAGATTCGTCAAATTACCCTATATTGTTATCTTATATGTATGCTTACGTCTTTATTTGTAGAACAAAAAAACTAGACAGCTTATTTCTGTCTAGCTTTTTGAACCACATATTTACGAGCTTCTGATATGAAATAAAGAGAACCTGTTAATAAGAAAAGATCCTCTTCTTGTAAAGAATCCATTGTCTCACTAATGGCTTCCTGCCAATTTTCAAAGATATGTTTTGATTCTCGCTTTGAATGAGCAGCAAGAGCCTCGGCAGAGATAGCACGATCAAACTTGAAAGTTGTAAAAATCATTTCATCTGCAATTGTTTCTAATTGTCCAACCATTTCATCCAGTTGCTTGTCCCCAAGTGCTGTAAATAAAATAATAATTCGTTTTTTACCGTAGTGTGCACGAACCGTTTCTACAAGGCTATGTATCCCTTCTGGATTGTGTGCTCCATCAATAATGACATGCGGGTGCGTAGACAGTTGTTCAAAACGCCCAATCCAATATGCTTCAGCTAATCCTTTTCGAATATGCTCTTCATCAATTAAAAACGCTTGATATACGTTTAAGTATGACATCGCCATAAGTGCCAGCGCAGCATTATTCACTTGGTGCTGGCCTTTCATAGAAATGAAAAGATCTTCGTACGTATGGAATGGAGACGAGAATGTAAAGCTTTCTCCTTCTTTCTCTGAAGAAAGGTGTTTTACTTGAATTTGATTTCCTAGTTCATATAAGTTAGAACGTTTTTTATTGGCAGTCATACTGATGACCTCTAAAGCTTCGTTTTGCTGCACACCAGTTATAACAGGTACACCTGATTTTATAATTCCCGCCTTTTCAAATGCGATTGCTTCTAACGTATCACCTAAAATATGCATATGATCGCGGCCGATATTTGTAATAATGGTCAATGCAGGGTGAATGACATTCGTCGAATCGAATCGTCCTCCAAGTCCTGTCTCAAATAAAACGATGTCACACATATTCATCTTTCCAAAATAATAAAGTGCCATAACAGTAATAATTTCAAATTCTGTCGCTTCGCCTAAATATGTTTCATCTAACTTTTCCACAACAGGTTTGACCACATTTACAAGATCTGCAATTTCTTGATTTGCAATTGGTATACCATTCACACTGATCCGTTCATTAAATGTTTCAATGTACGGTGAAGTAAATGTCCCTACTTTGTACTCTGCCGCCTGTAACATATAACGCATATATGTGAGAGTAGAACCTTTTCCATTTGTTCCCGCAAGATGAACACATTTTATATGACGCTCTGGATTTCCAAGTTCCTCTAACATCCACTCCATACGTTCTAATCCTGGTTTTATACCAAATTTCAAACGGTTATGAATCCAGCCGATTGCTTCTTCATATGTATGTATCACGTATACCATTCCCCTTTCCATCAAAAAAAGAACCAAAGCAAAAGATTGCCCTAGCCCTATTATACTCAAATAGAACAATCTTTGCCGTGGTTCGTTATTTTAAATAATTTCCCCCGATTGGTGAGGGCTGATTATAGTTTCACTTTATTTTTGTAGATCTGCTAGACGTTGGCGAACTGCTTCACGTTTTTCTAGGTAATCTTTCTCTTTCGCGCGTTCTCCTTCAATAACTGCCGCCGGGGCTTTTGCTACGAATCCTTGATTTGCAAGTTTTTTCTGTACACGTTCTACTTCTTTATCGAACTTCTCAAGTTCTTTTTCAAGACGTGCTTTTTCTTCATCAAGATTGATCAGATCAGCTAGTGGTAAGAATAACTCTGCACCTGATACAATTGCAGTCATCGCTTTTTCCGGTGCTTGTAAATCCGTCTGAATTGTTAATTCACTTGGATTACAGAAACGCTCAATGTAAGAGCTGTTTTTCGTAAGCTGTGCTAGTACTGCTTCGTCTTTTGCTTTGATTTGCAATTGTACTTTTTTGCTCATTGGCGTATTTACTTCCGCACGAATGTTACGAACAGAGCGGATGATATCAACAAGAAGATGCATTTCTGCTGCTGCTTCTTTATCTTGTAAATCTTCACGAACTGTTGGCCAAGCGGCTACTGTAATAGATTCACCTTCATGAGGTAAGTGTTGCCAAATTTTCTCAGTTACGAATGGCATGAATGGATGTAACAAGCGCATCGTTTGATCTAGTACGTATGCTAAAACAGAACGAGTTGTTTTCTTCGCTGCTTCATCTTCTCCGTATAATGGAATTTTCGCCATTTCAATGTACCAATCACAGAAATCATCCCAAATGAAGTTATATAATGCACGGCCAACTTCACCTAGCTCATATTTATCCATGTTACGTGTTACACTTTCAATCGTTTCATTTAGACGAGTTAAAATCCATTTATCTGCAACAGATTTTTCACCAGTTAAATCGATATCCTCATATTGCATATCTTCCATGTTCATTAATACGAAACGAGACGCATTCCAAATTTTATTGATGAAGTTCCAAGTAGATTCTACCTTCTCCATGCTAAAGCGTAGATCTTGCCCAGGTGCACTTCCTGTTGATAAGAAGAAGCGCATTGCGTCTGCACCATACTTCTCGATAACATCCATTGGATCAATACCGTTACCAAGAGATTTACTCATTTTACGTCCTTGCTCGTCACGAACTAGACCATGGATTAATACGTCTTTAAACGGGCGCTCTCCTGTAAACTCTAACCCTTGGAAAATCATACGAGATACCCAGAAGAAGATGATATCATACCCTGTTACAAGTGCATCTGTTGAATAGTAACGTTTGAAGTCTGCTGCATCTTCATTTGGCCAACCAAGTGTTGAGAATGGCCATAATGCTGAACTAAACCATGTATCAAGTACGTCATTATCTTGGTTCCAATTTTCGATATCCGCCGGCGCTTCTGTACCTACGTATACTTCACCAGTTTCTTTATGATACCAAGCTGGGATGCGATGTCCCCACCATAATTGACGAGAAATACACCAATCATGAATATTTTCCATCCAGCGTAAATATGTGTTCTCAAAACGGTCTGGTACGAACGTTACTTTTTCATCTTCTTTTTGTTGTAGTTCAACTGCCTTTTCTGCAAGTGGCGCCATTTTCACGAACCATTGTGTTGATAAATAAGGCTCAACAACTGCCCCGCTGCGCTCACTATGGCCAACAGAATGCATATGAGGTTCGATTTCTACTAATACACCTGCTTCTTGCAAGTCTTTTACTAATTGCTTACGGCATTCAAAGCGATCCATACCGTTATACTTACCAGCTTTTTCGTTCATTGTACCATCTTCGTTCATTACAAGAATACGTGGTAAGTCATGGCGGTTACCTACTTCAAAGTCATTCGGATCATGAGCTGGTGTAATTTTCACAACCCCTGTTCCAAACTCTGGATCTACATAGTCGTCTGCGATAATTGGAATTTCACGACTAGCGATTGGAAGTGTAACTGTTTTTCCGATTAAATGTTTGTAACGATCATCTTCTGGATGAACTGCTACTGCTGTATCACCAAGCATTGTTTCCGGACGAGTTGTTGCAAGACGAATGTGACCAGAACCGTCTGTTAATGGATAGTTCATATGGTAGAATGCACCTTGAACATCTTTATGGATTACTTCAATATCAGAAAGAGCAGTGCGCGCTGCTGGGTCCCAGTTAATAATATATTCCCCTCGGTAAATTAAGCCTTTTTCGTATAATTGAACGAATACTTTTTTAACCGCATCAGATAAACCTTCGTCTAATGTAAAGCGCTCACGAGAGTAATCTAGTCCTAGGCCAACTTTCCCCCATTGCTGACGAATATGAGAAGCATATTCGTCTTTCCATTCCCATGCTTTTTCAAGGAATTTCTCACGACCAAGATCGTAACGTGAAATACCTTCTTCACGAAGCTTTCCTTCTACTTTTGCTTGTGTTGCAATACCTGCATGGTCCATACCAGGAAGCCATAATACATCATAGCCTTGCATACGCTTTGTACGTGTTAAAATATCTTGAAGTGTTGTATCCCAAGCGTGACCTAAGTGAAGCTTACCAGTTACATTTGGAGGCGGAATTACAATCGTGTATGGTTGTTTCTCTGCGTCTCCTTTAGCTTCGAAATATTTGCCTTCAAGCCACCATTTATAGCGGCCTTCTTCTACGGATATATGATCGTATTTTGTTGGTAAATTCTTTTCCGTGTTTGACATATTTTTCCCTCCTTAAAAAAATAAAAAACTCCCTCATCCAAAAGGACGACGGAGATCGTGGTACCACCTTTTTTTACAGGCGTAAATAGATACACTACACCTGTACACTTATCATCTGTAACGGGCTACCCGGTTTCTCCTACTTTCAGACGTGAGTTCAAAGAAACTGCTCAAGGGCGACCTTCCAACACTACCATCTAAGAAATCTCACAGCAATTGATTTCTCTCTCTGAAGATGTAGGACGTTGTACTCTTCCCTATCAACGCATTTATATATACGTTTTAAAATTATAATATACCTTATAGTCTAAAAAAGAAATGCGCAATCGTCAATAAGCTTAACCAAGTTTTTTATAACATATGCAAAGAAAATGAAAAAAGTGCAGCACAAGCACATTAAATGCCCATCCTGCATATTGTAATATCACATTTCCACTTCTCTTATGATTCTATTCTAGAGAAGGTTGTAATACGGAGGACAATTATGCGACGCTATCGACGCACGTACAACTTTTCAACTCCCTCATGGTTAAGAAATCTACAGACGATGTTTTCTGATTTTGCAATTCCACTTACAATTTTCCAAGGCATTCGTACTTTGCTGCTTCCTACGTTTTTAGATTTTGTTATTCTTGCTATTTTTATCGCGGCAACGATTCGCTTACATTATCAGCCGTAACCTCTTTATTTGGGCTACGGCCATTTTTTACTATGATTGATGCTCAGCAGCTTGAAGCTGTGCCACGAAATATTCAATATTGCTTATAAGCCAATGTGCTTGTTGGAGCATTCCCACATCATGCAATTCCTTCGTTTTATTACGAGTATTTCGGGTATCTGCATAGTCATGCACTTGTTTAATAAATGGTTTAGGATACGCTAAATATGCAAGCATAAGCAGCTTTTCTTCTTTCGTAAACGCAAAGTTCTTTTGATATATTTGATACCATTCATACCGATCATTTCTTGCAATTGGATACGTGTTAAAGGAGCGTGAATAAAATTGAACAATATCTTGAACCGGAGTAGCAAACCCTGCATCTTCTAAACTAATAAAATAACCATTTCGCTGATAATCGAATAAAAAATGATTCATGGAAACATTGCCATGAGTAAATGAAATACGTGTTTTTTCTTTTTCTTTCATCGCTTCATGCCATTCTGAAAATTGTTTCTTTGCAAATTCATGAGCACGCATCGCTTGATGAAAGTACGTACAATATTGCAATTCAAACGGAGACATATACCACTTCGCTTCTGATTCAACTAAAAACTCCTCTAGTAATACACTATCTTGTTCCCAGCGATTTGAAATCGTATCAAAATGTCCTTGAATTGCTTCTTCTGTTACATCTTCTTCTCGCACTGTTTTTTTATGCATCATAGCAAGTGTTTGAAACATTTTATGATACTGATCATTATCTTCTCCTTGACTCTCTGCGCTTCCAAGCCAAGGCATTAAATAATAACTATGCTCACCATCACTTAAAACGTGCCTTCCATCTTTCGTATGATAAATAGGAGCAAAATTCGTAAATCCTTTTTCTCGTAAAAACTGAACATAATACATAAGATTGCTGCGTTCTAATTTTTGAGGAGGCAATTTTTTTAACGCATATGGACCTTGGTTCGTATAAATTTTGATTACATTCCCATATTCCTCAATATGCTCAGGAGCTAATTGATATAGCTGCAAAATAGACGCATAACGGTCTCGTAATTCCATGTCCATACGAACAACGACCCTTTCTACAGGAGCGTAAAACAGAAAAGAGGTGAGGAAGATTTCTCTTCACTCACTTTGTTCTCGCCTTTGATACTGGTATATATAAAATTTGTCCTGCTGTTAAATACAAATCTTCGGTTTGATTGATACGATGTAAATGTTGCACGGAAGTATCATAACGCTCTGCAACAGATTCAATCGTGTCACCTTCTTGCACGAAATATAGTCGCAGCTTTGTAAATTCATCTTCTGGTTGCTTTGAAAATAATTTTGTTAAATATAGCGCGTTTTCATCCCGCTGTGAATATAAAACTTCTTCTTGCTCTTCCTCATCAATATGTTGTATTTTCGCTTCTTTACGCCCAAAGACCAACTGCGGTGCGACAACTTCTTCATGTCTTTGTTCTTCCTCTTGCCTTTGTTCCTCTTCTTCGTTTTCTTCCTCCTCATCTAGTTCAGGCTCCGGTTCTTGACGAGCTTCTAGCTGAAATGGCTCAAAAGCATAATCTTCCCATTCATCAGTCTCTACCTCTTCTTCTACTCTTTCTTCCATTGCTTCTTCTACTCTTTCTTCCATTGCTTCTTCCACTTCATGCTCTTCGTCACGCAATCCATGAATTGAAATATCCGCCAAAAGCTGCAAACAACCATTTTCTAATAGTTCATAATCAAACTCTTCGATACCCACATACAAATCTTCTGCTTGCTTCACGCGGCCGCGTGGAATGGAAATCTCCAGTGGAAACGAATGCACTAATTCATTTACCCCATCATCACGCGTTTCCACATAATCTATCGTACGTGCTGGTGATAATTCTCGTAATGAAAACGTCTCTGTTTCTTCTTTCGGGATATATTCTCCTGTTAGATCTAGCTGTCCAAATACAACAATTTCATATTCACGCTCTTCTATAGCAACATCAGGATCTAATGAAATCGAAAGTAATTCACTGACTTCCTGTCCTTTTTGGAACCACACAGATTCTTTCAACGAAAACCGCAATGAAGTTTGTTGATCTGCTGCCACTTCGTATCCCCCTCTCAAACTATATGTCATTACAGGTTTATGTGAGGAATAGCGACTTTATGAATAAAAAAATTACTGCGCCCAAAAACCAAAAGTGACTTGCACTCATCTTCTCTCTTTATTTTCACACCAGACAAAAAAAGACCTGACCGCTTCTACGCACGGTCAGGCCCTCTCGCCTCTCCTAAAAAAAAGGCTTTTTATCCTTTTAATTTAGACATAGCAATTTCTGCAGCAGCAATCGTTGCTTCAATATCAGCGTCGCTATGTGCTGTTGATAAGAACAAACCTTCAAATTGAGAAGGTGGTAAAAATACACCTTGTTCTACCATTTCGCGATAATACGCTGCAAAATATTCTAAATTGGACGCTTTTGCTGTTTCGTAATTGATAACTTTTTCATCTGTAAAGAAAATACCGACCATAGAACCAGCGCGATTAATACAATGTGGAACACCATATTTTACCGCTACTTCATGTAAACCCTTTTCAAGCATTTCAGCTTTACGCTCAAATTCTTTATAGCTTTCTGGTGTTAACTGGACAAGCGTTTCATATCCTGCAGTCATTGCTAATGGATTACCAGATAATGTACCAGCTTGATAAATTGGTCCGCTCGGTGCTACTTGCTTCATAATTTCAGCTTTACCACCATATGCTCCGACAGGAAGTCCGCCACCAATTACTTTCCCTAAACATGTTAAATCAGGTGTTACTTCAAAATATCCTTGTCCGCAATCATAAGCTACGCGGAAGCCCGTCATTACTTCATCAAAAATAAGAAGCGCCCCGTATTCTGTTGTCACATCACGAAGACCTTGTAAAAACCCTGGAAGCGGTGGTACGACACCCATATTTCCAGCTACTGGCTCTACAATGACACACGCAATATCATCACCGAACTGTTCAAATGCATATTTCACACTTTCTAAATCGTTATACGCAACAGTAATTGTATTTTTCGCAACGCCTTCTGGCACGCCAGGGCTATCAGGTAAACCAAGCGTAGCCACACCAGAACCAGCTTTAATTAAAAGGGAATCACCATGTCCGTGATAACAGCCTTCAAATTTTAAAATTTTATTACGGCCTGTATAACCGCGCGCTAAGCGGAGCGCACTCATTGTCGCCTCTGTTCCAGAGTTAACCATACGTACAATTTCAATAGACGGAACGCGGTCGATTACAAGCTGCGCTAATTTATTTTCAATTTCCGTCGGTGCTCCGAAGCTTGTTCCTTTTTCTACTACTGCTTTTAACGCTTCCACAACCTGATCGTTGGAATGACCATGAATAAGCGGCCCCCATGATAGTACGTAATCAATGTATTCATTTCCATCAATATCATAAACTTTAGAGCCTTTTCCGCGCTCCATAAATAATGGATTCATACCGACAGATTTAAAAGCACGCACTGGACTATTTACACCGCCCGGCATTAAATCTTTTGCTGTTGCAAATGCTTCAATCGATTTCTCAAAACTTTTCATTATCGTGCGCCTCCTTCTTGTAACCATCTCGCTGCGTCTTTTGCATGATACGTGATAATTAAATCTGCTCCTGCACGCTTCATGCTTAAAAATTTTTCAAGAACAATATCTTGTTCATTAATCCAACCATTTTGCGCTGCTGCTTTAATCATCGAATATTCACCACTCACGTTATATGCAACAACTGGAAGGTTAAAGTTATTTTTCACATCACGAATAATATCTAAATAAGAAAGCGCTGGCTTTACTATTAAGAAGTCTGCTCCTTCCATCACATCGGATTCAGCTTCACGAATGGCTTCTAGGCGATTAGCTGAGTCCATTTGATATGTTTTACGATCACCAAATTGCGGTGCACCATGTGCAGCATCGCGAAACGGTCCGTAAAAAGCAGACGCATATTTCACTGCGTATGACATAACCGGAACATGCGTAAAGCCATTTTCATCTAACTCATGACGAATAGCAGTTACAAACCCATCCATCATATTAGATGGTGCAATAATATCTGCCCCCGCTTTCGCTTGACTTACTGCTGTTTTCGCAAGTAGTTCAAGTGATGCATCATTTACAATCATCCCGTCTTCAATTACACCGCAATGTCCGTGACTTGTATATTGGCATAAACATGTATCTGCAACAACAACTAGCTCTGGAAACTGCTCTTTAATTTGTGAAATGGCACGTTGTACAATCCCATGTTCACAATAAGCGGAAGAACCGACTTCATCTTTTTCAGCAGGTAAACCGAACACAATAACAGAGCGAATGCCTAAATCAACAACTTCTTGCATCTCTGCTTGCAGGTGATCTAATGAAATTTGATATACACCTGGCATAGAAGGAACTTCATTACGCTTATTTTCTCCTTCTAGAACAAAAATCGGATAAATGAAATCTTCTGTATGTAAATGTGTTTCACGTACAAGGGCACGCATATTCGCGCTTTGTCTTAAACGACGATGACGGTTAAATTGTAAAGGATTCATAACTTTTCCATCTCCAATTCTTAAAGTTTCACTTTATTATATTTTCTGAAATGCATTGTAACATAGCTTCAATTGTATATTCTGTTGGAACGAGAAGATTTTGAAAATATTTCCGAGCTTTTCGTTCTGTAACAGGACCTATACAAGCAATTGTACATCCTTTTATCCATTCTCTCCAGTTTTCACCTTCAAGCAATGTAAGAAAACTTTGTACAGTTGACGGACTTGTAAAAGTAATCACGTCAATTCCTCTTGATTGCAGAGCATCGATAAGTTGTTCACGCATTTGCAGATGGACTGCTGTTTCATATACAACAAGTTCGCGGACAATTGCCCCGTGATTTCGCAGCGCCTCTCTTATAACATCTCTTGCTAAATTTCCTTTTGGCAGTAATATACGCGTCCCGCTTTCAATATGATTTACAAATTCTTTCGCAAATGCTTCAGCTACAAATGTAGTTGGTACAAAATGAACATCGTAGCCACGACGCTCTAATTCTTGCTTTGTCTTCACGCCAACCGCAGCAATTTTCATAGTATGCGGCAACGGTTGCCCCACACCATCTAAAAAAAAATTCACACCATTTTTACTTGTGAAAACAATCCAATCATATGTACTTAATTCCTCACGCACCTGTTGAAATTGTTCATGGGCAGTTGCTGTTATATGTAAAAGCGGAATTTCCACTGGAATTCCGCCATGTTTTTGCACTGCTACACTCATTTGCTTCGCTTGTTGCTGGGCTCTTGTAATTAGCACTGTTTTTCCGCAAAGGGAAATCATATTGCTAATTTTTCTCCTGATTTGCTGCAGCAATCAGTTCTTTTGCGCCTCGCTCGATTAACAAGTCTGCTGCTCGCTCTCCAACTTCCCCAGCATGTTTACCAACAACAACTTCTTTCAATAAGACAGTGCCATCTGTCGATCCAACAAGAGCTGTTAATTCAATTTGGTCATCCTCTTGGAGCGTTGCATATCCAGCAATCGGAACTTGACAACCTCCTTCTAACTTGTGTAGAAATACACGCTCTGCTTCTACTGTTCTCGCTGTTACATGATCATTTAAATGACTTAATAATTGTAATAAATCCGCATCATCCTCGCGACATTCAATAGATAGCGCACCTTGACCGACAGCTGGTACACATACCGTTTCTTCTAAATACCCTGTAATCACATCATCTGCCCAGCCCATTCGCTTTAGTCCTGCAGCAGCTAAAATGATTGCATCGTAATCTTCTTCCTTTAGCTTTCGTAGTCTCGTATCAATATTTCCACGAATCCATTTCACTTGTAAATCAGGACGCACAGCTAACAACTGTGCACTGCGGCGTAAACTACTTGTACCGATTACCGCTCCTTCTGGTAACTCTTCAAACAGCTCCCCATTTTTAGAAATAAACGCATCACGCGGATCCACACGTTTTGGAATACATCCAATTGTTAATCCCTCAGGAAGTACCGCTGGCATATCCTTCATGCTATGAACAGCCATATCAATTTCCTTTGTTAAGAGCGCATGTTCAATCTCTTTTACGAATAACCCTTTTCCGCCGACTTTCGAAAGTGTCACATCTAAAATAACGTCACCTTTCGTTACAATTTCTTTTACTTCAAATTCATATGGCAATCCTAGCTCCTTTAATTGATCAATAAACCAATTTGTTTGCGTTAATGCCAATTTACTTTTTCTTGATCCTACAATAATTTTGCGCATATTTTTCTCTCCTCATTATAAGTACCAAAAATGGAAGTTCGATAAACTACTAAATAAGAAAATATTAATTAACATAATAAGAAAGGCTCCAATATTCCAGCTCGCAATTTTCTTTCCCTGTAATGTATCTGATCCTCGTAAATAAATACCTGCACAGTATACAAACAAGACGACGAAAGATCCGATTACCTTTGCGTCATACCAATGAAAATTATCTAACTTCGTATATCCCCATAGACACCCAAGCAAAATGGCAAATAAAAAGAAAGGTACAGAAAATAAATTTAAACCGTACGACATAGAATCCAGCTTCGGCAAATTCCCCAACCGCCTTAATCTTGCATTCCATTTTTTTTGCTTTAATAAACGATATTGAATTAAATACATAATGGAAAAAATAAAAGAAACTGTAAACGTCGCATAGGAAGTAATCGCCATACCAATATGTACATAAACAAGCTCCGAAACTAATTGATCTGCTAATACCGGCGACATTTTTCCAAGCGGTGTAAAAATAGAAAAAACACTTACGCCAAACGCAATCATATTTGTGAAAAAGACTAAAAAGTCAATGCGCATGAATCGGTTAATCATTAATGATAGTGTAATTAATAGCCATACATAAAAATAAATACCCGATAGCAACGTTAAAATTGGATTAATTTCCGCTTCTGTTGCCCGAAGTAACATAAATATTGAATAGAGTATCCATACAACAGAAAGTAACCAAAAGGCAATCCTATTCGCCCTTCGGTTACTTTGAAAATAATCTATGAAATATAAACTAACGCTGCAGGCATATAAAATAATGGCAATATGATAAATAATGCTATTGTTTAAAACACCCATCCGTTTATCCTTTCCATTACAAAGATGGAACGGATACTGTCCACTTCTCCGTTTGTTTCCATTCTGCTTCGCTCTCTTCCACTACTTCTTTCGCATTTAAATCGAAAATTTTCGCAAATAGAGCAAGTTTTTCTTTCGCATCCTCTTGGGCCGCTAACTCTTTCGCATTTAAAATCGGATCTTTTAACAATTGATTAATAATACTTTTCGTATGCTTACTAATCACTTTTCGTTCCCGCTCTGTTAACGTTGGGATTTTCCGTTCAATACTTTGCATTGTTTCACTTTGAATTGCTAATGCTTTATCGCGAAGTTCCGAAATTAACGGTACAACACCAAGTGTATTCAACCACGACTTAAATAGCATCATTTCTTCTTCAATCATAATTTGAATTTTCTCAGCTTCTTTTAATCGCTCAGCACGATTCGCTTCCACAACACCTTGTAAATCATCAATATCATACAAGAAAACACTTTCTAACGCATCAATTACTGGATCAATATCACGCGGCACTGCAATATCTACCATAAAGAGCGGACGACCAGAACGCATGCTTTCTACTTTGGACATCATTTCTTTCGTAATCACATATTCAGTAGCCCCTGTTGAGCTAATTACAATATCAGCTTCTAACAGTGCGCACTGCAACTGATCCAACGGCTTTGCAAGCCCCATATATTTTTTTGCCATCGTTTC
Source organism: Bacillus sp. S10(2024) (assembly GCF_050473865.1). NCBI lineage: Bacteria > Bacillati > Bacillota > Bacilli > Caryophanales > Bacillaceae > Bacillus > Bacillus sp. S10(2024). The sequence continues at coordinate 4,611,013 of NZ_JBFLUR010000002.1, read as the reverse complement.
TGCTTTTGCAAACGTACGATTCATAACAGTTACTTTATGAGCACCGCTCCCGTACAAATTCTGCAGTGCTAATTCCCCCATTTTCCCCGCACCAAGAATAAGAACGTGGCAATCTTTCAAATCACCAAAAATTTTCTTTCCAAGTTCAACAGCTGCATAACTTACCGACATTGCATTACCGCCAATTGTTGTTTCAGAATGTGCACGTTTCGCTAATGTAACGACTTGTTTAAACAATGTATTAAATATCGTTCCTGTCGTTTTTATTTCTTGCGCAAGTAAGAAGCTATTACGAATTTGACCTAAAATTTGCGTTTCTCCAACTACCATTGAATCTAATCCACATGTTACGCGGAATAAATGATCTGTGGCACCGTCTTGTTCATATAGAGACAGATATGGTGCAATTTCTTCTATTTCAAGCTGAAACCAATCAGCCATAAACTTCTTAATATAATAACGTCCTGTGTGTAACTGGTCTACTACAGCATAGATTTCCGTTCGATTGCACGTTGATACAATGACATTTTCTAATACACTTTTTTGCTTTTGCAACGTTGTCATTGCTGTCTCTAATTCTGCTTCCTGAAACGTTAGTTTCTCACGAATTTCTACAGGGGCTGTTCGATAGTTAACACCAACAACAAGAATATGCACGCAGCATGTCCCCCTTCAACCGTTTTTTCATCTTATCTACTATCATAATACAACTTTCCCCTTATAAATCTGACAATCGTGTGAACACCTTCTCTTTTTCTCTCTTACTTATCTGACAATAAGCCATCTCCCTTGATAAGTAAAGAATGAAAAGTGAGAAAAACTTTTCATATAGAAGAATAATTTTCGTTTCTTCGCTTAACTAACCTCTTCCGAAAAGGAAACTCCACTTTATAATAATTATAAAATAACGATTCTACCTGTACGTTACCAAAAAAAATTGTCGGAATCAAGTAATGGAAACTATTCCATACATATCAGAAAGACTAACTTTCCTTAGCTTCTTTCAATTGAATGAAAATATGTATGATTATTCCAAACGATAGATTTTCTTTTTGTTTGACATTTCGTTTTTTTTATTTTATATTAATTTCACAAAATTAAATTGTGCACAATTTAAAAAGGAGAGATACTCATGCATGAGAATCCTTTACATCTAGATAATCAGCTTTGTTTTTCTATTTACGCTTGTTCTAGAGAAGTTACACGTTTTTATCGTCCTTATTTAGAAGAAATGGGCATTACGTATCCGCAGTACATCACTTTGTTAGTATTATGGGAACAAGACGGCATTACAGTAAAAGAAATTGGCGAGCGATTATTTTTAGACTCTGGTACATTAACGCCCATGTTAAAAAGAATGGAAAGTTTACACCTTGTTAAACGTGTTCGTTCGAAGGAAGATGAGCGAAAAGTATGTATTGAACTAACAGAACAAGGAGCTGCTTTAAAAGAAAAAGCATGTTCATTACCAGAAACAATGGCATCACATTTAGGAATTACAGAAAAAAATTATACAACTTTATTAATTCAATTAAATAAATTAATTGAAACAATGAAGACAATTAATGATAGAAAAGGGGAATAACCATGGAAACATTATATACTGCTACTGTAACAGCAACAGGTGGACGAAACGGAAAAGTAATTTCTGAGGATGGTGTATTAAACCTTGATGTAAAAATGCCAAAAGTATTAGGTGGTATGGGCGGCGCAGCAACAAATCCTGAACAATTATTTGCGGCAGGTTATGCAGCTTGTTTTGATAGTGCATTGCAGCTTGTCATTCGTACAAAACGCGTAAAAGTAGAAAGTACAGAGGTAACTGCTCATGTATCCATTGGCAAAGATACAGATGGTGGATTTGGATTAGCTACCACATTAGATGTACGTATAGCGGGCGTATCTCACGAAGAAGCAAAACAATTAGTCCAAGCTGCACACGGAGTATGCCCATACTCTAAGGCAACAAGAGGAAATATGGAAGTTACTTTAAACGTACTATAAAACAAAAAACGTGTGACACTCGTCACACGTTTTTTGTACTTGTAAACTTATGAATCGCTTTCCACGCTTCTTCTTTCCCAAGACCCGTTTCTGAAGAGAATAGTACAACTTCATCTCCTGGTTCTACATCAAGCGTTTCTTTCACAACTTTCAAATGCTTTTGCCATTTTCCCTTTGGAATTTTATCAGCTTTTGTTGCAATAATGATTGTTGGAATTTCATAATGTTTTAAGAAATCATACATCATCACATCGTCGTTCGTTGGCTTATGACGTAAGTCAATAACAAGAACAGCTGCATTTAGCTGCTGTCTTGTTGTGAAATACGTTTCAATCATTTTACCCCATGCTGCTCGTTCTGATTTTGATACTTTCGCGTAACCATAACCTGGTACATCCACAAAATGCATCATATCATTAATGATGAAAAAGTTTAGCGTTTGCGTTTTTCCTGGTTTAGAAGAAATACGCACTAATTTTTTTCGATTTAAAATTTTATTTATAAAGGATGATTTTCCTACATTTGAACGACCCGCTAATGCGATTTCTGGTAAATCGCCCTCAGGATATTGCTCTGGTTTGACTGCACTAATGACAATCTCAGCTTTTGTTACCTTCATTTTTTCACTCCTACTAATGCATGCTCTAGTACCTCATCTAAATGAGAGACTGGCACAAACGTAAGGTTTTCCTTTACGCTTTCTGGAATATCTTCTAAATCTCTTTCATTTTCTGCTGGTAAAATAATTTTCTTTAACCCTGCTCGATGTGCGCTCAACGTTTTTTCTTTCAATCCACCAATCGGTAACACGCGGCCACGAAGTGTAATTTCACCTGTCATTCCCACTTCTTTACTAACAGGAATACCTGTTAATGCTGAAATAAGAGCTGTTGCCATCGTAATCCCCGCTGATGGTCCGTCTTTTGGCACTGCACCTTCAGGAACATGAATATGAATATCATGTTTTTCATGGAAATCAGGATCAATATGTAATTCTTCTGCACGAGAACGAATGTAACTAAATGCCGCTTGTGCAGATTCTTTCATCACATCACCAAGTTTTCCCGTTAAAATCAACTTCCCTTTACCCGGGGATACAGATACCTCAATCGCAAGCGTATCTCCACCAGCTGCTGTATACGCTAAGCCTGTTGCCATACCTACTTGATCTTTCGTTTCTGCTTGACCATAACGGAATATACGTTTTCCAAGTAATTCAGTAATATTCTTCTCCGTTACAACGACGCGCTTACGCTCTTCCGTTACAATAATCTTCGCCGCTTTCCGGCAAAGCTTCGCAAGCTGACGTTCTAACGTACGAACACCCGCTTCACGCGTATAGTAACGAATGATTTCAAGAATCGCTTCATCGCGCACTTGTAAATTCCCTTTTTTCAACCCATGTTCCTTCAACTGCTTCGACAATAAATGTTCACGGGCAATATGTACTTTTTCAAGTTCTGTATAACCAGCAATAGAAATAATCTCCATGCGGTCAAGAAGCGGACCTGGAATGCTTGCAAGCGTATTTGCAGTTGCAACAAACATCACTTTTGATAAATCATATGGCTCTTCAATGTAATGATCACTAAAATTATGATTTTGTTCCGGATCTAATACCTCTAACAATGCTGCTGAAGGATCACCGCGGAAATCATTGGACATTTTATCAATCTCATCTAATAAGAAGACAGGATTGATTGTTTTTGCTTTTTTCATCCCTTGAATAATGCGACCGGGCATCGCACCGACATACGTACGACGATGACCACGAATTTCCGATTCATCACGTACACCGCCAAGTGATACACGAACAAAATTACGATTCACTGATGTCGCAATTGAACGAGCTAACGATGTTTTCCCAACCCCAGGAGGACCAACTAAACAAAGAATAGGCCCTTTTAACGAATTAGTAAGCTTTTGTACCGCTAAATATTCAAGCACACGTTCTTTCACTTTTTCAAGTCCATAATGCTCTTCATTTAAAATATTTTCAGCACGTACAAGATCGATACGATCTTCCGTTGCCTCCGTCCAAGGAAGAGATAATAACCAATCAATATAATTGCGAATGACACCGCTCTCCGCTGAACTTGCCGGCAATTTCTCATAACGATCTAGCTCTTTCAATGCCGCTTTCATCGTTTCTTCCGGCATTCCTGATTCTTCAATCTTTTCGCGAAGCTCTTCTACTTCGCCGCCTTTTCCTTCTTTATCACCAAGCTCTTTTTGAATAGCTTTCATTTGTTCACGTAAGAAGTACTCTTTTTGTGTACGCTCCATAGAACGTTTCACTTGTTGACCAATTTTCTTTTCTAAGTTTAATAACTCTTTTTCATCTTGAATAAAAGAAATAAGCGTATGTAATCGTTCTTTCGCTGCAGTAATTTCTAAAATTTGTTGCTTTTGCTTCATTTTGAGCGGCAAATGAGATGATATGAGATCAGCTAATCGACCTGATTCCTCAACATCAACAACTGTCGCAAATGTTTCACCAGAAATTTTCTTAGACAGCTTAATATATTGCTCAAAATACTCAATTAATGTACGCATAAGCGCCTTTTCTTCTAAATCGCCTTCTTCTTCTTCAATTAACATGCGGACATTAGCTGTAATTACATCATCTTCTTCAATGAACTCTGTCATTTCTACTCTATGTAAACCTTCAACAAGGATACGCATCGTCCCATTTGGTAATTTAAGCATTTGCTTCACTTTTGCTAACGTACCTACTTTATAAACATCATCTTCTTTCGGATCATCGATATTCACGTCTTTTTGCATCGCTAAAAAAATCACATTTTCATCCATAGCCGCCTGCTCAAGCGCTTTGATCGATTTATCACGTCCTACATCAAGATGCAGAACCATCGTCGGATATACGAGAACGCCTCTTAATGGTAGGAGGGGCACGATTCTTTCGTTTGCATTCATATTAGACATAGCACCTCCATAAATATCTTTGTTTCCCTATTTTATATTACAATAAAGCCTTATGCAATCGCAGAGACTTAATACGCTGTTTCCTGTTCAAGAAAAAGGACTTCGCTTAAGCATATAATGACTTTAGCGAAGTCTAAAATATTCGAGTGATTTAACTTTCTTTTTAACGAAAACGGCCCGATTTGATTTGCTAACAAATTTCTTCAAATCGATTGTGCATCATCTTCCCCAAAAGCAAGCAACGTATCGTCTGTTCGCTCTATTTTCTCTTGTATACATGCTAATACAAATACTTCTTTTAATTTTCGTACAGGAACAATTTCAATACCTTTAATTGTATAAAGAAGAGGTTGCATATTTTCTGCTGGGATGAGCACTTTCTTTGCCCCAGCCTTTTTCGCAGCTTTTACTTTCGCATAAACGCCGCCAACTGGTTTTATTTCCCCGTGAATACTAATTTCACCGGTCATCGCTACTTCATTATTGACATACATACGATGAACTGCAGAATATACACCTGTTGCAATTGCAATGCCGGCAGATGGACCATCAATTGGAACACCACCTGGAAAGTTAATATGTATATCATATCCTTCTGGTAATAAATCCAGGGAACGAAGGACAGTTACAACATTATCAACAGAACCTTTCGCCATACTTTTACGGCGAATCGATTTTGATTGATTGCCGATACTTTCCTCTTCAACAATCCCTGTTACCACTACAGACCCTTTTTCCTTTGCTGGAATTGCTGTTACTTCCATTTCGAGTAATGCTCCTGTATTAGGCCCATATACAGCCAAACCATTTACAAGGCCGATTCTCGGAATTGGATATATACGTTTTTCATATTTAGGAGTCAGTTGGCTGGAATGAATCACCCATTCAATATCTTCATCCTTTATGGAAGAGCGTCCTTCGTTAATTGCCATTCCAGCAGAGATTTGTACAAGGTTAATGGCTTCTCTTCCATTTCGTGCGTACATCCCAATCATTTCTACGCCTTGTTTCCCTATCTCCATACCTACCTTTTCAGCAGCGTTTCTAGCTACCGCTTCAATCTCGTCTGTATCTAATTCACGAAAAAAGACTTCTAAACAACGCGAGCGAATCGCTGGAGGAATTTCCTCCGGTGAACGTGTTGTTGCGCCAACAAGACGAAAATCAGCTGGTAATCCCTTTTGGAAAATATCGTGTATATACGTTGGAATAAAGGAATTTTCCTCACTATAATATGCACTTTCCAAAAACACTTTGCGATCCTCCAACACTTTTAACATTTTATTCATTTGAATTGGATGAAGCTCTCCAATCTCATCAATAAACAAAATGCCTCCATGTGCATCTGTGACCGCTCCTTTTTTCGGTTGAGGAATACCCGCTTGTCCCATCGCACCAGCCCCTTGATAAATCGGGTCATGAACAGAACCAATTAACGGATCAGCAATCCCTCGTTCATCAAACCGAGCTGTAGTGGCATCAAGTTCAATAAATGTTGCATTCATGCGAAACGGAGACTTCATATTTTTCTTCGCTTCTTCTAATACGAGCCTAGCCGCTGCTGTTTTCCCAACTCCTGGTGGTCCATATATAATGACATGCTGTGGATTTGGTCCGCACAAAGCTGCCTTTAATGATTTAATGCCATCTTCTTGTCCGACAATATCGGCAAATGACGTCGGACGAACCTTTTCAGCAAGCGGTTCTGTTAAAGAAATTTCTCGCATTTTCCGAAGTTGCTCCAGCTCTTTCTTTGATTCTCTATCGATTGAAACTTTTTGCGTTCGCTGGTTACGGAGTAAATGCCAAAAATATAATCCGACAATTACACCAAAGACTAGTTGAACGATTAAAAAAATATTTGTCCAGCTCATATTCATTTCCTCCCGCTATGTTTTACTCTTCAGTATCCCCTGGGAGGAAACACGCTAAACATAAGAAGAAACAGCAATTATATAATTGCTGTTTCTATCGTTTATATTCCACTTCATAAATAATGGGGGCCAAAGCCCCCATTATTCAAAACACTTTATGCAGATGTTTTTGTATCTTGCTCAAGTACAGTACCATCTTGCAACACTAATTTTGGTGTAGCATTTTCTGTTACTGTTTCTTTTGAAATCACACATTTTTCAATGTCTTTACGAGATGGAAGTTCGAACATCACATCTAGCATCAAACCTTCAATGATAGAACGAAGTCCACGTGCACCTGTTTTACGTTCAATTGCTTTTTTGGCAATTTCAACAAGAGCTCCTTCTTCAAACTCTAATTCAACATCATCAAGCTCCAATAACTTTTGGAACTGCTTCACAAGCGCATTTTTCGGCTTTGTTAAGATGTCAACAAGAGCACCTTCATCAAGTGGCTCTAAGTTCGCAATAACTGGAAGACGACCAATAAATTCTGGAATTAATCCGAATTTTAATAAATCTTCTGGCAATACATGCGATAAAACATGTTTTTCTGTTACATCAGCATTTTTCTTCTCAGAACCGAAACCAATCACTTTTTCACCAAGACGGCGTTTAATGATTGGTTCAATACCATCAAATGCACCGCCACAAATGAATAAAATGTTTGTTGTATCGATTTGAATAAACTCTTGATGCGGATGCTTACGACCACCTTGAGGTGGAACGCTCGCTACAGTTCCTTCTAAAATTTTAAGAAGTGCCTGTTGCACACCCTCACCAGATACGTCACGCGTAATTGACGGATTTTCTGACTTACGAGCCACTTTATCAATCTCGTCAATATAAATGATTCCTTTTTCTGCTTTCTCTACATCATAATCAGCTGCTTGAATAAGTTTTAATAAGATGTTTTCTACATCTTCCCCTACATATCCAGCTTCCGTTAAAGATGTTGCATCAGCAATTGCAAATGGAACATTTAAAATACGTGCTAACGTTTGAGCTAATAACGTTTTACCGCTACCTGTTGGCCCAATTAAGGCAATATTACTTTTCGCTAATTCTACATCATCAATTTTGCTGCTAGAATTAATGCGCTTGTAATGATTATATACCGCCACCGCTAATGCTTTCTTCGCTTGATCTTGTCCGATTACGTATTCATCTAAAATCTCACGAATTTCTACCGGTTTCGGTACATCTTTGAATTCTACTTCTTCATCTTTTGCAAGCTCCTCTTGCACGATTTCTGTGCAAAGTTCTATACATTCATCACAAATGTAAACCCCAGGACCTGCCACAAGTTTTCGAACTTGCGTTTGTGTTTTACCACAGAAAGAACATTTCAATTGTCCTTTTTCATCATTAAATTTAAACATATTTTCACACCCCTTACAAAGTGCTAAAACCTTGCCTTCGTATGTACACGATAAATGTATCGTATGTAAATACATATTATGTCACTACGTGGCGAGAAATACAAATAATATGGTTAGTTATGTACAAATAAAAAATTTTTAAAACTTTTGAAATATGTATATTCGACTTTCGAAGAATCATTTCCTTCTTCATAACAAAATGTTTTACAAATATATTTATATTTATAAAACAAGGCACGAGCAATGTCGCGCCTTGTTATTTTATTATGCAGTCTTGCTGTTATCTACTAAGAAATCTACAGCTTTACGAACTTGAAGTTCTTCTTTTACACCTTCAACGTTACCAAGAGCTTGTTTCACAGCGTCTACTGGCATGTTGTACATTTCAGCCATTTTTTCAACTTCTGCATTTACTTCTTCTTCTGTTGCTTCAATTTTTTCAGCTTCGATGATAGCTTCAAGAACAAGATTAGTTGTTACGCGTTTTGCAGCGTCTTCTTTCATTTGTCCTTTTAATTTCTCTTCATCAGTACCTGTGAATTGGTAGTAAAGTTCTAAGTTCATGCCTTGGTAGCTTAGGCGTTGCTCGAATTCACGAACCATACGATCTAACTCAGTTTCGATCATAGCTTCTGGAATTTCGATTTCTGCATTTGCAGAAGCTTTTTCTACTACTTCGTCACGAACTTTTTGCTCAGCTTCTTGCTTTTTGCTTACTTCTAAGTTTTCACGAATTTTTGCTTTTAACTCATCAAGAGTTGCAACTTCTTCGTTTGCATCTTTTGCGAACTCGTCATCTAAAGCAGGAAGTTCTTTCACTTTAATCTCATGAACTGTTACTTTAAATGTTGCTGGTTTACCAGCTAGTTCAGCTGCATGGTATTCTTCTGGGAATGATACTTCCACTTCTTTTTGTTCCCCAGCTTTTAGACCAACTAATTGCTCTTCAAATCCTGGGATGAATGTGTTAGAACCGATTGCTAAAGAGTAGTTTTCGCCTTTTCCACCTTCAAATGCCTCGCCATCAACGAAACCTTCGAAGTCGATTACAGCTGTATCACCGTTTTCAACAGTGCCATCTTCTTTCACTACAAGCTCAGCTTGACGCTCTTGTAAAGATGTTAATTCGTTCTCTACATCTTCTTCAGTTACAGTAGCATCGATTTTCTCTACTGTTAAACCTTTGTATTCGCCTAATTTCACTTCAGGTTTTACAGTTACTTTTGCAGTGAAAATTAAGTTTTGACCTTTTTCGAATTTCTCGATGTCAATTTCAGGGTGAGCAACTGGGAAGATACCAGTTTCATCGATTGCCTCTCCGTATGCTTTTGGTAAGATGATATCTAAAGCATCTTGGTATAAAGATTCTACACCGAAGCGTTGTTCGAATAGAGGACGAGGCATTTTCCCTTTACGGAAGCCCGGTACATTGATTGTTTTTACTACCTTTTTGAACGCAGCGTCTAAAGAGTTGTTTACTTCTTTCGCATCAACTTCGATTGTTAAAACGCCAACGTTACCTTCTAATTTTTCCCATTTTGCAGCCATTTATTCTTTCCCTCCAACTATAATAATGTATGCACATACCTTTAGAGATCGAAGCCTTTATCGTTTCTCAATATAGAAACAAAAAACGCAAACTGATAAATTCAGCCTTCTACCCACTATAAAAAGCTTTGGATATACTTCTCAATCTATTATTTGTCGAAAAGACAAATGCGGTATATTTTGTTCGAGAATAATATGAAACATATAAGTAAGAGAATATTTGTTTCTATTCTCTTATAAAAAGGCATATTTAAGCCTTTTGCAACCCTTACATTATAACATAGAATACTCTCGTTTCAATAACTGAAACATTCTTTTTCATTATACTGGCATAAACCCTTCTTTCTCAATACGTAAAAACCACTGATATGCAATATGGTATTCTTCCAGTGTAATACCATACTCACGAAGAAGCTTCTCTTCATGAATTGGCATTCCAAAGCGTTTCCTTCCAACTCTCTCTAAAACAGCTGCCCATAACTCATCTTTGTCCGTTAATAGAGGAAACGGGAAGAGACTTGTCTGCATTTCTTTCCAATATGTAATAATCGCCCCATACATCGATGGGTTATCATGCTCTAATCGTTCAGACAATATATGTAACACTTTTTCTGTATCATATTGATTATAAACCAAATTAGCCGGTATAACTGTTATTGTATCACCAAACTTCTCTATATCTACCTTCTCTTGTATTCCAAAGTCCATTAGTACGTATAAGATAGAAGTTTTAATATATGGGTGTTTCGTTTCATCTAATAAAAAAATGCGCAACGTCGGCAACGCCTTCTCAACATGTTTAGTCGCAAGACGATTCACCGCGCGCAGCTGCTCTCCGTAGTCACCATTCAACAAAGCATCTGCAAACGCAGGTTCATCAAAAGATAAACTTTCATCAATCTCTACTACTTCTTCACTCTCTAGCATACCCTTCGCAAACAAGGCAAGTTGTGCTAATTTTTCCTTTTGTTCTACTGTTATTTCTTTCGTTTGTAAAACAGACTGCACTGTTTCAATAATACCTTCATAATCATTTGTTTGCACTAAAATCGTAATATACGTTTCGAGAATATCTTGAAATAAGAACTCCCCTGTTTCAAGTAATTTCTCGCATCGTTCTTTCGCTTCTTCCATTTCCTTTAATTCTAGCAAACAAATAACAGAAGCTAATTCTGATTGCTCTGTCTGTGCTCCGTATTGGCGCAACATTTCGAAGTTTTTTAACGCTTCCTCAAACCGACGTTCACGTAAAGCAATAAACCCTTCGTCGGTAAATCGCACTGACAATTGCGGAAACAATACGACCGTACTTTCTTTTTTATCCATACGCTCGCCTCTTTTTTTAGATTTTCAATACACTTTAAAGTTAATATAACAAATGACAGTTCGGAACACAATAATTGGAATCTGTTCGTTTTTATTGAGAAAATATCAATTTCTTCTATATAAAAATAGAATATACCAGCGGGAAATACGAAAGCAGAAATTTCATGAATAAAATAAACAACTCTCTGCTACCGGTGCGGAGAGTTCTAATGGAAAGCTTTTATAATAGTAGGATATATAAAGAGGGTTATGACTTGAAGAACAATAAACGTCATCACAATGACGCCAAAAAAGAAAATAAGCTTACTACGTTTCATCAATAACATAATAATTATAATTGTACAGATAATTGAACAGACGAAAAGTATACTTACACTTGAACTTAATAATCCGCCCGGAAGCATGAATAATAAGATTACACTACAAACGCCAATCATTCCTAATAGCCATTCCATTCTCTGTCCCCTTAAGTCTTTATTTATGCTATTAACTGTTTCACAACCTCGATCATGTGCGCTAGTTTGTCATACGCAGCAACACCAAAAGCAATTGTTAAAGCCGCTACAGCTAATCCTTTCATTACTTTTCCTCCTCGATTCGTCTTTGTTACCTTTATTATAAAATGTTTAGAAATAGTTACCATCGAACTACCTTACATATACCTTACAGAATTGTAAGATTTCTCAAAAAACAATATCCCAGTTAACATATACTGGGGTAGTTTTATGGTATTTCCCTATATTTATCCGCAAAATTTATATACTTTTCTTGATAATTTTGCGGAGCTTTAACTCTTAAACTAATTGATTTCCGAAAGACTTTAGGATCGAAATAATAACACAAATCAGTTTGAGGACAATACACACAATAAACATCAATTTCTTCTTTATCTACATTTTTCATAGTTGTCCCTTTTCCAGTTGAATAACTGGAGCGAAATCTTATTTCAAGAATTCCTTTGTCATTCAATTCTCTATATTTCACTTGAATCCGTGTAAACACGCCATCTTTATAAGCAATAAGGTCAAAAGGAGCATGTTCAGTATGAGGAACAAGTATCATATAACCCTTTTCATACAAATCAACTTGTGCTTTTAAAACTCCTAAATCCCCTTTTGTTTTTGTATGATGATACACAATAACACCACCTATAGAGATTTTCTCAAACAGAATTACCACTATAAAATTTCATTCCATCGTTCGTTTCTTCCTTCTTATATTTAACATTTCTTTCCACGCAAATGATATAATATTATTGCGATGATTCTGAAAACAATAACGAAAGGATGATTCACTATGTTCAAAAAAGTTGCAGCTGATATGCTTGGCCTAAGTGATATTGGATCCGTTATTACCCCTGCTGATTACGATAAAGTAGATGCTGACGATTATGTGATGCATGAAGAAAATGAAAAAATTTATTTTTTAATCAAATCAAAAACAGACGAGTATTGCTTTACAAATACCGCTCTTATTCACGTTGACGGCACGAGTGCGGTAAGCAAGAAACGTACACTTCGCCGTTATAATTACAACACATATAAAATTTCGAACGTCCTGCTTGAAACAGCTGGAACCGTCGATTTAGATATCGAAATTAAATTTACTATGGGCGGGGAACATTACTCCATTGACATACATAAAAAACATATTGAAGAAGTAAAAGATTTATATAAAGCACTTCTAAAAATTGCTGAAATTACTCACGAAAATGACATCGCAACGCAATACGCTCATAAAAGCCTAGAAATGGCATCTTCTACATTAGGTAGTGTAAAAAATGCCGAAGTAGATCTTGCAGCACAGTTTAGAGAAATTAATCAAATTGCGTTCAACTGGCTTGTGGATACGAAAAAACAGTACAATGTAAAAGATTTTGGGTTTGTGTTTGAAAAGTTTATTAACAATTAATATGACATCACAAAAAAGGAAAGTATCCTTTAGGACACTTTCCTTTTTTGCTCTATATCTTTTTGAAGGAAAATCACATGAAACTTAACATATCGATAATCCCTCTATTTATTTACTAGCTATAATCATCCTTTATACATTTTGGGTATATGTTTCAAATTAGTTGGCTTATGTACCAAAATACACTTTACTTCTCTGACGGTTCTTTGAAACAAACAACGCAATCTACCCTGCCGTTCTTTCTAGCATTGCCATTCTATTGGCTGATGCAAAAAAGAATACGTTCAAGAAACAAATAAAAAACCTTAGTACCAAAAAATAACTTTTAATGAAGAATTGCGGTTCATCACCAAAAGACGGGGGTGACATTTAGATAGATGTACACCCCACTCCGAGTGGACGCTTTCCGCGGGCGAGAGCGAGCCTCCTCAGCAAGCCTGCGGAGTCTCACTTTCCTCGCTATTCCCGCAGGAGTCGCCACTCTCCATTCCGTGTATTGAAAATGATTCACTTTCAAAAAATCAACCCCATGTTACGGTGACGAACCAGAATTGCACATTTTAATACAAAGATGTATTTTCTTTAATTTCTATATCAAGTTTTCCATTGTCATCAATAGATTTTATCGTTATTACAGCATTTCCAGAATAACCTTTTTCAAAATATCCAATCACATATTCTGTGTGTAAAATTCCTTTGTTATCTTTATATTGAAGTTTCATTGCACCCTCATCAAAATCCTTATTCGAATTCTCGGTTGGATTTACATTGAGTTTATAAATTTCACCTGATGCAATTAAGGGTATCTTAATATCCGATTTAATATTATCATAAGTCAAATATAAACCCGACACTTCTTTATTTGTTTGATTTTTCACCTTAATATCAAATCCATCTTGCACAAGAACATAGCCCACAAGCCCTACAATCCCTATGACCATAACCGTTATTACAACTAAAAATTGTTTCACTTATTTATCCCCTCGCGAACTACAAATCTTCCCATTCGATATTTCTACTACTAAAATAAATATTCTGTTCATTATTCAAATAACCTGCTTTAATTTTTAACATAATCAAAAGTTAAAGCAGATTAAAGATTACAGATTCCTTTACTACCTTTTCTTTTAACCAAAACAAAAAACCTCTCACACCGTTTAAACAAACGATATAAGAGGTATAAAAAAAAGAAGTGCACTCATGCACTTCTCTGTAGCGTCCCAGGAGAGATTCGAACTCCCGACCGACGGCTTAGCTTACCACCATAGCTTTCGCTACCAGCAAATACTGTTTGTAGTCTGGACTATATCTTCACCATTTCAGGTGCGACACGTGTAGTCTCTACGGAACCTCACGATGATTTTCATCATACTTTAGAGTTTTTACCATTAAGGTGTTTCCTTAATCATTCAAAACTCCTCAATCTTCTTAGAAGATCGTAAGTTTCCTCGGTATTACCATCAGCCGTACTGTTAAGGCTTCACCGATATAGTGTCGTCCACTTTATAGGTTCTTGTTTCCCTATAAAGGCTCCTATTCTTGAAGGCCGTTGCTCTATCCTGCTGAGCTACTGGGACATGGAGCGGGTGAAGAGAATCGAACTCTCGACCAGAGCTTGGAAGGCTCTTGTTTTACCACTAAACTACACCCGCATGATATGATTTTTTCTAATTGCCTCATCGACATTACTTATTATATTATCGATACCAATGAAAGTCAACACCATTTTTTAAAAATAGGGTGAAGAGTTTTTCACCCTATTTTTAATGTTTTTTGCGCTACGATTGTGCCTTCTAAAGTAAGAAAGCGAATGTCCATTATACCCTCTTCTATTTCAAATAAGGCAAATGTTTTTTCTCTTCTCGAACGAGGCAAGAGAATACTTCCTGGATTGATAAATAAAACATTGTCTATGATTTCTGCTCCTAATATATGCGAATGACCGAAGCAAACGACATTTGCCTCAGCTTCTTTGGCACGATATAAAAGTGTTTGCAGCGTCATTTTAATATTGTATAAATGTCCATGCGTGATAAGAAACCGTGTATGTTGTACTTCTGTAAGAATATCATTTGGAAAGTCTCCCGTAAAATCACAGTTTCCTTTCACTACATGAAATCCTTCTAGTTCAGCGTGCTGCGATGTTAATTCCGAATCACCGCAATGAATCATCACATCTACATTTCCCTCGTACTGCTCTTTTAATTGCTTTAACTCTTTTACAGAACCGTGACTGTCGCTCACAATTAACGCCTTCATCGGTTTCGCTCCCTTATTATCCTGCTATTCGTGGGCAGTAAGACCCCACGAATAGCAGTTTCACTTTATTCTTCCCCTAAAAACCAGACTGGAATTTTTTCTTCTAATTTACGAAGCGCACGTCCGCGATGACTAATTTTATTTTTCTCATCCGACGACAATTCCGCCATCGCGCTTTTGTATTCTTCTACATAAAAAATAGGATCATATCCAAAACCATTTTCCCCGCGCTGCTGTTCTAAAATCTTCCCTTCACACGTTCCATTTACCATCAATGGTTCTTTATCTTCTTGCGGGAATGCAACAGCTAATGCACAGTAAAAACGTGCCGTACGTTTCTCCATTGAAATATTCTTTAATCCGTCTAACACTTTTTGAATGTTAGCTTGATCATCCTTTTCCTCACCTGCATAACGAGCAGAGTGTACTCCTGGTTTCCCCTGCAATGCATCTACAATTAAACCAGAATCATCAGCAATGACAATTTCATCTAGCTCTTTACACAGATGTTCCGCCTTTAAAATCGCGTTTTCTTCAAACGTTTCACCTGTTTCTTCTACTTCTTCAATATGAGGAAAATCATAAAGTGATTTTACTTCTAAATCAAATTTTTCAAATAGCTCGGCAAATTCACGTACTTTCCCGGCATTCTTTGTTGCTACGACAACTTGTTTCATATTTCCACCTCTATTCCATATGAGTTACAATATCACCCAATGCTTCTTTTTGTATTTCAACAAGCCGTAAAATCCCTTGTTCTGCTACATCAAGCAACTCGTTCAATTCACCGCGGCTAAATGTCGCTTCTTCTCCTGTACCTTGTACTTCAACAAAGTGTCCTTTTCCTGTCATAATGACATTCATATCAACATTCGCCTTAGAATCTTCTGCATAATTTAAATCTAATACAACTCCATGCTCATCAACGATCCCAACAGACGTTGCCGCCAAGAAATCTTTCACTGGAAGTTTCGATACTTTCCCGGCTTCCACAAGCTTTTCAAATGCTAATACCATCGCTACATATGCACCGGTGATCGAAGCAGTTCGCGTTCCGCCGTCAGCTTGAATGACATCACAGTCAATCCAAATTGTTTTTTCACCAAGCGCTTCTAAATCAACAACAGCACGCAATGCTCGTCCAATTAAACGTTGAATTTCCATTGTACGTCCCGTTACTTTTCCTTTACTTGATTCACGGATAGTACGCTGTTCTGTTGCACGAGGAATCATGGAATACTCCGCTGTAACCCATCCTTTTCCTTCCCCTCTCATAAACGGAGGAACTCGATCTTCAATCGTTGCTGTACAAATCACCTTCGTATCACCAACTTCAATTAATACCGATCCTTCTGGATGTTTTAAATAATTCGTTTGAATATGTATACGACGCAAATCTGATGCTTGTCTACCATCTACTCGCATAAAAAATAACCCCCTTGTAACTACTACTTGTTAGTATAGCCCATTCAAAATTTATGTTATGTATTGAAATAAAAGAAGGGGAATTAGCTGCATTCCCCTTCTCTTCCTACATTCAGTATATCAAATTATTTCTGTTTAAAAACCACCTGTATTCACGTTTTGTGGCCGATCGACCGGTTTTATTAATTTATCACCTTTTTCTGTAACAAGATTTGCCTTTCCATTCACTTGAATGGACACTTTTTCCACACCTTGTTTTTCTGTTAAAGATAATACAAGCGACTGTAATACATAGTTGGAAATCGCACTTTTATCTTTATTTGCATAAATATTTTCATTAAAGTTCAATGTCACGGTCCCTTTTTCAAGTTTTGGTTCATTAATTAACCTCACATCTGGATTAAAATCATATGTTAACGCCGATTTCTGCGACGGTCCTTTCACAAGTTCTTTTACAATTGTCGCAGCTTCATTTTCTTTCCCTTCAGCAACGCGGCGCGTTACCGGCACATAATACGTTTGCTTATTATTTTGCGCTAAGAAATACAGCGTAATTGGTTTTGTATTTGCAAGATCCGCAACTTGCTCATCATCAAAGTTAATACCATTCGCTCGGCTGAATCCATTACCAATCGGCGTACCAGCAACAGGCATTTTCGCTAAATCTTGCCCATTCATGCTGAACTTCACATTCTTTACTTCTTTAAACTGCGTTAATGTCCAAGTAACCGCTTCTACAATGCGGCGTTCTTCTTCTTTTTTATAGTTTTTCAGTTCTTTTGAAAAGTCAACAACTGCAGTCCCATCTTTTTTCACATCAACTGTCATTTCTGTATCCGCTGGGAGCACAGCTTGAAATCCATTTGGCAATACATTTGTTACCGGTCCGTCTTTCACTAGGTATTGTAATGACTGCTTAATTACTGCGTTATCTTTCGGAGCGGGTAACTGTACCGTTTGCGGCACAACATAACCATTTTTATCTACAAGATATAAATCTAATTTTTTTGTTTCCCCTTGTTTTGCAGTTTCTTTCTTCTCACCATCCGTATATGTTACTTTCTTAGGTGGATCAATTTGCTCTGTCCCTTTTTCCTTACTAAACAAACCGCATCCCGTTAATAAAACTGTACTTAATGTAGCACAAACAATCCATTTGAAAGTCGATTTAGGCATACGCTTTCCCCCTAAAAAAATCTAAGTTTGTACTATATATATACGAGCCTCGTTTTCACTTTAGAACAAGCAATGACAACTTATCTTTTTAAAAAAACATCTAGATAAAAGGAATTTTCTATTAGCAACGGATTACTACCTATAACTAGTAGGATCCAATCATCAAATGCAAAAATAGATTATATACATTTTTGAACAATTTATGAATCCTCCAAAGATGTGATAAATATCACATCTCCTTATTTTCCAAAACTTTTATAATACAAGTATAAAAGTTTGTTAAACATTTCACATAAAAGAAGGGAAATAAATATGAAAACACGTTTAGTCATGATCGGGAATGGTATGGCTGGAATACGCTGCATCGAAGAAATTTTAAAACAAAACGATACCTTATATGACATTACCATTTTTGGAGATGAACCGCACCCAAACTATAATCGCATTATGCTCTCCCACGTCCTACAAGGAAAGACAAACATGCAAGATATCATTATGAACGAATATAGTTGGTACGAAGAAAATGATATTACGTTGTATACAAATGAAAAAGTGCTGAAAATTGATCGAGAAGAACAAGTCATTGTTACAGAAAAAAATCGTCTTGTTATGTACGACAAACTCATAATCGCAACAGGATCCAGTGCATTTATTTTACCAGTGGAAGGTGCAAACCTCCCTGGTGTAACAGGTTTTCGTACAATTGAAGATACACAATTTATGATGGATACCGCTAAACAATATAAAAAAGCTGTTGTCATTGGTGGGGGATTGCTTGGTTTAGAAGCAGCACGAGGACTTATTGACTTAGGAATGGACGTACATGTTGTTCATTTAATGCCGCACTTAATGGAACAACAACTCGACGCTAAAGCAGCTTCACTACTACGCGAAGATTTAGAATCACAAGGTATGAAGTTCCTTATGGAAAAGAAAACAGTAAAAATTCTTGGTACAAACCACGTTGAGGGCATTCAATTTGCAGATGGCGATATTGTAACATGCGATTTAATTGTGATGGCTGTTGGAATACGTCCGAATACACAATTAGCAAAAGATGCTGATTTAATTGTAAACCGTGGTGTTGTAGTCAATGACTATATGCAAACAAATGATGAAGCAATATATGCAGTTGGAGAATGCGCAGAACATGACGGGATTGCATATGGACTTGTTGCACCACTTTATGAACAAGGTGCTATATTAGCAAAACACATTACAGATACACAAACAAGTGGATATACTGGCAGCATCGTCGGTACACAGCTAAAAGTTGCAGGATGCAATTTATTCTCTGCTGGTCAAATTTATGAAGATGATAAGACAAAAGCAATCTCCATTTTCGATGAATGCACACGTTCCTATAAAAAGGTACTCATCCGAGACAATAAAGTTGTTGGTATTGTTTTATACGGAAATACAACTGACGGCACACGCCTCTTCAGCATGTTAAAAAAAGAAGAAGATATACAAGAATATACACCTGCTTCTCTTCTTCATAAAGCTGGTGAAGATAACGGACTTGACGTTGCAAGTATGAGTGCTGATGAAACTGTTTGCGGATGCAACGGTGTCACAAAAGGAACAATTGTTAACGCTATTTTAGAACAAGACTTAAAGACATTCGAAGAAGTAAAAGGGTGTACAAAAGCAGCAGGTTCTTGCGGTAAATGTCGCCCAGTTGTGGAACAAATTTTATCTCATACACTTGGAGATAACTTTGACGCTTCTGTCCAAGTTGCAGGCATGTGCGGGTGTACAACCTTATCTCGCGATGAAGTTGTAGCTGCAATTCATGAGAAAGGGTTAAAGTCACCGAAAGAAGTACGAAACGTTCTTAACTTCTCGCACGAAGAAGGCTGTTCAAAATGCCGCCCTGCATTAAATTATTATTTACGTATGATTTGTCCAGAAGAGTATGCCGATGATAAAGCATCCCGCTTCGTTAACGAAAGAATGAATGGAAATATTCAACATGACGGAACATTTTCTGTGATTCCACGTATGTACGGCGGCGTTACAACAGCAGATGATTTAATGAAAATCGCAGAAGTTGCTAAGAAATACGACGTCCCGCTCGTGAAAATAACAGGTGCAAGCCGCATCGGTTTATATGGTGTTAAAAAAGAAGATTTACCAAAAGTGTGGGCTGATCTTGATATGAATTCTGGCTACGCCTATTCGAAGTCTCTTCGCAATGTAAAATCATGCGTTGGCTCCCGCTTCTGCCGCTTCGGTACAAAGGATTCATTAGGACTTGGCATGTTGCTTGAGCAGTCATTAGAAATGGTAGATACACCACATAAAATGAAAATGGGTGTAACAGGTTGTCCGCGCAACTGTGCAGAAGCATTAACGAAAGACTTTGGCGTCGTTTGTGTTGAAAATGGCTTCCAGCTTTATATCGGGGGTAACGGCGGTACAGAAGTACGTGAAGCTGACTTTGTAATGATTGTTCCTTCAGAAGAAGATGTACTTCGCATCGCCACAGCGTACGTACAATACTATCGTGAAACTGGTATTTACGGCGAACGTACAGCTCCTTGGGTAGAACGAATAGGCTTAGATCAAATAAAAGAAGTGCTGCAAGATGAAAGCATGGTCGCTATATTAAACGAACGCTTCCAAACAGCACGAAATACCTACGAAGAAGCTTGGGGACAAGCACTAGAAACCGAGTCACTAAAAACGATGTATGAAGTAGAGAGTGTAAAATAAGGAGTGATTCATATGTTACAAACGAAAGAAAAAATAAAAATTATGGCTGCCGCGGATCTTCCTGTACAAATCGGTAAGGAAGTGCGCATAAAGAACATGTCTATTGCCTTATTTCGTCTAGCAAACGGTGACATTCGCGCTGTAGAAAATCGGTGTCCTCATAAAAATGGTCCATTAGCGGAAGGAATTGTTTCTGGCGAATTTGTCTTTTGTCCGCTGCACGATTGGAAAATTTCATTACGAACAGGTGAAGTACAAAAACCTGATGATGGCTGTATTCAAACGTATGAAGTACAAATTATTGATGGCGATATTTATATATACATGTAACTTATACAAGGAAGCCCCTTCTCGGCTTCCTTTCCAGTAAAAACAGATGAGGTGTAAAGATGAACGGATACGTATATTTAGTTGGTGCAGGACCTGGTGATGAAGGGCTTATTACAAAAAAGGCAATCGATTGCTTACAAAAAGCAGACATTGTTCTATATGACCGCTTGTTGAATCAAAATTTACTTCGCTATACGAAGTCAACATGCGAACTTGTCTATTGCGGAAAAATGCCAACAAATCATATTATGCGCCAAGAAATGATTAACACGCATTTACTTCAATCTGCCAAAGAAGGTAAGACTGTTGTCCGCTTAAAAGGCGGAGACCCCTCTATCTTTGGCCGAGTTGGTGAAGAAGCAGCCACTTTAGCAGCAGAAAACATTCCATATGAGATTGTACCAGGTATTACATCTAGCATCGCCGCAAGCGCGTATGCCGGCATCCCTCTCACCCATCGCGATTACAGTAATAGCGTGACATTACTAACTGGTCATACAAAAGGACCAATTCAGGATCATGTCAACTACAACTCACTCTTAAATAGTGATACTGTTGCCTTTTATATGGGTATTAAAAACTTACCAACCATTTGCGAAAACTTACTACAAACCGGAAAGAAAAAAGATACACCAGTAGCAGTCATCGAATGGGGGACAACCGGAAGACAGCGAGTTGTTACAGGTACGCTCTCCACAATTGTTGATAGTGTCAAAAAGGAACACATTTCAAATCCTTCCATGACAATTGTTGGGGATGTCGTATCCTTACGTAAACAAATCGCTTGGAAAGAGCATAAGCCATTACATGGAAAAAAAGTTTTGCTCGCCTCTTCATCAAATAAAACAAGTAAAGCAGACCAAACATTACAAGAAGCTGGAGCAGAAACTTATCAAATTCCAACTTTCCAAAAACGAGATTACACGTTAACACAGGAACAACTCCGTGAAATATTCGATGCCAAGCGTCTTGTTTTCTGTTCAGCCGAAAGCGTTGCAATCTTGTTACAATCATGTACACAGCATCGGAAAGATATCCGTTCCTTACAAGGAGTTCTCCAGCATATGAATCATACTACCGAGGAAGCACTTATGAAATATGGGCTTATCAGTGAACAAGCAAGTTTTTCTACAAAATCAACTGTGTATCTCGGACGGAATATTAACCGGATTGCTGTTATTCAAGAAAAAATCGGCCCTGGTTCTTATATAATGACACATGAATATAAAATAGATTATCGTTTTGATGAAATTCATACACGTATGCTCTCTGAATTTACATGGGATAGCATTGTATTTGAAGGACGTGCCGCAATTGATACATTTATAGCGGAAGCCAGACGCCTTGGTTTCATGCATATTGTCAATTTACCATTCTCGTATACTGATGAACTAACTTTACAGTACGCAAATAAAGTCGGATTCCAAAACATCGATTATGAATTACAAGCGATTTTTAACGAGAAAGAAGTGACGGCACAATGAAAGGAATTGTTTATATTGGGCACGGCAGTCGATTACAAGAAGGCAATGAGCAATTCATCCGCTTTGTCCAGTCCGTTATAAAGGAGCGAAATGAAGGTATTCAAAAAATCGGCTTTCTTGAACTCACAACACCAACTGTCCAAGATGCAATTACAGAAGCAATTTTAGATGGAGCAACTGAAGTTTTACTTGTCCCTGTTTTATTATTTGCAGCGGCTCATTATAAACGTGACGTTCCTTTCGAAATTGATCAACTGAAAAAGCGCTATCCGCATATTATATTTTCAGTTGTACCACCATTTAGTACACACCCGCTCATGATTGAACTTGTAATCAAAAGAATACAAGAAGCATTGCCTATACAAGATAGCGAAATTCTACTCGTCGGCCGAGGCAGTAGCGACCCTCAGCCTATACATGAATTACAGCAAATTGGAGAAGCAGTTGAGCGAAAAATTAACATACGAGTTTCCTGCTCTTTTTTAACAAAAGGATCACCTTCTTTTACCGAAGAACTTGATCGTATAGCAACAGCGACCGAGCATGTATATGTCATGCCATACCTTCTCTTTACCGGATTATTACTTCGAAAAATTGAGCGCCATGCACACACACATACGAACGTGACAACATGTAACTGCCTTCAATTTGATCCCTATATGAAGTCCGCATTATTAGAACGAATGGAGGAATATGTACATGTGTAACTTATATCCCCTTATATGTAATCTACAAGGCAAGCGTGTTGTCATTATCGGAGGTGGCAAAATTGCATACCGAAAAGCGTGTGGATTACAGGATACAGGAGCCCTTGTCACCGTTGTGAGTCCGGACATTTGCGAGGAAATGAAGCAACTCTCCTATATTACATGGAAACAAAAAGCGTTCACAGATGAAGACATACAAGATGCTCATCTCATTTATGCCGCAACAAATCATCACGATGTAAATATAAGGGTCAAACAAGCAGCGCATGATTTTCAGTGGGTTAATATCGTAAGTGACGGCACACAATCATCTTTTCACACACCTGCTGTTATTCGAGATCATGAGTATATTGTAAGTATATCTACTTCAGGTAAACATCCAGCATTTGCAAAACGAATCAAACAAGAACTAACAGCTGTTCTTCCGCAACTTATCAAGTGAAACTAACCATCAGTTGGGTTAGTTTCGTCAATCGAGCTCTTATGAACAGTATTGACTCATTCATCTTTAAACTATGATTTCCAGTCAAACAAAAGACCAGCCTTATTCAAATACACATTGAATAAGGCTGGTCTTTTATATATTTTACATAAACAGTAGCTTTATAAAACGATATGCTTCACATTCTCAATCGGTTGTCCGAACCATTTTGAAGCAATTTCTTTAAACACATCAATTTCTCCTGTTGTTAAGAAAAGATGATCACTTTGCTCTTCTATATCATACAGCATCTTACTATGATACAAAATCGTACTTACTTCACGAGCTGTTTCATCACCTGAACTAATCAATTGTATGGAATCGCCCATAACCCGCCCAATAACTGGTCCTAAAATCGGATAATGTGTACAACCTAAAATTAACGTATCAATTTCCGTGTTCTTCAATGGTTGCAATGTTTCTCTTACCACTTCATACGCCATTTCACTCTCAAAATTCCCGCTCTCTACAAGCTCAACAAACGGCGGACAAGCTAAACTCTCTACTAATACGCGGTTGTTAATCGATTTTAACGCGTATTCATATGCACCGCTTTTTACTGTTCCAATCGTTCCAATTACACCCACATGGTACGTATTTGTCACTTTAAGTGCTGTACGCGCACCTGGATGAATGACACCTACAACTGGAATAGATAATTTCTTTTGCATTTCTTCAAGCACAACTGCCGTTGCAGTATTACAAGCAATTACAAGCATCTTAATATCCTGTGCTAGTAAATACTCTGTCATTTCCCATGTAAATTGTCTTACTTCTTCACGAGATCGCGGACCATACGGGCAACGTGCTGTATCTCCTAAATATATAATTCGCTCTTTCGGTAATTGTCGAATTAATTCTTTCGCTACTGTTAAACCACCAACACCTGAATCAATTACACCAATCGCTCTATTCAAAACAATCGCCCCGTTTTCTCTTTCATAATCTAACTGTACATTTCCAAACAGTGCACTCATTCATAGAATAATAGAAGGTTCACCTTATGTACATGAATAGACCTTTTCATTTTCCTCCTTTTCCTAGTAATTTGCAAGATACAAAAATAACCGGCTTTTCTTCACCTGAAAGCCGGTTTTATCCTTTATAGTTCAAGCTCTCCCATACGAAGGAGCTCGACAACTGCTTGTGAGCGTCCTTTAACTCCTAGCTTTTGCATTGCATTTGAAATATGATTACGTACGGTCTTTTCACTAATAAAAAGTTCACTTGCAATTTCTTTTGTTGTTTTATCTTGAACGAGTAACTCAAACACTTCTCTTTCTCTTTTTGTGAGCAACGGTTTAGATTGATATTCTTTTTCCTTCAATTGGTATAACCCTCCTTGCTTAAGCCAGAGCTGTATGTGTGTAAGTTGGGTGTTTATTTAGTCAAGATATTGTATGAATAGAAGCAAGGCGTGGTGAATACAAATAAGCAGAAATTGCATGTATTTATAAAAAATTGTTTGCACTTTCACAAGCATTGTCCGCTAATGCGGGATAAAGCAGTCATCTTCTCTCTAAAAATCGCAATATAATTCAATCGTTCCTGTTCATTGCTACATAAAAAATGATGAATTATGAAAAGGAGAGACGTTCATGACAGAAAAAAGATTGTGTAAATCTTCAACAGATAAAGTGTTTCTCGGCGTATGCGGTGGTTTAGGAGAATATTTCGGCATAAGCACAAGTATGATTCGCATTCTTTGGCTAATCGCTATCTTATGTTTCGGAACAGGTTTTTTAGCTTATTTCATTCTCATGTTGCTTATGCCAAGTTCTTATGAATAAGGGCGCTGCTTTCTGCGGTGCCCTTTTCTTTATTCCCCCCTTGTTTTCTGTTTGCTTTAAATAAAATAGAAACTTTCTCTTTCTTCAATTTGTTTTTTCTGTTGACAAAAAAATATAGTAGTAACTATAATGGTTACATATAGTTGTAATCGAACAAGTTACAACTTAAGTGCAGATAAATACATTTTTATATAAAATGAAAAAGGAGAATGAACATGAAACTTGCAGTAGTAGGCGCAACTGGTAATATCGGAAAACAAATCATTGAGGAAGCTTTAACACGAGGGCACGAAGTAACAGCTATTGTGCGCGATGCATCTCGCGTAGAAACGACACATGAAAATTTACATGTTGTAACAGGTGATATCTTTCATACAAGCAGCATTGCAAAAGAAGCAGTAAATCATGACGTATTAATTAGTGCATTTGGTCCTAAACATGGTGAAGAGGAGAAACTTGTAGAAGCAACACATTCTTTATTACAAGCAGCAAACCAAGCTAGCATCTCTCGTCTAGTATCAGTTGGAGGCGCAGGTAGTTTAGAAGTAGCACCTGGCTTACAAGTTGTGGATACATCAGACTTTCCTGCCGATTGGAAACCAATCGCATTAGCACACCGCGATGCATTAGAAGTATATAAACAGTCGGACTTTAACTGGACAAATTTAAGCCCCGCTGCAATGATCGAACCTGGGGAACGCACAGGCAAATATGTAACAGGTACAGACCAGTTATTAACGGATGAAAACGGCGAAAGCCGCGTTTCCATTCCAAACTACGCCGTTGCTTTATTAGATGAAGTAGAAACTCCTCAATTCTTACGTCAACGCTTCACAGTGCGTAACGCTTAATGAAAAAGAACCTAGCCTTGCATGATAGAAGGCTAGGTTCTTTTATCGTTTTATTTTTTCTTCTAAATTCGTAACGAGCTGTTTTACTTTTACATTTGCAAGTACATTTTCCATCGCTTCTTGCGCTTGCAATAATATAATTTCTAACACATTTTGAATATTTGCCCCAACTGGACATTGTACGTTCGGATTATCGTGAAAAGAAAATAAATGTCCTTCCTCCACAACTTCAACCGCTTTGTATACATCAAGTAATGTCACTTCGGCTAAATCTCGAGCTAAAGAAGTGCCGCCTTTTCCAGCTTGCACATCAACTAGTCCTGCTTTTTTTAGCATTCCTGTAATTCGGCGAATAACGACTGGGTTTGTATTGACACTACCAGCAATCCATTCAGACGTACAACGTGAAGTTCTGTCCACTGCTAGCAATGTTAACATATGAACAGCCACCGTAAAACGACTACTAATCCCCACTTGTATTCCCCTCCTTTATTCCATTCTCTATCAATCACAAAAAACAACGTGCCTTTTATTATATACCACTTTCTTTCGTTATATAAAGCGAAAGAAAGTGGTATATAATAAATAGCATTGTAAATCCAGAAAAAAAAATCCTGATTTACTTCTAAAAGAATCAGGATTTTTCTGTATTAATGACGCTTTATAAATTTAGTGAGATCTTTAAATTTCACTTTATCGGAATAGCTCATAACACCGTTTACGTAAATGCGACTTGTAATAAAGTTTAAAAGGAGAATTGTCGCAAGTAATAACGATAAGGCAATGCTAATTTCTAAAGCACCAGCTTCTCCAGCTACAACACGTGAGAATGTGACCATTGGCGTAAAGAAAGGAATATATGAGCTAATCACAACAATTGTACTATTTGGATCTGATAATGATTTAATACTAATGAAAAACGCTGCCATAATTAAAATTGCGACTGGAAATGATACTGATTGTAAGTCCTCCGTTTTTGATACAACAGCTCCAGCTGCCGCATACATCATCGCATACAATAAATAGCCCGTAATGAAAAATACAATAAACAAACTAATAACTTTTGCATCTAACTTTGCAAAATCAATTGGAAGACCAAATAAAGACGCATTATCTAAATCTATCCATCCAATTAAAACTGGAACGAGAAAACCACATGCAAGGATAGCAATTTGAAGTAACGCTGTTGTAACAACAGCAAGAATTTTAGCGTACATCATATACAATGGTTTCACTTTCGAAAGCATAATCTCCATAACACGAGAAGATTTTTCTGATGCGATATTCATCGCAATTGTATTTCCAAACGCCATGATAAACATATATAGTACAAATATAAACGCATATGCAATACCGAAGGAGGAAGCACGATCTTTAATCGCTTCTTCTTTCACCGAAATATCTGCTTGTAATTGCCGCGCTACATCAGACGGCACCTTATGGTTCGAAAGAATCACTTGCATATATTGCTGTTTTAAATAGTTCGCTATAATAGTAGACGTTTCTTTACTTGGAAAACCATTATACATATACGTTACTTCGGGTACTCCATTTTTTTCTGTAACGTAAAAGAGGCCATCTAACTCCCCTTCTTCAACTTGCTTATGAAATTTTTCTAGCTGTTCTTTCTTTTCTACTCGTATTTGGGCTGATGGAAGAATTTTATTTAACATCTCTTCTTGCACGGTATATGTCGAACTATCCATTACGATTGCCAGCTTGTCTTTGTCTTTATTTTTATCTTTATCAGCAGTAAAGTGATTAAAAGCAAAAACTCCAAATACCACTAAAAATAAAATCCCACTTGTAATTAGTGATTTTTTAGAAAGAAATGATTCTCTAAAATAAAACGAAAACACATGAAAAAATTTACGCATTCTTATTTCGCCCTTTCTACAAAGATTTCATTTAAGGTCGGTTCTAGCATTTTAAACTGACGTAAATGCATACCTTGATCTTGTAATTTTTGTAAGATTGATAGGGCCTCTGTATCTTCCTGAACTTTAATATAAAGATAACCAAGACGTTTCTCATACACAATCTGTAATGTCTGCAATGCTTTTTCATTTTCTTCGTTATCTTCAATTGTTAAGTTTCGAAATCCGTATTCTTTTTTTATATCACTTAAGTGACCTTCTACAACCGCTTCACCTTGCTTCAAAATACACACATGCTGACAAAACGATTCAACTTGTTCCATACGATGACTGGATAAAATAATTGTTTTCCCTCTTTGAACTTGTTCTTCAATAATATTTGCTAGCATTTCAGCATTTACGGGATCCAGCCCGCTAAACGGTTCATCTAAAATGAGTAGCTCAGGGTCATGTAGAAGCGCTGCGATTAATTGAATTTTTTGTTGATTCCCTTTTGATAATTCCCCCGCAACCTTATGCTTATATTCAGGAATCGCTAATTTCCCTAACCAAAAATCAATAGCTGCATCTACTGCTTTTTTTGTCATTCCTTCTAATCTACCAAAATAGCGAAGTTGATCAATTACTCGACTTTTCGTATACAAGCCTCTCTCTTCGGGAAGATAACCAATTGTCACACCACTCTCCGAAATCTCTTTCCCATCCCACGTAATACTGCCCTTATTTGGTGTTAATAAACTTAACAGCATTTTAATAGTTGTTGTTTTTCCTGCACCGTTTCGTCCTAACAGTCCTAATACTTCACCTTTCGGCAGAGTAAGATTCAGATGATTCACTGCAACGTTTTCACCAAACTGCTTGGTTAATTGTTGAATCTGCAATGTCATACTTTTCTCTCCTTAAAATTAGTCCTATACATTTAATACTATTCAAAATACGTATATTTTTACCATATTTTATTATAACATTGCACACAATAAATTATATACGTATATAAATATGCAAAATTACATTTACTTCCCATTATTTTATCGTGATATAATCAAGTGTTAAATTACACACCTTAGGGAGGACACTATGAAAAAGAGAACATTAACAACTCTGTTATCTGTTGCGTTGTTATCTACAACTTTAACAGCATGCAACATGGGGGCAGAACAGACATCAGCAAAAGCAAAAGAAGAAAAAGTCCAATTAACAGATCAACAATTAATGGCTGACTTATGGTATCAAACATCTGGTGAAGCAAAAGCATTATACTACCAAGGCTACAACATCGGTACACAAAAGCTAGATGCAGTTCTTGCTAAGGGGACAAGCAAGAAACCGGCTGTAGTACTAGACTTAGATGAAACTGTTGTTGATAACAGTCCACACCAAGCAATGACTGTAAAAACAGGAAAAGGCTATCCTTATAAGTGGGATGAATGGATTAACAAAGCAGAAGCGGAAGCTCTTCCTGGTGCAATTGATTTCTTAAAACATGCAGAATCAAAAGGTGTAGATATTTACTACATTTCAAATCGTAAAACGAATCAGTTAGATGCAACAATTAAAAATTTAGAACGTATCGGTGCTCCACAAGCAACGAAAGAACATATCTTACTACAAGAGCCGAAAGAAAAGGGAAAAGAAAAGCGTCGTGAACTCGTTTCATCAACGCATGATATCGTCTTATTATTCGGTGATAATTTATCAGACTTCATTGGTTTTGATGGATTATCTACGCAAGATCGCAATAAGAAAGTAGAAGAATTAAAAGCACAATTTGGCGAAAAATTTATCGTTTTCCCAAATCCTATGTATGGTGACTGGGAAGGTTCTTTATATAACTATGACTTTAAAAAATCTGATGCAGAAAAAGATAAAATTCGTAGAGACAACTTAAAATCATTTGAAGATAAAAAATAAAGGGTGGCACAATGCCATCCTTTATTTTTTATCTTTTATAAGAGGTAAAATAAATACTTCTACCCGTCTATTTTTCGTTCTTCCTTCCGGAGTGTCATTCGATGCAACAGGACGATATTCTCCGTAGCCAATTGCACTAAATTTTTGCGGAAGTAATTGGTTGTTTTTGAGTAGTGCTTGCATAAAGTTAACAGCACGCTGCGTACTTAACTCCCAGTTAGAAGCAAAATTCGCATTCGAGATTGGAACATTATCTGTATGTCCTGATACAGTAATTTCTCGAGGAGATGCTGCAACTAATAATGAGGACATCTCCTGCGCCATATTCAGCGACTCTAACTTCACAGTAGCTTGTCCAGAGTCAAAAAGTGCGTTATCTCGAATTGTTACCATTAATCCACGTTCTGTGAGCTCTGTATTAAATGAAGATTGAAGTCCCTTTTCTGCAATGTATTTATCAATATTTTTTTGTAATTCTTTTAATTCATTCATTTCCTGCTGCTTCACTTCTGCCTCTGCTTTTTCCTTAATTTTTTCAGACTCAGGGCGCGTTTCTTTTAAATCCTTGTCAGATATTGGCTTTTGTTCACTTAAAAACTCTTTATTCCCTGTCCCACCTGAAAGCTCTTTCTTAAAAGCAACTGCCATTTGTTTAAACTTCCCTGCATCAATACTACTCATCGCAAACAAAACGATAAATAATGCAAATAACAAAGTTAACATGTCCGCATACGGAATTAGCCAGGTCTCATCAATATGATCTTCATGCTTTTTTTTCTTCTTCTTTCTTCTACTCATCTTTCTTCGCTCCCTGTTCTAGCTTTTTACGCTCAGTTTCAGAGAGTGCACATAAAATACGATTTCTCATAACAAATGGATACGTACCAGCTTGAAGCATTAATAAACATTCAACCATTAAACGCTTCTTCTCAATTTCTTGTGCAGACTTTTGTTTTAATTTGTTTGCAAATGGATGCCACAGCACATAACCAGAAAAAATACCAAAAATTGTCGCAATAAACGCACCAGAAATCGCATGACCTAGCTTATCAATATCCGCTAAGTTCCCCAATGCAGCTACAAGTCCAATTACAGCCCCTAAAACACCGAGTGTCGGTGCATATGTACCAGCTTGAGTGAAAAGACTAGCTCCTTTTGTATGACGCTCCTCTATTGCTTCAATTTCTGATTCTAATATTTGCTCAAGGTCATCTGCTGACACACCATCGATAACAAATTTCATACCCCTCATTAAAAATTCATCTTCTACTTGATCTAGCTGTTGTTCTAAGGATAAAATACCATACTTTCTACTTTCCGATGTCCAATGCACAAACAATTCCAATATTTCTTCATAAGTCATCTCTTTTTTATTTTTCCCGAAAATGATTTTGAATAATTTAGGAATTCTTTTTAATTGGTTCATTGGAAAAGCGATACAGACCGCTGCAAATGTACCCATAAAAATAATCATAAATGCCGCCGGATTTAATAAGGCGTTAAGCGGGGCTCCTTTCAAAAACATTCCTACCACAATAGCAACTATCCCTAGGATAATTCCAATGATTGATGCCAAATCCATTCGTTGTTCCCTCCCAATTTGTTTACTACAAAAAAGCTATATAACACGAAAATCGTTAAATCGTTTTATAAGTATATATTACATAAAAAATAGAGTTAGCGAAAGGTTATAATTGTGTCATTTTAAAAAAAAAGGAATAATTATCGACTTTTTTTTACAAATTTTTTTCATTTTCATTACGTCACCACTCCTTTGTTCCTTTTTAGATAAGATAGATTTATAATGTAAAAAGATATTCAAGTACAAGCAATTTAGAAAGGACTATATCGGTTAAACATGATTAAAAAAAGAATTATAAAAAGGACCCTTTTAATTTCGATTATTATTCTCATTGTTATTGCTTTAATAAATTTTCTATCCAAACCTTTGATAAACAAGCAAGCAGAAGCAGTTGAAACAAAAAGACATATTGAACAACACCAAAAAGAGGGAATTCCTCCGTTCCCAAAAGCAAGTGAGACCGCCAAAAAAACAGATGATCAATATAGTCTTGTTGATAATCCTGATTCGTTACTCGTTTTAGTCAACAAGCATAGAAAGCTACCAGACTCTTATACACCAAATGATTTAACAAAACCAAATGTTCCGTTTTCAAATCCAAAAGATAAAGAAAAAACATTGCTTCGTAAGCCCGCAGCGGATGCTCTAGAAACAATGTTTGAAATAGCAAAAAAACAAGGAATTGAGCTTACAGCAATATCTGGATTTCGCTCTTATAAACGACAACAGTCATTACACAACACATATGTAAACCGTCAAGGTAAAGAAGCTGCTGATGCATTAAGCGCCGTTCCAGGAACAAGCGAGCATCAAACAGGACTTGCTATGGATATTAGCTCTAATTCAGCAGATTTCCAATTGGAACCTGTATTCGGCGAAACACCTGAAGGAAAATGGGTGGCAGAGCATGCTCACGAATTTGGATTTATTATCCGTTACCCACAAGATAAAACAAACATTACAGAATACGCTTATGAGCCATGGCATCTCCGCTTTGTTGGCAATCCGTATGCCACATATTTATATGCGCATCACCTGACATTAGAAGAAGCAGAAGAAGACAAAAAATAAGAGAGTTATGCACTCTCTTATTTTTTTAATCGAATAACCTTTGTTTCCATTCTTCTGACCAGGGTACTCCTTTTCCTGTCTTTTTCGAGGCCTGTACCATCGCCCCGCGTCCCACTAAACAAATCTCTCCTGCTTCATTCTTCACCATATAGTGTAAATCTAACGATGAGTTTCCGACATGTTCTGCTTTCACATACACTTTTAAGTTCTCATCAAAGAACACCTGTTTCAAAAAATTACATTGTAAATCTGCTACTACGACCATCGTTTCTGACGATTCATGCACCCATTCTTGCATAAAACCAAGTTCTTTAAAAAATTCAATACGAGCTTCTTCAAAATAAGTAAATGCAACACCGTTATTCATATGTCCAAACATATCTGTTTCACAAAAACGAACCTTTACCGGAATGTAAAATGAAAATGCACTCGCCCACTCTTCAAAGTTTCCAATATAATGAATTTTCTTCACAACCATCCATCTCCTTCTTGTATACTCTCTTTAATATTATTTGATTTTTCGGAATTTTAAAATCAAAATGCACTGGCATACGCCCGATTGACTTGTATTTATATAACTACAAAAATTGCCTCTTCAAACTGAAGAGGCAATTTAAATTAATAGTTATTGTCACTACCAAAGAAATCTTTAAAGGATTGAATCGTTGTATCACGGTTTAATGCAGCAATCGATGTCGTTAATGGAATTCCTTTTGGACAAGATTGTACACAGTTTTGTGAGTTACCGCAGTTTGCAAGTCCCCCATCGCCCATGATTGCACGTAAACGATCTGCTTTATGCATCTCACCCGTTGGATGTGCATTAAATAAACGTGCTTGTGAAAGCGGTGCTGGACCGATAAAATCAGATTTGCTGTTTACGTTTGGACATGATTCTAAACATACACCGCAAGTCATGCATTTTGATAACTCATATGCCCACTGACGCTTCTTCTCTGGCATTCTCGGCCCTGGACCTAAGTCATACGTACCATCAATTGGAATCCATGCTTTTACACGTTTTAACGCGTTAAACATACGACTACGGTCTACTTGCAGGTCACGAATAACCGGGAATGTTTTCATCGGTTTTAAGCGAATTGGTTGCTCTAGTTTATCAATAAGCGCTGTACATGATTGACGTGGTTTTCCGTTGATTACCATCGAACATGCACCGCACACTTCTTCTAAACAGTTCATATCCCAAGCGATAGGTGTTGTCTTATTTCCTTTCGTATCAACAGGATTACGACGAATTTCCATTAATGCCGAAATAATATTCATATTTGGGCGATATGGAATTTCAAATTCTTGATCATACTCCTGTGAGTTTGGGCCATCTTGTCTTGTAATAATAAGGCGGATTGTTTTCTCAGACATGTTGCTTATCCCCCTTCTCTTCTCCCTTAGCAGCTACTTCATGTTTTGAAGAATAATCGCGCTTACGTGGTTGGATTAATGAAATATCAACCTCTTCGTAATGGAATGCTGGTGCATTTCCTGCTCCCTCAAACTTCGCCATTGTAGTTTTTAAGAAGTTCTCATCATCACGATCTGGGAATTCTGGTTTATAATGTGCACCGCGACTTTCATTACGGTTATATGCACCAATTGTAATAACACGAGCTAATTCAAGCATATTTGCCAGTTGACGTGTAAACGAAGCACCTTGGTTGCTCCACTTCGCTGTATCGTTAATGTTAATACGTTTATAACGCTCGATTAACTCTACGATTTTTGCATCTGTTTCTAATAATTTTTTATTTTCACGAACGACGGTTACGTTATCTGTCATCCATTCTCCAAGCTCTTTATGAAGAACATATGCATTTTCATTACCATCTAACGTTAAAATATCGTTGAACTTCTCAGTTTCGATTAATTCATTTTGCTCATATAAAGCAGATGAAACAGCATCTGATGATTTTGAAAGACCTTTCATATACTCAATTGCATTTGGTCCCGCTACCATACCACCGTAAATCGCTGATAATAATGAGTTAGCACCTAGTCGGTTACCACCGTGCATAGAGTAATCACACTCACCTGCTGCGAATAATCCTGGAATATTTGTCATTTGCTTATAGTCAACCCATAGTCCACCCATTGAGTAGTGAACCGCTGGGAAGATTTTCATCGGTACTTTACGTGGATCGTCACCCATGAATTTTTCATAGATTTCAATGATTCCACCAAGCTTAATATCAAGCTCCTTCGGATCTTTATGAGAAAGGTCAAGATATACCATGTTTTCGCCGTTAATACCAAGCTTTTGCTCAACGCACACATCGAAAATTTCACGCGTTGCAATATCACGAGGTACAAGGTTTCCATATGCAGGATATTTCTCTTCAAGGAAATACCATGGTTTTCCGTCTTTATACGTCCAAACACGACCGCCTTCACCACGTGCAGATTCACTCATAAGGCGTAATTTATCATCGCCTGGAATTGCTGTTGGGTGGATTTGGATGAACTCACCGTTTGCATAATATGCACCTTGTTGATATACAGCAGATGCTGCCGTACCTGTATTAATAATAGAGTTAGTAGATTTTCCAAAGATGATACCAGGGCCCCCTGTTGCCATAATTACGGCATCAGCTGGAAAACTTTTAATCTCCATAGATTGTAAATCTTGTGCTACGATTCCGCGGCATACACCTTCGTCATCTACAACAGCGCGCAAGAAATCCCAGCCCTCATATTTCGTAACAAGACCTGCTACTTCATGACGACGTACTTGCTCATCTAACGCATATAATAATTGCTGTCCTGTTGTTGCACCAGCGAATGCTGTGCGGTGATGCTGCGTTCCACCGAAGCGGCGGAAGTCTAGTAAACCTTCTTCCGTACGGTTAAACATAACACCCATGCGATCCATTAAGTGAATAATACCAGGTGCTGCATCGCACATTGCTTTTACAGGAGGTTGGTTCGCTAAGAAATCTCCTCCATAAATTGTATCGTCAAAGTGGATCCATGGAGAATCCCCTTCACCTTTTGTATTTACAGCACCGTTAATACCGCCTTGCGCGCATACAGAGTGAGAACGTTTCACTGGTACTAAAGAGAATAGTTCTACGTTCACGCCTGCTTCCGCTGCTTTAATCGTTGCCATTAAGCCGGCTAATCCACCGCCAACTACGATAAGTTTCCCTTTCATGCTCTCCCACTCCTTACAAGTTTGCTAGATTCGGATTAATGAACGCAAATAATGCGCTCACTCCTACGTATGATAATGCTAAGAAAATTGCTAATGTTACATACGTAGAAATACGCTGTGAACGTGGTGATACTGTGATACCCCAGCTAATACAGAATGTCCATAATCCATTTGCAAAGTGGAAAATAGCTGATACAACCCCAATTAAATAGAAACCAAACATAAATGGATTGCTTAAAAGATTTGCCATCATATCATAGTTTACCGTTTGTCCCAACGCAGCTTGAATACGGGTTTCCCAAATGTGCCAAGCTAAGAAGATTAGGGTAAATACCCCTGTGAATCGTTGCAGAACGAACATCCAGTTGCGGAAATAGCTGTAAGATGTTGCATTGTTCTTTGCTGTAAATGCGATATACAAACCGTATATAGCATGATACAAGATTGGTAAGAAAATCACGAAGATTTCCAATGCGTACCGAAATGGAAGCATTTCCATAAAATGAGCAGCACTATTGAAAGCTTCTGCCCCTCTTGTTGCAAAGTTGTTTACTACTAAGTGTTGCGTCATAAAGACACCAATCGGAATGACACCCATTAACGAATGCCACTTGCGAAACGTATACTCGCGGCCTTTCATGTCCCCATTACCCCCCTCGAATGTTTGACTACTGTTTGTCACTTTACTTTATAACAATAGCATCTTCCCACTATTGTTATAAGAAAAACTGAAAAAATTATTCGAAATATTTCAGCATAATTTGATAACAAATTCATTTTACTCCTATTTTTGTCGAAGCGTCAAGAAAACGTATACATAATCTTCATATAATTTTCATATTCTTTTTTCCGCTCTCTACATCAGATTTTTTCCAAAGAAATAGCTGTGTTTATATATATAAAATGGTATATAATATTGGCAGTATAGAAAGTGGGGAATATTGTGAGTACAAAAAAAATTGAGTGCGAATCTTTACAAAATATTTCAATCAATGCGTTTGCCTATGAATTGCTTCGTGAAGAATTACTCCCTGATTTAATAGGGAAAGAATTGGATGCCATTTTATATTGGGCCGGCAGAA
Organism: Bacillus sp. S10(2024); assembly: GCF_050473865.1. NCBI lineage: Bacteria > Bacillati > Bacillota > Bacilli > Caryophanales > Bacillaceae > Bacillus > Bacillus sp. S10(2024). Next base: position 4,574,073 of record NZ_JBFLUR010000002.1, on the reverse strand, counting down.
ACTTAGCACGAAAATATCCGTTAGAAACAATCGATGAAATGATCCAATTTTTCGCAATAGCTGGTTGGGGCGACTTAACAATCATTGAACATAAACGTCGTGAAATGCAATTTAAACTAACAGGTGCTCTTATTGAAGAGCGTGAGCAACAAAAAAAACACTCTTCTTACCAATTAGAAGCTGGTTTTATTGCTGAGCAAATTCAAAAGCAGCGCAGTGTGATTGCTGAATCTTACGAAGAACAGAAAAAGCGCTCTAACTCTGTTACATTTCTTGTGCAATGGGATGTAAAAGATCCTGTCGAAGTATAATGCACATTTAGAAGTCAACTAGACATGACTTTGTCTAGTTGACTTTTTTTATTCCTCTATTTGTAAGCGATGGAAGTTTTGCTTTCTCTATAATATAAACAATCACTTTTTTTATTTGTGACATTCTTGGATTACAAAAAAAGAAGACATTGCCGCTTACAATGTCTTCCCTGTTAAATACGTATGAATGGTTTCGGCTATTTTTTGCGGCATTCCAGCTTCTATAATATCTGAAACAGATGCTTCTTTCATTTTCTTAAGAGAGCCAAAATGTTTTAAAAGTGCTTTCTTTCGTTTTTCCCCGATCCCTGGTATATCATCCAATGCCGATTGAATGACAGATTTCCCATGAATTTGACGATGAAATGTAATCGCAAAGCGGTGCACTTCGTCTTGAATACGCTGCAGTAGGTAAAACTCTTGACTGTTACGCTCTAGTAAAACAGGTTCCGGTGGTTCACCGATTATTAAATGTGACGTGCGATGTTTATCATCTTTCACAAGCCCTGCTGTTGGAATAGAAAGCCCGAGTTCATTTTCTAACACATCGCATACCGCAGCAAGATGACCTTTTCCCCCGTCAATTACAATTAAATCTGGAAGCGGTAAACTTTCTTTTAAAACACGTGTATAACGGCGGCGCACAACTTCACGCATCGATTCATAATCATCAGGTCCTTGCACCGTTTTAATTTTATATTTACGATACTCTTTCTTGGCAGGTTTTCCATCAATAAAAACAATCATCGCAGAAACTGGATTTGTCCCTTGAATGTTAGAATTATCAAATGCTTCAATTCTATGCGGCGTTTCAATCCCTAACTGTTCGCCTAAGTTTTCTACCGCCTTAATGGAGCGTTCTTCGTCGCGTTCAATTAAATAAAATTTTTCCTGTAGTGCAATTTTCGCATTCTTACTCGCTAAGTCGACAAGTTCTTTTTTCTTGCCCCGTTTTGGCTGCGTTGCTTCTACATCTAAAAATTTCCCAATCAATTCATGATCAATGCTGCTTGGTACGACAAGTTCTTTCGGTTTAACGTGATTATTTTGTTCATAAAATTGCCCAATGAACGTTAGAAATCCTTCTTCTGGATCATCATAAATCGGAAACATCGAAACATCCCGTTCAATTAACTTTCCTTTTCGAACGAAAAATACTTGCACGCACATCCATCCTTTATCAACCGCATAACCAAATACATCCCGGTCGACTAAGTCGTTCATAATCATTTTTTGTTTTTCCATAATTGCATCCATATGAGCAATTTGATCACGCAATTCTTTCGCTCGTTCAAACTCTAATTTCTCTGATGCTTCAAACATTTTTGCTTCCAATTCCGAACGAATTTCTTTATGTCCACCATTTAAAAACTTAATAATTCCATCAACAATTTCTTTATTTTGTTCATCTGTTACCTCTTGTACACAAGGCGCTAAGCATTGTCCCATATGATAATATAAACAAACTTTATCTGGTATATTTGTACATTTCCGAAGCGGATACATACGATCTAACAGTTTTTTCGTTTCATGGGCTGACTGCGAATTTGGATATGGACCAAAATATTTCCCTTTATCCTTTTTTATATTTCTCGTAATAAGCAAACGCGGCTCTTTTTCAGCTGTAATTTTAATAAATGGGTATGTTTTATCATCTTTTAATTGGATATTATACTTTGGATCATATTTTTTAATTAAATTTAATTCTAAAATAAGAGCCTCCAGATTCGAGGAGGTGACAATATATTCAAAATCAACAATTTCTCCTACAAGCCGAAGTGTTTTTCCATCATGTGAACCAGTAAAATACGAGCGCACACGATTTTTTAACACCTTGGCCTTCCCGACATAGATAACTGTTCCTTGCTTATCTTTCATTAAATAACAGCCCGGTTGGTCCGGTAAAATCGCTAACTTTTCTTTTAAATGCTCGTGCACTCGTATTCCTCCATTCCTTTCATGTTTATCATTCGTATTTCTCTTAGAGAAATACAACAACCCCTTTCCCAACATACGTTCTTTTATTGTAATAGAAAGCAGTCAAAATTGAAAACATTATACACATTTCCATATTTTTTCGCATAAGAAAAAAGCTGCCACTTGGCAGCTTTTCCTCGGATTAGAAGTGTTTAGATACTAATTCAGCCAACGCTTCTTTCGGTTTGTAACCTAATGCTTGATCAACCACTTGACCATCTTTTAATACGAAAAGAGCTGGGATGCTCATTACTTCGAATTTACGAGCTGTTTCTTGATTTTCATCCACATCTACTTTTACTACTTTTACTTTATCGCCTAATTCTGCATCAATTTCTTCTAATACAGGAGCAATCATTTTACAAGGGCCACACCAAGGTGCCCAAAAATCTACTAATACAACACCTTCGCTTGCTTCAGCTGCGAAAGTTTGGTCAGTTGCGTTTACAATTGCCATTTTATTTCCTCCTTTATGAACCTTTAACCAAAGTATATCATTATCTTATATACGTGGCGAATAATATGTATCGTTAAATATTTTAACAAATAACTCAACCTTTATACTAGCAAAAATTCATTCAAACGAAGAAGCGAGAAGCAGGGGACCTCTCGCTTTTCTTTATTTTTATAGGGGTAATTACTTACTAGAAACTCATTATGCGCAACTTAAGAATGTACTTTTAACTTTTTAAATTCTTCTGTTAGAAGCGGTAATACTTCAAATAGGTCACCAACGATGCCATAGTCAGCTACTTTAAAAATATTCGCTTCTGGATCTTTGTTAATTGCTACAATAATCTTTGAGTTAGACATACCAGCTAAATGTTGAATCGCACCAGAAATACCACATGCAATATATAAATCAGGCGTTACAACTTTACCCGTTTGCCCAATTTGCAGTGAATAATCGCAGTACTCTGCATCACAAGCTCCACGAGACGCACCAACTGCTCCACCAAGCACATCTGCTAGTTCTTTTAACGGCTTGAAACCATCTTCACTTTTCACGCCGCGTCCGCCAGCAATAATTACTTTTGCTTCAGAAAGATCGACACCTTCTGCTGTTTTACGAACAACATCTTTAATGATTGTACGTAAATCTTTTACATCGACTGTCATAGAAGAAACATCGCCTGTACGCGCTTCATCTTTTTCAAGTGGTGCAATATTATTTGGACGAATTGTCGCAAATAATACACCATCTGTTACAATCTTCTTCTCAAATGCTTTACCAGAATAAATTGGACGTGTGAACACAACATTACCACCAGCCACTTCTAACGCTGTCACGTCAGAAACAAGACCTGCCTCTAATTTCGCTGCAAGTTTTGGTGATAAATCTTTTCCTAATGCTGTATGTCCAAACACAATTCCTTCTGGCTTTTCTTCTTCATACACTGCTAGAAATGCTTGCGCATATCCATCAGAAGTATACGAAGCTAATTTCTCGCTTTCAACTGTCACAACGCGATCTGCACCGTAAGAAATAAGTTCTTGTGCGAATGAAGCGACGCTTTCACCTAGTAAAAGACTGACAACTTCTCCGCCTTCTGCAATTGTTTTTGCGGCTGCTACTGCCTCAAATGAAACGTTACGTAAAGAACCGTCACGAACTTCTCCCATTACTAATACTTTACGAGCCATATGTTTTCCCTCCTGGATATCCTAGTATTTTTTAAACTACTTTCGCTTCTGTATGCAATAGCGATACAAGTTCTTTTACTTGATCTTGCAGTTCGCCTTGTAACACTTTTCCAGCATCTTTCTTAGGAGGTAAATAGATTTCAATTGTTTTTGTTTTCGCTTCTACATCATCTTCATCTAAATCTAAGTCATCTAATTCTAACGTTTCTAGCGGCTTTTTCTTCGCTTTCATAATACCTGGAAGCGATGGATAACGCGGTTCATTTAAACCTTGCTGCGCTGTTGCTAAAAGAGGTAAAGATGTTTCGATGACTTCTGTATCCCCTTCTACATCACGCTCGATTTTTACGTTTGTACCGTCAATTTCAAGCTTTGTAATTGTTGTTACATATGGGATATTCAGCGCTTCCGCTACACGTGGTCCAACTTGTCCAGATGCACCGTCAATCGCTACGTTACCAGCTAAAATTAAGTCAACATCCTTCTCTTTTAAGTACTCAACAAGCACTTTTGCTGTTGTATATTGATCGCCATTTTCAACATCATCTTCAATGTTGATCAATACCGCTTTATCGCAGCCCATCGCAAGTGCCGTGCGAAGTTCTTTTTCACTATCTTCACCGCCAACAGTAACGACTGTCACTTCACCACCTTGTGCATCTCTTACTTGAATTGCTTCTTCAATCGCATATTCATCGTAAGGGTTGATGATGAATTCCGCTTCGCCATCGTAAATTGCACCGTTTTTAATTGCGATTTTTTCTTCTGTATCAAATGTTCGTTTCATGAGTACGTAGATGTTCATTCTATTTACCCCCTTGTTTTTTAAAGGAAAATTTGGTTAATCCTAATATTCTGTTAATTTATATTAAAAAAATAGAGAACTACTTGCCGCTAAAAGAAGGTTTACGTTTTTCTAGGAACGCCGCTACACCTTCTCTTCCATCTTCGCTTGTGAACACTTCACCAAATATTTGTGCCTCACGTTGTACACCTTCATAGTAATGAGAAGACTTCGTAGTTTGCAGCAGTTCTAATACAGCACGGACAGATGCTGTGCTTTTTCCAGCAATCTTTTTCGCTACTTTTAACGTCTCTTCTAACAATACTTCCTCAGGAAATGCTCGGTTTGCAAGCCCAATCTCAGCTGCTTCCACACCTGAAATCGGATCGCTTGTTAACATCATTTCACAAGCTTTCGCTTTTCCAACATAACGCGGTAAACGCTGCGTCCCCGCAAATCCTGGAATCAATCCTAGCGTTAGCTCCGGTAAACCAATTTTTGCAGTCTCACTTACAAAGCGCATATGGCAAGACATCGCAAGTTCTAATCCCCCGCCAAGCGCTGCGCCATGAATTGCCGCAATAATTGGCTTTGAGAATTTTTCAACGCGTTCAAAGATCACTTGTCCATGTTGCGATAATTTCGTTGCCTCTTTTGCTTCTTCAACAGCAGTGAACTCCTTAATATCCGCTCCCGCTGAGAAAAATCGGCCTTCTCCATGAACAAGTACAACGCGTACATTCTCATCCGTTTCCACTGCATCAAGTAGTTCACCAACTTCACTAATAACTTGTGAAGACATCGCATTTGCTGGCGGATGATTAATCTTTACAATTGCTATATAATCCTCCACCGTTACAGATAGGAAATTCAAATGTACTCCCTCCCCATTAATTGCGGTAACCACAAGCTGCTACTAATAGCTCATGCACCGTTTTCGAAATTGCGACCAAATCATATTTATGATCGCTCATTACCCAGTTGGTGACAACTTCATCTACTGTTCCGAAAATCATTTGTCTTGCCACGCGGACATTTAAATCCGTACGAAATTCTCCTTGCCTAATGCCAGTTTCTAAAATTTCGTCAATGACTTGCAAGTACCCTTTCAGCACTTCATTGATTTTGAGGCGTAAGTCTTGGTTAGATTGGCGAAGTTCTAGTTGCGTAACGATAGCAAGAGGGTCATTTTGCGAAAGTAAAGAGAAGTGTGTTTCTACCAACATAAATAACTTCTCTACAGCGCTTTCAATTCCTGCTGTTTTTTGCCGAATTGTTTCGATAAATTCTCCCATCTTCTCCTGGAATAAAGATATCAATATATCTTCTTTATTTTTGAAATATAAATATATCGTTCCATCGGCAACACCAGCTTGCTTTGCTATTTTGGAAACTTGAGCTTGGTGGTATCCATTTTCTGCGATGACAATCACCGCTGCATCAATAATTTGGTTATATTTAGGTCGATTCTTTTTCACAGTACTATCCCCTTCAAGAAGATGACTGAATGATGATTCATTCACATTTTAATAATACTGACTATTTCAAATATTGTCAATGCTATTTCCTCAAAAAAAGAAAGGGCATTAGCCCGTTTGCTCATCATCTTCCTTTTGCAACTCTTCCTCAACTAGCACACGACGCAAAATCTTCCCAACAGTCGTTTTCGGTAATTCCTTTCGAAACTCATATACTTTCGGAACCTTATACGCTGCTAAATATTTACGAGCAAACGCATTTAATTCTTCTTCTGAACATGTTGCACCATCTTTCACAACAACGAACGCTTTTACCGTTTCACCGCGATACGGGTCAGGCATACCCAAAACAACCACTTCTTGCACCTTTTCATGTTCATATAATACTTCTTCTACTTCACGCGGATATACGTTAAACCCACTTGCCACTATCATGTCTTTCTTCCGATCTTTCACATAAAAAAATCCGTCTTCATCCATATAGCCAACATCACCCGTATACAGCCACCCATCTTTCAATACCGCCGCTGTTTCCTCTGGCTTATTCCAGTAACCTTTCATCACTTGCGGACCTTTCACAGCAATTTCGCCAACCTCACCTACCGAGAGCGGTTCACCTGTTTCTAGTGAAAGAATACGCGCATCTGTACTTGGCCACGGCACACCAATACTTCCGGGCACTCGCTTTGTCCATAAAAAATTACCATGTGTAACTGGAGACGATTCTGTTAAACCATATCCTTCTACAAGCTTGCCACCTGTTACACGTTCAAATTGTTCTTGCACTTCAACCGGAAGAGCAGCTGATCCGCTAATACATGCGCTAATAGAAGAAACATCATATTTGTGGAGTTCAGGGTAGTTTAATAGTGCAATATAAATAGTCGGGGCTCCAGGAAATAATGTAACGCGATGTTTTTTTATTGCCTCTAATACCATTTTAATATCAAATTTTGGAATGAGGACCATTTTATACGCTTCCATAATTGACAGATTCATAACAGCTGTCATCCCATATACATGAAAAAACGGCAATACTCCGAGAATAACCTCTTCACCTGCCCGGCAATTATAAAGCCAATGCATTCCCATTCTTGTATTAGATACAAGATTTTTATGCGTAAGCATAACGCCTTTTGGGAATCCAGTCGTCCCGCCTGTATATTGCAGGAGTGCTAAATCTTCTTCTGGATCACACGGCACGTCTACCGCTGTATCCTCTGCACGTTCAATAGACTTCCAAACGTGAATATTCTCACTTTCTTTTACATGAACAACAAGATTCGTTTGTTTCTTTTGTACAAATGGATACAATAAATTTTTCGGAAATGGTAAATAATCTGCTATACGTGTCACAATGACATGTTCAACATTCGCTCTAGACTGCACATTGCTGACTTTCGGAAATACGATATCGAGGCAAAGAATAAATTTCGCACCTGAATCATGAAGTTGATATTCAAGCTCTCTTTCTGTATAAAGCGGATTCGTTTGCACGACAACACCGCCAGCTAATAGTGTTCCGTAATAACCGATAACACCTTGTGGACAGTTTGGCAGCATAATCGCAACTCGGTCCCCTTTTTCTAACCCAAGCCTCTGAAGATAATTGGCAAATTGCCTAACCTTACGATCTAGCTCTGCAAACGTAATATCTTTCCCTAGGAAATGAAGCGCTTTCTTTTCCGGATATTGTAAAGCAGCTTCCTGCAAATACACGTGAAGAGGCTTCATATCAAAGGAAATCGTGTGCGGAATTTCCTTTGGATAATTTTGCAGCCATGGTTTTTCCACTTCTAACTCCCCCTTCTCTACATTATAAAAACATAACTTCTCTGCGGTACGCCCGTTCTAACATAAATGAATGTGTATTCATGTTGCTTATTTTCATTATAGTATAGGGATTGCCTCGTTACAATCATAATATTCAGACTATTGCAATCCTATTACCACCCTACAAATATTCTCCAGCACATGAGCATAAGACTGCGATTTTCTGTTTAATTCTTCGTAAGAGCCTTCTTCAACAATAAATCCATCTACTAAAACAAAATCTCTTGTAAATTAAAATACTAGAAGGAAACGACAAAACTTTCACGAATTTACCATTTGAATCTAATCATAGGAGGTTTTTTCTATGTTCCAAACTGTAGAAGGTTTTTTAAAAGCATGGAAATACGAAGCAGATTCAACACAAAGAGTATTAGATATGCTAACTGATGAGTCACTGACACAAGAAGTTACACCAGACAACTGGACGTTAGGACGCATTGCATGGCACATTGTTACCACTATTTCTGTTATCGCATCACGTACAGGACTCCAGTTTGACGCACCGGCGAATGACTTCCCTGTTCCAACTTCAGCTCAGTTTATTGCAGACAGCTATCGTCAAACTGCTAGTGCATTTGTTGAAGCAATTCAAACACAATGGACAGACAAAGACTTAGCTATTTTAAATGACTTCTTCGGACAGCAAATGCCCAATTCAATCTTTCTTATGACGATCATCAATCACCAAAACCATCACCGCGGACAAATGACAGTCCTTATGCGTCAAGCAGGATTGAAAGTTCCTGGCATTTACGGTCCAGCAAAAGAAGAGTGGGCTGCAGCTGGAATGGAAGAGCCAAAGAGATAATATTTGCTTACTAAATGAAAATGAGGTTCCTTTTTTTGGAGGAACCTCATTTTCATTCTATGAGAACAAAACAAATTTCCCTGAAATCACTTATAATGAATATAAATGAATATTGGAGCTGAAACGTATGGATTATATAAGCTATCTACGAAATATGGTTGGACACGAAAAAGTAATTATGGTGGTCGCAGGTTGTTTTGTCTTGAATGAAAAAAACGAAGTACTTCTGCAATTACGATCTGATAACGGCAAGTGGGGACAGCCTGGCGGATTTATGGAATTTGGCGAGACAGTTGAAGATACAGCAAGGAGAGAAGTGTTTGAAGAGACTGGTTTAAAATTAGGTAAGCTTGCATTCTTTAATGTGTATTCTGGAAAGAAATACGAAAGAACACTTGCTAACGGTGATCAAGTTGCCTTAGTGAAATTGACTTATATTTGCAAGGATTTTCACGGAACATTACATACTGATAACGAAGAAAGCTTACAGCTAAAATTTTTCCCCTTAGATAACTTACCTGAACTATGGCAGAATCAACAAGAAGTTTTTGACGATTTGTTGGAGTTTATGAAAATAAAAAACTAATGTTTCCTATTAAGTAGACAAAATAGCCATATGGTACGCACTCACCTGTGTTCGATATTCTATTAGACTCAGGTGAGTACGTTTTTCTTGCAATCGTTCTGAATCATCACCTATTTTAAAAGCATTCTAATTCCAGTTATAACTATACTTGCCATCCCTATCCCCACTATAAGTAGATAAAACTTCTGCCCTGGATTTCTGTAATACAAAACTCCCCCTATTAAAAGCGCTATAAGCCCACCTACTAAATTAAGTACAAGTAAATCCATAATCGTTCCTCCCTAAATAGATCTTCGACATATAAGTCTTTGCTATGCAAAATACAACATAATCGCAGCTTGCTTTCTCCCTTTGTTTTAAATCTCACATGTGGCATAAAAAGGCCCTGACCGCTTCTATACGCGGCCAAATGCTCTCGCCCTTTTATACCTTTCTAAATCGCATCCTTTTTCTCAATGTCTCGAATTGCTAAGTAGGCAATCATCATCCCAACAGCTGCAAGGACAAACTGAATGGGAATCATCACGGCCACCGAGAACCCTGGATTATTAGAACAAGCGAATGAAACAACAAGCAATGATGATACAATTGTGATTGGAACAGAATATTTACGCATTCCGAAATATAGCGGAATTAAACTTGTACCTGCAGCAGCAACTGCAAAGGGAATCATTGTGATTGCTTGCTGCATCCAGTCCGTAAATGTGATCGAGTATGATATGAACGAAAAATATCCATGTAAAACAAAGACAGCACCTGTAACGATTATGTTAGATAACCAAATTGTTATAAATGTCAGTATCGCTATAATGGCTAATTTACTAGTAAAGAGTTTCTTCCGCTTGACCGGATAAGAGAACATAAGCATGATTGTCTTATTTTTATATTCTTCAATCACTAATTGCGAAAGTAATACTGCAGCAAACACAATAAACGTCGCCCTTACCATTGTCCCTATCAATAAAAAAGCATCCTCAGCATTCGTCATAATGACATCTTTTTCTACTTCCTGTATATAGTTCATGGAAATGAACAAAGCCGTAATAATGACGTTAGCAAGCACTGCCCCTTTTACATACCAACCAAATTTAAACTTTTTCATTTCTAGCTTCATGAGGTGTAGCATAATGGCCTCTCCTCCTAGTTTGTCTAATTTATTTATACAGATCCACTTGCTCTATTTTTCTTACGGTCATATAGGCAATCAATAGTCCAACACAAGCTAATGTAATAGGGACCAAAATAATATCATATAAGGAATAATGACCAGATAAGCTTGATGTTAGCAGGGACATAATAATAACCGCCGATACAATCGTTGTCCGCACTGAATACTTTTTCATACCAAAATATAAGGGAATTAAGCTAATTCCAGTTGCCGCGATGGCATTCATTAATAATTTTGATGCATTTGGCAAAAGAATTGTCATCGTTAACGGCTCTGTTATGACTGAATAATATACATTTAATCCATAAAAGAAACTAAAAATTACAATGTCACAAATAACAATCGAAAGAAATGTAAAGATCATAATTATGAACAATTTTGCAATCATCATTTTTTTACGATTAATCGGATACATAAACATGACTGTCATTGTCTTTTCTTTAAATTCTTGAATAATAAATTTAGCAATTAAACTTGCTCCAAATATCATAAATGTTGCCTTCACAAAAATATCAATAAACCGAAAAGCATCATCGTAACTTTTAAATTCCCCATCAAGCATAATTAATGTAACGAACCCTAGCATAACAAGAAGCGCTATGAAGGCTCCTTTAATGACTGGCCATAATTTAAATTTAACAAGTTCTAATCTTATTAAATTAAGCATGGATTCCCTCTCCATTCATAAGATTTAAGAAGTACTCTTCCAATGAACTATTCTTTTTATTAATACTCTCAATTTCTATATCATTCATAATCAATGTTTTTGAAATGGCTTGCTGCGTTGCTGACATATCGTAAATGCGAATTATATTTTCACCCATAATTTTATAATTTGTTAGGTGTAGTCTATTTTCTAACAGATAAGCTGCTTGTTTCACATCTTGAACAGTGACTTCAATATACTCCGTTTGTTGACCATTAATACTTTTCATGGAAACTTCTTTTATTAGCTTTCCATTTTGAATGACACCAATTGTATCTGCCATTTGCTCCATTTCACCTAAAATGTGGCTAGACACTAATAACGTAATTCCATATTCTTTACAAAGCAGTTTAAATAATTCTCGTAACTCTTTAATGCCGATTGGATCTAAACCGTTAATCGGTTCATCTAAAATTAACAACTCTGGTTTTGTTGTAATTGCCCTTGCAATCCCTAGTCGCTGCTTCATCCCAAGTGAAAAATCTTTTACTTGCTTATCATCAACATTGTGTAAATTCACAAGGTCTAACGCCCTATCAATTGCTTTCTTGTCATAGAACCCCATATATTCGCAGTGTAAATTCAAATTCTCTTTAGCTGTTAGTTTTTCATAAAAAATTGGATATTCAATAATTGTCCCCATTCGTTTTAATACTTCATATGAAGTATTCGTTAATTTCTCACCGAAAATCTCAATCTCACCGCTCGTCGGCTTAATTAAATTCGTGATCATTTTCATAATTGTTGTTTTACCAGCACCGTTTGGTCCTAAAAATCCATATATTTCACCTTGTTTCACATGCATATTTACGTTAGAAATAACTTCTTTACCGTCAAACACTTTCGTTAATTGATTCGTTCTCAATACGTACGTCATTTTCCATTCCCCTTTCGCTCCCGTTCTATATTTATATAATAAGAAATGAAATTCTCTTTTTTCTTACCTAATCCTTACAAATTTCTTAAGTTAAAAAAGCTTGTAGAATTGCTCTTTCTACAAGCTAATAATTGATTCTTCTTAACATAACCGTAAATACTGTTTTTTCATAAGGCGTACTAGATAGATGAATTTCTCCTCCTAATGCTTCTACAAGACGCTTCGTAATCGTCAATCCAAGTCCACTTCCTTGATACAAGCGATTTCTTGAATCTTCTAATGTGTACATCCTTTCAAACACTTTATCGATATGCGATTCAGAGATTCCTTTTCCTTTATCCCATATGTCCACGTACACAAACTGCTCATCACTTCGCAGTGTAATCCCTAATGTTTTTCCGTCTCCCCCGTAAGCAATTGCGTTTGAAATTAAGTTATTCATAATTCTTCCGAGCACTTCTGTATTCCCGTGTGCATATATCGGTGTTTCAGGTATATCGATATGAACGTCAAATCCTTGCGTTGTTAATAAATCATAAAATGACAGCATATGTTCCTGACAAATTTCATTCATATAAACCCGTGTCATTTCAATATCTTTATCGCCTGATTCTAGTTTGGCAAGGTCGAAAAATTTATGTATAAGATCTAGCACTTCTAACGTTTTCGTATGAACTTTTTCTAGTAATACCTTCCGATCTTCTTCATTTATCGTTTTATCTACATTTAAAATTTCCACATAACCGAGAATAACAGTAAGCGGCGTCTTTAAGTCATGCGAAATGTTAGAAAGCATCTTTCTCATGGAGATTTCCAGTTTTGAATGCTTCGCAATTGTTTTTTTCTTTTCATCTAACAAATAATTAATCGCCACTAATAATGACTTCAGTTCGTTATCATCTGTCACAACTAATAAATTTTCACTCGTTTGCTTTTCTAGAATCATCTGCAGTTTTTCATATGTATAACGTAAATTCGCACTTCGATTTTTTCCCATGCGATATTGAAAGTAAATTACACCAAGTAATAAAAAAATAATTGCCGTTAAAAATAAAAGCATTCTATATCACTTCCAACTTATAACCGATACCCCATAATGTCTTAATGTACTGCGGCTGAGAAGGATCGTCCTCAATTTTTTCCCGCAGCCTTCTCATATGCACATTAATGACATTCTCATCACCGTAATATTCTTCATTCCAAATTAAGCTATAAATTTGTGCCTTCGTAAACACGCGATTTTGATTGGTCGCAAATAGCTTTAATAGCTCAAACTCTTTCGATGTAAGTTTAATAGTTTCGTTGTTTTTTTGAACAGTAAAATTAGCCGTATCAACTTTCAAATTTCCAATCACAATTATGTCCTCTTGCTTTTGCTGCGGAGCGGAATACGTAGTTGACCGGCGAATTCCCGCCTTCACCCGTGCGGATAGCTCAATCATAGAAAACGGCTTACAAATATAATCATCTGCGCCAAGCCCAAGTCCTAACGCCTTATCAAGATCCGTATCCTTTGCGGACATAATTAAAATCGGAACAGAACTCTTTTTCCGAATCATATTCATCACTTCTAAGCCATCTATTTTAGGCATCATAATATCAAGAATAACTAAATCAAACTGATCTTCTAAAAACTTAGAAAACCCTTCCTCTCCATCCGAAGCTACCGCTACAACAAATCCATCTTTCGTTAAATACCCATTCACCATTTCTTGAATCGATATATCATCTTCTACTAATAAAATTTTATGTTGCACACCATCACCCGTTTTCTCGAAAATTTATAACTATATTGTAATATGGTGGTTGAATTTGGTAAATACAATATACGGAGTGGATCACATATAAATATAACCATGTTCCTATCATTCTTTTATCCTAACTATCATGTAGCCTCATTCCTCGTTTTAATTTCTCATATATGAATACAATTACCTTCAAAAAACTTTTATTCCCCACAAAAAAAACCCAATGTTCAATAATATTATGAATCAGACAAGCATACAAGCAAAAGGAACACAATGGCATATAAATAAATTATATTCTAAAAGAAAGGAGTTTTATTATTCTTGTCAGCAAAACACTTTAATTCTTATGGGCATCCTGCTCCGCCTCCAAACTATCCAAGGGAATCCGCTGTATTTACGACAGGACCTGTATGGAGAAATCCCAATACCGAGGTCGTGATCGTCACGCTATTAAATGAGGATTACAATATCCCCCAAACCGTCACTGTATCCGTGTTAGATTGGCAAAACACGTATAATCCGGCTGAAGTTTCCAAGTCCGCATTTTTATATGGACAAGTCGTCAATCCACCTGTAAACACCGCACAAACGATTCAACCTCAACAAAACAGCATCGTTCCGCCCGGCAACATTCAACCAATTCTCACACCGTTTACGTTTACAATTCCTCCACGCAATCTTCTCGTGATTCACGCATCCCTTCCAAATCCCTTCCAGATGCCAAGTCCTTGCTACGAAGTACTTGTGACTTCTCAACATGGACCTGCCAAGTGTGTCATCACGAACACATTTGGAGTCAATGCTGCCGGTGTTCCGCAAGAAGGAAATACAGCCTTGCACCATCAATTTTCATCTACTCCGGCCATCTCACATGGTCTCCCACATTATCCTTACGCTCCCCTTAGCCCTGTTGCTCCATAAGGGAACAAATTATTACAGATCCACAATTTAGAGATACAAGTGAAAAGCCCCTTCAGTTCATACACTGGAGGGGCTTTTCGTTAATTAGCTCGATACATGGACTACCCATTCGTTTTAACGTATTTCCAAAGAAGTCCTTTACGACAACTGTTACCATATTCATGGTCGTGTCCAAAATCTCTGTAACCTCCATTGTCATTAAATACAAAACTTTTGTAAATACTCCCTTTTCCCCTAAAATATTCTTCACCCTTATATTCGCTATTTTGAATAAAAAGGTTCAAAAAAATTTTTATGAATACAAAAAACTATTAAAAGAATGTGGCGGGTTCTTCAGGGACTATCTTCTCGTCGCTCTCCCATGTTTATTACGCTATTAGAGACCCACGACCCATTTCCCCGTCGAAAATCCCTATAGAACTTCTTATTTACGTGTAGCTTCATTTCTTCTCCCAACAATGATATGATGGAGTTCACTACAAATGTTTACAATTCACTGTATATAAAAGGAGATTTCATATGTCAGAAAATAAAAAAGTAAGCTTAGCCGATGTAATGCGTGAGCAACTTGCGAAGAAAAAGCAAGGAAATGGAAATGGAGCTAATGCGAAAAATCAAAATCAAGCAACGAAGAAGCTACAAAATCAACAAACGAAAAAACCAAACAATCAACGCAGACGCACAGGTGTATAAATGAATGGACAGAAACGCACAAATATATCGCCTGGTCTCGTAGTTGATATTGTACTAAAGCAAGATCAGCGTACTGGAAAGTTAACGAGAGGGATTGTGAAAGACATTTTGACAAACTCACCTTCTCATCCACATGGCATAAAAGTACGTTTACAAGACGGACAAGTTGGCAGAGTACAGCACATTGTACAATAAAAAAGGAGCTCATTTTGTACTAATGGGTTCCCTTTTGAAGTGCAAACATTACAAATAACATCAATAAACGCAAAGAAGGGATAGCTTAATGGCTATCCCTTAAATTCTCTATCAACTCCCGTTAAATAAATATGTTATCTATTTTTATTGAGCATCTTCATCGCTTTTGTACTCCAAAATATCACCTGGCTGACAATCCAAAGTCTTACATATCGCTTCTAATGTTGAAAAACGAACCGCTTTTGCTTTCCCATTTTTCAGAATAGAAAGATTCGCCATAGTAATTCCAACCCTCTCCGAAAGCTCCGTTACGCTCATTTTTCGTTTTGCTAACATCACATCAATGTTAATAATAATTGTCATAGCCTCCACCTCAGACCGTCAAATCATTTTCTGATTTTATGTTAATCGCTTCTTGTAGAAGCCGTTGGAGGATAGCAGCAAAAACGGCGATAACCAACGAAGCAAAAATGATGATGAGTCCCATTAATCCAATAGGAGGGTCAACTTTCTTCGCTATAAAATGAAAGAGTGGCAAACCTAATACATACAAACCACTGATTGTAATCGCACAGCACTTTATGTTCTTTAACGCCTTTACAGATAATTCCGAGAACGCTGTGTTCTCGTCAATGTATCGTAAAAGATTGAAAGCCTGATATAGAGCAAAGTAAAAGGGCACAGCCGCTCCATACATCACGATGAAAACGAGATATTTCATTGGGGCAATATTTGGATACAGTTTCGCTGCGAAATTCGCCATATGGGGCACTAAAAATATACATAAAGCAAGAACTGCAATTCCAGCCAGAAAAATAATTACCTTTAAGAAAGTGGTTGAACCTCGTTTAACATTCATTTAAAACACCTCACTTATTTCATAACAACATAATTTTAGCACTCAATTTATTGTTTTACAATAAATTAATATTGTTTTTCATTACATTATTATTGTTATTAAAATATCATTTTAATTTTAACAAAAATAAAAAGCATTTCTCATTACAAAGAAACGCTCTCACTTTAAAAGGTTAAATAAACCTATTTTGATTTTTCAACCTATAAGTTACTAGTATGCAAGACCAGCCATGACATGCACTCGCTTTTTCCCTTTATTTTGTGGCAGTAATAAGCATTGACCACTTCTATGCATGGCCAGATGCTCTCGCCTATCTAAAAAAGGTTTTTACTTTATTTTTTTAATAAACACTACTTTTAAATAATCACCTTCTGGAAACTGTGAAATCGTCCGGAAGTCCTCTGGTAATGAATGTTCTTCTAATACTTTATACTTGCCGTTCATTTCTTTAAATGCTGTATCAATGAAGCCTTTGAACTTTTTCATACCGAAAGTACTGCAATTTGTAGAAGCGACAATGATACCGTTATTTTCTGTAATCGCAATTGCTTCTTTTAATAAGTTTTTATAATCTTTAGCCGCGCTAAATGTATATTTTTTTGAGCGTGCAAAGCTTGGTGGATCTAGAATGACCATATCAAACTTCAGTGCTTTCTTTACTGCATATTTAAAATAGTGAAATACGTCTTCTACGATAATATCTTGCACTTCATAATCAACGCCGTTCACGCTAAATTGCTCAATTGTTTTACTTAAACTGCGGTTTGCAAGGTCCACACTTGTTGTTTTTGTCGCCCCGCCAAGTGCTGCAAAGACAGAAAATGCACCTGTGTAGGAGAACATATTCAAGACTGTTTTGCCATCTGCATATTTGTCACGAATTTGCTTTCTTACATTACGTTGATCTAAAAAGACACCGACCATTGCTCCGTCATTTAAATATACGGCAAAGTTAACACCATTCTCTTTGACGATAATCG
Organism: Bacillus sp. S10(2024); assembly: GCF_050473865.1. NCBI lineage: Bacteria > Bacillati > Bacillota > Bacilli > Caryophanales > Bacillaceae > Bacillus > Bacillus sp. S10(2024). The sequence continues at coordinate 4,556,505 of NZ_JBFLUR010000002.1, read as the reverse complement.
GAAATTCTCCGCGTTCTCCTGTTACGAAATCGTCTTCTTCAATATATTGTCCTTTCGTATCAAAGCGTTTTTTCTGATAGATCGCTTTATATGTAGCCACATTCTGTAAGGACTCGATAATCTCTTTACTAAATTGATAAATGCCTTCGCTATACCAGCTAATCACGTAATACCCATCATAGTAATCGATGATTAAGCCACCAATTCCATCACCTTCACCATTGAACACGCGAAATGCTGTTGTATCTGTGTCTTCATAGAAATTTTTACGTTTACTTAAAGCAGATTTAATCTTCTTTTCAAAGAAGTCTTGATCGATTTGTTCTTGTTCTTTTCTTGTTAAAATCCAGCCATATCCTTTATTTTGCTTTCCATAATATCCTGTACCAATAAACTTATTTTTGTCATCTACAAGTTTTACGATTGTACCTTCTACATTTACATCATGTAAATTTATAATCGCTTCTTTTGAAATAAGTGGATAGCCACTTTTTAATTCGTTTGTATATTTTGTTTTAACCTTTAAAATGACTTCTGTTTTCATTACCTATCCTACCTTTCCATTTCAATGCTTTCTAGCTGTTAAGAAAGGCCCTACACGAAGTCAGAAGTTTTGTAACAACTTTTCTTATGTATGAAACCACTCTATGTTAGAAGCACAGAAATAGGGCCGTTTATTTAGTATCGCCAATAAAGTGAAACTTCCATCAGTGATGCTTTTCTCACTGATGGTTAGTTGAACTAATCGGGCATTAATGGTCCCTTTTATCTATACACGTTATTTTTTTATCCGCCCGACAAACCCTCACCCTTTTTTATGAAAAAAATTAGGTGTAAGTACTTGATTCGGATAAGGCTTATGATAAATGTGCGTCGCTGCAGGAGAAACAGGTGGAATTAACCATACCCAATTCCCTGTGACTAAACGACCGCATGCTGCTTCTTGCTTCTCAAATTGACTAAACTGCTGCGCAGCTGTATGGTGATCTACAATCGTTACACCTTGTTTTTTGAAAGAGTGTAAAACGGCTATATTTAATTCTATTAATGCTTTATCTTTCCAAAGTGTACTGTTTCTTGACGTATCTAATCCCATCATCTCCGCAATAGCTGGAAGCAGATTATAACGATCTTGATCAGCTAAGTTGCGTGCACCAATTTCTGTTCCCATATACCAGCCGTTAAAAGGAGCAGCTGTATAAGAGATACCGCCAATTTCTAAGCGCATATCTGAAATGATTGGAACACCATACCATTTTGCTTCCAAAGTGAAAAATGGATATTCCGGATGTTCTAACGGCACTTCTTTTACAGATTCCTCTGGGATTGGCATATATACCGGTTCGTTTCCATCTATTGAAAATACAAGTGGCAGCACATCAAAATGTGTTCCCTTCCCTCTCCAGCCAAGTTCTTGACAAAATGATGAGAAGGATAAGGAATGAGAATCACCGATAATGCCTTGCTCGGTTTCATAACCCGCATAGCGAATTAATTGGTGGTTATAAATTCGAATATGATTTTGCTCGTTTTGATGTTGTTTAAAAATAGTAATCGTAGGTAGAATTTTCCCGTCATTTGTCGCATATTGAATGTGATGAAGCAGTGCCTCATATATCCCTTCCCCATCATTTACATCACGCGCATCTAATACATGAAGCTTATTCCAAAACAGACGACCGATACAGCGATTACTATTTCTCCATGCCATTCGTGCCCCGTGAACAAGCTCTTCAAAAGTATGCTCATACGTTCCTGTCATTTGTATTTCAGATTCAATTTGTGATAATCTATCTTGCATTTCATGAGACTTTTCTAGCTCGTTGTAGCAATCTGTAATAAAATTAGTTGCTTCCTCTAACAGTTTTTTTGTTGTAATCATAGTGTCTCCTTCTATTCCTGTATAACATTCTCTATTATACAAAACATCTTCTACTCATGCCTAGAAAACAGACAATGAAAAAGAACACCAAAAACGGTGTCCTCTCCCTTATTTCGCAAAAAACAGCAAATATATAACCCCAATGATAAAAAACGTTCCGCAACAAGCTAACAATACTTTTGCAAGTTTGTCCATAAACATAGCCGTTTCCCCTTTGCTTCGTTTCCTATTTCAGTTCTACAACTGTAACACCAAGGCCACCTTCACCCATATCACCATAACGGAAGCTTTTCACACCACGATGTTTTTTCAAATAATCTTGTACACCTTGACGCAGTGCCCCGGTTCCTTTTCCGTGAATAATGGAAACGCGCGGATAGCTTGCAAGCTGCGCATCATCCAAATATTTTTCTACACGTGCTAGCGCATCTTCAAAACGTTCACCACGAAGATCAAGTTCTAACGAAACTTGATAGTCTCTTCCTTTTACCGCTGTCACTGCTTTTTTCTCAACAGGATTTGGTGTGTTAATATATTCCATATCAGACTCTTTCACCTTCATCTTCAAGATTCCGATTTGGACGTTCCATTCGTTGTCGCTTACTTTTTTCAGAAGCTGACCTTTTTGACCGAACGTTAATACTTTTACTTCGTCGCCTGGTCTTAACACTTGTTTTGGTGCTGTGTTTTTCACTTTTGTTTGTTGTTTTTTCACAAGCTCCGGCGCTGCCCCTGCTAAACGGCTTTTCGCCTCAATTAGCTCATGATCTTTAATATCAGCAAGCTTTGCTTTTCGCAATTGACGAAGTTCACGAATAATTTCTTCTGCTTCCTTCTTCGCCAATTCGACTTTTTCTTCGCCTTCTTTTTGTGCTTTTAGTAATCTTTCATCACGCTCTTCGTTAAATTCAATAATTTGACGCTGCAGTTCTTTATGAAGTTTTTCAGATTGCTTGCGAAGCTCTTCTGCTTCATTCCATTCACGCTCAGCGTTCTTTCGACTTTCTTCCAGCTTAGCTATCATATTTTCTACTTTATTTGATTCCGTACTAATATGACCACGGGCACGATCAATTACACGGTCAGATAACCCAAGACGTTTTGAAATTTCAAAAGCGTTACTTCTCCCTGGTACACCAATTAACAATTTATACGTTGGGCTTAATGTGTTTACATCAAACTCAACACTTGCATTAACAACTTGTTCACGATTATAGCCGTACGCTTTTAGCTCAGGGTAATGCGTCGTTGCCACAACGCGCGCGCCACGATTATACACTTCATCTAAAATGGAAATCGCAAGTGCAGCCCCTTCTTGCGGGTCTGTCCCTGCTCCTAATTCATCAAACAATACTAAGCTTTCAAAGTCAGCCTGTTCTAAAATATCAACAATGTTTACCATATGAGAGGAGAATGTACTTAAGCTTTGCTCAATTGATTGCTCATCACCGATATCAGCAAACACATTTTTAAACACACAAATTTCGGACTCATCTAAAACAGGAATGTGCAAACCAGATTGTGCCATTAAAATACAAATCCCTACCGTTTTTAATGTAACTGTTTTACCACCTGTATTCGGTCCAGTAATAACGATTGTTGTAAAGTCTTTTCCAAGCACAATATCGTTTGGCACAACAACTTTCGGATCAATAAGCGGATGACGTGCTTGGCGTAAGTTCATATAACGCTCATTGTTCAAAATTGGTTTCGTTGCTTTTAATCGTTTTGCATAGAAAGCTTTTGCGAAAATGAAATCAAGTTCTGCCACAACATCAACGTTTTCTAAAATGATATCAGCCTCGATAGCTACTTCTTCTGTTAGCATCATTAAAATACGTTCTACTTCTTGCTTTTCTTTCACGCGCGCTTCTTGTAGTGCGTTATTCAGTTCTACAATAACTTGCGGTTCGATAAATAACGTTTGGCCAGAAGCAGATTGGTCATGAACGATACCACCATATACACCGCGGTATTCTTGTTTAACTGGAATTACATAGCGATCGTTACGAATCGTTACAATTGCATCTGACAACATCTTCTGTGCGTTAGAAGAACGCGTCATATTTTCCAGTTTTTCGCGAATGCGACTTTCCGCAGTGCGAATTTGCTGGCGGATACCACGTAATTTTTCACTCGCACTATCAACTACTTCTCCGCCATCACTAATACAATTTGTAATTTTCTTTTCTAAATCATATAAGGATACAATGCGCGCTACATACGTATCTAAAATCGGCAGTTCCACACCATTTTCAATCATATCTTCAATAAATCGTTTCATCTGGCGGCTGCCATACATCGTACTTGCAATATCTAAAAGTTCATGCGGGCTTAGCATACTACCAATTTTCGCCCGCTTTACATTTGGACGAATATCAAAAATCCCACCAAGCGGCACATGCCCTTTTAAACGGATGACCTTTGCAGCCTCATCTGTTGTTTCCTGCATTTTTACCACTTCTTCGTAATCTGTGCTTGGCACAAGTCCTTTTACTTTATCTCGTCCAAGTGAAGAAGCAACGTGTTCCAGCAATTGTTCTTTTACTTTTTCATATTCTAATACACGCAACGTTCGTTCTAACATAGTTGCACGTCCCCCTTGTGTTACTTATTACGCTTAATATAATCTAATAAACGTTCAATATCCCACGTGTTAATAACTGTATCTTTTTGAATCCAACCTTTGCGCGCAGCTGCAGTACCAATTTCCATATCCTCTAGCATTTCAAGCGTATGAGCATCTGTATTAATGGCGATTTTCACACCCGCATCTTGCGCTTGCTTTAACAGCTTCGCACTTAAGTCTAAACGGTTTGGATTTGCATTTAATTCAAGTACAGTATTTGTTTCTTTCGCAAGCTCAATTAATAAATCTGTATCGACATCATAGCCTTCGCGGCGACCAATTAAGCGGCCTGTTGGATGCGCAATCATTGTTACATGATGATTTTCAATTGCAGCACGTAGGCGCTTCATAATTGTTTCACGATCTTGTGAGAAACTAGAATGAATAGCTCCGATTACATAATCAAGTTCTGCTAATACGTCATCATCAAAATCAAGTGTTGCATCTGGTAAAATGTCCATTTCAATACCGCGTAAAATAGTGATATCCGGATACTTTTCATTCAGACGTTCAATTTCTTTTCCTTGTTCACGAAGGCGCTCTTTCGTTAATCCATTCGCCACCTTTAAGTACTGAGAATGATCCGTAATCGCCATATACTTATATCCACGAGCACGACATGCTTGTACCATTTCTTCAATAGAAAAAGCACCGTCACTCCATGTTGTATGCATATGTAAATCCCCTTGAATATGAGAGAACTGAACGAAATTTGGATACTGCTCAATTAGATCAATCTCTTTTCCATCTTCACGCACTTCTGGCGGGATGAATGGAAGTCCAAAGTGTGCAAAAAACGCTGCTTCTGTCTCGAATGTCTGCACTTCTCCCGTTTCTAAGTTTTCAACGCCGTATTCACTAATTTTCTCTCCCTTATCTTTGGCGATTTGGCGCATTCTTACATTATGATCTTTTGAACCTGTGAAGTGATGCAAAGTAGTAATAAATTCTTCCGGCTTCACCAGACGGAAATCAATTGAAATATCGTACTCATACTGAAGGCGTACGGAAACCTTTGTATCCCCGCTTGCAATCACTTCAATCATATTATCAAACTGCAGTAAATGCTCACGCACTTTTTCTGGTTCTGTTGTCGCAATAATAAAATCTAAATCTTTCACTGTTTCACGAACGCGGCGCAAACTACCAGCACGAGAATAGCGAATAATTTCTGGTACATTCGACAATTTCCGCTCTATTTCCCCGGCAATAGGAAGTACCATTGCGATCGGAAGACGTTCTGGCCTGGAACCAACCTGCTCGATTGACTCTAGCATTTTCTCTTCCGTTTTCTTACCAAACCCAGCAAGAGCTTGCACTTGCTTTTCCTCGCAAGCTTTCTTTAACGTTTCCATATCTACAACGCCAAGTTCTTTATATAACTTCGCGACTTTTTTCCCGCCAAGACCTGGTAATTTTAAAAGCGGTAATAAGCTGCTTGGTACTTCTTTTTCAAGCTCTGTAAGCACTTCTGATGTTCCAACTTCAATATATTCTGCGATAACGGCCGCTGTTCCTTTTCCGATTCCTGGTATTTTTGTGAAATCTTCAATTTCTGAAAGGCTGCGATCATCACTTTCTAACGCTGCTGCCGCTTTACGAAATGCTGATATTTTAAAAGGATTTTCCCCTTTTAGTTCCATGAAAAGTGCAATTGTTTCAAGTAGTTTAATCACTTGTTTTTTATTTATTTTCATTCTTCTCCCGCCTTCCCATCATAGAAAAAAACTTCTCTTTCTAAAGAAGAGAAGTTATACCTTGCTGCTTGTCTGCCATAATTCCTTAACTTTTTCAGAAAGAATCGGTGTATCATTTACAATTACTTTGCTTATTGTTGATGTATTAAGCGACGTTTGTACTTGTTGAACTGGAAGTACCGTACCGATCACAATTAATACAAACAATATAATATACACTTCTAAAAAACCTAAAACCGCCCCGCCTAATGCATTAACCTGTTTCACAACAGGGATTTCTGTAAACATGTTCAAAAGCTGTCCAAGCAATGTTAGTGCGATTTTTGTAGTGATAAATAACGCAATAAACGAAATAGCTTGGTAAAAGACTGTTTCCATGCTATTTGCATCGATCCAATTCGGCACATTTATTTCTTGCTTAAATGGATACGGAATAATTTTTTGTAATGCAGGTGCTAAATCTTTGCAATACCAATATGCTACAAGACAAGCAATAATAAAGCTTGCTAACTTTACAAGCTGCAGTACTAGTCCTCTTCTTAAACCAAGAAGAAACCCCATAACAAGCAGTAAAATGATTATAATATCAACCATGTTATTCCATTCCTTTTTGTCTCATTCTTTCTTTCAACTTTTCATTTTCTTCTTTTAATTTTATATAATCATGTACGACATTGACTGCTGTCAACACCGCCAATCGATTTGTGTCAAGCGAAGGATTCTTAGCATTCAGTTCGCGCATTTTATCATCCACAATCGCCGCGACAATGCGTATATGACTTGTACTTTCATCGCCAACAACTGAATATTGTTGACCGTAAATTTCTACATTAATTCGACTTCGATTTCCCTTTTGTTGTGACAACTTACTGTCCTCCAATCCCGTACAGAATCCTAAAGATTATCATACCATGAAAAAACATCATATGGAAACAGAAACAACTATTCGATATGATAAAAATATAAATAATGAAAAAGGAGCAACCATTTTGTCAAATTCTATTGTTATTCAAGTAAACTCTGCGGTTATAGAAGACATGAAATCAAAGTACGCACAAGCCGTGCAGCCAAAAGTACCTCAAGGCGGCGTCTTCATGGCAAAGGTTCCATCTTGCACAATTACAGCCTATAAATCAGGAAAAGTGATGTTTCAAGGTGTACGTGCAACAGAAGAAGCGAGCCAGTGGCAAGCAAATGCCGCGCCGCCAAAACCTTCTCTCAAGAAGAGTGTAGACAACCATGCCTATGCACCACCAGCTTCTATCAGTGCCATGTCTATTCTCGGTTCAGACGAAGTTGGAACAGGAGACTATTTTGGACCGATGACAGTTGTTGCTGTATACGTAGATGCGACGCAAATTCCATTATTAAAAGAACTTGGCGTGAAAGACTCCAAAGGCTTAAATGATACCCAAATTTGTGAAATCGCAAAGCAACTACTAGCAGTTGTCCCTTACAGCTCTCTCGTTCTGCATAACGAAAAATATAACGAAATGTTTGAGAAAGGCTACAATCAAGGACACCTAAAAGCATTGCTTCATAATAAAGCTATCACAAACTTATTGGCTAAAATTGCACCGACGAAACCAGAAGGCATCTTAATTGATCAGTTCACACAACCGACTACATATTATAAATATTTAGCCAAACAAAAAAACGTTCAGCGCGAAAATGTCTATTTTGCTACAAAAGGCGAAAGTGTACATATCGCCGTTGCAGCAGCTTCTATTTTGGCTCGCTATTCATTCGTAAAACAGTTTGATGAACTAAGCAAAAAAGCAGGCATGCCACTTCCAAAAGGCGCTGGGAAACAAGTCGATATTGCCGCAGCGAAATTGATTCAAAAGCTTGGGAAAGAAAGATTACCTGAGTTTGTGAAATTACATTTTGCAAATACAGAAAAGGCGTTTCGATTGTTGAAGAAATAGTTATTTTTCATTATGGACAGGATGCGTATAGGCTAAACAAAGGGCTCATTCAATATATCGACCGTCCTTTAAAATATATCGGCGCTTCGAGACATTTTAAAGCCCTTCCAACGACATTCGACATGCGAGTAATCGAGCTACTCACCTGAATCATACCGAAAAGTGAAATGAGCTGACTAAAAAATGGACTTTAGTCAGCTCATTTGTTTGTACTACTCTGTTTTAAACGTCTCTGTAACTTTTTTTGAGACTTCTTTTAAATCATAAAACTCAATACGATTCTTCTCTGGCTTATCTTTATGTCCAATCACAACGTCCCCATCATCTTCTATCCAAACAAAATAATTTTCAGTTGACCCATTATCATAATAGATAGACATATTGTAGTGAACGGTAGATTTAGCCTCTTCATCTAATGACAATGTTTTCGGCTCATCTCCGTTCCCCTCCAATCCTACCTGTTCCATCGCAGATACAAGCTGCTTTATATCTTTCGCTTTTTTCAATACTTTCGTGCCTTTCGTTTTCGTAGATGTCAGCTGAATTTCCTTTATCTCTTTTCCTTGAAACGTAACAACCTCTGCCTCTTGTGATGTTGGAACTACTTGTTCTTGCTTTTCATTTCCACATGCACTTAAACCAATTAGCATGATTGCTAAGAAACACATCATTCTTTTTTTCACAAATCCAGCTCCTTTCCCTTCTACGTAATGTTTCTCCTTATTCCGTATCTCTCCCTGCTCAAAAAAAAATAAAAAGGCATATCAATCAGCTGAATTGCTGTTGATATACCTTTTTTCAATCTTAAAACTCCGCAGAACCTGGTGTTCTTGGGAATGGAATTACGTCACGAATGTTTGCCATACCAGTGATGTACATTAAGAAACGTTCGAAACCTAGACCAAATCCAGCATGTTTTGTACCGCCGTATTTTCTAAGCTCTAAGTACCACCAGTAGTCTTCTTCGTTCATGCCTAGTTCTTTAATTCTATCTACTAAAACATCCATTCTTTCTTCACGTTGACTTCCGCCGATTAATTCGCCGATGCCAGGAACAAGTAAGTCTGTTGCAGCTACTGTTTTTCCGTCATCATTTAAGCGCATGTAGAATGCTTTAATTTCTTTTGGATAGTCTGTTACGAATACAGGACGTTTGAATATTTCTTCTGATAAATATCTTTCGTGCTCTGTTTGTAAATCAATCCCCCATTCTACTGGGTATTTGAAGTCAGCACCTGATTTTTGAAGCACTTCAATTGCTTCTGTGTATGTGATACGTCCGAAATCAGAGTTGATTACGTTATTCATGCGCTCAAGAACTGTTTTATCAACGAAGCTGTTGAAGAACTCCATTTCTTCTGGTGCATGCTCTAATACGTATTTCATTGCATATTTCAGCATATCTTCAGTCAACTGCATTACATCTTCTAATTCAGCAAATGCAATCTCAGGCTCAAGCATCCAGAACTCAGCAGCGTGGCGAGTTGTGTTAGAATTTTCAGCACGGAATGTTGGACCAAATGTGTATACATCGCGGAATGCTAATGCATATGCTTCAGCATTCAATTGTCCACTTACTGTTAAGTTTGTTTCTCTGCCGAAGAAGTCTTTTGAATCGTCTACTTGTCCATCTTCACCTTTTGGCACGTTGTTCATGTCATGCGTTGTTACGCGGAACATTTCGCCTGCACCTTCCGTATCACTTCCTGTAATAATTGGTGTATGAACGTGTACAAAATTGCGCTCTTGGAAGAACTTATGAAGCGCATAAGCTGCAACAGAACGTACGCGGAACGTTGCTGAGAATGCATTCGTTCTTGGGCGTAAATGAGCGATTGTACGTAAATATTCAAACGTATGACGTTTCTTTTGTAACGGATAATCAGAATCTGATAATCCTTCAATTTCGATTTTATCCGCTTTAATTTCAAACGGCTGCTTTGCAGTTGGTGTTGCGATTAATGTTCCCTCTACTTTAATAGAAGAGCTCAATGGAAGTTTCGTAATTTCAGTAAAGTTATCTAATTCTGTATCGAAAACGATTTGAACGCCTTTAAAGAAGCTACCATCGTTTAATTCGATAAAACCAAATACTTTTGAATCACGTAAGTTACGGATCCAACCTGATACTTGTACTTTTTGGTCTACATATTTATCAGTTTCTCTATATAGACTTTTTACTAATGTGTTTTCCATAGTAAAATTCTCCTTTACTTATATTTAAATACAAAAAAACCTTCCATCCATAAAGGGACGAAAGGTTAAACTTCGCGGTACCACCCAATTTGTCATAAAGACCAACTCTAACTCGTATGTATATACATACTTCCCGGTTTGTAACAGGCCGGATTCCCGTCTAAGTCTACTCTTGAATACACAATTCAATTTCGGTTAGCAACTCCAAGGTGTTCTTCACATATACCGCCTCATCAGGCTCGCACCGTCCCTGACTCGCTTTGGATTATAGTATATACTACTTTTCCTTATCATCGTCTTTTCTTTTGTTAAACTAAAATTAATGTACTACATTCCTTTGAAAGATGCAAGTTGTCTTTAAAAGACTTACACTTTCAAAGACAATGCCGTCCCCGTATGCGCTTCAATCATCCGAACATGTCCATCTGTTTTTGAGAACGACGGTGCGTAGCAAAGCTCGTAATGTAATGGATTTTGCTCTTTCATCCACACAAGTTCCATCTCCAAATCACGAACGTAAATAGATTTTGCTTCTTTTTCAGAAATTGTCGGCTCATCGTTTAGGTCATCTAGTTCTTTATCAAAGCCATCCAATACTTGAAACTCTAAAATCTTCCCAGATTGCTGACCGACTTGAATCACCATATTATATGTATCTACTCTTTTCCCGCTGTACAGCGGATGGAACCAAAATCCGTATTGCGACTCACAATTTTCATCTTCCCATACACAATGATGCGGCGGATGGCTTCTCTCTATTAAGAATAGTTCGTCAGCTTTAGGATAACACGCAAATAAAAATTGAAGTGCACGTTCTCTTGCTTCCTCTTCTGTTATGACTTCTTTCTTCCCATCTTTTCGTTCGTTATTGATTACACTTATACACTGAAATGTTTCTTGTTGAAAACGTACTTGGATGGTATGAAACGGCGTTCCTTCTTCCACTTCTATATCATTAACATTCTCTTGCTTCGTCCAAAGTTCCGTTACTGTATCCTCTCTATAGTTCGTATAAATCTTTACATATGTATCATCTAACCCAATTAATTTTAAAATCTCTCCATTTGGTACAGTGCGGTTCTCTAAGTTATAAAACTGCTGAATGAACCCACTATTATTCTCATATGTATGTAGGTCTCCGTTTGTTCCTATACCCATAACGTGATCTTTTGGTGCATAAACGAGATGATATGCATCATCTCTATTTGCAAACAATAATTCAAATTGAAGCGCTTCAATGTATTTTTCTTTCGCTTCTTCTTTTGTAATAAGCTCTTTTGGATACCGCACTTCACACACTTCTCCTTCAAAAAGGAAATATTGGAAGCGTCCATCCTTTGCAATCTCAAGCATAACACTAGAATGCGGAAAAGATAAACCGTAGCGTTCATCTCGCAATTCATAGGAAAGTTGGAACACGTTATCTATTTCTATCATTTTTATTAAATAGATAAATTTAACGATATTTTGAGCAAATACTTGTAAAAAGGATTGTGCAATCTCATAAACCTCATCATGGGATAATGGTACGCATTGTACGTTCTCTAAATCTCTGCACGTTTGAAAATGCTTTAATCTACCGTCTCCATCCATTTCATAACATGCTACTAATTCTCCTGTTCGCTGCTCAAACACATTAAACTCATTCTCACCTTCTTCTGAGGTGACCGCAAATAATTGTATGTTCTCATTAATTTTTAAAAATAATTTTATTTGTTCAACTATATTCGTCATTTGAAATCCCCACACACCCTTTCTCTTATAACTATTATAAAGTGAAACTTCCATCAGTGGAGAGTTTTTTCATCTCCCACAGATGGAAAGCCCTCACCATCTGTTAAAGTACTCTTCATTTTTCAGCGTATGTATTTTCTCATAAGCCACTGTGATTGCTTCGTGCATCGCATCAGCTACATCTTCATCTTTCTGCAACAATCTACTTGCAACTTTGTACAGCACATCTTCATAGCGCTGCGCAAGAGAAACAAAAGCTTCTTCCATCTCCCTTTTTTCCTTTTTCACTAAGGCTTCCAGCTTCCCCATTATAGAACCCCCTTGCTAACTTATTTCAATATACTCTTCTTTACATTCTATTAGATAGCAAAAAATTAGCATTTGGTTGCATTCATTTTTCTTTTTTATAAAAAAGAGGCCTATCACTCTGATTATGAGTGACAAACCTCTCTTTCGTACTTAAAACTATTCTTAACTTCACATCCACATGACAATCACTCATTTTTTTCAATCCATTATTAAAAACAAACATCTACAATTCAGAAAACATATTCTACACTATACACCAACAAAAAAGTGAGGAAACATACATGTATCGCTATCATAAAAAAGAATCTGATACAAACACGCCTTTTTTTCCTTGTATCGGTTCATCAAAACTTTCTAGGATGCAAACAACAGCTTTATCAAAAAACACTAAAATTCAAAAACCAATACAATCACCCGAACCCCAAATTATGTGTTGCAGACAAATTGTCGAACATAAAATTCAGTTAGTTCCCCCTGCGAAACAAGGAACCATAACAGTAGATAAACAAATACTTGCTAATATTGAAAAGATTTGTTCCGAAGTTGTTGTCATCATTGGCTTTATCCGTAAAACGATTACTTATACAGCCGTCATTCATAACGAAGAAGTCCCGAATTATAGTATTCAAGATGATGTTCCCTTCCAATGTCTTATAGAATCTACAGCTATTAAAGAAAACAACCAATTTGACATCACCGAACAGAAAATACTCAGTGAGGTTTTCTCCCAAGAAGTTAATTTAGGACAATCAAATAATCCTGAATTGTATATGCACACCCTTGCTTTCAATTTAATAGAGAAAGATATTATAAAAATTTCCGTACAAATAATTACCTAGCAAACCTATAAATACAAATTAAAAGTTGACATAAAAACCCTCTTTTTTTAGGCAGGCGAGAGCATCTGGCCATGCATAGAGGTGGTTAGATCCTTTTCCTGCCACATGCAAAGTTTAAAAAATAAGGAGAAAGTAAGTAGTAGTCATGTTGTGCTCTGCGTCAAAAATTTAAAATATATAGCTCACGTTAGCCTCTAAATTCCAAGTTATAAATTTCTCAGAATGAAACTCCTTATGGATTAAATGAAAAAACATAAAATGGGAACCTTGTCTAAGATACATTCCTATACAAAATTCGTATATATTTCATATATCTATACTAGAGAAGGTGGTCCCCTGTTCAAGTAGCTATTTTATAATAGATGAACAGAGTATATCCTAAAAAAACAAGGAGGAATATGTAATGGTTTGTCCCCTCGCTAACCCAACAACTTGTTGCCAAGTTTTCGTCGAACACACTACACAACTTGTCCCCCCAGCACTTAAAAATACCGTTACTTTTACGAGAACAGTTGAAGCACATGTTGAAAAGGTACTCCCGGAAAGGCTTGTTATTTCCGGAGCCATTCATACAACTCTCACCTATACAGCTGTTTTAGATAACGGCACTCTAGTTCCCAATTTTCAAATTGTAGACGATATCCCATTTCAATGTGTCATTGATCGCGAAGATGCAAATGAAGGTGATATTTTTGAAGTGACTGGCGTGGCTATTTTTAGCGAAGTTTCTGCTCAAGAACAAAACTTTGGTGTTATAAATGAACAGCGGGTTGCGTTTACATTCAAAGAAAAAGAAATCATCAAAGTTTGTGTGAAAAGACTAACAATTACTAGTATAGAAGTAGATCTTGAATTCAGTTTTCCAAGTGAAGATGATAGCGCACCTGTACCAGATCGGTTATTAGTCAATGGTACCGGATTTGCAGGCATCCCAGTTTTTCTCACGGTATCTGGTTCAGCAAATGTTTCTCCAACCATTGTTTTTACAGATGCAGACGGGTTTTTTTACACTACTGTCACTGCTTTTGGACCTGGGGATATAACTCTTACAGCTTCAGGCACTGTAAATGGCGTTCCTTTTTCCAAAAATGCAACCGCCCCTTCACCGTATGCATAATCAAGTTTTCAGCGGAATTTTAACTATAAAACGCAACAAAAAAAGCAGCCGCAAGGCTGCTTTTTTATTATTTACGTAACTCCGCACCAAATTTCTCTTCTACCGCTGCTAATACACGGCTATGTGCTTCTGTTACTTCTTCATCTGTCAATGTACGTTCTGGGTCGAAGTAATTCATAGAGAATGCAAGTGATTTTTTGCCTTCTTCCATTTTTTCGCCTTCGTATAAGTCGAATAATGTTACTTCTTTTAGAAGTTCTCCGCCTGCTTTAGCAATTACTTGCTTCATTTCGCCTGCTTTTACTTCTTTTGCTACAACAACAGCCATATCGCGTGTCATAGATGGGAAGCGCGGAATTGTTGTGTAGTATATTTCTTCTGCATCTGCTGCGAATACTTTCGCAAGAGATAATTCGAATACATACGTTTCTTTTACATCTAATTGTTTTTGTGCTTCTGGGTGTATTTGACCGATGAACCCAATGACTTCGCCGTCGAGTACAATGTCAGCCGTACGTCCTGGGTGCATACCTTCACGTTTTGTTGGTACATACGTGATATTCTTCGCAACGCCAAGTACGTCAAATAATCCTTCTAATACACCTTTCATCACGAAGAAGTCAACAACCTTCTTCTCACCTTGCCATTGATGATGAAGAGCAAGCCCTGTCATTACACCCGCAAGATGTTGTTCTTCTTTTGGAAGTTCGCCTTCAACTGTTGGTAAGAATACAGATCCTACTTCGTATAACGCAACGTTATCTACTTTACGAGCGTTGTTATATGTTACCGCTTCTAATAATTGTGGTACTAAACTTAAACGAAGCTGGCTACGCTCTTCACTCATTGGAAGTGCAAGGTTCACAGGTGTTTTTTCGTTTGACTCCACCATATATTGTTTTGCTTTTTCAGCACTAGTTAATGAATACGTAATTGCTTCATATAAACCAGCGCCTTCTAAATAACGTCGTACTTTACGACGCTTTGTTTGCGCTGCTGTTAATTTACCACGTGTAATTGTACCAGTTGGTAATGTTGAAGGAATATGGTCGTATCCGTATAAACGACCTACCTCTTCTACTAAATCCTCTGGAATTGTAATATCAGGACGACGTGCTGGTACACTCACATGGAATGTTCCTTCTACTTCTGTGAACGGAAACTTTAAGTTTGTGAAAATTGTATTCACTTGACCAGCGGAGATCTCTGTACCTAATACACGATTAATTTTTTCAACTGTAACAGATACTGTACGCTCTTCTACTTGTAAGTGATCAACTTCTACAACGCCTTCTAACGCTTCGCCGCCAGCATATTTTGCCATTAACGCTGCTGCATGTTGAATCGCTTCGAATGTACGTGTTGGATCGATTCCTTTTTCAAAACGAGCACTTGATTCGCTACGAAGACCTAAGTCTTTTGATGTGCGGCGCACTGTTTGACCTGCGAAATATGCAGACTCAATTAATACGTTTACTGTATCGTTATCTACTTCAGAGTTTGCTCCGCCCATTACACCGGCAACCGCTAATGGTTTTGTACCGTTTGTGATCACAAGGTGATGCGCTTGCAATGTACGCTCTTGATCGTCTAATGTTGTCATTTTCTCGCCTTCCTGTGCAAGACGAACAACGATTTCTTTTGAACCTAATTTATCATAGTCAAATGCATGTAACGGTTGACCGTATTCAATTAAAATATAGTTTGTAATATCAACTACGTTGCTAATTGGACGTATGCCCGCTGCCATTAGGCGCGTTTGCATCCAGATTGGTGATGGACCAACCTTTACGTCTTTCACCATTTTCGCAATGTATAATGGATTTTGTTCTGTTGCTTCTACACTTACAGAAATATAATCAGAAGTTTTTTCTGCAACTTCTTGTAAGTCTGCTGCTGGAAGTTTCACTTCACGGCCGTAAATTGCTGCTACTTCATATGCAACACCTAACATGTTTAAGCAATCCGCACGGTTTGGCGTTAAACCAAGTTCAAGTACTTCATCATGTAAGTTTAAGATTTCAAGTGCATCTGCACCAACTTCTACATCACTTGAGAAAATGAAAATACCTTCTGCATAGTCTTTTGATACTAATTTTGCATCAATGCCAAGCTCTTGCAAGGAACAAACCATACCGTGAGAAGCTTCGCCGCGTAGTTTCGCTTTTTTAATTTTGAAGTTACCAGGAAGAACAGCACCAACTTTTGCAACTGGTACTTTTAAACCTTTTGCAATGTTAGGAGCACCGCAAATGATTTGAACTGGCTCTTCTTCGCCGATGTCGATTAAACATTTGCTTAACTTATCAGCTTCCGGGTGTTTTTCACACTCTAATACATGACCAACTACAACACCTTTTACGCCTTTATTTAATACTTCCACGCCTTCTACTTCAATACCGCTTTTCGTAATTTTATCAGCTAATTCTTGTGCTGTTACGTCTTTAATATCTACATACTCTTGTAACCAACGATATGATACGAACATTCTTTCTCTCTCCTTCCCTTACGCTCGTTTGAATTGTTGTAAGAAACGTACATCGTTTGTATAGAAATGACGAATGTCATCAATGCCGTACTTTAACATCGCAATACGCTCTGCACCCATACCGAATGCGAAGCCTTGATATTCTTTTGAATCATAGCCAGCCATTTCAAGAACGTTTGGATGAACCATACCTGCACCTAAAATTTCGATCCAACCAGTTCCCTTACAAGTGCCGCAACCTTTGCCATGACACATCATACAAGAAATATCCATCTCAACAGATGGCTCTGTGAATGGGAAGAAACTTGGACGAAGGCGAATTTCACGATCTTCACCGAACATCTTCTTCGCGAATGCTTGTAATGTTCCTTTTAAGTCACTCATACGAATGTTTTTATCGATTACAAGACCTTCAATTTGCATGAACTGGTGAGAGTGCGTCGCATCATCATCATCGCGGCGATATACTTTACCAGGACAAATAATTTTGATTGGACCTTTTTCTGTATTCTTCTCCATCGTTCTCGCTTGTACAGAAGATGTATGTGTACGAAGTAACATTTCTTCTGTAATGTAGAAAGAATCTTGCATATCGCGTGCTGGGTGATCTTTCGGTAAGTTTAACGCTTCGAAGTTGTAGTAGTCCTTTTCTACTTCAGGGCCTTCAGCAACTTCATATCCCATACCGATAAATAAATCTTCAATTTGCTCTACAACTGCTGTTAACGGATGGTGGCAACCTGTATTTACGGGACGTCCTGGTAATGTTACATCAATTGTTTCAGATGCTAATTTTGCTTCAATTACTGCTTTTTCTAAATGATTAACTTTTTCTTCTAAACGCGTTTGAATTGCTTCGCGCACTTCATTTACTAAAGCTCCCATACGCGGGCGCTCTTCTGGAGATAATTTCCCCATGCCGCGCAGTACTTCTGTAATTGGGCCTTTTTTTCCTAAATACGCAACGCGTACATCGTTTAAGCCCTTTAGCTCTTTCGCTTTTTCAATAAGCTCTAACGCTTCTTGCTTTAGCTCTTTTAAACGTGCTTCCATTTGGAACCCTCCTAATTTTAAAAATAAAAAAACCTCGCTCCCTAAAAAGGGACGAGGTAAATTCGCGGTACCACCCTAAATTGACAGAACGAGTCTGCCCACTTAATTCGTTATAACGGTTTGTTAAACCGGAACGCCTTTACATAACAATGGTCCTGGCGTCAACTCCAGAGGTGAATTCACTTCCGTCTACCATAAGAATGCTTTCAGTCTATGACATTCTCTCCCTAAATGGCGATTTTGCAAGCTACTCTTCTCTATCATCGTTTTTTAATATTTCACTTCCACCTATTATAAGAAGTTTTTTAGCGATTCGCAACCGGAGTTTGTAAATAATACGTTAAAATACCTGCTGCAACCGCAACATTTAATGATTCTGCTCCTCCGTAAATCGGAATGTATAAGTTTTGATTACATTTCGCAAGAAGCTCTTGGCGAACGCCGTTTCCTTCGTTACCTACAATTAATGCAAAGCTTCCTGACGGCACTACTTCACCGTATGGAACCCCGTTTTCAAGAGCTGTTCCGTATACAGGAACGTTCTTTTCAGTTAACTTGTCTACCCATTCTTCTAAGTTTCCTTTTACAATTGGTAAATGGAATACAGATCCTTGCGTAGAACGTAATACTTTACTGTTATATACATCGACGCACCCTTCTCCAAGAATAACAGCGTCAAGTCCAGCGGCATCTGCGGTACGAATAATTGTCCCTAAATTCCCTGGGTCTTGCAAGCCGTCTAATAGTAGAAACTTCCCATTTGTAAGAGCGATTTCTTTTTCATGTTTCTCACAAACAGCAAATACTCCTTGCGTCGTTTCTGTTTCACATAACATTTTCACAACCGCTTCAGACACGATATACATTTCTACCTCAGCAACCGTCCAATCTTTCGGAAGGTCTGTCTGATCTGAGACGATTAGCTCTGTTGCAACACCTGCTTTTAAAGCTTCCTCTACTAAATGGAATCCCTCTACAAAAAATAATCCTTTTTTATCGCGCTCTTTTTTCGTTTGCAGCTTCTTCCACTGCTTTACGCGTGGATTTTGTACTGAATCAATGTTTTTCATAATATGTATTTCCCTCTCTTCTTGTCTTCTCATTATAGCCCATTTTTCATACATATTTACATAAAAAAGAACAAAAACTAACGTCAGTTTCCATTCCTAAAAAGAGGTGAGCATGATGAACTTTAATTTACGCGGTGCTGTATTAGCCAACGTATCAGGAAATACACAAGACCAATTACAAGAAACAATTGTCGATGCGATTCAAAGCGGAGAAGAAAAAATGCTTCCAGGCCTTGGCGTGTTATTCGAAGTCATTTGGAAAACTGCTGATGAACAAGAAAAACATGAAATGTTAGCGACGCTAGAGCAAGGATTAAAACGATAGGGAATTTCCTTAGAGACGAGGCAATACATATTGCCTCGTCTCTAATGCTATTCACCAAAAAGCCTTCTGGAGAAAAATGGAAGACTTTTCAAAATAATTATACACCTATTCACTTTTGAACATTCGGGATATTCGGAATCAAATTATTAACAGCTTGCACAAGGTTGTTTGCAATAGCTTGCTGTTCAGCAGTTAATGTTCCGCCACCAGTGAATACTGTAAGACAGATTGGGCAAGCTTCAATATGAATACCCAATAGATTAATAGCAAGTCCACCAGGAATATCTACAGTGAGAATAGGTGTTGAACCCGCAGGAGGCGTACATGTAGTACAGTTAGTTAGAAGGGCCATACATTTAACTCCTTTCTTTATAGAGTTACTATATTTATATGATAGAGTAACTCTCTTTGAAATAGACAATTGAACAACCTTTCATAAATTTCTTTACTAACACAATATGATGGAGTAAAATATTCAAAATATCTTTATAGCTATTATTTTTTCTACCATATACAGCAATGAATAAAAGGAGTGGATACTTTATGCGCCGTGTTACACTTGAACAAATTTTCAAACATCATATTACCCAAAAGTATGTAAACCGTGCTGGAATGGTTCACGCGATTGCCGTCGCTTACCATGCGTTTCACTTAGCCAAAAAGCATCACGCCTCAGTCGATGCGGCAACAAAGGCTGGTTTTCTTCATGATATAGGACACCACACATGGTATCAAAACGGACAATGGGACTATGAATGGTACAAGAAAAATGATATACATGCGATTAAAGGAGCGGAAAGAGCTCATAAATTGCTAATTCGATTAGGAGAACACCCAAAACAAGCAAAGGATATTTCTGTTGCCATTCTTCTGCACACTGATTCTTTTCTACTAGAACAAACTCTTGAGAGAACACCTCTCCAAAATATTATTAAATGGGCAGACGAAGCCGATGAAGAACCGGGCGGGGCACATCACTATCGAACAATTTCTTATGAAAAAGCATTGCAAGCAATCCAGCGATTAGATGAGATGGTAGATCGTGAATTACAAGTTCAACAATCAGTGTCCCATGCTCATATTTCTACCAATAAAAAAGCAGAGCAAATCTGTTAATCAATAACTATACACAGATCACCTTAGTAAAGGCTAAGGTGATTTTTACTTTGATTGCGAAATTTCGAACTATTATGTAACATTATCTCCTGGAACATTTCATCCAAATATGTATAATTTTATATATAAACAATAGAAAGGATTCGATATATGCAGCATTCTGTACAACTCACATACGATCAAAATCATTCTTTATCATGGGGAAAATTTATTGGTTCTGTTTCATTTGCTTTTTTGGGGACGAATATCATAAGCGGCTTATTTATAGCTCTTCCGTTTATGATTTACAGCGAAAGTATTTCGAACAAAAAAACGAGTGCCCTTTATAGCTCACTTGGAACAACCGGAAGTGCTTTATTACAACTGCTCATTTTATTATTGTTTATTTTTAAATACGAACCCTTAAAAAAACTATTATTACCTGTTTTCAATTTTCAAGCGCTCCAAAAAGTTCGTACATATGTATACTTATTTCTTTTCTTCGCGCTTAGCATTGCTATAAATGTATTTGTAATTTCTAAGATATTTCCTCATGCAACGCAAGAACAAGATTTAGCTTTAAACTTAGAAACTTTAAATCAATATAAAATTCTACTAATTTTAGGAAGTGCGATTTTCGTCCCTATTTTTGAAGAACTTATTTTCCGCGGAATCATTCTTCAATTTTTCCAGCAGCGTTTTCCATTTTGGATAGCCGCACTTAGCTCAAGCTTCATCTTCGGAATTGCCCATACATATTCTCTAGGTGTTATGGTTAGTGCTTTTATGATGGGCATGTTTATGGCTGTAGTATATAAAAAAACGAACTCTATTATTCCTGCTATGTTATTTCATATGATGAATAATACGCTCGCGTTTTTATCATAAACAAGGGAGTAGGGAGTATATACCGATTACACTAAATCAACTAACTATTATTAAAAAGGAGTATAACTTTGCAAACACATATACATATAGAACAACAAACGAATTCTATTATTCCAGCTATCCTTCTTCACATCACAATTAATACATGTTCCTTCTTGTACTGAACAAAACGCCATTATGGTTACATAATGGCGTTTTAACTTTTAGAACATGTTCTAGTTGAAAACCCCTATAAATGGATTTTTTTACACAAAACATATCCACAATAAGATATTTAGTATAAAATGTAACTATTGTTGTAAAACAACACTAATTATAGGAGATATGTTTATATGGAAAATGCGGGAGTCTTTCTTTGGATTTTATTCATGCCAGTCCTAGTATTCTCCGGAATTATTGGAGGCATATTTTTAATAATCACAGGAGTGAAGCACCGAAAGGTCATTGTTATTATCGCAGGACTGGTTTGTTTCTCACTTGTAACTACACCTTTTATTCTCTGGGGAATAGGGATTGATATGGAACGACTTATTCCTATCCCAACTACTATGTACTGGAGCATCTTTCCTTTAGCTGGCGCGTTAGCTAGCATAAGTGGAATGCGCAATAAAATTATGAGTATCCTTCTTATGGGGATTATCATGATTTCTGTTGGTGTCCTTGGGGTAACTTTCTACCAAATCATGTCTAATCCTCATTAAGCTGAATCTCAAATAAGAAAAAAGTCATGTATGCCATCTCATCATACGTGACTTTTTATTTTGCATTAGCCTTAATTCATCTTTTTTCTTCTAAATATTTCATAAAAACAAATGCCAAATACTATGCCATAAATAATCCCCGTTAACAGCTTTCCGAGAAAAGAGCCAATAATAATCCCTATGATTAAACCTCTATTTTAATATCAAAATGAAAAAAAGCAGAGAAATCAATTCTCTGCTTTTCGATTTGGCTTATTGCCTGATGGTAAGAAGAATGATAATACCCAGGCAATGCCCGCTAATATTGTTGCAATTAAGAAAGCATCATTAATACCGTTAATCGCAGACAGTTTCGAAATTTGTCCGAATAATAATTGCGAGCTCATCGCATCTCCAGCTTGTGCTGATCCGGCAACCGCTGCTAAGTTTTGCCCCATTCCATGTACTTTATCAACTAAAATTGGGTTTGTTTTTGTTAGCATATTTCCGTAATCTGCTACGTGTGCTGTTGTTTGCTGCGTCATAATTGTAATTAAGATCGCTGTACCAATTGAACCTGCTACTTGTCTTGATGTATTTTGCGTTGCTGTACCGTGAGAAATTAATTTCATCGGCAATGCGTTCATACCCGCTGTCATAATTGGCATCATAATGAATGCCATACCAAATGAACGTATAATATAATCCGTCATAATGACGCTATATGGTGTATCCATTGTTAACTTAGTAAATTCATATGTTGCAAATGTCGTAATAGCTAATCCAAATATCGCTAATGGACGAATACCATGTTTATCAAATAGCTTACCTGCAATTGGTCCCATGATCCCCATAATTAATGATCCTGGAAGAAGCAACAAACCAGATTCAATTGGCGTAAAGCCGCGAATATTTTGCAGATAGACAGGAAGTAATAACATACCTCCAAAGAGTGCCATCGTTACAATTGCGTTAATTAATAATGTGAAAGTAAACGTTGGATATTTAAATACTTGTAAATCAAGCATCTTATTATCCGTCGTCATCTCTCTCCAAATAAATAACGCTATACCAATTACACCAATGATAAGTGAAATCACAACTTCTGCACTGCTCCAGCCCTTATTTCCCGCTTCACTAAATCCATACAGTAAGCTACCAAGCCCAATACTTGAACTAATAACGCCAAATATATCTAACTTTGTGTTAGAAACTGGCTGAGCAAGTGTAAAGAATTTTACAGATAGCAATGTGACAAATAAACCAATGAAAAACATCGCATAGAAAATTAAGTTCCAATTGTAATTTTGAATAACCCAACCTGTTATAGTTGGTCCAATAGCTGGCGCTAAAATCATTGCTACCCCAAGTAACCCCATCGCTGCTCCGCGCTTATGAGGCGGGAATAAAGTCATGAAAATATTCATACCAACTGGCATTAGAATCCCTGCACCAACTGCTTGAGTCACGCGTCCTGTCATCATCATCGTGAAGCTTCCAGATACAGCACAAATAATAGAACCTACTGTGAAGAACAACATCGCTGCTACAAATAGTTTACGATACGTAAACCGAGAAACTAAAAACGCACTAATTGGCACTAAAATGCCATTTACAAGCATAAATCCTGTTGTTAACCATTGTGCCGTTGAAGTAGATACGTTAAATTCATTCATTAATGCCGGCAAAGCAACATTAATGACTGTTTGGTTTAAAATCGACACGAACATACCGAGAATTAATACTGCTACAACTGCCTTTACATTTACATTTTCTACTGGCAATTGCTTTTTTGATTCTTTTTTTTGTTCTTCTTTTGTAATTTTCGGTATTTCTTGTTCTGCTACTTCTTTTTTTGGTGTTTCTAATTCCACGACATTTGAAGCTTCTTGCCTTGATTGCTTTGCTTCTATCTTACTTACGGCTGGGACTTGTTCTTCTCCCACGTTCGTTTTTTTCTTTCTTAAAAGACGATTTACAAGGAAGAAGACAATAATACAAAATAATGCATATCCTACAATTAAACCTGAGGACATTTTATCTTCCCCCTCTTACTTATGAATACGAACTGTCACATTCATTCCAGGAACAATATTTACTGATTTGCTATGATCTAAAGAAACTTTAACTGGTACAACTTGTGTTACTTTTGTATAGTTTGCTGTTGCATTGCTTGATGGTAGCATAGAGAACGTGTTTGCTGTTGTTAAACCAACTTGTTCTACTTTTCCTGTTAACGTTGTATCAGGATATGCATCTACATACACGTCTACTTCTTGACTTTTGTGTACACTATCAATATCTGTTTCTTCAATATTTGCTGTTACCCATAAATCATTCATATCATATGCATACGCAATTGGACTACCTGCTCCAACAAAAGCATTTGTTGTTGCATTTGATTGAACAACTGTTGCACTTTTCGGAATTGTTACATCCACCGTTTGCTCACCATTTGGTCCTACTGTAGAAACAGTACCTAATTTATCGTTTTCATTGTAATTCTTACCTGCTTCAGCTTTCCATTCAGTTAACTTCCCTGCTACTGGTGATGCGATTGGAATTATTTTCCCATCGATTTTTGCATTATCCGTTTTTAAATAATTTTGAGATTGATTGTAGTAGTAATAACCGCCAATACCGCCACCAACTAATACAATTAATGTGATAATGTTGATAATTATCATTCTTCGAAACTGATTCATTGCTTTCCTCTCCTTATATCGCATATAATTTTTTTCTAAACTATTAATACCCCTTTTGTTTATACTCTTTAATTGTTAATTATATTAACAATTAACCAAAAAAATCACACCTTTTGCATGACAAAACAGTTTTTCGTCTGCATGCAAGTGGTGCTGTTTTCTAAAGGAATATCGTTTATAATTATAAATAATTATTTTGAATCTACAACCGACAATTTGATTATGTATGTTGTTTAACCAACACTTTACTAAACATATGTTGGTTAAGTGAATAAAATTCAGCAAGGAGAACGAAAATGTCTATTAAAAACTCAAACGATCCACGCGTAAAACGAACGAGACAAGCAATACGTGATGCCCTTATATCTTTAATACATGAAAAAAGTTTCAATAGCATTACCGTTCAGGATATTGCTGAAAAGGCAACTGTCAACCGTGCAACCTTTTATAGTCATTATTATGACAAATATGATCTACTAGACAAAAGCATTGAAGAAAAGTTAACAACATTATCAGACATTCTCAAGCCGAAAAAATTAGATAAGAGTGAGTTTAAACTTACCCTTGATACTCCTCATCCTGTCTTTCTATCTTTGTTTAGTCATATTGCTGAGAATGCTTTCTTTTATCAAGTGATGCTTGGGGAGAATGGGATTCCGAAGTTTTCCTCTCGAATGATGAAAGCAATTCAAACGAACTTACTTCTTAGCCTTTCGGTTTCACAACCTAATGATGATAAATTAGTTGTACCACGTGATATCCTCATTAGTTATGTATCAGGTGCACATTTAGGAATGATCATTTCATGGCTTAAACAAAATATGCCATATACACCTCATTATATGGCCTTACAGCTAGCTCGTTTAATCATTTTAGGTCCCTATACAGCAGCTGGATTAGAGGAGCCACTTAAATAAAAAAGAGCGAAAGGCATATCCTCTCGCTCTTTTTTCTATTAATCAAATGTAATGTTATGTACAGCCTCATTATCAAGACGTTTCACAACTTCTACAATTAACTTCACTGTGTTTTCATAGTCGTCACGATGCAACATTGCCGCATGAGAATGAATATAGCGAGTTGCAATTGTAATTGCCATCGCTGGAATACCGTCCACGGAAATATGAATTGCTCCTGCATCTGTTCCGCCGCCAGGAAGTGCATCGTATTGATACGGAATATTTAATTCATCTGCTACGTTAACAACGAAGTCACGAAGACCTTTATGTCCAACGATAGATGCATCATATAAAATAATTTGCGGGCCATCACCCATTTTTCCTTGCGCTTCTTTTTCGCTTACTCCTGGTGTATCACCAGCGATTCCAACATCTACTGCAAATGCGATATCAGGTTGAATATAATGTGCAGATGTTTTCGCTCCGCGAAGACCTACCTCTTCTTGTACAGTTCCAACACCGTATACAATGTTTGGATGTTTTTCATCTTTTAATTGTTTTAAAACATCGATTGCAATTGCGCAGCCAATGCGGTTGTCCCATGCTTTCGCAAGTAACATTTTTTCATTTTTCATTACTTGGAATTCGAAATATGGTACAACTTGATCTCCTGGGCGTATGCCCCACTCCAACGCTTCTTCTTTACTAGAAGCACCAATATCAATAAACATATCTTTAATATCAACTGGTTTTTTACGAACTTCAGCCGGTAAAATGTGCGGTGGTTTTGAACCAATGACACCCGTTACATCACCTTTGTTCGTAACAATTGTTACGCGCTGTGCTAACATAACTTGTGACCACCAGCCGCCAACTGTTTGAAAGCGTAAGAAACCTTTATCATCAATTTGCGTAATCATAAAACCGACTTCATCTAAATGACCTGCTACCATAATTTTTGGACCATTGCCGTCACCAATTTTTTTCGCAACTAAGCTTCCTAAGTTATCTGTTGATACTTCATCAGCAAACGGTGCGATATATTTCTTCATTACTTCACGAGGCTCACGTTCATTTCCAGCAATCCCGCGTGCATCTGTTAATTCTTTTAGCATCGTCAATGTCGCATCTAATTTTGTCATTGGACAATGTCCTCCTTTTTCTTCACCTCTTCAATTATACAAGAGCGGAAAATAATATTCAAAAAATTTCATCAATACCCTTCTGTTTGACGTTGATGATTCACTTCATTTTTATCTAAGTATGCTTTCTCAATCTCTTCTTGTCCAAAATCAAGCGCTTGTCCTAAACGAAGATAGCTTGTAAACAATTCAATGTAATTTGTAATAGACGGCTGCTCATTAAAGCGAATTGCTTTCGCATATACATCTAAGAAGATTTCTACTTGCGTTTTATTTGTTAGTGCACATTTATAAAACAAGAAATTTTTATCAATTCCTAAATCGATTCCAATAGATAAAATAAAATGCAGCCCATCTACGTATTCTTCTAGTACAACTTGACGCTCAGATGCTGGCTTGTTACTCCAATATTTAAAGCAGCGTGTTTCATTTGCAAGTTCACCAATTTCCACAAGAAGTGCTAGCATTTTTTCTTTTAATAATTTTTTCGGTTCTAAATTATGTTCTTCCGTAATACGATCATCTAATTCTTTTTGTAATTTAAATAATTGTAGTAAATCCAAAACGTACTCCTCCTTCAATATCGAATAAACTCACTCGATATTGCTCCATTCTATTGGTAAATATGAACAAATAACCAAGTTATATTCTTACATTATAACAGTGTCACTTTCGTGTGGAAAGATAAGATTATCTGAAGTCAAACACCCTTTTCACAGCATATTTCATATATATCTATTTTTGTTTTCCGATATATAAGTTGTTGCTATGCAAAGTACAACACAACATGATCTGCACTTGCTGTCTTCCTTTGTTTGAAACCTCGCATGTGGCACTGATCACTTCTATACACGGCCAGATACTCTCGTCCTCCCGAAAAAGAAAAGGGTTTTTATGTTGTTTTTTAAATTTCCTTGTATATATAAAGTGAAACTTTAATCAGTGGAGGTTTTCTTCATCCCCACTGATTATCAGCCTCCACCAATCGGGTGCATGCCAGCAGTTTATCTTCCACCTAACTTCTTAAGAAAAGCGGAAGTGGCTCGCCCAGAATGTGAGGGGGATAGAACTTCTGACATAGAGGTATTTTTTACCTCGTAGGAAGAAGCGAAGCCACCGAACATTCTAGCCACTGGAACTGAACAATGCTTTCTCCGAATTTTGAAGTGGGAGTGTTACTGCCCTCCAATAGCGGGATAAATAAACATAAAAAGCCAGAGAACCTCTCCGACTTTTTATGTTTATTCTTCTATATTATTGAATCTTTTATTCTCATTTTGTCATATCTAATACAACACGTCCATTAATCTTTCCTTCTTCCATTTCAGCAAATACATCATTAATTTCATGAAGGTGACGCGTTTCAATGATTACTTTTACTTTTCCTTCAGCTGCAAATTGCAATGCTTCTTGTAAATCTTTACGAGTCCCAACGATGGAACCGACAATCTTTATAGCATTTAACACTGTATCAAAAATTGGTACTTCCATCATTTCCGGCGGTAAACCAACTGCAACACATGCCCCGCCTCGGCGCACGGCACGGTAAGCTTGGTCAAATGCAGGCTTCGACACAGCTGTACAAATGGAAGCATGTACACCATTTACTTGTTCATGAATCCATAGTGCTGCATCCTCTTTTAATGGATTTACTACTAAATCTGCCCCTAATTCTTTTGCGAGTTCAAGCTTTTCATCAACTGTATCCACAGCTACAACGTGTAATCCCATTGCCTTTGCATATTGTACCGCTAAATGTCCCAGTCCACCAATTCCAAAAATAGCAACCCATTGTCCAGGTTTTGCCTCTGATACTTTTAGCGCTTTATATGTCGTAACACCCGCACAAAACAGTGGTGCTGCGTCAATAAAGCTTAAGTTCTCAGGCACTTGCATAACATAATCCGCTGCCGCAACGCAATATTCAGCATAGCCGCCATCAACAGAATAACCAGCGTTATGTTGATCTAAGCAAAGTGTTTCTCTTCCTGTTAAACAGTATTCACAATGCCCACATGCCGAATATAGCCATGGAATCCCAACACGATCACCAACTTTTAAATGTGTAACACCTTCACCAACTTCTTCAATTACACCAACACCTTCATGACCTGGAATTAATGGAAGCTTCGGCTTTACCGGCCAATCACCGTGCGCTGCATGTAAGTCCGTATGACAGACGCCGCATGCTTGAATATGTACAAGCACTTGATTTGGACCTGCTTTCGGTTTTGGTACATCCTTAACCTCTAATTGTTCTTTGAATTGGTTTACAACAGCCGCTTTCAAATGAATTCCTCCTTCAACCCGCTTTTTGGAAAAAGTTTTCATTTATATATTAAAGCATTCCCATTTACCAAAGAGGAACTATTTTGGATATTTTTTGAATTTTTTATGACTATTAGGATTTATTCTTTAATAATAAACATTAAAAAAATCCTTAGGAGCAATGTCCTAAGGATTTATTATCAATTACTTGTTTAAAGCTGTTTTAGCAGCTGTTGCTAATTCAGCGAAAGCTTTTTCGTCATAAACAGCTAGGTCAGCAAGCATTTTGCGGTTTACTTCGATACCAGCAAGCTTAAGACCGTTCATTAAACGGCTGTAAGAAAGACCGTTCATACGAGCAGCTGCGTTAATACGAGTGATCCATAATTTACGGAAGTCACGTTTCTTTTGACGACGGTCACGGAATGCATACATTAAAGATTTCATTACTTGTTGGTTAGCAACTTTGTATAATGTATGTTTAGAACCGTAGTAACCTTTTGCTAATTTAATAATTTTTTTACGACGTTTACGAGTAACCGTACCACCTTTTACTCTTGGCATATTATTTCCCTCCTAGATATCTATCTGAACAAAATATAAATTACATGTTGTCAAGCATTTGACGAATACGTTTGAAGTCACCAGCGCTTACTACACCAGCTTTACGTAATTTACGTTTAGCTTTTGTAGATTTGTTAGCGAATAAGTGGCTTGTGTAAGCGTGAGAACGCTTTAGTTTACCAGATCCTGTTTTTTTGAAACGCTTTGCAGCGCCGCGGTGAGTTTTCTGTTTAGGCATAGTGATTTCCTCCTCTATTTATTACTTATCATTTTTCGGTGCTAAAACTAAGAACATACTGCGTCCTTCCATTTTTGGCTTAGATTCAATTGTACTAACTTCAGCACAAGCTTCAGAGAAGCGATCTAAAACACGTTGACCGATTTCTTTATGAGTAATAGCACGACCTTTAAAGCGAATAGACGCTTTAACTTTGTCGCCTTTCTCTAAGAATTTAATAGCATTGCGAAGTTTTGTGTTAAAGTCATGTTCATCAATTGTTGGACTTAAACGAACTTCTTTCATACTAATGATTTTTTGATTTTTACGCTGCTCTTTTTCTTTCTTTTGTTGCTCAAAGCGGAATTTTCCGTAGTCCATAATACGGCATACTGGTGGTTTCGCATTTGGAGCAACTAATACTAGATCAAGATTTACGTTTGCAGCCATATCTAATGCTTCTTGACGAGACTTAATTCCAAGTTGATCACCATTTGCACCAACTAAACGTACTTCACGTGCACGAATTTGCTCGTTAATCATCATGTCCTTGCTAATAGTAAGCCACCTCCAAGGTTTTATGGGAATACGTTTTGGGAAGGAAGAACCCAAACAAAAAAGTGCGGGCATATGACACCCACACTTATAATATCTCTAGTAAGAAATACTTACCTGCCAACTGCTTTCGCGTCAATCAGGTGAGAAGCGGGTGCTTCTACTTGTTCCACAAATCCGTATTCTATTATCCTTGATGATTTTACCATAGGACATGCTGTGTGTCAAGAAGTCAAACTTCTTAAGTAGCAACAAAAAATATTGTAACAAACAAAATGAATACATGCAACAGTTTTTTATATAAAGCGAACTCTGGTTCTTATTACCAATTCAAAGTACACAAAAAAGCCGCGGGCAAGCCGCGACTTTTTCTTATCGTTTTCCTTCAACTTTAATTAGGTCAACGAAAGCATCTAATGAGATTGTTTCTGATTTTTGTTCGCCGTATTTACGGACGTTTACACCAGTTTCAGCAACTTCATTGTCACCTACTACAAGCATATACGGAATCTTTTGCATTTGCGCCTCGCGGATTTTGTAACCAATTTTCTCGTCACGAGTATCCACTTCAACACGAATGCCAGCACGTTGTAATTCTTCTTGTACTTTCTTCGCGTAGTCTAAATGTACTTGCGGAGAAACTGGAATTACTTGTACTTGAACCGGCGCTAACCATGTTGGGAATGCACCTTTGTACTCTTCGATTAAGAAGGCAACAAAGCGTTCCATAGTTGATACAACACCGCGGTGAATAACAACTGGGCGATGATGCTTACCATCTTCACCGATGTAAGTTAACTCAAATCGTTCTGGAAGTAAGAAGTCTAGTTGTATAGTTGAAAGTGTTTCGTCTTTTCCAAGCGCAGTACGAACTTGCACGTCAAGTTTCGGACCGTAGAATGCCGCTTCACCTTCTGCTTCATAGTACTCAAGACCCATTTCATCCATAGCTTCTTTTAACATTGATTGTGCTTTTCCCCACATTTCATCGTCATCATAGTACTTTTCAGTATCTGCTGGATCACGATAAGATAAACGGAATGAATAATCTTCTAAATCGAAGTCTTTGTATACCTCTAAAGTTAAATTTACAACTCGTTTGAACTCTTCTTTAATTTGGTCTGGGCGTACGAAAATGTGCGCATCATTTAAAGTCATCCCGCGAACACGCTGTAATCCAGATAGAGCACCAGACATTTCATAACGGTGCATTGTTCCAAGCTCCGCAATACGGATTGGTAACTCACGGTAGCTGTGGATATCGTTTCTATACACCATCATATGGTGAGGGCAGTTCATCGGACGAAGTACTAATTCTTCATTATCCATTTCCATTGATGGGAACATGCCATCTCGGTAGTGATTCCAGTGACCAGAAGTTTCATAAAGGTCTCGGCTTCCTAATACTGGAGTATATACGTGGTCATATCCTAAGCTTACTTCTTTATCAACAATGTAACGCTCAATAATACGACGGATTGTTGCACCTTTTGGTAACCAAAGCGGTAAGCCTTGTCCTACTTTTTGGCTATTTGTAAATAGTTTTAACTCTTTACCTAATTTACGATGGTCACGCTCTTTCGCTTCTTCAAGCATACGTAAGTGCTCATCTAATTCTGCTTTTTTCACGAATGCAGTACCGTAAATACGTTGTAACATTTTGTTGTTGCTATCGCCGCGCCAGTAAGCACCTGCCACGCTTAACAATTTAAACACTTTAATTTTCCCTGTAGACGGAAGGTGAATACCGCGGCAAAGGTCGAAGAATTCGCCTTGTTCATAAATTGAAATAACCGCATCTTCTGGAAGATCGTTAATTAGTTCTAATTTTAGTTCATCGCCAATTTCTTCATAACGACGAAGTGCTTCCGCACGCGGTACTTCATGACGAACGATTTCTAAGTTCTCGTTCACAATCTTTTGCATTTCTTTTTCGATTTTTGGGAAATCTTCAACTGTAATCGCGTATTCCATATCGATATCATAGTAGAAGCCGTTTTCAATTACAGGCC
This sequence comes from Bacillus sp. S10(2024), assembly GCF_050473865.1. Taxonomy (NCBI): domain Bacteria; kingdom Bacillati; phylum Bacillota; class Bacilli; order Caryophanales; family Bacillaceae; genus Bacillus; species Bacillus sp. S10(2024). The sequence continues at coordinate 4,524,213 of NZ_JBFLUR010000002.1, read as the reverse complement.
CAATTCCAAGCTTCACATCTTTATATAAACGCTTTAATGCTTGCGCTAATAAGTGAGCTGTTGAGTGGCGTAAAATGTATAGCCCATCTTCAGAATCTAATGTAATGATAGAAATTGCACCATCTTGCTCAATCGGTGTAAGTAAGTCTACCATTTCCTCATTTAATTTCCCTGCAATCGCTTTTTTCTTTAAGCCAGGGCTAATAGAAGCAGCAATATCTTCAGTTGTTGTTCCTTTTGGAAATTCCTTCACAGCTCCGTCTGGAAATGTAATTTTTACTACATCTGCCATCTTTAATCACTCCTTTTTCATAGTCAAAATAAAAAACACCCATCCCTATAAAAAGGGACGAGTGTTGAATTCGCGGTTCCACCCTTGTTCCAGTTAACACATTGTTAACTGCTCAAGTTCATGATAACGGCACTTGCCGTCAGCAATTACTAGACATTCGTTCACTGCTGAAGTTCAGAGGTGGTAAGTAATAATCTCGTATTAAGAAGCTCACACCCTAAGGCTTCTCTCTCTGCGAATCGTAGATAACTACTCATGTCCTCATCGTAACATTTTGATGTATTCTCGTGTATGTACGTAATTATATGCTCAAAAATTTAGAAAATCAAGAGCGTTCCCTCTATTTTTAAATTTTGTCACATTCTTTTCAAACTCATGAAGCGCATATAACTGCACTCTCTCTTGAAATACATTTTGAATCGTTACAATCATATTATGATCTTGTTCCTTCACATACAGATGAATTTTTTCAGGCGCGATTGACAGAAGCGGTGCCATAACATTCGGATCAATATATACACCTTTTTGAGAGAGTAATTCTTCCTCTATATACTGAACAAGTTTTTCTTCTTTTAAACGTCGCCCCTTTTCATCATAAAAGATACAACTATCATTAAACACGAGATGCAAGCAAGACAAACGTGATTTTCGGCTGCTTACTTGTTGGCGAAGTGTTTCTACGAACATTTGATACTCTTGTTCTAACTTATATTCATCGATCGCCATCTCCGCCGTTCGATATAAAAATTCATTATACTTTCTCAAACGAAAACGAATATATGCTCCAAACGAAAAAGACATCGTATCATGCATCCAACCTTGTAAAGACGAAAGCACCAATTCTCTCCCTCTTTCTTTCGAAGGTGCATCAATTAATCCTTTTCGTTTCCCTTTTAAAATAGAATGAGCCATATGTAAAATTTGGTTTCGTTCTTCTCGCTCTTCATAATAAAATTTATCTTTTAAAATCGCACTTATCCATTCATCTTGTTTTGTGTTGATAATATATTGTATAAATACAGGAATGACCACCTTATCAATATATCGAGACTCTTGTATTGGTATATGAACAATTACTATTTGTTCGTACAAATAAATACTTATTTCTTCATATATATGATCTGTCCTTTTTTTAAGCTCTTTATATATAACAATAGCATCATTTTTTTCTTCGAAGCAGATTTCAATCACTTTTGTCCCCCCTTTTATAATTCTTGCTATTTCCATATATATTAGGGGGATGGACAAAAAATGATACAAGCTAATATGATTTTTTTATATTCACAGGCCATTTTCATTGTATAATTTTCTAAAAAGATTTTAAAAGGAGCAATACAATATGTACGAATACAAATTTGTAAAAGTCGAACTAAAATCCGCTCTAATGGCATCTAAACCAAAAGAAGATTATCAAACAATTATTACAGAACATGCTAAAGAAGATTGGCGCTTCGTACAAATTTTTGCTCCTAGTACAGCAGGAACTGGATCAGCTGCATATTTCGAACTTATTTTCGAACGAAAACAAACAATATAAAGTGAAACTTTAATCAGTGGGGGTTTTCTTCATCCTCCACTGATTATCAGCCCTCACCAATCGGGCGCATGCCAGCAGTTTATCTCCCACCTAACTTCTGAAGAAAAGTGGAAGCGGCTCGCTCAGAATCGCAGGACGCCCACGCACAAGGCGGAAAGGCGCTTTTTACCTCGTACGAAGAAGCGAAGCCACCGAACATTCTAGCCACTGGAACTGGACATCGATTTCCTCTTAATTTTGAGGTGGGAGTATTACTGCCCACGAATAGCAGGATAAAAAAAAGAGCAAGCTCACTGCTTGCTCTTTACGTATGCCTACGGTTTTTCCCGCCAATAGGAATCGGCTTCGCTAAATATTTAATACGCTCCATAATGCGAGCTGCTTTCATTTCTTCTTCTTCTCCGCGCTGTGTATACGTTAAATGATGCTCCAATTGTTTGAAATCAAAGTTAGATGTGAAAAACGTCGGTAAGTTCTCCAGCATACGGAATTGTAAAATCGCTCCAAGTACATCATCGCGCACAAAGCTCGACATCGCTTCCGCTCCAATATCATCTAACATAAGTACCGGAACACGCTTTACCGCATCAATTTTTTCGCTAATCGTATTATTTTGCAATGAACTTTTAATTTCACGCAAAAATTCTGGTAAGTAGACAATCATAGAACTAATTTTGCGCAGTGCTAGTTCATTAGCAATTGCCCCTAAAAGATATGTTTTTCCTACTCCAAATGATCCGTAGAAATAGAGTGCCTGCACTTTTTTCCCTACCTCATATTCACTTAAAAATTCATTTGCAGCACGAATCGCTTGAATACGCGGTTCTAAATCAGATGGATCTAAATTTTCCATCGAAGCTTGCAAAATATCGCTTGGCATATATACACTTTGAATCAATTTCTCATGCTTTTTCCGTTCATCATAAGCCACTTTTCTTACGCAACGATCATATTGAATATCAATCATCTTTCCTTGAATAATAAGCTTCGGTTCGTATCCTTGAATCATATTTTTACATGATTCTAAGTTTGGGCAATCTTTACATCCAACGCTCTGTCCAATGTACTCATATAGCTTCACAAGGCTGCGCTCAATCATCGACGTTGTTACTTCACCTTGATGTTCTTCTATAAATGCTTTCACACGCGGATGCGCCATTACCTCTTCTTTTAATACTTCATATCTATTCTTAAAATTTTCATTTTGCATTAACTTCGCAAATGTATTTTGAATTGGTTCCATTTCTTCACCTCAAAAGGAGCTCGCCTCTGTTAGTTTCGCTTATATTTTTTCAGCTCTTCCTCTAACTTTTTACGCTCTTCTTCTAATTTCCCTTGCTCTTCACTACGATGTGATGGTTTGCTATCTTCTGTTTGTTCCTTTAACCAGTCTGGTACAAGTTCTTTACGAACCGTTTTCTTCGTTGTCTTTCCTTTTTTCTTTGTTTCTGCCCATTCTTGATATTGGCGATTTTCCTCTTTCGCAAGTCCCATCGCTTCCGTTACGGTTGTAATTTTTTTACGAGCCCAGTGTCCGGCAATTTTCTCTACATACGATTTCGCTAACTTCATATCAGAACGAAGCATTACATAATAAATAAGTACATTTACAACACCTGGCGTTAATTTCTGACTCAACATCACATCTTCAATAATTTGCAAATCAGCCTTCGTCGGTTCAGCCCCGCCCGAAATTTCTTTTAATAACTCTCTTGGTGAAATTTCCTCTAACTGTTTAATGAGCATCTCTTCTTGTGTTGTCGGTTCTTTCTCCTTCATTGTCCGTGCATGCAATGGCTGCGTTCGCTCACTGAACTTAGGAAGTGCCTGTCCATTCTCAAATTGGTACCAATCACGCGCACCTTTTCGCAATCGTTCCATATCAATTGTATTATGCTCCGTAACAGCGCCAAGAACAATATTTTGCATGGATAACGGATCAATGCCGTATACGTAAGCTAATATAATCACACATTCACGCATCTGATCCGTAATTGCTTTGCGCGGCACAAGCGCGGATAATCCTTCTACAAATAATGAAAAATCAAAGAAATCATTCCAAATTTGCGGCGCATTCCCCTCTGCTCTGCTCGGCATCACAGTTGCATTTGGTATAAGCAGTTCTTCCTTGGCATGCTCAACTTGTCCTGGATTAAAAGAACCAAACACATCGTTAAAAGATCGTGTTACATTTTCATATGAAGCAAAGTCAAATTCTTCTTCTAAGAAATATTGCTTCACTTGATTATATTTCGCCTTGCTTAAGCGGTTATATAAAAAAATACTTAATACAATATCATCAAAAAATTGCTTTGGCATAAGCGGTGGCCGTAACTCATAAATAAACATGCGAATATCTTTTTCTTTTTTCACATACACATTTAAAAGCCCAATCGCCTCTAACTTTAGACGTTCTTCATAAATCTCCGGGAGCTGCATCTGCATTGTTACCATAATAGAATGATGTGTATTTTCTTTTCCAAATAAACGCTCCTGCTCTAACTCGCCCCACAACGTCATATATAGGCTAAAAGCTTTACTACCAATTAGCGGTTGATATAACATTGTCAGCACTTTACGATCATAGTTGCTGAGCAGCCCCCTTGCACTTACTTTATAACGGTCAATTGGCAACAGTTCCATCCATGACTGTCTTTCCATCCTTGCAAATCCTTTCTATCATCCATTCTTATTATCATTATGAGTGAAAAAAGAGCTAATAGCTTACGCTTCTAGCTCTTTTATTTTCGTTCTTTTTGAAGAATATCTTTCAACTCTTCAATAAATACGTTCAAATCTTTAAATTGTCGGTAAACAGATGCAAAACGTACATATGCAACATCATCAATATCTCGAAGCGCTTCCATGACCATTTCACCAATCATATCGCTTTTTACTTCTGACATTCCTAAGTTACGCAATTCCCGTTCTACATGTTGCGTGATTTCTTCTAATTGTTTTAACGTTACAGGTCGCTTTTCACACGCTTTAATTAAACCACGCAAAATTTTCTCTTTGTTAAATTCTTCTCGTGTCCCTTCTTTCTTTACAACAATAAGCGGCGGCTCTTCGACGCGTTCAAATGTTGTAAATCGATTGAGACAGCTTTCGCACTCTCTTCTTCTGCGAATTGATCGCCCTTCGTCAACCGGACGTGAATCCAATACTCTCGTACCATTGTGAAAACAGGATGGACAACGCAATCCATTCACTCCTTTACAATTTAATTTTATCTTAACAAAACTAAAACATTATAAACAAGAATTTTCTCTTCTATATTATAAACACTTAATCAAATATACTTATGTATAAACAAATTTCTTCTTATATTATAGATATAAAAAAAAACTAAAAAGAGGTGTATTATACACCTCTTTACATTTTAAATCAATTATCTTCTTTTTTAAAGAGCTTTTGTTTCTCTTTGCTTAATTTCGAAGCTACCTGTACCGCGAGGAAGTTCAATGCTCTCTCTCGTTTTTGCGCCTAAACCTTCAGCGATGTACTCTGCAGCAACATTTGGATCAATGCGGTCACCACAAGTATATACATCAATACTTGCATAACCATGCTCCGGAAAGCTATGAATTGTTAAGTGAGATTCAGAAATAATTACAACTCCGCTTACACCTTGTGGTGCAAATTTATGGAAAGCAACCTCACGTACTTCAGCGCCTGCTCGAAGTGCTGCATCCACAAATAATTTTTCAATATAAGGCATATCATTAAGCTTGTCGAAATCGCAATCCCAAAGTTCCGCGATTACGTGACGACCCATAGTATCCATAGTATCCATTCTACAGTTCCCCCTTGTTAATTTAATTTAACTGTTCGAATTGAAAACTAATTTGCAATTTGGCTTGCTCCACTACCACGGGGGAAAGTTAGTCCAGAGAGGTCCTAACCCTTTAAGCAGTGACTACCACCTCAGCTCTTAAGTTTACGAATGTTAGTATACTTTGTTTATTTTTATTTTGCAACAACAGTTTTTTATTTTTTCAAATGACATTTTCCCATTTATTTTTCTAAAAAAATAGAATAGCTCCGAAACCACAGTAATCATAGCTGTTCTAGGTGATTTACACAGAAAAAATATGTAATATTTTTCTATTATAAATAGAAAAAGGACAGGCTAACGCCTGCCCTTTTCTCATCTATTAAATATGTTGTACGTTTTCTTGTTTCGCAAATTGATCTACAACAAGCTTTACAAGATCTACAACACGACGAGAATAACCCCATTCGTTATCGTACCAAGCAAGTACTTTTACTTTTCTATCACCCATTACCATTGTGGATAAACCATCAATGATTGCAGAATGCGTATTTGTATTAAAATCTATAGAAACAAGCGGTTCATCGCTAAATGCAACAATTCCTTTTAATGCACCATTCGCAACATTCATAAATGCTTCATTAATCTCTTCCACTGTTACGTCGCGTTTTACATCTACAACTAGGTCAACAAGAGATACATTTGGCGTCGGAACGCGAAGTGCCATACCATGAAGTTTTCCATTTAAATGCGGAAGAACTTTTGCTAACGCTTTCGCAGCACCTGTCGTTGTTGGAATGATAGATTGGCCACATGCACGTGCTCTACGTAAATCTTTATGTGGATTATCAATATTTTTTTGGTCATTTGTGTATGCATGAACTGTTGTCATTAAACCGTTTTCAATTCCAAACTGCTCATCTAACACCTTTACAACAGGCGCTAAACAGTTTGTTGTGCAAGATGCATTTGAAATAACGATATGTTTTGTAATATCAAGTTGGTCGTCATTTACACCAACAACAATTGTAACATCTTCATCTTTTCCTGGCGCAGTTAAAATAACGTTTTTCGCACCAGCTTCTACATGAAGACTTGCTTTTTCTTTAGAATTAAACTTACCTGTTGCTTCAATTACAATGTCTACCCCTAGTTCTTTCCAAGGCAATTCTTTTGGATCGCGGTTGTTTAAAAGGCGAATCATTTTACCATCTACTAATAAATGATCTTCAAACGCTTCTACTGTACCATCAAATTTACCGTGAACTGTATCATATTTAATTAAATGTGCTAACGTTTCTGATGGATAGCTCGCATTAATCGCTACAATTTCGAATGCGCTTTCTTTTACTGCCTGACGAAACACCATTCTCCCAATACGTCCAAACCCATTAATTGCCACACGAATCATAATATGTTATCCCCCTTGATTGCGTTATACTATTCATCTCAAATCCCAATAATAGTATAACACAAAAAGAAGATATGTCACTAAACAATTTCATTATTTTCAAATTTTTTTATTTAATAATGTTCCATTCTTTTAAAATGCTACTTAATTGTGTTTTCGTTTCTTCGATTGTGCCATTATTATTAATCACTTTATCCGCTAATGCTACTTTCTCTTGCAACGGCATTTGCGAAGCAATTCGCGCTTTTGCCTCTTCTTCTGTAAAATTATTTCGTTCCATTAACCTTGTAATTTGCGTTTCATTGTCCACATAAACGAGTAAAATTTGATCGACAAGACTTGTTAATTTACTCTCGAATAAGAGTGGAATATCGAGCACAACCGCTTGCGTATTTTCTCTTATGTATCTATCCTTTTGTGCATTCATTTCCTTTCGTACAGCTGGATGCACAATCGCATTTAACAGCAACCTTTTTTCTTCATTGTAAAATACAATGTTGCCAAGTTTCGGGCGATTTAACTCCCCACTTTCTTCAAGCACTTCTTGTCCAAATGCTTCTACAATTTCGTTATACGCTTCCTTACCAGGCTCCACAACTTCTCTTGCAATAATATCTGCATCAATGACTGGAATGTGAAAACCTTGAAACATTTTTGATACTGTACTTTTTCCACTGGCAATGCCGCCTGTTAATCCAATTACAACTGTCATCATAATCCCCCTTATAATAAAAGACGTGAAACAATCGTTTCACGCCTCTTACATTTTCCAAATTCCAATAATAATAAGTAATACACCTGGTAAAAACGTGAACTTTTGTAACCATCGCATATTTGATAATACTGTTCCTACTTTCATTCCGCTGAACAAAAATAGCGAGCTCATTACCGCAACTAATCCTGCCATCATGAGCGGAGAATATCCAAGTAAAGATGCCCCAATCCCAGCTCCAAATGAATCTAATGAAAGTGCCATCCCAAGGAGAAGCGCTTCTATTCCAGAAATAATCCCAGACTTATCAAAATCAGCAACAGTCGGTTTTCGTAAAATTTGAATAACAAGACCAAGAGAAGCAATTTCTAAGTTCCAAACTTTTTCTTCTTGCAACGCATCCTCTTTTTTATCACTTTGAAAAAACTGATACAACACCCACGCACCGATTACTACAAGAACGAATCCTCCAATTCTTTTCGCTAGCACCGGTGAAAAAATTTGAGAAATCATATGTCCGATTCCCATTGAGAGTATCATCACAACAGCTGAACAAATTCCAATTACAATAATTGATTTCAGTGGAATCCGAACATTTCGGAGCCCGTACGTGAGCCCTACACTACAGCTATCTAAACTTAACGTAAAAGCTAATAAAATAAGAGAGAAATAATGATACATCGATAAGCTCCTTCCCTATATATAGCTTTGCTTATATATATGACAGAAGCCTATCCGATGTTATTGTGAAAAATAAATTGAAACTTCCATCAGTGAGGTTTTTTCACCTCCCACTGATGAAAAGCCCGCCCAATCATGCTTTTACGAGCAGTAAATCTTTTTACCGATGTTTCGTTTGTTTAACTTTTCGGCTGACAAGCTGGACAATAATGTGTACCTCGCCCACCAACAACTGTTTTTTCAAGTAAAGTACCGCACGTTTCACACGGCTCACCTTTTCTTCCGTATACATAAAGACGTTCTTGAAATGAACCAATCTTTCCTTGTGAATTCACGTACGTACGAATTGTACTTCCACCGCGCTCTACCGCTTCAGTTAACGTTGCAACAATTTCTTCATACAACGTTTCAAATTCTTCATTTGTTAAAGAAGACGCTTCTCGCTCTGGATGAATACGTGAACGAAATAACACTTCGTCTACATATATATTACCAAGGCCCACTAAAATACGTTGATCCAGTAAGGCAACCTTTACTTTCCTAGCAGTTTTCTGCAATTTTTCTTGTAAATACGCAGATGTTAACTCCGTTGAAAAAGGCTCCGGCCCTAAATCTGCAAGCGGCATAACAGTAAATTCTGTACCCTTTTCAAATAGATGCATCGTACCGAATTTCCGCACATCTTTGTAACGAAGTTCTGTATCGTCTGTAAAACGAAAACGGACGTGTGTATGCTTATCAACTGGATCCTCACTATCGCTAAGCATATACTTCCCTTCCATTCGTAAATGAGACACAATGACATAACGGGTTACATATATAAGAAGAAACTTGCCGCGGCGTCTGATCTCTTCAATCGTTTCGCCGCGCAGCATCTCTTTAAAAAGTTCAGCGTCATCTGGTTCTTTCACTAAATTTGGATATGTTACAATCACTTCTTCAATTGTCTTTCCTTTGACGAGCTCTTCTAGCGTTCGCCTGACATTTTCAACCTCTGGTAATTCTGGCATACTATCCCTTCCTTACTTTGCGTCATACCACGTTGGACCGTACGAATAATCAACCTTTAGCGGAACGGAAAGCTCAATCGCATGCTCCATAACTTCAGGTACAAGCTTTTCTAACTTTTCTACCTCTTCTTGCGGCACTTCAAAAATAAGTTCATCGTGCACTTGAAGTAGGAGACGTGCTTGTAACCCTTCTTCTTCTAATCGATCCGCCATAATAATCATTGCTTTTTTGATAATATCAGCAGCACTTCCTTGAATAGGTGTATTCATTGCAGTCCGCTCTGCAAAGCCGCGCACATTAAAATTACGACTTGTAATTTCTGGAATGTAACGACGACGGTTTAGCAATGTAGATACATAGCCTTTCTGTTTCGCCTCTTGCACAATATCACTCATATATTCCTTAACTCCTGGAAAGCTCTCTAAATACTTTTGAATGAAATCAGCTGCTGCTTTTCGCGTAATGCCTAGGTTTTGCGATAAACCATAGTCACTAATTCCGTATACAATCCCGAAGTTTACCGCTTTCGCTTGACGTCTCATATTAGAAGTTACATCATCCTTTTCAACACCAAACACATCCATCGCTGTTTTTGTGTGAATATCCATATCATGTTGAAATGCTGCCATTAAACCGTGATCTTTAGAAATATGGGCTAATACACGTAATTCAATTTGAGAATAATCTGCAGCAAACATAACCCAATCTTTTTCTGACGGAATAAACGCCTGACGTATTTTTCTTCCTTCCTCTAAACGAATCGGAATGTTTTGTAAGTTAGGTTCCGTTGAGCTTAAACGCCCTGTTTGTGTTAACACTTGGTTAAAGCGCGTATGAATTTTAGAAGAATCTGTATACACCACCTTTAATAATCCTTCGATGTACGTAGAATTTAATTTCCCTAACTGGCGATAATGTAAGATTTTCGGAATAATCTCATGATGCTCCATTAATTTTTCCAAAACATCCGCTGATGTAGAATAGCCTGTTTTTGTCTTCTTGATAGCTGGTAAGTTTAAGGTTTCAAATAAGATTACACCAAGTTGCTTCGGTGAATTAATATTGAATTCTGTTCCTGCAAGCTCATAAATTTCTTCTTCCATTTTCTTTAGCTGCGTAGCCAATTCATCCCCCATAGTGCGGAGGCGATTTGTATCAACTGTAACGCCCTTACATTCCATATCAGCTAATACACGACAAAGCGGCATTTCCAGTTCAGTAAATAATTCGTACTGCTCATTATGTTTCAGCTCTTCAGTAAACGTTTGCTGTACATCATATAATACATGTACTTTTCGTGCTACGTGTTCCGCAACAACTTCCAGCTCTGGTACAGCACGTTTTGCACCTTTTCCATACACTTCTTCATCTGACTGCACAGCATGCATATCTTTCATTTTCGCAACAGCACGGAAATCTTTATCTGTCTCTGCTGGGTCAAGTAAATATGCTGCAATTAATAAATCAAAGTCAATTCCCTTTATTTCATAGCCTTTCCACTTTAACGAAACAATTGCACGCTTTGCATCAAATGTATACTTCTTCATTTCTGGATTCGCTAACCAGTCCGTAAAAGCTTGTGATGATAAAGCAATATCAGCTGGAACAAAGTAACATCCATTTTCGTTTTGAATACCAAACCCTTGAATATCCGCTCCGTGATAATTATCCTCTTGCACTTCTACAATGATTGCGCTATCCTGCTGCAACATTTCTTCCGTTACTTCTTCTACAATTTCAAATGAAATATCTTCTAGTTCAGCTGCAGGTGTTTCTGCAACCGGTGCGCCTAACTTTGTTAAGAGAGAATGAAACCCTAAGTTCTCAAACATCGGGATTATATCACTATTCTCATATCCGTTATAAGCAATATCTTCTACATGGATTGTAACTGGTGCATCGGTAATAATTGTTGCTAACTCTTTACTCATCAACGCTTGTTCTTTATTCTCTTCAAGCTTCTCTTTTAATTTCTTACCGCTCACTTTATCTAAGTTTTCATATACAGCCTCTACTGTTTCAAATTGTGTTAACAATTTAATAGCTGTCTTCTCACCAACACCAGGGACACCCGGGATATTATCTGATTGATCTCCCATTAGTCCTTTCATATCAATAATTTGCTTTGGTGATAAGCTATATTTCTCAAATAACGTTTCTTTTGTATACTCATCTACTTCTGTAATTCCTTTACGCGGAATACAAACGCGCGTATTGTCTGAAACGAGTTGAAGTAAATCTTTATCTCCTGAAATCACTTTCACTTCAATACCTTGCTCACTTGCTTCTTTCGCCAATGTTCCCATAATGTCATCCGCTTCATAGTTCTCTAATTCGTAGCGAGGCACATGAAACGCATCTAACAATTCACGAATGAATGGAAACTGCTCTGATAATTCTGGTGGCGTTTTTTGGCGACCACCTTTATACTCGCTAAATGTTTTATGACGAAATGTCGTTTTCCCCGCATCAAACGCAACGAGCATATGCGTTGGTTTTTCTTCTTCTAAAATTCTCATTAACATCATCGTGAAACCATAAATGGCATTTGTATGTATACCTTTATCGTTATTTAAAAGTGGCAACGCAAAGAACGCGCGATACGCAATATTATTTCCATCAACTAAAACCACTTTCTTTTCCAAATGGAACAACCTCCCCGTAAAAAATTAAAACGATTTCTCAATCCAATAGAAAAAACCGTTCCTTTTCTTCTCTCTATATTACCACGACTGAAAGAGAGAAGAAAAACAACGGCTTTCTTTATAACTATATTTAACATAATAAGTAAAAACTATTTTGTCACGAAAAAGGGAAGTGACGAGAATAAGTTTCCTTATCCTCGTCCCAAACTACTCCTTGGATGAAGGGGTTTTCATATATTATAGTAACAGGGCTTTATTAATATAAAATGAAGCTATTGTTAATATAATGTAAATGTCTATTTATTATACTTTTGAAGAGTAACAATAAATGTCGTTCCAACCCCAATCTTACTTTCCACAGTAATCATCCCCTGGTGCGCTTCAACTAAATGTTTCACAATAGATAAACCAAGTCCTGTACCACCTGTATTACGACTGCGCGCTTTATCAACGCGATAAAAACGTTCAAAAATACGAGGAATCTCTGCTTTCTCTATTCCAATACCTGTATCCAACACTTTTATATATACGTTTTCGCTATCATGAGAAAACGTAACAGACACAGTTCCCCCAGCCGGCGTATATAGAATCGCGTTATTCATTAAATTAATAAAAACTTGTTTTAAGCGAACTGCATCACCTATGACAGAAACATGTTCATTCATATCAACATGCAAACGAATGTCCTTATCTGCAGCTTTATTATTTAAGATCATCCCAACTTCTTCTAGTAGCTCTTTTAAGTCCACAACACCCATATTTAATTGAAACCCTTGTTGCTCAATTTTCGATAAATCAAGTAAGTCTTCAATTAACGCTTGCATTCGGTCGCTTTCTTTCAAAATAATATGTAAGAAGTGCTCACGAAACTGCTGGTTTTCCATCGCTCCATCAAGTAATGTTTCTGAAAATCCTTTAATTGAAGTAATTGGCGTTTTCAGTTCATGCGAAACATTTGCCAAGAAATCTTTACGCATTTGCTCAAGTTTCTTCAGCTCCGTAATATCATGAAAAACAAGGACAATGCCTTTCCATTCATGGTTCGTTCCAATAATAGGAGCACCGTATACTTCAAAGTGTTTTCTTTCAATTTCAAGAGGTAACAACATTTGTTTTCGCACTTTAACCTCTGTCATAAAAATTTCTTCCACTAGCTCAACAATTTCTTTATGTATAAATGCTTGATAATATAAACGATGCAAATACTCTTCATCCGTTACATGGAAAATCTCTTTATAAGAGCGGTTAACAAGACTTATATATCCACGGCTATCAATTAAAATCATACCGCTTCCCATATTTTCAATAAGGGTATGCAACCGATCTTGCTGCATTTCTTGCTCCAATGTCATCTCTTGTAAATTGCGCGCTAAAACGTTCATTGCTTTACTGAGCATTCCCGTCTCATCTGAATGATTTTCATAAGCGCGCGCTTTATAATTCCCTTTCGCCAACTCAATCGCTACTTTTGTAACAGACTCAATCGGCCGAATATATTGTGCTGTAATTTTCATCCCAAGAAATATAACAACGAGACAAGAACTAATAAAGCCAACAATTAACAAGCCCCACATTTTCGGATGTACAGTTTTCAAAGATTCTATAGAAGCGTTAATAATGAAATACCCTTTCTTCCCCTGCGCATCTTGAATAAAAGTCACATAATAATACGGGTATTTATCCTTTGTTTCTTTCATCACCACTGTATGCATTTGTTTTTTTGCTTCAGGAAGAAGTTCTTCTATCACTTCTTTCTGTAACACCATCTGCTCTTTCACAGTATTATATTGAACTTGTTTTTGCTCATCTAGAAACGTTACATATAAACCGAAATGCTCTTCTATTTTCGAAAATACATTTGGGTTCTTTAGAACATGATCAATTCCATCCGCCTCAACGATAGAAGCAATATACTTTGTTTCTTTCTCGATTCTCTCATGGACATGATCAACATAAAACCCTTCAAATACTTTTTCAATCAATATCCCTGTCCCAACAACAATAAGGACAATGAGAGAAATAAACGTAAGGAGAAGCCGGGAGCGAAATTTATTCATCTCCTTTTGGCTCCTCCAATTTATAACCTAATCCGCGGATTGTTTTTATATAAGTTGGTTTTTTTGTATTTTTTTCGATTTTATCTCGCAAGTGACTAATGTGAACATCAACAATTCGTGTATCACCCGCAAAGTCATAATTCCACACTGCACTTAGAAGCTGATCGCGCGTTAACACGCGGCCTTTATGTTTTGCTAAATATACGAGTAATTCAAATTCTTTTGGCGTAAGTTCTAATTTGTCCCCTTTAAAATACGCTTCATAAAAATCTGGTAAAATTCTTAATTCAGCAATGATAATACTATTTTCATCTTCTACTTCCGGAGCTTGTTCATCATGAATTTTCGTACGGCGCAAAATCGCTTTTACACGCGCAACTACTTCTCTTGGACTAAACGGTTTTGTCATGTAATCATCCGCTCCAAGCTCAAGACCTAATACTTTATCAAATTCATCGTCTTTTGCAGTTAACATTAAAATAGGGGTCATTATACGCCCTAGACGCAGTTCTTTACAGACTTCCATGCCATCCATCTTCGGAAGCATTAAATCTAATATAATGAGATCAGGGCGTTCTGTCTGCGCTTTATGCAGTGCTGTTTCCCCATCCATCGCTGTTATGACCTCAAACCCTGCTTGCTGCAGATTAAATTCGATTAAAGTTAAAATAAACTCCTCATCGTCTACGACCAAAATTCGATTGCTCATTCTATTCCTCCAAGTTATAGGCTCTAAACCTTCCTCATCCTAATATCCTTCCCCGATATTTCCATCATACTAGAAAACAAAACCCCTCTCAATACAATTGTGCTTTGAAAAATGTGACTTTATCTCCTACTGACTGCTGTTTCACTTTATGCTACCCTTATACAAGAAAACGATAAAATACATTTCCCTATATTGTTAAGCAGTGTAGGCTTTGTTTCCAGAAAGGGGTATCTTTTGGTTGTCTAAAGGTTTTGACGAGAAAGATAGATTTTAAACTACAATAAGGGAAACTATAAACATGTTAATAATTGTTTTAGCAATTGTTATTTTAGTACTAGTATTACAAAAGAAGAAGTTACAACAAGGAGAGCAAGCGAAAACCAACTCTGCACTGATGATGATAGTAGGGGTATTAGTAGGGACATTTAGATACCATAAGTCTAAAACTGGTAACAATATTCTACTTGTATTTATTGATTATATATTGATGATGATATTCTTAGCTTATATCGGGGAGACAGACCATAAATAGCGGGATAAACCACTCTTCTTTTCAAGAGTAAAGAGCATCTAGTGGAGTAATTTAAATTCTTTTTCGACATATAGATTGCGGCCATGCAGAAGAGCCCGCACTTGCTTTCTCCCTTTGTTTTACCTTGCATGTGGCAGGAAAGGGCACTGACCGTTTCTATGCAGGGCTAGATGCTCTCGCCCACCGAAAAAGAATGGTTTTATCCCGCTATTCTCGGGCAGTAATACTCCCACCTCAAGATTGAGAGAGAAGCAAAGAAGATAGGTGGGAGATAACTGCTCGTAAAAGCCCGATTGGTTCAACTAACCATCAGTGGGGGATGTAGAAAACCCCCACTGATGGAAGTTTCACTTTATTTCGTTTTTTTAATTTGGATGTATATAGAATAGAAAGGAGCTTTTATGTTAAAAGCATTTATTATCTTTTTTCTTGCAGGTTTAGCTGAAATTGGCGGCGGTTACCTCATTTGGAAATGGCTGCGCGAAGGCGGTTCTATTGGAATTGGAATCATCGGAGGAGTTATTTTATTTTTATATGGTGTTATCGCTACGTTCCAGGTTTTCTCTAGCTTCGGAAGAGTGTATGCAGCTTACGGCGGCGTATTTATTGTCATGAGTTTGCTGTGGGGCTTGTGGGTTGATAAGAAAACTCCCGACTTATTCGACTGGGCTGGGGCTTCCGTTTGTATCGTTGGCGTATTTATTATGTTATGGCCGCGTGGGTAAAAAAACGAAAGCTGTCCCAAAAGCACTACTTTTAGGACAGCTTCTTTCATTAAAAATTATCCAGCGATCTTTCAAATATCGTCGTTAAATGATGCGGTGGTGCTACTGTTAGTAACCCTTTTATCACTTCTTCTTGTTCATTATACGCAACCATTTGCATTTCAATTAAGTGATCTTTTGGGTGAACGGAAACAACTTCAAAATGAATTTGCAGCGTTGCGTAGTGATATACAGGCTTTATAAATTCGATTTCTTGTCTTACGACGTGACTTCCTGGACCAGGTAAGTACTTCGTAACTGCAGTTGTAACAATCCCCGTTAGCATAATAGTTGGTACAATTGGTTTTTCATACGGAGTTTGGGATGCGTAATCATGCTGAATATATAACGGATTCGAATCATTCGTTAATCCTAAATATAATAACAAATCTTTGTCTTCTATTTTCTCTGTAACGGATAACTTTTCCCCTACTGTAATTTCATCCATTTTACGACCTAATTTGCTTCTTTTCTTTAACATGATACAATCCCTCCGATCGATATTTTCATTATCCTACTCGAAGTGGTATATTATACAAATCTTTATAAAGACGAGAGAACATTCGCTACGAATCTATATGTTATAGTGTAGGATACCTCTTTGTTGGCGCTTTCAAATTATTTTACAAAAATATCCTTCTAATAGTGGAAAAAGATTCGGGAGCCCCGAATCTTTTTCTTTCTTTTCTTATGCAAGAACTTTCATTACACTGCGGATAGATTCTACAGAACGATCTAATCCTTCTTTTTCTTCTGGAAGAAGATCTAATTCAATAATCTTTTCGATTCCGTTACCACCAAGGATAACTGGAACACCTAAGTAAAGATCGCTATAGCCGTATTCACCTTCAAGGTATGCAATAGCTGGTAATACGCGGCGTTGGTCTTTTAAGATTGCCTCAGCCATCTCTACTAAAGAAGCAGCTGGTGCATAGTATGCACTACCGTTTCCTAATAGATTTACAATTTCACCGCCGCCTTTACGAGTGCGTTCAACAATCGCATCTAGGCGTTCTTTCGGAATTAATGTTTCAAGCGGGATACCACCTGCATAAGAATAACGAACAAGCGGCACCATCTCATCACCGTGTCCACCAAGAACAAATCCTGTAATATCTTTCACAGATAAATTTAATTCTTGTGCAATAAATGTACGGAAACGAGCTGTATCTAATACACCAGATTGACCGATAACGCGCTCTTTCGGGAACCCAGCTTCTTTAAATACCGAATATGTCATTGCATCAACTGGATTTGTTAATACAATAATAATTGTATTCGGAGAATATTTCGCAATTTCTTGCGTTACACTTTTCATAATTTTAGAGTTTGTTGCTACTAAATCATCACGACTCATACCTGGCTTACGAGCGATACCTGCCGTAATAATTACAACGTCAGAATTAGCTGTATCTGCGTAATCAGATGTGCCGATAACATTAGCGTCGAAACCTTGTATAGGGCTTGCTTCTAACATATCTAACGCTTTCCCTTTTGTTGGATTTTCAAGTTGTGGAATGTCCACTAATACAACGTCTGCTAATTCTTTTTGCGCTAGTAAGAATGCTGCTGTTGCCCCTGTAAATCCTGCACCGATGACTGAAACCTTTTTGCGTTTGATCGTCATAAATTCTCCCCCACTTTGAATTATGCGTTTTTAATAACTGCTGCGTCCATATTATTAATAAGAGCGTCAGCAAATTCGGAACATTTCACTTCGGTTGCACCTTCCATAAGACGTGCGAAGTCATATGTTACCACTTTAGAAGCAATCGTTTTTTCTACAGAATTAGTAACTAATTTCGCTGCTTCATTCCATCCTAAATGCTCTAACATTAATACCCCTGAAAGAAGAACTGAAGATGGATTTACTTTATCTAAACCTGCATATTTTGGAGCCGTACCATGTGTTGCTTCAAAAATAGCATGTCCAGTAACATAGTTAATGTTAGCACCAGGTGCAATACCGATGCCGCCAACTTGTGCTGCAAGTGCATCAGAAATATAATCGCCATTTAAGTTCATAGTTGCTACAACATCGAACTCGCGTGGACGTGTTAAGATTTGTTGTAAGAAAATATCTGCAATTGAATCTTTTACGATAATTTTTCCAGCCGCTTCTGCGTCTGCCATCGCTTTATTCGCAGTATCTTTTCCTTCTTTCTCAACAATACGATCATATTCAGCCCAAGTGAATACTTTGTCACCAAATTCTTGTTCTGCTACTTCATAACCCCAGTTTTTGAAAGCACCTTCTGTAAATTTCATAATGTTACCTTTATGAACTAATGTAACAGAAGAACGTTTTTCATTAATCGCATATTGAATCGCAGCGCGAACAAGACGCTTTGTACCTTCTTCAGAAATTGGTTTAATACCAATTCCAGAAGTTTCTGGGAAACGGATTTTCTTCACACCCATTTCATTTTGTAAAAACGCAAGAAGCTTTTGAACCTCTTCAGAACCTTGCGCATATTCAATACCAGCGTAGATATCCTCCGTATTTTCACGGAAAATCACCATATCAGTGTCTTCCGGACGCTTAATTGGAGAAGGAACCCCATCAAAGTAGCGAACAGGACGTAAACATACGTATAAGTCTAATTCTTGACGAAGTGCTACGTTTAAAGAACGAATTCCGCCACCAACAGGAGTTGTTAACGGTCCTTTAATTGCGATTAAATATTCGCGAATCAATTCTAACGTTTCTTCTGGTAACCACTCACCTGTTTGATTAAATGCTTTTTCCCCTGCAAGCACTTCTTTCCAAACAATTTTCTTCTCGCCATTATATGCTTTTTCAACAGCTGCTTCTAACACACGAGATGCTGCCGCCCAAATATCTGGTCCAATTCCATCTCCTTCAATAAAAGGAATGATTGGATTGTTAGGTACGTTCATAATGCCATTCGTTACGGTAATTTTTTCTCCTGTAGTCACTGTGATTACCCCCATGTTTGAAATTTCATATATATGAAACTGAGGGATAAACCCCTCAGTTCAAATCATAAATTAAGTTTAAATATTTCAATCATTATATCTTTACGAAAAAGTCAGACTTATGAAAGCGCATTATATTCTTTGTCCGATTGGTACATAGCGTTGGTTAATCGGACCAGTATAATCTGCACGCGGACGAATGAGGCGGTTATTTTCATATTGTTCTAGAATATGAGCTAACCAACCAGACATACGGCTGACTGCAAAGATTGGTGTAAATAAATCATGATCAATTCCTAAGCAATGGTAAACAGATGCAGAATAAAAATCTACATTTGGTGGAAGCGGTTTTGCCGAAGTTACAAGCTCCTCAATTTTGATAGACATATTATACCACTTCTCTTGTCCTGTTAGCACGCATAATCGCTTAGACATTTCACGTAAATGTTTTGCACGTGGATCACCGTTGCTGTATACACGATGACCAAAGCCCATAATTTTCACTTTATTATCAAGTGCATTATGAATATACGATTCTACATTTTCTTCTTCACCAATTTCCATTAGCATCTTCATTACGTTTTCATTTGCTCCGCCATGAAGTGGTCCTTTTAAAGCACCAATTGCTGCTGTAATACCGGAATATACATCAGAAAGTGTAGCCACACAAACACGTGCTGTGAAAGTAGATGCATTTAATTCATGATCCGCATGAAGTACAAGCGCCTTATCAAACGCTTCAATCTCAACTTCATTTGGTTCACGATCATTTAACATATATAAAAAGTTTGCTGCTAATGATAAATCTTTGCGAGGCTCGACAACCGGTAACCCCTTGCGAATTCTCGCATATGCTGCAACAAGAGTTGCAACTTGCGCCTGTAATTTAACCGCTTTCAAATAATTGGACGCTTCATCCATTAATTCAGCACTCTCATCATACAATGATAACATGGAAATTGCTGTACGTAAAACAGACATTGGATGCGCCACTGTTAAGTTTGTGCGTGTTAAATATTCCAAAATATCTTTTGGCACTGCCGCATAATCGGCCAATTGTGTTTTTAATTCCTCTAATTCTACTTCATTTGGAAGTCTGCGATGCCATAATAAATATACAACTTCTTCAAATGTAGCATTTTCAGCTAAATCATCAATATTATATCCCACATAAGTTAATGTATCATCAATAATAGAACTTACAGATGATGTTGTTGCTACTACCCCTTCTAAACCTCGAATAACAGTCATTATAATCTCTCCTTTTCCTCGAAAATTCTCCCCAACCTAATACTTTTTTCTCAATTAAATATGTGTTCCACTGTTCAAGAAAGTGAATGAGCATCCGTTCACCTCTTAAACAAGTGAAATACATAATGGCACAATCATTACCATTTTTACATCTATCTATCATCCCGCACTATGGAGCATGGGTGTGAGCTTCTCCCCGAATCCCCACGCTAAAAACGACACATAGTGAGGAAATATAATTTCGGAGAGCTTTCCTATAAAAACAGCATAAAACAATATTAACAAAATTATTTCATGTTATTTTTATTTTATCTGGTGTAGGTCTATGCTGTTATGTAACTCGAAGAAGTGCCTTAAATACATTATAAACAATTATCTGACTTTTGTGAATGGATAGAATTTGAAAAATTTATATTACAATAAATTTTTTTATTTAAACAGCTGTATAATGTTCATCACAGCGTAGGCAATTCCTGCTCCAATTAATGGTCCTACCGCCACTCCATTAAATAGTGCTACCGCAAGAACTGTCCCAAAAACAAGAGCAGTCGTAATGTGCGGATCATGTGCTAAAAGTTGTACACCGCCTTTTGCAATAAGCGCCACAGCTATTCCTGAAGCGAGAGCAACCCAAGCATAATAAGATTTTGTCGCCTCTACAAGCTGCTTAAATCCAATTTCCCCTGTTGCAATCGGGACAAGGACCGCAATTGTTATAACAGTAACCCCGAGGTTAATTCCTTTCGTTTGTAAATAAGGGAATATTTTATCTCCTAAAAACGTCCACTTCAGCAAAAATAAAACGCCAACCGCTACTGTTAAAGATTGATTTTTTGCGACAAGTCCAACAATAAGAAGTATGAATAAAAATAAAGTCGACTGACTAATCATGATGTCACATCCTTTCTGAGAATAATGAAGAGCTCTCAAATATGTCCCTTTTCTAAAATAAAAAAGGAATTCACCCTTCAAATAGAGAATCGTTTCCACTTATACCGAAAGTGATCACTTTCCTTTTCTTTCTTATAAGAAAAAGGTAAAATAAGAAAGAAATAATCTATATTACATCATACCATTTACAAAAGAGGCATGAAAGCATCTCATTATTTGCTGTATACTTTCAAGTGAATAATTACACAAGCTTCGCTCATACGTAACATTTTTATAGAGGAGGGAAAACACCTTTGAATCGAAATTCACTTTACATAGCACTTCGACTTCTCTTTGTTATTGCAGCAACTATATTAGGAATTTGCGCACTTTTGTATATAGCAGGTCTTGTCTACCCATTTATTATCGCTTTTGCAATTGCATATTTGATCAATCCAGTTGTAAACTTTCTTGATCGAAAACTACGATTTCCTCGTGCTTTGTCTGTCCTAATTAGCCTCGTTCTTGTGTTTGGCGCTATCGTTGGGCTTGTTACGTATCTTGTAACAGAAGCTATTTCCGCAACAACCTATTTGTTACAAATCGTACCAGAAAAATTCCCGTCTCTTGTTCAATATTTACAGGAATTTGCTCTTACCAATATTATGCCACTCTACAACGATTTAATTGCTAAGTTTAACCATCTTGGTGCTACACAACAAAGTACGATTACAACAAACATTCAAAATCTCGGTGCAGAAGCAACGCAACAAATGAAATCCATTTTGACAGCCATTATTAGCGGATTAACAAACTTCATTAGCGCTCTTCCGACCACCTTAACTGTTCTTGTATTCATCTTGTTAGCTACTTTCTTTATTAGCTATGACTGGCACCGCCTTGCCCGTAAAATTGAAAAATTATTACCTAATCGATTACACGGTTATGGAAAAACAATTTTTGTTGATTTACGAAAAGCTTTGTTCGGATTCGTGAAAGCACAATTTACTCTCATATCCATGACGACCATTATCGTTCTAATTGGCCTATTAATTTTGCGTGTACCGTACGCAATTACGATTGCCCTTATTACAGGAGTTGTGGATTTACTTCCATACTTAGGAACTGGCACTGTTTTCGTTCCATGGATCCTTTATGTATTCTTTACAGGAAATACTGCCTTGGCGCTTGGTTTACTTATTTTATATATCGTTGTCATTGTGCAGCGTCAATTAATGGAACCAAAGGTATTATCATCTAACATTGGACTTGATCCACTGCCAACATTATTTTCTTTATTTATCGGATTTAAACTATTTGGTTTTTTAGGATTAATTATCGGTCCTGTCACACTCGTTTTATTAAATACATTACATAAAGCAAATGTATTTAAAGACCTTTGGAAATTTATAAAAGGATAAAGTGAAACATAGATTCGCTAATAAAAATCACCTAAAACAAGGAGAAGTTTCTCTTTGTTTTTTTATTTATAAAAACGGATAAAAATACAATATTTTTCTTTGTTTTTCTACAAGTGAATAAATATTCATCTGTTTTTCCGACAAAAAATAACGCTTGAAGAGTTTTTCTCTCTCAAGCGTTATTTTTGCACAATAATTGTATTGTTTCGATTTATTTTTCGTTCCATCCATTTGATTATCATATATTTCACTGACTTCCTCGCTGCCGGAATTAATAAAACCATTCCTACACAATCCGTTATATAGCCAGGAATCATTAAAAGTATACCGCCAGCAAAAATACAAATTGCATCCAATACCGCATCACCTGGAAGTTCACCTCTGCTGAGTCGATATTGAATATCTCTCCATACCATTAACCCTTGTCGCTTTGCTATATATGCTCCAATTATACTCGCTAGCATAATAACACAAAATGTCGGCCATAACCCAATCCACTGACTCGATCCGATCAGTACCGTAATTTCTAACGCTGGTATTAAAATAAACAAAAAGAGAAACACTTTCATTCCTCTCACCTCTTTTTCTAAATCTTCATATTTTCAAATTTTGTAAAAAAAAGAGAAGGATTTACATCCTTCCCCACAATTTATTACTTATAGCACTTCCGCATGTCCATTATATACAATTCCACGTGCCGCATCAACTGTTACTTCTTGGCCATTTTTTAGCGTAGCAGTTGCAGTTGTTACACCAACAATAACTGGAATACCGATTGACACACCAACAACTGCTGCATGGCTTGTTAATCCGCCTTCTTCTACAACAAGTGCTGCTGCTTTTTCAATCGCAGGAATCATATCTTTATCAGTGCTTACTGTAACAAGAATAGATCCTTCTGTTACGTTCGCTAATGCTTCCTCAGCTGTTTTAGCTACAACAACTTTACCTTTTGCTGTTTTACGTCCAATTCCTTGCCCTTTAGCGATTTGTTCGCCAACAACATGAATTTTCATTAAGTTTGTTGTGCCAGTTTCAGCAAGTGGTACACCAGCAGTAATTACAACTGTATCACCAAGACCGATCATCTCTGCATCCATAGCTGTTTGAATCGCTGTTTCTAACATTTCATCTGTAGATTTCGCTTTTTCCTCTGCCATAAACGCTTGTACACCCCAAGATAGGGCAAGACGACGACATACTTGCTCATTAGATGTTACAGCTACAATTGGAGATTTCGGACGATATTTAGAAATCATTTTTGCAGTATAACCACTTTCTGTAGGAGCTACGATTGCTGCTACATCAAGTGCAAGCGCTGTATGTGCAACAGATTGGCTAATTGCATCTGTAATTGTGCTAGATTGCTCTTTAAGACGTTTTTGGAACATATCTTCGTATTGCAGTGATTTCTCAACACGAATTGCAATGTTCGCCATCATTTGTACTGATTCAAGCGGATATAAACCTGCTGCTGTTTCACCAGAAAGCATGATTGCATCTGTACCATCGAAAATAGCGTTCGCTACGTCACTTGCTTCTGCGCGCGTCGGACGAGGGTTACGTTGCATAGAATCTAACATTTGCGTTGCAGTGATAACTGGCTTTCCTAATACGTTACATTTTTTAATTAGACGCTTTTGTACTAACGGTACTTCTTCTGGTGGAATTTCTACACCCATGTCACCGCGTGCTACCATTAAACCGTCAGAAACTTCTAAGATAGAATCGATATTATCGATACCTTCTTGGTTCTCGATTTTTGGAATAATTTGAATGTATCCTGCGCCATGCGCTTCTAATAGCTCACGAATTTCTAATACATCAGATGCTTTACGTACGAAAGAAGCTGCAATAAAGTCAACGCCTTGCTCGATACCGAAGATGATATCTTGAATATCTTTTTCCGTAATACCAGGAAGCTTAATACTTACGTTTGGCACGTTTACACCTTTTTTATTTTTTACCATACCGCTGTTTAATACTTTTGTACGGATATCACCGTTTGCTTTTTCAATTACTTCTAACTCAATAAGACCGTCATCAATTAGAATACGAGAACCTGGGTCTACATCGTCATAAAGTCCTGCGTAAGTTACAGAGAACTTTTCTGCAGTTCCTAACACTTGCTCTGTAGAAATAACAACTTCTGCACCTGTTTTTAGTTCAGCCTGTCCGTCTACAAAGTCATGTGTACGAATTTCTGGACCTTTTGTATCAAGTAAAATTGCTACAGTTTTA
Source organism: Bacillus sp. S10(2024) (assembly GCF_050473865.1). Taxonomy (NCBI): domain Bacteria; kingdom Bacillati; phylum Bacillota; class Bacilli; order Caryophanales; family Bacillaceae; genus Bacillus; species Bacillus sp. S10(2024). Next base: position 4,499,364 of record NZ_JBFLUR010000002.1, on the reverse strand, counting down.
CCTGTTTTCTTCGCAGCCTCACGAATCGTTTTAATTCGTAATCCATGCTCCTCATGACTACCATGAGAGAAGTTTAAACGACAAACGTTCATACCTGCTTCGATTAATTGTTCTAACTTCTCAATACTTTCACTAGCGGGACCAATCGTACATACAATTTTAGTTTTGCGCATACCGCACCTCCGAATATTTATGAAAACGTTACCAATAACTTTATATTACACCAATTAGATGGATAATTCTTTTGATAACTGATACATCGCTGCATCAATTTCATGTTTTTTCGCTAATGCTTCAATAATATCATGATCAACAAGTTGGTTATTTTGAATACCTACGCAGCGGCCACCTTGTCCTTCTAATAAAAGCTCAACTGCTCTTGCACCAAGACGACTTGCTAATACACGATCCATCGCACTTGGCGATCCTCCGCGTTGTACGTGACCTAATACTGTAACGCGTGTATCAAAACTAGTCGCTTCTTCGATTTGTTTACCGATTTCAATCGCGCTGCCAACGCCTTCAGCTACAACGATAATACTATGTTTCTTTCCGCGTTCACTACCGCGTTTTAAGCGAGCGATTACATCATCCATATCATAGTCTTCTTCTGGAATTAAAATTGTTTCTGCACCATCTGCTAAACCAGCCCATAATGCGATGTCACCTGCATGGCGACCCATTACTTCGATTACATATGTACGTTCATGAGATGTAGCTGTGTCACGAATCTTATCAATTGCATCGATAACAGTATTTAAAGCTGTATCAAAACCAATTGTGAAATCTGTACCAGGAATATCATTATCGATTGTGCCAGGTACACCAACACATGGGAAACCATGTTCTGTTAATTTTTTCGCACCTTGGTAAGAACCATCCCCACCAATTACAACAAGTCCTTCAATACCAAATTTCTTTAATTGTTCGATCCCTTTTAATTGTCCTTCTAGTTCTTTAAACTCAGGACATCTTGCTGTATATAATTTTGTTCCACCGCGATGGATAATATCGCCTACAGAACCTAATTCTAATTTCTCAATATGACCAGAAATTAATCCTGCGTATCCATGATAGATCCCATATACCTCTAAATCGTGATATATCGCTTTACGAACAACCGCACGAATGGCAGCGTTCATTCCAGGTGAATCTCCACCACTTGTTAAAACACCAATACGTTTCATTAGTACTCACCTCATAAAGATTATTTGCCCTATAATAAAATAACATGAAAAAATATAAATTGACAATGGAGAAGATGTGTCTTTTTTCATAAGAAAAACGTGCATTCGCGAGATGGAACGCACGCTTTTTCTATTTTACCCCAATGGAAGCGTTTGAAAACGAAACTTGTCCAATTTTCATAAATTTTTCGTAGCGATTTTCAACTAGCTGCTCTTTCGAAACGCCTTCTAATTGTTGGAATGTTTTCTGCAATGTTCGATTCATATATTCCGCTTGCTTCACTACGTCGCGATGCGCACCGCCGCGAGCTTCTGGAATAATTTCATCAATGACACCTAATTCTTTCAAATTAGCTGCTGTAATTTTCATCGTTTCTGCCGCTTCTTTTGATTTCGTAGCATCTTTCCAAAGAATTGTCGCTGCTCCTTCAGGAGAAATAACCGAATATGTGGAGTTTTCTAGCATGTGTACATAATTACCTACACCAAGGCCTAATGCACCTCCACTTCCACCTTCACCAATTACAATACAAATAACAGGTACCGTCAGTCCAGCCATTTCAAATAAATTGCGGGCAATTGCTTCACTTTGTCCACGCTCTTCAGCTGCTTTTCCTGGATATGCACCTTTTGTATCAACAAAACAGACGATTGGACGATTAAATTTTTCAGCTTGCTTCATAAGACGCAACGCTTTACGATATCCTTCTGGATGAGGCATTCCGAAATTACGGCGAATATTTTCTTTCGTATCTTTCCCGCGTTGATGACCAATTACTGTAACAGGCATCCCATTATATTTCGCAATCCCACCAACAATTGCCTCATCATCACCAAATAATCGATCTCCGTGACATTCAAAAAAATCAGTAAATAAGTGCTCAATGTAATCCAGTGTTGTAGGTCTTTCGGCATGACGAGCAATTTGAACACGGTCCCACACTTTCAGGTTACCGTATATTTCTTCTTCTAAATGCTCTAATTTACCTTCCAAGATACGAATCTCCTCACCGAAGTCCATCTGGCTGTTTTTCGTATATTCTTTTAACTCGCTAATTTTATTTCTTAGCTCAACAACTGGTTTTTCAAATTCTAATTCTGCCATGACGCCACTTCCTCCCCTTGATGAACTTCTAAAATCTTACGGAGCGTGTCTCTCATATCATCGCGATGCACAACTGCATCTAATTGTCCGTGCTCTAATAAAAACTCTGCCGTTTGGAAATCCTCCGGCAATTTCTCACGAACCGTCTGTTCAATTACACGACGACCAGCAAACCCAATTAATGCACCAGGTTCTGCTAAATTGTAATCACCAAGTGAAGCGAAGCTCGCGGAAACTCCCCCCGTCGTTGGATGCGTCATAATTGAAATGAATAAACCACCTGCATTGCTATGTTTTTTCAAAGCTATACTTGTCTTCGCCATTTGCATTAAGCTTAAAATACCCTCTTGCATACGAGCTCCGCCTGATGCAGTAAAAATAAGAAACGGCGCTTTCATTTCATATGCTTTTTCAACAGCACGCGCAATTTTTTCACCTACAACAGAGCCCATGCTTCCCATTCGAAACCTTGAATCCATAACCGCAACAACAACCAGCATATTTTCGATTGTTCCTTCTCCTGTCACAACCGCTTCATTTAATCCGGTTTTTTTACGATCACTCTCGAGTTTCTCCTCATAGCCAGGGAATTGAAGCGGGTTTGCCGAAATCATTTCTTTGTCATATTCACGAAATGAATTTTCATCTAACAAACTTTCAAGGCGCTCCCATGCATTCATCGGGTGATGATAGCCACAGTTTACACATACTTTTAAATTTTTCAGAAGTTCTTTCGTATACATGATTTTTTTACATTTCGGACATTTTGTCATGACACCGTCCGGTACATCTTTTCGTACCTGCTCTGAAGGAATTGCAGCATACTTTTTCTTCTTTAGGAATAAATCTCGTAGCAAAGTTTGACCCTCCTTTAGGTGATAAAAGAGCTAAGGTTAACGAGTAAGAAAATGTGGCTAACACCTAAATCAATTGGTGTTAGCCTTATTTTCTTAATTTGCCTTATAACCCGTCTCTTTACGTTTAACTTTAAACGTTATCTTGCAGAATTTGTGTCAGAACGTGTCATGGTTATTTCGACAAATTTTGTATAAAGTAAACCCTTGCTTATTCATACATGTGTAAGCAAGATAAATTTACAAATGAAACTGTATATTTCTCATTATTGCATCGTACAACTCTAATGCTATTTGTTCTTGTTTATTCTGTAATGCTATATATAGCTTTTCATGTAACTCTCGCGCGTTTAAATGAACATCACAAGAAATCGTCGAAACATAGTCACGTACAATCATCCAAACACGATACATTAAATAATTATCGACTTGTTCTACAAGCATTTTAAAAAAAGTTTGATGAAATACTGCGATAGATGATTGTTCCTCAGAAAAGATGCTATGAAGTGCCTTTAAGCTGTTTTCTTCCTGTGTTTGACATAAGACACGAATCGCATCTTTCTCAAGCAATTCTTTCATTTGTAACAAATCCCGCCGTGTCTTTTCATCTTGTAATACGAACGGTGCAATTAATTGCACCAGACCGTTTTCATAAAAGTTTCGAATGAACGTCCCTTCACCGCGCCGCGTTTCAATTAAACCTACTAGTTCTAACGATCTGAGCGCTTCACGAACAGATGAGCGTCCGACATTTAAACGTGCACTTAACTCACGTTCAGATGGAAGGCGGTCGCCCGCCTTCAGTCCGTCCTCTTGTATGATCAAACGGATTTTTTTCACTATTTCTAGATATACTTTTGTTTGTGATGATGCCAATGAACATTCCTCGCTTATTCTTTGCCGATAATCGCTAGATTTCTCGTTCTTTCAGCTATTTCCTGCGGATCAACTTGACGGCGAGCAACACCTGTTTCCATCGCAGCCTTTGCAACATACGCTGCTACTTGCGGTGCTACGCGTGCATCGAATGGAGCCGGAATAATATATTCAGCAGTTAACTCTTCTTCTGATACAAGTTCAGCAATAGCTTGTACTGCTGCCACTTTCATTTCTTCGTTAATTTGCGTTGCATGTACATCAAGAGCACCGCGGAAAATACCAGGGAAAGCTAACACGTTGTTTACTTGGTTTGGGAAATCTGAGCGTCCCGTACCTACAACTGCCGCTCCAGCTGCTTTTGCCATGTGTGGCATAATTTCTGGATTTGGATTCGCCATCGCAAAGATAATTGCATCATTGTTCATAGAACGAACCATTTCTTCCGTTAATGCTCCTTCTGCCGATACACCGATGAACACATCTGCACCTTGAATCACTTCTGCTAATGAACCTTCTACACGATTTTTATTCGTGTATTTTGCAACTTCATTTTTCACAGGGTTCATACCGACAGGGCGCCCTTCAAAAATCGCACCTTTCGTATCGCACATAATAATGTCGCGTACACCGTAGCGATATAAAAGTTTAATAATTGCAATACCCGCTGCCCCAGCACCATTTGCAACAACTTTAATATCAGACATTTTCTTTCCAACTAGCTTCAATGCATTCACAAGACCCGCTACTGTTACAATTGCTGTTCCATGCTGGTCATCGTGGAATACAGGAATATTTGTTTCTTTTTTCAAACGCTCTTCAATAATAAAGCAGTTTGGTGCTGCAATATCTTCTAAGTTTACGCCACCAAAAGTTGGCTCCATTAATTTTACAGTTTCAACAATTTTATCTACATCATTTGTATTTAAAGCAATTGGAAATGCATCTACACCAGCAAAGCTCTTGAATAATACAGCTTTACCTTCCATAACAGGAAGTGATGCTTCCGGTCCAATATTTCCAAGACCTAATACAGCCGTTCCATCTGTTACAACTGCTACCATATTGCCCTTCATTGTATATTCATATACCTTGCTCTTATCGTCATAAATAACCTTACATGGTTCTGCAACCCCTGGAGAATACGCAAGACTTAAATCTTTTGCATTTTCTACCTTTACCTTTGATACTGTTTCTAGTTTTCCTTGATGCACTCTATGCATGTGAAGTGCTTCTTCACGAAGTGTTGACAAACGATCCACTCTCCTCATATTTTCTTGCTGCATAACGTTATTCATTCTCCAAGGTGGTCTGACCACGAATGCTATTACTACTATAATCGAAATGGTAGGAAATTGTCCATTATATTTTTACAACGACATTTTCCTTTCCGACTATCTCATAAAGCGCTTGTAAACACCCTTCACTTGGATGAATGGATAAGCTGCGAGATAATTGTACCATCTTATGCTCTTTTTCATAATAAATTAGTACTTTCGCAAAACCTGAATAGTTAAACAATATTTTCTTGACATTGTTTAACAGCCTTTTTTCATACTGTGATGGTATTTTCACGTAAATAGAAGCGTCTTTCATTTCCTCGTAAGTGTCCATCTTCTCTAACGGATACAAGCCATTTACAATCCATTGGAGCTTATTGTTTCGCTGTTCAATTGTCCCCTCTATTAAAACAATTTCGCCTTCTTGTAATCGCTCTGCAAAGTGGATATACGTTTCTGGAAATACAACCCCTTCCATTTCATGATTTTGATCACAAAACGTGATAAACGCCATCTTTTGTAATTTTTTCGTCCGAATTACTTTTATATTTGTCAAATATACAATGGCCCGTTGTACTTTTTTTTGCTGCTTCATCGCTCCTGCAAGTGTAGGGATTTCCAATTCCTTAACAAGTTTTGCGTACTGTGCGGTTGGGTAACTTGTTAAATAAAAGCCTAGCGCTTCTTTTTCTTTATTTAACTGCTCTATAAAAGATAGTTCTGCCTCCTGTGCATACTCCGACTTCGGCACAAGCTCCTCACCAATTTCCCGTGCTAAACTCGCATATTCTAACGCACCTTTAATACTGTTAAATAAGACAGAACGTGAAACGTTAAAATCATCAAAACAACCGGCCCAAATCATCGTTTCTAAATTGCGTTCTGTCACAAATTTCGTCGGCATGCGCAAACAAAACTCAAATAAATCTTGAAATGGCTTTTTATTTCTTTCTTCAATTACAGCGTTTACTGTCGCCATCCCTACATTGCGAATTGCAAGTAAACTATATCGGATTGCATTTCCTTCTACTTGAAACTCATAACTGCTCTTATCAAGAGACGGCGGTAAAACACGGAATCCTTTCCGCTTCGTTTCCCGAACATATTGTACAATCTTCTCTTCATTTCCAATTGCACTTGATAATAATGCTGTCATAAACTGAAGTGGATAATTTGCTTTTAAATAAGCAAGCTGATATCCAATCATACTATAAGCAACTGCATGACTTCGGTTGAATCCATAATTGGCAAATCGAACAATTAAATCATAAATTTGCTGTGCAGTTTCTTCATCATACCCATTTTGCAAGCACCCTTTCACGAAGTGCATGCGCTCTTCATCTAAAATATCACGATTTTTCTTACTTACGGCGCGGCGTAATAAATCAGCCTCGCCAAGAGAAAATCCTGCTAAACGGGAGGCAATTTGCATGATTTGTTCTTGATAAACGATAACGCCATACGTATTTTCTAAAATTGGTTTCAAATCAGGATGTAAGTATTGAATGGCGCGTTTCCCATGTTTAGAATCAATAAAAACGGGAATTTGCTCCATCGGTCCTGGGCGATATAAGGCGTTAACCGCAACGATATCTTCAAATTCATTCGGTTTTAGCGAACGCAAAACATTTCGCATTCCACTTGATTCAAGCTGAAAAATCCCTGTCGTATCCCCTCGTCCAAGGAGTGCAAATGTATTTGCATCTTGAAGAGGCAATTTCCGTATATCTAAACTTGTCCCCGTTGTCTTCGCAATAAACATGCGAATATTTTCAAGCAATGTTAAATTACGCAAACCAAGAAAATCCATTTTTAACAGACCAAGTTCTTCTAATACTTCTGCTGGATATTGCGTGACGTATACATCATCATGGCCGCCTTGAATAGCAACACTATTTGTAAGCGGCTCTTCACTCATAATCACTCCTGCGGCATGAATAGACGTATGACGCGGCAAACCTTCCACCCGCCTTGCAATATCAAATACCCTTTGAAAGATTAGGTTACTTTGTAGATAACTTTGTAATGATGGCGATTCTACGTAAGCTTCTTCTAATGTAATCCCAACCTTAGACGGAATATGTTTTGAAAAAATATCAATTTCATTTGGCGGCAGTCCCATTACTCTTGCAATATCACGAATTGCCGCTTTTGCTGCAAGTGTTCCAAATGTTACAATTTGAGCCACGCGCAGTTCTCCGTACTTATTTTTCACATAACGAATCATTTCATCGCGGCGAATATCTGGAAAATCAATATCGATATCAGGAAGTGTAACGCGCTCTGGATTTAAGAAGCGTTCAAATAGTAAATTGTATTGAATCGGGTCGATATCCGTAATTTCCAACACATAAGATACAAGTGAACCAGCTGCCGAACCACGGCCTGGCCCTGTTAAAATACGATGTTTATGAGCGTATGTCATAAAGTCCCATACAATAAGAAAATAATCACTAAATCCCATGCGAGAAATAGTATGCAGTTCATGATTTAAACGCAAAGTATGCACTTCTGTCACCGCCACATATCGCTTCTTTAAACCTTCTTCACAAAGGCGACGTAAAAAATGATCTGATGATTCATTTGTCGGCACCGGGAACTTCGGCAATTGATTTGTATGAAACGGAATTTCTACGTGACAACGCTCAGCAATACGTAATGTGTTTTGAATTGCTTCTGGCATAGAGGTAAATAATGCCTCCATTTCAGAAGCTGATTTCATGTAGTATTGATCGGTCTGCAAACGCGGCCTTTCTGAATCGGTCATTTTCGTCCCGCTATGAACCGATAATAAACACTCCTGCACAATTGCATCACTTTGTTTTACATAACGAATATCATTTGTCGCCACAAGTGGAATTTCAAGCTGCTTCGCAAATGGTAGAAGCTCTTCTTGAAGCAACAATTCCTCTTGAATGGCATGGTGCTGCACACTTATATAAAAGCTGGCAAATATATTCTTATACATATTTGCTACTTCCTCAGCAGCCTCATGTTTTCCTTGCAATAAAAGCTTTTCAATTTCCCCATCTTTTCCTGGAGAAATCGCAATTAATCCCCCTGCATAACGCGTAAGCCATTTCTTTGGAATACCCTCTTTTGACTTTGTCATAATGCTGCTAGAAATTTTAAGTAAATTCCGATACCCAGTTTCGTTTTCAGCCAATAAAACAAGCGGATAAGACTGATCCTCCTCTTCATTCCATATGGAAGCTGTTAAACCGATAATCGGCTGAATCCCCGCTTTTTTACAAGCTTTATAAAACGGTATAACACCATACATCACATTTTCATCTGTAATTGCTAATGCCGGAAATCCAAGTTCTTTCGCTTGATGAACAAGCTCATCTATTTTACAAGCACTTTTCAATAAACTATAAACGGTTTGACATTGTAAATGCACAAACTTCACTTTTATACCCTCTCTTTATCTATTTGACTACTTCCTATTATACGTGAAATCAAAACATACTTCCCCTTCTTTGTCCATATACATACAGTGAAACTTTAATCAGTGGGGATTTTCTTCATCCCCCACTGATTATTAGCCCTCACCAATCGGGCTTTTACGGGCAGTTTATCTCCCACCTAACTTCTTTGCTTTACCGAATTTTGAGGTGGGAGTATTACTGCCCGTTAATGCGGGATGAAAAAGAAAGGAGAATGATGATGGAAGTGAACCAAAGCTTTTTCTCTCTTCTCATTACAAGTTATTTTATTGCTCTTGGTGTTATGATTGGCGGGTCATTAATTGGCGGAATTGGTGCTTTTTTAGTAGGAAAACCACCGCTCACAATGATTACACAATTTGCAGAGAATTTACGAATTTGGGCTCTCGTCGCTGCCATTGGCGGAACTTTCGATACATTTTATAGCTTTGAACGCAGCTTTTTTGGAGGAGATACAAAAGATATTGTGAAACAAATTCTCCTTATTTTCTTTGCCACGGGCGGTATGCAAACTGGATTCACAATTATTAAATGGATTACACAGGATCACGTATGAAAGTTCCAAGTTCACTCTCTAATCGCTGGAAATTATTTTTAGGCGGTGCGGCGGTTGGTGGTATTTTAAGTTGGATTATTTTTTTGTACATATATGGCGTGTTTCAAGAAGAGCAAACTAAAACACTTGAAACACAAGAAGCACAAATAGAAAAACTAACGGAAGATTTACGTGTACTCACGGAAGATCAAAAGAAAGAAAATGAAAAAAACAAAAAACTGTTAACCATTCAAGAAATTGAAATTGAGATTGCAAATCACGAAAAATACAATTTAGACACGCTAACAGTGGAAACATTACAAACTTCTATTCGTGATGACCTCCGCCACTTGCTTACCCAAAACATTCAAAGCATCGCAAACAATAAAGAACTACTAAAGAAGGTTATTGAAAATAAAGTATATAAATACTACGACCGTGTCTATCGATTTGAAATTGAAACTGTTTCATTTGATACCACACTAGAAATTAGCGTCAAAATAAAACAAGAAAGGTAGAGCTCCCTCTACCTTTCTTGTTATTTACACAATTCACGTAAGTCTGCAAAAATGCGGTCTGTTTCTTCCCAAGAAAAAGCTTTTGCTCCGGACGCCATCGGATGCCCTCCGCCGTTATATCGCATAGCTAATGTATTAATAACCGGACCTTTTGAACGAAGACGAACACGAATTACATCTTCTTCCTCTAAAAATAGTACCCACGCTTTTAATCCTTCAATATTCCCAAGTGCCCCAACAACTCCTGAAGCTTGAGACGGAAGCACACCAAATTGTTCTAGTACTTCTTTTGTTAGCTTAACGTATGCTGCGCCTTCTTCTGTCATTGTGAAGTTTTGTAAAATATAACCATTTAAACGTGCGATACGCTCATTTGTTTTATACATTTCATCATATAATGCTGGGAATTCAACGCCCTTTTCTACAAGCTCAGATGCATAACGAAGTGTTTTAGCAGATGTACTTGGGAATAAGAACCGTCCTGTATCACCAACTATACCCGCTAAAATAAGACGTGCCGCTTCTGTTGATAACGTTAATCCTTTATCCTTACCGTATAAATAAAATTCATAAATAAGTTCACTTGTAGAACTAGATGTTGTATCTACCCAAACAATATCGCCGTAAGGATCTTCATTTGGATGATGATCAATTTTAATTAACTGCTTTCCTTTTGTATAACGCTGATCGCAAACACGCTCTTGATTTGCTGTATCACACACAATGACAAGAGCCTCTTCATACGTTGCATCATCAATTTCATCCATTACGCGTAAGTACGCTAAAGATGGTTCATTGTATCCTACCATATAAATCTTTTTCTCTGGGAACGACTCTTGCAGCATCGTACCAAGTCCACACTGTGAACCTAATGCATCTGGATCTGGACGAACGTGGCGATGGATAATAATTGTATCAAATTGCTTAATCGCTTCTAAAATTTTCTCATGCATATGTAAAATCTCCTTTTCGGCCAATTTATTCCTATTATAGCTCAAAACACTTCATACAGGTGGAGAATTCAATTACAATGAAGAAATAAAGTGAAACTTCCATCAGTGGTTTTTTCATCCCCCACTGATGGTTAGTTGAACTAATCGGGCTTTTACGGGCAGTTCCCCCCACCTATCTTCTTTAGAAAAGCGGAAGCGGCTCATTCAGAATCGCAGGACGTTGGAGCCCCTGACAGAGAGGCGCTTTTGGCCTCGTCCGAGGGAGCGAAACGACCAGAGATTCTAGCCGCTAGAGCTGGACAATGTTTCTCTCTCAATCTTGAGGTAGGGGTCTTACTGCCCGCGAATAGCAGGATAACATACAAATAGATGGGGGATTGGGGTCATGCCAGTATTAGTCTTTTGTATTATCGTTACATTTATGTTGTATCTCTTTTACAAAACAAAATATTTTCGTACAAATCGTTCTATGGAGAAAGGATGGCTTGCAGGAAAATCAGCCATTGCCCTCGGATTATTCGTTTTCTTATTTGGCGTAAATCAATTTTTTCTAGAAATTTCAACAGCTCGTATTATCGTTGGCGTTTTATTTGCAATCGTTGGCGGAGCTAGTATTTATAACGGCTTTCGCCAATATAAACATTTCTTACCGCTTGCGATTGAGGAAGCAGAGCAGTTACAAAAATAATTGGGGTGAGAGGAAATGAATACTTTTCTAAGCGATTTTTTCAACCGGATTCAATATGAAAAACAAGATGTAACATTTGAAGATATTCGTGTGTTGCAATCTCAATTTGCGAAGCATATCCCTTTTGAAAATATGAGCATTATCCAAAAAGAAAACATTGATCTGACCTTTGAAGATTTAAAAAGAAAGATTATAGACAACCGGCGCGGCGGTGTTTGTTATGAACTGAATCCGTTATTTTACTACGCTTTAAAAGAACTAGGATTTCAAGTCCATATGATATGCGGTACGGTATTTAATGATGGAGAAACTCGGCTAATTGGAACACACTTTGCAACGATTCTTCAGCATAATAATCAGCCATACCTAATCGATGTTGGTTTCGGTTCCCATCATGCTTTGCAACCTCTTCCGTTTACAAGGGAACTAATACCTTCTTCAACAGGTGAATACCGCATTCAAAAGAAAAAAACAACTTTCGGAGAATATGCATTTGAAAAATATCAAAATGGCACTTTAGAAATCGGCTACGACTTCTTCACATCGCCAATTAATGAAGCAGCTTTACGGAACGCACAACAAATCATTACCCATCATGAACAATCACCATTCAATAAATCTCCACTTCTTGCAAAACGAACAGACGATGGTCACATTACGCTAACAGACAAAACGTATACCGTAACAAAAGGGAAGCAGAAATCTAAACAAACAATTGATATACAAACTTTTCAAGCACTTGCTTTGCGCGAATTTGGCATTGCAATTCAATAAAAAAGCGCTCATCCTTTCAGTAATATTCGCTGAAAGGATGAACACTTTTTTATGAGTAACGATGACGTAATTTATATATATAACTCGCAACAAGCGCAGACGGCAAATTAAACAAACTTCCTTGCAAATTGAAATGCGCTTGTTCTTCTTCAAATGACATCTTTTCATATAACTCATTTTGCGTGAGGCCTGTTCGTTTCATTCTTTCTTTCAATCCAGATATATAAGAGTATTGAATTGGAATCATAATGAGAAAGTAAAAAAGTGCAATACCTCCAAAAAAGATACTTGCAAATAACATAACCAACACCCCTTCCCCTTCCATATAACACATAAAATGGAATATTTAGATATTTATTGGTTCATCACCGTAACTTGGGGTTGATTTTTTGAAAGTGAATCATTTTCAATACATGGAACGGAGAGTGGCGACTCCTGCGGGAATAGCGAGGAAAGTGAGACCCCGCAGGCTTGCCGAGGAGGCTCGCTCTCGCCCGCGGAAAGCGTCCACTCGGAGTGGAGTGTACATCTATCTATATGTCACCCCCGTCTTTTGGTGATGAACCTATTTATTTATACAAGAAAAGCTGCCCCTTCAGACAGCTTTCCCTTTTTAACGATCAATCAATTGCACCATAAGTAACGCTTTTCCAACAACACTATTTTCGAGATGTACTTCTACTTCAACCTTACCAAACTTACGTCCAATTTCTAATACTTTCGGATGGACGGATACAACGTTGTCAATTTGAACCGGTTTTACAAAGTAAATGGTTAAATTTTCAACAATTACATCACCTTTTTTCAGCGCGCGTAGTACACGATTAGTCGATTCTGTCACAATTGTTGTAAATACACCGTACGACAAAGTCCCAATTGAATTTGTCATTTGCGGCGTGACAGAAAAATGGTATGCGTGATCTTGCTTTGTTTCTTTCTGATTCATAAATTGACTCGTGACAATATCATCAATCGTGTCTCCAACTTGCGGCTGACGCTGAATCATTTGGAGTGCTTGGAGCACATCTTGACGACTAATTATCCCTTGCAATGTATTGCTATCGTCAACAACAGGAAGAAGCTCAATCCCTTCCCACACCATCATACGCGCCGCTGCTGCAACAGACATTTTTCCGTTTACAGTAATCGGCTGTTTTGTCATTACTTTTTCAATTGGTGTGTCTTTTGCTACACCAATCATATCTTTAGACGTTACAATACCTAGCACTTTATTTGCTTCATCTACAATCGGATAACGTCCATGCATCGTTTCTTCATTATACTTATGCCATTTTTCTACTGTATCATTTGGCTGTAAACATATCGTCTCTTCAATTGGTGTTAAAATATCTTCAACAAGAACAATTTCTTTTTTAATAAGTTGATCATAAATAGCACGGTTAATAAGCGTGGCTACTGTAAATGTATCATAACTGCTTGAAATAATTGGTAGCTTTAACTCATCTGCTAATCTCTTTACATGCTCTTCTGTATCGAATCCGCCTGTAATGAGCACAGCTGCGCCCTCTTCAAGTGCTAATTGATGTGCTTGTGTACGGTTTCCGATAATAAGTAAATTTCCGGCTTCTGTATAGCGCATCATCGCCTCTAATTTCATTGCCCCAATTACAAATTTATTTAGCGTTTTATGTAAACCTTCTCTTCCTCCAAGCACTTGCCCATCAACAATGTTAACAACTTCTGCAAATGTTAGCTTTTCAATATTTTCTTTCTTTTTTTGTTCAATACGAATTGTCCCGACCCGTTCAATTGTACTTACATAGCCTTTATTTTCTGCATCTTTAATCGCACGATACGCTGTTCCTTCACTCACGCCGAGCTCTTTTGCGATTTGGCGCACAGAAATTTTATGCCCAATTGGCAAACTGTTGATATACTCCAAAATTTGGTTGTGTTTCGTAGCCAAAAAATTTCACCATACTTTCTTTTCCCTAGATTCTTCATGTGTTGTATTTTTAGTATACTATATTTTCAAAACTGTTACACTGCATGTTTCTATATCTGTACTATTTTTTTTATAACAAATCTATACAAGTTTCTTACAATAATGTAATTTCCTTGTCACTTCATTCGATGGTTTGTTTCATTTCCTTATCGTACAATGAAATCAAGAACTAAGAGAAAAGGAGCGATATGATATGAAAAAAACTTTACTTTTAATCGGTGCGGTATTGTTAGCATTTGTGGACGGAAAGAGAGTGGCGATAGAATTAAACGGATCAGCAGAAATAGAAACAGACAAACCGCAATCTAAAAATGATATAACAAATACACCATTTACATTATACCCTTCTCATATATAAAAACCTTCACTTTGCTGCGCAAAATGAAGGTTTCTTTTTTACAATTCAATACCTTCCCCAGCTGCTAATACTTTTCCTACACTGCTGGTTAGTTTCTCTACAAATTGATGCGGATCTTGTTCAATAACTGGGAACGTATTATAGTGCATTGGCACAACAACTTTCGCTCCGACCCATTCCGCTGCGAGCGCGGCATCTTCTGGTCCCATTGTAAAGTTATCGCCAATTGGTAAAAACGCCACATCAATCGCATGACGAGAACCAATTAATTTCATATCAGAAAACAACGCTGTATCTCCAGCATGATAAATTGTTTTCCCTTCTGCCGTAAATACAATTCCAGCTGGCATTCCTGTATATGTAATTGTTTGATTCTCTTCATCCACATAACTAGAGCCGTGAAATGCCTGTGTAAACTTCACTGTTCCAAAATCAAATGTATGAGAACCACCGATATGCATTGGATATGTCTGAACACCTTTCCAACCTAAAAATGTCGCAAGTTCAAACGGCGCAATGACAACTGCATTATGTTTCTTCGCTAGTTCAACTGTATCTCCAACATGATCGCCATGACCATGAGAAAGGATAATCACATCTACTGTTACATCTTCTACTTTTAAATCTGTTTTCGGATTGCCTGTAATAAATGGATCAATTAAAATAACCTTTCCATTCGTTTCAATCTTTACAACAGAATGACCATGATAAGATACTTTCATCTGCCTATTCCTCCTTTGTTTTCATTCCACCTCTTATTCTACATGATTTCATAATTCCCTGTCTTTTCAAACATCTATTTGCTTGTCAGAATACTTTCACTCGATGTAAAGTTATACATGTAATGAAAATTTCGGAGGTGCGAATCTATGAATACTAGATTAGAAAAATTAATGCAATGGCTGCAAGAACAAAATACAGAGGTTGCATTCTTAACTTCTACACCGAGCGTCTTCTATATGACGAACTTCCACTGTGAACCGCACGAAAGACTACTTGGTCTATTTGTATTCCAAGAAAAAGAACCGATGCTAATTTGTCCTAAAATGGAAGAAGGGCACGCGAGAGGCGCTGGCTGGACTCATGAAATTATTGGATATACAGATACAGACAACCCATGGGATATGATTGCAAAAGCAATTGAAGCACGCGGCATCGATGCAAGTGCAGTAGCAATTGAAAAAGAACATTTAAATGTAGAACGCTACGAGTACTTATCACAATTATTCCCAAAAGCAACTTTCAGATCAGCTGAAGAAAAAGTACGCGAACTCCGCTTAATTAAAGACGAAAAAGAGCTTGCGATTTTACGCGAAGCTGCTGCGATGGCTGATTATGCAGTTGAAATCGGGGTAAATGCCATTCAAGAAAATCGTAGTGAACTTGAAGTACTTGCAACAATTGAGCATGAATTAAAGAAAAAAGGCATACATAAAATGTCCTTTGACACTATGGTACTAACAGGTGCAAACTCTGCACTTCCGCACGGCGTTCCTGGCGCAAACAAAATACAACGTGGTGATTTCGTCCTATTTGACTTAGGTGTTATTATCGACGGTTACTGCTCTGATATTACACGTACAGTTGCATTTGGCGAAATTTCAGACGAACAAAAACGCATTTATGAAACTGTATTAAAAGGTCAATTAAACGCTGTTGAATCATGTAAACCAGGCGCAACATTTAGTGAAATCGACCGTGCAGCTCGTTCTGTAATCGCAGATGCTGGCTACGGCGACTTCTTCCCGCACCGCCTTGGTCATGGACTTGGCATTAGCGTTCACGAATTCCCAGACGTAAAAGAAGGTAACAACTCACCTCTTCGTGAAGGCATGGTCTTCACAATTGAGCCAGGTATTTACGTACCAAACGTAGGCGGCGTTCGTATTGAAGATGATGTGTATATTACAAAAGATGGCGTAGAAATTTTAACGAAGTTCCCGAAAGAATTACAGTTTGTGAAATAAATATAATACAAAAAGAAGGTGCTTTAAAAAGTACCTTCTTTTCTTTCCCTTATTTTTAATTGAAATCGTACGAGAATGATTGATATGACGTTCATAAAAACAGCTACTGACATACAAAATCCACTCACAAATTCACTCATAGCTCCATCATAATACTGCTCTACACAGTAAGATACTCCAATTAAGAATAAGATCATATAAATAGTTACGTATATTCCTTTCATCATAACTCCCTCTCATCTATTGCTTATCAACCATCACTCCTCGAACAGCAACGCCTTATATAATGTATCTTGCACAATATCTTCAGCTTCTTTTGTTTCAACGCCAAGCTTTCGTAAGTAATGATATACTGCTTTTGATTTTTCTAATAACAGTACTTCGTATGTATCATAATTCATCACTCGCTCCTTTCTATGTACTTAACGTTTGAATATGTAAAATGTATACAAACTTTATAAAAAATGTTCAAAAATAATAAGCACATCAATATTTGATGTGCTCTCAATTTCACTAACGCCAAACTACCTTTTCTTTTATTCTCATGCACTTTTCTTATATGTGCATCGTTTATTCACATCGCTAAAAATCACTTCTAAATTGTCTCCGTCTCTTTTCAATTGCTGTTTCGAGATAAAAGAATTTCCATAATCAAGGATATACGAATCTCCTTTATTCTCTTGTTTGTACGTTCCTTTATATTTGTCTTTTTGATCATTTGTATGCATTTCTACCAAATGATAAATAACGTCCTTTTTCTCTTCCTTTTTTGTAACCGTGTCAAATTTATAATATACCGGACATTGATTTTGTTTCCTTTGCGACAACTCCCATGTCCCGTCTATCCCATCATTTCCACACGCACTTAACATAGCTGTACATGTAATAGTAAATGCAAATTTTAAAAACGTCCTGCTCATTCTCTTTTCTCTCATTGTATATGTCATCCTTAATCATACGTAGTTTATTGAAATTAGTAGCACTAAATCCACATTATACCACGTAAATTTCTTCCTCAATTAACAACTTTCTTGAAATTTTCTCTAAATTAGTATTTATATTTTTCTATCACTTCATTGCATAGCAATTATCCGGAAATTGAGACCTATTCCACGATAACTGTATCAGCCTCTAAATCTTCAAAACAAAGATTTACAGTACGTTTTAATGCTCTTGTCCGATGAATGATTCCCGCTGGAATTAGCAACGTATCATTTGGCTTCAAAATAATCGTTTCTCGATCTTGAAAGTCAATCAATAGTTCTCCTTCTACTACCATAAATAACTCATCTGAATTCGAATGAAAATGCCATTCATATTCTCCTGTAAAAACAGCAATGCGTAAACAGTGATTATTTACATTTGAAACAACGAAATTTTTATGATTTTCTGTGATATGTTTCGTGATCTCCAGTAAATTAATTTTTTCTAGATTCATTTCTTTTGTTAATTCATTGTTCATATTTATCGCTCCATTATCCAAGTGGTATATTACAATTTTTTCTAATCTCATCATATCAAATTTTCTAGTTTAGCGAGTGAAAATTCCCAAAATTAAATTAATTGATTGACTAAAAAGGAGTATACATATGAATGAAGTATTTGCAAACTGCGTAGAAGAAGACAAAGCCGCAGGAGAAATTACATTTCAGATGGACACTTCACAAATTGTAAAACTATTACACTCTATTTTTTACAGCGCCTATTTAACATCTCATGTCTTTCAAATCCAACATATAATGGACATGTACGACATTCATTTACGTATATTAAATCCATAATGAAAGAGCGATAAATAATGAAAGCTGTAATACCTGAACGTTATACTGCACAGATGGATGATTCCTTTGTAGTATTTGTAATTGGTATGCGTATTAATAGACCCTTTGCTGTTTCAAAATGGTTACCAGTAGCCCGGGCAATGGGCGGAATGCTAAAAGAGTTATATGAAAATAAAGAACTAGGTTTGCTCGGTACAAAATCTTTTTTCAACGGCCGCACCACTTTACAAATTCAATATTGGAAATCCTTTGAAGCTCTTGAACACTATGCATGCCACGCTTCCTTCCATGTAGAAACACGGAAAAACCATAACCTAAAATCTTCCAAAACTGAATCAGTTGGTATTTTTCATGAAACATATGTGATTGAGAAAGGCCAATATGAAAGTGTATATGTAAACATGCCGCGTTTTGGATTAACAAAAGCTGGTGAATCCACCCCTGTAAATCGGCAACGCGAAACGACACAAGCACGTATGAAATCATAATAAAAGCGACTATCCAACGGATAGTCGCTTTACAATCTTTCTTATGATAAAGCAGGTGCTTTTTCAAGAAGCTCTTTTGCATCTGCATATTGTAAGCCATGTGCTTCTGCAACTGCTTCAAATGTTACGTAACCATCTAATGTATTAATACCTTTTAATAAGGCATTGTTATCTAAGCAAGCTTTTTTGTAGCCTTTGTTTGCGATTTGTACTGCGTACGGTACTGTTACGTTTGTTAACGCAAGTGTTGATGTACGTGGAACCGCACCAGGCATGTTTGCAACTGCGTAATGAACAACGCCATGTTTTTCATAAGTTGGATTATCATGTGTTGTAATACGATCAGTTGTTTCAAAAATACCACCTTGGTCAATTGCGATGTCAACTACAACAGAACCTGGTTCCATCGATTGAATCATTTCTTCTGTTACAAGTTTTGGTGCTTTTGCACCTGGAATTAATACTGCACCGATAACAAGGTCAGATTCTTTTACAGCTTCTGCAATGTTATATGGGTTAGACATTAATGTTGCTACTTGGTTGCCGAAGATATCATCTAATTGACGAAGACGATCTGGACTTAAGTCGATAATTGTTACATCCGCACCTAGACCAACGGCAATTTTCGCTGCGTTCGTACCAGCTTGACCACCGCCGATAATTGTTACTTTGCCGCGTTTTACTCCTGGAACACCAGCAAGTAAAATACCTTTACCGCCTTTATTTTTTTCAAGGAACTGTGCACCAATTTGCGCAGCCATACGACCTGCTACTTCACTCATAGGTGCAAGTAATGGTAAAGAACGGTTGTCTAATTGAACTGTTTCATAAGCGATACCAACTACTTTGTTGTCAATTAATGCTTTTGTTAATTCTGGTTCTGGAGCTAAGTGTAAGTATGTGAATAAAATTAAGCCTTCACGAAAATAGCCGTATTCACTTGGGATTGGCTCTTTCACTTTCATAACCATCTCTTGATTCCACGCTTCTTGTGCTGTTTCTACAATTGTTGCGCCCGCTTCAACATACGCTTCATCTGTAAATCCAGACCCTAAACCAGCACCTTTTTGAACAAAAACTTCATGACCGTTGTGAACTAAATGAACAACACCCGCTGGTGTCATCGCTACACGATTTTCATTGTTTTTAATTTCTGTTGGTACACCGATACGCATTGGAAATTCCCCCTTGAAATTATAAAAATTACCCCTAAATGATTATAATAGTTTTGTAAAGCGCTTTCTATTCTCTTATATTTTATCATAAGTTTTCATTTTTTGACAAAAACAATACAAGTTGTCCGATAGAATTTGTCTAATTTTGACGATATCGATGAATGACATCAACTGCTCCTGTTACTTCTATAACGGTTCCCGTAATCATATCTGAATCTTCCTCACATAAAAAAGAAATTGTACGAGCGATATCTTCTCCTGTACCAGAACGCCCAATCGGTGTACGCTGATCAGATAATGTACGCGCCGTCGCAATTGTTGCTTCTTTCATATCACCAATAATATCACCGGGACATATCATATTTGATGTAATCCCATATTCAGCTTCTTCATAAGCAATTGTTTTCGTAAGCGAAACTAGTCCGACTTTTGCAGCCGCAAAAGCAGAGCGATACACCCACCCTGGCGCACTATCTGCCCCTTGAAATCCATAATTCACAATTCGACCAAATTTTTGCTGACGCATAATCGGAACAACAAGCTTTAGTAAGTGAAATACAGCCGTTAAATTACCATGAATCATTTCATTCCATTCATTATCTTTATATTCAACTAACTTTTTACGCTCGAATACGTAAGGACCTGCATTATTAATAAGAAAGTCAATACGGCCAAAACGATCCATCGCTTTTGTTACTACTGTATGTAAATCTTCTTGTTTCGTTACATCCGCTTGTACAAATTGCATACGATGTGCAAGATTTTTATATTGCTGCTTTAACGTTTCCATCGCTTGTACATCACTGCGATATGTTACTGTTACCGAGTATCCTTTATGTAATAAATTCTCTGTGACTTTCTTCCCTAAACCTTTTGTACCGGCTGTAATGAGCGCATGTCTCACAAACATAAGCCTCCTTTTTTCTTGCTATACTTCATATGTAACAACTTCTTTATACAATTACAACTAAAATGTTCGAAACAGAGTTTTCAAAATTCTGTAACGTTTCTGTCAAACAATTTTCCATAATTTACTTTATAATAAAAATGTAAGAGTTATAACGCTTATAAATCGGGGAGGAATTGTTCATGAATACTACATATACAAATATTTTAATCGCAGTTGATGGTTCTAAGGAAGCTGAAAAAGCATTTAAAAAAGCAATTCAAGTTGCAAAACGTAACGATGCTACATTAACAATCGTTCATATCGTTGACGTTAAAGCTTACTCTGCAGTAGAAGCATATAGCCGTGCAATCGCAGAGCGCGCAAATATATTTGCTGAAGATTTGTTAGAAGACTACAAAAAGGTTGCCCTTGAAGCAGGAGTTACAAAAGTAGAAACTGTATTAGAATTCGGTAATCCAAAATCAAAAATCTCAAAAGATATTGCACCAAAAAACCAAGTTGATTTAATTATTTGCGGTGCAACTGGTTTAAATGCAGTAGAACGTTTCTTAATCGGCAGCGTCTCTGAACATATTATTCGCTATGCGAAATGCGATGTCCTTGTTGTTCGCGGCGAAGAAGAACAAGGTGATATTTAATAACTTTAATAAACTCACACCAAGCCTCTATATAATGGCTTGGTGTTTTTTTCATTCCTTCTAAATAAAATTATTTTCTGCGGTTATGATAAGAAAAAAAGAATGGAGGAGCTAACATGGAAAGTTCTGAACGTATTATACTTGATTTAAATGGGCAAGAAATCGACATGGTAGAAACAATTTGTGCCCACTTTAAAGAAAAACACGGTGTAGAATTAAGTCATGGCGCACTATTTCGCGACTTAATGGACATCGAATATATTCGTCTTACAGAAGGAAAGCACAAATACGAATAAAAAATATAGACGCTAGGTTGCTTATATGATACAAGCAACCTTTTCCTTTATGCATACACTATAAATATGTCCAAGCATAAAGGTGTGATTTTTCTTGAATAATGAAAAGAAAACCAACAGCGAAACCACAGTCAAAAGCAAGCGCACTACTCCGTTTATAAACTTATGCATCTTTACTCTTTCCGGCTGTAATGTATCAGAAAAAGAAATTAAGAAACAAGTTGAATTAGCAACAAAAATATGGAAGATAGAATTTGTTATTACTAGCATCACAACGCTGAAAGATTTTTCTGTTCGAACGAATGATACTTCATTTCGGAAAAAGCAAAGTAAAAATATAAAACAATTATTTAGCGAAAGAAAATATCTCTTTCCAAATCCAAATAGTATTTCAATCTTTTATACAAATGCAAGACACCTCTCAAACAATACAACGGGACGATCGTTCTCTTCTCTTATGACAAAAAGCCGTTTTAATCATATTATTCTTACAAAATCTTCATTAGAAAATACACTTGCGCATGAACTCGGACACATTTTATTCTACTCTCATCGAAAACTACAAGGAAAAAATCCAGATACAAACTCATATCGAACACATAGTCTAGATTCTAAAAATATTATGTTTGGAACTGCCACAACTCGTAAATGGCAAACAACATCTCTGCAAAGAACGAAAGCATTAGAAAGTACATTAATTAAATATAGGTAACAATTATGAAAACCCCCGTGAAATGTTACATATTCACGGGGGTTTCTACTCGTTCTTTTGCTTTTTGAAGCGCTTGCCCAATTTGTTCGAATCCTGTACCACCTGCACTGTTTCTTCTTTTTACTGCAGCGTACGGCGAAAGGACTTCGTATAAATCTTCCTCAAATAATGGACTCATCTCTTGATAAATTGCTAATGGTAGATCAAGTAAATATACACCTTTGTTAATGCAAAGAAGGACAAGCTTTCCTACAATTTCATGTGCCTGACGAAACGGTAATCCTTTACTCGCTAAATAATCTGCGATCTCGGTTGCATTTGAAAAGTCTTGCGTAACAGCTTTCGCCATATGATCTTTTTTCACCGTCATCGTCTCAAGCATACCGGCCATTACATGTAAACACCCTTTTACTGTATTAACCGTATCAAACATACCTTCTTTATCCTCTTGTAAATCTTTATTATAAGCAAGCGGCAATCCTTTCATAACGGTTAATAAACTAAACAAGTTGCCGTATACTCTCCCTGTTTTCCCGCGAATGAGCTCTGCCATATCCGGATTTTTCTTTTGTGGCATAATGCTGCTGCCCGTTGCATAACTATCACTCATTTCAATAAACTGAAATTCCTGACTGCTCCATAAAATCAGTTCTTCACAAAAGCGCGATAAATGCATCATTAATATAGAAGCATTACTTAAAAATTCAAGAATGAAATCACGGTCGCTTACTGCGTCTAAACTATTCTCATATATCCCATCAAATCCGAGCAGCTGTGCACTATATTCACGATCAATTGGGAATGTCGTCCCAGCAAGTGCCCCGGCTCCGAGTGGAGAAATGTTAATACGTTTTAACGAATCTTTAAAACGATTCACATCACGTTCTAACATCCAAAAATATGCAAGAAGATGATGCGCAAAAGAAATTGGCTGTGCGCGCTGTAAATGTGTATATCCTGGCATAATTGTTTCAATATGTTCTTCTGCCTGCACTGTAAGTACAGTCTGCACTTGCTTTACTGCCTCGATAATATACTGTACTTCATTTCGCAAATACAAATGCATGTCGGTTGCTACTTGATCATTACGACTTCTTCCTGTATGCAGCTTACCACCAACTTCTCCAATATGCTGAATTAACATTTTTTCAATGTTCAAATGAATATCTTCTGCTTCAACAGAGAACGTAAGTTCCTGCTTCTTTGCTTTTTCCAGTAAATACTGAAGTCCGTTTTTAATTTTTTCTCCTTCTTCCGCTGTTACGATGCCGCATTTCGCAAGCATCGTAACATGCGCAATACTTCCTTCTATATCTTCTACTGCTAATTGCTGGTCAAAGGATATGGAAGCTCCAAACTCCTCAACCCACTGCTCAGCCTGCTCTGTAAAGCGACCGCCCCAAAGTTTACTCATGCCTCCACCTTCTTTTGATTCACTTGGCTATATACTTTTGTTGGTAAACCAAATAATGAAATAAATCCAATTGCGGCATCGTGATTAAATTCATCTTCTACTGTATATGTTGCTAATTTTTCATCATATAGAGAATAATTCGATTTACGTCCTTCTACAATTGCATGTCCTTTAAACAATTTCACACGCACTGTACCTGTTACATGTTTTTGCGTTTCTTGTAAAAAGGCAGCAAGGGCATCTTTTAAAGGCGAGAACCATAAGCCGTTATAAATTAACTCTGTTAATTTTTGTTCAATCACTGGTTTAAAATGCGCTACTTCTTTTACAAGCGTTAAATCTTCCAATTCCTTATGTGCAGTAATTAACGTCATCGCTGCTGGACATTCATATACTTCACGTGACTTAATACCGACAAGACGGTTTTCTACGTGATCAATGCGACCAACCCCATGCTTACCAGCAAGAGCATTTAACGATTTAATTAACTCTGACAAGGAATAAGATACACCATTTAATGTTGTTGGCACCCCTGCTTCAAACCCAATTTCTACAAATTCTGGTTTGTTTGGTGTATTCTCCAGTGCTAACGTCATTTCATATGCTTCTTCTGGCGGCGCTGCCCATGGGTCTTCTAAAATTCCACACTCATTGCTTCGTCCCCATAAATTTTGATCAATTGAAAACGGGCTGTCTAAGTTAATCGGAATTGGCACATCGTTTTCTTTTGCATACGCAATTTCCTCTTCACGTGACCATTTCCATTCACGCACCGGTGCAATCACTTTTAAATACGGATTTAACGCTTGAATAGAAACTTCAAAACGTACTTGGTCGTTTCCTTTTCCAGTACATCCATGTGCAACTGCACTTGCCCCTTCTGCCTCTGCGATTTCTACCAATTTCTTCGCAATTAACGGACGAGATAATGCAGATACAAGTGGATATTTCCCTTCGTATAACGTGTGAGCTTGCAGTGCTTTTAATGCATATTCATTCGCAAATTCTTCTTGCACGTCAATCATATACGATTTAATAGCTCCAACGGATAGTGCCTTTTCTTTCACAAATTCTAAATCTTTTCCTTCTCCTAAATCTAAACAAAGTGCAATAATATCGTATCCTTTTTCTTGTAACCATTTAATTGCAACGGAAGTATCAAGGCCTCCGGAATAAGCTAATACAACTTTCTTGTTTTCCATTTTATATCCCCCTAAAAAGAATATTTATTCATAATCATTAATATTAATTCATAATTTATCATCTTTTCAAAAATGGCGCAAGGGATATTTGCAAATATTTTTTTAAACAATTCCATCGAAGTTCATTCTCTTTTTCGATACAATAAAAACAGAAAATGGAGGGGAGAGGCATGAAACAATATTTCATATATAATGAACATCTAGGAATTGAAATACCTGATTTACAAGAAAAATGGGAAGAGATTCCTACCACTGTGCAGCATGCCATTTTATTAAAGTGGGAACAAATTCGCGGGAAAATACCCGATCGAATTCAGGAGCTTGAACATATCATTAATACGAAACAGCATAAATTAAATAACGAAGAAAACTTCGAGCTTTCCTGTAAATTGAATACAGAAATTGCTGATCTTGCCTCCATCATTAACGACCTTTGGCTTTGGTACCGCCTTACTCAAAATGTTTCTGAAGGAAAAGCGCATCAGTAATTCTTATTTGGAGTTTACACACTTCATTCGTCACCTACAATTTCTTTCATAGGAGATTTAATATACTTTGGAATGCGAGGTCTGCTAGTAAAAGGAGACGAATGTATCCAAACTGCTTCATTCACTTACACTGGCAGATTCATATACTCTTGTCACGTCGCCTCTTTAGACGTATTTACAAAACCACCAAATAAAAAAATTCCCATCAGTAGAGCTCTACTGATGGGAATTTTTCATTATGAATATTCACAAACGTTTTTAACTAAGGGGAATTTATATTGTCATTCATATTTTTCCTTACAGAAATAGAATGCATACTTTCTTGGTAAGTAACACTTCCCATCAAACGATAGACTAATTCATCTAACTCTTTGCTGCATACAACTACCTTCTCATGATTTAATCCATACATTTTTACAAGTTCAGTTAGTTCTCCCCTTTTTTCCTCTACGCTTGTTTGCATATCTATTATTTTCATATGAACCTCTCCAGTCATCCCCTATATGACTCGAATTATAGGGAATATTCACTTTAAAATGAATATTATGTAATTAATTAAAGTAAATTTCTGTATGAATACAGGTTGAAAAGCAGCCATAAAGCGAATCTTTAATCAATGGGTGTTTTCTTCATCCCCACTGATTATCACCCCTTTACAGGCCCTAACTTCTTCAGAAAAGCGAAAGCGACTCGCTCAAAACAAGAGGGGATAGAGCTTGTGACATAGAGGTACTTTTTGCCTCAACGGAAAATGCGAAGCCACCAACTATTCTAGCCGCTGAAGCTAGACAAAGATGTCGAAAAATTAAAATGAATTTAGATCATTTACACCGCACAAAATTTTACTTTCATAATAAAAAACTTTCGACAGCAAATATTATTTTATTACACCATCTCCCCTCAAACTTTAACTGAACTTCACCTTACCCTCTCATATTTACGAAGTATGTAGGTTTTTCTTTGCCCACTTTCAGTTTCCAGCATCATACATTTTCAAAAAGTATGATATAATAGTATAAAATCTTTTACAGAAAGGATTTAGATATCATGATCGCTCGAAGGAGCATGTGGCATCGAAAAGACGAATCTTACACGTAGCGTATTTTTTTGCTTAGATATTTTGTCTAGCGAAAAAAATACGAAAGTGGGGAAATTATGATTACCCGAAGGATAATTTGGCAACAAAAAGACTCTTCTTACACGTAGCGTTTTGTTTAGGTTGTATGACACTCACTAAACAAAACCTAGAAGAGAATAGGATTGCTAAACAAAAATCCTACTCTGAGTTTTGTTTAGTCTATTTTAGGCCTAAACTAAAACGAAAGTAGGGAGAATTGATGGACGAGAGGATTATTCGTTATTTCTTCAGTGATATATAGCGTAGTTAGACATCTGTAAACTAACTGCTGCTATATAGGCGTAGTTAGTTTATACAAACTAGAAAACTACTAACTACGGAGAGAAGGAATAACGATGGAGAACATCCAAAGTCGACGAATTATTAAAGAAATTTTTATGGTTTTACTTGGTTCATTTATTTTAGCTACCGCACTATATCACATTCATTTTCAAAACCACTTAACTGAAGGTGGCTTTGTCGGAATCGCACTGTTTTTACAAAACTTTTTTGATATTTCACCATCCATTTCAACTGTTTTAATGGATATTCCAGTCATTTTACTATGTGCTACATTTTTAGGTAAAAAAATGGTTGGTTATTCATTTATCGGTTCGCTTTCATTCGGAGCGTTTTATTCTTTAATGGAAAATTATTCTCCATTCACGGTTGATTTATCTAATCATTTATTTGTAGCTGCAGTAATAGGCGGGGCTTTAGCTGGAGTTGGACTTGGTTTTATTTTACGATTCGGCGGTGCAACAGGCGGAGATGATATTTTAACGATTGTATTAAGTAAAAAGACTCACTTTACAGTTGGGCAAATTTTCTTCGTTTTTGACGTAATTGTCATTGCACTTTCACTATACTATTTAACATGGACTCAGATTGCCTTTACAATTCTTTCCCTTGCTGTACAGGCGAAGGCGCTAGATTTAATCTATTATCCAGCAGAGGAAAAGAAAACAGTGGCAATTCCATTATCAAAACAACATGCAACAAATTAGAAGCGAAAGGCAGCTGCCTTTCGCTTTTTACTTTTGGCGTAAATAACGCATTTGATAAAATCGATTCGCAAACTCTGTCACACTCCGCGTTAACCGATAGTTCGCCGTAGATCCAACCGCAATCCCAAGTACCGGTACACCTTGAAACAACTTGCGGCGTAGCGAATAAATAATGAACGTTTTCAAAATTTGTTTTAACAGTACTTGTACTGATGCCGGATTTACTACTTCCTCTTCTCCCTCATAAAAGAATGGCGCTGGCTCTTCTTGTTCTAACTCTTGCAGTAAGTTATACCAAGCATACTGCTGCAAATGCGCTGGCAATATAGCCGCATGAAACACCTTTAACGCTAACATCATTTCATACGGTTTATTCACATCATGACCAAATGATGTGGCAATAAGCTGCACAGCTTTCACATTTAAACCAATCAATACAGGGAAGTCTGCACTTAATAATAAAAAACCGCCAATTCCTGTTACTCCTCCTTGCACGAAAGAATATAAACGATGACGAGCTGTTTGTTGTTCTGCTATGTATGTTAGTTGATGAATAGATAGTTCTCTCATTTCTTCAATATGTTCAATAGAATCATCAAACACACGCGCCGCCCCCAAAATCCGCCCTCGCGCATCGAGCTGCGACTGCGAGCTTTGTATGAACGCATGTAAATGAAAGAGCCATCCATCTGCCTTCGAAAAAATTTCATTTCGTTTCTTCTCTGGCAATTTCGAAAATGTACGATTTAACCATTTATTAAACATTTGCTGAAAATCCGTTGATTCGTATTGCACTAGTTGTTGCTCCCAGCCTTTTAGATCATGTAAAATTCGTTCCTCGCCCTTTGACAGCATACAAACATCCCCTTGGATTATTTTTCTACCTTGTAATATATTTGCCGTGAGAGGCCGTACGCCCTGTTTTTTTCTGAAAAATATGTTATTTTCAAATAAGTCCTAATAAAAAAGGAGAGGGATGTTATGTATCCACGTGCGAAAGCGTTAGGTATTATTGAACACAATGATTGCATCCTCGTTGAAGAATATAACGAAAAACATGAAAGTGGTGAGGGACGTTATTACCGACCACTTGGAGGAACGATTGAACTTGGGGAATACGCGGCGCAAACCGTTATGCGAGAATTTAAAGAAGAACTTGGCGTCACTGTAGAAATCGGTACATACTTAGGCTGTTTAGAAAACATCTTTCAAATAGGCAATACAATTGGCCATGAAATAGTCCAATTGTATTCTATCTGCTTTTCAAACAAAGAACTTTATAAAAGGAATAAGATCACAATTGCAGAAGGAGATACCATCTCTTATGCTGTATGGATCCCAATTGAAATGTTTTTGCAAAAGGAAAAAACATTATACCCAAACGGATTAACCGAACTACTTTCAAAAAGATAACAGAAAAAGACGGGAATCATCCCGTCTTTTCATCATATATTAACCAATATTACCAAGACGTACTACGTCACGAGCAATCATAACTTCTTCGTCTGTTGGAATTACGATTACTTTTACTGGAGAGTGAGGGAAGCTGATGAATGCTTCTTCACCACGGAAGTTGTTGCGTTTTGGATCGAAGTATACGCCCATAAACTCAAGTCCTTCTAATACGCGCTCACGAATTAGTGCACTGTTCTCACCAATACCAGCTGTAAAGATGATTGCGTCTACACCTTTCATGCGAGCTGCATAAGAACCGATGTATTTATGGATGCGGTCAACAAAGATCTCTAGTGCTACTTCTGCACGGTGATTTCCTTCTTCTTCAGCTTGCTCAATATCACGTAAGTCACTTGAGAATCCAGAAAGACCTAACATACCACTTTTCTTGTTTAATACGTTAAGAACTTCATCTACAGATTGTCCTGTTTTCTTCATAATATATGGAATTAACGCAGGATCAAGGTTACCAGAACGTGTACCCATTGTTACACCAGCAAGTGGTGTGAAGCCCATAGACGTATCAATTGATTTTCCGCCTTCAACAGCTGCGATACTTGCACCGTTACCTAAGTGACAAGAAAGTAAACGTAAACTTTCAAGTGGACGGCCTAATAATTCAGCTGCACGCTCTGTTACATACTTATGAGAAGTACCGTGGAAGCCGTATTTACGGATGCCGTATTTTTCATAGTATTCATAAGGTAAGCTATATAAGAAAGATTCTTCTGGCATTGTTTGATGGAACGCTGTATCAAACACTGCTACTGAAGGTACGTTCGGAAGAACTGCTTGGAATGCTTTAATACCAACAACGTGTGCTGGGTTATGAAGTGGTGCTAACTCACTTAAAGCATCGATTTCTGCTAATACTTCATCAGTAATTAGAGCAGAATCTGGGAATTTTTCACCGCCGTGTACAACACGGTGACCAATACCGCTAATCTCATCAAGAGATTTAATAATACCTGTTTCAGTTAATTTGTTTAAAAGCATATTAACCGCAACGCCATGGTCTGCGATATTTGTTACTTCAGTTTGTTTTTCACCGTTCACAGTAATTGTGAAGATAGCATCGTCTAAACCGATACGTTCTACTAAACCTTTTGTTAATACTGTTTCACTTGGCATTTCAAATAATTGGAACTTTAAGGAAGAGCTTCCTGCATTAATCGCGATGATTTTTGACATCTAGTCTTTCGCCCCTTTTTCTCTAGCTGTGTGGAATCTCTCCACAAACCGCTCAATTTTATGTCTTCAATTTTTCTCAGATAACAGAACCGTTCCACTGATAAAAATTTAATACTCACGATTTTAATTTAAACATCGTACGACACATATTTCAAGAGAAAAAATTGTAACACAACGTTTTTTTTTATATTACAGATTTAAAGTTTTCAATTTTGTCACCTATAAATATTACTGAATTTTGTAAACAATATAAAACTGTACTATATATAAGTGTATATCTGTTATATATGAACCCTTTTAGTTTTTCTCAACAAACCAGCCGTTAATTTGCTGCATAATGTTCTCCATCGCTTGCATATTAGAGAATTTCGGTAATTCTACTAATAACGCTTGTTTTGGCATGTTTACGTTTTGCCCTTTCTTTTGGAGAACAAATATACTTTTTGCATTTTTTTCATTCTTAAACATGGAAACAGGTAACTGTAGTAATCCTTGCACAAAACATGTTTCTTTAATAAATGCATGAAGCTTTGGTGCTTGGTCACTTTCAAAAATGAAGTTTGGCACTAAGAAAAATAAATAGCCGCCTTCTTTTGTATGTTTGACACTTTGTTCAATAAAAAGATGATGTGCATAAGACATACCTTCATCTGCTTTTAACGTATATTCACTTGCACCGATTTCATTTGGATAATAGCCGATTGGTAAATCACATACAACCGCATCAACTGGATCAATATAAAGAGAAGCTAGTCCATCTTGATTAAAGAACTCGACCGCTTGTTTTTGTAAATTTGCATTGACTAATGCAAGTTTAACAAGCAAGTCATCCACATCTACTCCAAAGCCACTCATCGTTGTCCCTTCTAAGCAGCCATTGAAAATTGTCGTTAATAAATTTCCCGTTCCAACTGCAGGATCTAGTACAGTTATTTCCTTTTGATCCTTCATAAATTTATGGAATAAATAACTCATAAACATCCCAACTGCATCAGGCGTCATTTCATGATTTGCTTGTACGCCATCTTTCATCCCTTTTAAGATGGCAAGTTGGAACGCTTTGCGAATTTCTTCGCCTTTATAGTTTTCTTCATTAAACTTGCTATATTCACGCTCTAATCGTTCAATTGTTGGTTGTTCTAAGCCTTCTTGTAAAATTGTTCCTTCAAATAAATTGTCACCCGTTTCTACAAGTGCTTCTAAATACGTTATATCTAATTCTTTACGTAAAATTACGGCAGAAGAATCAAAAATAGAAAATAATGTTTCTACTGTTGAACTCACGAAAATTCCTCCTTTAAACTAAAATACACATAACTTATATCATACCATATTTTAAATTTTTCCCAAAAGAAAAAGCGACCCCTTGAGAAGAGATCGCTCTTTGTTGCCTATATTACTTTGCAGCCTTTGCTGCCTCTAATGCTGCTTCGTAATTTGGATGGCTTGTACCTTCGCTTACGTATTCTACGTAAACCACTTTGTCGTTGCTATCTACTACGAATACTGCACGTGCAAGTAAACGAAGTTCTTTCATCACAACACCGTATGCTTCGCCAAAAGAAAGGTCGCGGTGATCAGAAACCGTTACAACGTTTTCTAAACCGTTAGCTGCACACCAACGCTTTTGAGCGAATGGTAAATCAACGCTAATTGTTAATACTTTTGCATTTTCAATACCAGCTGCATCTTCGTTGAAACGACGAGTTTGTGCATCACATACACCTGTATCAATAGATGGTACAACACTAATCAATTTCACTGCGCCTTTATATGTCTCTAAAGTTACCGGAGATAAATCATTTGCTAACACTTGGAAGTTTGGAGCTTGATCGCCTACTTTCACTTCTGTGCCAACTAAAGTGATTGGGTTTCCTTTAAACGTTACGTTTGCCATTTGAAAATCCTCCCTTTTCTAAAAAACAAAATATGTACAGTGTAAATGATAGATGTTCAGTAAACAGAATGCAACTGAATCGCTCTGTTTTTAGAAAAAAGAAGCTAATCGCTCGATTAGCTTCTTTTTCTTATATTTCATACTCCGGCTGTTCATCTTTTTGCTTATTCATCATTTCTTTTACCTTATCAACTGCTTGCGGTGCTAATTCCATTATTTTATCAAGTATATGCGTCTGTTTATCTAAATGAAGTACTTTCACACCTTCACTACTTACTATAAGAAAAGCAACCGGGTTAATGGAAACACCGCCACCGCTACCACCGCCAAATGGATGATGATTATTATTTTCTAATTTCCCAAATTCACTACCACCTGCCGCAAAGCCAAAGCTTACTTTAGAAACCGTTAAGATAACACTTCCATCAGGTGACTGAATTGGGTCACCAATGATTGTATTCACATCAATCATATGATTTAACTGTTGCATCGCTGTTGTCATTAACCCTTGAATTGGATGTTCCATATAATCCCCCCTATATTTATCCCGCTTTAACGGGCAGTAATACTCCCACCTCAAAATCCGGCGAAAGCAATGTCCAGTTCTAGTGACTAGAATGTTCAGCGGCTTCGCTTCTTCCTGCGAGGTAAAAAACACCTCTACGTCAGAAGCTCCAACGTCCTACAATTCTGAGCGTGCCGCTTCCGCTTTTCTGAAGAAGTTATGTGGGAGATAAACTGCTGGTATGCGCCCAATTGGTAAGAGCTGATAATCATTGAGGGATGAAGAACCCCCCTACTGATTAAAGTTTCACTTTATTGCTGCACCGTATGATCTGTCGTAATAACGCCTTGCTTCTTCAGAAATATAAATAACCGAATTACTGCCTTAACTGCACGATATATGCGAAATGAGGCCGTTAATTCACAATGTGTTGCTACAGTTTCCCCTTGAAAAATCGGAGTAATTTCAAGCTGCGGCGCACCTATAATTTCTGCATATTGTCCGGCAACGCCAACAATAATCCCTTTTACCGACCATACATAGCCTGTAATAACTCCTGTACTCGCTGCATCACCTGTTCCAATTTGCGAATACCATTTCCAATTGTTGATTTTCACTTTTTGAAGAAAATCTTTAATCATAGTATGGATTTCTTGCAGCCTTTTTATAATCTCCCCTATACTGTCAAGCCATGCCACAAATTTATCCTCAGTCCCGCCTTCTTCTCCTGCTTTTTCAATTTTTTGACCTGTTTTTCTTTGCTGCTTTTCAATCCGTTCTAGTACATCAAACGTATAATGAATCATCCAAATTTTCACTTCAAACAAACATTGCTTTTCTGTTTCTGTATATAACAAACTAATTTTCAGCGATAATTTCGATAATAAAATAAGTAAGAGAAGCAAAATAAGCATTCCAATTCCAATCACAAGCCACTTCATCGTACCACCCTTTCATTCCGTATCCATTATCGACACGATATGAAAAATATAAACGAAATTGAAAATATAGATTTTTCTAAAAAAAGAAGGATTTCTCATATTTTTATTGAAATATACTATTTGAACATATTATTTACTGCATGGAGGGATACAAAATGGAAGATCGTCGCAATTTATTTTTCTTTTACGGTGATAATAAAGCAACGCTTATCGAAAAAATGAAACCAGTATACGACATTTTAAAGGAAAACGGATTTACAATACTAGACCATCCAAAGAACGCAAATGCCATCGTTAGTGTTGGCGACGACGGGACATTTTTACAAGCTGTTAGAAAAACAGGATTTCGTGAGGATTGTTTATACGCAGGGATTTCGACAACAGATGATATTTCCTTTTACTGTGACTTCCACATCGACTATGTCGATAGCGCCCTTCAAGAAATCACAAAAAATAAAATTGAAGTAAGAAAATATCCAACAATTCAAGTAACTGTCGATCATGACACGTCCTTTTATTGCCTAAATGAATTTACACTGCGCTCTAGCGTAATTAAAACATTTGTATTAGATGTGTACATCGATGATTTATATTTTGAAACATTCAGAGGGGATGGCTTAGTCGTTTCGACCCCAACAGGAAGCACTGCATATAATAAATCACTAAGCGGAGCTGTCGTGGATCCATTAATTCCATGTTTCCAAGTAAGTGAGCTTGCTTCGTTAAATAACAATACGTACCGTACCCTTGGTTCTCCATTTATTTTAAGCAACAATCGTACGTTAACATTAAAATTAACTCATAATGACAAAGATTATCCTGTCATGGGTATGGATAACGAAGCACTTAGCATTAAGCAAGTCGAAAAAGCAGTTGTTCGTTTAAGCGATAAACAAATCAAAACAGTAAAACTAAAAAATAATTCGTTCTGGGAAAAAGTACAAAGAACGTTTTTATAAAGTGAAACTAACCAATCGGGCTTTTACGGGCAGTTTTCTTCCCTGCTCTTATCCTGCCCACGAATAGAGGGATAAAGAATAAAGGCGGCATGTGCCGCCTTTATCTCTTATGCACAACTTCACCATCCACAACCGTCATCGTAACATTTATCTCTTTTATTTCTTCTTCCTGCACGTTAAATATATCTCTATCTAATATCGTAAAATCAGCTTCATATCCCGCTGCAATTTTTCCGCGGTTCTCTTCTTTTCCAATCGCATATGCGCTTCCTGTTGTGAACAGTGACACAGCTTCAAATACGGATAACCTTTCTTCTGGTATGTAACAGTTTCCATCCACAAAGCTCTTTCTTGTTACAGCGCTGTATATACCTAAAAGCGGGTTCACTTGCTCAATTGGTGCATCCGAACCACCCGCACAGTGTAATCCAGCAGAAAGGAGTGTTTTCCATGCATATGCATATCGAAGGCGCTGCTCCCCTAGCTTTTCAATAACAGATGGAAAATCAGAAGAAACGAAGACAGGCTGAATATCTAAAATTACTGGGAGCTTCTTCATGCGCTGGGTTAACTCTTCACGGGTAAGTTGACAGTGAATAATACGATCACGCTGCCCCTCTTTTGGCGGGTGCATTTCAAGCGCATCAATCACATATTCAAGCGATAGATCACCAATTGTATGAATTGCGACAGGCATATGGAATTCTCTTGCTTGTTTGACGAGTTCCGCAAGCTCTTCACGAGAAAAAATAGCAACGCCATTCGTTTCCTTTGCATCTGCATATGGTTCAGTAAGCAGCGCTGTTCGTCCGCCAAAGGAACCGTCTGAGAAGATCTTCATTGCTCCAAACTCAATATAATGTGTATTCTCATATCGCTCACGTTCGTGTGCTACTTCATGATGAACAAGAAGATGCGCTTTAAACGGTAAATCTCGAATCACTTCCGTAAAGGCATTGTACGTTTTTTGAAAACCGCCATAATAGTTTAAGTCTTCTGTATGACCACCAACGAGTCCATATTGCCAACAATCTTGAATTGCAGTTTGCAGTGCCTTCGTTAAATAGGCTGCATCGATTTCTGGTAGAAGAGGCGCGATCAATTCCTGCGCTTGTTCATACAATAAACCTGTAAGTTCACCATGTTGATCGCGGCCAATTTTCCCACCTTTCGGGTCTTCTCTATCTTGCATAATCTCAGCTTTCTCAAGAATATAAGAGTTCACTAACGTTACATGACGGCAAACGCGTTTCAACACAATAGGGTGACGACGTGATAAATCATCTAAATCTCGTTTATGTACATCTTTTCGATCTGTAAAATTATTTTCATTCCAACCCTCGCCAATAATCCATTCTCCTTGCTTCGCCCTGTTCACTCGCTCAGCAACAAGGTTTAGTACTTCCTGATAAGATGTGCATGCTGATAAATCTAAGCGAAGTAATCGTTCTCCGTGTCCAATAAGATGCATATGGCTATCAACCAGACCAGGGAGCACTGTTTTTCCTTCTAAATTTAAGAACTGTTTCGGCTGATACCGCTCTTCTAATTCTTCTTTCCTTCCAACAGCAATAATTTTACCGTTTTCTATGTAAACTGCTTCTACGAATCTTCCGTCTTCTTCCATCGTATAAATCTTTCCGCCGTGCCAAAGTTCTCCCATTTTTTCTCCCCCTTTTTATTAGCTATAAACATTGTTTGCAACACCCGTTAACCTTTTCGAAAAAATAATAGGGGCATCCACACATTTTTCATTTTTATATTCAACTTTAATAAGAGCAATTACGCCGTACATTCTCTCCCCCCTATACTTTACCCTTATAGCTCTTTTATTATCTTAATTTTCTTATAATACCATTATAAAACACTCTCTCTAGTTAAACAAAAAACCCAATTCTATTCAGCTAGAATCGGGCAAATTGTGCAAGGTTATTTGGAAGCCAACTCCATTTCACGTTTTCGCAGCTCCACGCGGCGAATTTTACCGGAAATTGTTTTTGGCAATTCTTTCACAAATTCAATTTTACGCGGGTATTTATAAGGCGCCGTTAATTCCTTTACATGGTCTTGCAGAAGCGGAATTAACGTGCTGTCTTGCTCATCGACATTTTCCTTTAACACGATAAAGGCTTTTACGATATTTCCTCGTATTTCATCTGGACTTGCCACAACCGCACATTCTCTGACGTATGGATGTTTGACCAGTGCATCTTCCACCTCGAACGGTCCGATTGTATAGCCGGAGCTAATAATAATATCGTCGCCTCGTCCTTCAAACCAAAAGTAACCATCTTCATCCTTTTTGGCCTGGTCACCTGTAATGTAATAATCGCCGCGAAATTGCATAGCTGTACGCTCTGGATCTTTATAATACTGTTTAAATAATGCCGGTGTTTTCACGTGCACGGCAATATCCCCTACTTCTCCCGGAAGGACTGGCTTACCATCTTCATCCACAATATCAACTTGATTACCCGGCGTCGGTTTCCCCATCGAACCAGGTTTTATTTCCATTCCTTTTAATACGCCAACAAGTAATGTATTTTCTGTTTGACCATATCCATCACGAACCGTTACTTGAAAATAATTTCGGAATGTATTTATAACTTCTCTGTTCAATGGCTCTCCTGCCGAAACCGCACTATGCAAGGAAGAGAGGTCATATTGCTGTAAGGTCTCCACTTTTGCCATTAAACGATATTCAGTCGGTGTACAGCACAATACATTTACTTTGTTATCACTTAATAACTGTAGATATGTTTCCGGATCAAATTTCCCGTGATATACAAATCCAGTTGCACCTGAACCGAGCGTCGCAAGAAATGGACTCCACACCCACTTTTGCCACCCTGGACTTGCTGTTGCCCATACAACATCATTCTCTTCAATTGCTAACCAATTTGCAGCGCTCGTACGAAGATGAGCATACGCCCAAGCATGTGTATGTACAACGCCCTTGGGATTGCCTGTTGTTCCAGATGTATACGATAAGAAAACCATATCATCACACTTTGTCTCTGCCATTTCTAATACAGCACTCTCTGTTTTAAGTGCTTCTCGTATATTGTTCCAGCCTTCTAGTGGTTTTTCACTTAATACAAATTTATGAAGGGAATGCACTGCCTCGATTCCGTCGAATTGTCCTACATACGGTTCATAACTTACTATCGCTTTTACTTCTCCATGCTCGATTCGGTATTCAATATCTTTTT
This sequence comes from Bacillus sp. S10(2024), assembly GCF_050473865.1. Lineage (NCBI taxonomy): Bacteria > Bacillati > Bacillota > Bacilli > Caryophanales > Bacillaceae > Bacillus > Bacillus sp. S10(2024). Next base: position 4,461,466 of record NZ_JBFLUR010000002.1, on the reverse strand, counting down.
TGCGCAGCATTTCTGAACTTGGAATAACGACGAATCCCGCTTTTATTGCGGCAATATACGTCATATATGCTTCAATGAGACGCGGCATCATAATAAGAAGCTTGTCCCCTTTTTGCAGACCGCTTTTTATAAAAGCATTTCCAATTTTATTCGCCCCTTGTAACAATTCCCGGTATGTGACTTCCCTTTTATTCCCTTGATCATCTTGCCAAATTAGCGCAAGCTTATTTGGTTCATGGGCATAACGCTCCATCTCCTCGACTAAATTATACATCGGTGGCGCTAACAGCTCTTCCCGGTTCATACTCTTCCCCCTTTATTATGTCCATCCTCCCTTTAATAATAAAGAATTTTCTGTAAATTTAAAACTATTTCTTTTGACAAATTAGTTTATATTTTGACCAGTTGGCTACAATAGTAGATGTTTTCTCTTATTTTTTGACATAAAACAACAAAAAGAAAGAGCGGGAAATCCCACTCTTTCTAAGCCATTGTATATAGTTGTTATCGTTGGAAACCACCTAATTGTTGTTCAGCCATTGCAACTAAACGTTTTGTAATTTCGCCACCAACAGATCCGTTAGCACGAGATGTTGAATCTGCTCCAAGTTGTACACCGAACTCTTGAGCGATTTCGTATTTCATTTGATCTAAAGCAGCTTCTGCACCAGGAACTACTAAGTTATTTGAATTATTGTTTGCCATATGGTATCACCTCCTTGTGAGTATAGAGTGTGATAAACCATATAGCTTCATACATATCTTTTAATGGTAATTTATGGTTTTAAAATAAATCTTCGAATTGTTCCTTTTCTGCTACTTCTACTGTTTGTAATACCATCTTTTCTGTATTTGCAACTGCGGATTCAATAAGCGGTGTAAAATCATAGTAGGATTCAAATTTATTCGCTTTTTCACGCTTCGGTTTCGTTGTCGGACTTGCTGGCGTAAAGACTGTACAGCAATCTTCGTACGGACGAATGGAGATGTCGTACGTACCGATATCGTTAGCAATTTTAATAATTTCTAGTTTATCCATCGCAATAAGCGGACGGATAATTGGATAATTTGTCACTTCGTTTATCGTGTGCATACTATCTAACGTTTGACTTGCTACTTGTCCAAGGCTTTCCCCTGTCGTAAGAGCAAGTGCGTTACGCTCTTCTGCAATTCGTTCTGCAATGCGCATCATCATACGGCGCATAATTGTCATTGAATAGCTAGATGGAATTTCTTTATTAATTGTTTTTTGCACTTCTGTAAACGGTACAAGGTGAAGTGTCACGCGTTTACAATACTTCGTTAGCTCCTGTGTTAAGTCGATTACTTTTTGCTTTGCACGCTCGCTTGTAAACGGGGGACTATGAAAATGAACAGCTTCCACTGATACGCCGCGCTTCATTGTTAAGTAAGCTGCAACTGGACTATCAATGCCACCAGAAAGAAGAAGCATTACTTTTCCGCCAACACCAACTGGAAGACCGCCAGCTCCCATGCGCTCATCGCACATAATATAGCTATAACCGCTTCGAATTTCAATGCGGATGTTTACATCTGGATTATGAACATCTACGGTAATATCCTCTGTATTTTGTAAAACATACCCGCCGATTTCTGGAAGTAGTTCCATCGTTCTCATCGGAAAATGTTTGTAAGAACGGTGAACTGTAATTTTAAATGTTTTTACGGCACGACTTACTTGCAGAAAAGCAGCAAGTGCACCTTTTTTAATTTCTTCTAAATCCGTTGGTACTTTCATTGCTAAGTTAAACTTGTGAATTCCAAACACATCTTTCAATCTTTCCGCAACAGCCTCATGATCTTCACCATTTAACTGAATATACATGCGGTCATGCGTCGCATCAATTTTTAAGTTTGTAAATTTCTTTAATTTATGTTTCACATTATCTTTTAACGTGCTTACAAACTTAGAACGGTTCTTTCCTTTTGTTGTCATTTCGCCGTAGCGAACTAAAATATACTCGTATGTCATCATCTTTCCTTACCTCATCACTTCATATAATTTTGGCAATGTTTCTTTTATAATTCCTTCGAATTGTTTTACTTCTTCCATCGTATTTTCCGCATTTAAACTAATACGAATCGCACTTTCTGCTACCGCATGCGGCAAGCCCATCGCTAGTAAAACGTGGCTTACTTCGTTTACTCTTGAAGAACAAGCAGATTTTGTTGACACATACACATCACGTTCTTCCAAAGCATGCACAACAATTTCTGGCTTTAATCCGACAAATGATACGTTTAATATATGCGGTGCCGTATGTTCTTTCGGCGTATTAATTGTAACATCCTTCATGCCCTTAAACATGCGAATAAGTTCTTCCTTTAACTCGCGAAGATGCCCCGTATTTTCGGACTGTTTTTCTAAAGTCATTCGCAAGGCTTTGATCATCGCAACAATTCCTGGTAAGTTTTCTGTACCAGAACGGTAACGCAACTCTTGTCCACCACCCGATAAAACTGGATCGAGCCTTACACCGTCACGAACATAAAGAAGTCCTGTTCCTTTTACACTATGGAACTTATGTCCCGAAATTGTGCAAAGATCAATGTGACTTTCATACAAGTCAAGCGGTACTTTTCCAATTCCTTGTACATGATCGACATGGAATCGTACTTTCGGATAGTTTGCTAATAACTTCCCAACTTCATCAACAGGCTGAATCGCACCTGTTTCGTTATTGACGTGAATCATAGAAACAAGAATAGTATCATCTCGAAGAGCTCGTTTCACATCTTCTACTGATACAACACCATTTTCATTTACCGGCAAATATGTAACATCAAAACCAAGATTTTCTAGCTGCTTATATGCTTCAAACACAGAAGCGTGTTCAATGTTTGTTGTAATCAAATGCTTACCACGGGAGCGATTTCTCATCGCAATCCCCTTAATTGCAAGGTTATTTCCTTCTGTTCCTCCAGACGTAAAGACAATTTCTGAAGGCTTTGCACGAAGAAGCTGAGCTGCAATCGTACGTGATTGCGTTAATAAGCGCTCTGATTCTCCTCCAAGGGAATGAATAGAAGAAGGATTTCCAAAATATTTTCCTGCAACTGTCACATAAGATTGCAAGGCTTCCGGGTACGGCTTTGTCGTCGCACTATTATCAAAATAAATCATCGTTATTCCCCTTTCGCCGATATCGAAATCCCAGAAAGTGAAACATCTTTACAAGAAAGACCTTCGTAGCGGGATAATCATATCATAAATCCATGCGTTTCCGCTAAGCTTGCTCATAGTTTCCGTCATTAGAGCGGAAGTATGCTTTTCTGCTTTCAACGAAAAAACGCTCCATATTCCGCTATTCATTATAGCAATATTACATCATAATGGATACAAAAGTTATTTAAACAAAAACAAACCCCTTAATGAATTAAGGAGTTTGTTCTAAATCAACAAGTTCAGCAATCTTCTGCACAATGCCTGGTTCAATTTGTTCTAATACAGAAGCTGCTTGTTCTAGAGCTGCGTCATATTCATATTCACGGAACAGTTGCTCAGCGGTATCTAAGCTTTTCGCTAACATATCGTCATGACTACGATAACGATTACCATACTGTATTAATTTTTCTACTAAATACGCTTGTTCAATTAACTCTTGCGTTGTTTCGTGAACACCATTTACAATTACTACTGCTTCTTCTAGTGTGCGATTCACTGCGCCCATATCAAGCGGCTTTAATTCTAGATGTTCATACACACTATGCATTGCTTGTTGTCCGTTTTGCAATTCCACTACGATACGATCTGGCAAACCTGGTAAATTTGATTTTTGCATCATACGCTTTGATTCCATCAGCGTATGGCGCATTTCCTTTAACGCTTCACGCGCTTCAAACTCATCTTTACGCATCATTTGCAGCATGTCTTTGTACTCATTATGAATTACTTTTAATGTTTCACATTGCTCATAAATTTCTTCTAACTCTTCTCGAATGACAGAAAAGGCGATATCTTGCTCTGCAATACGAAGTTGTAACACTTCAAAACGCTTCATTAAAATATGCATCTGTTTTTCAACCACTTTTTGAGATTCGATATCTTTATCCTGTAATTGATAACTTTGTTTCACAAATTGTGTTTCTGCTTTCGTTTCCAGTGCTTCTTCTCGAATTGTCTCTAAATCTTCATATACAGTTACCGTCTGCTGTTCAACATAATGTTTAGCTCTTACTTCTAACTCTAACTGTTCATATAATGTATCAAGATTTCCTTTTAAAACTTCCATTTTCCCTTGCGCTTCCACTACGTGTAGAGATTCTAAATCAGCAAGGCACGTTTGCAATTGTTTGTTCATCTCTCTTACTTCTTTTGGTATTTCCAAATGATTTAGTACATAACCTTGTTTTTTCATATCGTCGTGACCTTGTGATAAATCTTCTAATTGCACCGGTAATGTCGCTTGACATTCTACTAATAATTCTGGTACTTCATGCACAATTACTTCCAAATGTGCTAGTCCTTCTTCTAAACTCGCCACAATTTCACGCGCTTTTAAGTAATCCCCATTTTGTGTTGCTTCTTCAAACGTTTGAAATTTCTTTGATTCAGCATCAAGCATTCCTTCAATTTTCTCCTCTGCCGCGCCAAACATATGACGATGAGCAAGCACACTCTTTTTCAAATTACGGTATATATCACGCAACTGCTCAATTTCTGAATTGTTTTTCTCATAGCTTTCCAACAATTCTTGTAGTTCATTTAAAATATCCATAATACGATGATCTGCTTCATCTAAACTACTAATGGATTCATTAAGTGTATGTTTTGCTTTTCGGAAGGAAAATTGCGCGGCAAGTTTTTGAGCGCTTTCTAAATCTTTTTCTGCTTTCGGAAGAATATTAGCAACAATTTCATCCCATTCATTGCGCCATTTTTCAAATAGCTCTTCTGTTTGTCCGGTCATCTTTAACTCTTTCACTCGTTTCAGTTCATCCGCTACAGGTTTATCCTTAATTTCTTTCTTCCATTGCTCTAGTGCTTCAATATCTTTATATAAACGATTTCTCATCACAAGTTCTACGATGAGGAAGAGCAAGATAGCACTCACGATGATGACAACGATCGTTAAGATTGAATCCATTCAAAATGCCTCCTATTTATCTGTTTTTTGTCCGTTCCGTTTTTTAAAATGGAAGGCGTTATGTAAGAAAAGGGGAATGCCCCATATTTAACAACTAGCAATGTATTAATCATACCATGTAATTCTATGTTTTTGGCCTAGTTTTTCGAAAAATTTCATGAAAGAATTTACTATTTTCAAGTCGATTCCAAACACACATCTAACCCAAAATTATAATCACCAAAGGACTGTATTTTTTTTCAAACCAAAATATCATTATTGCAATATAAATATATTACTATATAAGGATTCAAAAAAGAAGATATCACTTCATAAAAAGCAAATAAAAACAGCTTATTCCCATACACATCGGCAACAAGCTGTTTCACGTTTTTTTGTTTTCTTTATACATACGCCGCTCTCGGCAGAGGATATTGTATATGCTCTGTACAAAGAGTTTGCTCCATCCACTGCTCTACTTCCTTCATATACATTTCAATAAAAAAGATTTCTGACGGAAAAGAATGCAGCACTTCTGATATATATTGCGGATATAAATACGGCATACTGATCATTCCCTTTAACTGCGTCATAAACATCGTAAATGATACATTTTGAAATTCTCTCTTTTCTTGCCCTTGTCTAATGAGTTGCTCTATATAGTATCTCTCTTTTGAAAAGTAAATCGTCATGATTTCGCGAATTAACGTGCTATCTAACGAAAGTTCTCTGTAGAAAAAGCGAGTAAGTTCTCTTCGCTCAAATTGATACTGTAAAATATTTCTCATCATCTGGAATAATACTTCTTTTGCAGACAAAAAATTCCGCTGTTCAAATGTCAGTTCAACGATACGTAAGTAGCCCTCTAAAAAGTCTGATACCAACTGTTCTAGTAATCCTTGTTTTCCAGAAAAATAATAGGAGATATTTGCAACATTAACATCTGCTTGCTTTGCTATATCACGTACTGATGTACCATTATAGCCTTTCGCATAAAATAGCGAAATGGCCGCATCAATAATTTTCTGTCTCGCCTGTGTCATACACTCACTCCTCCCGCTATTTGTAGGTAGTAAAAGCACGATTAATTGAACTTGATGTAAATTTCTTGACTTTTAAGACAAATTCCTTTAATTTTCTATCGACAAAGTCTTGCGAATTATAGCTTATTTTGCAATAACTTTACATTTACCTACAGAAAGGGCGGCGTTTCCATGTTCACAGCAGAAGATTATACTGGTACACGCGAGGAGCAATACAGGACAGTACTCAAACAACTCGATGCTCTATTAACAGGCGAGTCAAATGTAGTAGCTAACTTAGCGAATGCATCTGCTTTACTCAATGTATTTTTGCAAGATATTAACTGGGTAGGTTTTTATGTAACGGAAGGAAATCAACTTGTGCTTGGGCCATTTCAAGGATTACCAGCTTGTGTTCGTATTCCATTTGGCCGCGGTGTATGTGGCGTAGCAGCAGAAACGAAAACAACACAGCTTGTCGCTGATGTTCACAAGTTCCCTGGGCATATCGCCTGCGATGCAGCTTCTAATTCAGAGATTGTTGTACCGCTAATCAAAAACAATGAAGTCATCGGCGTATTAGACATCGATAGTCCAAACAAAGGACGCTTTGATGAAATTGATCAAACATATTTAGAGGAATTTGTCAGAATTTTATTAAAACACATATAGTGCAAAGGAGTTGACTTAAAGTCAGCTCCTTTTTGTACGTCCGGAACGCCGAGCATTACCTAAGGGTCTTTAAATGGTGTCGAACCGCCGATATATTGGTAGAAAGCGTTCCTCTTACGATAAAGCTGTTTTTTCTTTTTGCAGTGCTTGCGCTAAGTCCCTTACAATATCTTCCCAAGACTCAAGCCCTGCAGATAAGCGTAATAAATTATCGGAAATCCCCATCTGCTCACGAACATGTTTTGGAATGACCGCATGTGTCATCGTTGCCGGGTGCTGAATTAACGTTTCTGTATCACCAAGACTCACTGCAATAGCAATTAATTTTAAGTTATCCATTACAGCTTGCGCCTCTTCTTTTCCGCCTTTTACTGTAAATGATAGCACACCGCCCCCGCGCTTCATTTGTTTATTTGCAAGCATTCCTTCCGGATACCAAACAGCTTCTACTAGTTCATGATTTCGGAGAAAAGCAGCAATCTTTTCCGCATTGTCAGAATGACGATCCATCCGAACTGCTAATGTTTTTAAACCGCGTAAAAGTAACCATGCATCAAATGGTGCCATAATCCCACCAACATCTTTACGAATCGGACGAATTTTTTCGGCAAGCTCGTTTGTTTTACAAATTGTAACACCGGCCACAACATCACCATGACCGCCAATATATTTTGTCGCACTATGCAAGACAATATCACAGCCTATCGTAAGCGGTCTTTGCAAGTACGGTGAACAAAATGTATTATCAACAATAACGAGCAGTCCATGCTGCTTCGCTACTTTGACAACAAGTTCTAAGTCAATTAATTTCATCGTTGGATTAATCGGTGTTTCTACAAAAATGATTTTTGTATTCGGCCCAATACTCCTGTTAATTTCTTCTTCAGTTTCCATTTCACATAATGTATGCGTAATTGCAAATTTCTCTTCCAACACTTCTAAAAAGCCATACGTACAACCGTATAAGCCATTTGAACAAACAATATGATCTCCCGCTTTTAGAAAGGCAAAAAGTGTTCCTGAAATAGCTGCCATACCGGAGCCAAACGCTAGTGCTGCTTCCCCTTCTTCTAATGCTGCCATTCTTTCTTCAAATAACTCAACTGTCGGATTTCCAAGTCTAGAATAAATATAAGCTGAATCATAACCAGCAAAGCTTGCTTCTCCTTGCTGCGCTGTTTCAAATGTATACGTAGATGTTTGAAATAACGGCGGTGTCAAACTTCCTTTATGCTCGGCCGCATCATACCCATGATGAATTAACGTCGTTTCGATATGTTTCCTTTTCATACAAACATCCCCCTTATATTTCATCTTATGTAAGCGTTTTCTATCTGTTGCTATCCTTTCCATGAGCGTTTACAAAATTCCTTCTTGCATTTTTCCAAATTTTAAATGTATAAAATGAAATTTGATGTTCTTGACTCTCTCCTAATAAACAGATATAATAGCCTTTGTGTAAAATAAAAAGGCAGCCTTGTAATGCGAGTTTATTGTTTGTATTTTGTTCCTCACGATGAGGTGTATCGTGTAACTCCCTGCTGCTGGAGCGAGGGTACATGAAAATGAAATACGCATAAATGTCAATTACGTCTGTTTTTATTTTACAAAAATAAAAACATTTAAAGGAGGAGTCATTCATGGCTCGTTATACAGGTCCATCTTGGAAACTTTCTCGTCGTCTTGGAATCTCTCTAAGCGGCACAGGTAAAGAATTAGAAAAACGCCCTTACGCACCAGGTCCACACGGTCCTAACCAACGTAAGAAACTTTCAGAATACGGTTTACAATTACAAGAAAAACAAAAACTTCGTCACATGTACGGCATGACTGAGCGTCAATTCCGTCGCACATTTGACCAAGCTGGTAAAATGATGGGTAAACACGGTGAAAACTTCATGATCCTTCTTGAAGCTCGCCTTGACAACCTAGTTTACCGCATGGGCTTAGCTCGCACTCGTCGCGCTGCTCGTCAATTAGTAAATCACGGCCACATCATGGTAGATGGCGCTCGCGTAGATATCCCATCTTACCGCGTTAAACCAGGCCAAACTATCAGCCTTCGCGAAAAATCTCGCAACCTAGCTGTAGTTAAAGAAGCAGTTGAAGTTAACAACTTCGTACCTGAGTACTTAACTTTCGATGCTGACAAATTAGAAGCTACTTTCACTCGCTTACCAGAGCGCGCTGAGTTAGCTGCTGAAATCAACGAAGCGTTAATCGTAGAGTTCTACTCTCGTTAATGACGAAAAGCCAATCCTTTTGGATTGGCTTTTTTCGTTGTATAAACATATTTATTTCGCAGTTTAACTTTATTTGAATTTTATATTCATCGTTGGATTCGCTTCTTGTTTCTCTACATAAACATGTTGTTCACTATTATTTTTTTGTAACTGATTTTGTTCGTTCTCTGCTAGTTGGCCTGCATTTAGTAACGAAAAAATAATTAATGCTTCTAGTGACATTTAGATAACTCCCTCTTTTCTATCACTTTTGATACTTACAGCATACACGCCTATTATGAACTTGAAGTGAACATACGGAAAATTTTAAAACAAAAGACTTCGGTATGATTACACCGAAGCCCTTCATTTATTTCTATATATCCATTTTAATTTTTCAACATATAAATCGCTGCTACGGAAAATACACCATGAGCGTTTCTATGTACGACCAGATGCTCTTGCTCCCCTAAAAAGTAGAGCGCTTTTAAGTCGGTTTTTTAATATATATATTCTTACGCTATTTCTTTGCGCTTTTCACCTAAAGAGTAGTTCGCAACTTTTGTAATTAAGCTATTTGAAATGAAGTAAATCTCCCCAGTTTCTGCAACTAACTGCGTCGTACGAAGTCCTACTTCTTCGATGACGCCGTCGATATCATTAATTTTCACTTTATCGCCAACTGAAAATTGATCTTCAAAAATAATGAAGAATCCTGTTACAATATCTTTTACTAAGTTTTGTGCACCAAAACCAATTGCTAAACCGGCAACACTCACCCCAGCAAGAAGCGCTTTAATATCGATTCCTACTGTTTCTAGAACCGTCATAACAACCATGAAGTACACAACATAATGGACAATATTTTGACAAAGCTTCGTTAATGTCGCCTCACGTCTTTCATTTGTACGTACAGGGGCTTTACTGCTCATCTTAAAAATTTGTTCAATTCCTACATTAGTGACACGAATAATCACTTTTGCCACAATAAAAATAAGGATAATTTTAAGAATAATTCCCCCAAATTTCATTAATTTTTCGGGATTTAAAACATAATCTTCTAATATACTTTGAATATCCAAAATATTTACTCCTCTCTTTCAAAATGCAAAAAGCGTAAGAACTCTTACGCTTTTTTGCATGTTAGTAACGGATTAAGAAATATTTTTTCTTACCGCGGCGAATGATTGTAAATTTACCTTCAATGCGGTCTTTTTCTGTTACCATGTAATCTAACTCTTGTGTACGTTCACCATTTACATAAACCGCACCATTTGTAATATCTTCGCGTGCTTGACGTTTTGACGGTGAAATTTTACTTTCTACAAGTACATCTACTAATAATGCATCTTCTACACTACGCTCTACAGATGGTACATCTTTAAATCCTTGCTCGATTTCCGCTGCTGTTAATTCTGCAACAGAACCACTAAATAATGCTGCTGAAATTTTAATTGCTTGCTCTAATGCTTCAGCGCCGTGAACAAGTTTTGTCATTTCAGAAGCTAATGCTTTTTGTGCTTCACGCTTTTCAGGTGCTTCTGCAACCTGTTTTTCTAACTCAAGAATCTCTTCATGAGATAAGAATGTGAAGTATTTTAAGTATTTCACAACATCGCGATCATCTGTGTTAATCCAGAATTGGTAGAACTCGTAAGGCGTTGTTTTTTCTGGGTCTAACCAAACCGCGCCGCCTTCTGTTTTTCCAAACTTCGTACCGTCAGATTTCGTTACAAGCGGTACAGTTAAGCCGAATGCTTTCGCATCTTCTTCTGATTTACGGATTAATTCTAAACCAGCTGTAATGTTTCCCCATTGGTCACTACCACCGATTTGTAATCTACAACCGTGTGTTTGGTATAAGTTTAAGAAATCGTATGATTGTAAAATCATGTAGCTAAACTCAGTGAATGAGATACCTGTTTCTAAACGGGACGCAACTGTATCTTTCGCTAACATGTAGTTTAAACCAAAGTTTTTACCGATATCGCGTAAGAATGTAATTAAATCTAAAGAACCAATCCAATCGTAGTTGTTTGCGATTGTTGCTGGATTTCCCTCTTTATTGAAGTCTAAGAAGTTAGAAAGCTGCTCTTTAATACGCTCACTGAAAAAGGCAACTGTTTCTTTTTCATTTAATGTACGCTCTGCTTTCTTACCACTTGGGTCACCAATTAAACCTGTAGCTCCGCCAACAAGTGCAATTGGCTGATGTCCTGCTTGTTGGAAACGACGTAATATTAAAATTGGTAGCATATGACCAATATGTAAACTATCAGCTGTTGGGTCAAAACCGCAGTATAATTTCACACTTTCTTTCTCTAATAGTTCTTGTAAACCTTCTGCATCCGTTTGTTGGTTAATTAGGCCACGAAACTCAAGATCTTGTAAAATGTTCATCCTATTCACTCCTTTAAAATAGCTTGTGCGCGGAATTTCAAAACATAAAAAAATCGCCCCTCAAATAAGGGACGATTTTAATTATCGCGTTACCACCCTAGTTGCAGGCAAAAAAACCTGCCACCTCATTCACATAACGGCTCATCACCGTCTTTCCCCTTTCGGATGAAATCCAATCGAAGAAAGATGCTCCAGGGTCGTAATTCGCGATCATTTATGTGCTGATTTTCACCGACCATCAGCTCTCTAAAACAGGGAAATGATCACTACTGTTCCCTTTCCACGCTCGATTATTTATATACTTCTTTTTATAACATCATTTGTATATGCCTGTCAAATGCAGCCCTAAATTTTTCGGTTATAATTTCATTATATCACTTTTTTAAAACTTTACTGGCTGGCAAAGAATATCGTCAGTAAAGAAAGAAGTGGAACACAAGCTAACAGAGAGATATGAAATGCAACTGATAAATCATTACCAATTGTCGCTTCAACAGGATCTTTAGCCGGAGACGCAAGAAAACGTAAAAATCGATCTCCCCTATTCGCTTTTTGCGGAAAATCAGGAACTTCCACATAATCACTATCTAAATGCTGTTTCAATCTATATTCCTTATCAAAGGGATTTTCGGTCAATTTCATCCACCTCCAGCAATTGCTTCAATTTCTTCATGCCATGATAAAGCCTCGATTTCACCGTTCCTATAGGAATATCTAGTACCTCTGCGATTTCCTTTTGTGGCATATCATGATAATAAAAAAGAATAATGACCGCTCGTTGATCTTCTGGAACCTTCAAAATTGCTTCTCTCACTGTAAGACGGTCTTCTTGCGAAAATTCCTTCTCTTGAATCGGTAGAAGAAATGGTATAAGTGAACGCCACTTCTTTCTTCGATTCAGTTTATTAATCATAAGCCGATACCCAATTTGAAACAGATATGTTTTAATCTTTCCTTTTTCAATCTCATACATATGTTTCTTACGTTCTAACCTCAAAAACGTATCTTGAACAAGGTCTATGCTCAGCTGTTCATCACGGTTAAAGCGATATAAAAACGTATATAACGCTGGTTTGATTAAAACATACAACCGTTCCCCTGCTCGTTCATCTCCCTTTTGATAGGCGAGCATCAATTCCTCCTCAATCCCAATTTGCGCCATGTTTTTTAATCTCCTTTATCCCTTTTAAGGTTAGAGATATCCGGCTAATTAAATATAAACTTGCAACAATCGTCCATATTTGAGATTGATTCGTAAAAAATTGCACATATGGATTTTCAACTGTTAATCCGCTTAAAACTAAGAAATTTAACACTTGTACGCATATACAAGCGTATACTGCAATACAGACGGATATTGTATCAAATACATTCCACCGAAAATAAACTTTTGTTTTTGTAAAGTCGATTTTATTTCCAGCTTTTCTTACGATATATTTCTTGTCAAAAGGGATAAGGATTGAAAATATAATAATCATCGTACACGCTAACATAATCATCGAAACTTTAAACCCTATCGCAATAGGCATAAGGGTCCCTGCAGCAAATACGACTATAACGCCAATGAAAGTCAATGAAAGCATCCATTTATTTGACATATAAAGTGCCTCCTAATTTATTTTTCATAAACTTATACAAATACTGGAGGCAAATGGTTCAAAAAATCATTTTATTTCTTTTTTCGTTTTTACAATAACGTACTTAAAATAAGCAAGTTCTGAAATATACTTGATTCAGAACTTGCTTATTTAATGTTCCATCATAGACCGTCGCCTATTGGCAAATTACCAAGCCTTTAAGTTCCCTAGTTTCACTTTATCCCACACTAACGTGTAGCAGTGGATTGATTAACAAGGCTAACCATAAGTAAGAAATAGACTTTACTTATAAAAATGACTATGGTCGTTTTTCCAGCGCTAATTTAATCCCAAATGCCAAAAGTACAAAACCGCTTATCCCTTGAATAGCCCGCTCTGTAGACGGCTTTTTCATCCATGTACGAATTGCATTAATTAAATAAATATAGAGTATAAACCATAGAAAAGTTAAAACTGTATATGTCATTCCCATAATAAAAAGTTGAAAAAAGGTATTCCCATCATGCTGTATAAATTGCGGTAAAAACGTTAGAAAGAAAATGGCTACTTTTGGATTTAACAAATTGGTAAGAAAACCTTGCCTAAAGCAAGAAGCACCTTGATACTTATTTTTAACTGTAATATCCTCTGGTTGCTTTCCTTTCTTCCATAAAGACCATAATGATACACATCCTAAATAAATAAGATAAATAGCACCAATATACTTAAAAATAGAAAATAAAAATGCCGATTTAACAAGAATTGCAGAAATCCCAAGTACAGCTGCTAACGTATGAATACTTAAACCGCATAAAATACCAAAAACAGTTTTCATCCCGCCTTGTTTCCCCTGTAGTATTGTATTCTGAGTTACTAATCCCGTATCAGGTCCTGGCAAAATAATAAGAAAAATTGACATAGTAACAAAAAGATAATATTGCGTCACTAATATCCCTCCAAAAGATTAAATCTTTTCCTGCATGCTCTGCTGTATTTTAAATATTACATATAAGTTATATGTAACGCTGAACAATTTGAACACAACTTCACTATACTCTAAACAAGAAAGGCCTGAACGAAGAATGTTCAGACCTTTCTTGTTTAATCTTCCATCGTAGACAAGTCACCTGTTGGTAAGTTTAACTCCCATGCCTTTAATACACGACGCATAATTTTACCGCTTCTCGTTTTCGGTAATTTATCTCGGAATTCGATTTGTCTCGGTGCCGCATGAGCAGCTAGTCCTTTTTTCACAAATTGACGAATATCTTCTTTTAATTCTTCAGATGGTTCATAACCTGCGCGCAGTGCAATGAACGCTTTAATAATTTCTCCGCGTACAGGATCTGGAATTCCAATAACACCAGCTTCCGCAACTGCTGTATGTTCAATTAATTTACTTTCTACTTCAAACGGACCAACACGTTCACCAGATGTCATAATGACATCGTCAATACGCCCTTGGAACCAGAAATAGCCATCTTCATCCATATATGCAGAGTCTCCTGACACATACCAGTCTCCTGGCATAAAATAAGACTCATATTTTTGCGGGTTATTCCAAACAGCACGCATCATCGATGGCCAGCCTTTTCCAATTGCTAAGTTCCCCATTGTGTATGGCGGCAATTCATTACCTTCATTATCAACAATCCCTGCCTTCACGCCTGGAATTGGTTTTCCCATAGAACCCGGGCGAATTTCCATACAAGGATAGTTACAGATAACTTGTCCTCCTGTTTCCGTCATCCACCACGTATCATGAATACGAAGATGGAACACTTTCATTGCCCAGCGAATTACTTCCGGGTTTAACGGTTCCCCAACGCTCAAAATATGACGAAGGTTTGATAAATCATACTTCTTCAGCGTATCGTCACCAGCACCCATTAACATACGAAATGCTGTCGGAGCGCTATACCAAACTGTTACACCGTAATCTTGAAGCGTTTCATACCAAGCGTCTGGACTAAAGCGTCCTCCTAAAACTACGTTAGAAGCTCCAACTAGCCAAGGCGCAAAAATACCATATGCTGTTCCTGTTACCCAGCCTGGATCTGCTGTGCACCAATACACATCATCTTCTTTTAAATCCAGCACCCATTTTGCTGTTTGATAATGCTGCACCATCGCATTTTGAACATGCAGCACCCCTTTTGGTTTCCCTGTTGAACCAGATGTATAATGTAAAATGAGGCCATCCTCTCTCCCAAGCCATTCCATTTTTAACTGATTAGAAGCTTGTTCAAAAAGCGGATTAAATGCGACAACTTTACCACCTTCTTCTACACCTTCCCCAACAACAAATACCGTTTTTAACGCTGGTAAATCATTAAATGGTATACGTTCTAACAATTCTGGTGTTGTCACAAGCACCTTTGCTTCACTATCCACCAGACGGTCACATACAGCCGCTTCCATGAAAGCTTCAAATAATGGACCAACAATTGCTCCAAGCTTTATTGCACCTAATAAAGTAAAATACAATTCCGGTGAACGAGGCATAAAAATAAAGACGCGGTCGCCTTTTTCGACATCCCCATAATTTTTTAAAACATTTCCTGCTTTATTCGACAATTCTTTCATTTCTTTAAACGTATATTTCTCTTTTCTCGCACCATCTTGATAATACAATGCTACTTTATTTTTTCGGTGGGATTGGGCATGTCGATCAATGGTCTCATAAGCCATATTTACTCGTCCAGTTTCATGCCAAGAAAAATTTTGATTAACTTCTTCCCAATTAAAATTTTGATATATTTCATCATAATTTAACAAATTATTTTCCCCTTGAATAACCGGAAGTGTTTCTACTTTCATTCTTTACATCCCCCTTCTATGTACCATATAAATCTATTATAAAGATATATTTTATAATTTTCAGTATTTTTTAAGAATTTCAGACAAATTTTTACTGACAAATTTCGATTCACATCGCATACTGAGTACAGTAGTATGAAAATAGATAGTAGATTCACAAAGCTCTGAAGGTGGTGAGCCTAAAATTGATTCATAGTAAAGTGTACAATGCAAGAAATTTAAAAGCACCAAAAGGAACTTTAGTTATTGAAGGTCCTGTCCAGACACATAATTTAGAAACGTATGAGTTTCATCCTGATTTAGTTGCCTTTCGACCTGCGGCTCAGCAATATAAAGCAATTGTCGAGATTTCTAAATTACCAGAAGCTCGAATTATTATTGCTCGTCATGAACATACAATTGTTGGCTATGCAACATATTTATACCCAGACCCTCTTGAACGATGGTCTGAAGGAAAAATGAACAATTTAATCGAGCTTGGCGCAATTGAAGTTGTCCCTGATTTTCGCGGCTGTGCTGTTGGAAAGAACTTATTAGAAGTTTCTATGATGGATGATCATATGGAAGACTACATTATTTTAACAACTGAATATTACTGGCACTGGGATTTAAAACAAACCGGGCTCAATGTCTGGGAATATCGAAAAGTAATGGAAAAAATGATGAATGCTGGCGGGCTGGAATGGATGGCAACAGATGATCCTGAAATTTGCTCCCATCCAGCAAACTGCTTAATGGTCCGCATTGGAAAACGAGTTGATACATCATCTATCCAACAATTTGACCGCTTACGCTTCCAAAATCGTTTCATGTACTAAAAGGGGGATTACATCATGATTGTTGAAGAAATCATGAATCAAAATGTAACAGCGCTGCGCCCAACCGACACGATTGAAACAGCCCTAAGAACATTAGCAGCACATAGTATTCGGCACATTCCAGTTGTAAATGAACAATATGAAGTTGTCGGCATTATTTCCGACCGTGACGTTCGCGATGCAAGTCCGTCCATTCTTGATGATGAACACGTTTCAAGAGATGCTCTTCAAGAGCCGATTGAACGTATTATGAAGCATCCCGTTATGACATGTCATCCTCTTGATTTCGTTGAAGAAATTGCCACGTTATTTTTTGAAAATAAAATTGGCTGCCTTCCTGTTACAAAAAGTGGTCAGCTCGTCGGCATTATTTCGGAATCAACAGTATTACATACACTTGTCAAACTAACAGGTGCTCATCAACCAAGTTCACAAGTTGAAATTCAAGTGAAAAATGAACCTGGTATTCTCGGAAAAGTTGTCGCTGTTTTCAGTGAACTGAAAATTAACATTGTGAGCGTTCTCGTCTATCCAGCAAAAAAAGAAAGCGACAAAGTTCTTGTTTTCCGCATTCAAACAATGAATCCTCTTAAAGCGATTGAGGAGTTAGAACAAAAAGGTTACCACGTTTTATGGCCAAATATTGCGGGGATGGAGTCATGAAAAATGTATTTATTTACTCAGAAAATTATCAGGGCTATTCCTTTAGTCCTGATCATCCTTTTAATCAACTTCGGGTAAAACTGACCTATGATTTACTGCAAAAAGGCGGGTTTATACACCCTTCACAAGTTATTCCACCACGAATCGCAACGGATGAAGAAATCGCTTTAATTCATACAGAAGAGTACATAAATGCGGTAAAACGTGCTGGAGAAGGAACACTAGAACAATCACTTGCAATGTCCTATGGTCTTGGAACAGACGATACTCCCATGTTTCCAAACATGCATGAAGCAAGCGCCCTTCTTGTTGGCGGCACCTTAACTGCGGTCGATGCAATTCTTGAAGGAAAAGCTGAGCATGCTCTCAATCTCGGCGGGGGATTACATCATGGATTTCGCGGGAAAGCCTCTGGATTTTGTATTTATAATGACAGCTCGATTGCTATTAAATATATACAACAAAAATATGGTCTTCGTGTTTTATACATTGATACAGACGCGCATCACGGTGATGGTGTGCAATGGTCCTTTTATGACGATCCTAACGTATGCACAATTTCATTGCATGAAACAGGGCGTTACTTATTTCCAGGAACAGGGGCTGTAAATGAGCGTGGACAAGGGAATGGATATAGCTATTCTTTTAACATTCCTCTTGATGCTTTTACAGAAGATGATTCATTTCTACATGCATATCGCACTGTTATCAGGGAAGTCGCTGACTATTTCAAACCTGATATTATTTTAACGCAAAACGGAGCTGATGCTCATTATTACGACCCTCTTACACATCTTTGTTCAACGATACAAATTTACCGTGAAATTCCGAAGATTGCTCATGAAATTGCTCATAAATATTGCAATGGCCGCTGGATTGCAGTTGGCGGCGGCGGTTATGATATATGGCGCGTCGTTCCAAGAGCTTGGGCACTCATTTGGCTCGAAATGAACAACATCCAAAACATCTCAGGATATCTCCCACCAGAATGGATTGAAGCTTGGAAAGGACAAGCTAAGACAGATCTCCCACTCACCTGGGAAGACCCAGACAACATGTATAACCCAATTCCACGCAAACAAGAAATTGAAGAGAAAAACGAATTAACTGTAGCGAAGTGCCTAGAGATAATTCGGAATAATATGAAAAAACTATTGTATTAAAAACCTCCTTTTCTTTTTAAAGGAGGACGAGAGCATCTGGCCGCGCATAGTAGCGGTCAGGGCTTTTTTCTGCCACATGCGAAGTTTTAAAAAAAGGAGATACGTTTATGTGGAAACAACAATTTATCCATACAGACCGTGGAACTTTTGAGGTATTTACAAAAGGGCACGGAGAACCTATTTGCATTACACACCTTTACTCACAATTCAATGAAACGGGCGACCATTTCGCCGATAGCTTTACATCCTTACATAAAGTTATATTAATTAATTTAAAAGATGCAGGAAATTCAGTAACTGCTTCTCAGGAAGATGAATTAAGTATGAAAGAGACGATTCAAGATTTAGAAGCAATTCGAGAAGCGCTGCACATTTCATCATGGCATTTTGCAGGGCATTCTACTGGCGGTATGCTTGGACTTTTATATGCTATAAATTATCCACAGTCCTTACAATCGTTAGTAGTCGTTGGCGCTGCTGCTAGTGATTACTCCAAAACGAAAGACTGTATTTATCATCCAGAACATCCGCAGTTTGCATATATGCAGCAGCTCATCGAAGATTTAAAATTACCGCATCTTACAAAAGAAGAAAGAACTACTTTATCAACCAAGCGCACAAAGTTATCCTTATACAAGCCAGAACAATATGAAACATACTTCTCAAAAGCAATCTATAAAACGATGGCCGCAAGCCGTATGAACTATTTTGCAAAAGAATTTCGCAGCTTTGATGTAAGCGAACAACTTACTAATGTAACAACAAAAACGTTAATACTTTGTGGACAACATGACGTACAATGTCCAATTGCATCTTCCTTGCAAATTCATAAAGGCATACGAGACTCTTCATTCATTCCTTTCGAACACAGCAATCATTATCCATTTTTAGAAGAGGAAGAGAAATTTTCATCGGTGATTACAGCATTCTATCATTCCTTAAAGGAAGGTAGTGAACATTTATAATGCTTCAAAATAGAATTACTTACATAACAGTGAATCACATACGACATTGGTGTAAAATTGCCGGTGCAGAACATAAGACAATACCAATTGTCGTTGTTCACGGTGGGCCAGGCGGAAATCATTATACATTTGAACGAACAATTGGTCCAAAACTAGAGGAATTTGCAACTGTCATATATTACGAACAACGTGGATGCGGGCGTTCTGATGCTCCCAAAAATGAAAAAGATTACTCTATCGCTATTCTAGTCGATGATCTAGAAAAACTAAGGGAAACATTACAGATTCCAAAATTCCATCTACTTGGTTATTCTTTTGGCGGACAACTTGGTCTAGAATATGCGTTAACTTATCCAAATCGAGTCGAAACGTTACTTCTGCAAGCTCCTTCTTCTGGTGACTATGAACATACCTATCATATTCAGCTTGCTGGATTTGAAAAGATTGCTCCTCAAGACATGAAACAACAGATTCAGCATATTCAACAACTCCCGATATCTTTAAAGGAAAAATACGATATGGTATGGAGTATTGTTGATACGATAACAGTCGATCGCTTACTTTTTCATGATGAACAATACGCCAAACAAAATCGTTCACTTTGGAAAGAAAGCGGATTAACGAATCCAGGTGTGATGGCGAAAGCTTTATCTCAATCTCCGCCTGCTATTCCTTTGAAAGAGCGTACATACGAAATTACCGTTCCATCCCTTTTCCTCGTTGGAAAACACGATCGGAATACAGGAATGGAAATGGCGAAAGAGCTCGCGAAAAATATGCAAAACGCTTCCTTTGCATGCTTTGAGCATAGTGCTCATTTTCCAGATATTGAAGAAACAGAAACGTATGCGATGACCGTTAAGAAGTTTCTTTTGTAAATTTATAAGAACTCATCTTATAATGTTGATTTTCTAAATATAACAGAGCCTATTGTTACAACACTCATTTCTTATGAAAGCCTGAATGATCCACTAAATATATGTTGCTAAAGTGAAATTTCCATCAATGAAGAGATTCTTCACTGATGGAAATATTTCTTTTTAGACACTTAAATCACATACACTCCCTTCTGAATATTTTCACCAGAAATGAAAGAACCTACTACAAAACACACTATCATAACAACATACCTATCACTACATAAAGAAGGTGAATGCTATGAAAAAATTTCTAATTTTATATACCTTATTTATGGTTATAACAGGCTGTTCGCCCAAACAGGCTCCCACCCAAAAGCAAGAATCTGGTTCCAAACAGGAAGAAGCCGAATTAACGAAAAATGTGAAATATTCACCGTCCCAAAATGAAACACCGCAACCCCCTGCTCCTCAAAAACAAGAAAAAGTCATGTTAGATGTACCGCTCATACCACAAAAACCCGAACTAAAATTCGGGTGTGAAGTTACGAGCCTAGCGATGGTACTACAGCATGCGGGCGTGAAAGTTGATAAAATAGAGTTAGCAAACAACGTCAAAAAAGACAATGATCCGCCTTCAGTCAATAAAAACGGAGACATTCTTCACTGGGGAAATCCTAAAGAGGGTTTCGTTGGAGATATAACAGGGAAAAAGATGGGATATGCTGTCTACGTTGAACCACTGCAACAATTAATGGAACGTTATCTTCCAAATCGCACAGTAAATTTAACAGGAAAATCTTTTGATGATGTACTAACTCAAGTCAAAATGAATAAACCTGTAGTTGTTTGGACGACAGGAGATTACAAAACTCCTGACAGATGGGCATCTTGGCAACACGGAAACGAAATAATCACAGCTCCTCTAGACTTACACGCCGTTGTGCTCGTAGGTTTTGAGAACGATTATATTTATGTTAATGATCCTTTAACTGAGAAAAAAGCACTGAAAGTAAACAAAGAAACATTTATTCAATCTTGGAATGCGTTAGGGAAGCAAGCATTGTCATATCAATAAAATGTGGCCTATAAATGTTATATATCGACAATACAAGGGATGCACTCTCTAGAAATGCATCTCTTTTTTGATTTATTAAATATAGAAAATTATAGTAAAAAAGGAAAACGCGTTCAGTTTTCTGAATTTATTTTCATTCTCTTCTACCCTTTATTTCTATCTTAACTTTATATAGAATGTGTTGATAGGAATAATAAAATTCATAGTGAATCGTGGAAAGGGTGGAATTATACATGTGGAACGAGTTTAAAAAGTTTGCTTTAAAAGGAAACGTTATGGACTTAGCTGTCGGGGTTGTAATTGGTGGCGCGTTCGGTAAAATTGTTTCTTCATTAGTAAATGATATTATTATGCCATTACTTGGATTATTACTTGGTGGCATTAATTTTTCAAAGCTAGCTTATCCGCTTGGTAAAGATACTTTAAAATATGGTGCCTTCATTCAAACTGTAGTTGACTTCTTCATCATCGCATTCTCTATCTTCTTATTTATTAAACTATTTAATAAGCTAACATTCAAAAAAGAAGAAGAAAAGAAAGAAGAAGTACCAGCACCATCAAAAGAAGAAGTACTTCTTACAGAAATTCGCGATTTATTAAAACAACAAAATGCATCAAGAGATAATGCATAATGAAATAAATTAAGAGAGCAGGTATTGTATGCCTGCTCTCTTTTCTATAACGTTTCTGAGTTTGTATGAATAAACAAAATAATTCCTGCCACAAGTAAAATAATGATAGCGCCTACAAATAATGTAGTAGAAAAAAACACAAATTTCTCATGTACTTGTTCTCCAGCGCTTTCTAAAAAAATGGAAGTAACATATGTGATTAGGGCTATTCCTGCCAAAGCACTACCAGGAATAAATCGTCTCATACCACTCTGTTTTAATGTCATATAAGCAAATAGAGCCGTCATGCAAAGTGTAATTCCCCAAAGAATAATCATTTCATCTCCCCCTCACATAGCCTTTACTATCATTATACATTAGAAATAGTTGTAAAGGGAAACTCCCATTAGAGAAACAGTTTATTAAAAAAGGGATTTTTTATAAAAAAACAGAAATATGTAAAGAAAAAACAATAGGAGCTGAAATAATTTGTACGACTTATTCACAATAGACTGTGGAGAAATATTACTACGAGAATATAGGGTTGATGATGCTGATGCTATATATGAACTCACCTCACAACCTGAAGTTTATGAGTTCTTACCAGATTTCAAAACAACAAGAGAACAGCGTTTAGATTGGGTAACAAATTATGAAATCCCATCAAATAAGGCGTTTTTATCAGCGGTGCCCAATATCGAAGAACAAACTTATTTAAGATTAGCAATCATATTAAAAGAAACTGGTGAGTTTATTGGATTTTGTATGACTGGAATAAAAGAGGAATTACCTGCTCCTAATAGAGAGATCGCTTATGCCATTTCAAAACATTATCGGAATAGAGGATATACAACAAAAGCAACAAAAGGATTAATTAACTATTTATTTGAGAAAACAAATGTCGAACTTTTACATGCTATTGCTCTAACACAAAATATAAGTTCAAATAGAGTCATTCAAAAAAATGGATTTAAACTTGCAGGGGAAATTGAAATTGAAAATCAAACGTATAATCACTACAATCTTCATAAGAGTGAATGGCAAAGCAATACAAAACTTTCTGCAATTTAGTTTGTTATTGCGTTCACAAAAATGCTCAGAGTAAAAAACTCTGAGCATTTTTGTGAACTGTTAATATATTTCCAAAAAACCTTTATTACTTCGTTGAATTTCTAAACTGAATACGGTGCGGTAAAATAACTGTATGATCTTCCACCGTTTCTTTGTTCATGTATTTTGTTAATAGACGCATTGCAACTGCTCCGATGTCATACATTGGTTGTACAACTGTTGAAAGCTGCGGGCGTACCATAAGGGCAAGACGCGTGTTGTCAAAGCCAAGTACTTCTAAATCATTTGGTACTTTTAAACCTTTATCTTGCACGGCGTGAATTACACCTAGTGCCATTTCATCAGAAGATACGAATACCGCTGTTGGTTTTTCAGCAAGTTCCCATAGCTTATCTAATGCTTCCATACCAGAATCGTACGTGTAATCACCGTCAACAACAAGCTCTTCGTCGTAAGCAATGCCAGCTTCTTCTAATGCTCGTTTGTAACCTTGTAATTTTTTTGCGCTGCCTGCTTTATCAACGTAAGGGCCTGATACGAAAGCAATTCTTGTATGACCTTTCTCTAAGAAATGTTTCATTGCATCATACGCTGCTTGTGTGTAATCGATATTTACAGATGGTGTAATATTTTGCTCATCAAACGATGCCGCAAGTACGATTGGAACAGGAGATTTTTTAAATTCTTCTACGTGAGTCTCTGTAATATCTTCTCCCATAAATACGATACCATCTACTTGTTTCCCAAGCATTGTATTTAATAAATGGAATTCTTTCTCTTTGTTTTGGTCAGAGTTACTTAAAATAATATTATATTTGTACATTGTTGCGATATCTTCAATACCGCGTGCAAGTTCTGCATAAAACGTGTTCGAGATATCTGGAATAATAACCCCAACTGTTGTTGTTTTCTTACTTGCTAATCCGCGTGCTACTGCATTTGGACGGTAACCAAGACGTTCAATCGCCTCTAATACTTTCTTTCTTGTTGTTGGTTTTACATTTGGGTTGCCGTTCACAACACGTGATACCGTTGCCATTGAGACATTTGCTTCGCGCGCTACATCATATATTGTTACGTTCATCTTTTCACACACTCCTTTATAAAATTCATCTATATAATATGTATCCGTTAACTTGAATGAAAAAAAGACATCCACTCTACTTAAAGATGTCACTTCCGAGCCCTTTCACTAATGATACGATATAAATAAGGATTGACACAATATTTTCCCGAAAAAGTTTCGAAAAAATTCGTTCCTTTTCTTATATTTTCATATTTTTAATATAAAAATACCCATTTTCTCGAAAAAAATCTATGCAGCGTACAGCTACATAGATTATTGAAGCCATTATCGCGCTATTTATGACAGTACCTCTTATCTCATACGAAATGCTTTTAATTCATTCATAAATGCATTGAACTCTGGAATATCCATTTGCTGCGCTGAATCAGAAAGGGCTACAGCTGGATCTGGGTGCACTTCCGCCATAATCGCATCTGCACCGATTGCCATTGCCGCTTTTGCAGTTGGCAATAATAAATCACGGCGTCCTGTTGAATGTGTTACATCAACAACAACTGGCAAGTGCGTTTCCTTCTTTAAAATTGGTACAGCAGAAATATCTAACGTATTTCGCGTAGCTTTCTCATACGTACGAATGCCGCGCTCACATAAAATAATATCGCCATTTCCTTGTGCAATAATATATTCTGCTGCATACATAAACTCTTCAATTGTTGCGGATAATCCTCGTTTTAATAATACCGGCTTATTCACAGAACCAGCTGCTTTTAACAGCTCGAAGTTTTGCATATTACGTGCACCAATTTGAATGACATCTACATAATCAAGCGCCATTTCAATATCATTCGGATTTAAAATCTCACTAATAACAGCTAAATCATACTCATCTGCTACTTGGCGTAAAATTTTCAAACCTTCAACACCAAGGCCTTGGAAATCATATGGTGATGTACGCGGTTTAAATGCTCCGCCGCGCATCAGTTTTAAGCCTTGTTCTTTCATTGCCTCAGCGACTTGGCGAACTTGCTCATAGCTTTCAACTGCACATGGTCCCATAATAAAATGCGCATTTCCATCACCAATTTTTTCACCTTTAATGTCAACAATCGTATCATCTGACTTTTTCTTACGAGATACAAGAAGGGCCTTACGATGATCATCTTCTTGCAATTCTAAACCTGTTTTAAAAATTTGTTTAAATAAATGTTGAAGCGTTGATGTTTCAAATGGCCCATCATTATTTTCCGTAATTAAATCGAGCATTTTACGTTCGCGCACCGGATCAAAACGCTTCACACCTTGTACTTCTTTTAACTTGCCAACTTTTTGTACAAGACGACCGCGCTCATTTAATAACTTTAAAATTTGTAAGTTCGTTTCATCAATTTGAGAACGTAACCGATCTAACTCCTGTGATGCCATAATAAAGCCACCTCTTTCAAGTTTTATATGTATACTAACAAATATAAATACCATTCATAAGATAATTTATTATATATGATACATATACAGATGTCACTTCATACACATCGCATAAGACTGCCTATGGAATCGTTATTTTCTCTTCATTTAATCGTAAAATATATAGCCCGTCAATATTATTTTCAGAAAATAAAAAAAGCAAGCGGATTTGCTTGCTTTTCCTTATTGTATATTTTCTTTTAACGCTTGCTTCGTAATGTTCCAATGCGATGCATGCCAAAGTACTTTACCATCTTTTATGTATAATACTTGCGGCGATTCATGTCTAATTCCAAAGTATTCCGCAATTCTACTGGAAACCGGACGTGCATCTTGTACATATAAATAATAGGCTGGCACAGCTTGCTCTTCACCAAGGTATTCTTGAAACGCTGTGAAACCACCTTGGCTAATTGGACATGTTGTACTATGTTTAAACAAGATATACGGCTCTTTACTTGCTATGATTTCTTCAAATTGTTCCATTGTTTCAATCTTTGTCATGCTCATATTATTCGCCTCTCATTCGAATCGGAAGCCGCGGTAATTTCTTTTCTTTTTTCGGCTTCTTCTCTGTCCTTTCAACCTTCTCTACTTCCTCTTCTTTTTTCTTTGCCCGGAAGCGATTGTACACATCAATAACCGCATTACTCCATTGCACCACTTGCGCTACTTTATCAGCATTATTTTCTACTTGATGTGCAACAGAATCAGAAACGCCGCGTAATCGTGTGTTTAAGGAATGAATTGTTGTTCCGATTCCCTCTACACCTTCCATCACTTTATTTAGCGACTGCGATTTCTGTTGAATATCATCTGCTAATGCATTTGTTTTATGAAGAAGTTGCTCTGTTTCCACTGAAATGCCTTGCATTTGTTTTTCCAGACCTTCCATCGTACTTGCGACATTTTCTAACGTCTTTTGAACAGATAGTAATGTTCGACATACATAGACAACTAATACGGCAAACGCAATTGCGATGATGGCTACACTGACGTATAAAAGAATTTGCATACGAATCACTCCTTTATCTTTTTATGCTTTTTTCTATTATACAATCATTTTCCGTTTCATTCTAATTGTTCCATATTTGGCTATGAATTTTACCTTTTATTTAAATCAAATGAAACTTCCTCCCCACTAATGAAAAGCCCGCCCAATTAAGTGTATACCAGTAGTTATCCCCCGCATATCTTCTTTGTTTCCTAAGGACCTTGAAATAAGAATGCGAGGTGAATCCATTTTGATTTTTGAACCTATAAGTCACTGCTATGTAAAACAAAGAGTGGCCTTCACACGTTTTTTCTTTATATGTGGTCATGAAAGGGACTACATATAAAGAAAAAATTTTATGCGAATGTTTCAATTTGTTTTCATAGTGAATAACGAATTGAAATATGCTATGATTGTGGCCACGAATAACCAAATATATCCAGGGAGGCATTTATGAAAAAACTAAATTTTTTGGTTTTCGGAACTATATTTAGTGTAATTTTCACATTATGTTTAAGTACGAATTTAGCATTTGCAACATCTAATGATGAAAATACTACTTTAAGAAATAACGATTCTCTTACCCAATCTAAAACCGCTCCAACAATCCCACCTACTATTCAAGATCCCAAAAATACAGAAGATCCTGCCGGCTATTGGACAAAAGAAAAGATGAAAAATGCAATTCCAGCAGACAAAATTAAAAATAATGAAAAAAAAGAAATGAATCCAGAGCAATTTGAATCTTCTTTACTAGGAGAGCCTACTAATATTTCTGATCCCGTTCTACCCGAAACTAACAATAACTTAAACGAAGCAAATGTAGTTGTTCCATCTACAGCAGGCAAAGTATTTTTTTCATATGGCGGAAAAGATTATGTTTGTTCTGCTTCTTCAATTAACAATAATTATAAAAACCTTGTTATAACAGCAGGCCATTGTGTAAATGGAGGAAAAGGGAAAGGATGGCACTCAAATATTGCATTTGCTCCAGCATATCGTAATGGTTCAACACCTTATGGTATTTGGAACTGGAAAGAAGCGCGGACATTCAACGCCTGGATAAATGATAGTAATTTCAGCTATGACCAAGCATTTTTTACTGTTTTCCCAAGGAATGGAAAAGACTTAGTAAATACGATTGGAGGAAATGGACTTTCCACTGGATATGGTACGAATCAACCAGACGTTCGTATTTTTGGCTGGCCCGCCGAAAAACCATATGATGGACAGATAGCTCATTATTGCGATGGACCTACAACTAGTAGAGGATGGTTTAGCAGCGATGCCGCCATGAAGTGTGGTATGAATGGCGGAGCTAGTGGTGGACCTTGGTTAAGAGAAAGAATTAATCAAGATCTTGGTTATGTTTTTGCAGTGACATCTCGGCGTTCAACTTCTGGCACACCAACTTTGTATGCAACCCCTAACTCTAAGGATGTTAAAACAATGTTTGATCAAATGAAATAACGTATAAGCCATTTATCAGTAAATAGCATATATAACAAAGAGTAACTAGAAATACATACTGGTTACTCTTTGTTTGTTTTAGGACAGAAAATAACAACTATCTACAACTTACTCTTTTCACGTTTTACATTTATAATTTTCTTGCCAATATTTCGATAAATCATTAAACAAATTTAGATAAGTAGGTTACAATAAGGAAGGATGCATATATAAGGGAGGTTTTACATATGAAAGACCCACGTATTGAAACATTAGCAAAAAATTTAATTAATTACTCTATTCGTTTACAAAAAGGCGAAAAAGTATTAATCGAAAACTTCGGCTTACAAAAAGAGCTAGTAACAGCACTTGTAAAAGCTGCATATGAAGCTGGTGGTTATCCATTCGTACTATTAAAAGATCATCAAGTAGACCGCTCTTTAATGATGGGCGCAACAGAAGAACATTTCGAGCAAATCGCTGCATATGAAGCGAGCGTAATGAAAGATATGGATGCTTATATCGGCCTTCGCTCTGGTGATAACGTAAATGAACAAGCGGACGTTCCAAGTGAGCGTATGAAAGTTTACGGTAACACAGTAGGTAAAAAAGTACATAGAGACATTCGTGTTCCAAAAACAAGATGGGTTGTACTGCGCTATCCAAATGCTGCGATGGCACAGCTTGCAAAAATGAGCACAGAAGGATTTGAAGACTTCTACTTTGACGTATGTAACTTAGACTACGCGAAAATGGATAAAGCGATGGACAATCTTGTTGAGTTTATGAACAAAACAGATAAAGTGCGTCTTGTTGGACCTGGCACTGACTTAACATTCTCTATTAAAGACATCCCGGCAATTAAATGTGCTGGTCACTTAAATATTCCAGACGGCGAAGTATACTCTGCGCCTGTTCGCGATTCTGTTAACGGTACAGTTTCTTACAACACACCATCTCCTTACAACGGTTACATGTTCGAAAATGTAAAACTTACATTTAAAGACGGTAAAATCATTGAAGCAACTGCAAACGATACAGAGCGCATTAACAAAATTTTCGATACAGACGAAGGTGCACGCTTCGTTGGTGAATTCGCAATCGGCGTAAACCCATACATTTTACATCCAATGGGCGATATTCTATTCGACGAGAAAATCGACGGCAGCTTCCACTTCACACCTGGACAGGCATACGACGATGCATGGAATGGCAACAACTCTAACATCCACTGGGATTTAGTATGCATCCAGCGCCCTGAATATGGCGGCGGCGAAATTTACTTCGACGACGTATTAATCCGTAAAGACGGCCGCTTCGTTGTACCTGAATTAGAAGCGTTAAACCCTGAGAACTTGAAATAAGATTGAAAAAGTGAGCACAGGTTGTTGTGCTCACTTTTGTTTATTGTAAAGCTCTATTCATTTCTTCTTGAATGTGTTGTTTTATACTAAGTTTACTATCTTTTATACTTACAAGGAATTAGTTCATCAACTGTTGTTTTAATAATTTCATTACCAACCTTTAAAAGCACATAACAATGAGGCGCATAATCTGAAATAAGTTCTCTGCACATCCCACATGGACTGACTACTGTAATTTCCCGATTGGGTTCATCTGAATAGGGATGACGAACAGCCACAATGGTATCAAATCCTTTATGACCATTTGATATTGCACTACCAATTGCGATTGCTTCAGCACAAACCGTAACTCGTCCTATATACGCTTCAATATGAACAGCTGACACGATTTCACCCGATATAGTACGCAATGCTGCACCTACATGATGACAATTTTCTTTATATAAGGTTTTAATTTTCGTTGTCGCTTCCTCAATTAACTTCAAATCATCTGGCGTTACGGGATAGGTTTTCATATTCATATAAAATTCCCTTTCTAATAATTAAAAAGTAAGCATAGCCCCTCTTTCATCAAATACAGAATCTGGGTTCCAAGCAACCTCCCAAAGATTATTTTCAGGGTCAGCAAAATATGCTGTTCTCCCTCCCCAGAACGCATCGCTTGGCTCGCGTAAAATTCTTCCGCCTGCTTTTCGAATTTCCTCAATCGTTGTATCAACTTGTTCAGGATGATCAACGTTAATCGCAAACGTTACACCACGAAACGTTTCTACGTCTTGAGTGATTGAAACGCCAGCATCCTTTGCTAATTCCTCAATAGGAAAGATCGAAAGAATAACACCCGCCGTTTTAAACGCAGCGTAAGTATCTGAACTGATTTCTGTTTCTTCCCATCCTAAGCTTTTGTAAAACGCACGAAGAACCGGTAAGTTAAACGCACCAATTGTTAGTAAGCTTACTCGTTGTAGTACCATGATACTCCCCCCATAATGTATAGAAACACTTACATACTCCCGCTCGAATCAAACACTTGAATCGGTCCGTCCCAACCGTCTTTCCTTATCTCACGGTATTCATTATTCGTGTACGCTGAAATGACTTTCCTCCAAAATGCTTGAGCTGGAACATTTTCTTCCATCTCTGAAACTTCCCATTCCCCCGGGAATTTAGAAAACAATTGAAAAGCCGCTTGTTTTCCTACACCACTTTTCCGATATTTTTTCATGACAAAAAATTCTGCCATGGAGTAGTATGTACGGTCATTTTCCTCAATCGCTCGAATCAGTGCAAAGCCTGCATACTTTCCATTCACTTTTATAAAAAACGGAAAGCGATTCTCCTCTGTAAAATAATGATCTACGTACATATATTCATACAAACCATGCTCATTCACATCTTCAGGGTCAAATTCGCTAAAGTCGTATTTATATAGTTCCGTTAAATTCTTTAAAACGCTTTTATTCTCTAGTTTTACTTTTTCAATTTCCAAATTTATATCCATATTTATTTCTCCTAATTCTACTAAATTTATAAAATTTTATGTATTTCATTACCAATTACTTCAACACGTTCCTTATAATACAATCCTTTATCTTTTATTTTAAGATGAGAGATAAAAAGGTTCGCAAGCATCAGCGCCGTATCAAGCCTGTAAAATAGACAAACAATTTTTGGAAGAGAATCAAAAATATGCTCATTTTTATATCCGGCCTTAAATTCACTCCAATTCACTTCATTCACTTCCGCTATTCTCATCAGTTCAAGAAGCGGGTGACCAATGAGAGCATTGTCCCAGTCAACGATTGCCTGAATTTCTCCGCCATGACCAATTATATTGGCAGGTCGAATATCCATATGGAGCAGCCTTTTTATCTGTTCCCCCTCCTTTAGAGTCGCCTCAATTTCTTCTGCTTTTGGAAATGGAATACGTAAAGAAGTAATTTCGTTAAATGATTGTAGCCTTCTGACAAGGCGCTCTGCTATATGCTTTTCTGTCGACTCCCCATTCTCATTTTCATAATGTAAGCCTTCAATCGGCATATGATGAAGCTTATTGGCTAATTCTCCAATTTCATAAGAAGAAATCAGAGTAGAGTCAGTAACTATATAATCCGAAATTAAAAAATCAAGTTCCTCAGAAAGATGCAGTCTATGAACGGCTGGCACAGGAATTCCTTGAGAATGACAAAACTTAGAAAGCTTTGCTTCTTTTTGTAATGAAAGGCGGCTACTAAATAAATTTTCATTGATATTAGCAACTTCCCGCTCCCACGGTACACGAAAAGCAAATGAACCTGTTTTCGAATCTCCTCGAAAGACAACATTTTGGACGCCGCTTCCTGCTACTTCTAAACTTTTAATTCCCAACTCTTTATATTGGCTAGCTAATATGTTTTGTAGTTTTGTTCTTAACTCTTCTGTTCTTGATGCTACATTCAACATTGCATTCCCTCCTCACTGAGAGTCTTCTCTGTTAAAGCAAGAAAATCTTTTATATCTTGTAAAACAATTTGCATTGCTTTCTCCCAGAATTCTTGTTTTGTTAGATCAAAGCCAAGATGGTGAAAAGCTAATTGTTCAGCAGTCATTCTGCCAGTATCTCGAAGCAAATCTATATATTTTTCTTCAAATGAATGTCCTTCTTGAAGTGCAGTTGCGTAGATTCCTTGGCTAAATAGAAAACCAAATGTGTACGGAAAATTATAAAAAGGTTTATCTGTGAAATAGATATGACGACTCCAAACCCATGAAAAATCATGATAAGAAGCAAGAGAATCATTGAATGCGTACTGCTGTGCTTTTTTCATCAAATGGTTCAATTCATCGACTCCTACAACCCGCTCTTTTCGAATTTCATAAAAATCTCTTTCGAACATAAAATTCCCCTGTACTCCGATCAAATAACTAAGCGCTGTTTGTATCTTTGCCTCTAGAAGAAGCAGTTTGTCATGTTCATTTGAAGTATCTTGAATTACTTTATTTAAAATAAGCGTTTCTGCAAACGTAGAAGCTGTTTCACTAACAGCCATCGTATACTGCTGCGCAAATGGCGGAACATCATTTGAAATAATGCCTTGATGAAAAGAATGTCCTAATTCATGGGCAAGTATAGCGAGATTATTATGTGTTCCTTGAAAATTCATGAAGATACGAGCTTGCTTCGTTAGCGGAAATCTAGCTGAGAATCCTCTACTTGCTTTTGTATTCCTGTTTTCAGAATCAATCCAACCTTCCTGAAATGCTCTTTCTGTATAATTCGCTAATTTAGGGCTAAAAGAATGAAACCCAGTAAGGATTATTTCAGCAGCCTCTTCATATGTATAAGTCTTCGCTACTTTTCCTATAGGCGTATATATATCGAACCAATCCATTTTTTCTAACCCTAGTAAACGTGCCTTTCTTTTTAAATATGAAGCTATGACAGGCTTACTTTGATTGACAGCCTCCCACATAGAATCAAGCGTTGATTGTGACATTCTATTGTAACGGAGCGGTTCTGTTAAAATGGAATCTACTCCCCGATGTTTATATACTTGTAGGCGAAAACCAGCAATATTATTTAGAGCTACTGCGCATGTCTCAGCTACTTTTTCGCCTGCATTATGTAAAGCATTTACGAGATTCGTTCTAGAATAATGATTGATAGATGAATGTAATTGATTATATACTTGTCCAAAATTAAGGTACTTTCTTTGTCCATCTTCCTCTAGAACAATCTTCGTTTTTCCGATGATAGAGTTATGTAAATTGACCCAAGCATGATAGCCATTAATAGAAAGATCTTGGATCAACTTTTCCTGTGCTACCGGTAATTTCCCTCTCGCCTTTTCTCTTTTTTCTTGAAGTGGAAAAGCGATTGGTTTGATTTGTTCCAGCTGCAATACCTGCTCCCAAATCTCGTCCGGTATATGTACCAAAGTTTGTTCAAAATTGCTGATGACGATCTCAAATTGTGATGAGATATTCCTTGCTTTTTCACTTAATATAACAGCCTGCTCATCTTCCACATTTTCTGATTCCAAACATTCCACAAAGTGGGTTGCTTCTAGCAAACGAATAGACATCTCTTGAATTCGATTCATTTGTTCAATCCACTCTTCATATCCACTAATTGATTCTAGTTCCTTAATTTCTATTGTTGTGGCTGTTTCTTTAACAACATCTCCCTCAAGCTTTATAAGAAACTGTTTGAAGCTATTCGACTCACTTCCCCCAGGAAAAATCTCATCCAAACTCCAGCGTTGTTGTAAAGCCTCACGCAATGTATCCGCCTCCTAACAAATTTCGTTCTTACCCGTAGCTATCCATATTATACCATGAAAAAATTAGTAAATTCAGAAAAAAGGAAGAAGCGTTCTCTATACGCTTCTTCCCTCTCAATGTTTTTGTTTTCTCCTTTTTCACCCTCGCACCTGGCAGGAAAAAGGTTTTAAGATTTGTACCTATACAAAATCATTTACTAACCGGCGCATTCTCTATCTTTACATAATCAGTGCTCTCTACTTCATCTTCATCATCCAAGTCCACAACCGGTAAAGCCGTATGAACCGCCCAGTAATAGCTAATCAAGGAAACAATACTGACCGCTAGCAAATCTGTTGAATTTGTTAAATACCCCTTTCCCTCGCCAAACATACCGAAGTATGACACTACCATTATGGCAATGTAGTAAAAAACGAGCCATAACGATGACTTAATTTGTTGGGCTAAAGATACTTGTGAAGTTGGTACCCATTTTTTACAGCATAGATAAATGACAAACATGATAACTTGTGAAGACAGCAACCAAGAAAGCGTTTTCCAACCAGACCAGTACACAATTAATGAAGCAATGATAAATGAAAGCGGCCCGATAATTGACATTCCTTTTACCAAAAATGGACGATTTAGCTCAGGAGTCCGTTTTCTAAGTGCCGCTGCTGTAATCGGTGCAAGGGCATAACTTAATACAAGCGCTGCAGAAACAACATTAATTAGTGCTTCCCATGAAGGAAACGGTAATGTCCAGAAAATAGAAAGAGCAAAAGTAAGCCAAAGAGCCGGTCTTGGTATGCCTGATTTTTCATCAACTTTAGAAAATACTTTAAATAATGTTCCGCCCTGAGCCCAGCCATATATAACGCGAGGCGTAGCTGACATATAAATATTCCCCGCTCCGCTCGGTGATATAATCGCATCGGAAACGATAAAATAGGCCATCCAGCCTAGTCCTAATAAAAGAGAAATATCTTTAAATGGTAAACTAAATTCCTTACTAATTCCCGCCCAGCCGTTGCTAAGCATTTCAGTTGGAATACTTCCAATAAAAGCAACTTGCAAAAGAACGTAAACAATCGCTGAAGAGACGACAGATAAAAGAAGAGCAATGGGTATCGTTCTTTGCGGATTTTTCACTTCACTTGCAACTGATACAATAGGCGTCAGTCCTAAATAAGCAAAAATAACACCACCGGCAGAAATGGCTGCTTGTACACCAGAAAATCCAAACGGCGCAAAATCAGCACTTGAAAAATTATCGGCATTTAAATACATTAACAATACAACAATTGTTAATGCTGGTACAAAAAATTTAAAGATGGTTATGATTAAATTTGTTTTCGCAAATGTTTTTACACTCCAGTAATTTAACAAAAAGAAAATGACGAGTAGTCCAAATTGCATAAGCCAGCCGCTTACAGTCGGTAAAGTAGAGTTTTCTTGCGTCAGACTTGGCCACCAAGCTGCAGCATATTGCCTAGCCGCTTCTACTTCAATTGCGATTAAACTTGAAAATGCAATAAGAGTAATGAATCCAAGTAAATATCCAAGTATCGGACCGTGAGAATATGCAGGATAGCGAACAATTCCTCCAGCTCGTGGAAGTGCTGCCCCAAGTTCACAATATACAAGTCCTAATAACAAAATAGCAAATCCACCAATGATCCATGAAATAGTTCCCGCCGGACCTGCTATTCCAGCAACATGGCTAGCAGCAAACAACCAGCCTGATCCAAACATAGAGCCAAAACCGATAAAGGCTAAATCTAATAGTGATATTTCTCTTTTAAACTTCCCTTTATTAGACATCCTCTAACCTCTCCCCTCTTGTTTTATTTTCTTAATTTTCAGTATTTTAAAAGGAGACTATTGCCATTACTTTATCATTTTCTAGAAGGGCAATATAGATTTCCCTTAAAAGTTTACTAGATAGAATATCCTAACTCACTTTCTCCCTTTGTTTTAAACCTCGCATGTGGCAGGAAAAGGCACTGACCGCTGCTATGTACGGCCAAATGCTCTCTCCCACCTAAAAAAAGGGTTTTTATATCTGTTTTCAATCTTTATTTCAAGTTCACCCAAATACTCTTCACTTCTGTATAATTATCAAGCGCATAAGAGCCCATTTCGCGCCCAATACCTGATTGCTTATAACCACCAAACGGCGCTGCTGCATCTTCTAAGTTGTAATCATTAATCCATACTGTACCAGCTTTTAAGCGATTCGCTACTTGGTGTGCAGTTTTAACATTTTCTGTCCATACACCTGCAGCGAGTCCAAATGGTGTGTTATTCGCTCTTTCAATTACTTCTTCTACCGTATCGAACGGCAGAACTGCCACTACTGGACCAAAAATTTCTTCTTTGGCGATAATCATATCATCTGTAACATCAGCAAAAATAGTTGGTCTGACGAAGTACCCTTTTTCAAATGCCTTCGCACCGCCAGCTGCAATTCTTGCGCCTTCTTCTTTTCCCTTTTCGATATAATGTAACACGCGCTCTTGTTGCTTTTTCGAAACAAGTGGTCCCATTTCCGTACCTCTTTCCATTCCTGCACCAAGTTTTACATCGTTCGCAAGTTTTGCAAATTCTTCCACCACTTTTTCATAATGCTTTCGGTGAACGAACACGCGAGATCCTGCACTACAGTTTTGTCCATGGTTATACATAATACCGTTAAAGGCACCAGTAATTGCATCTTCTATATTTGCATCTTCTAAAATAATATTTGGTGATTTTCCTCCAAGCTCTAACGTCACATGTTTAATTGTTTCAGCTGCTTGGCGCATAATATATTTACCAGTATTAGTCGAACCTGTAAAAGCCACTTTTTCGATATCATGATGATTCACAATTGCTGCTCCTGCTGTTTGACCAAATCCAGGAACGAAATTGACAACGCCGTCCGGGAAGCCAGCTTCTTTAAAAAGTTGCGCTGTATATAACAGAGATAATGGTGTTTGCTCAGCAGGTTTTAAGACGATTGTACATCCTGTCGCCAGTGCTGCCCCCATTTTCCACGCCGCCATTACTAACGGATAGTTCCATGGAATAATTTGACCAACAACCCCAATTGGTTCATGGCGTGTATAGTTTAAATAGTCCTTTGAAATTGGCGTTGTTTGACCAAGTATTTTCGTTGCCCAGCCAGCATAATAACGATAATGCTCTACTGTTGCTGGAATATCGTCCTCTAGTGCTACTTGATATGGTTTTCCATTATCGAGCGCTTCCAATTGTGCTAGTTCTTCTTTATGCTCATCAATTAAATCAGCCAACTTGTAAATGAAATGAGCTCTTTCAGCCGCACTTAAGTCAGGCCATGCTCCTTTTTCAAATGCTCTGCGTGCAGCCTTTACTGCTAAATCAACATCTTCTTCCCCAGCCTCACTTACAAAGGCAAGTACTTCTTCTGTTGCTGGATTATACGTTTCAAACGTTTTGCCGCTTACCGCTGGTACAAATTTCCCATCAATAAAGAGTTCAATATTTCCTTCTAAAAAAGCTTTTACCCTCGGCTTTAATTCGATTTGTGTAGTTAACATATTCCTCTCCCCTTTACATTTTATATCTTGCTATTTGTGATTTGTGGTATGAGAAACCAAAAAAAATCTGCAATTAACCATAAATAGGGGGTGAATCCCCCTTATGGATGAGTTTTTCCTTTCATACACGTTGTGCAGTTAAACTTGCTAAAATATCCTTAAGCTTTTGATCTTCCTCAGATGTCAACCCTAAACGAGGATAGCGTGAAGGTCCGCCTGCCTGTCCATTCAATTCCATCGAACGTTTCACAATTTGCACATATTTTCCTGATTCTTCAAGGAATTCACAAAGCGGTAAAATACGATCATTGATTTCCCAAGCTTCTTTTAACTCACCGTTTTGGAAGTGATTGAACATTTGGGTAACAAGCTTTGGTACAATATTCCCTGCAACAGAAATCCAGCCTGTTGCCCCGACCAAATAAGACTCCATAACTAAATCTTCTGAACCACAGAAAATTTCAATGTCCCCTTTACCTTGTCTAACAAGATCTCTCGCTTTGCGGATATCTCCACTTGATTCTTTAATGTGGGTAACTCTTTCACATTCTTTGCCGATTTTCAGCATCAACTCTGTACTCATATCAACGCCTGATGTAAATGGATTGTTGTACAGCATAATCGGTACATTCACTGCATTTGATACTTCTTTAAAGTGGAAATAAATTTCTTCTTCTTTCGGTTTGCAGTAATAAGAATTAATAATGAGCGCACAATCTGCACCATGTGCTTCCGCCTGTTTCGTATATTCAATCGTTTCTTTTGTTGTTTCAGCTGCTGTTCCTACAATAACCGGAATACGGCCGTTTACTTCTTTTAATACAGTTTCAACCATTTGGAACTTTTCTTCTTTTGATAAACTTACAAACTCTCCAGTACTTCCATTAATTACAATCCCTGCAACGCCTTGATCTACGAAGTAGCTCACATTATTTTTCACACCGCCCCAGTCAATCTCCTGCGCCCCAGTCATTGGCGTAATTAATACTGGATAAGCTCCTCTAATTGTTGTCATTTCTATTTCCCCCTTAATGTTTTTCACTATCTAAATTCATTTTGATTGTTCAACATATCGCGGCTGTGCAGAATAAAACATGATAGCTTCTATGCATGGCCAGATGCTCTCGTCTTCCCTAAAAAAGGATTTTCATGTCGTTTTTTATTACTCTATAAATCTTATACAAAGATAATCGGTTACACTTCCATTATTTCAGTAAAAATCCAGCAGGTAACGGATCTGTCGGATCTAATACAAATAGTTGCATTCCTGTAATAAAGCCGCGGCTTTTTAAAGTGAATTTGTATCCATCCTCTGTTTGTTTCGCTACTTGTACTGTCAAAGTACTCCCGAAAATACTTTCATTTACAAATGGCGGTTCCATATACAATTTCCCTTTAGAAAGTAAACTTGTATAGCATGCCTTTGTCGATTCAAATCCTGGAGAGCGAACGATGTACCGGTCTTCACGAAACGTGATTGTTTTAATTCGGCCCTCTTGCACATGCGAATCATCCATTAAAATGATACCTCTTACTTGAAATTTCGACTCAAGAGCTTGATACATCCTTTGTCCCCATCTCTTTAATTCAGACAGTTCCTCAACACGAATCTCTGTGGCAATATCACCTTTCTCAAACACTGCATATAATTGATCGGCTTGCACGAGGGAGAACTGTGTATTGACATTCGACTCAGACAATGGAATGTTTGTCTCCACTACGTGACACGGTTCACTTTCTATCGCCACTGAAACTACTTCATCATTCTCTATCAAAGCAGTAACGGAAATCACACCTCTGAGCGTTTCGATTTTATATTCATTTGACGCTCTCGGCTGCAAATGACCGCACTCCAATAAAGTTGTAATAACAGCAACAATGCCGCCGTAATGAATCGGAACCGTTCCTTCATGATTTAAAAATAATACTGCGGCATCTGCTTCTTCGCTAATCGTTGGAACAACAAGACAGCCATTCATCCCAGCAAATCCGCGCGGTTCATTCAATAAAAGATAGATGTCATTTGCAAATACATACATAAACCGCTCATTTAACTGCTCCAAATTTTGATAATGAATGAATGGCACATCTTTAATAACACGAAACGCTTCTCCAGCTACGTGTACATCTGTTGTTGAATACGTCTTCTGAATTTTCATTTCACGTCCTCCGTTTCATGTTCCATTGGCGGAATGAGCAGAAAGCCTTCTTTAAGTGGATCTTTCTCATTGTAGAAGAATCGGTGCATTCCCATTAGCCAAGCGGATCCTGTAATTTGGGTTACAACAGCATCAACCCCTTCCACATCCGTCGTTTCCAATACGCGTCCTCTAAATAAGGAACCGACAATGCTTTCATGAACAAATTCTTCGCCAATTGAAATTTCTTGATTCGCATATAGAACAGCTAATTTCGCAGAGGTACCCGTTCCGCATGGAGAACGGTCGATTCCCCCCGGAGGAACAATTACTGTGTTTTTCACATCCGCTTCCTCATGAGTTGGTTCAGTATAAAACTCAACATGGGTTAGCCCTTTAATAAACGAATATTGTGGATGAACGATTTCAACTTTTTCATTAATGTTGTTTCTAATGTTGATTGCTGTTTCAATTATGTGAGAAGCATTTTCTGGAATTAACTCCAATCCAACCGATTTCGCTTCAATAATTGCGTAAAAATTCCCGCCATATGCAATATCGGCATCTATACGCCCAATTCCCTCGACATCAACAGAAATGCTTTTTAAAAGAAACGCCGGGATATTGCAAAAAGACACTTCTTTTGCTTTTCCATTTTCTATTGAAATATCTACTTCAACGAGTCCAGCAGGCGTATCCAACTTTAAGGAAGTAACGGGCTCCTGAATGGGAATCAATCCAGACTCAACTAGAGCTGTACACACACCAATCGTGTCATGTCCACACATCGGTAAATATCCACCCGTCTCTATGTAAATTACTCCAATATCAGCTTCTGGATGGCAAGGATCCGTTAATAAAGCACCAGACATGACATCATGGCCGCGCGGTTCATTCATTAACAGTTTGCGAATCCAATCATATTCCTTTTTCATATGGAGCATTTTTTCTGACATTGTTTCCCCAACTAGTTTTGGAAGCCCGCTAATTAATGTTCTCGTCGGATTCCCGCCTGTATGTGTATCAATTGTTGTAAAGACTCTTTGTGCCCTCATCTGCTCAACATCCTTTCTGTAAATCGGTTAAAGCTAAGCGGATCAACGGGAATAGACGTTTCTTTTTCGTTAATGAGTTCTTCTACTATTTTCCCTGTTACTGCTGCGAGGCTAATGCCGTCTCCTTCATGGCCCGCCGCAATATAATAATTTGGAATTGTATCTACGCGTGAAACGATCGGCAAATGATCCTCCGTCCATGGACGCAACCCTGCATATGAACGAATTACCATCATGTCTGCCATTTTCGGATAAAACCGGATTGCCCGGTTTGCAATACATTTAATGACTTCATTGTTTACTGCCGTATGAAAGCCAACAAACTCTCTGCTGCTGCCAATTAAAAAATTTTGACTTTCTGTTGGTTCAAAGACAAGAGCAACCCCGTATTTCTCAGTTAGCGGGTCAACAATGCGTTTTCCACCAAACTTAGAAATTAAATAGCCAAACTCCATTACTTTTCGGGACCCTACATGCTGCTGCCTTGAAGCGACGATAATATGTCCTTTTCTCGGTTCAATCGGTATCGACAGATCTAGCATCTTTCCGATTCTAGGCGCCCAGACTCCTGCCGCATTGACGACATGATCCGCAGTAAAAACTCCGTTTGTCGTTTCTACAATAAATGAGCCACTCTCTTCTTTTTTCATTTGTTTTACTTCTGTATGTTTGAAAGCTTTTGCTCCTAATTTTTTTGCCTCCTCCAAAAGTGAAAAAGCTAAAAGATAAGGATTCACTGTGGAATCAGTGGCGCATTCTAGCCCTCCTAATAAATCATCTGCAAAAAAGGGAGACTCCTGCCGAATATCCTGTCGGTCAAGCATTCGAAATGGTAAACCAGCGGCTTTTTGACGATCTACCCATTTTTGTGCCGCTTCCATCTCCTCCTCTGATTCACAAACGAGGATGCTTCCCGGAGCACGATATTCAAATGAATGTTCTAACTCTTTACTTAATTCATCCACTAAATTTTGACTAAACAACGACATCTGACTATCAAAACCTGGGTCTTTATCAATCGCCAAAATATTGCCGTCACATCGTGAAGACGTGCCACTAACAAATTCTCCTTTTTCAATTATCGTTACGTCTCTTCCGTATTTAGAAGCATAATAAGCAATCGAACAACCAATAATTCCCCCGCCAATGACTAACACGTCACAATGTCTCACATGACATTCCTCCTCTCGATGAAATGGCCTCATTACCTAAAATGCAATTCGTGTGCCAATTAACGTAAAACTTTCAAAATGAATTATTATTTCTTCCCTTGCTACTTTATCCCACTTTAACGGGCAGTACCTTCCTCCCCCGCCTCAATACGAAAAGAAAAGCGCGAAGGATAAATCGATTAGACGAGCTAACCATCAGCAGGGGATGAAAAAATCCCTCCACTGATGGAAGTTTTACTTTATTACGAAATATTTTAAATTTTTTGTAAATAAGTGTATAATTCCCTTTACAGTGTTAATATTTTTTTACAGTATGGGAGAGATCATTATGTTTTCATTGCCGTCAGTAAAAGAAATAATAAAACAATATCTAATAGATACATCATTCGATAAACAGCAGATCGAACAGAAAAACGGAGAATTTTATTATCGTTCAACACCCAAAATGCCTGAGCTTCTATGTCAAGTCGTATACGAGGATGATTCATTATTCACCTTACTTCAGGCGTTTACTCATCATTCCACAGCTATTATTCTTGATACAAATAAAAGTCCAACAGGCTGTATAACAGCTGCTCAACTCATTCATTTTCTTCATAACTCTTACAATCAATTAAAAGCTTTTTATGAAACTGTCATTCAAACGACGGATTCTTCTGTCACGGTCATTGATGATAAGGAACGCGTTCGTACATGGACAGAAGGAGCAGAAAAAATATTCTCGGTTAAGCGGCAAAATATAATTGGCCGACCAATTACTGATTTCTTTGATTATAAAAATCTAGAAATCTTGCAATCTCTACATAAAGGGAAACGCATTGCAAGGCAGCACCATCAGCCTCAGTCTGATTTATTTGTCTTAATTAACTCTAACCCAGTTTATTTTAACGATCAGATTATCGGTGCAGTCGTTTCAGAAACAGATATTACAAATCAAGTTGTACTGAATGAGAAATTATTTAACATGTCCAATGAAGTACACCGGCTAGAACAAGAAGTAGCAAAATATAAGGATTCATCCGATCCCTTTCATTCCATTAAAGGAAAAAGTGCTGCCCTGCAAAGAACAGTAGATTTAGCTAGAAGAGTATGTTCTGTAAAATCTACTGTTCTCATATTAGGCGAAAGTGGTGTCGGAAAAGAGGTGTTTGCCAAAGCGAT
The DNA here is from genome assembly GCF_050473865.1 of Bacillus sp. S10(2024). Taxonomy (NCBI): domain Bacteria; kingdom Bacillati; phylum Bacillota; class Bacilli; order Caryophanales; family Bacillaceae; genus Bacillus; species Bacillus sp. S10(2024). The sequence continues at coordinate 4,418,814 of NZ_JBFLUR010000002.1, read as the reverse complement.
TCATGAAGCAAGCGAGGAACCGAAAGCGCCTTTTATTTCGATTAACTGCGGTGCAATACCGGCATCTTTATTTGAAAGTGAACTATTCGGATACGAACGGGGCGCCTTCTCTGGTGCTGACAGTAAAGGAAAAAAGGGAAAAATAGAACTAGCAAAAGGTGGGACATTGTTTCTTGATGAAATAGGTGAAATGCCCCTCGAAATGCAAGTAAAGCTTCTACGCGTACTGCAGGAACGGAAATATTATCGGGTCGGCGGAGAAAAAGAAATCAACATCGACTTCCGTATCATCGCTGCCACAAATCGTGATTTACAAGAATTGATGAAACAAGGACAGTTCCGTGAAGATTTATATTATCGGCTAAATGTAGTTAGTTTGCATATCCCTCCTTTAAGAGAGCGGCAAGAAGATATTATTGAATTAACTCATTATTTTTTACATGATTTTTCTTTGAGTTATCAGCGGCCAATTCATGAATTCCCGCCAGAAGTCATGCATGAACTGCTTCGCTATAATTGGCCTGGTAACATTCGCGAACTGCGCAACGTCATAGAGCGACTTATCGTATTCGCAACAGATGGTGTAATAAAAAGAGAGTACTTACCCTTCCATACCAACAATATTAGCTTTGAAGACACGCTAAAGACTGCAAATCATGTACTCCTAGAAAATGATTGCACCATCTTACCATTGCAAGAAGAAATGGATCAACATGAGAAAAAGATAATTGAAAGAGCGTTACATATTTTAGATGGAAATAAATTAGAGTGCGCAAAACAGCTCGGTATCACAAGAGCCACCTTATATAATCGATTAAAGCGGCTTAACTTAAACTAACGCTCTTCCTCCTCCATATTGGCACATTTTTTGCATAGTATTTTTATGAACGACAATGGAGGAGGAATTCAAATGGGGAACAAAGATAGCATTGTAGTTTGTCGTTGTGAAGAGGTTACTTACGGACAACTTCATCAAACAGCAAATCAGCATCAATGCACAGCGAGAGAATTAAAATTAAGAACACGAGCAGGAATGGGCTTTTGCGGAGGCCGCACGTGCCGCCTAACATTAGATAACATTATTGAAAGCATCATCCCTAATGTATCACCTAGTGAAATTCCGTTAAAATACCAGCCCCCAGTTCGGCCGGTGACATTTGGAACAGTAGGTGAAAAACAATGACTAGAATTATGAATCATCCCATTTTAGGGAATTTAGATGATAGAGAACGTATTTCTTTTCAATTTGATGGAGTCGAATATGAAGCGTATGAAAATGAAACGATTGCCGCTGCTCTTTTAGCAAATGGGATAAGAAAACTACGTGTTCATGAAGATACCGGAACACCTAGAGGAATTTATTGCAACATCGGTCACTGCTTAGAATGTCGTGTAACTGTCAATCAGCAACCAAACGTAAGAGCTTGCTTAACAGTTGTCCAGCAAGATATGGTCGTTGAAAGCGGGAAACAGCATCCGAATATTGTAAGAAGGATGGTGGAAAAGCGATGATAGATGTTATTGTAATTGGAGCAGGTCCAGCAGGATTAGCAGGAGCTATTGCTGGGGCGGAATTTGGTCTCAAAGTGACCGTTATTGATGAATTTATAAAGCCAGGCGGCAGATTACTCGGACAACTTCATCAAGAGCCTTCTGGTGAATGGTGGAATGGAATTGAAGAATCGAAACGCCTTTATCAAAAAGCACAGCAATTGGAAGTCGATATTCGTTGCGGCGTATCTGTTTACAACTTAAATAAAGAAAATAACATATGGAATGTGCATACAAGTTTCGGTACGCTAGAAGCACCATTTGTATTAGTAGCTACCGGGGCGGCTGAGTACTCTATCCCGCTTCCAGGCTGGACCCTTCCTGGTGTCATGTCAATCGGCGCAGCGCAAGTAATGACAAATGTTCACCGTGTCCAAGTTGGCCAAAAAGGAGTCATTATCGGAGCGAATATTTTATCATTTGCGATTTTAAATGAATTACAACTAGCTGGCATAACAGTTGATCGCATTGTGCTTCCGGAAAAAAGTGTCCTTAGTAAACAAGCTGGTGACCCCGAAACGGTCATGAACTCTCTCTTAAATGCAGCACATCTCGCTCCATCGCCGCTGCTACGCATCGGGAGCCATTTCATGAAAAATGACTGGATGAGAAAAATCGGTTTAAACTTTTATCCGAAAAACGGCATGAAAGTAAATGGTACCCCTCTCCAACTTCGGAAAGCAGCACTTGAAATTATCGGTGAAGATCAAGTGGAAGGGGTACGCGTGGCCGATATTGATACAAATGGCAATATTATTCAGGGATCTGAAACAATTTGCACTGCAGATTTCGTATGCATTGCAGGCGGCTTATATCCGCTAGCAGAGCTTGCTGCTGTTGCCGGGTGCCCATTTCAATACATTCCTGAACTTGGCGGCCACGTCCCTCACCATTCAGAGACGATGGAAACGCCTCTTGATGGGCTATTTGTCGCTGGTAATATTACCGGCATCGAAAGCGGTAAAATTGCCATGGCCCAAGGAACAACGGCAGGATTATCTATCGCCAAACATGTCGGAAAAGGATTAGGAACAATTGATCAACAACTACAACAAGCAGTGCAACATGTCCGCACTGTTCGCAAACAAGCTGCAATTCAATTTAATCCTGAAATTGATAATGGCAGAAGTAAAATGTACGAACTTTGGGAACGCCTCTATTCAAATAACAAGGCCTCTAAAAAAATTGTGTAATGAAATAAGAAATCCCGCCAGCTTTTGTTCTGACGGGATTTCTTATTTGGGCTTCTATAGTTATGCTGCAGTTACTGAAGAATGTTTTAGCTTTCGCTTATTCTTTTTCTTGTGCCACCACATATATATCCCAGTAAGCATTAAGATTGATGGTGTAAGACCACCAATCACATATAAGACTTTTGTAAATGAACCACCAAACGTTCCTGTATGTAGTGGTTTAAGCCATGTCTGATACTTCAGTCCATCATCCACCTTTGGGTCTTGTTTAGACAACACTTTCCCGCTATACTGGTCAACCCACATTTTCACATTCCCATTCCCTGGATCGTATGGACGGCTCAAACGAATTTCCACAGCACCTTCTGCTTTTCCTTTTTTAGCTTTCGCTGGCATCCTTACTTGCGTAATAGTCCCTTGAGGAACCGCCTTTTCAGCTTCACTTAACAAGTGATCAAGAGGGAGTTTTCCTCCTGAAAGAGGCTTAGAAATAAGTTTCTCCTTCGGTGGCATGACACTCGTTTTCGCTCCGAACCACCCAAAAATTGTCTTATCGTATGCAAAAAGTGCCCCTGTTAATGAAACCACTAATAAAAGTGGCATAGCACTGATTCCAATGACTTTATGTAGATCATACTGTTTTACATATGTATTCTTACTGCGCCGTATAACAAAACCACGTGTCCACTTTTTAATTCCAGGCCACCATAAATACAAGCCAGATAAACTAATAAAAAAGAAAACAAATCCAATAATACCGACAATTTCTTTACCGTTAAAATCTTTCAGAAGTAAATGATAATGAATTTCTTTGACTTGATTAAAAAACGCCTTTTCCCCTAAATCTCCATTTATATTACCAGTCCCTGGATCAACATATACAGATTTCGTCCCTTTTCCTTCTTTCAAATTAAACAAATAAACCCCTTGAGAGTGTGGATCATCTGGCGTATACACACGCTGAATTTCTCCCTTTGGATATGCACTTGCTACCACTTGCAAAGCTTTCTGATATGTAACCGGTTCACCCTTAGTTATTTTGTATAAATTAGGATAAATCATACGATTTAATTCGTTGTCAAAGACAAGCAAACTCCCAGTCAATCCAATTAGCACAATGAACATACCAGCTATCATGCTAAGGTATAAATGAATCTTCCTAACCAAACTACGAACTTTCATAAAAGTCCCCCTTAATGAAATGAAAAATCAAATTAATATTAAAGATAACGATTATCATTGTCAATAAGTTGAGAGAATATATTTATAAGGTGCTTTTTGGTAAACTAAAAAGCACCTTATAAATATATTTTTGTAAAATCATAGTTTAGTGGAAAATGGGCTCTAACATGCAACTGACATTTACAATATAAAAAAGACGAAGCAGCTATCGAGATTCAATAGCTGCTTCGTCTTTTTTATATTCATATGCCCTATAAGTTGTATGCAGAAGTATATCCTTCGTTTTATTATTCTGGAATAAACTACAACACTCTATTCTAAATGCACAGTGCAATTATACAATTCTGAATCCCAACCATTCTCTAGTTTAATAATTTTTGTTAGAGACGTATTTTTCGGAGATTCTGCCATATGTAAATGAGGCACCAATTCCTTTAGAAGATGTTTAACAAATGCACCATGACTAATGATTAATATATTTTTATTATCATGTTTAGATGAAATCTCTTCAATGACCGAAAGGCCTCTTGTAATCACACTATTAGCACTTTCAATCCCTAAATCCAACTCTCTCCAATTCTTTCCCCATTTTAAAATCCTCTCTTCTTCCGTTGTCCCTTCAATCTGTCCTCCGCCTGCTTCACGAAGTCTAGCTTCTAAATATAGGGGGATAGTTGGAAGTTTTTCTCCAATAATCTCAGCAGTTCGCTTTGCTCTTAATAGATCGCTAGAATATATGAAATCCCAATTCTCCTTATGCAAACGCTCTGCTAATTTATATGCATCTGCTACTCCAGCTTGATCAAGGGAAATATTTGAACTCCCCTGTGCTCTTCCTTCTTTATTCCACAGTGTACTCCCGTGACGAATGATCCCTATTCTAGTCATGTAAAAACCTCCAAATGATGAAAAATGAACTTAGTTCGAAGTATTATTCCTCTTTCTAAGCTCATCTCGTATATCTTTTAAATACTCATTTCGTTCTCTCATTCTCTTTAATACAGTTAACATAACACATACTACGAAGGCTGCTGCTGCGACATAGAAAACAAGTCCTAATATTGAAAAAATACTATATAAGGCCGTCCCAGATTCCATATCTCTGTCCCCCTATTTTAAGTAGATGGAGTAACCCATACTTCATACATCAATTTATCCCCAAGCCAAACTGTATCCGTATGAACATGAAATCGTTGAACATTTGCCAAACGAAAAGCCAAAACATAGGCAACTTTCTCGTCTGGAGTTGTATATCCATCAAAAACTCCCGCATACATATCGTTACTGATATTTTATTGCTTAAAAGATTTCTTCCCTTTACTTTTCTCATATTGATAATGAAAATAATAGAGAAGTACGATTGCTAAAATCCCTACTCCAATCGACATGTATAAAGGACATTCCCAGCGGACATAGCCCCTCACACAAATCAAGAGCACCGTTAACATTTCAAAGCAAAATAATACTTTTACATCTTTCATCGGCTACTCCTTATGTATAATTCCATTTTGATTTTTCAACATATAAGTTGCTGTTATTTAAAATAAAAAATGATTTACACTCGTTTTCTCTCTTTATTTTATCGGTGTACATGGCAGAAAAAGGCCCTGACCGCTTCCATACATGCCCAGATGTTCTCGCCCACCTAAAAGAGAGGGGGTTAAGGGATTTATTTACTTAGTTTTCTATTCTCACATGAGGACTTCCTTGCAAAAGCAACTCCATAAATTTTTCTTTCTCTTTTGGCATTGTAATCATATGTACTTCAAAATTATCGCCGTACGTAATTTCTAAATTTCTCTTACTTTTTCCAACAAACCGGATTGCTCGAATACTTACAAGCGGAATTTTCTTCTTGGTTAACCAATGCCCTGTTACGAGCTCATCATTAACGATTTTATGTTGAAACACAAATATTTCAGAAATAGAAATAATCTCGACAGCTAGAAATAATATTCCTACCACAAGTCCTGCTAGCCATCCCTTTTCATTCAGCGTGAATGATATAATAGGAGAGATTACGACAAGTAGCAGCATAATGACAGTAAGCAATATCATAATTGGATTCTTTTTTATGTGAAATTCCATTCCCATCACCTCTTAACCATATTGTACCATTAATTGTTAGTAAATTTAGAAAAAAAGAAGCGTCCTACTATACGCTTCTTTTTTTCCATTCTCTCGCTAACATACTATATACCGCAGTGTCATGAAAATGATCATATAACCATTCTCCATCACGAAGCACTCCATCTAAATGAAAACCAAGGCGTTCTGGAATGGCACGGCTCTTTTGATTACTTACGCCGCAATGTATTTCAACTTTATTTAACTTTAAATTTTCAAAAGCATAACGAAGCACACATTCTACGCTTCGTGTCATAATGCCTTTTCCGCTTGCTTCTTCTGCAAGATAGTAACCAAGACTTGCCGCTTTCTTTGCCCAATTCACCGGATGAATACCAACCATCCCAACGAGTTTTCCTTTATAGCGTATACCTGCTTCAAAACCATTTCCATCTGCGAATTGATGCAGCCACATTGGAAAGATCTCATTATACGCTTCCGCTGTTTTCGTACGATCGACCCATGGAAGCCATTCTCGTAAATGTTCTCGGTTGCTGTCCACTAATTCGTACAGCTCATTTTTATGATTTTTTTCCAACAATTGTAATTTGATTTCTTCATCGACTCTGAGTGTAAACATTTCTAAATCCCCTTTTTATTTTCTTATTATTCTAACACTTCGATTTGTAAATTGTTAATAAAAATTACAAATTTATACTACTTTTTTAACACGTAATGTAAAGAGTCCTGATGAAAGAAGAACACCACTAATTACTAAAGTCATTCCTAATACTTGTGCCGAAGTTATATTTACACCATTTAAGAAAGAAACAATCATTGTTACAACTGGAACTAAGTTAAAAAATAAAGATGTTTTAGCAGCCCCAATTTGAGACACCCCGTTATTCCACCATAAATAGCCTAATACACTCGTTCCAATAGCCATAAATAAGATGGAAAGCCAGGCGAATAGAGGAATATCCATAATAGGCACTATATTTTTCTGTAAAGGAGAAACACAAAGAAAAGCAATTGCTCCGACAATCATTGTATATGTTGTTGTGTGCATAGGACTTCCACTTTTAATAAGCTTTCTACTTAATACACTATATAATCCCCAGCAAACATTACCCAATAAAATAAGCAAATCTCCTATGGAAAAAGATAAATTCTGTATAACAGAGAATGACCCTTGTGTAATAACAAGTATTACACCAATAAATCCAAATGCCATTCCGATTACTTGCCTTCTCACTATTTTTTCTTGTAAAATCAGCCTCGCTAATATTGTCGTAACAAGTGGGTTCGTAGCCATAATGAGTGAGCCATTTATAGCCTCTGTACTTTTCATTCCTAAAAAGAAACAGAAATTAAACCCAAATACACCAACTATCCCAAGTAACATGTAGTAACCAATATTCTGTTTACACTCTTCCAACTTCAAATTTTTCCTGATAACTAAAATACTTAACATAAAAAACGCCGCTATGCCGAAACGCCACGCAGCAATGTGAGCAACTGAAAAATATTGTACTGCATATTTTGAAACATTAAATGTTCCACCAGTAAATAATGCAAATCCAAGCAACTTTAAATACACTTTATTTTTCATCATCGCCCTCACAGTACTTTTCTCCTAAAAAATCATGATAAATCTCTAGTTTTTGTTCTGTAAGTTGAATTACTCGTTCTAATTGTTTCTTTTGGACTTCTATCTTTTTTAAATGATCATTTAAAATGGAAATACGCTTTTTTATTTTCGAAGGCACTTCTTCTTTTCTTTGCTTAATTTCTTCTAAAATACAACCGTCACTTGCAAACTCTGCAATTTCTTCTAATGACATTCCCGTTTGTTTTAAGGAATATAGAAATTGTAAAAACTGCACATCTCCATCTGTATATTGACGAATACCGCTATTTCGTTTTGGCGGCGGCACTAATCCTAATTTCTCATAATACCGAAGTGTATGAATGCTCATTCCTGTTAACTCTGCAACTTTTCCAATTGTATACATCATATCTCCCCCTTACCTTCCACAACTTTATCTTACTACCTAGAGTTAACTCTAGGTCAACAACAAAAAAAGACGCGTATCTCTACACGTCTTTTCATTTCCTTACTTTTTCTCCGCTACTTGAACTTCCTTTAGATAAGCAGCTTCAAACTTTTGAATATCACCAGCGCCCATAAAAATAAGTACGCCGTTTTTATGTTTCTTTAATACTTCTGTCGTCATAACTGTAACTAGCTCTGCACCATCAATGCGTTGCTGTAAGTCTTGAATTGTTAATTCTCCTCTATTTTCACGCGCAGAACCGAAAATATCACATAAATATACTTGATCTGCCTTACGTAAACTTTCTGCAAATTCATCTAAGAATTTTTGTGTTCTCGAGAATGTATGCGGCTGAAATACTGCTACGATTTCACGTTCTGGGTGTTTTTGACGAGCTGCTTCAATTGTCACAGTAATTTCCGTTGGGTGATGTGCGTAATCATCAATAATTACTTGCTCACCTACTACCTTTTCGTTGAAACGACGCTTTACGCCGCCAAATGTTGTTAACTGCTGTTTTACAACTTCGACATCAATGTTTTCATAATGACAAAGGGCAATAACCGCCAATGCATTTAGCACGCTATGATTGCCGTAACCTGTGATTTCGAACGTTCCATAATACGTATTACGAACAAAGACATCAAATCCAGTGCCATCTGTTCGTTTTTGAATGTTACGTGCCTGGAAATCATTATCTTCGCCAAATCCATAGAAAATAACTGGTACTTTCGCCTGAATCTTTTGAAGTTCTTCATCATCACCACACGCAATAATCCCTTTTTTCACTTGCAGCGCCATCTCTTGGAACGCACTAAATACATCATTAATGTCTGCAAAGTAATCTGGGTGATCAAAATCGATATTTGTCATAATTGCATAATCTGGATGATACGACAAGAAATGACGGCGATATTCACACGCTTCAAATACAAAATACTTACTATCCTCTACTCCAAGTCCTGTTCCATCACCAATTAAACAAGATGTAGGGCTCGCTCCTTGCATTACGTGAGATAACAAACCTGTCGTTGATGTTTTTCCGTGAGCACCAGTTACAGCAACGCTCGTATACTTGCTCATAAAATCACCTAAAAAGTGATGATAACGATAAATAGGTAAATTTAATTCTTTTGCATATTCAATTTCCTCATGCGTATCTGGAAATGCATTTCCTGCAATAATCACTTGTCCTTCTTCAATATTCTTCTTATCAAAAGGTAGGATAGAAATCCCACGCTCTTCCAACGCTGTTTGCGTAAAAAAACGTTTGTCTACATCAGAACCTTGAACAGTATGCTTCATATCATGTAAAATTTGCGCTAAAGCACTCATCCCTGTCCCTTTAATTCCTACAAAATGGTAAACTGTCATCTTAAAGAACCTCCAACATTTCGAACTATTCCAACGGTCTATCTATAAGACAGTATATGATTTTCTTCTTATTTTGGTAATCATCTCGAATTTCTTATAATCACGTCTAAGCTTCCTTATAAGTCCATAACAAACCTATTATAGCAAAAAACAATCCATTATACTATGATAACAGAAAAACTGATAGGGTCAATTCCCTACCAGTTTTTCCGTTTATTCAACTATTTAAAACTAACTATTCCTCACTTAATATTCAGAGAGAAACAAATAAAATTGTTTGGGAATAACTGCCCGTAAAAGCCCGATTGGACGTGCTAACCATCGGTGAGGGATGAAGCTCCCCCACCGATGGAAGTTTCACTTTATTCCGCGTCTTCCCTTGCTTGTAATTGAACTCGTTCTAAACGTGGATTTGGACGATATTTACGTCCTGCTTTCGCTTCTGGTTTTCCGTTTAATTCTACGTTATCACCTGTGAAGCCAATGTTCATTTTTAATAAGCTACTGCCGACACCATAAATATCAACAGGAACATTTTGTGATTCAAACTCACGAATACGTTTTTCATCAAAGCCGCCGCTTACTACGATATTCACGTGCTGGAATCCTTCGTCATCTAATGCTTTACGAAGTGCAAAGATTAGAGATGGATTCACACCGCGTGGATCAAATGTGCCAAGTACTTCTGGATGACGAATGAAGTATTGATCAATCATCGTGCGCGATGTATCTACACGTACGCCTTTTAGTTCTGATCCGAACTCACGAGCAACACGAAGTGCATCTGTAATGACATCGTTATTGTAATCGATTAGTACGACTAGCTCATCTTTTGGAAACTTTTTATGATATGCTTTTGCCGCTTCTACAACATCACCATTAAACATTTGAATTAAAGCGTGAGGCATTGTTCCCATTCCGCTTCTGCCCCACCATTCATTCATCGCATGTGTTGCTTGTGCGCTCATACCGCCGATATAAGCAGCATAACCATCACCTGCTTGTTGTGTATAATGATCATCACGGTCGCCCATGAAAATAACAGGCTTCTCTTTCTGACCGCTGCGCGCAGCTTGTACAACGTTATACACATTTGTTGCCACAGAAGTGCGGCGCCCTAAAATACCATCAATAACACCTTCTAAATAGCCGAAATACTCATAAGGTCCGCGAATCGTTAATACCGTTTCAAACGGACTTACTTTATCCCCATCTTTTAAGGTGTGAATTTCAAGCTCTTCAGGGTACTCCGCAAATGTTTGTAATAAAGCAAGCACTTCATCTGTTCCACATAATACAGCGTGTTCTTTCTGGAAAAATTGCATTGTCACAACGCTTTCCGCTCGAAATTCTTTAATAATATCACGAGTTTTTAAGAAATAAACCGCTGAAAACCATCCTTCACCAACGCGCTCATCAAACTTGAACGTCTTATTTGTCAGTCGCTTTATTTCACCTTGTAATTTTAGTTCGATTTCTTTCATGTCGCTATACTCCCTACTTTACTATCCAACGTTTTCTCTTAGTATACAGCAAAACCTTTTCTTATACATGTATATCCTGCATCGCAGCAAATTCATCTTCTGTAATAAGGACATCTCTTGGTTTTGTTCCGCGTGCTTCCGAAATAATCCCTTGCGCTTCCATTTCCTCAATAAGACGCGCGGCACGGTTATAACCAATACGGAATCTTCTCTGTACAGAAGATGTGGACGCTCCTCCTTGTTCCACAACAAATTGACACGCCTCAAAGAATAGCTCATCCTCAGATTCTTGTTGTTCCGTTTTTGCCAATAAGTCTTCTTGCTGGAATAAATAATTTGGCTTCATTTGACGTTTCGCATGCGCAACAGACTTTTCAATTTCCTCATCTGAAACGTATACCCCTTGCACACGAACCGGTTTTGACGTTCCATTATCTAAAAATAACATATCACCGCGTCCAAGTAATTTCTCAGCTCCGCCAATATCAATGATTGTACGAGAGTCTACTTGTGATGATACTGTAAAGGCAATTCGCGTTGGAATATTTGATTTAATTAATCCTGTAATTACATCTACAGATGGACGCTGCGTCGCTACTAATAAATGAATTCCACAAGCCCTTGCTTTTTGAGCAATGCGGCAAATCGCTTCCTCTACATCACCTGGTGCAACCATCATTAAATCAGCTAACTCATCAATTACAATGACGATATACGGCAACGTTTCTCCTGGAATTTCTTGTTCATTCATAATTGTATTATAACGTGATAGATCACGAGCACCTGCATGCGCAAACAATTCATAACGGCGTTCCATTTCATCAACTGCCCATTTTAAGGCTGCCGTTGCTGCTTTTACATCCGTAATAACCGGTGCAACAAGGTGAGGTACAGAATTATATGGTGCAAGTTCCACCATCTTCGGATCAATTAACATCAGCTTTACTTCATGCGGCTTCGCCTTATATAAAATACTTGTTAAAATTGCATTAATACATACACTTTTTCCCGATCCTGTCGATCCGGCAATTAAACCGTGCGGCATTTTTCGAATATCCGTAACAATCGGTGTTCCTGAAATATCAAGACCAAGTGCGACTGTAAGCGGTGATTCACTTTTCGTAAACACTGGACTTCGTAAAATTTCTCGAAGGAATACGGCTTTACTTTCTTTATTTGGTACTTCAATTCCAACCGCATTTTTACCCGGAATTGGCGCTTCAATTCGAATATCACGAGCCGCCAAGTTCAGTTTAATATCATCACTTAAGTTCGTAATTTTATTTACTTTCACACCAGGATCTGGCTGCACTTCAAAACGAGTAACAGCTGGTCCTTGCGTCACATTCACAACCTTTGCACCGATATGGAAATTATGGAATGTCGTATTTAACAGCTCTTTTTGTCCCTCTAACCACTCAGCGTCATTTGTCGCTGAGTGATTTGGAATATTTAAAAGTGTTAATGGCGGAAATTCGTATGTTGGCGGCGCTTGTAAAACATTTCGAACATCTTGCACTGTTTCTACAACAACTCGGTGCGTCATTTCCTCTTGCACTGGCGGCTCAATATTTTGTTTTTGCTCAGGCCCTGTATGAGCGGGTTGTGTTGCCATTGCTACACGACGTTTTTCTTCTAACATCTGTTTATCTTGCTTCAACATCACTACATTAAACGGAACGAAACGTTTCTTCTCACGTTTTGGCTCTTCAATCACCTTTTCTTTTTGCTCCGCTTTCACTTCTGGCTGTTTCTTAGCTTGCGTTTCTTCTATTATTACATTGGCAAAGCTTTGTACAGCTTGCTGTGTTTGCTCATCAGCTTGAATAAATTTTTCCGTTTGTTCTTGCGTGAAACTTTCTGCTTTTGGTACTTCATCAAACTCTGCGGTAATCAATTCTTCTATGTCTAGTGATACATCCACTACTTCTGTTTCCTCGGATACTTCAGCTTCAAATGATTCTTCTATTTCTACAGATTCCTCTGCTACAGGTGTTTCCTCTTGAATAACAGATTCTTCTACGATTGAAGTTTCTTCTTGCATATCGGAGTCTTCCATTATTGAAGATGTTTCTACCACTAGCCCAAACTCTTTACCTTCTACAGTTGATTCTTCCAGCTCGGCAAATTCCCCTGTCTTCAGATGTTCTTCGGTAGTAACAAATTCTGCTACTTCGCTTATTACTTCTTCGGTAAGTTCTTCTTCAAGTGACTCTTCTATCTCTACAGATTCCTCTACTTCTTCTGTCATTTCTTCCATAACAGATTCTTCTGTCACTTCACTTATTACTTCTTCCATAACAGATTCTTCTGCTACTTCACTTATTACTTCTTCCGTAACAGATTCTTCTGCTACTTCACTTATTACTTCTTCCGTAACAGATTCTTCTGCTACTTCACTTATTACTTCTTCCGTAACAGATTCTTCTGCTACTTCACTTATTACTTCTTCCGTAACAGATTCTTCTGCTACTTCACTTATTACTTCTTCCGTAACAGATTCTTCTGTCACTTCACTTATTACTTCTTCCGTAACAGATTCTTCTGCTACTTCACTTATTACTTCTTCCGTAACAGATTCTTCTGCTACTTCACTTATTACTTCTTCCGTAACAGATTCTTCTGTCACTTCACTTATTACTTCTTCCGTAACAGATTCTTCTGCTACTTCACCTATTACTTCTTCCATAACAGATTCTTCTGCTACTTCACTTATTACTTCTTCCATAACAGATTCTTCTGCTACTTCACTTATCACTTCTTCCATAACAGATTCTTCTGCTACTTCACTTATCACTTCTTCCGTAACAGATTCTTCAAGTGACTCTTCTATCTCTACAGATTCCTCTACTTCTTCTGTCATTTCAAATCTTGTCTCTATAACATTAGATTCTTGTACCTCACTTTCAGATGTATGAATTTGCTCAGTAACATCTTCAAACTTATCTAGCTGTTCCTCATGGCTATGTAACGCCGCTTCGTTTTTCTCTAGATTCACAACCGATTTACTATCTTCCGTTTGCTCTCCATTCGTTTTCACAATGGTAGATTCAACTTCTGTTAATTCATCTTGTGATGAATCAGAACTTATATAGCCATTCTTCTCTAACCACGCATCAACAACTGATTTTCCTTCCATTGATATTTCAATATCTTCTCGTTGTTGTTGCTTACTTTCTTCATTTTCTTTTTGTCTTGATTGTGGACGATTGTATCCAAAAACGGGTGAAAGCATTTCTGATGGGCGGAACGGTCTTCGATTAGTTTCAACTTTAGAAGTAGGTTTTACCTTCTCAGTACTTGGTTCTATATATGTCATTTCTTGCACTTCTTCTACTCGTCTTGATCGGCGCCGTTCTCTAATCGGGCCTTCTTGTATAGCGAGCTTTTCTAGACGAGATGATTCTTGCGTACTTTCGTCAAATCCATTATCAGGAATTAACGGGAAACGGAAATTACTACCCGAATTTGGTTTAGACGCTTGCAGGTCAGCTTCTCGTTTATCAGAGTAGTATTTTACACGAGGAATCTGAGAAGTAACCTTTTTCTCTGCAGATGTTTCTATTGTTTTTAATGCTGTCGCTTCATTTTCTTCCTCTTTTTTAAAAAGCTTTTTCATCCAATCTAACATGCTTACCACTCTTTCTACTAAATAGTAACACCCTTTATTGTATCAGCATTCGGCAAAAAGTGCAGATGAAATTGCTTTCATTTCATTTACAGAAAAATAAAAAATATTATTAAATAAAAATGGCTCCATCTAGGATGGAGCCAAGAAAAAATTACCTTTTACTAACCCGATAACCCTCAACACTATCTGCTACACTTTGCAGTAAAGAACGTAAATAATTCACATCTGATAGTTTTCTGTCTTCTTCTGGATTTGACATAAATCCTAGTTCTAATAAAACCCCTGGTACCTCAGCCCAGTTAAACCCAGACAAATCATCACGAAATTTAATCCCATTTACTTGTACGCTACTGTTTTCCTTCACTTTATTCACAATAAACTCAGAAGCGGTTAAACTCTCTTGATAAATGTTTTTTGTAAAAGCATTCTCTTTTGACGGCGTTAACACCGCAAAACCCTTTTCTGCTGTACTTTCCGAACCATCTGCATGAATTCGTAAAAACAA
Source organism: Bacillus sp. S10(2024) (assembly GCF_050473865.1). Classification (NCBI taxonomy): domain Bacteria; kingdom Bacillati; phylum Bacillota; class Bacilli; order Caryophanales; family Bacillaceae; genus Bacillus; species Bacillus sp. S10(2024). The sequence goes on along the minus strand of NZ_JBFLUR010000002.1, from coordinate 4,403,770 downwards.
ATTTGCATGATGCTCATTAGCAATTGCCGCTCGTTCTTTATTACTCATATTCACATCATGTGTCGTTCTTGTCATAACCACTTCAATGCCTTTTGCTTCTAACATCTCTTTTAATAGAACAGCTGCTTCTAAATTTAGTTCATACTCTCGCTTTTTCGTTACAACTCCTGTTGTTCCATCTGTTACTTTATATTTTTGTTTTGTTGCCCCTGGGCCAATTGGCTCTAATTCCAAATTCGCTTTTCGTTGGTGACCTGGATCAATACATACAATAAACTTTGTTTTTTCCCTGACAGGTGCTGGTGCTGGCTCTTCTTTCACTTGCTCCGCTTTCGGTTCATTGTTTTGTACAGAACTTTCTACACGAGAAGGCTCTTTTTCCTCTTGCTTAGGTGATGTTTTTGCCGCTTCCTTCGTGCATCCCATCATACAAAGTGCAGCTATCATCATTACAGAAATATTTTTTATGTACTTCATATTATCTCCCTATCTATGAAAAGAATTTCTTATGTACTCCATAATTTCATCTATATGATTCATAATACAAGCAGGATTCCAAGTGCTCATCCCTCGCTCTGCAATATACACATGTAAATTCTGTATATCTACAAAAACAGGATTACCAAGGTCCGTATCATATCCAATCACAAACCAGCTTTCTTGCCAATTTCCTTCTCTTTCTCCTATTAATGAATTTCCTTTCTTATCATACCGATAACCAACTTGCCCACTTTCAAATTCTTGTTTATGAAATAGATAAATTTCTAACGATTGCAATTCAATATCATGAATACGAGATGTTTGAATGAGTTGAAGTAGTTCGTATACTTTCGGATGCTGCATCATGCGATATACCTCTTTTCATATTTTTCTAGATTTTACCTAATATGACTTAGAAATACAATTATTTTACGGGAGAAAATAGAATGTTTGTGTATCGTAGTTGTAATCAGCATATCCAAACTCGTCAAAGGGTTTTATCCCGCATTAACGGGCAGTAAGGACTGGGGAATCACAAAGAAGAAAACTGCCCGTTAAAGCCCGATTGGCTCTACTAACCATCAGTGAGAATAGCGTCACCGATGGTTAGTAGAGCTTTATCCTATGTCGAATCGCCGATATATAGGTGGACCAAAAAAAAAGAACTGACTCCGTAAGGTACCTACGCACCTTATGAGGTCAGCTCTTTTTTATTTAGAATTTAAACTCTTGTCCAACTTCGTAGCTGTCTTCAAGTATAAGAATTCCTTTTTCTTGCGGAGCATCTGGAAGCTCTAATTCACGTGCTGAGCAAATCATACCGGAAGATGGAATGCCGCGAAGTTCTGCTGGTTTGATTAACATACCGCTCGGCATTACTGCACCGATTTTCGCAACTACTACTTTTTGACCTGCGTCAACGTTTGGAGCACCACATACGATTTGTAATGTTTCTGTACCAACTTCTACTTTACATACGTTTAATTTATCCGCATTTGGATGCTTTTCTTTTTCTGCTACGTAACCAACAACAAATTTAGGTGAAAGATCCGCTTCTACTGTTTCTGTAAAATCGTTCTTCGCTAAAATTTCATTGATCTTTTCAACAAGCTCTTTCGTTAATGTAAGATTGCCTGTTTCTGATATTTCCATATAAGAAGAAGCATTAAAAATGTTGAATCCTGCTGTTACATTACTTTCACGATCGAAAACGCGCGCTACATCTCCAATACGTTCAAATGTGCGGTTTTCTAATGTAATGTCTTGTAGGGCAACAATTAATGTATCCCCAATACCTTCAAGGTTATAAAAAACGTTCACTTTGTTCATCCTTTCTCTTTTTCACTTCGTTCGTTCCGATTTTTCGCCAAAATAAAGATTGGTTCGAAATTACCATCTTCATATACGAATGAAAGTGATGTAATCGGAACATGACCTTCTGCAAAAAACTTCATTGTCATTTGTGCAATAATATCATAACCGATTTTGTTCACGATATCAGCAACAATTAATACATCTTGGTGCGGAACTGCAACAACCATATCACCAGAAATTTGGTTACACATCTCTCGTAATAATGAATCGTTTAAAATACGGCTCGCGTCATACCCGTCATTTGTATTTAAGAAATAAAATGTATTTCCAGCAACTTCATCTTGCTTAAATTCAGTGCGTAAAGAGCGCACGTTGAACAATGCCATTTCACGCACCTGTTCTTCTGTCATCCCGATTTGCTTTAGCAAGCGCTGATCAATAAGCCGGTATGTTTTATCTGAATCTAATGCATAGTAAATACGTGTTTCTGCTGTATGTTCCGTCATGACAAACGGATTTCCTTTTTCTGCTTCTTTCGGAAAAGAAGTGGAACGGATTACAGGCAAAATTTTCGCAGTACTTGTTACTTCTTTATGCATCGCAACGAGAGCTTCTTCTACATAATAGACAACTTCTTCAATTGCCTTCTCTTTCTGTACCTCCCACTTCGCTACAATACCTGGAAGAGAAATGGTAATTCCCTTTTTCGTATTTATTTGTTCAATGCGAAGTGTTTCCTTTTCACTATCGTACTGAAAGCTCCACTCTGCTCGTGCAAGACGCTTCATCAATTCGTCTTTCATCTTCTTACTCGTCATTTTCATATCGTTTACCTCCCTTCCGAAAAAAACAACCCCCACATATGAAGATAGAGGTTGTTTTCAGCTTCAGTTTATTTTAAACCTTCAATGAACTCTTCAATTTGCTCTTGTGTTTTACGATCTTTGTTTACGTAACGGCCAATTTCTTCTCCCTTATTGTAAGCGACAAAGCTTGGAATACCAAATACGTCTAATTTGATGCATAAATCAATATATTCATCGCGGTCTACATAATAGAAAGAGAACTCGCTATATTTTTCTTCTACTTCTGGCATAAATGGATCGATAAAGCGGCAATCTGGACACCAATCTGCTGAGAATAAAAAGATCACTTTCTCTTCGTTTTTTAATTCTTGAAATTGCTCCATACTTTCTAATGCTTTCATCTATAATTCCTCCCTAAAAAGAAGTATGTATTTACTAATTAAGTTGCTTCCATGTAGATTAAAACATGCCCGCTACTTGCTTTCTACCTTTGTTTTAACCCTTGCATGTGGCAGAAAATGGATCTGACCGCTTCTATGCATGGTCAGATGCTCTCGGCCACCTAAAAAAGAGGGTTTTTAATTTGTATTTATATACTACCATACATGCGATACGGTGCAAGGTTTATGCTTTGCTTCTGTCATACATATATTGTCCAACTAATAGCTTCATAACATGCACAAACAAGTCCGTCCGATCAACATAATTGTTTGTAAAAATACCAATTGCTCCTTCATTGCTGCGAATGTCACGTTGCTTCGTATAGTCTTCCATCACTTCGCTTAATTCTTTTCCTTCTTCAAGAGGCTGAATAAACTCATCTGGCAGTTTCATACGTGCTCCGCCTGCTGTAAATAGCTTGCCTTCTTTCGTTGCTAAAGCACCCCAGTTGCACATAAACAAACCATGGTCTGTATGCATCACGCCACCTTCTAAACCAATTCCAATATCCGCTTTTCCTTCTGCTAATGCTAGTTTTGCTCGGTTACTTGCCCCCTGCAATGTTTCTTCATCTGAAAATGGTTGCGCAGACACATGAGACGGGACAGACAATGAAACAATTTCTGCTTCTGTAAGCACTTGCCTGACCGCATTTATTTTCACTTTATTTTTTGATCCAACTGCCACTTTCATATTTTCACCTCAAAATTCAAAAAGAAAAGGCCACACTTGGCCTTTCCTTATTAAACATTTTCTTTAATTGTTTCAAATGTAGTTTTATCTGTCGCTTTTACTAACTGAATCAGCAATTCTTTCGCTGCCGCATAATCATCGATATGTAAAATCGAAGCATGCGTATGAATGTAACGAGCACATACGCCAATCACCGCAGATGGTACTCCAGAGTTACTTGTATGTACGCGTCCTGCATCTGTACCACCTTGTGATACGAAATATTGATACGGAATGTTATGCGTTTCTGCTGTATCTAAAATAAATTCGCGAATGCCGCGGTGTGTTATCATAGAGCGATCATACAAGCGAAGGACAGCACCTTTTCCAATTTGACCAAACTGCGTTTTATCTCCTGATGCATCGTTTGCTGGGCCTGCATCTAACGCATAAAAAATATCAGGCTCGATCATATTCGCAGCTGTTTGCGCACCGCGAAGGCCGACTTCTTCTTGCACTGTTGCACCAGAATATAGTGTATTTGGCAGTTTTTCATCTTTTAATTCTTTCAATAGCTCAATCGCAAGACCGCAGCCATAACGATTATCCCAAGCTTTCGCCATTATTTTCTTTGGATTTGCCATCGGTGTAAACGGACAAATTGGTACAATTTGTTGGCCTGGTTTCACACCAATTTCATGGGCTTCCTCACGACTATCTGCACCGATATCAATTAACATGTTTTTTATATCCATTGGTCTGTTACGTTGTTCATCACTTAATAAGTGCGGAGGAACAGAACCTACTACACCGATAATCGGGCCGTTGTCTGTCATAATTTGTACACGCTGTGCTAGCAATACTTGGCTCCACCAACCGCCTAATGTTTGAAAACGAACCATTCCGTTTCTCGTAATTTGCGTTACCATAAAGCCTACTTCATCCATATGACCAGCTACAAGAACGCGCGGGCCATTTTCGTCACCCTTTTTCAAACCGAAGATACTTCCTAAACGATCTTGTACGATTTCATCTGAGTATTTGCTTAGTTCTTGCTTCATAAAACGGCGCACATCATGCTCAAATCCTGAAGCACCTTGCAGTTCTGTTAACGTACGAAATAGTTCCATTGTCTCTTTATTCATCGCGGTATCCTTCCTTCAATCCAGTAATAGAATTACTCTTTTCATTGTAACGAAATTTTCGAAATCTTTCTAGTTTCTTCTTTTTTTATGTAATTTGATTTATACTTATGGGGAAAACTTTAACAGGATAGAGGTGAATGTATGAACTGGAAAAGCTTACTAGCGGGTGTTGGTTTAGGTTTTGCAGCTGGATATGTTGTTGCAAATAAAGTACAAGAACAATCCCACATTTCTTCTGAAAAAGCATTAAAAATGGTGAAGCAAGCATTAAGTCATAAAGGTGAAATTACAGGTTCTTGGGTACATATGGTTCCCGAGACGTTTGAAAAATATGATGTTACTTACGATGTATACCGCGGTGGTATTACAACATTACTACACGATGTACAAGAACGATTTGAATTTTTAGTAGATGCAAAAACAGGTACAATCTTAGAAGTAAAAGTTGCTTAATACGAGATGCAGCTTGGTTTTAAATCGTTCTAGCATCAAAAAGCTTGGATTACATGTACATCCAAGCTTTTTGATTTCTATCTCTCTACATAAGCCGACTTTTTCATAAAGTGAAACTTTAATCAGTGGGGGATAAACAGAACTTCGCTAATTGCTCACCCCAAGATGATAATTCCGTTTCCATGAAACCTGCCTTTTGGTAAGCAAATTTTGCTGCAAGATTTTCTGGATGATACCCTATCATAATAAGTGGAATATTTAAATCATTCATTCTCCTTATTTCTTCAATAACCAATTTTATAGCATGTACTCCTATTCCTCTTCCTTGGAACCCTTTATCAACCATCAGTCTGTAAATCCAATAATTATTATCGTCGCAGTCTATCCCAAACATAGTAAAGCCTACGATTTCGTTATCAAGATATATTCCTTTGGCATGGAAATTGTCTAGAAACTGCACCTCTGCAATTGAATACAAGTTGGAAGCGATAAATGGTTGTTGCTCTTGATTCACTGATAATTGAATCGCATCTTCCCAATTACTCTTATCGATCGTTTTTAATGATATATGTTTCAATATAATGCTCCTTTACAAGAATATTTCCATAGTCTTCTTGTCGATTTCGTATGTTTAAGTCGTTACACAATCATTTCAAAAGACCAAATCAAATCGTGATTTGGTCTACTAATTCGTATACGATTTACATCGTTTCTGTACCTTTTGTTATATTCTTTCGATAATAGTTGCCGTTGACATCCCATGTCCGATACAAATTGTAAGTAAGCCGTATTTTCCGTTTCTTCTTTCTAATTCATGAAGCAGGGATGTCATCAATTTCACACCTGTTGCTCCAAGCGGGTGTCCTAATGCAATCGCACCGCCGTTCACATTTACTTTATGTAAATCTGCTTCTAGTTCTTTTTGCCACGCAAGAACAACAGAAGCAAATGCCTCGTTAATTTCGACTACGTCCATATCATGAATTGTTAAATTTGCTTTTTGCAGTACTTTTTTTGTTGCTGGAATGACGCCGTCTAGCATTATTGTCGGATCTGAACCAACTACAACTTGATTCACAATCCTTGCCCGTGCTTGAAGCCCTAACTCTTTCGCCTTTTCACTATCCATTAACAAAATGGCCGCTGCTCCATCACTAATTTGACTTGCATTTCCTGCTGTAATTAATCCATTCTCTTTAAATACAGTCTTTAAATTTGCTAATGCTTCAAGAGAAGTGTCTGCTCTTGGTCCTTCATCGTTTGTAACGAGTATTGCATTGCCTTCTTTATCTATCCCATTCACTGGGACAATTTCACGTTTAAAGTACCCTGCTTCTATCGCCTGTAGTGCACGTTGATGACTTTCATAAGCGTAGCTATCTAGCTGCTCTCTTGTAATTCCATATTTTTCAGCAATCATTTCTACTGAAACACCTTGATGTACAAATTCATATTTTGCATGAAGACTACTCGGAATTGTATTTGCATTGCCATCGCTTAAAATTGGCACTTTCGTCATATGCTCAACACCAGCGGCAATGGTAATATCCATATCACCAGATTTAATTTCTTGCGCTGCAAAATGGATTGCTTGTTGTCCCGAACCGCATAGACGGTTAATCGTTACAGCAGGAACATTAATCGGAAAATTCGCTTCTAAAGCAGCAAGTCTACCAATATTAAAGCCTTGCTCAGCAACTTGTGTCACACACCCCATGACAATATCTTCTACCATTCCTTTTTCTATATTGGCACGCTTCATCACTTCATCCATCGCAACTGCAGCAAATTGTACTGGATGGAGTTCACGAAACGCACCGTTTCTTTTTCCAACTGGTGTACGTACCGCTTCAACAATTACAACTTCTCTGTTCATATTCTCTCTCCTACTTTCCCTTTTTCATAATTATAGAAACCTTTTCCTGTTTTCCTTCCAAGATGTCCTGCCTCTACAAGTTTCACAAGCGTTTGCGGAGCGCGGAATCTATCACCAAACGCTTCATTTAAACCTTGACTTGCAAATAACATCGTATCTAACCCAACATAATCCGCTAACTCAAATGGCCCCATCGGATAGTTCAGGCCTAATTTAATCGCTTTATCAATTTCTTCTTTACTGCCTATCCCTTCTTCATACATACGCATGCACTCTAACAAATGAGCCGCAATCGCTCTCGAAGTGACAAACCCTTGCATATCTTTCACAACAACGGTTTCTTTGCCAATCTCTTCTGCTAACTCTTTCACCGCTTGTATCGTCGTTTCTGTTGTGTCAACTCCTCTCACAATTTCAATCAGTTTCATCACAGGTGCTGGATTAAACCAATGCATTCCTAACACCTTTTCTGTGCGATTTGTCGCACTTGCAATCGCCGTCACACTTAATTCAGATGTATTTGTCGCAAGAATAGTCGACTCGGAAGCATAGCTATCTAGCTGTTTAAAAATCTCTTTTTTTAACTGTAAATTTTCTGGAGCAGCTTCAATAATAAGCTCTACATCTTCACATGCTTCTTCTAGTGTTATAGTAGACACAATATTCGCAAGAACTTGCTCTTTCTCTTTTTCACTCATCCGCCCAGCTTTCACGAAACGTGCTAGGCTTGTTGTAATCCCCTTGTATGCTTTTTGTATACTTTCTTCTGACACATCATACATTTTCACGCATTTTCCGCCCATCGCTAATGACTGAACAATACCACTTCCCATAATCCCAGCACCGATCACCGCAATATTTTGAATCATCATTTCCCTCTCCTTTCATTACAACCCCATACTTTTTGCAATAATATTTTTCATAATTTCATTTGTCCCCGCATAAATGGCGCTTACGGGAATATCTCTGTATCTCCTTGCAATCTCGTATTCTTCCATATAGCCATATCCGCCGTGTAGCTGCATACTTTCTGCTGCTACTTTCTTCGCAAGGTCTGTTACCCACCACTTGGCCATCGACACTTTCGTTACAATGTTTTCTCCTTGCATATGTGCTGCAATACATTCATTCACAAACGTGCGGCCAATTTCAATTTCTGTATACATTTCAGCAACCCTGAATTGGACAGTTTGAAAATCACTAATACTTTTCCCGAATGCCTTTCGTTCTTTTACATAGTCCTTTGTTAAACGAAGCATTACTTCAGCCGCTGTTATGGCCGCAATTGCGACAATGAGGCGTTCTTGCTGTAATTTGTTCATTAAATAATAGAAACCCTTTCCTTCTTCCCCTAACAAATTAGAAGCAGGAACTTTCACATCTTCAAAAATAAGTTCCGCTGTATCTTGACTATACAATCCAACCTTTTCTAGTTTTCTCCCTCTCTTGAATCCTTCCATTCCTCTTTCTAAAACGAGTAAACTAATCCCTTTATGCGCCGGCTTTACAGTTGTATCTGTCTTGCAAACAACAACGACTAAATCTGCATGAATCCCGTTTGTAATGAATATTTTTTCACCATTCACAACATAATGATCTCCTTCTTTTCGCGCCGTTGTACGGATAGCTGCTAAATCAGAGCCTGCTCCCGGCTCTGTCATCGCAATGGCAGTAATATATTCTCCGCTCACACACTTTGGAAGCCATCGTTTCTTTTGCTCTTCTGTTCCATATGCCGTCAAATACGGAACGACAATATCATTATGTAAACCAATTCCCACTAAACTAGAACCAACCTTTTCTAGTTCTTCATTAATTACTACAGAGTATCCGAAATTAGCTTCAGCTCCGCCGTACTTCTCTTCTACCACCGGACAAAGAAAACCGTTCTCCCCCACCTTTCTCCAGAAAGACCGCGGAATGATACCGTCTTTCTCCCACCGGTTATAGTGCGGATACGCTTCCTTTTCTAAAAATTTTCGGAAGGCATCACGGAAAATGTGATGCTCCTCCTCTAAATAGGCATGCTTCATCGTATTTTTTTCACCTCTGTCCCTTGATTACGTAAAATAAACTTTTGAATTTTCCCGCTCGCATTTCTCGGCAGCTGCTCCGTAAATACATACCGGCGCGGGCGTTTATAATCAGCTAGTTTATCGCTTTGTTTACAATATTCATCCAACATTTCTTCTGTGAGCGACCCATCCTTCGAAACAACGTACGCAACAACGCGTTGCCCCCACAGGTCATCCTTCTCCCCCAATACCGCAACATCTAACACACCTTCATGCGTGTACAAAAAGTCCTCTACCTCGCGCGGATAAATATTTTCTCCGCCGCTCACGACCATATCATCAACACGATCGGCCACGTATAAATACCCATCTCTATCTACATAACCTAAATCTCCAGAGTGGTACCAATCTTTATATAAAGCCTTTTTCGTCGCTTCTTGCTTGTTGTGATAACCCGCCATCACACATGGACCTCTCATAATGATTTCTCCAATTTCATATGGAGGTAACACATCATCCGGCTCAGATGGTCCATCATCGTTTGGGCGAACAACGCGAATTTCATGATTATATCCAGCCTTTCCTGCCGATCCAACTTTTGAAAGCTGCTCATGCTCCCGTAAAAATGTAACAGCCGGTCCCATCTCTGTCATGCCATAAGCTTGTACTAACGAAACGTTCAACTTCTCATCGCAAGCTTTTACAAGCGCAGGTGCCATCGAAGCCGCTCCGTATAAGCCGTATTGAAGCGATGATAAATCATACTGTGATAAATCTTCCTGCAGCAGCATATTCCACATTGTCGGTGCAGCAAACATAACCGTCACCTTTTCATTTTGAATCGTCTCCAAGACAAGCTTTGCATCAAAATGATGAAGAATGATATTTGTCGCACCACTATGCACTCTCGGAATAAAACAACAATGAAGCTCTGCACAGTGAAACATCGGCGCTGTTACAAGGCCGCGGCTATTTTCCGTGTAATGTAAATAAGCAACGCCCATCAAACTTTGATCAATGATCTCCCTATGGCGATGAAGCACACCTTTTGGCTGCCCTGTCGTTCCACTCGTATACATAATGGAACAAATGTCATCTTCATTGACTTCTACTTTTTCAAAATGCGGCGTAGCATTTGCTACTTTTTCTTCATAAGAAACAGAAAATGATGGTTCATTTTGATTGATGTACCAAAACTGAATGTGAGGAAATTGTGTATGAATGCTTTGTACTTGAGAGGATATTTGCTGTTCAAAAAGTACGATTTTAGGAGAAGCATCTTCTAATATATAGGTAAGTTCTTGTGGTTTTAATCGAAAATTGATGGGATTAAATATAGCTCCTATTTTGGCACAAGCAAAACACGTTGTCGCTAGCGCGCTACCATTAAAAAGAAATGTCGAAACGCAATCACCCTTTCGAATCCCGCTTTGTTGAAGTGCATGGGCAAGTTTGTTTACCTGCTCGTTCCATTCTGCATACGTCCAACGAATCTGTTTTTCAGGCTCAATAATCGCTTCCTTATTCGGATAACTTCCAGTCGTTAATTCTAGTAGTCCCCCAATGGTCATATACACGATATCTTCCCCCCTATTTATTAAAACGCTTTCATTTTTTTGCTATCTTCCTATTAAAAACAAGATAACTTGGGGATTATTATAACAATTTTCAGAACAATTTACGGGTGAATCTTTCGACAAATAGAGACAACTACGATTCGCTTTAACGAAAAAAGAGCTTGTTTTAACCAAAATTCATTAAAACAAACTCTGAACATATTTTACATATATACAGTTTAAGCTTTTGCTAATTGTCGCTCTTTTTTCGGAGAATAACTCATTCCTGCAAATACAAGAAAAATGCCAAGAAGTTGATACAAATCAGGGCGGTAATGCAAAATCGTAACATCTAGTAAAATTGCGACAATCGGATCCACAAAGACCAAAATCGCAATTGTTTGAGCCTTTAATTCTCTTAAACTACTAAAGAACAAATAAAACACAAATCCGGTATGAATAAATCCTGTCACAAGGATATAAAACCAATTTTCAGCAGTAAGATGCATAAATTTTGACCAATCCACAAATGGAATCAATATGATAACACCGAGGCTCGTTTGAATCACGGTTGTTAACAACGGGCTAAGTAGTTGAATTCCCTTTCCTGTGATGGAAGTAAGCGCATAGAAAAATGCTGCAGCAAATGCCCATAGTACACCTGTGGATAAAAATTCGGAAACGGTTGTATGTTGATGAATCCCTCCAACTAACAATGTACCGACGAAGCAAACAAAGAAAAAGAACAATCCTGTTCCAGTTATTTTTTCTTTAAAGATCACAGAACCTAAAAGAAGCACAATCACAGGTGCTAAATGATAAATCGATATCGCGACAGTAATGGGCATAACTTCAATAGAACGAAAGAAGAAGACCCAGTTTATAATAAGAAACAATCCACATAGTAAGGCAAGTCCGTACTCGCGGCGTGGCGTAAAGTTTTCCTGTTTCATTGTGAATGTGTGAAAAAACCATATTCCCCCTAACAAAACGCTTGCACAGAGACATCGTACAAATACCAATTCAATCGATGGGAGACCTGTTTTAATCGAAAATAGACCGATAGAACCAAAGATAGCCATAGAAGCGACAAATTTTAATTTCGCATACATGTAACTCCCCCTAAAGTAGTCATAGTTATAACGACTATTGTTTTGTGCGAAAAAACAGCTCTATACGAAGCTGTTTTTTCCTGTCATAACATGAATTAAATCTTCCCTTTTCTTCCATAGCTCATCTAACTTTTCAGGACCGAATGCAGTTGTAATTTCTTCTACCATAATGTCATGGCGGATGTATTCGGTAGCAATTAGAACGAGTGCAGGATCAGTTGACTTCACAGCCCACTCTGAACCTCTATCGCTAAACTTAGCAATTAACGCTTCTTCTTCATCTCGAACGAGAATCGTCAAATACCCACCCATCCGTTTACTAACAATGTCCGGTGCCATATAGTTATGATGATACGTGTTTCCTAGCGTTTTATCTTCAGCTCCAAATAAAACTGTAAAAATAGGGATTGATCCTTCTTTCTTACGAACAGCTTTTTCAATGTCCTTCACAATAGGAGACCAAATTGATAACCAAAGTTCTTTGTTTGCCTCTCGAATCATTGAAAGCATTTCTTGAACAATATGTTCATACTGAACAATTCTCGTTACAACATCTATCTTTTGATCACTTTCTAACGTGGTAAGAGACGATTCTAGCACCTCTAATGATGCATCCATCTCTTCTTTCAGACGAGCAAGCAACAACTTCGGCTCAACAGGTTTATAGACAATTGGATCAGAAGGCACCGTTTGAATCGCTCCTTTATCAAGCAATTTTCCTAATACCTCATAAATCATAGAACGAGGAACACCGGAACGCTTACTTAATTCATAACCAGTGATGGCAGGTGATTTCAATAAACCGATGTAAGCCTTACACTCGTATTTTGAAAATCCATGTTTTTGCAATTCGGCAATTGCTTTCTCTTCCATAAGCCCTCCTAATAGTAGTTATTGTATTAACTACTATAAAACATCAGAAATAAAATGTCTATATTTTCAGACTCTTTAAACACAAAAAAGTATCAGTCAGCATAGACCGATACTTTTATTCATACGAACTATCTTTTCCTTTGTACAATGGCTTCGTATTCGCAAATCGAAATTTATCCACAGGCATCACTGTTTTCTTTTCTTCAACTGCTGAATCTTGTTTTTTCTTTGGAATAGGCATAAACCTTGTATCGAGTCGTTCCTTTATTCCTTGAACCATAAGATTTAAAACAAAAATCGATATTGTAAAAGCTACTAACGGCGCCAATATAATCCACGGTGCTGTTAATAATTCATTTTTGTTCAATCCGATTAACCCCGACCACTCATTTGTAAGGGAAAACGCAGTAGGTGGACCTCCGGAAGGATCCTTTACCATTTTTCTTCCACCAATTAATACTTTTAAAAAGCCCATATGTATGAGTAGCGTAAATAATTGAACAGCCTGTTGCAGGAACAAAATCACAAGAATCTTTTTCAAAGAGAGCCAAATATGCTTTCGAAACAAATAAAATTTTCGAGCACCAAGCACAATGGCGCTTGTAATATATTCTTTTTTCATAAAAAGATTAATCTCTTGGCTAATGTAAAGAATGAGATTTGGCAATGTGACGATGCAAAGAATGAGAAATTGCTTAATAACAATAGATTCCTGAAAACCGGTCTGCTCACTTTGGATCATTAGCGGCATCATGAACAAATTAACTAAAACAACTGTCGGAACATAGAAATACACCTTACATACTTTTTCAATAAACTTTTGTAATGAATTTGGTGTATATGCTAATAAACTCCCCAATAAAGTTCCTACTAATAGTTGAATAAAACAAATTCCAAACACAAATAAAATCGTAAACTTTGCGCCAATAATAAGTTTAAAGAATAAGTTATACCCACTTCGATCCGATCCGAAAGGAGGTATCACCAAAGGATTAAACGGTGCACTTTGTGAAACATTACCGTCAGCATCTTTGATTAACACCTGCGTCTGAGAATACAAATCTTTTCCGTACCATGTGAATAAAAAACTAGCTAACACAAGTCCGCCGAAAAAAGAAAGGCCAATCCAAAAACGTTTAGAATGGAACATGCTATTTTTCATTTGCAAGTCCTCCTGTCGTACGCTTCACTTGAAAATGAGCAATCGTAAACACAATGTAAAATGGAATAAATAATAAAAGGATCCATTGTGCTATCGTTACAGGATTTAAAACAAATGGCTTTAAAATAAATGACATGTATCCATTAATATTGAAAGCAGCCTCCACTAGCAGTAGACTTGAAATCATAACTAGAAAAGTAGATTGTAAATGATTAAATAAATGATAAATTACATTTCGAAACAAATGAACAAATAAAATATATTTTCTACTTAACCCCTTTGCACGGGCAAATTCTACATATGGCTTATTCTGTTCATCCAATAAAAACAAAACCATAATCCGAAAGAAGTGAAGAGCAGGCACAAGACTCATTGTCACAATCGGTAAGAAATAAGCTTGTTTACTGCCGAACGCGTAAATATTTACGAAATTGATTCCCGTTTGTTTATATACCCAAACAAAAAATATTTGCAGCATAAAAATTAATAACAAATCAGGAATAGATTCGATCAGCACTAAACATCGCTCAATTGCTTTTTTCACTTTCAAAGATGACAGTACATAACCAAAAGATAGACACGTAGCAATTAACACCGTTAAACATGTAGATGCTAATAGAATAATACCTGAATACATATACGGTTCCCAAATTATATCCCAAAACGCAACTTGGCGCATAGCCATAGGATTTCCAGCATCTCCATGGGTAAATATCTGTTGTAAAAACGTAGTAAAACTAAGAGGATTGTTCCCTAAAAAAACAAATGGCACATAACTAATAACCATAATAACGACAATGCAAATGCAAAATTCTATACATTTCTCAATGAAAAACCCCTTCATTTTGAATCTCCTCGCATCGTGATTTATTACATCAAATAAGACAACCCTTCGTTACACTTCGCTCGTCACTTCTATTTCTTTTCGTTCTAACTTTTCTACCATATGCCCCTCTTCATCCCACTTCACCGCACAGTAATAGGCATCATGATAGAATGTAAACCACGCATTCTGCTCTATACCGTACTTCATCCACTTTTGTTTATTTTCAATAGACGTCATCGGATAATCATCATACGCCATAACCCACAGTACATTTTGGTGCGCATGCGTTGGTAGTAAATCTGCTAAATGAAGGAATGTTTCATCTTTACTTTGCGCAACAACAACGGCATGTCCATCACTATGACCGCCTGTATGAACCATTCGGATTTCATCTGTAATGCGTACTTCTTCTGTAAATGTTTGGACTTGATGCACAATTGGCTCCCAATTTTCTTTCCAATATGTATTGCATGAGCGGATATTCGGATTTCTCATTTCATCCCATTCTGTTTGTGATACATATATTTTTGCATTGGGAAACGCCGGAACCAGCTTTTCACCTTCCCATTTCGTTAAACCAGAGGCATGATCAAAATGAAGATGCGTCATTAATACATACTGAATATCTTCCGCTTTTAATCCGAGCTGAGCAAGCGATTGCTCAACAGATGACTCTTCTGTTACTCCTTGATTTCGCTTCATCTTCTCATTCATTTTGTTGTTGCCCATCCCTGAATCGATAAGCATATTTCCATCTTTCGTTTGCAGCAGCAATGGATCTGTTCGTAGATAAATTTGGTTTTTATCATTATGACTATATTTGCGTGACCAAAGCGCTTTCGGTACAACGCCAAACATTGCACCGCCGTCTAAATGTGTATTTCCTCCTCGCAGCCAGGTTACTTGTATATCACCAATTTTTAAATATTCCATTTTCTGTATCCCCCTTTTCTTTTATGTTATCATATAATTCAGAAAAATAATAAATTATCCAATAGAAGCAGCTCTTACAACATATAAAAGGAGAAATATGATGAAGCTAACAAACGAACAAGACATTATCCGATTAGTAAAAGAAGATACATGGATGATGGATATATTACAAACTGCTAAACAATTACAGTTACCCGATTGGTGGGTATGCGCTGGATTTGTCCGTTCAAAAATATGGGACACTCTGCACGGATTTGAAGAAAGAACACCCCTTCCAGATGTTGATGTTGTTTATTTTGATGCTGAAAATATTGATGAATCCGCAGAAAAGAAATACGAACAACAACTACTGAATATGTTTCCAAATGTACCTTGGTCTGTAAAAAACGAAGCAAGAATGCACATCATTAGCAACATGCCACCCTTTTCTTCTTCAGTAGATGCTATATCAAAATTTCCAGAAACAGCAACCGCACTAGGCTTGAAATTAAATGAACAGGATGAAATTGTACTTGCTGCTCCTTGGGGCGTGCAAGACGTCATTAACTTAGAACTAAGGCCGACTCCTTATTATGAGGAAATGAAAGAATATGCAAATATTTATGTAGAACGTGTACAGAAAAAGAAGTGGGAGGAGAAATGGCGGAAGGTGAAGGTTTTTTATCCTCTAAATTTTATATAGAAACATGAAGAACGCTATTCTTTCAAAAAGAATAGCGTCTTTCATTCTATTAGATTAAAGTATGCCCACCTTCAACATGCAGAACTGTTCCTGTAACAAATCCGTTCTGCATAGCATATAGTACAGCTTGTGCAACATCTTCCGCCTTACCTACTCGCCCCGTTGGAAGTTTGTTCCCTAAGTCAGTATAAAATTTATTACGCGCTTCTTCTGCCATTTTGCTGCGTGACGGTGTATCAATAATTCCTGGTGAGACAACATTTACACGAATTGGTGCTAGTTCTAGCGCTAACGTTTGACCAAGGTTAGAAACAGCCGCATTGACTGCACCAAGTGTTGCCGATCCAATCATAGATTTATAAGCGACAACTCCGGAAAATAAAGTGATGGAACCATTATCAACAATGTTTTGGGCACCATATTTCGCTGCATAAAATTGTCCCCAAAATTTATTTTCAAATAACTGACGTGCCGCGGCTGTATCTGTATCGATAAAAGAGCCTCCAGATGTTTCTGCTGCTGTAACAACTAAATGATCAATTGTACCTGCTTGTTTAAAAAAGGATTGTACTTGTTGTTCTTGTGTCGTATCAAGCACATGAATTGTTACGTTTCCTCCTAACTGCTCCTTTGCTCTTTGCAGTTTTTCTTCCGAACGACTAGCAATGATGAGCTCAGCACCTTGCATGATTGCTAGTCTCGCTGTTTCTAAACCAATTCCAGAACTACCACCGATAATGACAATTTTCTTGTTATTTAACATGTTCATTTCCCCCAGTTTTTCTTGTTTTGCTTTACTGAGGTTATTGTAATTCTATAACTTTCTTTTTTGAAGTAGTGATATTTAATTCACCTAGTTACATTATAGAAAGTTTCTTTTTGAATAAGGGTGTACTTCTAAAAAAATTCCTTCATTCACATCATCTCTTCATTTTATCAACAAACTCACTAACCGATTTTACATATTCATCGTCAAATAACCCTCTTGGATCAAAAATAGATTTCACCAACACACCAAATTCTGAATTTACATATTGCGGTTTCAACATGGAATGATTTGCTTCTGGTAAATAAGATATCGATAGCAACTCTTTCCGTATTTCTTTTTTGTAGACTTCCATTGTGTTTTTAACATCTACATTTTCATCACGACCACCAACAATTAACTTAACAGGATTTTTTGTTTCAGAGAGATCCTTTGTTGCATTGCTATTTACATTCTTTTTAATAAAATTCCATCTTTCTTTTGAGATATCGCCTTTATTATTCGTTACGTTTTGGTATTCTTCATAATTACTATTTTTCAAAAGTAATTCGAGAACTTTTTCATTGGTTTTCATTCGTTGATTGATTTCTTCTTTCGTTGCACCTGCACTAGTCATACTTTTTTCCGTATAGTACTTTCCTTGCTCGATCCAATTAATTGGAGGTGATACTAAAATACTAAATGAAACATCATTACTAGCATTTGCTACTTTTGGGACAACCCATCCACCTTGACTCGCCCCCCATACACCTATTTTTTAGAATCAATATCAAGGTTTTTCTTTGCCCATTCAATCACTTCGATTACTTCATTTGCGCGATCTTCCATCGATTGATCTAGCCAATCTCCACTTGATTTTCCAATACCAGGCTTATCCCACGCTAGAGAAGCATATCCCCTTTTCGCTAATTCCTCCCATAAAGGTAAATAACCATCATCATACGTCGCACTTACAGGTCCATCACCATGAACAAAAATAATTAATCCCGGCTTTTCTTTTTCTTTAGGTAAGGCGAGGGAGCCATGTAAAGTAGTTTTTTTCGTTTGAATCGTTACTTCTTCTTGCTTCATATCATAAGAATGTCGGTAAAAAACCCATCCTGCCAATCCTAGTATTACAATTCCTAACACGAGTAAAATCTTTTTCATTTTTTCCTCCTGTTATTAAAAAATTCTTCTTTTCGCCAAATAACATGATGGTTCAATGCGAAAAAGGATGCTAATTAAAAAGCATCCCTTTTTATATTATTATATTTTTTCACACATATTCCCTTTCACAACATGAATAAAGATTTCTTCTATAACATTAATCCGAACCGCTTTAATTCAATGAAAATATGTTCTAAACGTTTCCCCTTCTCTGTTAATGTGTATTCAACACGCGGTGGAACTTCTGGATATACCGTTCTTTCCACAATTCCTTGCGCTTCCAGTTCCTTCAGACGAAGCGAGAGCGTTTTTGGGCTAATTCCGTCCATTGATTTTTGCAAGTCACTAAACCGCATCGTTCCTTCAATAAGAAGGTCTCGAATAATTAAAAACGTCCACTTTGTCCCGATTACATCAAGTGTTTTCGCAATGGGACAAATCTGCCCTGGTGTTCCCTTTGTTAATTTGATTGGCTCCATGTTACTCATTGAACCACACTCCTAAAATTTTTTCGATTCATTTCCCTTATGTTATCACAATTATATCTTTACGGTAACTATATGAAATAAATATCACTACTTCCCAAAATAAACTAACTATACATACAATATCATTAACAACTGAATCTATTTACAAAATAAGGAGGTTATAAAAATGAGTATGAAAAACATAGCTAGTGTCATAAGCATCTTCGGAATCATGATTTTGATAGCAGCGTGTCATACGCAAACATCAGAATACAAAACTTCTGCACCAGCCAAGAAAGATATTCAACTGTTGAAGGATTTTCCTCAACCTAAATCGATGACAATCGATCCTTCATTGGATAAACAAAAAGCTACGGAGATGGTTCAGGCTGCGCAGCGCTTTTATGCATTTTGGAATACTGGCAATGACGCTCTAATCCCGCAAACTGTTACAGACAATTTTTTTGATAACACGCTGCCGAAAGGACGTCCTCAAGGGCCAAAAGGCTTAACATTTGCATCAAGCAATTTCCGTAAAGCTGTTCCCGACTTACAGTGTAACATCGAGGATTTAATAGTAACTGGGGATAAAGTAACAGCTCGTTTATCATTCACTGGAACACATAAAGGTAATTTTGGAGAGAAGCAGCCAACTGGCAAAGCTGTTCACTTCTTTGCCATCGATATTTTACGAGTGAAAGATGGAAAAATCGTTGAAGATTGGCACTTAGAAGATAATCTAACACTTATGCAACAACTCGGCGTTGTACCGGAAAATTAATTGAAACACATTATAAAATAAAGGGGAAAACTACAATGAAAAATATACTTATTATAAACGGCCATCAAACCTACAGATCAGCAGAAGGAACACTAAATAAAACTTTGACAGACAACATGGTGAATGTATTAAGTGCAAATCACAATGTCCAAACAACGATCGTTCAAAACGGATACAGTATCGAGGAAGAACAGCGTAAGTTTTTATGGGCTGATATCGTCATCTTTCAAACGCCTATCTATTGGTTCAATGTACCAGGATTACTAAAAACATATATGGATGAAGTGTATGCTTACGGATTATTTTTCAAAGGATCTGAGCAATATGGAAGAGGCGGCTTATTAACTGACAAGCATTATATGTTTTCAACTACATGGAATGCTCCTGAACAAGCATTTAACAATCCAGCACAATTCTTTGGAGGAAAGAGCTTAGAAGAAGCACTCAGTCACTTACACCGTACACAAGATTTTATTGGTATGAAACCGTTAAAGAGCTTCGCTTGCTATGATGTAATCAAAAATCCAGATATTGATAGATTTGTATTTGAACTGAATACACATCTAGAAGAGGTATTACCACTTTAATTCATATTAGAGAAGTCCTTTCGAATCGGACTTCTCTAAATATGTATCTCTATTTTGACTGCACTTGTTTTTGATTTCTTTCTAACTGCGTTGTAATACCAGCGCGATCAATTTGAATCCAATACTCTACAATTCGCCCATCTTCCACACGATACACAGCGCTCGCTAATTGAATGATAGGAAGACTGGTTGGTTGAAATCCATCAACCTCGCCAATATGAGTACCTGTTTGTTTCCAGCGAACATATACACGATCTTGCTGAGAGAACAACTCTTGAATTTCTAAAGTAAACGTTCCATAAGCATCCAACATCTCTTGTACATGATCCGCATAATCCATAGGAGCTCTTTCAACTGTTACTTCACCTTCAGCTTGAACTTGATGAGCCAACACTTTTTCTGCCATGAACTCCGTTACTAGATGTAGATTACGCCCTGTTCGTATTTCTTCAAAGAATCTTCTGACTACAACTTCAGGCATCATTTCACAATCGCTCCCTCCCAAGTCATAATTTTACCCTCACATTATAGCATCAATATTTTTCTATATCATTTACTACGGATCCAACAAACAAATATATATCGTCTATTTTTTCCTTTTACCAAATTCTAAGTCTTCCTTCGTAGTCAATGCTTTTCCGAAAGTTAAAAATAGAAACTCCTCACTATCAATCTAACAAGAAAAAATAAGAAGATTATTATGAAGGACACGATATTCACTTGTTCTCCGAAAGAATTTATTCAAAAGTATTTAAAATTCATAAAGAAAAATGCTATTCTCCCGGGGAGGGAAAATAGCATTTTTTATTTAAATGTAAGAAAAAGCAAATTATATTTTTTGTCTCCCAGCTAAACTCTTGTTACTTAATCGTTCCCATCCCACCAATTTCTATACTGACGTTAACATTCACATCTCCCTTCGCCAATGCCTTATCCCATTCATTTTGAACTTTTTTCCACTCTGGGTACGTGTAAGTTCTCGCATATATTCCAAGGCCAATCGGATCAATTTCTGCGGCTTGTATTTTCTTTATTAATTGCTTGAAATCAGCTTCCATCTTCGTTTCAATCGCTTTTTGTAATTTTGCTGCGTTCTTTCTTGTATTAAATGCAAAAAGGCGTTCTGTAATACTGACTTTCATCTTTACATCTATATTAAATATAAAATGATTATCATACTTTACCTTTGTCTTTACTTTAATGCTTTGAGAACTAAAACTTATCCAATCTTTATCCTTGTTATCCGAATTTAACTTAATTGGAATTGTAAATGGAAACTCACCTTTTGTTTCGTGCTGCAAAATGCGTAACAATTTGTTTTCATCAGATTTTAACGTTAATTTATATCTTCCTTTTTCATCCAATAACGCTGTGCCTGTCAGCCATAATTTCTTCTTTTTTTTCATCTCCGGAATACTTGCTGTTATCCCTTTATCTATCATTTGTTCATGCAATTTTTGAAGAGATGTCTTTACCGCTACATTTCTTAAATAGGCGGTGTCAACTAGTTTTGTTAAATATAATGGAAGTCGCGGCTTATCTTTTGGGGTATAATAGATGACGTCCGAAACAGGCCCATCTACAGCAATGACTCTTGTAGTGACTGTGTTTTTGGGATCCCGGTAAAATGGATCGAGATACTTTTCCCAATTTTTTTGTTTCATTAACCGTTTTCCAACTAAAAAAACCTGCGTCTTACTTCCCGAGGTTAGCGCCATAACTGTGGCGTCAAATTTATCCCTAGAATTTCGAACCGTGAAAGATTTCACACCAGTATTTTCTTCTTTTATCTTTGCTTCTTTATTAAAAACAGGACTTGACATGTACACCAATAAATTATCATTTTGATCTAAATCTATACCAAGTATAAGAGTCAAGGAAACATCTTCAACATTTGTTTGATCAAAGCAGCCAGTCATCATAAACACCGATAACAAAATACAGCATACTACCTTTCTTTTCAATGTATCCCCCCCTGGCGATACTTCTCATATATCCAGCTATAGAGCCATAAAATAATAGGTGATATATACGTCAATCCTAATCCAGCATTCGATATTGCCTGCTGCCAAGTTTCGGATTGATTCCAACTAGGGTGAGTCCAAAATATAAAACCAATAATGAGTATCAGTAAAACAACAACGTGAGAACTATGATCTTGTTTCCCCAGTAATTGACTAGAACAAAATACAGCGCAGTATATACAAGTCATCCAAGCTGTGGAGACAACAATTAAGTAAACAGCTAATAAAACCATGTCAAAGCGTTCTAAAAACCGAAATTCAATTACTTTCAATAAATTTAGTACGGGCTGATTAAATTCTGTAATGCTGTCAGGACTAAAGTAGGCGAAGCAAACAAGAGTAGTAAATAAATAAAATAACATCGTCAAAGTATTTGCAATAACGAATCCATGGACTGCATACTGTTTCTTTTGTAAAAAAGGATATAAAAAGAATGCGATATCAAACCCTAAAAAAGTAAAAATTGTAGTCGGTACAGCTGCTAATACCGGTTTCCATCCTTCTTTTAAGATTGGAAAGAACGGCAGCCAACTCCCGCCTTCTTTTAGCGGTATCAAAAAAAACACTGGGAGCCAAATCATCATATAAAAAGTGAGTTCGCAATATCGTCCTAATATACGCGGGCCGTTGCGTACAACAAGAAATGTAGGAATGGAAAACAAAAAAATAATAATATAGTCAGGCGTTTTCGGAAGAAGCCACCCCTTAAGATAAAGCAAAGCGTTCACAAGAATGATGCAAGAATAACAAGCAAAATAGATCATGTAAATGACAGCTAGCGCTTTTCCAAATATTTTTCCAAACAATCGTATCAGAATGTCATAAAGCGTGTCCTCTGGATATCTTGCAGATGTTTTCACGATAAAAATACCGGATATTGTGGAGAAGGCCCAGCCGATCAATATAGCAATCCATCCATCTGTTCCAGCTTTTTCAGCTAGCACTCGCGGGAGAGATAAAATTCCAGTTGCCACCTGCATTCCATTAATTAAGAAAATATACTGCAGAAGTGTGATGTCATTATAGGCATACTTTTTCATAGTTTCACCTTTTGTTATGATTTTTTCCTTGTCGAACAGATTGGATAGCATCCGTACCTTTAGGACGATTTTTCATTGTCCATAAAGGAAGGCGAACGAAGGCATCCTTCATATCTGCAAAGCGAAACGGTGCTAATGGAGTACCATAAGGAGTTCCGAGTGATTCAAGGCTGATGAGATGCGCAACTAATGTCATCCACCCAATAACAATTCCGACAACTCCAAATAAAGCAGCTGACAACATCATAGGAAAGCGTAACAGCCTGATCGCCGCTCCCATATCATAATTAGGAATAATAAACGAAGCGATGGCCGTAACAGCAACAACAATGATCATAATGTTGCTGACAATTCCCGCTTGAACAGCAGCTTGTCCAATAATAATCCCGCCTACAATTCCAACTGTTTGACCAATCGGAGTAGGTAGCCGCAGGGCTCCTTCCCTCATCATTTCCAAAGTCATTTCCATAAGCAGGGCTTCCATAACTGGAGAAAAAGGGACACGCGTTCTTGATTCGGCAATAGATAAAAAAAGTTCTACAGGAATAACTTCAAAATTAAAGGAAATAAACGCAACGTAACTCGCAGGCAAAAATAAAGCAATCATAAAAGCAATAAAACGAAGTAGCCGAATAAACGAAGCGACTAGCCAACGTGTCCCGTAATCATCGACTCCTTGAAAAAAGGAGATGAAATTTGTTGGAGCAATTAATACGTTGGGAGAACGATCCACTACAGCTACAAATCTTCCTTGGAGAATATGAGATACAGCTACATCGGGTCTTTCAGTTAACATAAATTGTGGAAATGGTGAATACGGATTATCCTCAATAAATTCGATAAGTTCACCGGTACTCTCAACAGCATCGACTGTAATTCTTTGAATACGTGTTTCTAATTCTTTCAGCACTTCTTCTGAAGCTACATCTTTCAAATATAAAATAGAAATTCTCGTTTTACTCCGCATACCAATTATTATTTCTTTAACCATTAATTCGCGCTGAGGGATATATCTTCGAATCATGGCGACATTTTGTATTCCCGTTTCTACAAATGCTTGATGTGCACCTTTTAGAGATATTTCAATATGCGTATCTTCAATATTTCTTTGCGGCCACCCTTTCGTATCTAATTGATGCGCCGCCCTTTGTCCATGAATGAATAAAACACTATCTCCTCCCAAAATAGCATTTTCAATCCGGCCCCACGTATTAATCATTTCAACATGTCCTAGTGAAATTGGAAGTTCCGTATTCGCATCATAAACACTATCCATCAATGGAGTTAAAACATATTTTTGAATCGATAGCTTATCTGTTAGTCCAGACAAATACACTAAAGCTGCTTCTAATCCATCTCCTGACATTGAAAACCGCCGAATTACTAAATCAGGCGCTTGACGAAAGAGTTCCTGAAGCTCACCTATGTTTTTAGATAAATCCGTATCTAAGAGGGGGTCCTCTATATCTTCATCCTGAAAATCACGATCGTCGCGTTTTGAAAACGACTTAGGATTGCCCCTGCTTTTTAACCGTTTCAGAAATTTAACCATGAACTCCCCCACTTTCTACGTGCGTTTTATATTATTGTTTAGTATGCATTTCTTAAGGAAAAATATCCTAATAACTAGCAAGAGGCAGGGCCATAATGATTGTTATAGAGGCTCCAAAATAAAAAAGAAAGCCACCCGTTTTGAAAAAAGGTGGCTTTTTTGTATTTCAATTATCGTCGAAAGGTCTTTATTCTGTGCCAAATCGCCAATATATTTATCGTTACTTTCCGCTATATACTTTCGGGCATTCGTCTCCAGTTGGTTCGTAAAAACAATGATTTTTGTATTGTCCTGCATGAGGTTGATCCCACCACGTAGGAGGACAACTGCCAACTGGCCGGAAGAACCAAAGAGAATATACACCTGGCCATATACGAGCATAATTCAAACATTTTCTTGCCATTTCTTTGTCACTCTCTCTTGCTCTTTGATAAAAATACCCTTTCGTCGTTGCTTCAAACCCACCTGGCTGCTGATACACCATTTGCGTAATATTTGTAATTTGTTTAAAGTCTAGACAATCACACATAACACGATTCACACCAACTGTTCCTACTGCCATCATCCCTTGCTGCCCTTCTCCTTCTGCTTCTGCACGCATGAGACGAGCTAATAAGTCGACATCACTTTCTGTATACGCAATTCTCGTCACTTTTATCCCTCCGTTCTCACTATAACTATATGCAGAAATGATTATTTGTTTTAAAAAGACACGTTCTAAATAATAAAAAACCCGAGTAGCGACTTTTAACTTGTCTACTACTCGGGTTTTAGCATAATAAATTAATTACTTAACTCTTTGACGGAACAATAGCATTCCACCTAAAACAAACAACATCATACCTTCAGCTACTGAAATCATCCATGCTGGTGTTCCTCCTGTTTTAGGAAGTAACCCTTTCGTCTGATTACCTTCTTTAATAAATGGTGCTTCTGGATTCTTAACATTTTTGTTTGTGCTTGTACCCGCATCTGTACTTGTACCTGCATCTGTGCTCGTACCTGCATCTGTGCTTGTACCTGCATCTGTGCTTGTACCTGCATCTGTGCTTGTACCTGCATCTGTGCCTGTACCTGCATCTGTGCTTGTACCTGCATCTGTGCCTGTATCTGTCGTTTCCTTAATCTTTGTATTCGTAATGTCATAACCGTTTACTTCTGATTTGTATCCTGCTACTGCTTGTTCTTTTACTTCGTACTTATACGCTTTGCCGTCTGCATCGTACGCTTGTAGATTATCAAACGTGTACTTCCAATTGTTTGCTCCTGTTACGTCCTGCGTGTCAACTACTTGACCGTTTTGTAGTAAGTCGACTTTGATTTTGCTTGGGCGACCTTTCGCATTATCGTCTTTCCACGTCTTCGTTCCTTCTACTTTCGTTTGACCGACTTTTGTATTCGTAATGTCATAACCGTTTACTTCTGATTTGTATCCTGCTACTAATTGTTCTTTTACTTCGTACTTATATGCTTTGCCGTCTGCATCGTACGCTTGTAGATTATCAAACGTGTACTTCCAATTGTTTGCTCCTGTTACGTCCTGCGTGTCAACTACTTGACCGTTTTGTAGTAAGTCGACTTTGATTTTGCTTGGACGATCTTTCGCGTTATCGTCTTTCCACGTCTTCGTTCCTTCTACTTTCGTTTGACCAACTTTTGTATTCGTAATGTCATAACCGTTTACTTCTGATTTGTATCCTGCTACTGCTTGTTCCCTCACCTCATACGTATATGGGTTACCGTCATCATCATACGCAGGGATATTTGTAAATGAATAGTTCCAACCATTTGCGGCCGTTACATCTTGCGTTTGAACTACTTGACCCCCACGTATTAACTCTACTTTAATCGTACTTGGACGATCTGTGGCGTCATTGTCTTTCCATGTTTTTGTTCCGCTAACAGATGCCGTTTTCACCTTATTCGGAATCATTAACTTTACACCTTTTTGAGCGCTTGCCTCAACTGTAAAGTTTATCTTTTTCTGAGGATCAAAATCCACATAGTCTGGTGCTTTAATCTCTGTTACATAATAATTTCCTGGATCTAAATTAGACATTTCAACAATGCCCTTTGCACCTGTTGTATAAGTATCGCCAATTTGCTCTCCTGACTCTTTAAACAACTTAAAGGTAACATTTGGGATAAATTTCGTTTCATTTCCGTCAATATGCTTCACAATCCTTAGCGTACCTTTAGGTGGTAAATCACCTTGCGCACCGCCACCAGCGTTTATATTTTTAGCCCATGCATCCTTTGAAACAGTTACCGGTGGCTCATTTAGAATTTGGTAACTAATTTTATAATCATTATACAAATATTCTTCATTCATTCCGCTTTCAGTTATAATCGAGCTATAATGCATACCGAAATACTTCTTACTTACATAATTCTTATAGCCTCTAATGTCGAAAGAGTTACCGTTAAACGTAATCGTTCCATAGCCTTTATCCATAAATTGTTGAGGTGTTAAACTCTCATTTCCAACTATTATAGTAAAGCCTTCCTGCTTAAGTGTTTGACCCGATCGTAAAGTATCAGTCAAAACAACATCAGAACTTAACTCTTGCGAACCAGTCGTGTTTACATTCAACTGCCATTTTATTTCATTTGGGTTATCTGGATAAATGTCACCTGTTTTGTAAGTAAATGTCGTTGTACCCGTCCCCCCAGTTGGCCCTTTAATTGTTACCCTTTGATCAGCTAAACTTGTACCTAAATTTGTATCAACTGGTATCGTTTGATTCTCTCCTACATTACTAGTTGCTTTAAATTCAAAATACAAATAACCTCTAATATTTTGAAGTTTCTCAACCATATCATTAAATGTACATACCACATTCGTCGTCGATACTTGGCAAGTACCAAAGCTAACACCCGTATCATTCTTTAAGTCGATCGTTTTACCATATCCCGCTAGTTCAGAAGGGAGTGTTAATGTCAGTGTGTCTCCAGTCTTCATTTTATTTCCAGACTTATCACTGAAGTCAACTCTTAGTCCCGATCGTTCCCCGTAAATTAGATCCTTTTTGTCAAACATAAAACTATCTACAAACCCAGTTGTATTTAACTCCTCGGCGTTTGCGATGATAGGCATAAAACCTTTCCCTATAGTAAACATAAAAATCATTACAATGAAGAAAATTGATGTTACTCTTTTAAAATTCATACCCTATGGCATCCTCCTATCAATGATCTTTAGATGGATACTGGTACAATATGCTACGATATTAACCCTATTCCACTTTTATTGGTATATATTGGTTAAGTGATTTTAATGCAGCAAGTACCTAGCTCCTACCGTTTCAATAAACTACATTCTTAGATAGAAACTTCACTTCACATACGTTTCATACTTTCACTACCAATTATTAGTTTTTCTAATGTGCAACCAAACTCACTTATGTACTTTAGGATTATATTGATATATCTAGCATACGATGATAATATAAACAATGGAAAACTAGTTTCTTCCATTATTTACACGAAATCATACAAAATTAATTTGTACCGTATATACCATCTCTTTGTAAGCATAAAATAAAACTTCTCAGTAGAGGCTTACCATTCAGACTCTTGCTGGTAGTTATCTCCTACCTTCTTTCTTTTTTCAGAATCTTGGGGGTGAATGTTTTACTGACAAAAAAGTGGCAGGATAAATGTGCGGTTCATAACATTTCCATTTGCATACTATTACTCACACTAATTTCAAATGAATAGAATCAGTATGTCAAAGTTTCATAGCATGCATTTTTTCATCAAAACTTTTGCCTCTCCCATAAAAATACTTCTTATGCTCTTGTTTGTAATTTTAAAACTCTTCCGACAATAAAGATAGATTTTGTAATTAAAAAAATCATACAGCTATCCGAAAGATTACTATCAATAACACCTCCTATTCACCCCTATTCCTTATATATTCATATATACATATAAAAATGTCAATATTCAAAATTTTCATTAGACACATAATAGGCTTTCAATCCACACGAAAAAATTACAAATTACAAGCCATACTATCTTAATGAGATTCTCACCATAAACTACTTACTTCATAAATGATTGTAGACGGATGCTATTTTACTTGCATGAACCCATAACATCTCCTCTTAATAAAAAACCCGAATAGTAACTTTTAATTTGTCTACTACTCGGGTTACAGATAATCTAATTATTTTACTCTTTGACGAAGGAATAAGATTCCACCTAAAACGAACAATACCATGCCACCAAGCATTGAAATCATCTCTGCTGGTGTTCCTCCTGTTTTAGGAAGTAATACTGTCGTCTTATTGTTATCTTTAGTGGACGGTACTTTTGGATTCTCGATATTTGTGCTTGTACCTGTACCTGTGTTTACACTTGTACCCGAATCTGTTTTAGGATTATCTACTTTATCTGTCCATTCCTTAATCTTTGTATTCGTAATATCATAACCATTTACTTCTGATTGATATCCATCTACTGTTTGTTCTTTTACTTCATACTTATATGCTACTCCATTTGCATCATACGCTTGTAGATTATCAAACGTGTACTTCCAATTGTTTGCTACTGTTACGTCTTTCGTATCAACTACTTGACCATTTTGTAGAAGATCCACTTTGATCGTCGCTGGACGATCTGTTGCGTTGTTATCTTTCCACGTTTTCGTTCCTTCTACTGTTGTCTTTCCTACTTTTGTATTTGTGATGTCATAACCTTTCACTTCAGATTGATACCCTGGTACTGGTTGTTCTTTCACTTCATACTTGTACGCTACTCCGTTTGCATCGTACGCTTGTAGATTATCAAACGTGTACTTCCAGCCGTTTGCTGCCGTTACGTCTTTTGTATCAACTACTTGACCATTCTGTAGAAGGTCTACTTTGATCGTTGCCGGACGATCTGTTGCGTTGTTATCTTTCCACGTTTTCGTTCCTTCTACTGTTGTCTTTCCTACTTTTGTATTTGTGATGTCATAACCGTTTACTTCGGATTGATAACCCGGTACTGGTTGTTCTTTCACTTCATACTTGTACGCTACTCCATTCGAATCGTACGCTTGTAGATTATCAAACGTGTACTTCCAATTGTTTGTCGCCGTTACGTCTTTCGTATCAACTACTTGGCCGTTTTGTACTAGATCAACTTTGATTGTACTTGGACGATCTGTTGCGTTGTTATCCTTCCAAGTTTTTGTTCCTTCTAAGTTTACTTTTCCTACTTTTGTATTTGTGATGTCATAACCGTTTACTTTAGACTCGTATCCTGCTACTGGTTCTTCTTTCACTTCATACTTGTATGCTACTCCGTTCGTATCATACGCTTGTAGGTTGTCAAACGTGTACTTCCAGTTTGTTGCTGTGCTTACTTCTTTTGTATCTACTACTTTATCGTTTTGCAGTAAGTCTACTTTAATTGTGCTTGGACGATTTGGTGCATTATCATCGTTCCATGTCTTTGTTCCTTCTACTTTTGTTTGTCCTACTTTTGTATTCGTGATGTCATAACCGTTTACTTCTGATTGATATCCTGCCACCGGTTGTTCTTTCACTTCATACTTGTATGCTACTCCATTCGAATCGTACGCTTGTAGATTATCAAACGTGTACTTCCAATTGTTTGTCGCCGTTACGTCTTTCGTATCAACTACTTGGCCGTTTTGTAGTAAATCGACTTTAATTGTTGCCGGACGATCTGTTGCGTTGTTATCCTTCCAAGTTTTTGTTCCTTCTAAGTTTACTTTTCCTACTTTTGTATTTGTGATGTCATAACCGTTTACTTTAGACTCGTATCCTGCTACTGGTTCTTCTTTCACTTCATACTTGTATGCTACTCCATTTGCATCGTACGCTTGTAGTTTATCAAATGTGTAATTCCAGCCGTTTGCTGCCGTTACATATTGCGTAAGTAGGAACGTACCATTTTGGTATAAGTCTACCTTGATTGTTGCCGGACGATCTATTGCGTTGTTGTCCTTCCACGTCTTCGTTCCTTCTACTGTCAATTTCGCTACTTTTATGTTTGTAATGTTATAGCCAGTTACTTCCGTTTGGTATCCCGCTACCTGATGTTCTTTTACTGTGTACGCATAAGGAACACCATTTCCATCATATTGCGCTAAGTCTGTAAATGTGTAATTCCAATTGTTTGTCGCTGTTACGTCTTGTGTTTGGATCACATTCCCATTTTGCAATAGATCTACTTGGATTGTTGTTGGTCGATCTGATGCATTGTTATCCTTCCACGTTTTTGTTCCTTCTACTTTTGTTTGTCCTACTTTTGTATTCGTAATGTCATAACCGTTTACTTGCGATTTGTATCCTGTTACCGGTTCCTCCTGCACTGTATACGTGTAGGCTACTCCATTTGCATCGTACGCTTGTAGATTATCAAACGTGTACTTCCAATTGTTTGCCGCTGTTACATCTTTTGTATCAACTACTTGACCGTTTTGTAGTAAGTTGACTTTGATTGTTGAAGGACGATCTGTCGCATTGTTGTCTTTCCACGTTTTTGTTCCTTCTACTTTTGTTTGTCCTATTTTTGTATTCGTAATGTTATAACCAGTTACTTCTGATTTGTATCCTGTTACCGGTTCCTCCTGCACTGTATACGTGTAGGCTACTCCATTTGCATCGTACGCTTGTAGATTGTCAAACGTGTACTTCCAATTGTTTGCCGCTGTTACATCTTTTGTATCAACTACTTGACCGTTTTGTAGTAAGTTGACTTTGATTATTGAAGGACGATCTGTCGCATTGTTGTCTTTCCACGTTTTTGTTCCTTCTACTTTTGTTTGTCCTACTTTTGTATTCGTAATGTTATAACCAGTTACTTCTGATTTGTATCCTGCTACCTGATGTTCTTTTACTGTGTACGTGTATGCATTACCGTCGTTATCAAATGCTGGTATATTTGCAAACGTATAGTTCCAATTGTTTGCTGCTGTTACGTCTTGTGTTTGGATTACATTTCCACTTTGTAGTAAGTCTACTTGGATTGTTGTTGGTCGATCTGATGCATTGTTATCTTTCCAAGTCTTCGTTCCCGAAACAGATGTCGTTTTCACCTTATTTGGAACCATCAGCTTTACGCCATCTGCAGCATTTGCATCAATTGTAAAGGTTACTTTTGCTTGTGGATCGAAATCCAAATAGTTTGGAGCTGTGATCTCCTGCACATAGTAATTTCCTGGATCTAAATTAGGAACCTCAGCTCTACCTTGCGCATCCGTTGTATACGTACCGCCTATTTGTTCACCTGACTCTTTATACAACTTAAATTCAGCACCCTGAATAAACTTGTTTTCATCTCCAGCAACGTGCTTCACAATCCTTAACGTTCCTTTAGGTGGTAAATCACCTTGCGCACCACCACCTGAATTTATATTAGCTGTAGAAGCACTACCTGATTTAGATACCGGATTTTCATTCATAATCTTGTAATCCACTGTATACTTGTTAACGAAATCTTTTTGAGTCTTTCCACTTTGTGTTATATCAGCCTTATATTCAAAGGTAAAAGTAAGTCCACTCGCTTTATCTTTATTAATCACGGCTTTAAAAGAGTTATCGCCAATAAAGGTAACCTTACCATAACCTTGATCTTCAAATGCTTGCACCGTCATAGGAGCAGCAAATCCACCAATACGGAGACTATCTTTATTAAGTGTTTGACCCTCTTGCAGAGTATCTACCAAAACAATATCACTATCTAAATTTTGTTTTGTTCCATTCACACTCAAAACCCAACGTACCTCATCGGTGTTTTCTGGAGCGATTGAACCCGTTTTGGAGTCAAATGTCGATGTTCCTGAACCCGTTGGACCGATAATCGTTACTGGTTGTTTTTGTAATTGTGTACCTAGATTTGTTTCAATGGTTAACCTTTCATTTGCTCCTACATTATCAGTTGCTTTAACTTCAAAATAAAAATTCCCTCTAATATTTAAAAGTTTTTCAACTGTATCACTAAATGTACATACCACATTAGTTGGAGTTACTTGACAAGTACCAAAATTCTGACCTTGTTCATCGTTCAACGGAATCGTTTTCGTGAATCCTTTTAACTCTGGAGGTAACGCTAATGTTAGTGTATCTCCAGCCTTCATTTTATTTCCAGATTTATCACTAAAGTTAACTTTTATTCCTGTACGTTCTCCGGTATTTAGTGTCGTTTTATCAATCGTAAAACTATCAACAAACCCACTTGTACTTAATTCTTGCGCTTTTGCTATTATAGGCAACAAACTCTGGCCTATCGTAAACATAAAGATCATGATAATCGAAAAAATAGAAGTTACTTTTTTCAAATAATGGTAATAGGTAAACCTTTGAAGCCATCTCCAGCTTTTCCCCCACCCCACACCGTGCGTGCGACTTTCACCGCACACGGCGTTCCATCTAATCAACAAGTTCGTTTCGTAAGCGTAGTTATCGCTATCTTTATGTAAGGGGATTATGACTCACTTGTTTATTTAGACTCGGGGCCTTTCCTCCACTCCTTATTATCAGAGTTTCATCGGTACTACACCCCTGCTGCCATCCCTATTCATAACTCTTTCACAGCTTAGCCGTGCCGTTCCCCAAGTTATTACTACATCGTTAGAGACTTCTGACGTTCCAAAACTGCTAGGTATATAACTATACGTAGGTCCTGCCTTTGTCCCGATTACCACTTCAATCAGAAGTTAAAGCAACCCATTAGCTTTATCCATCACAAACTGTATGATATTTGTTTTGGAGGTAATAACGCCCATTTCTAGGAACGGATTTACGAGACGTACATTCAGCAGTTCGTCATTGAGTGCTCAAATTCTAACCATATATAGTTCCCTGTCCGCATCACTTTCGCAGTATGTTTAACCTTTCCTCAGCCTCACCTGTTAGGGCTACTCGATGCGACTTTACCCCGCTTCACACGCAGTCGTTACCAATTACGCATGGGGGAGTATTAACAGCCATCTAGTCGTAAGATTTGTTTAGGTATCTCACCGTGGTCTCACAGTTTCAGTTATTACTAACAATCGTTAGTCCAGACAATCCTTCGAGAGTGAACTCGATTTCTGCCTAACGTCACACACCATACTCTTTATCCGCCTCCTAACGAATAATATTAAGATGGCTTTTGGTACAAATGTACAATCAGAATGATTTGATAGCTGCTAGTATTTTGTCTTTTTTTTGTTTTTATAAACTTAGAAACTTGATTTCTATATATATTTCTAATCGATTTTTATAAACTAACCACTAAATCTTATAATCTAAATATTGACATATCTCGTAAGCAATGATAATATACTAATTAGCTAAATTATGTTTTATTATCATTTCTATCAAATCATATAAATTGAAATTGTACCGTATTACCATCTCGTGCTGAGCATAAATGCCTGGTTCATAATGTTTTCAATTAAACCATTGATTTGTTCATATTATATAAATCCAATTTTAAAATACGGCATAAACGATTTCTCTCTATGTGAGATTAATCATAGGCAACAAGCTCAGCCATGTCCTAGTTTTAATGAGGATTTATATTTTTTTATTTCTAGATTCATTACATCAACATGTTCAATTTTGATACTTCAAATTTTTTTGATTCCCTCCTTAAAGGCCCTCTCATGCTCTTGTCCGAAATTTTACAACATTTTTGACAATAATAATATTTTTTAAATTATTGTAATTAGTTTTGTAATTTAAAAAAGTGTATAATTCCACCGAAATAATATATATCCATATTCGTGACATTTACATCCGGCCATGCTGATTTCTTTTTGTTTTCAAGCTTACATGTGATAAGAAAAGGCACTGGCCGTTTCTATGCACGGCCAGATCCTCTCGCCCACCTAAAAAGAAAGGGGTTTTTAGGGTTTTTACTTATATATATCATTAAGGTGTCTCTTACTTCACAGGTCCTCCCACATACGCTGAAATATCAACATGTAACGCTTGCGCTAAACGCATACCGTATTCTTGATCTGCACGAAAGAAGTTACAAATCGCAAGCAATTTCGTTTGTTCATTTACACCTTTTAAATCATTTGCCAAGTTCGCAATTAAGTTATCTTGTTCTTCTTGAGAGAAGGAACGATAACGCTCACCAGCTTGCTCAAAATCGTTTGGTTTCTCAATCTTTTCACGCGATACATAACCTTCAAGTTTCATAGTTGAATCTCGGTATGCTGGATCTTCACTTGGATTTTCCGCATGACGACTTGGTTCATAATTAATTGTAGACGGTTGTTGGTTTACTTGCATGAAACCATCACGTTGTTGATTATGCACAGCTGCGTACGGGCAGTTTACAGGGATTTGCAAGTAATTTGCCCCTAAGCGATAACGCTGTGTATCCGGATAAGAGAACAAACGTCCTTGTAATAATTTATCCTCAGACGGTTCAATACCAGACACAGTTGCACTTGGTGAAAATGCCGCTTGCTCAACTTCTGCAAAGAAATTTTGTGGGTTACGATTTAACGTCATTGTACCTACTTCCATTAATGGAAAACGGTCTTCCGGCCACAATTTTGTTGGATCTAGCGGATCAAACTCTAAGGAATCCATTTCATCTAGTTTCATAACTTGTACGTGAAGATCCCATTTCGGGTAATTTCCCCGCTCGATTGCATCAAATAAATCACGAGTTGCATGGTTAAAATCTTTTCCTTGCATTTGTTCTACTTCTTTTACATTAAAGTTACGTACACCTTGCTGTGGCTTCCAATGATATTTCACGTATACAACCTCGCCATTTTCGTTTACCCATTTAAATGAATGGACACCGAATCCTTCCATTTCGCGGTAGTTTGCAGGTGTGCCGTAATCAGAAAATACCCAAGTTAACATATGAGTTGATTCTGGTGTTAGCGTCATGAAATCCCAGTAACGATCTGGTGTTTGAATATTTGTATTGGGCGCTGGTTTTAAAGAATGAACCATATCTGGGAATTTGATTGCATCACGAATGAAAAATACAGGTAAATGGTTACCAACAAGATCATAGTTCCCTTCTTCTGTATAAAACTTCACCGCAAAACCTCTTGGATCACGAGCTGTTTCTGGAGACCCTTGCCCATGAATAACCGTTGAGAAACGAACAAATACAGGTGTTTCTGTTCCTTCGTTCTGCAAGAATGCTGCTCTTGTATATTCTTTCATACTATTTTTTGTTACGAAAACACCATGAGCACCAGCACCACGCGCATGTACAACGCGCTCAGGAATACGTTCACGATCAAAATGAGCTAATTTTTCTACTAAATGATAATCCTCTAATAATACTGGCCCGCGACGACCTGCTGCACGAGAATTTTGATTATCTCCTACAGGAGCACCTTGGTTTGTTGTTAAGCGATTATATCGGTTCATTATAGAGCCTCCTATTATATAATAATTACTTATTTAAAATAATTATAAAGTAATTATTATTAAAAACATGATTTTTGTCAACCATTTTCATGAAAATTTTAAAAATTATTTTCACTAAATGATTAATTCCGCTCTAAATCACCTCCATATCTCTACTCAATAATGTTTGTATACTATAAAACAAAGAAAAAGTAGCCGTTACACAGACATATCAGTCACACAAAAATAGAGAAAAACTTAAAAAGTTTGATTTTTCAGTCTATTTTTCCGAAAAATAATTTGCTACTTCCTCTTTGTGATTTCAAGTCTAACACCAAAAATACACGACATCAAGACATGAAATGACAATATTCTAAATAATTCGACATCATTATACAATTCAACTTAAAAATGTTTACATAAAAGTGATTGTGATCCCTAAATACGTTGATGTTCAACAAAAAAACTGTCCCAAAAAAGCCGTTATGTAACGACCTTTTGGGACAGTTTCATATATATAAATGTATTTTACTTTCATCAATACAACGTAATTTACTCACCGGTCTTCCAACTTGCTGATACACCATTTCATTTTCTAAAGCTCCAATTTCAATTAAAAACATGACATACTTTCGAATAGAAACCCTGGAAATTCCAACTAATTGCGCCATTTCTTCCGTTGTAAATGTTTTTCCATGCAGCAATTGTATCTGTTTCCAGACTAACTGCAAGGTTTGCTTTGTTAATCCTTTCGGAAGCACTTTACTTACAGGAGATTCTTTTTTTTCTTTCTGTAAGATCAATTCATCTAGTTCAGATTGATTAATATTAGGCTGTTCCTTCATAAATTTAAATTTTTCACGATAAGCAGATAATGCTTCCTTAAAACGCTCAAACGTAAATGGTTTTATTAAATAATCTACAACTCCATACTGCAGCGCCTTTTTAATACTTACCATATCATGCACTGCTGAAATCATCATCACATCAATCTCTTTTTCTTTATTCCGAATATCCAACAACAATTCAAACCCAGTATCACCAGGCATAAAAATATCAAGCAATATAAAATCTATTTGAGATTCCTCTAGTACCTGTAACGCTTCGTCTACAGAGTTAGCTGTACGAACAAGTTCAAACCCGCCAACTTGTTCTAAATAATGCTTATTTAGCATCGCTACCATTGGATCATCTTCTACAATTAAAACTTTAATCATCTTCCATCTCTTCCTTACTTTTATATGGTGTTTCAATTGTGATTGTTGCTTGCTCTCCTAATACTGAATCAATATGTATATTTCCTTTTATACGTTCTATACTTTCTTTCACAAGATATAAGCCATATCCGCGATTTTCTCCTTTTGTAGAATACCCTTTGACAAATAGTTTATCTATTTCTTCTTTCTTAATTCCCTTCCCTGTATCTGTAACTCTCACTATCAATTTATCATTATATTCAATTGTAACATTTACCTTCTTATATTTACAATCCACTACTGCATCTAAAGCATTATCAATTAAATTCCCCACAATTGTAATGAGTTCATGAATAATCCCCTCATCATCTGGATGTGGTAAATAAGAATCTTCACTGATCGTTAATTCTATTCCTTTTTCTCTCGCATAGCTAAGTTTCCCAAGTAAAAAGCCGGCAAACACAGGATTTTTTATCTTCCGCATCACATCACCAATTTCGTATTGATGTTCTGATACCATGCTGCTAACATACGTTTCTAATTGTTCATAATGCTTCATATGTGTTAGCCCTAATACAACATGCATCTTATTCATAAATTCATGAGATTGTGCACGCAAAGCCTCTGCATATAGTCGAATACCGGTTAACTGCTCTGCTAATTTTCTTATTTCCGTTTTATCACGAAATGTTGCAATCGCACCAACAATTTCTCCCTTTACGTATAATGGAACTCGATTCGAAACAATTGTGATACCATGCATACTATGTTCCTCATCAAACTGCGCTACTCCCGTTTGTAATACTTCTTTTATCCTTGAATTCGGCATGTATTTCTTAATGTCTTCACCAATAAACTCTTCTTTAATCCCGCTTTTCTCAATTAACCGCCTGGCTTCGTTATTAATTAAAGTAATTCTCGCATCCCTATCAATTGCGATAATTCCTTCTTTGACAGATTGTAACATTGTATTGCGTTCTTCTAAAATTTTGGAAATTTCATTAGGTTCGAGGCCAAATAAAATTTTCTTAATATGTCTAGCTAATAAAATAGCCCCTATAACCCCTACTAAAATCCCAACACTGACACCTATGTACATAATATGTCTACTCTGTTCGACCATCTCTTCTACATTATCAGCTGAAATTCCAACAGCCACAACCCCTATTTGTTTTTTCGTTTCAGAAAAGATTGGTACAAATACTCGCACAGACTTTCCTAATGTTCCATTTGCTGTTGATACGTACTCTTTTCCTTTCAAGGCCGTCGCTTCATCGCCTCCAACGAAATGTTGGCCAATTTTCGTTGGATCTGGATGAGATTTTCGTATCCCATTCATATCCATAACGACAATGAATTGAACATCTGTATTTTTTAAAAGCCGATTCACATTCGGCTGAACTTCAGATTCATCTTTTCTTCCCGATAAAGCATCGATTACGAGCGGTGAATTTGCTGTAATACGTGCAACTGCTTTCGCTTTTTCTATTTGAGTTTCTTCTGTCGTGCGCTCGACATGATGACTAATTAAAATATCAGTTACAAGTAAAGCAAAGACAACTACAGCACATACTAAAAATGCAATAGTTTTCTGCAAGCTCCAAAACTTCTTACTTTTCTTCATCCCGCCTTTTCCCCCTGTGTTTTCTATATTCCGTGCGAAATCTATAATACTGATTCTTTACAATGAAAACAACTTTTTTCTTAAGTAAGATTATATATACTATTTTACTCATTGAGCTACAAAGAAAATCTAGAGAAACTTTCAATAAAATTGGGGATTACGGTATTTCCCTACCGCATGCTAGGATTAAAATTAAAGGTGAAAGCCAATGCATGTCATGGTGTATTCGGCATAGCAGCGACTTATATGTTAAGTGTTAAACAAATAGGCATTTATAGGAAAGAAATAAAAATTCTCCCCACCTCTTAAAGATGGGGAGAATTTTCAAAAATAAGTGATAGTACTCAACTTAGACATATACTACCTACATCTTTTAGATTGGTATTATATCCAAGTTCAATATATTTTTTGTATGAAAGCTTAATTCTACTGTTCGATTGCATAGTTTGGCACTTTTTTAATTTGTGCCACACCTGATTCAATTGCAGCTTTTGCTACCGCAGCTGCTACACTTGGTACAACTCTTTTATCTAACGGATTTGGAATTACATAATTTGCATTTCGTTCTTCATCTGTAATGATGTTAGCAATTCCATATGCTGCAGCTAATTTCATTTCCTCTGTAACATCTGTCGCACGTACATCTAATGCACCGCGGAATATCCCCGGGAATGCTAATACATTGTTCACTTGGTTTGGATAATCAGAACGTCCTGTTCCAACAACAGCTGCCCCAGCTTCTAGTGCCTCTTCTGGGAATATTTCTGGTACTGGATTCGCCATTGCAAATACAATCGGATTTTCATTCATTGTCTTCACATGCTCTTTTGTTAATACGTTAGGAGCAGATACGCCAATAAAAATATCTGCGCCTTGAATCGCTTCTTTTAATGTTCCGCGTACATGTTTGCGATTTGTTTCTTTCGCAATCTCGACTTGTGCAGGGTTCATCCATGATTCTCCCTCGCAAACGATACCTTCTAAACTTACTAACGTCATATGCTCAGCGCCTGCTTTTAGTAACAATTTCCCAATCGCAATCCCTGCAGAACCAGCACCATTTATAACAATTTTCACTTCATCCATTGTTTTATTTACTACTTGTAACGCGTTAAGAACTGCCGCTAAAACAACAATTGCTGTTCCATGCTGATCATCGTGGAACACTGGAATATTTGTTTCTTCTTTTAAACGTTTTTCAATTTCAAAACAGCGCGGCGCTGCAATATCTTCTAAATTAATCCCTGCAAATGTTGGTTCTAAATTTTTAACGATGGTTACGATTTCATCTACGTCAGTCGTTCCAAGACAAAGCGGGAATGCATCGACATTCGCAAACTTTTTAAATAAAATACTTTTTCCTTCCATAACAGGCATAGCTGCTTTCGGTCCAATATCACCTAAGCCAAGTACTGCTGTTCCATCTGAGACAACCGCAACCATATTACCACGCGCTGTATAGTCATAAGCTGTTTCTTCATCTGCCGCAATTGCCTTACAAGATTCCGCTACACCTGGTGTATATGTCAAACTTAAATCATCAGCTGAATTCACTTCTACTTTACTTGTAATTTCAATTTTCCCTACTAATTCTTTATGAAGTAATAACGAACGTTCTTTAATTTGACTCTCTAACATAGAAATAATCTCCTCCTAATTTTACAAGCTAGCTACGTCTTTACATAGCTAGCTTGTTAGATGTTACATTACGAAAACATTTTTAATAAAATTGATGCTGTTACAACCATTGCCGCTCCGCCTAAACGCGTTGAAATTTGTGCAAACGGCATTAATTCCATACGGTTTGAAGCTGATAAAATTGCAACGTCTCCTGTTCCGCCTAATCCGCTATGACATCCTGTTACAATCGCAGATTCAACCGGGAACATTTTCATGACTTTTCCAATAAAGAAACCAGTCGCGATCATTGTGATTACCACAGATGCACACACCGCAACATATCCAACTGAAAGAACAGCTGCTACATCTTTTAACGGAATGTACAGTATTCCTAAACCAACCATTAATGGCCACGTTAAGCTTGTTGAAATAAATTTGTATAAGTGATATGCACCTTGCTCCATTTTTGCTGGCATTAATTTAAAGTACTTCACAAGTGCCGCTGAGAAAATCATAATGATTGCCCCTGGAATACCAATAAATTTAGAAGCCAATCCACCGAAAATAAAGAACGTACATGCGATTAATAAACCTGCTCCCATTAATGAGAAGTCAATTGGTTTTTCTGTATTTTGTTCTTTTAATAAGTCATCTTGATTACCTGTTTTTACTAATACACCATTACCGCTAAGTTCTGGTTTTTTCTCACCTAATCGCTTCATGTATCCAGCGCCTACAATCGCAAACATATTTCCGATAACCGCTGCTGGAATAAGCTGAGA
Source organism: Bacillus sp. S10(2024) (assembly GCF_050473865.1). Classification (NCBI taxonomy): domain Bacteria; kingdom Bacillati; phylum Bacillota; class Bacilli; order Caryophanales; family Bacillaceae; genus Bacillus; species Bacillus sp. S10(2024). Next base: position 4,362,503 of record NZ_JBFLUR010000002.1, on the reverse strand, counting down.
TACAAATGTTGCTGATGATTGATTTAAAATCTCACTGTATGCTAAGGAAAGTGGTAAAATTCCTTCTCCAATACCACCGCTCACAATTGGTACAATGATAAAGAAGAACGTTCTTTTCATTTCAAATCCGAATAATGATCCAACTAATAATCCAACTGCAATCGAAGCAAGCGTTCCTACAACTAACGGAATAAACATACGAATAAACCCTTGTACTAACACCTTGCGGTTCATTCCTAAAACACTTCCGACTACTAAACAAGAAATGTATAGATATAAAAAGTTTGATTTTTTCATTAACATATTCACAGCATTCATTGATGCTGGGTTGATCCAGTTAAAGAACACGAGTAATGACGGAATAAATAATGAAAGAATTGCTGGTCCACCAATGTTCTTTAAAATTGGAATTCTCATTCCGATATCGCCTAAGAAAATCCCCATAATCATAATAACTGCAAATCCGCCAATCATATCTGCTGGCAACTTATTATATACAGATGCTCCGTAAATAACCGCTGCTAGTACAAGATATAATGGTAACGGTATAACACCAATTTTTATATTCATGATTTTTGAAACGAATGTATCCGGCTTTGTTTCTACCTCACCTGTAGATGACATCGTTTCCACTTGCTTTTGAATTCCCATAGAGGCCCCCCCTTATGTTGTTATTTACAATATTAAAACGCTTTCAATAGTAATAATAGATTTTGTAAGTTTTGTAAGTGGTTTTGTAATTAAAAAAAGAGGTCAGACCATTTTTTTGATCTAACCTTTCTAATCATACATTTCCCTTGACTTCTTTGATTTTGGACACTTTTTATCCTGCAACTACAAAAAGAATATACAGTATTACAGGAGTATGATCAGCCGAAAAAACACAAAGGTGATTCAATCATGAATACAATTGATGCTTTGGCAAAGAATGCGCCGTTGTTGGCAGTGTTAATTACTGTCCTTTGTATACCTTTTTATTTGATTAAGAAAGCAAAACGTGTGAACTAAAATAAAGGCATGCTAGATAGCAACAATCTAGCATACCTTTATTTTGTTATGCAGTTTTATACTTTTTATTTTTAATGCTATATACAACATCTAGAAATGCAATAAGGAATAAGATTGCAGAAATACTATGAAACCAAGAAAATTTATGATCAACAAAAAAATCCCTATACAAATCCGTACATTTCAACAAAAATAAAATTCCAAAACAACATGCAAAAAACTTTAATGATTTTAGACTTTTCATTAGTCTATTCACCCTCTACAATTAAAAGTTTATCCAAAATTGGAAGCAAGTAACGAAATTAAGTTATGGAGTAAATGAATCCAAAATACAACCCAAAATGCAGACATCGCTACATCAACTTTTTCATTTTTCTTTTCATACAGCCAATACGCATAGTTATAAAGTAGTCCGATTAACACTACTCCTACTATATAAGTAATTCCAAATGGATGATTTAAACCAAATATAATGGATGCAATTACAATAATCAGGATGTCTTTTTCACGAATCCAAGGAATACAACGAAAAATCCAAAACAAAAACACCTGAAAGATTAACGTTTCAGATAAAGGTGCCCAAAATAATGCTGCTATTATTTGCAATAAAATAGTTTCTTGTGTAATTGGATGTTTTGAAATTTCCGGTAAAATAAAAGTTAATGGAATTATAATGACAAACGTTGCAATCGTCATGAGTATGATAAACCACGGTGTTTTCAAATTCCATAAATATCGGTTTATTTGTGTCGCCATATGTATGTTCTCCCGTTGTCTAAAGAGTCATTTTATTCAAATATTTCTTTTTTAATATAACATGTTTTCTATACCATTATAAGGAAAAATGCAAAATTGCATTTTTCACTGCTAAACAATTGATATTTCAATAAAACAAGCAGCTTATGGATCTAGTTTCCACAAGCTGCTTGTTTATTTCACACTTAACTTTTCTTTCGCTTTCACAGGTATTTCCTTAGTCGTTATTTCTTTATATCTTTCAATTTCATTTGTTTTGTCAGGGTATTCACCACTTACATGCACACGCAGAAATGCCCCTATTCTTAAGTTTTTCGTTGCAAAAAATTTAACCGTTTCTTCATTTCCTTTTTTATCATAGGCTTTCATTGTATACCAATACACGGACTGTTTTTTTCCATCATTATCTTCCACAGACTCTTCTTTTCCATTCTCTGTAATTTGAACGTAATATTCTTTTGCTATCCATTTTTTTATATCTATTGCATCATTTTTTTCAGCAACAGCTAGCACTACCATTGAAGATACGGAAAATAATAGCATAAATAACGTAATCCCTATTACATATTTCTTCAAGTGAATCCACCTCATCTGTTCATTTACTATGTCTGTTTGAATCATAAAAGTTTTATATATGATTTGTTATCGATTTACATGACAGCAACATTACATTTTTGTAATGTTCCCCTATCCTCATCGCACGTATTATTTGTGATAAGATGAAGGTAAATTAAGGAAGTGGGAGGGAGGACATATATGGACAAACCCGTTGTCATTGAGGAATATACGCCAAATTGGGCATTACAGTTTAAAGAAGAACAGCAAATGATTAAAAATAGTATAGGCGATACAGCAATTTCTATTGAACATATCGGAAGTACATCTGTCGAAGGATTAAGCGCAAAACCAATCCTTGATATAATGGTTGGCGTTCGTGATCTTAACGACATAGATGCGTTTATTGAGCTATTGAAAATAATTGGATATGAACATGTATTTCATCAAGAATTTCCAAATAGAAGATTCTTTCGAAAAGGATTATGGAGAGCAGGAACGCATCATTTACACATTTATCGATATGGTAGTGAGGAATGGAATCATAACCTTTTATTTCGTGAGTATATAAGAAATCACCCGAATGTGCGTCAACAATATGAGCAATTAAAAAAGGAATTAGCGAATAAACATCGTTTTGATAGAGTTGCATACACAAATGCAAAAGCGCCGTTTATCGTAGATGTTATTCAAAAAGCGAAGAAGGAGAGATAAATGTGGATTATTTACTTCTAACAGCAGTTATCGTTTTAGGCATATTTTATGTTTCCGGTCAGTTAAACAACATTCATACGAGATTAAAACGAACAGAAGATAAATTAGATCAAATCGCTAAACACTTGGAACTACCTGAGCATGACATTAACGAAGAACTTCGCCAGCTAGTGAAAGATGGAGATACAATCAAAGCAATCAAGAGAGCGCGAGAGATTTTAGGATTGTCATTACTGGAAGCTAAAAATTATGTTGATTCTTTATAGCACTATAAAAGCTAGCAATAAGCTAGCTTTTTGCATTTTAAAATTCCAAAATTCGAACTGTCTTCTGCGTCGCATTTAATTCTACTGTCCCGCCAATAGGCATTGTAACAATAGGATGTGTGTGACAACAGTCAAAATCAGCTAAGATTGGAATATCAATGTCTCCCATTACTTCGAGCAAAATATCAGATGGTGTTAACCCTGTCCCTTGATCGTCAAATTGTTCATGCTTTCCTAAGATGATGCCGCCAATCTTTTCGAATACACCGTTTATTTGTAAGAAACTAAAATGTTTTTCAACGATTGCTGCTGTTTTTTTACAGTCTTCAATCATTAAAATATCTCCCTTTCGAATAACAGGCATATAAGGGCTTCCCCATATACTTAACATCGTCATTAAATTTCCCGCTATTAACCGACCAGTTACTACGCCTTCCTTTACACAAACCCATTCATTCGGATAACTTGCTTTAGAACGAGTTTGTGTCTGCCAATTTAATTGCTCATCTGTCCAAACAGGATATACAGGATACTCATATGGGAGTGCTGCATTTTTTATTAACACATCTTCAAATGATGAAAATGTATCATTTACATATGGAGGCAATTCCCCCAATGATGAAATAAGGGACGGTCCATAAAATGTTGTCATACCCGTTTTCGCATAAATACCTAACAAGATGGCCGTGACATCAGAATACCCAACGAAAATCTTCGGATGTTTTCTTATTTCTTCGTATTCTAAATAAGGAAGTAATGAATTCGAATTGCTTCCTCCAACAGATGACATGATACACTTAATCTCTGGATTCTGAATAAGTTGGTTCAACTCTTGAGCACGATCTTTTATACTGCCAGATCGATAACCATCACATTTTCCAGTAAGACTTCCTTCAACGATAATAAATCCTTTACTTTCCATAAACTGTTTCGAACGTTCGAACCGATTAGATGATGTATATGTACCAGGCAATGATGGTGAAAAAACTCCTATTTTATCTCCTTTGTTTAGCTGAAACACTTCTTTTCACTCCTATATAAACATATATGTGATATTTATCCCGCATTAACGGACAGTAATATTCCCCCCTCAAAATTCGGTAAAAGCAAAGAAGTTAGGTGGGAGATAAACTGCCCGTAAAAGCCCGATTGGTTCAACTAATAATCAGTGGGGATGAAACCCCCACTGATTAAATTTTCACTTTATTTACTATAACCCAACTTCATAGATATATTAAATTGATAGAAGTGTTTTAGATCATTTTTTAAAATGTCGAATTTAAAAGAAAATTGTCTATTTTCCGTTGATTTCTTTTACTATACATGTTAAACTCTTATTAATAAAGAAAGAGTAGCGAAAAACCCTTAAGTTTATAAATTTTCTGAAAGTTTAGTTTTCGAAACCTTTTTAACTTTCATTGACATTCTTGTGCTGCTCCCGCTCTTTCTTTATCCTTGCAAGAAGTCGTCACAAAGCTAGGACTTTGGGGCGGCTTTTTTTATTTCCTTACATCCCTGCATTATTCTTTATTGTTCGTTGCTCAATAAAACTTTTTATCAACTTTAAGGAAAATAGTATTCCCGCACAAAAAGAACCGAGAGACATCGCTGCATATAGCATGCCCAAAGAACCAGAATGAAGTCCCATATCTCTCACTAAAAATGGAAATAAAATAGTAGCTCCATTTGCGCCAATATTTACAAAAAACATGGCCACTATAAGAATCAACAATATCTTTTGACCACTAATAAACTTCCTTCCTTAAAATTTTTATAAAACACATATTAAAGAACTACACCCAACGTACAGTCAAATGTCACATCTGTCCATATACTGGTAATAAGTTTATTCTGTTCGTAAAGAAAGGGGGACTCTTTTGGAATCATTTTCTTCTAGAAAAAACTGCAATCCTTATTATTTTCCTTGTGCGCTTCCCGTTCCGGATCCCGGACCTACTGGACCTACTGGATCTACTGGACCTACCGGGTCGACTGGACCGACTGGATCTACTGGACCCACCGGACCGACTGGACCCACCGGACCGACTGGACCTACCGGACCTACCTTCCAAGGACTAATTCCTGCCACAAATCTAATGTATTTTGCTGTTTCTGATGGCACGAGTCTTGTATACACAAATGCCGACGGTTTGCCTCAATACGGAACGACGCAGATTTTAGCACCAAGTCAAGTATCCTATATGAATTTATTTATTAATGGCGTTATTCAGTCGCAAAATTCTTATGCCGTACAAGCGGGAATGCTTACACTATTGGCTGATGAGGCACCACCAGCTGGTGTTATAATCACACTTCAGTTTATTTTAATCAATCAATAAAAAGCGGATTCCTTTAAAGGAATCCGCTTTTTATTGACTAGTTCACGACAAATTCAACACTAACAACAACCCCAGGATCCAAAGTATTTCCATCTGGAATTGTAATCGCTGCTGTGGTAACACTTGAGTTAACCACAGGTTGCAATTGTCCACTCACGTATAAATTGTAATACGCAAATGACGAAGGAAATGCTGTTGCAGCAGCTCCAGTGTCATCAGTACAAGCAGTTGCTAAAATATTAAACGTTGCTCCAGTTCCCGTTCCAGCACCGATTGTTGCATTATATCTTCTAGCAGCTAAAAAAGGTTTAATAATAGGCATTCCACCTCACCCCTTTCGTTTTTAAATCTAGTAGGACTTGTCCTACTCTATACATAGTATGTAAATATTTATTGGTAGGAACGGCAAGTTGCTTATTTTTCCTAGCTACTTACTATTAAAAATCGATTTCTTTACCAAAGATAAAAAAACCTGCGCATTATTGCGCAGGTTCTGTACGATATTTTGCTTCAACACGATAAATACGATTTCCCTTACTTGAGAATTTTTCTTCGTATTCCGTCATAATGTTTCCTTCGAAGTCACTTTTGTGAAGATCTAAACTAATAAAAGGCAGCAGCATGCCATATTCCGCCATACTTGTAAGAGAGTATTCGAACAAGGCTTGGTTATCTGTTTTGAAATGAATTTCTCCGCCTTTTACAAGTACTGTTTCATAGTTGCGTAAAAATGTTTTATACGTTAAACGACGCTTTTCATGGCGATTCTTTGGCCATGGATCAGAGAAGTTTAAATATACGCGATCAATTTCATTCTCCGCAAAGAATACAGTTAAATCTTCTGCATCTTTATTAATTAGTTTTAAGTTCGGCAGTGGTTCTTCAATTAATTTATCAAGTGCATCTACAATTACACTTGTGAATTTTTCAATTCCAATATAGTTTACGTTTGGATTTGCTTTTGCCATTTCGTACATGAAACGGCCGCGACCTGTTCCAACTTCAATGTGAATCGGATTGTCATTTCCAAATAGCTCTTTCCATTTTCCGTTATGCTCTTCCGGATTTCCAATTACAAACTGTGAATATTCTTTCGTTCGGTCCATTGCGTATGGTTTATGTCTTAAACGCATAGTTCTCTCCCTCTCTGCACTTCAAGATGTGTGTATCATATAAAAAACCAAGTACGTACGAGCACTCGGTCCGTTTCTTTCAAGTATAAAATTTATTATTTTGACGGAAACTACAAAGTGTATGAAATACAATTTCCATCAGCGGTTCGTTACGCTCGTTTCATTGTTACGATAACAACTGAAAAGGATGTGTCAAAATGCCACTTAATCATGAACATCAAATGGCAATCTTAAAAGACATCTTAGTCAATCATCAAAGTGATTGCTGTGGAACGGTTTCTGAATGTGAACAATTAGAACGTCTCATTCAATCATTACTCGTAAATGACAATGTGGGTAATGAGGTTAAATCGATGTTAAACGATGTATATTACTATAGTCAATCGGGTAAATATTCTCCTGATTTAGACGGCCATATTTCTGGTCATCAAGAACAACTGTCACAATGGATTACAGGAATGGATAGTTTTTCTTAACTTATTCTGAAGCGAGTAGTTGCATTAAATATTGCAGCCAATATTCTGCTTCTACTTGCTTATTTTTTTCCCTATACAATTGTACAAAAATCATACATTGCAGTGTAACATACCATTTCATGCGGCTTAGCAAAGAATCAGTCAGTTCTAATCCATAATGCTCAAGCCACTCACGCCATTCATCTCTTGGAACATACCAATGAAGTAGCATCCCAATATCAAGAGCTGGGTCTGCAATAACTGCTCCGTCCCAATCAATTAAAAACAATTCGTTATTATCTGTTACTAACCAATTGTTATGATTCACATCGCAATGACAAACAGCAAGATGTTCAAATTCTACATTCTGAAGGGACTTTTGTAAATACTGAAGTCCTTTTTGAATGACTTCATTTTGCTTTACATCCTCTCGCAAAGTGAGGAGCACTTCTTTTAATATATCTTGTGCATGCAAAGGCTGTTTCCCAAGCTTTTGAATCATATGCACTAACGCTCTAGAAGAATGAATTTTTTTCAGCAATACTGCCACTCGCTCAGAGTTCATATCTTCTGGTTCTAATTTTTGTCCTGGGAGCCACTTTTGTGCCGAAATCACATCACCATTTGTTAATCGCCTTGTCCAAAGTAACTTCGGAACAATTCCTTCTGCTGACAATACCGCAAGAAAGGGCGATGAATTGCGCTTTAAAAAAATTTTATTATGTTCGTTATGCGCAATGTAGGCATCTCCTGTCGCCCCTCCAGCCGGCATTACTTTCCATTCTTTTCCTAACAATTGTTCCAACCATTCCATGTTCATTACCCGTTAACAATTCCTTATCTTTTATAGTTATGAAAAGAAAAACCACAACATATCTAAACATATGCCCAAGGTTTCCATTCATTCTGCTTCAAATAGTAAGTAAATGTGAAAAAACAGACAAGCTGCTCACTCTTTTACCTTATTTTACAAAAATAATAATAGACTGGCAACTTAACTGAATAGCCACCTTGTTCAATTCTACATTTATTATATTCGCATCGTCAAGGGTCGATTCGTCACAATTTCGTCAATATATACGTGCTAATTGGAGCAATAGCAATTGTATCTCCCTCAAATGAAGAAATTGGATTTTCATTTGCCTCTCCCTCATTGGCAAGTATGTGCCATGTACCACCTTTAGGTAAGGAAACTGTTTGCTCCTCTGTCCCGTTATGAAATAACACAACAATTTCTTTCCACGTCCCAAATTGCTGCACATCTTGTAAATAATATGCAATGACAGAAGAAACTGTATCAAAAAAAGACATATGCTGCTTAATTAATTCAGAGGACGTAAAACGAAAGGCACCGTGTGATTTGCGAATACGAATGATTCCTTTTATATAAGAAACTGTTTCTTCTTCTCGCTCTTTTTGATCCCAATCCATTTGGTTGACACAATCCGGGGCATTATAACTATTTTCGTTTCCTTGCTTTGTACGATAAAATTCTTGACCGGCATGTATAAATGGAATACCTTGTGCTAATAATGTCATCGTTGTTGCAAGGCGATGGCGACGTTTTTGCATATGTTCCTCTTCTTTACTGCTTCCGATAATCTTATCCCACATCGTCATGTTATCATGACATTCTACATAATTAATGCTTTGCACAGGTTCTATAAATAAACTTCTCTGTTTTACATAAGGGATACTTCCTGTAAGCAAGTATTGGATATGCTCTTTATTTGTTGTCTCCCCAAGCGCATACCCTCGTTTTTGTACATCAAATGTACTTCCCTTAATCCCATCGCGAAATTGATCATTAAACTGAGCGATATATGGTAGTTTCGCTGCATTTTGTAATGTTGCTTTCTGATCCGAAGCAAGCGGTGTTTGTAAATCCCATCCTTCACCTAATAATATGACTTGTTCTTTTACTTCATTTACTTTCTGCCGAATTTCGTTCATTGTCGCAACATCTAAAATTCCCATTAAATCAAACCGGAAACCATCCACCTTATACTCTGTTAACCAATATAAAACAGAATCCACAATAAACTTCCGTACCATACTGCGTTCTGAGGCAATATCGTTTCCAACACCCGTCCCATTTGATGGCATTCCATTTTCGTCGTGCCGAAAATAATATCCAGGAACAAGCTTTTCAAAAGAAGACGTTTCTCTTTCATACACATGGTTATAAACAACATCGATAATGACGCGCAATCCATTTCGATGAAGTGCTTGAATCATTTGTTTACATTCAACAATGCGATTGTACGGATCAAACGAATTTGTCGCATAGCTACCATTCGGAACATTGTAAAACAATGGATTATATCCCCAGTTATACGTTGCAAATGGCTGCTCCTCATCGACTCCGGCATAATGATGAATCGGTAATAGTTCAAGATGTGTAACACCTAATTCCTTTATATAAGAAAGTCCTGTTAACGTCCCTCGTTCTCCTGTCGTTCCTTCTTCTGTTAGACCGAGATATTTCCCTTTATACGTTGCGCCGCTATGAGGATGAACTGTCATGTCACGAATATGCCCTTCATAAATAATAGCGTCCGTCATAGAAGTCATGAGAGGTAATGGTTCCTCATCTTGTACATATGTTTTCGCAAGGTTTACGACAATTCCGTACAGACCGTTTACAGACACTGATTTTGCATATGGATCAATCGCTTCTCGCCAGATTAAATTAATGCAAACAAGAAAGGTATACTTCGCACCGTCCCAATCGCCCGCTAACTCGTAACGCCAAACACCTTTTTCTTGTCCTTCCATTTCATAATCTTTATATACTTCCCCGGTTTCATAAATACGAACTTTTACTTTTGTAGCTGTTGGCGCCCACACCTTAAATACAGTTTGATTACTGGAATAAGAAGCACCTAAATCGCGCCCTTCATACATGTATAGCTCATCAAATTTCTCTGTCCGAATGACAGCACCCATCTGTAAGTCGGTTTCTGCCCCCTGTTCATCACGTATGATATAACAGTTATTCAATGTAATAGGTTCGCTCACTTTACATTCATATTTCGTTGCATATGGAAGAGAGGTGATACAATGAATTGAAAGCTCCCATTCATTTGTATCTTGTTTTAAGTGGAATTTGCTACTCGTCCCGTACGCATGCGGAAGTAAAATTGTAATTTTATCCATTTCATCTAAATATGCTTCAAACGTACGCTGTATGCTTAACATATGTATCCACACCCTCCCAAGAGACACTCCATTTTCTATAGTATATTCAAAAAATCAGAAAACGTTTTCAAGCTTGTGTGTTTTGTAAAGATATTTCATAAATCGCCTCATATTTTGGCACCCGTTCTACATGTGTTTCGTATAACGTTACTGTTTCCACTTCAAATATACGCGGTGGCAGGGTAGGAAGCTGATTTTTATCAAATGCTTCTTCTCCCTTCCATTTACGAGCTACGGTAATATGAGGATGATATGGGCGCGTTTCTAATTGAAAACCATTTTGCTCACATATCGTATACACCTGTTTTTGTAGATCAAACAAAGCACGTTCTTCTTTCACTCCTACCCAAAACACACGCGGCTGTTCTTTTACACCAAATGTATGACACCCTTGCAACGCAAGTGAAAAACGGGACATTTTATCCAGTTGCTGCAAGTCTAATTTTAGCTTTTCAAGTTGTCTTTCCTCCGCACTTCCTAAAAACGAAAGTGTAATATGATAATCCTCTTTATGTACCCAAGAACGAAACGGTGTCGTTTCTTCTATTATTTCTTTCCACTCTGCTAGTGTGTTCTTTATTTCATTTGATAATTTCACCGCAATAAAATAATGTCTCGCCATCTTTTCTCTCTCCTCTTTCTAACACATACGATATATCTATTATTCGTGTGAAGCTAATTCTCCATACATATGAAAGAAACCGCTCTCCTTATCAAGAGCGGTTCATCCATTGTTTACTTCACTAGTGAGAGTTCGATTGTTCAATACATAAATCGCCTATACGGAAAATAAAAAGTGACTTACACTCGTTTTCTCTCTTTATTTTCGCACGGCACATGGCAGAAATAGACCCTGACCGCTTCTATGCACCGCCAGTCCCTCTCGCCCACTTTAAAAAAGAAAGGTTCTATGTTTTTCAATTTATATTTCCATGCTACTACTTCGCTAGTTCATAAATCGCATGTGCATAAATCGCTGTTGCTTTCAATAAATCTTCAATTTCAATATACTCATCTTTTTGATGCGCTAATTCTTCTTTCCCTGGGAATAGCGGACCGAACGCAACCCCAGCTTCCAATGAACGTGCATATGTACCGCCGCCAATTGCTAATAACTCGGCTTTTTCTCCTGTTTGTTCTTCATACACACGCTGAAGTGTACGAATTAATACATGATCTTTATCAACGTGATGCGGACGAGAGTCTGACACATTTGTGATAGCAAAGTCTTTTGCACTCACATAATTCGTTAATGTTTGCAGCGTTTCTTCTAAGTTTGTTGTGACTGGATAACGAATATTCAATCCAAGTTTACCACCTTCTTCTTTTGTATAAGAAAGAAGACCAACGTTTACTGTTAATGGACCTGTAATCTCATCTGCATACGCAATGCCAGCTTTTTCTCCAAGCGTATCATTTGTAAATGTTTCTGCAGCTAGGCTAGCAAACGCTGCGCCTTGTTCATCTAAAGAGATTGTTGTTAAAAGGTTCACAAGTGTTAATCCTGCATTCTCTCCTTGCTCTGGCGTAGAACCATGTGCCGAAATCCCTTCTACTTGCAGTGTAACCGTACTTCCTTCCACAATCGCTTTCCCGTTTTTCTTTGCTTCTTGTATATATTGTTCATACTGACTTGCAAGTTCTGCTGCTTTTTCGCTCGTTAGGACAGCTTCTGCAAAATCAGGAACCATATTTAGTCGGCGCCCTGATGTGAAAGATACTAATACATTTTTTCCTGCTACATGTTCTTTTTTATTTTGGACAACATATAAATCGCAAATTCCTTTTTCCGCATTAATAATTGGAAAATCTGCATCAGGAGCAAAGCCCATCGTCGGCATTTCTTCGTGTTTAAAATAATGGTCAACGCACTTCCAATTACTTTCTTCATCTGTTCCTAAAATCATGCGAACACGTTTAGAAAGCGGCAATCCTAATTCTTTTACAATTTTCATCGCATAGTAAGCCGCCATTGTTGGGCCTTTATCATCAATCGCACCGCGTGCAAAGATTTTACCGTCACGAATATCAGCGCTATATGCAGGCGTTGTCCAGCCGTCTCCTTCTGGTACAACATCAACGTGACATAAAATACCAACAATTTCTTCTCCTTGTCCCATTTCTAAATGCCCTGCATATCCCTCTAAATTTTTAGAAAGAAATCCGTCAGTCTCTCCCTTATCTAACATAAAAGATAATGCTTTTGCTACACCTTCTCCAAACGGTGCACCTTCTTTTGCCGTTTCTTCTTCCCATACACTTTTAATTTGTAAAAATTGCTGTACATCATGGATCAGAGTATCTTTTCGTTTCTCTACTTCTTGCGTCCAATTTATACTTGTCATACTTTCACCTTCTTCTCTATTCTCTTTTTCATCATAGCAAACGATCTCTTTTTATGCTAGCAAGCTTAAGTCTAATGACGAACGATTTTAATATTTCAGATAACTAGAATTGGTTTTTTCTTATTTTTTTATTTTTTTTGCAGGAATTTGACGTTTTACGTAGAAATTTATGAGATAATTGATAAAGAGAAACAAAATATCAAAAACTTTCTTTCCTATCTCATATTAAAATTTTGTAAAATTTGAGCAAGTTAGAGCATGTTTTTTTTCATCTGGAGTACAATGAAAATAACGACCTTCTTTCCTGAATAGGTCAAAAAACTTGTAGAGGAGTGGTTTTTTGATAAAACCTACAACTACTCGTATGCTAACACGCATTAAATCAATCTATATTTACATTAATGAGAAAGGCACCGTAACGACGCAAGACCTTGTAGATGAGTTTGGGATCACACCGCGAACGATACAGCGCGATCTAAATGTGTTGCAATTTAATGAGCTCGTGTATAGCCCTTGCCGCGGCAAGTGGACAACAACAGGAAAGAAAGTGAGAATGACCTCGTAATAAGTATGACTTGATTTATTATATACATACCCCCATTCTTAATAAAAAGAATGGGGGTCTTTTTGACTATGATATAAATCAATGCTAACTAAAACAAAAAGTAACCTCCGCACGTGGCAAAAAAAGGCCCTGACCGCTTCTACACAGCGCCAGAACCTCTCGTCCATCCAAAAAAGGAAGGGTTTTTTAACTTATATTTCCATTTGAATGTTTGAGGACTTCAACATCTCTACTTCTTCGTCTGTTAATTCACGGTACTGTCCAAGCTCTAATTCCTCATCTAATACTAAAGGACCCATCTCTGTGCGCTTTAAGTACACAACCTTTTTTCCTACCGCTTCAAACATGCGCTTTACTTGATGAAACTTACCTTCTGTAATAACAAGTTCAATTTCAGACACGTCATCGCTTTGTAGAATTGTCAGCTCACCTGGCTTTGTTTCATATCCATCATCTAAAATAACACCTTTTTTGAACGCCACAACATCTTCTTCTGTCACTTTCCCAGCTACTCTCGCAAAGTATTTTTTCGGGACGTGCTTTTTCGGAGAAAGAAGTTGATGCGCTAACTTTCCATCATTCGTCAATAAGAGAAAACCTTCTGTATCGATATCAAGTCTTCCAACTGGGAACGGATCAAAGATCGCATCTTCCATTTCTAATAAATCAATAACTGTTTCATGATTGTCATCTTCTGTTGCAGAAATGACACCTTGTGGCTTATGCATCATTAAGTATACAAATTCTTTATACTCTACTACTTCACCGTGAATCGTAACCTCTTGTTCTTCTATGTTCACATGATATTTTGCATCTTTCACTGATACGCCATCTATTTTTACAATGCCGTCTTTTAATAGTTTTTTCACTTCTTTTCGGCTACCATAGCCCATGTTTGCTAATAATTTATCTAATCTCATCGTTTCACCTGCTTTGTATAATTAGAAAAAGAGAGGCGCACTATTTACGCCCCTTTCGTTTTGATTTTCAACCTACCACCAAGTTTACGCTGAATCTTTTCTAAAAATTCATCGCCAAATACTCGCCCTATTACGCCTGTACGGAATGCTAAATAGCCGTACACAGCTGCTCCTCCGATTGCACAAATGAAAGTTGTAACTAACGCCGCAAAACGGCTTGTCTCATATGGAAGCATAAAGGAAAGAACCCATAATAACACCTTAACAACCACGACCATCACAGCTGTTAATACTGCAATTTGAAACGTTCGTTTATACACAAGTACAAATGAAAAGTGGGCATATTTTCGAATTTGTTTATTTGTATACCAAATGGATACAGCGAATCCTACCCCTGTCGCTACGACTGCACCGATTGTTCCAAAATAACGAATGAATACCACGTTACATAAGAATTTTAAAATAACGCCCATACCAAGTGCAATGACCGCATGCTTTTGCTGGTTAATCCCTTGTAAAATAGCTGCTGTTACTGTAAATAATGCGAATAATAACGCGACTGGAGCATACCACATTAATACTTTTCCGCCGAGCGGATCAGCTTCATAAAATGCGGTATAAATTGGGTACGCTAAAGTGGAAATTCCAATGACAGCTGGTAATGTTAAAAACATATTCACTTGATACGTTTGTGTAATTTGCTGCTTTAAATAACGGGACTGTCCTTCTGTAAACGATTTTGTAATCGCGGGTACGAGCGTTAAGCTATACGCCGTTGCAAGCGATACTGGAATCATAATTAACTTATGTGTCCACATTGTAAAGATACCAAAGGCACGTTTTGCAATATCCCCTTGTCCAATCGCTTGCATAATAGAGTTAAACGTTAACGTGTCAATTTGCTGATAAAGCGGAATCGTTAACCCAATCACAACATAAGGAATCGCATAAGCAAACAGTTCTTTATATAGGTCAAATGTTCGAACCGTTGATTCAGGTACGGTTTGGTTAATTATGTATTGATCTAAATGATGCTTTCGCTTCCTCCAATACCAAATAAGGACAGCCAATGCTCCAACAGCGGAAACAAACGCTGCAAATGTCGCAACACCAATTGCTGTTGCGACCGAACCTTTTATTACTTTTATAACGACAAAACTACCTGCAAGTAAAAATACTATACGAATAATTTGTTCAATAATTTGTGAAACAGTCGTTGGCCCCATTGATTGGAACCCTTGAAAATAACCGCGAATTAAGCTCGCCGCTGGCACAACAAGAAGTGCAAAGCTAACGAGGCGAATGATCATTGTTACATCTTCTAAATCCTTTTGTAAATATTGTTTTCCAAGCGTCACCTCTGCAAATAACGGTGCTGTCATATACAAGACGAAAAAGAAAAATATTCCGCTTATGATCATCATAACCATACCGGATTTAAACATTCGTTGGCTCGTCTTATAATCTCCAAGCGCATTGTATTTCGAAACAAACTTCGCAACTGCAAGCGGTACCCCCGCCGTTGCGATACTTAAGAAGATTGTATATGGAACATATCCATAGTTATATAGCGTCCCGCCTTCTGTGCCAACTAACGCATGAAACGGAAAAACATAAATCATGCCGAGGAACTTCACTAAAAATGTCCCAAGCGTCACAATAAGCGTTCCGCGTAAAAATTTTGAATCGGACATAAAAAAATCCTCCTACATTATTCCAAACGCTGAACTCCAACTTTTGTATTGTACCACACTTTCTCCTCTAAACAGTATATCCCTTCATTTTTCTTTTCTATGAAAACATGATATTCTTGAATGCAGCAAAACAAGAAAATGAGGTCGATTTATATGCATTATGATGTAATTGTCATTGGTGGAGGTCCTTCTGGATTAATGGCAGCGATAGGTGCTGCTGAAGAAGGCGCACGCGTCTTACTTCTTGATAAAGGTGACAAATTAGGAAGAAAGCTTGCTATTTCTGGCGGCGGACGCTGCAATGTAACGAACCGCCTTCCGCTTGATGAAATTGTGAAACACATTCCTGGAAATGGTCGTTTCTTATACAGTGCCTTTTCTATTTTTAATAATGAAGATATTATTCAGTTTTTCGAAAAGCTTGGCGTCAAATTAAAAGAAGAAGATCATGGTCGTATGTTCCCTGTATCAAATAAGGCACAGTCCGTTGTAGATGCTTTATTAACACGTTTAAAAGAGCTTCGCGTTACCATTCGGACAAATCTCCCTGTTAAAACTGTAGAGTATGAAAATGGACAAACCAAAGCGGTTGTCCTACAAAATGGTGAAGTGCTGGAAACAAATCATGTCGTGATTGCAGTTGGCGGAAAATCTGTACCGCATACAGGCTCTACTGGGGATGGATATGCTTGGGCAGAAAAGGCAGGGCATACAATTACTGAACTCTTCCCAACAGAAGTACCACTCCTTTCGAATGAACCATTTATTCGCGACCGTACATTACAAGGCTTAGCACTTCGTGATGTAGAACTAAGCGTATTAAATCCAAAAGGAAAAGCGGTTATCTCTCATAAAATGGATATGCTCTTTACCCACTTCGGTGTGTCTGGGCCAGCTGCTCTGCGCTGTAGTCAGTTTGCCCTGAAAACGATGAAAAAGTTCAAAACAAACAACGTAACAATGAGCATTGATGCGTTGCCAGAAGAACATGGCGAACAGCTTTTCCAGGGCATGATGAAGCAAATAAAAGAAGAGCCGAAAAAAGCAATAAAGAATGTACTGAAAGGCTATGTGCCTGAGCGTTATTTCTTATTTTTGTTAGAGAAAAATGAAATTGACGGTAGTCAGCAATGTGGACAAATTTCTCACGAAAAAATTCGCGCTCTTGCTTCAGATTTCAAAGGTTTTACCTTTACCGCAAATGGAACGCAGCCTCTTGAAAAGGCATTCGTAACAGGCGGCGGTGTGTCGGTGAAAGAAATTAATCCGAAAGAAATGTCATCAAAGCTTATGAACGGCTTATATTTCTGCGGAGAAATCCTTGATATTCACGGCTATACAGGCGGGTATAATATTACCTCAGCATTCGTTACAGGCCGAATTGCTGGAATGACTGCTGGTCAAAATGCTACCATATAGTAATAAAAAAGGAGCCTAATTACAGACTCCTTTTCATTTGTAATTGTAAAAAAGCAAAAGGGGAAAACAGATGAGAAAAAAAGTAATGATATCTTTAATGTTAATGACGTTTCTTTCCGCTGTTGAAGGGACGATTGTTAGCACAGCGGTGCCTCGTATCACAAGTGAACTTTCAGGAGTAGGACTTGTAAGCTGGGTATATGCAATTTATATGTTAGCAACCGCAGTAACAACTCCGATTTACGGGAAGCTAGCAGATTTATTTGGACGTAAAAAAGTATTATTAATTGGGGCTGCCATCTTTTTAATCGGCTCTACATTATGCGGCGTTGCAACATCAATGGAGCAGTTAATTCTGTTCCGCGCCCTGCAAGGAGTAGGAGCAGGTGCTGTTATGCCAATTACAATGACTATTATCGGTGACTTATATAGCGAAGCAAAAGATCGAGCAAAAGCCCAAGGTTGGTTGAGCGCTGTTTGGGGTGTATCTGGTGTTGTCGGGCCGCTAGTTGGCGGTTTTTTAGTCGATTCACTATCTTGGCGTTATATCTTTTTCTTAAACATTCCATTTGGAATCTTCGCTTGCGCGATGATTGCAATTTCTTATAAGGAATCCATCAAACCAGCAAAACATCATATCGATTATCCAGGTGCAATTGTCTTCTCACTTAGTACGATCGCCTTACTTTATGCACTACTAACAGGAAGTCAGCATCAAAACTGGGGCGATATTACAATTATCAGCCTGCTAGTATTTGCCGGTTTCGCATTTATTCTTTTCTTACTTGTAGAAAAAAAATCACCAGAACCATTAATTCCATTAGAGCTATTCGCTAACCGAACTGTATCTATTATAAACGTATTAACGTTAATTGCTGGTGCGATGATTATTAGTATTACAATGTACCTTCCGATTTGGACACAAGGGGTATTAGGAAAAAATGCAACGGAAGCTGGTATGATTCTGATGCCAATTCCTGTATTATGGACAGTTGGTGCAATGATGTCTGGTAACTTAGTTGGCCGTTTACAAACAAAACAAATTATCGTACTTGGCGGCAGCATTTTATCCGCTGCAACGTTCTTATTATTTATGCTATCTACTCACTCACATCCAGCTCTTATTTACATTGCAATGGGGATGTTCGGCATGGGAATGGGACTTATGACACCAATCTTTATGGTCACAATTCAAGCTTCTGTCCCTGCAAATAAACGCGGAACAGCAGTCGGTTTAAATACATTTATTAATACATTTAGTCAAACGCTAGGTGCAGCAGTATTTGGAACCATTTTCAATACAGTCATCCACAGCGCAGGAGACGGAAATGTAAATTTAGTAACTTCAGAACATGGAAGTACTGCAGCGCGTTCGCAAGAAGTACTCGCTTCTAGTGTTCATATTATCTTTAGCGGCACATTTATATTAGCCGTTATCAGTTTAGTTATTGCATGGGTATGCTTACAATCCAAACAACAAGAAACAGTTGCACCGCAGCAAAAAGGCACTGCACTGTAGAAAAAAGTGTTGAGAAATTCTCAACACTTTTTTCATGTGACAAGCACTTCTCTCAATATTCCCTCATACACTGCTCACATAAGAAACTTAATTCAAACTCACAAAAATAAAAGAGATAGGTGAAATGTACTATTGCATCACATGTTCTGAAATTCATTATGAAAGAAGTGCAACAGACAAAGTTTTCGAAAATGGTTTTTATCCCGCATTAACGGGCAGTAAAGGCTAGAGAAGAGCAGGGAAGAAAACTACCCACTAATAGCGAGATAAATACAAAAAAGACGACGCGAAGTCGTCTTTTTTGTATTTAAGACCGATATACAACCATCGCAGAGAAACAATAAATCTGACTCTCTTCATCATTGTTCGAAACCGATACTTGGTACTTAATATCTATAATTTGTTCTTCGTCCATTTTTTTCAAAAAGACATTGATTGCCTCTTCTAAATCCTTTTCATGACTTTCATCAAAGATCTTCACGCGAATCACATTAACACCATCCTAAGTCACAACCTTCTACTGCTGGACTGTTATCTCGGCGCGTATCAATGATGCGATAAAACTTACCATCTTCATATAAGTAACCATCTTCTAATATATACTGCTTTTCTTCAGTATAGACATAAAACTTACCAATCATAAATTTATTAGAGTATAATTCCAAATAATCTGTCTTAAATTTCGCCACTACCTTATCGGTAATATCAATTTTAATTGTACGGCTCATCTCCCACCCCTCCTTTCGAAAAAGAACGGATTGGTTTATTGTATTAGGGATTTTTTATTTTATGAATGAAAATTAAGGGGATATGCTGTGAAAAAAGGGAGACGTGCCGTGGAATTCCAATTTCATTAGCGAGCTTACCGCTTTAGTCACCGGAGCGCAACCCTTCTGTATTCATAAGTACCCTGTCTTTTCAAAGTGATATCCACACTTAGCAATATACATCTAAAACTAGTAACTACAATTAAGGTTGGTATAGAGTAAAATTTCGCTACATATACAGAAAAATCTACAAAAAATGTAATTATATTGATTAATATTGTAATTTTTGGTATAAATTTCTTGTAGAGTTTTAAAAAAATTCAAAATTCAGAGGTGGTTTCTAGTGAAGAAAAAATACGCTTTACCAGCAGTCGCAGCTACATCCTTATTACTGCAACCTATGAGTACGTTTGCTCAAACGAACGAAACAAAGACTGTTACTTCAGAAGAAAAAAAAGAAAATGTAACTCAGAAAGAACTTGAATCAAAACAAACGAATGCTTCTGAAACTGTGCAAAAGCAAGAATCCAAGTCCGAACAACAACAGCAAACTGAACAAACAAAACCTGTACAAGAACAAAAGTCAACTGAACAAACGAAACCTGTACAAGAAAAAAGCAAACCAGCCGCTCCACCTTCTCAAGAGAATAAACCAACACCTCAGCAAACGGCACCTACAAAAGAAGAAAAATTAAAAGAGGAAACAAACCAGCAAGCACAAACAAAACAAACAATTTCAGAACTATTCCCTGACGCAACCATTGCCAGTGCAATTGCTAGTGAGCTTGGAAAGAAAATTGATGATAAAGTAACAGAAGAAGAATTACAGCAAGTAACAGCGCTTGACATTACGAATGAGGGAACATTCACTTCCTTACAAGGATTTCACTTATTACCAAATTTAGAAGAGCTCAATTTGGATGCAAATAAAAAGGTAAACGAGGCATTACCTAAATCGTCTCTTTCTATTGATCTATCAAACAATAAGAAACTGAAGCACTTAGCTATAAGCAACTTAGGAATCAATGCCCTTTCATTACCTGAAAATAAAGATTTACAATTATTGCATTTAGAAAACAATCAAATTGCTATATTAGATGTATCTAACCAAACGAAATTAACTGCTCTGTCAGCTGTACATAATGGTATAAAAGAATTACGTTTACCAAAAGAATCGAAACTAGACACACTTGATGTATCTAACAACAATCTAACAAATTTGAATTTAGAAAATCAAGTTGCATTGCACACTCTCCTTGCAGAACACAATGCACTTTCTTCTATACAGTTCAATCCAAACGTAATACTTCACAATATCCAATTAAATAACAATGCACTGAATGATTTGCCTAGCTTAAACACATCCAAACTTTCTTATTTAAATATCGTAGAAAATAAATTTGATTTAAAAAATGGACCATTTGCGAAAAAGCATCTTGAATTGTTACAGCAAGATTTTAAGCCTGATAATGGACAAGAGGCTTTTGGTTATTATTTTGATTATCAATTCTCCACTCACAGTGATCGTCCAGATGCACCAGTTGTCCTTGCTAATATGAACAACAAGAAGATTTTAGGCGTAACTCAACATATGGAATACTCTCTTGATGAAGGAAAAACATGGCATGATTTCATAATTAATGGACAGCTTTCAGTCGAAGAAGGTAAAAAAGCTCTCATTCGATACAAAAAGACTGATAAATGGTTAGAGAGTGAATCAACAAAACTAGTATTCTCACAAACAGATAATACAAACAATGGAAATGGGAATAACAATAATAACGGAAATTCCAACAACGGCAATAACAACTCTAATAACAATGGAAATGGGAATAACAATAATAATTCTAATAACAGTAACACAAATGGAACAGGTCAAGTTAACAACTCAACGAAATCCCAATCACTTCCACAAACAGGTTCTGCTGTTGAAACAACTGGAATCACTGGAGCGCTTGCACTCCTTGGAGCTTGGTTCTTGCGAAGAAAGGCACAGCGAGAAGGACAATAACAGAAATAAAAAAAGAAATCAGATTATATCCTTTTATGAGGATAAATTTGATTTCTTTTTACTTCACAAACATTATGAAAAAGTAGGAATGAAATGTGTGAAACGCTCATTTGTTTTCGAAAAAAAGCAGATTATCAGTATACATAACTACTTCTAAACTTTATAAATGCCTCTTTTCTTCAAAATAAGATACATACTTAAAAACAATATATACCCAAAACTCGCAACCATAATTAGTACTGGCACCGGATAAAATTTAGCTGCATATACAAAAAAATCGATTTGCAAAATGTCGTCATAATTTGAAACTGGCCCTTTAAAATAATTCGTAAACTTAGCGGAATATTTCCATTCAAATGAATCCTCGATTAGATTACTTCCTTCGTACCAACTAATAAGAGCGGAAACGCTGAAGAAGATAATTGCTATCCCGAATTGAACGATGTACCTTGCTTTCATACACTATTCTCCTTTTTATTTTATAAACAAAACAAAGCGCCTCCAAGTTTATACTCGGTAGGCACTCTCCTGTACATGTATCGTTTTAAACGATCATATGTCATACATTGTTATCTCTCTGCTTTTTATAGAAGCGATTTGAATCCTCGATCATAATCCCTCCAACAATTATCATGATTCCCGCAAATATTTTGATACACAATCTATATACATATTCTAAATCTTGAAAATAAAGTGTTGTGACCATGTAAATAACAGCACCAGCTACTGCAAGAATTAAACCTTTATATTTCTGAAAGAACATGTAAATCCACCTTTACTATGTATATACAATTGACATAAAAGCCAACGCAAATCTTGCAATTGATATGTCAAAAAACAAAAATCCAAAATAATACATAACATCCAATATATTCATAATAAAGGTTTGTAGAGTATAATTCAATATCCATATTAAAACTAGAGAATCCTAGCTATATGATTACTGTCCGAATTGCTCCATTTGTTTTAGTTTTAATCGCTGTTCTAAAGCGTGAATCATAAAGAGGAAATGCTTCGCTTCTCTTACAACGTGATCCGCTAGTAAAGGATTAATTACATTCTAGATTGTGATTTAACGCTTGTAAGATGCGCATCAAACATATCAATTATTTCAAGGAATCTATCAGCTTCACGGAAAACATGGTCTGCTAATAGTGGGTGAATGATACTCTTTATTTTACATTGCTCGATTAAATCACGTGCCGTTTTCTTAAAGTCCCGAAGAGATGTGACTGACACACGATTTTGATCCAGAAATTGATCTAAAAGAGGCACTGTTTGAGATTGTGGTTTCATAGATTCTAAGTCAATTGCTTGATACATCAATTCATCAAAATCATTACTGAAATTCCGGGCCATATCTACAAGCTTTCTTTCCGATGGATCAAGAAGATGACCAATAAATTTAGCATGGTCTGCCATAATCCTTAAAAAGAAAACATTTTCTTTAATAATGGCATCAGGAAGAGCATTCAATTTACCCTCATTTAATTCAATTAAACGATTTCTAAAATAATCAGCTTCCCTACTTGTATGATCAACTAACAGTGGAAAATTATTTTGCCCTGGCAATTTACATGTGAGAATTAATCCTAGAATTTTTCGTTTAAATCCGAAAATATTAGTTGCAGCTTGTTGTACTTCTGAATTAAATCTTTTTATTTGCTCAGGATCTGTTTGGTTTGTATAGGAATGCGCAATTTGTTCGATATGTTCAAACAATCGGTAAAATTGATTAGCCTCTTGGATTAGTTGAGTATCCTCACATCTAAACCCCAATCGAAGAAATAAAGAATGCTCTTTCATGATTCTAGACCAAAAACGAATTTCATTTAATGATCGTTCAACAAACGCTCCAGATGTAACACCCGTATCAGGATGTAATCTATCCATTCTCAATCCCTCCAGTAAATACTATGCTAGTTCTATTCCTATGAATAGATATATGTAAAAATACCAGCAATAAAAGTTCAGTCTGGCTATAAAAATAATCTTATTCTTTCTATTCATCACAACATAAATAATAATAATTCTAATTTATTTACCAAACAGACGACTCCAACGTGATTTCTTCTGTCCTGAAGCTACTATTAGGCGCTGGCGCTTTAATTATTAAGAACAAAAACAAGCTGCCATTTAACATAACTTGATCCCTCTAATCGTGGGCAGTAAAACCCCACCTCAAGATGCAGAGAAAAGCAAAGAAGATAAGTGGGGGATAACTGCTGGCATGCGCCCGATTGGTTCAACTGACCATTCGGAGAAAAGGCATCTCCGAACGGAAGTTTCACTTTATTTATCACCCGGGGCAGGCTGATCCACTCCCTTAACATGGTGTTTATGCCCATTATTTTCCGTCGTATAAAAATCGTAATAATGAACATGCATTCCGTTTCCAACTGGAATTGCTGGTCCTGAATACGCCTTGTAATAGTGTGTATGTCCATCTTCGAACAATACATATCCTTCTGTATAATGTATATGCCCGCCCTCTTGTGTCTTAATGGGGGGAGATGTTACATCTAGGCATTGATGTACATGCCCGCCCACAACAGATGTATAATCCACTGACCCATGGTTATGATGTGGCACAAAACCAGAAACAAAATCATCTTTTCCCACCCTGTTCACTCTATCCATTCTCTTCATTCCCCTTATGCATAAAGATAAACTCTATAAACTAGTATGCTTATACGATCGAGATAATTCCTCTCAAATTTATCCTACTGCTTTTAGAAAAGGAGAGCCTGATTGGTGAGAGCTTTCTATGAACAATCTCTCCTAAAAAATTTAAAAAGATGTCTCCAAAATCGCAACTTGGAAACACCCTCTTCTACTCTTTATCTATGCTGTAACATCGCAACTAACTTCTCTTGACTATACATCCAAACAGTAATAACTAAACAAGCAAGCGCTACTTCTGATAACGCCATAAACCCAATTGCATAATGGCCTGTTAGTTGGAATAATAACGTTAAGATTAATGGCGGGAAGAAACCACCAAGTCCGCCAAGTGCCGATACAAGACCATTTACAATACCAGCTTGCTTGGAGAAATACATTGGTACAAGTTTAAAGATTGTTCCATTTCCAGTACCAGCGCAAAAAGCAACTAATAAACATCCGAATGTGTATACATTCATCTTTGGCATAAATGATAAAATAATTCCTGCTAATGTTAAACCGGTAAAGACAAAGATTAAAATTTTAAATGGATTAAATTTGTCGCCGAGCCAGCCCCCAATTGGACGCATGATTGTTGCTAAGGCGATAAAACCAGCTGTACGTAATCCAGCATCTACTTTCGCTAAGCCAAAGTGAGATACAAGGAAGTTCGGTAAATAAACTGTAAATGCGACGAACGAACCAAACGTTAAGAAGTAGAAAATACATAAGAACCAAAGTTTTTCATTTTTATATACACCTTTAATTTGTTCCGTTAATGATGTATTTACCTTTTTCTCGTTACGATCTCCTAACAGGAAGTTTGCTAATGCAAATGCAGCGAGTAAGATTAAATACATTTGTACCGTTGTTCTCCAGCCAAATGAAGTTGCAAGTACTGGTGCAAGAAAGGATGTAACCGCTGTTCCTATATTTCCTATTCCGTATATTCCGTTTACAAAACCATGCTTTTCTTTCGGATAGTATTTCAGAAGAGATGTTACCCCTACAGAGAATACCGCGCCGCCAACTCCGGCAAATAAACCGCCAATAATTAAATCTAGCATCGATGTTGCTATACTAATATAAAAGACAGGGAATAATAGAATAATAAAACTAATAAAGAATAGTTTTCTTGCTCCGTAACGATTGGTCCAGTAACCAATTGGAATGCGAAGAATAGAACCTAAAATTACCGGTACTGCCGTGACAAGAGAAATCTGTCCTGCTGTTAATGCAATGTCTGCTTTAATAAATGGCATTAAAGAAGATAAAATCACCCATACCATAAAGCCAAGTATAAGATTTGAAGTTTGTAACCCTAACTGAAAATTCTGATTTTTCATTAATCTCTCCCCCTATTTGTGCAATATTTCACATTTTCTATTGCTTCCCTCCTGCCTAATCACGCTCTTTCCCGCTATTCGCGGGCAATAATCCTCCACCTCAAGATTGAGAGAAGCGAAGAAGATAGGTGAAGGATAACTGCCCGTAAAAGCCCGATTGGTTCAACTAACCATCAGTGGGGGATAAAGCCCCCACTGATGGAAGTTTCACTTTATCATGATTAGGCAGGAAAGAATCACCCGCCGCTTACCGGTGGAATCAACGCAACAACATCACCATCTTGAATCATATCGTCTTCATTTGCATACTCTTCATTAATTGCTACCATTATGTGCTGTGAAAGGGAAACATTGTAGTCTTTCGTTACAAGCTCCTTCAGCTCTGCTACCGTAAGGTTTTGTACATCAATTTGTAATTGGTGTGTTCCAGCTTCTTCTTGTAAATGAGAAAATAATAACACTGTAATCATTCTACATTCTCCTTTCCTGGCTCTCCGTTTGGATACGATGTTTGCTCTAATTGATCGCCAATCCACTTCTCACCGTCTTCCCAAAACTCTTTCTTCCAAATAGGAACAATTTGTTTAATTCGCTCCATAATGTACTCATTTGCCTCGTATGCAGCTTTTCGGTGCGGCGTTGATACAGCAACAACTACCGCAATATCAGAAATTTGCAATGTGCCGATGCGATGCGAAATTGCCACATATGTTCCTGGCCACTTTTCCTTCGTTTCTTCCCCAATTTTGGCAAGCATTTTTTCAGCCATCGAACGGTACGCAGCATATTCTAAGTAAAGCGTACGGCGTCCTTTCGTAAATTCTCGCACTGTACCAATAAATGTCGTCACAGCGCCGCATTCACGGTGAATCACTTTCTGCGCTACTTCTTCAATAGAAATCGGTGTATCTACTACTTCAAAATACGTATTTGTCATTTTGTATCCCTCATTCTTTGTACGAACCAATTTATATACTTTTCATCTTCTGTTATATGGAAGACTTGATAATGTTCTTGCCCTGTTTTTAGAGCCTTATTCCATGTAATAACAGCAATCACATTTTCGACACTTTCTAATAAAGAAGCATCTTCCTCTAACCGAAGTAAAACAACTTTTGGATATCGTTCTTTTTTATATCCTTCAACGATTATGACTTCCGCTTCAAAACACGTATACAAACGAATGATTTTTTCTAAAGACCAGTCGCGCTCAGCGGATAAAGACAATAATCCATCCCCTTCCACTGCGTTGACAATTGCTCCAGCCAGGCGATGACGTTCGCTATCTTTTTGCAGGGGCAATTCTGGATATCCTCCGTGCCCATGATGCTTAATCGCTCCTACTTTCACACCTTCATTTGTTAACGCTTTAATCAGCTTCTCTGTCAATGTTGTCTTCCCGCTATTCTGATACCCTACGATTTGTAAGACTGGAACGGCTCTTTCCATGGCCACTCACTTCCTTGCTCTCTGTCTAATAAAAGGACAGTAACTGTCATACCTTCTTCAAAACCACGCGTGCCACCTGGCAAAACGATAAACGCATTCGCATCAGCGAGTGAAGAAACCGCACTGGATTTATCAAGTCCAACTGGCACAACTTGCAGCCTTCCGTTTACAATTTCTACTTTCCCTCTAACAAAGCGTGTAAATGGATTTGCTTTCGGGAACCCCTTCATTAAAACGGCATCGCTGCGGTACATATGAGGCTCTTTCATCTGTAGAAATGTTCGAACAACCGGACGTACAAACAATTCAAATCCAACATAACAAGCAGATGGATTCCCTGATAATCCAAACAATAACTTTCCATTTACTTCTGCTACTGTCGTTACACTTCCCGGACGCATCGCGACTTTATTGAACAGTACGTTCGCTCCAAGCTTTTCATAAATAGCTGGCAAGTAGTCATAATCACCAACTGACACACCGCCTGTCGTAATGAGAATATCGACTTCTTCCATTGTCTTTTTTACCATCTCATAACAAGTATCAAAGTCATCCGCAAATTGGCCATAATATCGAACCGTTCCTCCTGCTTGCATAATTTGCGCACCGATCATATATGAGTTACTGTTGCGAATTTTCCCTGGTTCAAGCGGCTCATGAACTTCTAACAATTCACTTCCTGTCGTCACAATTCCAATAACCGGACGCTTTATGACAGCTACTTCACTATAACCAAACGTTGCAAGAAGCGCTGCCACTCCTGGATTAACCATCGTTCCTTTTTCAACAAGTACATGATGCTTCCTTACATCTTCACCCTTACGAGAAATATTATCGCCTGACTGAAACGGACGCTTCAATTTCATATATGTCTTTTCGTCTTTTTGGGATCCTTCCGTAAGCTCCAGCATGACAACCGCATCACAACCAGTTGGAATTGCTGCACCAGTCATAATTCGCACCGCCTGAAATGCCTTCACTTCCTCTGTAAAAACAGAACCAGCTCCAATTTCTCCAACAACTTCAAACTCGGCCGGATGTTCATAACTTGCTTTCTTCGTATCTTCTGCCCGAACTGCAAAACCATCGTACGGCGATCGGTCAAAATGAGGCACATCATGATCAGCAGTTACATCTTCCCCAAGAATTCGTCTATAACTTTCCGTAAGTGGTACGCGCTCAATTTCTCCGCGCTGTGCATACTCCATCACACGCGCTACTGCATCGCTAACAGCAATTGGTATTCGTTTTTCTAGCATCATTTTCACCCCATATTTGCAAAATATCACATCTTTATTACACTTATTGTTGTACAATGCTAATCATAATAGCAATTACTTCAAGGAGGAATTTCATGTCTTCATTTACTCATTTTAACGACCAAGGCCGCGCCAAGATGGTGGATATTAGCGACAAAAAAGTTACTGTACGCACAGCTATCGCTCGTTCAAGCATCATTGTGACAAAAGAAATTTATGATAAAATCACTCATAATGAAATCGGAAAAGGCGATGTCCTAGCCGTTGCACAAATCGCTGGTATTATGGCCGCAAAGCGCACTTCTGATATTATTCCGATGTGTCATCCACTACTTCTAAAAGGTGTTGATATTTCCTTTGACTGGCATATTGCAGATGAACAATATCGTTTACTTATTGAAGTAAAAGTAAAAACAGAAGGCAGCACCGGCGTTGAAATGGAAGCCTTAACTTCTGCTTCCGCTACCGCTCTTACCGTATATGACATGTGTAAGGCTGTCGACAAAGGCATGATTATCGGTGAAACATACCTGTCTGAAAAAACAGGTGGCAAAAGCGGTGATTATATAAGAAATCAGTCTTAATCCAAGGGGGTGTTCCCTTTGGATTCACCCTATATAACGCGCATATAATCGTTTTGCCACTTGTATATCATTTGTACCATGAACAAAGGCCCGACCATCTTGAAATAAAACAAAACGATATTCATCAGTATGAAAGGATAATAAGTATGGCGTCCTCTGTACTGGCACGCTTTTTTGTAAGCGCTTTTCTATTTCTTCTAAGTTAAGAGGCTGATTTATGCCTGGACGTACTTGAACCGTATTACGGCCGCATAATACTTCTGTTTTCGTTTGCGCTTCAAATGTTAAGCTTGGATATGTACGAAGTTTGCCGCATGATAGACAGTTTTCTTTTTTCTGCCGGTTTACTTTAAATGCCATATATTGATTGTTCCAAAGATCAAATGATACCATCGTTTCCCTTAGTGCTGCAAAGTCTCCAACTAATATTTTTAAAGCTTCAGCAACTTGATAAGCAACGACCATTTGCACGGCTGGTTGAATAATTCCTGCTGTATCACACGTTGCTCCGCTCGTTGGATGTTCCATTAAACAGCGAAAGCACGGTGTTTTCCCTGGGATAATCGTATACGTTACACCGTAACTCCCAACACAGCCACCATATATCCACGGAACGCTATACTTTTGTGAAATATCATTGATAAGAAGACGTGTATCGAAATTATCCGTCGCGTCGATCATAACATCCACGTTTTGCACAAGCCGCTCGATTTCTTGCACCGTTACATCTGTTACAACTGGCTCAATATCTACCTCAGAATTAATTCGTCTTAAATGCTGCGCCGCTGCAACTGCTTTTGGCACATAGCCCTTTGCATCTTCTTCTGTATATAATTGCTGCCTTTGCAAATTGCTCCATTCGACATAATCTCGATCAGCAATCGTCAACTTGCCAACTCCAGCCCGAACAAGCGCTTCAGCATTTGCTGTACCAAGTGCACCAGCACCGATAATGAATACGTGTTTTTCACTTAAATTGCGCTGACCAGCTTCCCCTATCTCAGAAAATAGTATTTGCCGTGAGTACCGCTCTTGCATCTTAACCCCTTCTCCCTATCCGCCAATATATGACATTTCAATTTTCGGGCGGTTATTTACACTTTCTTCCGTTCGTTCATCTGAATAACGATCATTACGCTTATTCCACACATCTTTCACGATTTGAAACAATTCCTCATCATCTACTCCACCACGGATCAGCGCTCGTAAATCTGTTCCTGTCGTTGCAAATAAACAAGTATACAACTGACCTTCTGCTGAAATGCGCGCTCGCGTACAAGAAGAACAAAACGATTCAGAAACAGAAGTAATAAAACCAACTTCGGCTTCAGTTCCAACATATCGATATCGCTTGGCTACTTCACCGAAATAATGAGGATCTATCGGTTCAATTGGATACGTATGTCCAATCATATCGATTAACTCTTTCTTCGTAATAACTTGTTTAAAATTCCAGCC
Source organism: Bacillus sp. S10(2024) (assembly GCF_050473865.1). Lineage (NCBI taxonomy): Bacteria > Bacillati > Bacillota > Bacilli > Caryophanales > Bacillaceae > Bacillus > Bacillus sp. S10(2024). The sequence goes on along the minus strand of NZ_JBFLUR010000002.1, from coordinate 4,332,076 downwards.
GTTCGTACTTCCAACATCCATAAATTCGATAAAGCGAAGAGGGATGCACCGCTCTTTACAATAAGCGGCCATCTTCAAAATTTGGTTATCATTCATGCCCTTTTTCACGACCATATTGATTTTTACATCTAAGCCAGCGGATTTTGCTTCTTCAATTCCTCGTAATACAGGTTTTGTGCTTACATTGCGGCCATTAATACGTCGAAATACATCATCATCTAACGCATCTAAGCTGACGTTTACTCGCTGTAAACCGGCTTCTTTCAATGCCTTTGCTTGCTTTGTTAAATGAATGCCATTTGTCGTTAGTCCAATATCTGTTAAACCTTCTATTTTTACAAGACGTTTAATAAGCTGTGGTAAATCTTTACGAAGTAACGGTTCGCCGCCAGTTAAGCGAATTTTTCTTACGCCCATACGAACAAAAAGCATAGCTAATCGCTCAATCTCGTCAAACGTAAGTAGAAACTCTTCTTTTAAAAATGCATAATCTGGTCCAAACACTTCGGCTGGCATACAATACGTACACCGAAAATTACAACGATCAATGACAGAAATGCGTAAATCTTGAAGTGGACGCTGCCATACATCTATAATCTTCTCAGTCATCTTCACCCCTCCTTCTTGCTGTATGTCTACTTTTATTCTATTATAATATATTTTTAAACTAGGGTGTTTTTGCTCTTACACTTTATCTTTTTTTGGCTGTCTTTCATTTGTCTTCATCATAAAAAAGAACAACAATCTATGTTGTGATATTTCTCACATCAATTTCCTCATTCAAACATTCTTCACAAATGTGTTCAAAAACTGTTCACAATTAGGCAAAGGAAAAAATCTCTTGCATTTTTACTATATTTATATTCAAAATAAGAAATAGACTATTCGGAAAAAAAGGGGTGATTGCTGTGGCAAACAGTACTGCATTATCAAATGATTTAAAAGAATTACTCGCATCTGTTGAATATAAAATGCAAATAAACAAATCCCATTATATTTTCCAAGAAGGTATGGAGGCAAAAGAACTATATATTATTCACTCAGGAAAAGTACAAATTAGTAAAATTAGCGCCGACGGTCAAGAATTGACACTGCGCATTTGTTCGGAGAATGATATTATTGGGGAGCTTACATTATTTACGGAAGACGCCAAATATTTATTAAATGCAAAAGTGCTTGAACATGCAGAAATTGGCGTCATTAAGCGGGATGCATTAGAAAAAGCATTGCTGGAAAAACCAGCTCTTGCCTTTGAATTTATGAGGTGGGTTAGTGAACATTTACGAAGAATGCAAACGAAGTTTCGTGATTTAGTATTGCATGGCAAAAAGGGCGCACTCTACTCCACTCTCATTCGCATGACGAATAGTTATGGCATTTTAAAAGAAGATGGTATTCTTATCGATCTTCCATTAACGAATCAAGAGCTTGCAAACTTCTGTGCAACCTCCCGTGAAAGTGTCAATCGCATGTTAAATGATTTAAAAAAACAAGACATTATTTCGATTCATAAAGGAAAAATCACCATTCATAATTTACACTTTTTAAAATGTGCAATCTCTTGTGAAGATTGTCCTACTTCTATTTGTAGTATTGAGTAGCATCTCATTTAGATGCTGCTCTTTTTCTTTATTCTACACCCTCACCGTGTTTTGCAATGTGCAAAATGTCACACCTTCTCGATTTTCCCCTTACACACTCGTAATTTTTTGACAATCTGTTGAACTGTGATAGATATCACATCCCTATTTTGCATGCCCTCTTATAGTGAAAGTAAGCAAGAGAGACGCAATAAAGTGAAACTTCCATCAGTGGGGATTTTCTTCATTTCCCACTGATGGTTAGTTGAACCAATCGGGCTTTTACGGGTAGTTATCCCCAAACTATTTTCTGCGTTTCTCTCTGCATTTTGAAATGGGGGTCTTACTGCCCGTTAAAGCGGGATAAAGGAGTGAACAATATGAAAAAGAAATTATCACCACTTATGCAACGTTTAAAATATTTTTCGCCAATAGATCGTTATAACGATAATCATACGCAAGAAACATATGAAGACCGAGAATGGGAAAATGCCTATCGAAAGCGATGGCAACATGATAAAGTAATCCGCTCCACACACGGCGTAAACTGCACCGGTTCTTGCAGCTGGAACATTTACGTAAAAGATGGGATTGTCACTTGGGAAGGCCAAGAGCTAAATTATCCGTCTACTGGTCCTGATATGCCAGACTTTGAGCCACGCGGATGTCCGCGCGGAGCAAGCTTTTCCTGGTACATCTACAGCCCGCTTCGTGTGAAATATCCATATGTACGCGGCGTTCTTTGGAATATGTGGCAAGAAGAATTACAAAAACATGAATCACCGTTAGATGCTTGGAAAAGCATTGTTGAAAATCCGGAAAAAGCACGCACATATAAAAGCGCTCGCGGAAAAGGTGGATTCATTCGTGCAAGTTGGGATGAAGTATTACAGCTCGTTGCCGCTTCCTTACTATATACAGTAATCAAGTATGGTCCTGATCGAAATGTTGGCTTCTCGCCAATTCCTGCGATGTCAATGTTAAGTCACGCAGCTGGTAGTCGCTTTATGCAGCTTATGGGCGGGCCGATGCTGAGCTTCTACGATTGGTACGCTGACTTACCGCCAGCTTCACCACAAATTTGGGGTGATCAAACGGATGTGCCAGAAAGTAGTGATTGGTACAACGCTGGCTACATTATGACATGGGGCTCTAACGTACCACTAACACGGACACCAGATGCCCACTTCTTAGCAGAAGTGCGCTATAAAGGAACGAAAGTCGTTTCTGTTAGCCCTGATTTTGCCGAATCAACAAAATTCGCTGATGACTGGATCAGTGTAAAACAAGGAACAGACGGGGCACTTGCAATGGCAATGGGGCACGTTATTTTACAAGAATTCTACGTGGACAAACAAGTAGACTATTTCATAAATTATGCAAAACAATACACAGATTTCCCGTTCCTTGTCACGTTAAACCAGCAAGAAGGTCAATTTGTTGCAGATCGTTTCTTAAATGCCGCTGATATCGGCCGGGAAACAAAGCTTGGCGAATGGAAACCTGTTCTTTGGAACGATAACAGTCATGATTTCGCTACGCCGCACGGCACAATGGGCTCACGCTGGGATAACGAGAAAAAATGGAACTTGCGTTTAGAAGATGAACAAACAGGCGAAAAAATTGATCCGCGTCTTTCTTTACTTGGTATGGAAGATGCAATTGGAACCGTACAAATTCCATACTTTTCTGATGACGGAAATGAAGTATTAGAACGTACCATTCCAGTGAAAAAAATTACAACGCCAAACGGTGACCTTTTCGTAACAACTGTCTACGATTTAACATTAGCAAACTACGGTGTGGACCGCGGTCTTGGCGGCCCGGAACCAAAGAGCTTTGATGAAGATGCTCCGTTTACACCAGCATGGCAAGAAAAAATGACAGGTGTAAAACGAGAACTTATTATTCAAATCGCTCGTGAATTTGCGCAAAATGCCGTTGATACAAATGGACGCTCAATGATTATTGTCGGCGCTGGCATTAACCATTGGTTTAACTCAGATACAATTTACCGCGCTGTCTTAAACCTCGTTCTTCTCGTTGGAGCACAAGGGGTAAACGGCGGCGGCTGGGCTCATTATGTCGGCCAAGAAAAATTACGTCCGGCAGAAGGTTGGCAAACCATCGCAACAGCAAAAGATTGGCAAGGCCCGCCGAAACTGCAAAACGGTACATCCTTCTTCTATTTCGTTACAGATCAGTGGCGCTATGAAGATACACCAGTTGGACATTTAGCATCACCAGTTGTCGGCAACTCACGCTATCAGCACCACGGTGATTACAATGTGTTGGCAGCTCGCCTTGGCTGGTTACCATCCTATCCAACATTCGAGAAAAACGGAATTGAATTATATAAAGAAGCAGTCGCTAATGGTGCAACAACCCAGGAAGAAATCGGGAAATATGTTGCAGATAAGCTAAAAAACAAAGAGCTAAAATTTGCGATTGAAGACCCTGATAACAAAAATAACTTCCCGCGCAATTTATTCGTTTGGCGCGCAAATTTAATCTCAAGTTCTGGTAAAGGACACGAGTATTTCTTAAAACATTTATTAGGTACAACAAACGGATTAATGAACGACGATAGTGATTCATTACGACCAGAAGAAATCAAGTGGCATGAAGAAGCACCTGAAGGAAAACTTGATCTACTTATCAACTTAGATTTCCGTATGGCTGGAACAGCACTATACTCTGATATCGTTCTTCCTGCTTCAACGTGGTATGAAAAGCATGATTTAAGCAGTACAGATATGCATCCGTTCGTGCATCCATTTAACCCGGCAATTGGGTCACCGTGGGAAGCTCGTTCTGATTGGGATATTTTCTGCTCCCTTTCAAAAGCAGTTTCTGATTTAGCACAAAAGTTAGACCTTGAGCCAATGAAAGAAGTTGTTGCAACACCGCTTCTTCACGATACACCGCAAGAATTAGCACAGCCGCTTGGACAAATTAAAGATTGGAGCAAAGGGGAATGTGAGCCAATCCCAGGCAAAACAATGCCGCAAATACATGTTGTAGAACGTGATTATAAAACGATTTATGACAAAATGACCGCACTCGGGCCAAACGTTGGAAAACAGCCAATTGGCACGAAAGGTATCTCTTGGTCTGCGGAAAAAGAATACGAACAATTAAAGAGTAAATTAGGTGTAATTCGCACTGATTCTATTGCGAAAGGATGCCCTAACATAACAGAAGCAATCAATGCTGCTGAAGCTGTGTTAACTCTTTCTTCGACAACAAATGGTCATATGGCAGTAAAAGCATGGGAAGCGCTTGAAAAACAAACGGATTTACAACTGCGTGATTTGGCAGAAGAGCGTGAAGAAGAATGCTTCACATTTGAACAAATTACAGCACAGCCAAAAACAGTTATTACATCACCTGCTTTTAGTGGTTCTGAAAAAGGAGGACGCCGTTATTCACCGTTTACAACAAATGTGGAGCGTCTCATTCCTTGGCGAACAATAACAGGGCGTCAATCTTTCTACTTAGATCACGACATGATGAAGGAATTTGGCGAAACAATGGCAACGTTCAAACCAATTTTACAACATAAGCCGTTCCGAAAATCTCGCCCTGAAGTAGAAGGAAAAGAAATTACACTAAACTATTTAACACCGCATAATAAGTGGTCTATTCATAGTATGTACTTTGATGCACTGCCGATGTTAACGTTGTTCCGCGGCGGGCCAACAGTATGGATGAATAAAGATGATGCCCTTGATGCCGGTGTTGCTGATAATGACTGGATTGAATGCTTTAACCGAAACGGGGTCGTTGTTGCACGTGCTGTCGTCACACACCGCATGCCTCGTGGAATGGCGTTTATGCATCATGCACAAGATCGCCACATTAACGTGCCTGGTACGAATTTAACAAGTAACCGCGGGGGAACACATAATAGCCCAACGCGTATTCACGTAAAACCAACTCATATGATCGGCGGATACGGTCAATTAAGTTACGGCTTTAACTACTATGGCCCAACTGGAAACCAACGCGACTTAAATGTCGTCATCCGCAAACTGAAGGAGGTAGATTGGCTTGAAGATTAAAGCACAAGTCGGAATGGTAATGAACCTTGATAAATGCATCGGCTGCCACACTTGTAGCGTAACATGCAAAAACACCTGGACGAATCGTCCAGGTGCTGAATATATGTACTTTAATAACGTGGAAACAAAACCGGGCATCGGCTATCCAAAACAATGGGAAGATCAAGAAAAATATAAAGGCGGCTGGGAGCTGAAAAACGGAGACCTTCAGTTGAAATCCGGTTCAAAAACGAAACGTCTCATGAACATTTTCCATAACCCCGATCAACCAACAATTGATGATTACTTTGAGCCTTGGAACTACGATTATGAAACATTAACAAACAGTCCACAGCGAAAGCACCAACCAGTTGCTCGCCCAAAATCAGCTATTACAGGTGAATTTATCGATAAGATTGAATGGGGACCAAACTGGGAAGATGATTTAGCTGGCGGGCATATAACAGGCTTACAAGATCCAAACGTCAAGAAAATGGAAGAAGAAATTAAAACGGATTTTGAAAATGTATTCATGATGTACTTACCTCGTATTTGCGAGCACTGCATCAATCCGTCATGCGTATCTTCTTGTCCATCCGGTGCTATGTATAAGCGTGATGAAGATGGCATTGTCCTTGTCGACCAAAATGCATGCCGTGCTTGGAGATTCTGCGTATCTTCTTGCCCGTATAAAAAAGTGTATTTCAACTGGCAAACGAATAAAGCTGAAAAATGTACGATGTGCTTCCCGCGTATTGAAGCTGGTATGCCAACAATTTGTTCGGAAACATGCGTCGGACGCATCCGTTACATCGGAGTTATGTTATATGACGCTGACAAAGTAAAAGAAGCTGCATCTGTACCAGATGAAAAAGACTTATACCATTCGCAGCTTAACGTATTCCTAGACCCAAATGATCCAGAAGTAGCTGCTGAAGCAAAGAAACAAGGTATTCCAGAAGAATGGATCAAAGCTGCTCAGCAATCACCAATTTATAAAATGATTATCGATTGGAAAATTGCTCTTCCTCTTCATCCAGAGTATCGTACATTGCCAATGGTTTGGTATATTCCGCCATTAAGTCCGATTATGAACATGGTCGAAGGAAAAGGAAGCAACTGGCAAGCAGAAGAAATTTTCCCTGCTATTGATAATATGCGTATTCCAATTCAATACTTAGCAAATTTATTAACTGCAGGGGATGAATCTCATATTCGTCTTACATTGAAAAAAATGGCTGTCATGCGTACTCATATGAGAGCATTGCAAATAAATAAAGAACCAAATGAAGCTGTATTAAAAGAACTGAACTTAACAAAAGAAGACGTTGAAGATATGTATCGTCTTCTTGCGATTGCGAAATATAAGGATCGTTTTGTTATTCCAACTTCTCACCGCGAGCAAGTGGCAGACCTTTATAACGAGCAAGGAAGTTGCGGTCTTTCCTTTGCCGGCGGTCCTGGCTCTTGTATGACAATCTCTTAAAATAAAGGAGGTAACAATTATGAATCAAAGTTTACAAACAGCGTTTTCTTGTTCTTCCTTTCTTCTCTCCTATCCTGAACGAGGATGGAGAGAAGCACTTCCTCATGTACAGAGTGAGATTCAAACGATCCAACATGAGAAAATTCGCACTACCCTTACAACGTTTATCGAACAAGCAAAACAAAAAACAAATGATGAATTAATTCAATCATTTGTATATACATTTGATTTTGGCAAAAAAACAAATATGTATCTCACTTATATGAATACTGGTGAACAACGAGAACGAGGAATTGAACTGCTAGAACTAAAACAACACTATCAAAAAGCAGGCTTCGCTGTAACAGATAAAGAACTGCCCGATTATTTACCGCTTATGTTAGAATTTCTCGCAAATGCCGGTGAAGAAGATAGTGAACCGATTATGAAAAAATATGAAAGCAATATCGAGGCATTGCATCAACAATTAAAAGACACAAACAGTATGCACGAACCAATTGTAAGGTGCATCCTTACTGCTATTCGTGCATGGCAGTATGAAATAAACTAGAAAGGAGTACGGCAAAGATGATGGATCAATTTTTATGGGTACTCTTTCCCTATATCATTTTAGTCATTTTCATTGGTGGACATATTTTTAGATACAACTACGATCAATTTGGCTGGACATCAAAATCTAGTGAACTATTAGAGAAGAAAATGCTCCGAATCGGAAGTTTACTATTTCATTTTGGTATTATGTTCGTAATTGGCGGGCATGTTATGGGAATTTTAATCCCCGAATCTGTCTACAGTTCTCTTGGCATTTCTGAACATACGTATCATATAATGGCAATCGGCTTCGGCCTTCCAGCAGGTATTGCTTCTGTAATCGGATTATTCATTTTAACGTATCGCCGCTTTACCGTAAAACGTATTATCGCAACAAGTACAACCGGAGACTACGTTGCTCTCATCTTGTTGCTCATCGTAATGCTTGCAGGACTTTCTTCTACATTTTTAAATATCGATTCAAACGGTTTTGATTATCGAACAACGATTGGCCCATGGTTCCGCAGCCTCTTTATTTTCCAGCCTAAAGCAGAGTATATGGCGGAGGTGCCAATTTGGTTTAAAATTCATATCATTGCAGCTATGGGACTCTTTGCAACATGGCCATTTACAAGACTTGTTCATGTCTTTAGCGTACCGGTGAAATACTTACGACGCAGTTATATCATTTATCGAAAAAGAAAACCGGTAAAATTTTAATAAAAAAAGTGTGCAACACCTTGATTGCACACTTTTTTATTTTTGCTTTATTTGTGTTCGATACTGATTTCCCCAATCACGCATCATTATGATAATCGGAATTAACGACTTTCCGAACTCAGTTAACGAGTATTCAACCTTCGGAGGTACTTCCTTATATATTTCACGGTGAATCACACCATCAGCCTCTAGCTCTCGTAATTGTCTCGTTAACATTCGCTGTGTGATACCAGGCATCAATCGTAAAAATTGATTAAAGCGAATTTCTCCATTTATTAAATGAAATAGAATTACACCTTTCCATTTTCCGCCGATTACATCTAATGTGACTTCTACCGAACAACGACGTATACTCTCCTTCTCCATCTCATCACTCTCCATTAGTATACATTTTGATACTATATGTCAAAAATGTGCGTACTTACACTTGTAATTATATTATAGTAAAATTCATTTTGTAATCGACTTACTAAGAGAAAGTAAATTATCAAAAGGTGGTTATTGAAATGAAAAATACAAAAGAAGAAATTTTAAAAGCCTATGAATTTAGACATGCATGCAAAGTATTTGATGTAAATAAAAAAATCTCTGATGAAGATTTTCACTTTATTCTCGAAACAGGCCGTCTATCTCCAAGTTCATTTGGCTTTGAACCTTGGAAATTTGTTGTAATTCAAAATCAAAATCTTCGTCAAAAACTTCTTCCAGTGGCATGGGGAGCACAAAAACAATTACCAACAGCCAGCCATTTTGTTGTGATTTTAGCTCGAAAAAAAGAAGATATGATGTATAACTCTTCTTATATTTCTAACTTTATGAAAAACATCCAAAATCTCCCCCCAGAAGTAGTAGATGCGAAAAGTAATTTTTATAAAACGTTCCAAGAATCCGATTTTAATTTATTAGAAAGTGATCGTGCTATGTTTGATTGGGCTTCTAAACAAACATATATTGCTCTAGGTAATATGATGACTGCAGCTGCTCAAATCGGTATCGATTCTTGTCCTATTGAAGGCTTTCAGCAAGAAAAAGTAGAATCCCTTTTACGAGAAGAAGGCATTATTTTTGGAGAGGCATTTGGTGTCTCTTGTTTAGTAGCATTCGGCTATCGATTAGAAGAACCTCAACGTGAAAAAACCCGTCAAACAATGGATATGGTTGTTGAATGGATAAAATGAATGAAAGCATCCATCAGTGAGGAGTTTTCCCTCCCCCACTGATGGATGCTTTTTTAGAAGTAATAAGCCTGTACTTCTACGAAAACCCTACTCCAAAATCTGCATTCTCTGTACTAGGAGTTGCTTGAGGAGCTGCTTGTAAACCGCTCCCGCCGCTACTACTTGAACTATTACTTTGACCACTGCTTAGGCTACTACCTGTTAGTCCAGTACCTCGTGTAATTGAAGTTGTCAACGTATCTCCAGGGCGTAAGCAAACTTCATTTGTATTCCCGATAACGACGACAACATCTATACATGTTGGTCCTGTTGATCCTGTAAATGTTTTCGAAGCAACAAACGAAGTATCTCGCAAATTATCCCCCGTGAAAATATTCCCAGAATTATTAACAATAACAAATTCCTTAATACAAACCCCCATTTTATACAACCTCTCCACATAAATCTATTTTTACTTTTGCGGTATATAAGCCGCTGCTATGCAGAATACAACATGACCTGTATTTGCTTGCTCCCTTTGTTTTAAACCTCGCATGTGGTAGGAAAAGGCCCTGACCGCTGCTATGCATGGCCAGATGCTCTCGTCCCTCCTAAAAGGAAAGGGGTTTTTATATCGTTTTTTAATTCATATATTATACTCCCGCTGTTAATGCACCAACTGGTAGAGGCGGAGTAAATTCAGTGGTTTGCGGTGTTATCGGCGACGCTAACCTCCCATTTAAGAATGTCGCAACGCTCGATCCACCAGAGCCACTAAATGCCTTCCTTACAAAAAATGGAGAAAGATTGTAACAATCCCCCATGTTGATTGCTCCTCTATTATTTATGATTTTGATTTTTCGAATAAGTGAATTCACCCTTGAACCACCTTCCTTAACAATATCTCCTGCTTTCTACACTGTATGCAAAAGAAAAAAACTTGAAACGGACGCGTTTCAAGTTTTCAAAAGAATTATTACATTTTAAGAAATAGTAACTTACTTTATCCCGCATTAACGGGCAGTAAAGTGGGGATGCACAGGGAAGAAAACTGCCCGTAAAAGCCCGATTGGTGAGGGCTGATCATCAGTAGGAATGAGCTCTTCACTGATTAAAGTTTCACTTTACTTCTCCTTCGTACTGCATCATACCGCCAACCATGTTTAGTGTCTTATAGCCTTGTTCATTTAAATAATGACAAACATTTTCGCTGCGCACGCCAGATCGACAAATAAAAATATATTCATTTTCTTTATCAAAGAAGTCTACTTTATGCGGAATATCTCCCATTTTAATATGAACTGCTTCTGGAATTTTCCCATATGCTACTTCTTCATCTTCACGCACATCTACTAAAAAGAGCGTTTCGCCTTTTTCTAAACGCTCTTGTACTTCTTCTGGCATAATAGTTTTCACTTCAGTCATAAACTCTCCTCCTTCTTTCTCCTCAATTTTAGCATGCACCACTTAGAAAACAAGTTATGTGTATGAGTTACATCAGACTTGAGGTTTGTTGATTAAGAAATTGATGCACTTTCCCGGCAAATAAATGCGTCTCAAACACACCTGCCATATGTCCGTATATACTTTCAATTTCATATACTTCTGCAAATTTCCCGTTCTTTCTCAACAATTCAACCATCTTATAATTATAACGGGGAGGCTGCAGTAAATCTTGCTTACAAGGAATCATTAGGACGCTCGCTTCTATTTGCCGAAGCGCTTCCTCTAATGAAGGAAAAACGTGAGCAATATCATGTAATAAAGTTGCTTTTGCGGTGTACATCCATGAATTTGCATCAACAAAAGCGATATTCTGTACTGTTATTGCATTAATTGCTTCTTCAAATGAAGTTAATGTACAAAAATCTTGATACGGCGCAGATTCTATACTGTCCCGTGGAAATGTCGTTTCATAATAATGAGCATCATATGCATTTATAAACATCATTTTCGCTGCTAAGTGCAACCCTTTTACAGGCTGCTGCTCCCCGTAATTTCCCTCTTTCCAAGCTGGATCTAATTGAATTGCATCGATTGCGTGTTGCAAAACATTAATAGACGTTACAACAGGATTTTGCGGATTTGTAATCACACCAATCATTCGTTCCATCATATGGGGATAATGAACGGCCCATTGCTGTGCAATCATACCTCCAGCTGATGGACCGATGACCGTGTGCAGCCTAGTAATCCCCATGTCCTTTATTAATTTATACTGAATACGAGCCATATCACGAAACGTGAATACCGGAAATTCCATTCCATACTCTGCGCCTGTTTCCGAATTTATCGTTTTTGGTCCCGTTGTCACAACATAAGGATTTTTCATTTGTACATTACAAAGATTATCTGTACAAATAACAAAATATTTATTTGTATCAATTGCTTTTCCTGGTCCAATTAATGCATCCCACCAACCTGGAACTAAGTCTTGCTCTGTATACTTTCCAGCTGCATGACTCGTTGCACTAAAATAATGACACACTAAAATAGCATTTGATTTCTCACGGTTTAACGTACCATATGTTTCATAACCAATTTGGATTGGAATTGATGTACCGTTTTCAAATGTATATTTCTTTAGCCGAAATACTTGTTTTTGTACATATAACATCTTTTCGCCTCCTTAATTCACACTTCGCTTCTACATAAAACAAATGAAGTGCACTACAGAAGACTATTCAAAAAGAGAAAACGCATTTCCTTTATTTGTTCAATTATTATTTCCTCTAAAACTCATATCACTATGTATCCAAAAGTGCTTCCCTCGCTATTCACATTTCACTTTTTCACACACAAATATATGCATAATATATAAAAATTCCCACAGACTAAAGTTATCTTATTTGGATAAAGAGGGAATACATATGTTTTTCAATTGGTTTCGCAAAAAAAAGAACGCTAATAAACAAGTAGACAAGAACAATGCAGATACAAAAAAGAAACAAAATGAACAAACAAACAATGAGCAAGTAGCGCAAACAAAGAAGCAACAAACTCAAAACAACAAACAGCAAGAAAATCAGCAACAAACTCAAAACAACAAACAGCAAGAAAATCAGCAACAAACTCAAAACAACAAGCAGCAAGCAAACCAACAACAAACTCAAAACAACAAGCAGCAAGCAAACCAACAACAAACTCAAAACAACAAGCAGCAAGCAAACCAACAACAAACTCAAAACAACAAGCAGCAAGCAAACCAACAACAAACTCAAAACAACAAGCAGCAAGCAAACCAACAACAAACTCAAAACAACAAGCAGCAAGCAAACCAACAACAAACTCAAAACAATAAACAGCAAGAAAATCAGCAACAAACTCAAAACAACAAGCAGCAAGCAAACCAACAACAAACTCAAAACAACAAGCAGCAAGCAAACCAACAATCAAAACAAAGTGAAAACAACATTTTCAATTTTAGCAAGCCAGAGCACGAAACTGTTCATTCGCTACAAGAATTGATCCAAAAATTACAAGAGTCAAGCGATTTTGTTCACTATCATACTTCTGAAGACCCTACTAAACCGTATTGGATTTCATATTTTCGTACCTCAATGGATGGCATGAGGTTACAAAATTATTTAATGCCTGCTTTATTGCACCATACTGCGCCAACACTAGAAGAAGTAAAAGCAATGATTCCAATAAGCGGACTCATCATTACAAGTGACATAAAAAAAATTGAAGAGATGGTCTTAAAGGGGCATGCCATTGTTCAACTACAAGAACATGATAAGGAATGTCTACTTGCAAATATTGCAATTGAGAAATATAGATTACCGGCTATACCATTGAACGAATCAACAGTTATTGGACCACAAGAAGGATTTGTAGAGGATATCGATACAAACATTAACCTTGTTCGGAAACGTTTACCGGTTCTTGAGCTAAAAACAAAAGAACTGATACTTGGAGAATTCTCCAAAACAAAAGTTGTTATGATGTATTTGAGTAATGTAGCAGAAGAAGAAAGCGTTACATATTTAGAAGATACCTTAAACACACTACAATATGAACAAATTAATGATAGCTATTATATTCCCCATCTAATGGGCAATACATCTATTTTCCCAACTTTTATTAATACAGAACGGGCTGATCGTGTCAGCAACGGGCTCATTGATGGAAAAATTGCTATATTCGTTGATGGCTCACCAAATGTTTTGTTAGCACCTGTATCTCTACTGGATTTCTTCATCTCTCCTGAGGATTACAGCGTGACATGGTTTTATGCAACTTTTTCTCGTTTATTACGTTTTGTCGCAGTTACGTTTTCCATTTGTGCAACGCCTTTATATGTAGCTGTGCTTAGTTATCATTACGAATTAATTCCAAGTGATTTGCTGGAGACATTAATTTTATCGCGGGCACAAGTACCATTCCCACCTATAATAGAGGCTATTTTTCTGGAGTTAGCTATTGACCTTCTCCGCGAAGCAGGAGCACGTTTACCAATGAAAGTCGGGCAAACGCTCGGTATTGTTGGCGGTATCGTGATTGGGCAGGCATCGGTTCAAGCAGGATTGACTAGTAATATTTTATTAATCATCGTCGCCTTATCCGCGCTTGCATCATTTATTACACCGATTTATCAAATGGGCAATGCGGTTCGTTTACTGCGCTTTCCCTTTCTCATACTTGCCGAGTTGTGGGGATTATTAGGAATTTCACTAGGATTTATCTTTTTATTAACAAGACTTTTTCGATTATCATCCCTTCGAAAGCCGTATGGGTTTGTTTATCCATTTCGCAAACAGTCGCTGAAAGACTCCCTCGTACGAATGCCCTTATCTGAAATAGATACGCGTGGAGTTCAAGGAAGACCGCAACATGCCCAGCGTTATGTAAAAGAAATGCCGCAAAAACGTATGACAGATTTCGATGAGTAAGAAATGAGGAGGGCGTATGAGTACAGTTAAAATAAACTACAAAGTGTCTCCCATTTTTGTTTTTTTCTTAGTCCATAGCGCGCAATTTGGTGTTGGTGTTCTTGGATTTGCACGTGTTATTGCAAAAGCGGCCGGATACGATGCATGGATGGGCGTTATTATTGCAGGTATCATCATTCATATTATTATGTGGATGATTTACCGTTTATTAAAAAGTGTAAACGGTAACCTAATTACACTGCATCAACATCTATTCGGAAAATGGATAGGAAATGCATTTAATCTAATCTTTATGGCATATTTCTTTCTTGTTAGCGTCTCCGTTATGCGCACGTACGTAGAAATTATTCAAGTTTGGATGTTCCCAACGGCCTCTACGTGGAAATTAACAATCTTTTTATCCATACTTAGTTATTACATTATTTCATCTGGTTTTCGAGTCATGACTGGTGTTTGTGTAATTTCTGTCGTTGCTACATGCGGATATATTATGCTGCTACTTATAGTCTTTAAATATGCAAATTTCGGAAACCTACTTCCTATATTCAATCATTCTTTTGGGGATATTTTAAAAGCAGCTCAATCATCGACTTATACAATGATTAGTTTTGAAGTTATTTTGATGATGTATCCATTTATCAAAACGCCTGAGAAATCTCATAAATTTGCACAATATGGTGTTTTATTTTCCAATTTTTTATATTTATTAAGTACAATCCTTGCTTTTGCATTTTTTAGCGAAAAAAAATTATCAAAAACAATTTGGTCGCAGCTATCGATCACACAAGTCATTCATCTTCCTTTCATTGAGCGTCTAGAATATATTGCGATCGCGGGCTATGCACTCATTGTCATTACAAGTATTATCTTACCATTATGGGCTGCAACAAGAGGATTATACGAAGTCTTTCATGTCAAACAAAAGTATATATTAATTTCTTTATTATTTATAACTGTCATCATTTCACAACTCCTAACCGAACGCCATGACATCAATAATTTTATTACTTATATCTCCAAAGCAAGCTTTTGGCTTGTTTTTGTGTACATCCCAATCTTATTTCTTATAATGTGGGTGAAAAAGAAATGGAAAACACGAAAAAGCAAGTAATATTCCTATTTAGCTTATGTTTACTTTTTACAACAGCATGTGTCCCTAAAAATGTCATTGACGATATTAGCCTCATTCAAGGTGCTGTTTTCGATGTCGCTCCAAGTACAGATTCAAACCGTAAAAGATTACAAGTGACTTACGTTTGTCCGATTCAAAAAAAAGGGAATAAAGTACAAGTACTAAAAGGCTATGGTAATACAATCAAACAAGCTAAAACAACTACTTCTTTAGAATCGGGACAGCCTCTTGCAAGCGGACAAATACGCGTGACTCTATTCACAGAAAAACTAGCAAAAAAAGGGCTCTCTAGTGTATTCGATACGCTTCTTCGCGATGTAAATATCGGAAACTTAGTATATGTTGGGATCCTTGAGGGAGGCGGCAATGACGAAGGTGTGAAACTTTTATCAGGCAAATATAATACAGCTTCTAACGTAGCAATCTACATCAAAAAAATGTTAGAACATAATATGAAAACAGGTGTCGTACCAAACGATAATTTACACATGCAAACTTTTCGCTATTATCGTGACGGACAAGATACGTATATGCCTATATTAAAGAAAAAAAAGAATAGCATTAAAGTTACAAGTATGGCTCTTTTAAAAAAAGATAAATATGTAGGAAAAGTAGAAGAAAAAGATATGTTTGTTTTTAAAACGCTGCTCGAGAAAAGTCAACTGGAATCACATGAGTTTAAAACAAAGTTAGGCTATACCATCATTAATACTATTCGTTCTTCGCCATCTTATCATGTATATGTAAAGGATGAAAAACCTTCCTTTGTTATTCGCGTAAAAATGGCAGCGCGTATTCAAGAGATTTCAAAACATACGAACTTAGAAAATAAAAAAAATGTAGAAAAAATACGAAAAGACATTGCAAAGAGCTTGAGTGCAGACGGAGAAAAATTAGTTAAAAAGCTGCAATCTCTAGGTACAGATCCACTCGCTTTAGGTGCTAGATTTAAACAGCATTACCGACCGTTTAAATTAAAAGAATGGAGAAAAATGTACAAAGACGTTCCTGTAAAAGTACAGTATGAGGTTGATATTACAAATTCAGGAGTTATTGAGTAAAATATTTAATCCTCTTTCCTAAATCAAAACCGGAAAGAGGATCAAATGCCAAATGGCTTTTCATATTACATTTCATTCCATATACTAAAGGCTAAGAGTTCTAAACGGGGGGAATCTCATGCCTAAAAAATTAATTAAACCTATGTTACATGTCATTCTCTTTTGTACGGTCTTTTTATTTGCTCATACATATTTAAAAAACGCTTCCCTTACACGTTATCTCCTTGTAACAGTACCGATACTTATCATTGGAATGTTCGGAATAGATATCGCGCTATCCTTAACAGAAAAAAAAGAATAGCATTTGTCAAAGTAGAATGTACACTGCCCTAACCGAAATCATGTTACAATAACAATCGGAAAAGAACGAGAGAGGATGAAACAACATGACAAACGAAAAAGGTTTAGATAAAGGTTACGAACTTGTTGCGAAAATGCATGAAGTATTCGGCCATCCTGTTGCAGATGCACCAACAAAATTAACAGAAGAGCGTGCAAAAATCCGTGCAAGCTTCATGCAAGAAGAGCTAGAAGAGTTCTTAGAAGCAAACACAGTAGAAGATCAATATGATGCATTAATTGACTTAATTTACTTTGCATTTGGAACGTTTGCAGAAATGGGTGTACGTCCTGATAAAGGATTTGAAATTGTAAACAATGCAAACATGGCAAAATTATTCCCAGACGGCAAACCACGCTTCCGCGAAGGTGACGGCAAAATTTTAAAACCAGAAGGATGGGAAGCACCAGAACCACAACTTCGCGCCGAAATTGAACGTCAGCGTCAAGAAGCAAAAAAATAATATATGATTTCCATTTGAAAAGGAGCCACCTGTTAAATGGCTCCTTTTCTCTATTTCTTTTTCGAATCTCCCATTTGGGGTTGCTTTCCTTTCGAAGCATTTGTATCGAAATTAGGCTGTCTTTGACCAGTATTGTTACTTCTACCTTTTCCCATATGTAACACCTCCTTCTTTTTTATCATTCCCAAATAAAAAATCTCCTTGCATAGAAGGAGACTTTACATAGTTGATAAATTTTACATTCTATTGGCCTTGATACGGCATGCCATAATGATGGCCATGATGATGGTGATGATGATGCGGATGATAAATAACATGTTGATAGCCGTGGTGATGATATGGATAATGATATGGATGATACCCCACATGATGATAGCCATAAGGATATCCTCCATGTGGATAATGCCCTACTTGCGCCTGTGGAAATCCCCCCATACCGTATGGACTAGGCATTTGTCGTTGTTCATAATAATTCATTCCGTTCACCTCTTCTTCACAATTTAATGTGTCGATGTTATCATATTGCAAAAAGAAAAATAAGTGTTTGTCTCTTCTAAATTTGAGCACTTCCCCGCCCCGTATAGAACATAAAAAGAGCACCTAAAATAGGCGCCCTCTTTCATTAATTTGCTACGATATTTACAAGTTTTCCAGGAACAACAATTACTTTACGAACTGTTTTCCCTTCAATTTGTTCTTGAATTGCTTCAACTGCAAGTTGTTCCATTTCTTCTTTTGATGCGTCTTTTTTCATTGTTAACTTTGCACGTACTTTACCCATGATTTGAACAACGATTTCCACTTCATCTTCTACAAGTTTAGACTCATCAAATGTTGGCCAGCTTACATATGAAACTGTTTCGTTATATCCAAACTTGCTCCACAGTTCTTCCGCAACGTGCGGTGCAACTGGAGCTAACATTTTCACGAAACCTTCTACATATTCTTTCGGAAGAGTTTCGGCTTTATATGCATCGTTAATGAATACCATCATTTGAGAAATTGCAGTGTTAAAGCGAAGCTCTTCATAGTCTTCTGTTACTTTCTTCACTGTTTGGTGATATACTTTTTCAAGATTTTTGTTTGATGCATCTGTAATTTTCTCACTTAGTTCACCATTATCTTGAACAAATAGACGCCATACACGATCTAAGAAACGACGAGCTCCGTCAAGGCCATTTTCAGACCAAGCAATCGAAGCATCTAATGGTCCCATAAACATTTCGTATAGACGAAGTGTATCTGCACCATGGCTTGCTACGATATCATCAGGATTTACAACGTTACCTTTTGATTTACTCATTTTCTCGTTGTTTTCTCCTAGAATCATACCTTGGTTAAATAGTTGTTGGAATGGCTCTTTCGTTGGAACCACACCGATATCATATAATACTTTATGCCAGAAACGTGCATATAGTAAATGAAGTACCGCGTGCTCTGCACCACCGATATAAATATCAACCGGAAGCCATTGTTTTACTTTTTCAGGATCGACAAGTGCTTCGCTGTTGTTTGGATCGATGTAACGCAAATAATACCAGCAGCTACCCGCCCATTGCGGCATTGTATTTGTTTCACGGCGACCTTTTTTACCAGTCTCAGGATCGACAACATTTACCCACTCTTCAATGTTTGCAAGTGGAGATTCACCTGTACCAGATGGACGAATGTTCTCTGTTTTCGGAAGAACTAATGGTAGTTCTTCATCTTTCACAGCTGACATTGTGCCGTCTTCCCAGTGAATAATTGGAATTGGCTCACCCCAGTAACGTTGACGGCTAAATAACCAATCACGCAGACGATACGTTACTTTTTGATTTCCTGCGCTTGTTATTTCAAGCCATTCAATCATTTTCGCAATCGCTTCTTCTTTATTTAATCCATCTAGGAACGCAGAGTTAATGTGTGCACCATCACCTGTATGTGCTTCTTTCGTAATGTCTCCACCTTCTACAACTTCTTTCATCTGCAGTCCAAATGTTTTCGCAAACTCATAATCGCGCTCATCGTGTGCTGGAACTGCCATTACTGCACCTGTTCCATAGCTAGCAAGTACATAGTCAGCGATCCAGATCGGTAATTTTTCACCGTTTACTGGATTAATTGCATAAGCACCTGTGAATACGCCTGTTTTCTCTTTCGCAAGCTCTGTGCGCTCTAAATCACTTTTCGCTTTTACAGAATCAATGTAAGCTTCTACAGCTTCTTTTTGCTCTGCAGTTGTAATTTCTGCTACAAGTGCGTGTTCTGGAGCAAGTACACAGTACGTTGCACCGAATAATGTATCTGGGCGTGTTGTAAATACAGTAAACTTCTCATCTGTACCGTTGATAGCGAAGTGAACTTCAGCCCCTTCAGAACGACCAATCCAGTTGCGCTGCATATCTTTTAAGCTCTCTGGCCAATCAAGCTCATCTAAATCTTCTAACAGACGATCTGCATAAGCTGTAATTTTCAGCATCCATTGTCTCATCGGACGACGCTCAACAGGATGTCCGCCGCGCTCACTCACGCCATCGATTACTTCTTCGTTCGCAAGTACAGTACCAAGTGCCGGGCACCAGTTTACTGGTACTTCATCAACGTAAGCTAAACCTTTTTCATATAGTTTTAAGAAGATCCATTGTGTCCATTTGTAATAGTTTGGATCTGTTGTATTTACTTCACGATCCCAGTCATAAGAGAAGCCTAACGCTTTAATTTGGTTTCGGAACGTGTTAATGTTTTGTTCTGTAAATTCAGCTGGACTATTTCCAGTATCAAGCGCATATTGCTCAGCAGGAAGCCCGAATGCATCCCATCCCATTGGATGAAGAACGTTGTAGCCTTGCATACGTTTCATACGAGATAAAATATCCGTTGCTGTATATCCTTCTGGATGCCCTACGTGCAGCCCAGCACCTGATGGATATGGGAACATATCTAGTGCGTAAAATTTCGGTTTGTCTGTTTCATCTGGCGTACGGAATGTCTTATTTTCTTCCCAATACGCTTGCCACTTCTTTTCAATTTCTTGATGATTGAAGCTCATGAAATACCCTCCATTCAAATTTTCTATATTTTTACACCGCCAAAAATACAAAAAACCCCTCATCCCAGAAAGGGACGAGAGGTTATATTCCCGCGGTACCACCCTAAATTAATGCATAAATACATTCGCTTAGATCCGTAACGTGGATGGACGGCAATTGCTACTTTGTTTCACAACTGCAACTCAAAGGCGAGTTCATAACGAAACGTGGATTGACTTGCACCGACCGTCAACTCTCTAAACCAGTTTCTATTACTACTACTCCTTCTCACTGTTATTACATATGAGTTATTTAAAGTATATTCTAAAACAAGTTACATGTTCCGTCAAACTAAACTGCAACTTTTTCTTCTTCTGTTTCTTCAACACGTACTCTCTTATCATAAATACTCGTTGCGATAATTGCTACTACAAGCATTACCATGATTGCAATAAACAATACTTCCATATTATATAAATCAACAATTGCTCCGCCGACAACCGGTCCAAACATCTTCCCAACAGTCGCTGCACTATTTACAACACCTTGATAGAAACCGAGCTTATCATTTGGAGCAAGGATATTCGCAATCGTTGGCACAGCTGGCCAAACAAATAATTCCCCAATTGTTAATGTCACCATTGCGACAAGGAACATTGTAAATTGCTGCGCTTGACTTAATACGATAAACGACACTGCAAAAATACCAATTCCGATCATAATTTGTTGTTTTAAAGAACGTTTCATCGCGCTAATAATCATGCTTATTAGCGGCTGGGCACAAACAATCATCGCTCCGTTTATCGTCCATAATAAGCTATAGTGGCGAAGACTAATATTCAGTTCCTGCATGTGCGTTGCAATCGCTCCTTGCCATTGTACATATGCAACCCAGCATAAAGCATATGCTACACATACAATAAGAAGCGCTTTGAATCCTGGTGTAAGTGACCAACCATTTTTCGTTTTTTCTTTTACTTTGTCATATTTCTCTTTCTTATCTTCCATACCACGGAATCCAATAAAAGCGATTAAGAAGAAAATAAAGTATAAAATAAAGTTCGCTAAAAAAATATAATCGAAGCGATAAGAAGCAACTAAACCACCGCACACCGTTCCAACAGCGATCCCAACGTTTTGTCCAACATACATCGCATTAAACGCTCTCCGGCCGCCTTCTGGCCAAACCGTTCCGACCATCGCATACATCGCCGGAAATACCATTCCAGAACCAAATCCAATTAACGCCAGCCAAACAACATAAAATGGCCAGCCATGGAAAAATACCAATCCTAGAATCGCTAATAATGTAATCACAATTCCAACTAAAATGGACTTATATCCGCCCCATTTATCAAATAACGTACCGCCGAGTAAATTACCAATTACTCCTGTTAACGAGTTAATCATTAATACCATTCCAGCCACAGATAACGACTTTCCTAAATGATCATGTAAATAAATCGTATTAAAAGGCCATAAAAAAGAAGCACCCGTGACATTAATAATCATCCCGGCTACTAATAGCCATACTTTCCTTGGCATAATCCCCCTCCTATTCTGTTGTTTTTCGTTCTATCTATAACAGTAAAATTGTAGTCGTTTTTAAATAAGATGGCAACTGATTAATAGTTAGTGAAATTCAGATAATGAGATATGGCTCTCCAATCGTCAAAAAGGTGGAAAGTATTTTTCATGGTTAGATATATTAACCGTAAAAAACAAGCGAACTGGTGAACAGCACGTTTATTTTGTGCAGAGATTAACAGATGATAATGCTCCTATGGAAAAAAGAAAATGGAAAATTATTCGTATCAATCAAGATGGTACTTCTTTTGAAGAACGCTTCACTTATAACGAAAGAAGCAATCATAATCTTGGTGTAAAACTTATTAATTTCTCGGATACAGATTTAATGTCAATGGGACATCATTCAGACATAATGCAAGGATTTCCAAGCATGTTCTTTCCTCTACTTTATCCAATATTCACAGGTTTATTAGGCGTTATGTTGCTAATCATAGCTATTGTATTACGAAAAAATAAACAATAAACTCATAATTAAAGCTCCTTCTCTACAATTGAAGGAGCTTTAACTATGATATATAAAGTGAATCTTCCGCCAGTATTTTTTCATCTCCTGCAAATAGTGGCGTAAAGCTTATGCTAATCCCAAAATCGAAATGGCTCTTTCACATACTTTACAGGATTGGGAGAATACACTGAAGTTTCATTCCCTTATAAATCACGTGATTTAAATGTACGAATCGCTATAAAAATAGCTGCTAATACATAGAAAACAGCATAAACAATCATCATGTTACTTGGTGTTGAAACACTCCCGAACACTCCTTGTGAGGCGATTGATAAAGGATTGTCTGATGAATCAAATAAATAGATTGTCATTTTACGATACATTGTATCAATTGGGAATAAAAGGCTTGCGATTATGCCCATATTTACAAGTGCTGTTTTTTGTGCCAATGTCCCGATTTGTTCAACAAATCCGCCAATAAATCCAGTTCCATACAAAATAATTAACACAATGCCAGCATTTAATGTCGCCATACGTGTGCTTAGTAATATCGCGATGCTAATTAAAATAACGGGCTGTATTAAAAAAAGAGCCAATGCTTTTATAATCTGCGTCGCCGTGAAATCTAAATGAAACGTGCTCCCTCCCATTGTTTGATGAATGAGCACGATACTTATAAACAGAAAGGCTGCGTACGCAATCAGTAACAAGCATAAGCCGATCCATTTTCCCATTAAAAAGGAAAAACGTGAGATTGGCCTCGTTAGCCACGTATCAATTTGATGACTTTCAATTTCATTGGCAATACTGCCAACACTACTTAAAATAGCTAGCAGCGCAGTAATAAATGAAGAAAAATATAACCCCACACCAAGAAGCTGTGTAGAAATAAAACTTTTACTTATAAAATCTTGAGTTGCCGAAAGACCGCTAGATTCTCCTGGAAGGATTTCACTGACGGCATAATGAATGGCCACCCCATAAAATATTAAAAAGGCAAATGTCATACATAACGTAATAGTAAAAATACGCTTTAACAGAATTTCTTTAAATGATAACTTGGCGATTGTCCACATGCTGCGTCCCCTCTTTCTTATTTACCCAGTACATAAACACATCTTCCAAATGCGGGTGAACCGGATTTAACTGATACACAGGAATGTGTAGTGATACAAATGCTTCTAACAATCTAGGAATGTCATTTTCTTGTTGCAAAGTTATAATCCAACGTTTACGATTTTGCTGTTCTTCTATCTTCCTTACATTTTTAATAAAAGGAGGCAGTTGTTTAAAGAATAATTCGCTCTTTTCACCAAGTGTTACTTCAACTTCCGTTTGAATCATCATCAATGAGCGCCAATCTCCTTGGACAATTAACTCTCCCTTATTAATAATCGCGACGTGATCACATACATGTTCAATTTCATTTAATAGATGGCTGTTTAAAAATACGGTCTTCCCTTGGTCCCGAAGCTCTTCCATTAGATGACGCACTTCTTTTCGCCCGATTGGATCAAGCGCGGATGTTGGTTCATCTAAAAAAATCAATTCTGGATCAGAAAGCAAAGCGCAAGCAAGTCCGATACGTTGCTGCATTCCTTTTGAATAACCGCGAATTTTTTCCTTTTCCCTTCCCTTTAGACCTACCTTTTCAATAACCTCATTCATTTTTGCTTTCCGCTCCCGAAAAGGAAGATCGCATAATTTCGCATGCGTTTCAAGCAATTGCCAACCAGTCAGCCAATCTGGATAGCGAAACAGCTCAGGTAAATAGCCAATGCGTCGTTTTGATTCAATTGTTCCAATTGGTTGTCCTAGCATTTGTGCTGTTCCAGAATCCGGATGAATCAATCCAAGCATCGTTCGCACAAACGTACTTTTCCCTGCACCGTTAGGACCTATAAATCCGAATACAGTACCGCGCGGCACATCTAATGAAA
The DNA here is from genome assembly GCF_050473865.1 of Bacillus sp. S10(2024). Lineage (NCBI taxonomy): Bacteria > Bacillati > Bacillota > Bacilli > Caryophanales > Bacillaceae > Bacillus > Bacillus sp. S10(2024). Next base: position 4,307,682 of record NZ_JBFLUR010000002.1, on the reverse strand, counting down.
TATTACGGATCCCTCCTTTTCCGTTATATTGTTTTGTTAAATTCTTTGTTTGTATAATCCAGTCTTCGTTCATGTTTTACCTCCGCCCTATACAGGAACAGAGCCGCCCCTTTTTGCGGAGCCGCTCTTGTTCAATCATTATTTTAATTCATTTGCAAGTTTCATAAGATTACTTGCATTCATATCTTTTCCTTGCTCTTTATGTTGCTCAATCATGTGCATTTTCCCATCTTTTTCCCAAATAAGTACGTTTTCATATTCTGTATTATATAAAACAGCCTTTACTCCTTGAACACTTGTCTCCGATACTTTTGCATCTTTTGCTACATAAGGAATCGGCAATGTATGTGTCCAATCTTGAATACCTGCAAGTTGTGTTTTCACATTCCCAGGAATAATTGGAAGCTCTAAAACTGTTTTTTGTAATTTCGCAACATCTACACCTTCTGGAACAGAAATTTTTGGTGTATCAATTACATTATAAGAAAAACCACTTGATGCTCGATCGCCCTCAATTTCTATTTGTGTGCGTACTGATTCTGGAACTGTGACTGAAAACTGTTTGCCATTCAAAGCACTCTCAAACTGCGTATTGCTTTGTAGTTGTTTCAACAACTTATTAGCTTTTTCTGTATCGAGTTCAAATTGCATAATAAATGATGGGTTCACATCTACATTCGTTACACGATATCCATTTGGCACTTTCGGGACAGCATATCCAGCTTCTCTTGCTTGCTGTTCCGACTGAAAATGAGCATCTTTTTTACTCCCGTTATCTTTGATTCCTATTTTCCCAATTCCTTTAATGGACTTTTCTCCTTCTTCCGTTTTAGAGATCCATCCTTCAATTTCACGTAAGTCCGAATCGGTAAGTTGAACGAACTGTACATCCTTTACTCGAAAAATTGATAACAAGCTACTTGCTCCTGCTCGTACTTCTGGAACTGTTAAAGACACACACACAACTGCCGCCGCTGCTGCTGCAGTAATCCAACGTTTAGATGATTTCTTCATATTCTCCCATCTTCCCTTCTTTTTAATTTCCTTACTGTTTGTTTCTTCCGTCTTATGATTTTGTATATTTTGTTCAAAGGTGTTCCAAGCTCGCTCAACGTCGATATCAATCTCTTGACCAACGTTTGTGAATTCATCATCCAATACCACTTGTCCCCATTGATTAAGCTTGCTCATTTCTTCTAACTTCTGTTGACATGATTTACATTGGTCAAGATGTTGAATATATTGCTTTCTTTCATTGCGGTTTAACTCTCCATCTAAGTACGCCTGAATAAATCCAATATCTTGGCATTTCATTTGTCATTCCTCCTTTATCCCTCTATACATCTTCCGAAATTTTGCCTTAGCTCTTGCAAGCATTGTTCCAACCGAAGACACTTCCATATGAGTAGCCTCCGCGATTTCTTTATATTGAAATCCTGAAAACTTCATTAATAAGAGGGTCCGTTCACGCTCATCCATTTCTCTTAATGTACTTTGTACGTGAGTAATCTCTTCTTTTTGAATACATTGTTCTTCCGATGATGGACTACTAATTGACTGTTTATAATTTGCTTCTTTTTCGATCCTTGCTTGATGCCTTTTTTCAGATCGTAAATAGTTATATGCTGCATAAATAGATGCTTTTGCAAGCCATGCTGATAAACTTTCAATCTGTTTCCATTCTGTATGATATAATTGCAAAAATACTTCTTGCGCTAAATCTTCAGCAATTGCTTGATCTCGCACAATCCGCATAATTTGTCTAACAACGTGAGCATAATATTGTTTAAATACATCTTGAAACTGTATATTTGAAACTGAATCTTGTTCATACATATTTAGCAACGAAGCAGTCACCTCCACTCGTTTCTTCCTCCTTATTGGTACTGTCACTATAAAGAAACCACAAATTTGCGGTTTGTGACAAAAAAATAAAAAAATATTTTCTTGTATGGAAACGAATTGCCTTTCCTAAGAGATTTTCCCTTAAAGCACAGTCATCTGACCATACATACAAATTATCCATGAAATGGTATAAAATACATATAACCATTTTTAAGGAGAATCAAATGAATACGAAAAAAATACAAAAAGAAATCAAGAAGACAAAGAGAAAAGTAGGAATTGTACTACTTTCTATATTGATTATTGGAGCTGGTTTTGTATATTGGAAGTTTTTTAGTTTGCAAGGTGTTCCAACTGGAAAATTAATTCGAACGATTGAATCCCCAAATGGAGATTATAAACTGAAAACTTATGTTCAAGCCGGAGACTCATTAAGTGCAAACGCCGTTAGAGGTGAACTAATTCATCTTAAAACGAATTCTACTAAAACGATATACTGGAATTATCCTGATAACGATCCACTCGTTGAATGGATTGATGAGACTACAGTTAAAATCGGCAATCAAACTTTACATATTCCAAAACAAGAAACATATGATTGGCGTGATCATGAAAACCACACGAGAGAATATCCTAAACAATTTGTAAAATGAAAAGGAGAGTTATCTCATTAACAACATACCTGAAAAAACGTTAAAAAAAATCGAAAATGATATTCAAAATAATGATTTAGGAAAAGCAAGAGATCGACTACATGGTCTAATTTCGACTTATCCTAATGCATTAGACCTTCGTAAGAAACTAGGAGATATCTATTACAAATTACAACATCCCGCAATGGCTGGACGATATTGGTACTTAGAAGAGCAGAAAACACCTGAAATGATTAAGGCGTGTTCACTATTTGAAAAATCTATGGGGAACAACGTTAGTCATATAGTTAGGGCCTTAAAATTTAAAGGGGATAACGAAATAATTCAAAAGTTATGTTCTGAACCTATCGCATCTTCTCTGCAAGAAAAAGTAAAAGAAAGCATAATTGAAGAATATGAAGAAACGTGGCAAGATAAGCTCATTCCTTTTGGATGTATCTCGGTGCTTATATTAATCATTTTGTTTGCTCTACTTGGCATTTATACTGCCTTCGATTGGATATTTTAATAACTCTTATTTAAAACGGAAGGCTATGTATGCACAACTTCCCATAGTTTATTTTTGCAACCACGTATATCACTCGTTAACAAAAAAGCTAGCAAACAAATAAATTGTTTGCTAGCTTTTTTTCATAGCACTGTATCTAATTCTACAATTTTTAAAAATCGGTTATTCCAAATATTTTCATGATGCTGAATAATTTGCTGTGCTTCTAATACTGCACTCGTTATTGTACTTTGTGTATTTCTAGAAAGAAGGTTATTTTGGTAACCTAAGCTATAAGCAGCTCGAATTGTAGTATCCAAACAAAATTCAGTTTGAGCTCCTGCAAAAATAATTTGCTCAATTTCTTTCTCTTGTAAGTAATCTAATAGCTCTGTTTGATAGAATGCATCCCATTTCGTTTTTTGAATAACTTTATCCGCAGAAGTTTTCACTAGCCCCTTATGTAATTGCCACCCATCTTTTCCTTCAAACATTTCATCCGTTTCCTCTGTACTCGTATGTTGAATAAAAATAACTGGGATATTTTTTCGTGAGCTTTCGTAATTAACTTGTTTATATTTTCAACTACACGTTCTTTATCATATAAAAAGTTTTGCGGTTCAAGAAAGAAAATCTCCTGCACATCAATGACAACTAAAGCTTGTTTCATTACTATTCTCCACCCTATTGTTTCTTTTCCAGCATAACATTTATTACCAAAATTCACTATTCTTTCTCTAGCATGATAACTAAGAATAACCCACAGAGACTTTATTTTCTCTGTGGGTTTGATCTTTAAATTCTTCATTCAACTATTTTACCTGTACTGTATAATTCCCTGTTCCACCGCTATATTTATATACACTCAAGTAATATTTCCCTGGCTTCGCATTATAATTTCCAAGTAATTTATTTCCGTCACGCTTCGTTGCATAAGCGGCATAATTATTAAGATCTGACTCAGAATATAATACCCAATTCAGTCCAATGTTTTGTTCATTCGTAACGGTAATCTGTAAATCTTTCGGATCCTTTACATCAATAACAAAGCGGTCAACTTGATCTTGATCACTTAGATTACCTCGTAATAACACGTTGAGCGCTAGTGGGTTCGCTGTATTAAATTCATTATTCGGTTCTTTTTCTACAATAGGATCTTCTTCTGTATTTATTCCGCTAAACACAACATCATATTCAAATTGTCCAGCCGCATTGACGCGGTAATTCACGAAATAAGCAGTCAATGTTTTGTATCCGCTCCACTCTTTTTCGGAAAGATGTTTCAGCATGTCATTCGTTGTTTGATTCATCACTTTCCAGTCCGCAGCTTCTCCTTTTGACGCACTTCCTATATATGTTCCTTGTAGTGTAAATGTATTAAAGAATTGTGATTTATTCTTTGTTACCTTCACATCTTTTAACTTCGCTTCATTTGTAATATCCGCCGTAACATCGGAAAGTGCTTTCGGATTATGCTGTGCTACATAATCATCTGATACTTGCGGAATTGTATAATTATCACGATTATCAATTAGCATTTGCATATAAGATTGATAGTCTGCATTTAATTTACTATCTTTACTTAATGCAGAGCGGTACGCATCATAACCTGGGACATCATTTGCACGAATTAAATCATGCACTTTATCGAACATATCAGGGCGGTTATTATACATATAAGATTGCAGTGCAAACGAATAATTATAAAAATCCCACGTTCCATATTTCGCATTTAATGTTTGCTCTGCCGTATATCGTTTCGCTGGATCATTAGATAATCCACCAATCATACTTTTACGTGGTACTACGCTATCTAATCGCGTTGAACCTGCAAAGAACTCCGCATTTCCTTCTTCATACCAAGTTAAGCGTTCATTTTGATACATATCTCCTTGTCCCCATAATCCGGGAACTTCGTATCTTCCCTGTAAATAGTGTGTAAATTCATGACGGAATAATTCTTCTAAACTAAAAATACTTTGCTGCGGTGTACGTTCATATGTAAAGAACGTTCCAACGTTTTCAATATAAATTCCACCATTATTCGTTTCATAGCCGTACAATTGACGGTTAAATTGATATTCATCTGGGCTATTATAAATCACCATCGTTAACACATCATCAGTATGTCCATTTTCAAGCGGCTTATCACTACCAACTGTACGATAAAATTGAGAGCGTACTTCTTTTGCCGCCCAGTATAAACGCTTAATCTTGTCTTCGCTAACTTTATCGCCTGCTTTCAAGATGATTGCCCCGTCATCAAATGTATACGTTTTCGGTAAATATTTCTTCTTACCATCTTCTCGAATTTGATCTAAATCTATTGTTTTTCCGTTCGCATCTACTCCGCCGTAGTTTGAAGTAATTTGTTCGGCCGCAACAAAATATTGCTCTCCTAAATATGGATAAATCCGCATCGCTTCTGTCACAACTTGCTGTCCTTTTGCCTGTGTACTATGAAGCTTGCCAAATCGGCCAGCATAATAAATTCCATTATTAATTAACCATCCGTTTTTGTCTGTCACCGTACCAATTAGTGCAAAACGATTTATTTCATTAATAAAATTATCAATTTTTCCATACCACATCGTATCTTTTGGTTCTTTGTTTGTATCATACATATACGATTGAACTTCATAATCAATTCCTCTCATCAATTCATATACAGCATCGCCTTTTGTTCTATCTTCAATGAAAGTTGCAAGATCATCGTTATATTGCTTGAAAATCCCACCTGCATATTGAATCACTTCAGCATCAGCTGATGCGTTTCCAATTAGCTTTCCATACAATGAAATAACTTTGTTTTGTTCCAGTGTACCAAGTTTGAAATTTGGATTTTTCGCAATTGCTTTCAAAGCCGGTAAACATTTATCATGATAGCTACGCTCGTTTAGTTTGCTTAATTCATCATGATAAAAACCTAAATAAAATGCTGCACGTAACGTTTCTCCTAATGTCTCAATTCCTTTTGAATCATCTTGCGTATACGTTCGACCTTGTTCTGCTAATTTATCAATAATCGCTTGCACGCGGCTATCATCTTGATAGAACTTAAGACTATCACTATTAAACTGAAATAACTCCGGAATTTGATACCATTTAATCGTCACAAGAAGATCGGTTAATTGTTTGTTGCTTAATTGATTCAATTCAGCCATCGAATATTTTTTTTCTTCAGCTAACTGTTTAGCATTCTCGTTTGGCGCTAGTGGACGCTGCGATAAATCTGCTAGCTTTAGCCGTTTTGTAAAGGATGCATTTTCTTGTACATTCGAAGAGTGCGCTATCTCATCAACGGATTGCTGTATTCCTACGGGCTCCATTTGTAATACATTCTTCGTATTTTTTTCATTTGTCTCTGCTTGAATTTGCAATCCATTACATGATATCGTAACAAGCCCCACGCCAAGCATCAGTTTATAAAATTTCGAGTGTTTTGCCATACTATTTTCTCCTTTTTTAAAAATAATGAAAATTCTGACTTTTTAAACTAAAAAACTTATATATATCTTTATTAACAACAGTTTCCCCCAGTTATGTCCGTAGAATCAGCGGCCTATATTTTCAATAAGCATTCTCTTATTACAGCTACTGCTAAATCCCCCCTCCTTCCTTAGTTCATATAAGCAAGAACTGTGCCAATGTGTACTTTCACAAAACAGACGCACTTCAACCATAATTATCAAATAATTTATACACTCATAATTTAGTCATGTATAAATTATTTGACATAAAAACTCTCTGCTTTCTGAAGCTAATTATTCTATTGGAATAAAATTTGTCAAATTATCGAAAAATGTCGAATTAATAAGAATATTGTCTTTTTTTCGTTGATTTATTTTATTATTAATGATACACTCATATCATAAAGAAAGAGAGAAACGAAAAAACCCTTCAGTTTTAAAGTTTTCCGAAAATTGAGTATTTAACCATTTTACTGTTCACTTCCATGCTTGTGTTTCTCCTACTCTTTCTTTTTAGCGCCCCCTTATCAAGCTACCCTTCTTGATAAGGGGGGATTTGTGTACAAAATCCTTGTTCATTAAAAAAAGCACTTTTGAAAATTTCATAAGTGCTTTTTTTGATGAACAAATTATCGATTCATAAATTGCATTCCTATATCTGTTGCATCTTCTTTATTTAAGTGATAAATCGTTTTGTTTCCAACACATTGAACATAAGCTTCGGCATAGTATGGTTCAACGTTAAACAATACTACATTAAATGTAACTTTTTTCCCTTTATCTAACACAAAATCAATTTTACGGTGCGAAGATTGTTCAAAAAATCTCTTCTTGAAAAATTCTTTTTGTGTTACCACTTTTTTTGAACTGATTAACTTTTGAAATACATCTCTCGCCTCTTGGCCACCATCTGTAATCGTACCTTCAGCAACCGAATCTGTTTCTAAATATTGTACCTTTGATATCATGTCAGATGTTAGCGCTACTTTATCTTCATGCTCTATTAAAAAGATATACATATATAACGGAACGAGTATAAATAATAATCCTAAAATAAATATGCCTATTTTTTTCTTATTCATTTTCTAGAACCTCCTCGTGTAATCGCTTTATAACAGGTTTAATACGTTACATTCTTGTAGATGTAAAAAATACCGAGCGCTGGTGCTCGGTATTTCCCAAATCCTATTCCTCTTTTGGAAGAACAATTCCTTTATACAATTGAACTGTAATAAAATAATAGATTGTATAAATGACTACGAAAATGACAATTGGAAGCCAAATACGGAAATATGGATTAATTAAGATGAAGCTAAAAATATTCATTCCGATTAATACGTGCACAATCCCGATTATCGCAGGGAATAAGAATACTAAGAACAATTCTTTATAAATTGACTTCGTTAACAACTCACGACGTACACCAATTTTACGAAGCATGTTGTAACGTGTAATATCTTTTGATGCTCCGGATAGGATTTTAAACATTAAACAGCTTGCCATCATTGCTAAGAACGCAATTCCTAGGAAGAAGCCCATAAATACGGTTCCGCTCGCAATGCCATAAAATCCAGTATACATCGCGTATTTCGTTGCTAAATCATCTGCTTTTACATCTTTATGTTTCTTTAGTTGCAACTCATCAAGTTTTTTCCACTCATTTTTGTGTGCAATAAAATCATCTGTTTTTCCAATAAAGACAACGCCTTCTCTTCCTTTTACCTCATTGTACATCTTCTGATCGACAATTTTAATCGCTTGATTGCGGTATAAATAAAATGGCTGAATACTTCTTAGCGCCTCGCCCCATTCTTCTGGGATTGCTACTGCTTTTTCTTGACTATCTTTTGAAACGGCACCTACAGGAAGATCTCCTGAAACACGTTTGAATTTACCAAAGCTTTCTTTTCCTATACCATCATGTACTAATGGGGGATGTTTCTCTAAATCTTCTTTTAAATAATAAACAAACTTCTCATCGACTTTATAACGATATTCATTTTTCTCATTGAATGTAATACCGTCTAAAATTTTCTTCTCTTCTGCTGTTGGGTTATGAATGACTGAATCATATATTTCAACACCATCAACCATCATCATAGTGTTATTTTTAAATGCCATACCGCCAGAAATAGCCCCCGCACCAAGTGCAACTAACATCGCTACCGTTGCTAACACTCTCGTTAAGCTGTTAATACGAAAGTTTAGCTGTGCAAATGTAAAGGCATTAAGTCCTTTTTCGCTTCGTTTTTTATTACTTTTCAGCTTTTTGATTACAAGTGGAAGGACAGAAGCAAACAACATATACGTTCCAGCTGTTGTTGTAATCAATGCAATGATGATACCCACTTGTTGTAATTTTTCCATATAAATCATAGAAGCATAACCAATTGCTAATAAGATTAGTGCAAGGAATGCAACAACAACAGTCATTTTTCCTTTTACAGTAACGCGCTCTGCTTGCGCATCTGCATGTACAAGTTGCAATACTGAAATACGTGATAATTTAATACTATTCATAATTGCTGATAACACAAATAATGCAACGAAGAAGATACAAGTAACCGTCATCGATGGGACATAAAATGCATGATAACCGTCCGCATGAAACTCCAGCTGCTTCATAAGTAACTGACCGATTCCTTGTGCTAGCCCCGCACCAACTACAATCCCGATTATAAGAGATGCGAATCCAATTACAATTGTTTCTATAAACATAAGCAATGTAACCTTACGCTTTTTTGCTCCTAACATCATATACATACCGAACTCTTTTTGACGAAGAGATAATAAGAACGAATTCGCATATAAAATATAGAAAAACGTTATAATTGCTAATAAGAACGAACCAGCATGAAAGACAAATCCAATTGCACTAATCACGGAATTAGATTCAAGAAACGCTTTATTCAGCGCAAGCGTTTGAAACATATAAAAAATAGAAATTGACATAACAAGACCAGTTAGTAAAACGATATAGTCTTTCAGCTTACTTTTCAGTCCTGACATGGAAAGCTTAAATAACATGATTGAACCTCCTTTCTTACGCTTTTTGTGTGCCTAAGCCTGCCAGCACATCTAAAATTTCTTTATAAAATTCTTCACGTGTACCCTTGCGGTGAATTTCTTTATATAACTCACCATCTTGGATAAATAAAATACGTCGGCAATAACTTGCACTATACGGATCATGTGTAACCATCATAATAGAAACACCTTGTTCTTCATTTAAGCTTGTCATCGCATCTAGCAAACTTGTTGCATTTTTAGAATCCAGTGCTCCGGTTGGCTCGTCACCTAAAATAATGGCAGGTTCATGTACAAGTGCACGTGCCGCCGCTGAACGTTGTTTTTGTCCACCAGATACTTCAGATGGATATTTTTGAAGAATCTCTGAAATCCCTAGCATTTCTGCTACCTTCTCCACTTTCGGTCCAATCTTTCTTGAAGAAACGCCTTGCAGTGAAAGAGGCAATGCAATGTTTTCATAAATTGATAGATTTTCTAGTAAATTAAAATCTTGGAATATGAATCCTAATTTTTGTGAACGGAAATCAGATAATTCTCCTTGCTTCATTTTCGTAATATCTGTACCTGCAATTTCAACAATGCCGCCCGTCGCCTTATCTAATGTTGAAATAACATTTAATAATGTTGTTTTCCCAGAGCCAGATGGTCCCATAATCCCAACAAATTCACCTTCTTGAATAGAGAATGATACGCCTTTTAATGCATGTGATTGGCTCTCACCTTTTTTACCGTATACTTTTTGAATATTTTTCACGTCTACAACTGGTGTTTTCATATAAATCCTCCTGTACTTTGTTTTCCTGTTCCTATTTTGTACCTTTCAGTCATTAGCTACCATTGATTAAACTTACATTTTGCTTACACTTTTGTAATGTTGAAAAAATAAAACCAGGTCATCTTTCGACCTGGCTTACTCAGATTGCTTTGATTTTTGCGGTTGTCCTTTTTTACGATTGTTTTGCTTTGCTTGTACGACTGGATCTAATTCATTGGAAAACTCAGCATTATGTCCATTTTGTGTTTTTTGTTCTGGGTTATTTTGATCTGAACGTGTTGCCATTTCGATCACTCCTTATTAATGCGGTGTAATAATCATCTGATGTTGTAATTGTCGTATTGCCATACGTGCGCGATTTAATTGTTCGCGTTGTTCATCATTTGCATAGTGCTGCATCGTTTGCATCTCATTGTAAGATTGTTCTAATTGAAGCTGAGCATCAGAATATTCCATCGTATTGTAATGTTCTTGTCTCATTCCAATTTCTAATTGTTCTTTTGCATACTCCATTGCTTTTTGTGCATTTTGAATACATGCTTCCAGTGATTCACGCTCTGCCATGATTGTTCCTCCTTACCTATATTCTCCTTTAGCTTGTCCGTTCTATATGAACCTTATGAGTATGTTATAATGATTTTTGCTCATATCATTGAGGAGGAATAACATGAAAGTCCAAAATCCTTTCCCATATTCAAATGACAATAAACGTTACCATACGTGGAACTACCATCTACGCGGGCATTTCGGTGAGAAAATCTTTAAAGTTTCCTTAGATGCTGGATTTGACTGCCCAAACCGCGATGGCACAGTTGCTTACGGCGGCTGTACATTTTGTAGTGCGGCTGGTTCTGGCGACTTTGCCGGCGACCGCCGTGATGATGTTGTTACGCAATATCATGAAATGAAAGAAAAAATGCATACGAAATGGAAAGATGGTAAGTGTATTGCCTATTTCCAGGCTTATACGAATACACACGCTCCTGTTGAGGTGCTAAAAGAAAAATTTGAACCTCTTTTACAAGAAGAAGGTGTTGTTGGTCTTTCTATCGCTACAAGGCCAGACTGCTTACCTGATGATGTTGTCGAATATTTAGCTGATTTAAATAAACGTACGTACCTTTGGGTCGAGCTTGGCTTGCAAACCGTACATGAACGTACAGCGCTTCTGATTAACCGTGCTCACGATTATCCTTTATATGTAGAAGGTGTCAATAAACTTCGTAAGCATAATATTAACGTTTGCTCACATATCATTAACGGTCTCCCGCTTGAAGACTATGACATGATGATGGAAACAGCACGCGAAGTCGCAAGGCTTGATATTCAAGGGATTAAAATTCATTTGCTGCACTTATTAAAAGGAACGCCTATGGTAAAGCAATATGAAAAAGGACAACTACAATTTCTGTCTCTTGAAGATTACGTAAATCTCGTTGTTGATCAGCTTGAAATCATTCCATCAGATGTCATCGTGCACCGCATCACAGGTGACGGTCCACCCGACTTAATGATCGGTCCGATGTGGAGCTTGAACAAGTGGGAAGTATTAAATGCAATTGATGCTGAATTTGTACGCCGCGGCAGCTGGCAAGGCAAATATGCAAATGAGGTGAAGCCAGTATGAAGCTAGAACGCATCTTACCTTTTGCTCGTACGCTGCTAGAGCGAGCGGTGAAAGAAGGAGATTACGCCGTTGACGCAACGCTAGGCAACGGTCATGATACGTGCTTTTTAGCAGAGCTTGTCGGCGAAAGCGGAAAAGTATTTGGCTTCGATATTCAAGAAGAAGCTATCACAAACTCAAGCGCACGGCTACAAGAAAAAGGATTAAACGAGCGTGCTGTTCTTATTCACGATAGCCACGATACATTAACAGCTGTATTACCAGAAGACACAAAAGGAAAAGTAACAGGAGCGATCTTTAACTTAGGCTACCTTCCCGGCGGTGATAAAAGCATTGTCACGAAACCAAACTCAACTCTTTCTGCCTTGCAGCAGCTATTAGAAGTTATGGCACCAGAAGGAATCATCGTCCTTGTCATTTATCACGGACATCCTGAAGGACAGACAGAACGCGATGCCGTTGTCAAATTTGCAGAACAGCTAGAACAAAAAGAAGCACACGTACTAAAGTACGAATTTATGAACCAACAAAATAACCCGCCATTTATTGTGGCGATTGAGAAAAGATAGAACAAGCGCTGCGCCAATATATCGGCGCTTCGACATGAATACACCAACAAAAATACGTGCATACTGCGCGTATTTTTTTATTTTCTAAGAAGGATTCTCTAACTCAAAACAAGAATTTCTATATCCGAATGAAAACAAAGGGGATGAACAACAATGATTGGAATACTAGCAGGAATGGGCCCAAAGTCTACCGGGCCATTCGTTGATAACGTAGTAAAACAATGTCAAAACATTTACGGGGCGAAAGATGACATGGACTTTCCTCATATGATGATCTACTCATGTCCAACACCGTTCTATATCGATAAAGCTATTAACCATGAAGATATGAAACGTGCAATTATAAACGGCGCACAAAAACTTGAGAGTACGGGTGTCGACTTTATCGCTATGCCATGTAATACGGCACATGTTTATTTTGATCAACTGCAGACATCCATCTCAATTCCAGTATTAAATATGGTGGATGAAACACTAAAAGAAATTCCTCCTCACACGGAAAACGTAGCTCTTTTAGCAACGGATTCAACCGTTCAATCCGGTATATATCAAGAGGGATTTTTAAAACGTGATATTGATTATATTCAAAAAGACAGCTGGCAAACTGCTATAAATCAAATTATATATAAAATAAAAATCGGACAAACAAACGAAGCCAGTAACTTGTGGAATACACTATGCCTAGAGTTAGCTGAAACTGTCGATGCTGCTGTCATCGCATGTACAGATTTAAATGTCGTATTAGAGACATCACAAAATCACTTTCACATTATAGACTCCTCAACATGTCTTGCCAAAGCAGTTGTAAACAAATATTTATCTCTTCAAAAGGAGACATACAAAAAATGAAACATATCCCATTCGAAATGGGCTATACATTTGATGAAACCCTTCGTGAAAAGCCTTTATCTCTTGAACAGATGAAACAAGGTATTGCATTTTTGAAAACAAATTTAACTACCCCGGATATATCCTATGCAAAACAATGTGGTCTAATTGGAGTCTACGAACGAATCGTAGGAAATTTATCCGAAAGTAAATTCTATTTACAGCAAGCTATCGAACAATATGAAACTTCCCAGCGTATACGAGGACTTTTTATTAATAAACTTCGCCTTGCCCACGTTTACCACTGGGAAAGAAACTTTGAAGAAGCACATAAAATTTTCACTGAACTTTTATACCTATTACAGCAAAATGAGTTAACTGTGTATGAGGACTTTTTTTATCAGCATTACGGGAAATGTAAAATTGATGAAGGAGATATTTCTACAGCTTTAGCTTATTTTCAAAGAGCATTACAAATACGTTTAAAAAAAGGAGATCAAGAACTGATTCTCTCCACAGAACAGTGTATTCAATATTGTCTTTCTATTGGATAGATTAATGTCTCATCATAGAAAAAGGGGGCGAATACATGACGATCTTCGGTATCATATTTTGGTCCATTTGCATTTTTCTTATTAGTGTAGGATTTTTCTTACAGCGAAAATATAAATCCGAAGCTCCAAATAAATCAGATAACCAAACCATTCATGAGGAACTAGGAAGAGATAATCAGCATCGGAATGATCTGCATTAACTTGAACTACCCGCCACTTAACGTCCTTACGGACTGTGTGAAGTGGGGGATTCCTACGAATACCAAAGTATCCTTTGATTATCTTAGTAGGCTACCCCCGTAGTTCCTACGGTTAGAAGTCTTACGGTAGCATTTAAAATACGCCCTTCACATTCCTTGAGGTGGGAGTGTTCTCCCCTATTTTAGATAAAAAACGAGCTGCATCCTACTTCCTGTAGAATCCAGCTCGTTTTCATCACTGCGCCATCTTCTTCCGATACATCTTTCCATTCCAATAGAAAAAGCGTGAAGTAAGGCCCCCGTATTTCACAATGCGCCGTGCCATGTACTGCATTTCTTTTTGCTGCGACACTTTCTCGTCAGATAAATAAATTCCAAGTAGACCGCGGCTTATGAGACGATGGAATTTCATATGCGGCAGTTGTTCTAAACTTCTTTCTGCCTCTATTACAAAATGTTGCAATCTCTCAAGAGTTGCTTCTTTATTCTCATAGTAACTACAAAAATTTAAATCTCCGCCAATACGGTCTTCTTCTTGGTCAATGAAGTAATCAAGTAAAATATGTAATCCTTGTACATAAGGAAAATACCCTTGTTTAATTTTCATAATATCATCGTCTGTTAATTCATCATGAAATGCATACGCTACAAGACAGAAGATACCGAGCGTTGAACCTGCACAAGCAGAAAATTCGAACCAGCTCATTGGCGGGACTTTTTCACGATGTGCTGCAAACCAAGTTTTTAAACGTTCTTCTCTTTCTTCTAACTTTACATGTTTATGAATTTGCAAGTCACAGTAATAACAAGCAAGTTCATGAAGAATGGGTGCAATCTTGTTATAATGCTTCGTCTTTGTAAGCACTTCTTGACAAGTTGCTACAAGTTCATCTAAATAACCACCATCATCTTGATCATCACGGTAGCGATAATAGTTGCTTCCTTCACTTCCTGGTGTTAGTGCTGCAAGCATTGACTCATGGAGCGCTGCAAAATCATTCGGATCAAGTGATGTACTACGGTCGCATAAATTATCCAAATAATCACTAATTGTTTGATATGCCACAATGAATCGAATGCATTCCTCGCGCTGTTCATCGGCAAGCAGCGCTAAAATTCCACCGCCTTCACAGTGAAATGTTTTATGCTCGATACTTGCTAAAGCTTGATTATGGAGTTCATCATTCGGAATATGGTAGGCGCGTTCTTTCCACATTGCCAGCTCATGGTGTACGACCGGAAACACATCTCGGTATACTTTCGCCATGAGCGTTATGGGGTTACTCGGTACTTTCACTTCTTTCTTCATCTCCTCTAAATGAATATGGTCTAATACATTCTGTATACTGTTCAATTATTTATTTCTGTTTTCTTAATTACATGTGTTTCTACAAATGATTTGGCATATGCAAAAATTTCATCTTTTTCATACTCATTAAACAGCTCATGATAACAATCCGGCCATTCCTTGTATGCTTTGTCACTAATTTTCAGGTTATCAAACCAGTTGCATACACGTGTTTTATCTACAAGTTTATCCTCACATGCCTGCATTAGCAAGAGTGGTACGTCCGGAAATTCATTACGTTTTTCATGTGCAACTTCTATCGCTTTAATTAACTCACTATACCAACGAACCGATACTTTGCGCAAGAACAATGAATCATTTTCCATCGCATCACGAATTTCATGATTGCGCGTTGCCATTTCCACTGTAATATTGGAATGAAATTGCATTTTCGGTGCCACAACATTTAGTACTTTCGCAATCGTACGAATCGGTAGTTTCGGCGTTGATAACACTCCTAAACATGGCGAAGTTAAGATTACGCCTTGCACATCCATTTTCGTTTCTTGCAGTACGCGAATGACTACTAACCCTCCCATACTATGTCCATATAGAAAAAGGGGCAAGTAATATTTTTTCGCTTCTTTAATCCATGTCTTTACTTCTTCTATGTATTCATCAAATGATGTAATATGTCCTCTATTTCTTGAAGTTGTTCCGTGTGCTGGTAAATCTCCCATCACAACATGAAAACCAAGATAGCGCCACATGTCTGCAAGTGTTTCGTATCGGCCATGATGCTCCATTGCACCATGTACCATAACTATAACACCTTTCGCCTCTTCTGCTTCATAATTCCACATAAAATTCCTCCATTTCACTCTATTTCATAATTTGCTACACTAATATTAGTTTCTAGGAGAGGAAGGTTAGTTATATGATTTATCCATACAAAGACAAAAATCCGAAAATTGCTGATAGCGCATTTATCGCTGACTATGTCACAATTACAGGTAATGTTACAATCGGTGAAGAATCAAGCATTTGGTTTAACACTGTCATCCGCGGGGATGTTTCTCCAACGATAATCGGAGACCGGACTAATATCCAAGATCAATGTACACTTCATCAAAGTCCAAAGTATCCGCTTATTTTAGAAGATGATGTCACAATTGGACATCAAGTCATTTTACATAGTTGTACAGTGAAAAAAGATGCTTTAATCGGTATGGGTTCCATTATTTTAGACGGAGCTGAAATTGGTGAAGGTGCATTTATTGGTGCCGGTAGTTTAGTACCGCAAGGAAAAAAAATCCCGCCAAATACACTTGCATTCGGTCGCCCGGCCAAAGTAATTCGTGAACTAACAGAAGAAGACCGGGAAGATATGGCTCGTATTCGTCGTCAATACGTCGAAAAAGGACAATATTATAAAAGTTTACAAATGAAATAATTTTTTTAGCTGCCACCTTATATGGCAGCCTTTTCTTTGTAAAACTCTACATTTTCTTTACAGAATCTTAGTATTCCCTCAATGAAAACTTATTAAAATAACAGTGATACTTCAAATATATGTAGTGAGGAGGAAAATTTTGATGAAAACTAGATCCATCGGCTCCTTATACAAAATAGAGTGCTACATCTTCAAAGGAATTAATCGCTATTTTGAACGTAAAACATTAAACATCTTTTTTCGCACTATTACTCATATGGGCGGCGCAACTTTTACAATCTCTCTTATTGTATTCTTACTTGTTCTCACAAACGGATCTTTACGAGACATAGCAATTGCAAGCGCTATTTCCCTTGCGATTAGTCATATTCCTGTGCAAATTTTAAAAAAGTTTTATCCGCGAAAACGCCCTTATTTAACAATTCATAATGCAAAGTATCCAACGAATCCATTAGTGGATCATTCTTTTCCATCTGGACACACGACTGCTATCTTTTCTGTTATCATCCCTTTCCTATTATATGAACCAAGCATGACATTCTTGCTACTTCCAGTTGCAATTAGCGTGGGCATTTCGCGTATTTATCTCGGCCTGCACTATCCATCTGATGTACTCGTTGGCATGTGTCTCGGGTCAATAGCTGGCATTGTGTCTTATTATCAATTCATTCCGCTTTTTATATAAAGTGAAACTTCCATCAGTGGAGATTTTTTTCATCTCCCACTGATGGAAAGCTCTCACCAATCGGGCTTTTACGGGCAGTTATCCCCCATCTATCTTTCTCATTTCTCTCTCAATCTTGAGGTGGGGGTCTTACTGCCCGTTAAACGAAAGCCCTTGGAACGCTTCCCAAGGGCTTTTAAAATAAAATATTTTTGATATTATTCGATTCCGAATTTCGGTAGATATCTTAAGCTGAATGTATCGCATTCAAAATTGAAGTTTTATTTGTAGTAAATAACAAATAATTATGTTTTTCAGTCTTAATCAAGATTCGATCTGTTGTCCCATATGGCGTTCCGATTCGAATCGCACTCGCCTCTTCTCCACCATAAGTGTCATCTTCAGTGACCTCAATAATTTCCTTTAGCGGAATACAAACTTTTGCTAGTTGCCATTCAATCATTAATTCTTCGTTTGTTTTTGTAACTTTGATTCCTAACATGCAATCAAGACCTTTCTTTCCATTTATTTTATAGAAAAAAATGATAATTCATTAAAAATTTTACATTATTAACAAAAAATAAAAAAATGCAATTATGCATATTTCCATATGGTAATTATTGTATTATAATTTTATGTACGAAGATACCTAGGTGGATATACATGAAATTCAAAGTAAAGCAAAATCCTTTCATATGCTTATACTTTTAGTAACCATTTTTATTGCACTATTTTTTATAGTAGACGTCTTAAAATTCCTAGCTACGCTCTACCACATGAAACCTTCAAACTTTGGTTCCGGTAGATTAATCTTGTTAAACTTAGAAACGTTCGAAAGATGCAACATCTCCAGCAAGATCCCGTAAGGTAATTGGAGATAAAAAACTTTGAATCTCTTGAGCAAATAGCTGTAATTCGTCAGACACAGAAACAGACATAAAAAACGCCATCCTTTCCTATGATTCTACAGAAAGAATGGCATTTTTTCATTTCAAAAAAATTTAATTTTGTTAGCTTGATAGCGATGTGGTACTACCCTACATTCAAAACAATATAAATAAAGAGGTACAGAAACCCATGGATAAAAATTTTATTTTAAATAAAATCAATTTATGAATATATGTAATTTAAATTATTAAAAGTAGTTAATATAAAAAACTCTAATTTTAAAAAGATCAGAGTCTTTTTAATGATATGGTGATTCCTTATATAATAAAAAAATTATGATAATTGCGCACTAACATTAATAATAATTACAACACCTAAAACTAGAATAATCCAAGTCCAATACTTATTTGGAATGAAAAATAATGAAGATTTATCTTTTATTTGAACTCTTTCTCCAGTTTTTTCATCGACGAATATTCGTACATCATCAGATATAAACTTTTTAGTGAAAAAATAATTAATAATCGCTATAGATATAGTCGAAAATATTCCTTGCAAAATAAATCCAGCTTTTTCTTCCGTGTTCACTTGCAAAAAACTAAAAAGGATTGCATTTATCATAAACCCTAAAATAAATGCTAATGCTACTAACATTCCTTTACCTCTCCAAATAATCATTACAATGACTCCTTTCAATTTTTAAATAATTAGACACACATATTACATCATATTACATTATGTTAATTTATGGAATAAAAATTTATTTTAATGCTCTTTCAATCCCTTCTTTTGTATCCTCAGTCGAAAATTCGATTTATCCCTTCATATTGGTGGGACCCCATACAATTTTTTCTCTTTTGTAAGGTTAAAATTCAAAAGGTTATATAGAATTTCTTTTGATTTATATAAAAAAAAATAGCTTTTGTATAATTAAACTTTACTTTTTTATAAAATATGTTTAATATAGATCTTAAGAAAGGAAGTTGTTAGCTATTAAGGTAAAATATGGATACTCTATAACGAATAAAGTGTATGAATATAGGGTGTTAAAAAGAATGTCCCAAAAGTATTTAGCTGATGCTGTTAGAGTTTCTAAACAAACGATATTTGTTATGGAAAAGAATAATTATTCTCCTTCACTAGTGTTAGCATATCGAATAACTAATTATTTTGAAGTTGATATAAACGAAATATTCTCTTATGTAGGAAAGGAAGATAATAATGCTTGATCTATTAAACAACTGGATGTTAGAAAGCACAGATAATTTCAATATCGTTGTAGGTTTTATAGTCCTTCTGTGGTTGGGTTCAATAATTGTACTTTTTATTATAGGAAAAAAGTTTGGTCGACCAGATGAAAGAACAAATGCTATTTATCTTAAGATTATTTCTTGTATGTTTACTACTCAACTTATAATGAATGGCGCATTTATTTCTTTAGTTGGTAAAGATATGTATTTCCGTCAATTTTTCATATTATTTGAAGCCATTGTCTTTTTCGTTGGAGCTATTTATTCTGTTAGATTATATAGAAAAGAATTCAAGTAATTTTCTTGCAAAAAACAATAAAAAAACAGTAGTAATCTTATACACTACTGTTTTTTTATTGCTCCCTTTTTGAAGGTAAACTTTTGAATATTAGTTTACTTTCATTTCCTTGATTTTATTGGATTTATAGCAATGTACCCATTTTCCTCAAAAACGACTTCAAAAGTATACATTTAAAACACTGAAAATAAAGGGATTACTGAACATTTTCCAATATACTTATTCAAATAATTTACGTATGATTTTTACCCAACCTAAATAAGAAAATCCTATAAAAATTGACCACAAAAATGCTAAACGGATACTTCTTGGAATTTATATCCATAATCTGAATATTTTCCAAGATAAATCATCTTTTTCGCTTTTTCTCATAATCATCACCGTTATAAATTTTACCATAATTAGTATAATTTGTTATAATATTTGTTCAATTTACACAATCTCACTTATCAGCAGTCAATTTATCTAGGGGTAGTAACAACCAACATTACGCGGAAAACGTATGTTTACCGTGTAATGTTGGCTGTTCCCCATCTAGAAACCTAGAAAAAAGTCCCTTCAGATTTGAAGGGACTTTTCGTTCACATAATCAATTATTTTTTAAGCTATTCACCTTCATTTTAATCAAGTTAGAAAATGAATTTATAAATAGCAAAATGTGATAAAAAACATTGGAAGCAAAAATACTTAACGCAAATAGAAAAAAAAAACCTTGATAGCTAAAGTCTTCAAATTCAGATGAAAATAGAATATATAAGAATATGAATGAAGGAATTAATCCTGCTATTGAGTACATACAAAGATTAAACACATACGTTCTTGCAGGTTGCATCTTTTCCCTTAACCTATCAATAATATATGAACAAGTAATGCCTACTACTAGAAAAACTGGAAGTGTGTAAATAAGTGTAAACATAAATGTTTCAAAAAAACCAAAGTAATAAACATCAGGTTTTCGTTCACTTACGGGTGTTATGCTAACTATACAAATAATAATACTAAAAAAAACAGAAGATAAAATAGCTGTAATAAATCTTATAAAGATTTTCAAAAATTCCGCTCCTTACTTCAAAACGAGATTATATTTATTATAGTTTAATTTACAATGAGTTTGAATCAGATATAGGATTTTCCTTTGCATATCCTATATAGAGGTAGTTTACATAACCAATCATTATCGACAATAAACAAAAAAGCTCACTTCTTATATTTTTTCAAATAAGAAGCGAACTTTTCTTTCAATAAATAAATCATAATTTATTTACCAAACAGACGAACCCAAAGTGATTTCTTCTGTTCTGAAGCTGCTATTAGGCGTTTGCTATCTTGTATTTCTCTTAATACCTGCATTAATTGAACATCTCTTTGTTCTTCTCTTATTGTTCTTTGAGCATCAGTTTCCTGTAAAAGTTTACTTTGTTGATCCAATCTTTGAATTAACTCTAAATTAAGTTGTTCTAATCGTTCTATACGTTCTGTTAATACTTTTATGTGTTCTGTATCTGCTACACTATCTATAGCAACAGTTGCTACCTCATTTTCTGTAACACTTGTCATTGCTAGATTTATAGCCTGTTCTAGTGTTACATTCTTCTTGTTCATAGCCGTTACTAGCCGTTCTATAGTTGCTACGTCTTTATGATAAAAAATTCTAGAATTATTGTTACCGCGCTCGAAAGGATACCCGGCTTCCTCCAGGGCAAGGCAATATTTACGCAAAGTACTTGAGCCAATCCCTAAGTTCTTGGCTACCTCAGATCCCCAATAAGTTTGAGCCATATTTTGTCCTCCCTCTGTTCTAAGCTGTTCTTCAATTGCTATGTAGTGTTTTCCTTCTTTAAAAAGGTAACACCTTCTTTTTAAAATTTAAAGATGAGTTTTCACTTGTCTTCTAAAATAAACCGGCGTAAAATACAGTAATCTAACTACTTTTTTATACAAAATTTTATACATTTTTTGTACTAATACAGGACATTTGTAAGCCTGAAAACCCCCAGTATCTCTACCATGTATAAGATCATGCATAGTACGATAGAAAAAGAAAACGGACAAACCCAATGATAATAAAGGTTTGTCCATTGTCCTTGCTACCGATAATGAGACGTTATGTCAACCTCACATGAATACAGTATACATATTATATTTTATCTATCTTGCATAAAGAAAATTGTTATATACTAGAAATAACATTATCGATTATACAGGAGATACAAATGAAAAAATTTTTAATTAGTTATGCTACAAGTCTGCTTACTTTTATTATCGGGTGGATATTGATTCTATTTATTTTTGATCCTAGTCATTTTAAATGGAACGATTTATTTGGATTCATTATAATTGTCATCATTTATGGTAGTATACCAGCTCTCATAGCTTGCCTAATTGGGGAAGTGTTATACAGAAAAATAAAACGATGTAGGGAATTTCAATTTGGAATTCCTGTATTTATAGGACTAGCAGTTATCTATACATTTATGCCCTCTCTTTTTACTAGATCACTTCCTTTTTATAGTTTTGTTGATTTTGTTAGTTTTATTACACCTGTTATTATGGGTTCTTTAGCTTTTTATTTAGTACGTAGAAAAATTTAATTAACTTCCAATAACAAGAATTATGTGAACACGAAAGTCCTCCAATTAAACAATTTGGAGGACTTTTAATAGTCTTCTAAATACATTGAATCCCGATAATGTTGCGTTATGTTAACCAATTATGAATACGGTATACAAATCAATATTCTTTACTCTTAACTTGATAATGCTATCCCAGTTATAAATTAAAGTGAAATTATTTTTGATTATAATGGTATTATTAGAAATAAATGGATAAAACGGGAGGTTATTTTATTGCATCGAATTATTAATCTAATTTTTGGAGTTATTCTTGTAATTTATACTTTATATTCATTTTTTGTAAAAGATGAAAGTGATTTAAAAATAATTATTTTTTTAACAGTTTTACTTATTTTATCTGTGAATATAGAAAAAGGGAAAAAAATCCTTTGAGTTAGATCCCTGTATCAAAAATAACTTGAACTTCCAATAACGCATGTTATGTTAGCTAAATTAGCTTAATATTAAATCATTGGGGGAAAAAGTATGAAAAATAAAATACCTCTAATAACATTCATTTTAGCTGCTTTATTTATAGCTGGAGGTTTTGCATTCTTCTACTGGATCAAAACATTCCCATTCAACTAAAGAAACCTAACTACGAATAACAAAAATTATGGTAACTATAAGAAGCCTCTGATTATTTAAATTAGAGGCTTCACTTTTTTATATACCCGAAAATGGGGTGTGTTTCCATACTAAAAGGGTAGGCAAAGTCTCTTTAATGTTTGCTATTAGTTTTTGTATGAATTTAACCTCAGGTAATTGTTTGTTGTATTCTTCTAAGTTAATTAAATATTCATAATCATTTTGAAACATTTTATCTTGTAAAACTCCATTCAAATCTATGGCTAGGAAAAGGGTTAATATAGATAAGTATTGTGTTCCACCTTTCAAAGCACTTTTTCGTAAGGAGATAAGAATTTGTTCTTTAGTTTGAAGACATATGTAACGTTTTTGAAATGATAAACCTAGTATTCTTTTTTCAATTACTTTTATTTGTTTTTTTCGCTGTATACAATCTAAAACAGAATTATATAGTTTGTGACTTAATTGTTGTTTTCCGCAAATTGTTAGTATCCACATTCTTATATTGTGATTGTTGCCTAAATGTTGTGTTAAATCTAAGGTATGTTGTAAATAAGGTATATCAGATGACTTGCTAGTCCTATATATAATAAATTCATGATCTATATAAATATATTTTTGAAGGTAAAGTTCTAGCAAGATGTTTATTGTAATGAATATTTCTATATTGGATTGGACAGGTGGTTGTATAGTTTGAGTATCATCATCTACAGATAGTAAGAAAAAAAGCTCAGGGATTGTTAGATGTTCCATTTCTTCTTATCACCTTTCTTTAGATAGAATTTGTATTTAAATATATATTCATCTTTTTATTTCATACGTCCTCTTGGAGTATTACTAGAACTTAGCTACCGAGAAGTGGGGTTATGTAAAAAGCTAGTAAGGATCTAGTTTTTTTTTTTTTGTTTATGGATGTTCTAACCTCTTTATTTACAGTGCTCTTAATATATAATTTCTTTAATAATTTTGTTAAAAATAGCTAAAGTCGGATAGGGTTAATGAAATCAATATTTTAAGTGTAAACAAATAATAAAAAGCTTACATTTAATTTTTGAAGGTTTAATCCGCTTATTTTACATTATTCTCTAATTTATTTGTGCTACATTTATTAGAAAAGGGGACGAATTAATACTGAAATTTATTTGGTCTTTAGTTTTTTCTCTTATATTTTTTTGGGTGGTACGTGGCCCACTAATACCATACATATCTTCAAATCAAAATATTATTGCTATTTTAGTTATTTTCACAGTAGCTATTATTAATTCTTGGATTATTGATTTAATAAATCGCTTATATAAGAAAAAATAAACAAGAACCTGTAGTTTTCCTACAAGTTCTTGTTTATTTAAAGGACAGAAACATCTATTCCCTTTCTAGCCAAGCAATAGGAATTTCTTTTTCACCAGTTACTTCAAACTGAATTTCTCCATTTACTTCAAAGACCCTTTCAATAATTGGTATTGTAATCATTTTATTTTCCTTTATTTTTCGCTTTCGTACTAGTTCTAAGTCGATAATATTCATGATGAAATCCCCTTTTGTATATGTAAAACAGAGAAAAAAGCACCCAAATGAGTACTTTTTCAACTTGAATCACCATTTTACTTTTTGAGTTGTTGCTCTTTATTTATTTTACCATATTAATCTATAATATTTATTGATAAAGTTATTTTATTCCAATTTACTATAATTCATAAGTGTACGTATCAGGGACATAGTTTTTGAGATGAATTTTGGGAAAGCATTCCGACAAAAAACTGGAGAAGATCGCCTGATATTCAATTGTCCCAAAAACAATCGTTTTTGGGAATTGTTGAGTACCTTAGAGTAGTAAAATTGTCGTTTATTTATGTAGAATTTGTTTAGCGAATACTTTTATTAAAATGTGGACGACACCTCTACTTTTAAAATTCGTTTCTGCTATACTTAATCAAAAATGGAAAAAAGTAGAGGAGGGGATATAATGAAGCAACTTATCATTTTTGTCATATGTTCTGTATGCTTAATTTTAACCTACATACCTTTTAAAAGTAAAAAAAGTTAAACATTTACTTACATAGTATCCTGTATCAAAAATCGAACCATCCCAAACAAAAACTTGTTCAATGGTTTATCCAAACTGAACAATATATAGCAGAAAATGATAAGACGTGGGTAGCTATTCATTTTGAGATGTTTAAGTAATTAATACAATGAAAAAATCTGCTCTCTCTTCTTCAACTAATGTGACAGGTTTCTTCAATAAGGAGATTAGATTTTACAGTAATAAAATGAAAATAGAATTAGTTGAGTTAGACAACTAAGATAGGCTAAGGAGATTCTAAACATGTTAAAAATACTAACTACAATAGTAATTATTTCAGCTTTTGCTTTATATAACAAGAGGGTAAAGAAAGGTGAGGTAAAACCACTTAATCCAAAGACTCAACTCATATTAGTAGGTGTAGGGGTATTACTAGCATTTGTTATACTAATTACTCTTAGAAACATGTAGGGGTGAATAAAACTTATATTATTATAGAAACCATAATAAGAAAAGGTGAAGGCATATGAATACAGTCATGTGGTGCTTAGGTCTAACAGGGGTATGCATTATGGCATACTACAAAGGAAGAAAAGACATGACAATGAAAGACTTCGGTATCGCCTGTACTGGTTGTCTTTTAGTAGTCATATTACTGTGTTATCTAGGGTTTACAAACCAAATATAGTAAAAGGAGACAAGAAAGTGTTATTAATTATCATTTCAACTATCATATTTGTATTTTATATTAAAAAGCAGAAAGCAGAAAAAGGAGACGATTTCAGTTGGAAACCGATTCTTCTCCAAATGGGACTAGGGGTATTAATATTTGGATTTATCTATTTCGGATTCATTGCAATCAATGACATGCAATAAGGTAATAAGACTGATATGTTACAGTTAATCATAATCTTAGTAGTAGGTGGATTCTTTCTAATCGTAGATAGACCTCTATTAAATATATTAAGTCTATTCGTTATAATTATAATAAAGTCGATATATGACAGTAAACGTAAATAAGTGAAAGGGAGACTACAACGGACAAGCAAACGTTAAGAGAAACATTCCAAAACTATGGTCGTGCTTTAGTGGATAATATGTTGCCTTTAACATTTATTATTGGTGAAGACATGGAGTTTGGTAGAGAAGACTTATAATTTGCAGATTCTTTCTTTGAAATATCAAATCCAAGACCACTCAAGAAACAAATAATATTTACTTAAGTTGTATGATTTTGTTAAGCATAATCAATCTTCTATTTGCTTATATATAAATCCAAATTAAAAATCTGACATAAACCCCTTTTCTTTTTATTTTGATATATTTTCTTTTACAAGTAACTGTTTCTCTGACTTTACAAACCATAAACCAATAAAAATAACGAGTCCGCCAATCAATTGTTGTAAAGATAATTGCTCTCTTGCCCATACTGCTGCAAATAAAACCGCTACAAACGGTGTAATGTACATATACACCATCGTATGGGATGCACCAATGTTTTGAATCCCAATGTACCACATCACAAGCCCAAATACAGTAACAAGAAAAATGGAATATAGTAACGAAAACCATGTACTGCCGTGCTCGATCGCAAAAGGTAACTGAACAATTTGCCACCCGCTCAATAATACAAGCTGCACCGCACCAATTGCTGAAGCCCAGGCCGTTACGCGCAAAGCAGAATACCTTTTCATAAGCGGCGTTGCTAAAACAGGATACAATCCCCAGCAAATTGAAGTAATGAGCCCAATTGCATTCCCATAAAAGGATTGTACAAGAGAATGCCCTGCAAGTAATACAAGTGCCGCTCCGATACACGCAATAACTGATCCAACAAGTTTACGTGATGAAAACTTCTCTTCTTTCAAACATACAGCAAACATCGTTGTAAAAATGGGAGAAATCGAGATTAGTAACGATGCATTTATTGCAGACGTATATTGAATCGTCTCCATAAATAACGTTTGATACAGCGTAATCCCAACCACGCTAACAAAAATAAGTCTTATCATATCTTTCCATGCAATATAAAGCGATTTTTCTATGTAAAAAGTCAGCAACAATAACAGTGGCGCCGCAGTAACCATGCGAATCGCTGTAAATTGAATTGCGGTTAATTCTACGAGTCCGTATTTTCCGATTGTATAATTGACGCCCCATATGATAACAACACATAAAAGTAGTAATTCAATTCCCCATCTTTTCATATATTTCCCCCGCCATACCCGATACTTTACTCCATTAAGTTTCGAGACATGTGCTATAATTCCTTCTTTCCTCATTTACAAATAGCAAAAAAGAAGAAAGCAAATATAATCTGCTTTCTTCTCACTTTGTTGAAAAAATTGTTTTTCAACAGTATGTAGAGATACTTCTTTCTATAAAGAAGTATCTCTATTTCTATCTTTATTTTACTTGAACAGAATATGTCCCATTTTCGCTAGGTGTATACACATATAAATAATACTTCCCTGGTTTTGCAGTAAACTTTCCTTTAAGTATATTTTCATTAGATTGTCCGCCTGCAACGTATTTTTTCATATCTGATTCATGAAAAAGCACCCATGTCATGTTGATTTTACATTCGTTTATGACAGAAATGTTCATTTCTTTTGGCGATGACACATTAAACGTATAAGTATCTTTATAATCCTCATCCTTAAATGAACCTTTGAGAAGCGTATTAAACGGAATTACATTTGCTTGTTCTGGCTTATTATTTGGTTCTGTTTCAGTTGCTCCTATTCGATCCACATTAACCGTCATTTGTTCTTTACTTTCTTTTCCTTTATCATCTTTCATTGTTACGGTTGCTGTATACGTTCCTTCTTTTTCATATGCATGAGTAGGACTTGCTTCTGTGCTTGTTTTCCCATCTCCAAAGTCCCAAAGGTAAGAAACGATTTTTCGCCCTTCAGCTTTTGAGCTATCGCTCTTAAACTCAATTGCTTTATTTTCTTCCCCGTAATATGTTTCTCTTGCTCGATCTACATGAACTGTCATTTGTTCTTTACTTTCTTTTCCTTTATCATCTTTCATTGTTACGGTTGCCGTATACGTTCCTTCTTTTTCATACGCATGAGTAGGATTTGCTTCTGTGCTTGTTTCCCCATCTCCAAAGTCCCAAAGGTAAGAAACGATTTTTCGATCTTCAACTTTTGAACTATCACTCTTAAACTGAATTGCGTTATTTGCTTCCCCATGATATGAATCTTTTCTCTTTACAAGCATTCCTTGATTTGCACCTTCATCTGTTGCAATGCCGTGGAAAACAATATCATATTGGAACTGATTTTCATTATTCACACGATAATTTACAAAGTACGCTGTTACTGTGTTATAACCGCTCCATCCTTTTTGCGGTAGCTTCTCTAATGCTTCGTTCACTTGTTTACTCATCGTTTTCCAGTCTTCAGATTCACCTTTTGTTGCATTGCCTGTATACGTCCCTTCAACTGTAAATGTATTAAAGAATTGAGACTTATGCTTTGTAATTTTTGCATCCTTCACATTCGCAACATCTGCAATTTCCTGCTTCACTTCAGCTAGTGCTTTCTGTGCATGACTTACTACATAATCATCTGATGCTTGCGGCACCTTAAATTTTTCTTGATTATCAATTAATTGCTGCATATATGTTTGATATTCTTTATTCAATTGTTCATCTTTACTTAACGCCTCACGGTATGCATCATAACCTTGCACATCATTTGCACGAATTAAATCTTGTATTTTATCGAATGTATCAAATTTGTGATTATATAGATAAGACTGTAATACAAAGGAATAGTTATAAAAATCCCACGTTCCGTATTTTGCATGTAATGTTTTCTCTGCTGTATTGCGTTCTGCCGGTTCGTTTGCTAAACCCCTTATAATACTCTTACGCGGCACTACATTATTCGTACGCGTCGATCCTGCAAAGAATTCTGCATTTCCTTCTTCATACCATGTTAAACGTTCATCTTTATAAAAGTCTCCTTGCCCCCACAATCCAGGCACTTCATATCTTCCTTGCAAATAGTGTGTAAATTCATGACGGAACAATTCTTCTAAACTATAAATACTTTGCTGCGGTGTACGTTCATATGTAAAGAACGTTCCGATATTTTCGATATAAATACCACCATTATTTGTTTCATAGCCGTACAATTGCTGGTTCATTTTATATTCATCTGGTGTGTTATAAATCACGATTGTTAATACATCATCGGCATTCCCTTGTTCTAATGCTTTATCATTTCCGATTACACGGTGATATTGTGCTTTTACTTCTTTCGCAGCCCAGTACATTCTTTGGATTTTTTCCTCAGACACTTTATCTCCCGCTTTAAAGACAATTGCCCCGTCATCAAACGTATACGTTTTTGGCAAATATTTATTTTTAACCTCTTCTTTAACTTGATTCAGATTTACTGTTTTTCCGTTCGCATCTACTCCGCCGTAATTTGTAGCAATCTGCTGTGCCGCACTAAAATATTGCTCTCCTAAGTATGGATACATTTGCATCGCTTGCGTAACAACGTCTAGCCCTTTCTTCGGATTACTATGAAAATTCCCTAAACGCCCTGCATAGTATATCCCATTATTAATGAGCCAACCATTTTCATCCGTCACATTACCTATAAGTGCCATTTTATTTACTTCATTTATATAACTATCAATCTTCCCATACCACATTGTCTCATTTGGTTCTTTACCCGAAAGGCGCCAATAAGTCTGTATATCCTTATCAACAGCTCCCATCAAAGTGTATACAGCTTCTCCTTTCTTACGGTCACTTTCATATGTAGAAAGGTTATTATTATACTGTTTTAAAATTTTTGCTGTATACTGCACCGTTTCAACGTCACTAGAAGCATTCCTCATTAAATCCCCGTATGCATTTACAACCAAATTTTGCTCAGCTGTACCAAGTTTAAAGTTTGGATTCTTTGCAATTGCTTTCAATGCAGGTAAACATTTATCCATGAAGCTTCTCTCTTTTAAATAACTTAAACTTGATTCCTCATTATTCGCTCCGACATAAAAGGCAGAGCGAAGAACTTCAGTAAATGTATCAATTCCTTTTGTATCATTTTTTGTAAACGTACTTCCTCGTTTCTCTAATCCGTTCATGATTACTTGCAGACGCTCTTTATTTCCATAGAAAGCTTT
The DNA here is from genome assembly GCF_050473865.1 of Bacillus sp. S10(2024). Lineage (NCBI taxonomy): Bacteria > Bacillati > Bacillota > Bacilli > Caryophanales > Bacillaceae > Bacillus > Bacillus sp. S10(2024). Next base: position 4,277,423 of record NZ_JBFLUR010000002.1, on the reverse strand, counting down.
TGTTTTTTCGTTAAGCTGAAATAAATCTTTAATTTGTCCGCTGCGAATATTCGCTAGTGTATCAATTAACTCCTCATCGCTCATTTTATTCAGCTCATCTAAAGTATAGCTTTGCTGCGACTGCTCCGCTTTCACAATTTTCTTAGTGGAAGCCGGCTTCTGTGAAAAATCTCCTACTTTTAAACGTTCTTCATATGATAATGTTTCATCAGCCTTTGAGGAATGAGCAACTGCATCTTTTGGCGTTTCTACCCCTGCTGGTTTCATTTGCATTACATTGTAAGGTACTTTTTCTTCCGCTGATACTTCAGCTTGCAATGTCCCTAACGACAATGCCATTGTACTAACCCCAAGCATAATTTTATTCATTTTCTTTTTCATAATTGCCCTCCATATCTAAACATCATTAAAATAAAATAACATTTTATTTAGGTGAAATAATTTAAATATGCAAGATTTCATATTATTTTTTGATAGTTTTTAAACGATTTATGAATTATTTATATAAAACACCACAAAAACCCCTTTCCTTTTAGGGGGACGAGAGCGTCTAGCCATGCGTAGAAGCGGTCAGGGACCTTTTCTGCCACGTGCGCAGTGAAAACTAGAGATAGCAAGTGAGTACAGTTTCCTTTTTCTCTGCATAGCAGCAACCTATATGTCGAAAAATTAAAGTGGATTTATACATATATCAGAAGCTAAAGCATTTTTAGGCTATAAATAAGCTTCATATAAGGGGCACACAACATACTAATATTGTAAATGTGAATAAAAAAAGATGAGGTGATGTTTTCATGAATAATCAACCAATGTATTTTCCATATGCAAATTATCATCAACCGCAGTATTATCCCACGCAAACTCCAGGCTATCAACCATTCGAGGACATAAGAGAAATCGATGATGACGTATATCGTCCCGATGATGCTGAAGATGCTCCAACATCGGCACCGCCAGCACAACCACCAGCAGCACCATCAGCATTTTCTTCTCCTATACAAATGGGGCAAATACGATCAGCGATGTGTAATTGTTTAGGGAGATGGGGATTTATCGGTTTAAAAGGACAAGGGCCTTTTGGAAGAGATTTTTGGTTTTACCCTACTGAAGTAAGAACAAATGGAGTATCTGGATATACATGGAGAGCTGGACGACGACGCAAAGTAAGCTATCGATATTCACAAATCAGAAATTTCATGTGTATTTCTTAAGGAAAATAACAAACTAACAACATTCAATAGTTAAGATATGCAATATTGCATAAATTTCAAATTATTTACAGTGCTATAATAGATAAAGAGTGAAATTACCTCATATATAGCAAGATACCCTAGTATTCAAAAAGGCGAAGAATCATTACGATTCTTCGCTTTTTTGTTAATTTGAACAATATTTAAAATTAAAGCTATAAAATTTCAAGCATTAATATTATGATGAACGTAACTATATATACAAGTTAAAAAACCGACATAAAAACTCTTTTCTTTTTTGGAGGAGACCAGGGCATCTGGCCGCGCATAGTAGCGGAGAATGTTGTATTCTGCATAGCAGCTACTTATATCTCAAAAAATTAACATTGAAAGAAGTTGAGAAATATGAAAAAAATGTGTTTGAAAAATGGAAAAGAAGTGATAATCAGAGAAGCTACACAAGAAGACGCCCAGTCTATGATCAAATTTTATAATATAGTCGGTGGAGAAACTGATTTTCTTTCGTTTGGAAAAAATGAGTTCAGTATGTCTCTACATGATTATGAAAACTTCATAGAATCTACTAAAGCAGATCATCATTCAATTATATTGCTAGCAATAATGGATGATGAAATCATTAGTATTGCCTCAATTAACTCTAGTCTAAAATCGCGAACGAAACATGTAGGAACGCTCGGAATCGTGATTGCAGAAAAGTACTGCGGATTTGGTTTAGGCAGAGAATTAATGGAGGAACTTATTGAATGGGCAAGAGGAAATGGCACAACAAAGAAAATACATCTTGTCACTCGCGAAGACAATCATAAGGCAATAGAACTTTATAAGAAGGTTGGCTTTAAAGAAGAAGGATTATTAGAACAAGATACATATATAAATGGTGTATATTATAATACTCTTATTATGGGATTGATGCTTTAAATTTTATAATGATATATGCAGTACCACTTATGTAACTGAAACAGCATAAGTGGTACTTTCTTTTTTACGCTTCCGTATTCTCCTTCATTAGCGTAATAATGCTCTCATAATACGAAAGTTCATGCGGCACAAAATGACTTTTATCTACCGTTTTATAAATAGAAACTTTTTCTCCCGCTCCATTCATTTCAAATCCCTCTACTGTAACTTCATTTCTTTCTCCTAACCAAAGTTCAGAAAAATGATTGAAGTCAATTTTAACAATACCTGACACTTCTTCTAGTTGCACTGTATAATCGTCCATTGTGCCTTTCATTTTATATAAAAAGACGTGAGCTAACTCTTTATCAATAAAGTCTTCCATTGTAATGCAATAGTTGATAATGCCTAGTGGTATGAGTTCATCAAACGAGACATCAATCCCCACTTCTTCTTGCACTTCGCGTATTCCATCGTACACGGTTTCATGAGCTAATATATGTCCCGCCGCTGTAATGTCTAACAAATCCGGATAATCCTTTTTTGAATGACTACGAATTTGAAGATGAATATAATCCACTCCATTTTCCCTACTTATAAACCAGCAATGAAATGTTTCATGCCAATGCCCTATTTTGTGCACTTCTTCACGCGTTGCGACTCCGACTGGATTTCTATGTTCATCAAATACTTTTAGTAATTCGCTTTCCATTATGTATGCTCCTTATTTTCAGTATGATTCTATACTAAGTATGGTAAATAGTATAAAAATGAACCTACAATGCTAAGAATTCCAAATAAGAATGTTCCAATCGCAAACGGATGGACTGACAATCCTGTTGCTCGAAATTCTGTATGCTCATCTGTACCTCCTACAAAACGGCTTGCTGCTCTCGCTTGATTATGAAATGCATTTCGAAAATAGAGTGTATTCCACGTCACGATTAACAATAAAAAGCTTCCCACAAATAATGTTGTAATCAATTCCCAATGAAAGAAAATTGATAAAAGCCACAAACTTGCTCCTTCAAAGCACATTGTTATCATCACAAATATAAAGTACAGCGCCTTTTGAGAGAGACGATTTCCAAATGTTTTTCGAGCATACCGTTCCACTGTTTCGGAAATTTTCCCAATAGAAAACAAAATAAGAATGAGCCCAGCAAAGTACAGTAGCTTTAATAATTTTACTAATAACAAACTCATTTTACCTCCTCCATTTCCTTTAAAAACTTTATACACTAATATTAAAAGTGCCCCTTACTTATTTTACCAGAAAAATAATAATTTTCGGTATTTTTCACAAAAAAAGAAAAAGAGTTTCAGCTCTTTTTCTTCTGCAATTCGTTATACTCTTCTTTTGTATTCACATTTACAAATAGATCTGTCTCTGTCACTGTTACATACTGAACGTTACACTGTGATAATAACCCCTGCATGCTTCTTTTTTCTTCCTTTAATAACTGTTCTATTTTCTCTTTTACTTTATAATGATATAGCGCTAAAAGCGGTTGTTTCCGTCCTTCTACTAACGGAACAATCGCTTCATATGTTTCATCCGCTCGTTCTATTAATTCCAGTGCCCACTCTTTCGAAACATTTGGTGTGTCGCACGGTGCAATGATGTACCAATCTGCGCTTGCATATTCCATGCCTGTTATGAAACCAGCAAGCGGGCCGTTTCCTTTATATAATTCGATATCTTCTATAACAGGGACATTCAACATGTGCGAAAGCTCGTTTGTAATGTTTGGATGGCTAATGACGACAATGTCTACCGCAACTTCTTTTAATGCTTCTATACTATGTTCAATGAATGTTTTTCCTTGCCAAATCGCTAATGCTTTCGGCTCTCCAAAACGACTCGATCTTCCGCCAGCTAATACAATTCCAGCTATTTTCATTGGCGATGCAGCTCAAATATAATATGGCCAAGCTCTGGTAAAATCAATTTATTCATCGCCAGACGCACCGCCCCTGTTGACCCTGGCATCGAAAAGACAACTTTTCTACCAATGGTCCCGCCAATCGCTCTACTTAACATCGCCGCACTGCCGATATCTTCTAAATAACTAATCGTTCGAAATAACTCACCAAAACCAACGATTTCCTTATCTAATAATGGAGAAACAGCTTCAATTGTCACGTCACGCTTTGTAATACCTGTTCCTCCATTGGTTAATACAACATCAACATCCTCTTGATGATATCCAGATAAGACAGCTTGCTGAATGCTTTTCTTATCATCTTTCACAATTTCATACGCTGTTACTTGATGATTTGCTTCTATTAATAATTCTTTTAGTAACTGTCCACTTTTATCTGTTTCTTCTGTACGTGTATCTGAAATTGTGATGATTTTACAACGGACTTGTGCTGGTGCTTGTTTCTTATGTTCTGTGACGCTCATTCTTTTTTCCTCCCCATTAATAAGCTTCTCTAAATTTTATCATATATCATATAGCAGCAAAAAAATGTGAGACCTATCACACTTCTTTATCGAAAAAGCATTCCTTTTCCGAAATTTACCTTATAATAAAAATGTAGGTTTTCAAAGGGAGGAATTTCATATGGAGACAATGCGAAAATTAACGACACTATTTATCTTACTTTTCGTCGCTTCCATTAGCGCCGGCATGGCACTAAAAGACGCCGTACCGTACGCAGCAATAGGCGGCTGGGGATTTGGAACACTCTTTTTACTTTGCAGTGCATACTGCTTAGGAAAATCCCGTTCACAGAAGGGAGAATAAGTAATGTTCGGTAAGAAATCAACTACATGCACATCATGCGGAAAAGAAATTGCTGTACATGAACGTTCTTAGATTTGCATGCAATATCCGCCAAGTGGGATGACAAAATAAATCCTGACACTTATCCCTACAAACATAAACATTGTGGTGAATATTAAAATAAAACAAGCTTTACGCACACGCGCAAAGCTTGTTTCTTCCTATATTATAGACCAGCTGAGCGAAGAGCGAAGTTACTGCAAACTAGTTCTACTAGTACTTCTTCAGATACTTTACCAGTGCCGAATGTATCAATAGAAATAGATACTATTCGCTACGCTGGTTGCGTACGCAAATTTATCCGTATCATTTATAACAAAGCTTCCTCCTCTGCTTTTTTTACAGCTTCACTTCTCCCAGAAACTTCAAGCTTCATATATATAGAAGAAACATAGTTCCTTATAGTTCCTTCAGATAAAAACAATTTTTTTGCAATTTCTTTATATCGAAGCCCTTCTTTAAGAGCACCTAAGACCTCCATTTCACGCCGCGTCAACTCATAAGGATACTTTTTTGGTACTGAGCTATATGCGTTAAACAAACGATTCGCAACACTGTGAGACAACATAGTCCCTCCTGAATTTACTAATCTAATTGCCGCTACTAATTCTTTTGGCGTGGCAGATTTAAGTACATATCCTTCAGCCCCTGCTTTAAGCGCTTCAGAAACACTAGAAGCTTCTTCAAAAGTCGTCACCATAATAACTTTCGTACTTGGCCATTTCCTCTTAATTTCTTCTGTCGTTATAATTCCATTCATTTCAGGCATTTGTACGTCCATAAGAACAATATCTGGTTGATTTACTTCGCATTTTTCTAAAGCTTGTTTTCCGCTATTTGCAACTGCAACATCAAAGTCAGTATATTCGGTCAATAAAAGTTTTAAACTATCTAAAACCATAGATTGATCATCTACTACTAGTATATTTATTTCATCTTGAGTAGAAGTTTTCTCTATATTTAAGCTTGGAATTACACAAGTTACAATAGTTCCAGCATTCTTTTGAGAGTCTATGTACAAGCTTCCTTGATATTCATTTAAACGATTTCTCATGCCAGATAAGCCAAATCCCTCTTGGATATCTTCTATTCCTTTACCATTATCTTGCACTTGAAGCATGACATGACTTTTATGATATTGCAGAAGAACTTGTATCGACTCTGCTTCGCCATGTCTAGTTGCATTTGTCATCGCTTCTTGTAAACAACGACAAAAAGCCATTTTAACTTTTTTCGCTATCATATACTGCTCTCCAATTGTTCGAAAAACAACATCAACGTGTGTGTTGCTTTTAAATTCTTCTATAATATTAAGTAAAGATACATCTAAATTTAATTCCTCTTCTAATGGATCCATTTCATGAATTTGTCTTCGAATACTCTCTAAGCCAGATCGTGACATATCTAATATATCTTGTAATTTTTTTTGCCCTTCTTGCGTAGTTAAATGAGGTTTTAACGTTTCCATACTTAATATAACTGACGTAAATTTATAACCAACAGTATCATGTAATTCCCTCGCCATTCTACATCTTTCCTCAAGCAGAGTCATTCTTTCAACTTGTGAAGAATATTGTTCTAAAATCGCATTCTTCTCTTTAATTAATTCGAGTTTTTGTTTAATTGAATCCATAGAAAAAACAATTCTCTGTAACACATGTCCAACACTATAAATGAAAAGAACGTCAAATAGATTTAGAAGCAAGTGATTTAATTTATAATCAAAATTCAAGAAAACTCCGAATATATAAACAATAATTGTTAAAGGTAATGTATAGAAATTAGCTTTTCCTCGACAAAAAAATGCCAATGTTAAAATTGCAGGAGAAAAAAACTGTGCTAGATGATACGTATGTGCAAGATAAAGTGAAAGCCCTCCCACTAATATGATCTCGGCCAATAAATATAGTTCATATCGAATTTTATATAATATTACAGGTATGACATACAGTATTAATGTCATACAAAAAACACTTTCAAAGGGGAATGTAGGATTATCTTGATACGTTAAAACTGCAACTGCAGCGATCCAAAAGATACGAATGAATACGATTAGCCAATGCTGCCAAAGTAATTTATTTTGTACTGAAATCAACCGTATAAGCACCTCCCACTAAAAAACCTTCACCTAGTGTATATATTTTCCATCATTATATTTTTATCATAGCAAGGTTATTACATTTTGTCACTGTGCTTTATTACATTCATTTTGATACGTTGATAACTAAGAACACGACTCATCGTATTGAGTTGAAAATTAAAATGCATAAGGAGATGAAAAAAATGAGTATCTTGAAAATAAACAATTTAACTAAAAAAATTAGAAGAAAAACACTTGTCAATCAATTATCGTTTGATGTAAATGAAGGAGAAATACTTGGACTCCTCGGTCCAAACGGAGCTGGAAAAACTACCACAATTAGAATGATAGTTGGATTAATTTCAAAGTCTAGCGGAACGGTTGAAATTAATGGAAAAAACATAGATAACAATTTTAAAGAAGCAATGAGACATGTAGGAGTAATTGTTGAGAATCCTGATTTGTACAAATTTTTATCTGGCTATGATAATCTTCTTCACTTCTCTCGAATGACACCCAGTGTCCCTAACGAACGATTAAATGAGGTGGTATCTTTAGTTGGGTTGGAGAAAAGTATTCATAACAAAGTTTCGACTTATTCTTTAGGAATGAAACAACGGCTCGCTCTTGCGATTGTTTTAGTACACAAGCCCTTACTTCTACTATTAGATGAACCTACAAATGGACTTGACCCTAAAGGTATTCGTGATTTAAGACTTCACTTAAAGAAACTAGCCAAAAGTGAAAATGTAGCAATTGTTGTATCAAGTCACCAAATGGCTGAAATGGAAATGATGTGTGACCGTATAGCCATTATTGATAAGGGTTATATGGTAGGTTTACATGACATGAAAGATATTACAAAAGAAAAGATAAGTTGTGTTCAATTTGAAGTAGACCGAACAGATTTAGCTATTCCAGTACTTCAAAAGTTATTAGTAGGAGCAGAAATTGTAACAAACCAAAATATGATCAATATTACAATTAGTAAAGAACGTATACCAGAAATTAGTGATACGTTAGCAAGAAGTGGAGTAAATGTTTATGGTGTTCAAACGATTAAAACCACTTTAGAAGACAAATTCATCGAAATGACAGGGGATGAACTACGTAATGCTTAATCTAATCAAGAATGAAAACATGAAAACTTTTAAACGTAAAAGAACTTGGGTCATGATAGGAGTTATGGTCCTATTTATTCTAGTGCAATTTCTAAATGTAAAATTTTCTCATCAAGTTAACTATGGAGATGATTGGAAAACCTCTCTTATAGAAGAAAATGCATTACTTAAAGTTGAAAAAGAATCTAAAACATTACCGCTGGAAATACTCGAAAATGAAAAAAAATTTTTACTAAATAAGTATTACATTGACAACAATATAAAACCAGAAAACAATGCATGGTTCTTTACAATTGGACAAAGTACAAATTTTTTAGTAGCGATTTCTATTCTTACCTTAATAATAGCTGGTGAAAGTGTCGCAAGTGAATTTCAATCCGGGACGATTAAATTTTTATTAACTCGAACTGCTACTCGTACACAAATATATTTTTCTAAATATATTTCGACTTTATTATTTGGACTATTTCTAGTCGGAATCACCTTTATTTTTTCAATTCTATTTAGTGGTATTCTTTTAGGATTTGATGGCATAAACAGCGACTACTTATTCGTCAAAGATCAAGTCGTTCAAAAAACAAGTGTCCTTCAAGCACTAATTGGTAGCTTACTCTTTAAAATTCCTTTCTTACTTATTGTTGCGACTTTCGCATTTATGATTTCAGCTGCATTTAAAAGTTCAACATTCTCAATCGTCTTTTCTCTTTTAATAACAATTACAGGTTTTGTTATGAGCATTTCATTAAAAGGTTTCAGTTGGACACAATATTTTATCTTCTCTAATACAGACTTATCGAATTTTATATACGAGAGTCCACCTGTAGAAGGAATGTCCTTAAGCTTTGCTCTTGTATTAATCTTCATTCATCTATTCATCATGCACTTAGTTTCGTATCCCATTTTTGTGAAAAGAGATGTTGTTTAAAGACTGGAGGAAAGCAAAATGAAGCAAAAATTAATTATTTTTTGTACGTTAATCACTTTAATCCTTACTGGCTGTTCTAGTTCTGAAAGTGAAACAAAGGAACAAAAACTGGAACTATCAGCCTCTAATGTTAAAAAATTAACATTAGATAATCGTAATGGTAATATTGATATTTCAACAAATTCTACATCGGATAAAATAGAAGCTTCTATTCATGCAAAAGCAAAAGGAATCAGCATAGACAAATTAAAACTAGACCTTTCAGAAAAAAATGGAGTCGCCAACTTAAATACTTCTTTTGATGGGCAATTCTTTAGTAGTAGTGAAACTTGGGTTGATGTGAAACTCTCAGTACCTAAGAACGTAAAAGTGGAATTTAAAGAAAACCATAGAGACGGAGCTATTACAGTTTCTAAATTGGATTCAGATATAAACATTCTTAATGTGAATGGAAATATAGACATTTCCAATGTTAAGGGGACTGTTAGTGTAACAAATAGGGATGGGAAAATTAATATTTCCAATGTGTCATCTGACATCAATGTCGATAATAATAATGGGGCAGTTGTTATTAAAGATATTAATGGATCAGTACGGGCTAAGATTGGGGATGGATCAGCCGATATAAATAGTATTGAAAAAAACGTAACAATCTTAGGTGCTAAAAACGATAAGATAAAAGTGGATGGTGTTAAAGGGAAAGTAACATTCAATAAATAACGTTTGACTTATTGATATGAAAATGAATGAAACCAACCGCATTTTTTGTGAAACGACCATATAACATAGTCAAACATTCTTGCTTATTTTTAAAATACGCAAGAGAAAACTTTATGTATTCCCATAAATAGAAAAAAGCTTTGCGCACACGCGCAAAGCTTTTTTCTTCCTATTATTATAGACCAGCTTGCTCTTTTAAAGCTTCAGCTTTGTCTGTACGTTCCCATGATAGATCTACATCAGTACGTCCGAAGTGGCCGTAAGCTGCTGTTTGTTTGTAAATTGGGCGACGTAAGTCTAACATTTTGATGATACCAGCTGGGCGAAGATCGAAGTTGCTTCGAACTAGTTCTACTAGTACTTCTTCAGATACTTTACCAGTGCCGAATGTATCAACAGAGATAGATACTGGTTGTGCTACGCCGATTGCGTATGCAAGTTGTACTTCTGCTTTGTCAGCAAGTCCTGCTGCTACGATGTTTTTCGCAACGTAACGAGCTGCGTATGCTGCAGAGCGGTCAACTTTTGTCGCATCCTTACCAGAGAATGCACCGCCGCCGTGACGAGCATATCCGCCGTAAGTATCTACGATAATTTTACGACCTGTTAAACCAGCATCCCCTTGTGGTCCACCGATAACGAAGCGGCCAGTTGGGTTAATGAAGAATTTTGTTTCTTCATCGATTAATTCAGCTGGTACAACTGGTTTAATAACAAATTCTTTTAAGTTGCGATCGATTTGTTCCCAAGCAATCTCTGGATGATGTTGCGTAGAAATTACGATTGTATCGACGCGAACTGGTTTACCATTTTCATCATACTCAACTGTTACTTGTGTTTTACCGTCTGGACGTAAATATGGTAATGTATCATCCTTACGAACTTCCGTTAAACGACGAGCTAATTTGTGAGCAAGTGAGATTGGAAGTGGCATTAATTCTTTTGTTTCATTACATGCGAAGCCAAACATTAAACCTTGGTCGCCAGCACCGATTGCTTCAATCTCTTCGTCAGTCATTTGACCTTCGCGTGCTTCTAACGCTTGGTCAACACCCATTGCGATGTCAGCAGATTGCTCATCGATAGATGTTAAAACTGCGCAAGTTTCTGCATCGAATCCGTATTTTGCACGAGTATAACCGATTCCTTGAATTGTTTCACGAACGATTTTTGGGATATCTACATAAGTAGAAGTTGTAATCTCTCCCGCTACCAATACTAAACCAGTTGTTACTGTTGTTTCACAAGCTACACGTGCGTTTGCATCTTTTGCTAAGATTGCATCTAAAATTGAATCAGAAATTTGGTCACAAATTTTATCTGGATGTCCTTCAGTTACAGATTCAGATGTGAACAGATGACGTTTTTTTGTCATGTGGTAAACCTCCCTACAGTAATTGTATATATTGTACGGAACTCATCCTTAATTTGCCACAAACTGCGACATTCATGTATTTTCCCACACAAGTGCAAAAGAAAAACCCTTCCTTAATAGAGGAAAGGTTGTATTTGCTACTTGCATACTGCTTTTTGCCCTTCGCTCTTATCGTTCGAGACAATTCGCCTCGCACAGGTTTAAGCACCTATTCACTTGTTTGTTGTCCATACAAGTGAGGTTGCCGGGCTTCATCGGGCCTGTCCCTCCGCCAGCTCGGGATAAGAGAGTATCCGTCCTCAACTATACTAAAGAAATGACTTTCATTTGTCAATCCAAATACACATATTCCTATAAGTTTTTCATACCAGAAATTTATGGAAAAAAATAATATAATAACACAAACAAAAACAAATAAATAGTATACATTATTTATATGATTGTGTTATACTTTTGGTGGGGATTACGATGAATATTCATAAATCAAATAAAGGATGGTATATAAATATGAGTACTGCGAATGTCCAAATTGGATTACATGAACTATTGAACGGAAGCAATGCACAGGTTCAATTGAGCGTTCCGCAATTAACGGAAAAGGTATTAATGAGAAAAGAAGGTCAATTATCTTCTACTGGCGCAGTTTCTGTTTCAACAGGAAAATATACAGGACGTTCTCCGAAAGATAAATTTATTGTAGACGAAGCATCTGTTACGGACAAAATTGCTTGGGGATCTGTTAACCAACCAATTTCTGAAGAACATTTCAATAAATTATATACAAAAGTGCTAGAATACTTAAAAGATAAGGAAGAACTATTCGTATTCAAAGGATTTGCAGGAGCAGACCGCAACTACCGTCTTCCTCTTCAAGTTATTAATGAATATGCTTGGCATAACCTATTTGCGCACCAATTATTCATTCGTCCAACTGAAGAAGAATTACAAGATCATGATGCACAGTTCACAATTGTATCTGCACCAAACTTTAAAGCAGATACAGAAGTTGACGGCACAAATTCAGAAACATTTATTATCGTTTCTTTTGAAAAGCGTATCGTGTTAATCGGCGGCACAGAATACGCTGGTGAAATGAAAAAATCAATCTTCTCTATCATGAACTACTTACTTCCAGAGCAAGACATTTTCTCTATGCACTGCTCTGCAAACGTAGGCGAAGAAGGCGATGTTGCTTTATTCTTCGGTTTATCTGGAACAGGTAAGACAACATTATCTGCTGATCCAAACCGTAAATTAATTGGTGATGATGAGCACGGTTGGTCTGATAACGGTGTGTTTAATATTGAAGGCGGTTGCTATGCAAAATGTGTGAACTTATCTCGTGAGAAAGAGCCACAAATCTTTGACGCAATTAAATTCGGCTCTGTTTTAGAAAACGTTGTAATTGATGAACATACACGCATTGCAAATTACGATGACACTGCATTAACAGAAAATACACGTGCAGCTTATCCAATTGATGCAATTGATAACATCGTATTACCTAGCGTTGCAGGTCATCCTAATACAATTATTTTCTTAACTGCTGATGCATTCGGCGTGTTGCCTCCAATCAGTAAATTAACGAAAGAGCAAGCTATGTATCATTTCTTAAGCGGTTACACTAGTAAACTAGCAGGAACTGAGCGCGGTATTACTTCTCCGCAAGCAACATTCTCAACATGCTTTGGTTCTCCATTCTTACCACTTGATGCATCTCGCTACGCAGAAATGCTTGGTGAAAAGATCGAGAAGCATGATGCAAAAGTATTCTTAGTGAACACTGGCTGGACTGGCGGCGAATACGGCGTTGGAAAACGTATGAACTTAGGTCATACACGCGCAATGGTGCAAGCTGCGTTAAACGGCGAGCTTGACAACACTGAAACAGCAAAACATGATATCTTTGGTCTTGAAGTACCACTTCATGTTCCCGGTGTACCTGATGAAGTATTAATGCCAGAACAAACATGGACTGATAAAGAAGCTTACAAAGTAAAAGCAACTGAACTTGCAAATAAGTTCAAAGAAAACTTCAAGAAATTTGATACTGTTTCTGAAACAGTTGTAAACCTTGGCGGTCCAATCGCTTAACCTGACTTTAATGTGAATAAGTATGTTGTGACTGCAAGAAAACAAGTATTCACCGACAAAGCCCATGTTTTCTTGTAATTGCGCATACTTACATATAAAAGAGGCTTACGAGTAATCTCGCAAGCCTCTTCCCTATTTCTTCACATCTTTCATACTGTAATATGCTAAATTAATCACAATTAATATATACCCGCCCATAATCCCAACAGCAAATGCCCACATCACCATATGATGCTCAATCTCGTACATAATAATGGCACCAAGTATTGCTGCTGCAAATCTGTTTATCATACCAAGAGTTGGTGACTTACTTTTTTTTACTATGCTCTCTCCGATTTTTTCAATGCGGCGCCCTAAAATCCAAACACAATATGTGCTCACGAGAAAACCAAGACCGATTCCTAAAAAGTGCGGAGAAAACGGAGTAAATGTCCAGCCTAACAGCATCAGTGCTAAAATATAATATGTTTGTACTTTAAATGTTTGTAACGACATGCTAATCATGTTCTGGCTCCTCTACTGCAAAATCTCTATATCAAATATCGTCCAATTAAAAAACAACGTAAAAACCACTTTTTTAAGTGGGTAAAAGTATGTAATCGATTCCCTACCACGTGCAATACAAAAACAAATCATCTCTCCATACCAGCTGTTTAAATGGATTTACAAATTTTCAACTATTTTGATAGTGTTTATATTATTAAATTGAATTTAAGAAATAACATTATACAAAAAATCTCTTGCAAATAACGAGTCGAATTGTGTCGTTTTTTCAAACATTTTTTTATAAAATAAGATATCATTCTAACAAAATGTGGATATTATATAGTAAGTACACAATAAAGGAGGGACTTCCATTGCTCTTCTTTCTCATCGCTCTTATTCATTTCCTTATCCCGGCTCTCGTCGGCTTAACGTTATATTGGTATACACCTAAGCATAGCGTTTTCTATGCCGTCCTCAGCGTTCTTCTCACCGGTATGATTCTCGTCACTTATTTCCGCTTCCCTTTTCTTAACTGGATTCCATTTGTTATAGCAATTTTGTATCTTATTTTATTACCGAAAATCAAAAAATAAGAAAGCAGATCTACTCTGCTTTCTTATTTTGATATATTTTCTTTTACAAGTAACGTTTTTTCTGACTTTACAAACCATAGGACCATTGAACTACTCCTACCTATCTTCTTCGCTTCTCTCAATCTTGAGGTGGGGGGCTTACTGCCCGTTAATGCGGGATAAATATAGCACTCAAACATTTCCTCTTCTTTATAAGTAATACCTTTTTTTCTTCTCATTCATAAATTCGACAAAATATTCGCTGTTTATTTGTTGATATAAATTTGGTAAAATAACCTTATATTTCCATGATATGTATAAATCAAAATATACGGAGGATAAAAATCGTGAAGTTAATAAAGGTTAATAAAAAAGATGCTTTAGCATTCTCCGCTATCATCGCCCTTATATTCATATGTACTATTATACAAATGAATTTATTTTGGGACAAAGATTTAGTATTGGCAGGAGATGATATAGGATTCCATTTTAATCGCATATTCGGATTAGCTGAAGCAATTAAAACATCTCAATACCCATTTTACATTGATAGTACCTTTTTAAATGGATATGGTTATGCAACAAATTGGTTTTATTCTAACCTTTTTCTATTTCCAATGGCTATTTTATTGAATTTAGGATACAGTTTAGTAGTTTCCTATAGAACTTATATAATAATTTATACAATAGCAACAGCATGCGTAACTTATTATTGTGTCTATAAAATGAGTAAAAAAGTAACTTCATCAAGCTTTATGACTATATTGTATGTCTTTTCACTCTATAGAGCATTTGATGTTTATCAAAGAGCTGCGCTTGGGGAGTCATTGGCGTTTATCTTTCTTCCTGTTATATTGTATGGAATTTATGAAATTTTATATGGACAGAAAAGAAAGTGGTACATTTTAACGATTGGGTTCACTGGAATGATTTATACTCATGTTTTATCAAGTGTATTAGCTTTTTGCATGTTACTGCTCTTCCTGCTCTTTTCAATTAATAGACTCTGGGAGGATAAAACAAAAATAATTTATTTTGTTATTGCTGGCGGAGTAACAATCTTACTATCAGCTTTTTTTATTTTTCCAATGGTAGAGCAAATGGCATCGAATACCTTCTATCTCAATACATATACTTTTACAACACCTGGCGATACGATGTATTCACTAGGAAAATTATGCAAAAGCATTATATTAAACAATAAAGGTTCTGCAATTATAGGAATAGGATACGTTTTATTTTTACCATTAATATATAGATTTAACATTAAAAAGAAAAATGCAATAATAAGTTTTGCTGACAAATGCTTATTAATCGCAATGATATTTTTACTAATGACAACAAACTACTTCCCATGGAAACACTTCCATATGCTAGACGTTATACAATTCACATTTAGACTTTTTGCACTTGTAACATTATTAATGGCATTTAGCTGTTCTGTTTATATAGGCTATGCTATTAAGAAAAAATATCATTCAATCGGTTTGCTAGTTATTGTTCTTTCTCTATTATTCAGTAATACATCGACAATAGCTCAATATTATAAAGATTTTCGTATACATGACCAAAATCAATTTAGAGGAGAGCAAACTTTTAAAGATTCATACAATATAGGTGCAGGTTCTGAATACCTGCCTTCTGTTACAAAGATCGATGTTTTAAAATCTCGAAAGAAAGACGAAGTGAAAACAAGAAATCATACCACGAAACTAAGTCATATAGTAAAGGAAGGCAATGAGCTTTATATAAATTTTGATGCAAAGAATAAAGATGTCTTAGAACTTCCAATGATTTATTACAAAGGCTATGAGGTGAAAATTAACAACAAAATAGTTCCGATAAAAATGTCTAACAACGGATTGATAGAAGTACCGATCCAAGAAAAAGGTAAAATGGAAGTATCATACCCAGGAACAGCTATTCAAAAATTCTCCTTTTACACTTCTATTACTACTTTCGTTATGTTGATGATTTTCATTCGTTTAAAAAGTATTAGAAGAAATAAAGAAAAGAAACATGACATAGATTCCACAATAAAATACGCCTAATTTCACTTTTCACTAAGAAATTACCATAAATAATATTCGTTAATTTTTGATATTTTATGTTTGGGAATAAATTAGAAGAAAGCAAAGATGATCTGCTTTCTTCTCTTCCATGAATTACACCCGAACATGCAATTTCATATTCGGATTATAATATTGACTCGGGCTTTTTAATTGAAAGGTTCCCCCAGATTCAGAAAAATCAACAGTCAAGTTATCATCCATAAAAACAAGCTTCGTTCGATCGGCAATAAACTGAAACTTGTTTGATGGAATGTCCACGTCTTGCTCATCTTTTTCTAGTGCAGCGACTAAGTCAATAATCCCACTCATCACACAGCCGCATCCTTCTGTATCGTAAAATAATTTTATATATTTAGCTTCACTTGGAATTATCTTTTTCATTTTCGCATATGCTGCGTCCGTTACGGTCACATTCATTGTTTTTCCTCCTACCTATATCACGATTATTCTATTGTAGCATTCTTTTTTTATAAATCGATTCGATTTTTATATACAGAAAATTCATTAAACCATATAATTAAATTGATACATTTTCCCAAAGGAGGTTTTCCTCATGCCAAAACTTCAAGAACTAGAATATCAGTTGAATACGTTATTTTCCGTACACAAATACGGAATAGATCCTGGGTTTAGCCGTTTCCTCCCAGCTGCTTATGATCCAATTTCATTTCCTTGGCAAGAGTTCTTTGAAGATGATTTCGTGACACACTTTAATGGGCTCATGATAAAAGGAGCAGCTGTTGTTCGCAATGTCTTTCTAGCTGTTTTTCCAACTAACGAAGTGCTTGATAAGTTTCTTACTGAAGGAACAGCTGGAGACTTATTATTTATGCATCATCCGCTTGTCATGGAATGCGGCGATCCGCAAGGCTTACCAGGGCGCGGGTTCATTCCTATTCCAAGTCACTATTTGCAAGCAATAAAGGACAAGGGATTATCCGTATACACATGTCATGCGCCAATGGACCGTCATCAAACGTATGGGACAAGTATCGCCATCGCCAAAGCACTACATGCATCCGTAATTGAAAGCTTCGCTGAAGGCGATGGATTGATTTGTGAAATAGCTCCAACACATACAAATGAGCTAATGGAAAAAGCAAAAAAGATTTTTGACATCCCTTATGTAGACTTTGAAGGACAAACACGTTCTCATATTTCGAAAATCGCAATCATCGCTGGCTGCGGTGATAAAGTAAGCATGATGCAAGAAGCTGAGGAAAAAGGCGCGCAAGCTTATGTTACTGGGGAAGTGCATTGTCATATCGATAACGACTATGGCAAAAAGAAATATGCCATTATGAAAGAGTACATACCGCATACAACTATGTCGCTCATCGGTGTTTCCCACTCTGCATCGGAGTATTTAGTAAAGAAGACACTCATGTATGACTGGTTTTCGCAAAATTTTAATGTCAATGTTGTCTTGCTGCCGCAGGAGAAATGGTGGTATTAATTTAGAAAGCGCTATCCTTTCTGTATGAAAAATAAAGCAACCAAATTTATCATATATTTGGTTGCTTAGTTTGCCCTTTATCATTGTTTACTTCAACAAAAATTAAAAATTTCTTTTAAGCAATGAAACTACCATAAATCCGTATACACAGTAGAAGTCGCTGGAATTGGTGTCCAATATTGCTGATTTGGCTGCCATGCTTTAATCGTTCCATCTTGGCGCTTAATAAACGCTTTGAATTGAACATTTCGCTCAGCTGGTAAATAAACTGTGCCTCTCCAATCTCCGTAAGTAGAGTTATACGATAATTTAATAGGATATAGCGTTGTATCCCATTGCCCTAACTCAGCACGATCTCCAGCAATATACACTGTATCTCCAGTAGTTGTTGGTGCATTTTTTACAACGATTGTTTGCGAAGTAGGAGTAACTCCTAAAGTATCTTTGAACTGTGCCATCAATGTATTATTGTACATAACATCTTGATAACGAAGCAGTGTGAATCCCGCAAAGTTATAATTAAAAGCCATTTCAGCTGCTTTCTTATATTCATTATCGCTTCCTATGCTTAACGCATTTTCGCCATTTAGGACAATCCCTTTTTCATTCGCAAGCTTAGCTACTTGTTTTACAAGTGTTTTTGGCATTGAATATTCTGGATATGTTCCCTTATCTGACATTTCTAAGCAGGTAAATGTTAAATCTAATTTTGCACTCTTAAAGGCGTCTAACAAACTACTATAATCATTATATCCCGCTGGCTTTTCAGCACTGTGCGGAAGATTTGGATTGTTGTATTGCCAATGAACACCGGCAACTTTTGCTCCAATTGGTATGTGGAACGTATTATCAAATGCAGAATGAGCTAATTCACCTATCAATTTTGTATGCTCTTCTAACACACCTTCATACCACTTTAAGAAATCTTCACCGTACTTTGTTTGATAGCCGATTGTCAAAAATTGATTTCCATCAGATGGAGGAAGTACTTGTGACATAGAAGTTAAGTTTGTCCCCCAAGCTTTGTTTATTCCTGCTAAAGATCCATATTTTTGTAATGTCCAAGAACGAAATTGCTCTTTCGCAAATTCCGTATAAGCTTGAAACTTCCCTCTAGACGGGTAACCTGATCCATCAGCCGACGTATAAGATGGATAACGTGTTTCTCCAGCCGGACCGCCCGATAAATAAATCTTCGAAATGACATCTTTATACGGAGCCATCGCCTCTGCAAAAGCATTATATAGTTCTCCGTACTGCTTTCGAATTACATCTGAAGCTAGCGGATTTAATGTTTCTTTATTAATTGTTCCTGTTTCCGATTTAAAATATAAACTATCATCTGATTTTTGATTCCATATCCAAGAAGGAAGCGGTACATTACAATCATCTCCAACATTACCGCCACATTGATGCGTTGAAATAATCGGAATCATTTTCATACCAGCATTTCTTACAGATTGTGCAAAGCGCTGGGCATAAGAAAAATCAAATTGTTGATCTCCATTCTTCTCCATATCTCCCCACCAAAAATCAACAGTAATAGCAGAGAAGCCGTTTTGTTTTGCCCAGCGTAAATCATTTTCAAACGTCTCCCATGTCATCATATCGGGTATTTTCTTTAACGGTGCCATAATATATGCTTTGTAATTTCCGTTCATTGATTGCCCGTTTACAGCTGCATAACTCTGGCTTGGAAAAATTGAAAAAGCAAAGAATATAAGAACAGATAACATGGCAATACTACAGCCTTTTAAATATTTTTTCATACGCTCTCTCCTTTTCTAAAAATTAAGACTACAAATAATAAAAACTTGAATGAAAGCAAAGGGTTTCATTCTATATTTGTAATTACAAACAAACATGTATGCGTTTACATATTATCATTTATTGCAATCGTTTGCATTACTTTTCTCGTATTTTACTAGGCTTTTTATATGTATTATAAATCCATTTTCATTTTTCGACATATAATATAAGTCACTGCTATACAGAGCACAACATGACCGCTACTTACTTTCTTCCCTTGCTTTAAACCTCGCACGTGGCGGGAATAGACCCTGACTGCTTCTATGCACGGCCAGATGCCCTCGTTCCTCCTAAAAAAAGGGGTTTTATATCTTTTTTAATTTTTATATATAAATATATTTTTATAAAAATTAAAAAACAGGTAATAGATTTCAGTTCTATCACCCGTTTTTTATATACATCCATTTTCATTTTTCGACATATAAGTCGCTGCTATGCAGAATACAACATGACCTGTACTTGCTTCCTTTGTTTTATACCTCGCACGTGGCAGGAATAGGCCCTGATCGCTTCTATGCATAGCCAGATACTCTTGATCACCTAGAAAAAAGGGGGGTATGTCCGTTTTTCAATTTTTATTTACATATGCCGCGCCAAAGTTCTCATTAAATCTCTTACACCATACAGAAACTGCGCCGTATGCACTTACATCTATCTCATCAGGAATCTCATAGTTTTGATCGCCTTTGTTTCCTTTTAATTTTCCTAATTCAATATACTTATAATTTTTAACATCTTCATTGTTTTTCAATTGCTTTGTAGGAACTAATACAACTCGAACATCCGGTCCGTTAGAAGTTGTAAAATTAGTAAGGCGTAAAATACGTTTTCCATCTGCTAATTGATGGATTGTTGCTGTTCCAGTTGTTTCATGGACACCGCTTTGAAACTGTCCTTCGCTTATTACCTGCTTTGTTTCTTTTGATTTCATTTCTGTTTGCGGCAATGTTTCATTTACTTTCTTATCAATAAATAATTTCTCTGGGCGGAATAAGGACCACACTATCCCCCCAACAATTATGAATGCTCCTATAAGGAATATATGTTTTCTTTTCATAAAGTAAGTTCCCTCCTCTAACACTTATATGTTAGCAAGGAAATCTCTCATTTCCATAACATAACTATTACAAAAGTCTTTCACGCCTTATTTTTTTTCTGATGTAATAGGAAGCGTAAACCAAAATTCAGTTCCTTGTTTCCCATCTAAACGATCTCGCACACCAATTTCGCCTTTGTGCATTTCAACTAATGATTTTGCGATAGCTAATCCAAGCCCGGATCCTCCAGATTGCGAACTTCTGGACTGATCCGTTCGATAGAAACGTTCAAATATGCGTAATTGATCATTGTATTTGATGCCTTGTCCTTCATCACGAATAATAAATTGGACATGTTGCTTCTGCTTATTTTCTTCCACAATCAAATCAATTGTGGAAGCTGCAGGAGAATACCGAATTGCATTATGTAACAAATTACTAATAACCCGTACTATTTTACAAGGCATAATCAAAAGCCGAGGCAATGTATCAGACACCTGTACTTCTAAATGCATTCGTTTTTCCTCTAGCAAGATAGAATGTGAATCTAGTACTTCTAATAGTACTCTGTCCACATGGGTTAAACTTGGATGAAACTCTTCTTGTCCAAGTTCTAACTTGGAAAGATCAAATAAGTTATTAATTAAACCATTTAATCTTTGCATTTCCTTTAATATTGTGGCTAAGTACTGCTTTTTCATGTCAGGATCTTCAATTACATTATCTTGCATTGCTTCTATCATCAATTGTACGCTGGCAATGGGTGTTCTTAAGTCATGTGAAATATTGGAAATCAGCTCTGTACGCGCTTTTTCCCCTTCTTCTAACTTCGTAAATCCTTCTTCTAACTTTTTCGCCATCTTCTGAAAAGCTGTTGCGAGTTCCTGAAACTCTCGGGGTTCTTTTCCAATTATATACATCGTTTCAAAATGCCTATCACTAAATTGTTGTGATAATGCAATTAAATTTTGAATAGATCTCATAATCGGGCGTGTTAATAACCAATAGATAAGAGTTGACAGAATCATTGCTACAATCGCAACTCCTGTTAATAACCGAGTTTGTTCTGGCCTAAGTAACATTCTCGTATCACTGTACCATATCGCAATGACCATGATACTCATGCTTAATGAATTCATCAATAACAATTGATAACGTAGTTTCATGTTTCAGTTCCCCCACTCGGATCAAAACGATATCCTATGCCCCAAACAGTATGAATCCAACGGTTCTTTGTCGTGTGCTTATCCAATTTTTCACGTAAACGACTCATTAACACCGTTACTGTATTGGTGCAACCTTCATATTCAAATTCCCAAATTTGCTCAAGAAGCTGCGACCGAGAAAACACCTGTTTTGGATGTTTTGCCATCGTATAAAGTACTTCAAACTCTTTAACGGTTAAGTCAACTTCATTTCCACAAACAAATACACTTCTCTTTGCTGGATAAATCTCTAAATCTGAAAACTCTATCACTTCTAATTCCGGTTCTTTCGTTTGCACGACTGGCTGGTTCCCTCTTCTTAATATAATTTGAACCCTTAAAACTAATTCGCGAGGCGAAAACGGCTTTGTCACATAATCATCCGCTCCAATTGTTAAGCCTAAAATGCGATCTCTTTCCTCGCCTCTAGCGGTTAACATAATAATAGGAACGTTCGATTGTTGACGAATTCCCTCACATAACTCCCAGCCATCTTTTTTCGGCATCATTAAATCTAAAATAATTAAATCTGGTTGATATTGTTGAAACGCATCCCAGCCTTCTGTTCCATTTTCAGCTGTAAATACTTCATACCCTTCTCTCTCTAAATACCGTTTACATATTTCTCTAATATTCTCTTCGTCTTCTATAATTACAATTCTTTGTTTCATAACTAGAACCCCCGCTGTTCTTTTCTATGTATCTATTTTAATTTCCCGACATATAAGCAGAATACAACAAAACCTGTACTCTCTCTTCTTCTGTTGTCAACTTTGCCTATGGTAGAAAACAAGCATATACTCTTGTACATTAAAAGAAATCTATCATTTTTTGTTTATAGTTATCTTTTATGCAAATATAATAATTGATAATATATATATTCCAAGTCAAGAACTATAGTCATTTATTCACGAAAAATAATGATACAATCCAGGTGACATACTTAAAAGGAGAATACTGCTTTATTTTCAACCCTTTGAGGAGTACATATCGAAGTTTTAAATGTTGAGTATAGAATTGGAAAGGCTTTGTTACATAATATAAGTCCTCATTGCGATTAATGGGATTAATACACTAATCAATTTCTACTAAGCTTAGAAAAATCTTGTAGTAAAAATACCATTGTTATGATAACCATTCCAAAATTGAATGCAAGAGCTATTATAACAGAAAAATCGGTGATATAAGAGAGTACAATACAAATTGAAAAGATTGAAGCAAGAAGCGGAATGAATTTTTTCGTTGCGGTTCTTCAACATAGAAATCTTTCAGTAAAAAATAGAAACAGACTGCAAAGCCGTCTAAAAGAAACACTTTGCAGTCTTATAATTTCTTACTTTATTTAACACTTTCTAATTCCCATTGGTGATAATTACTTGGTGAAGTTGTATGCTCAGATCTTAAAACACGCTCACCAGCACCCACAAGCGGGGCAATACCATTATCTGCAACAGAACTAGTCCACTGATTTTCTCTAGATGTTATATAAGTAGAATCAGATTTTAGATAGAAGTTCTTCTGATTAGGAAGTTTGTCTAATTTTATAGCAGATCTATTATTTTCTTGATCTAACCAGCTATAATCATATCCATTTCCAATGTTGAGATACTGATAACCACTGTGATTACTATTCGTAAACTTAAGAAACACTTCTTCATCTTTTTTGAATG
The DNA here is from genome assembly GCF_050473865.1 of Bacillus sp. S10(2024). Taxonomy (NCBI): domain Bacteria; kingdom Bacillati; phylum Bacillota; class Bacilli; order Caryophanales; family Bacillaceae; genus Bacillus; species Bacillus sp. S10(2024). The sequence goes on along the minus strand of NZ_JBFLUR010000002.1, from coordinate 4,253,901 downwards.
GTTCTTCAGGTTTAGATTTTCCTTTTCTTTCAATTAATACTGGTGTTGCTTGAATGTCTGGTCCATGTATTGCTTGTTGGATAGGCCCGAGTCTCAATCCATCCCAATTATTACTCTTAAGTGAAAAGTGTACATATCTCCCATTAATTGATTGGCTTAAAGTACCGGCGGACCAGGATTCCTTTACACCATCATGAAAGTTAACAGATGACTTCAAATAGTACTTTTTACCTTCTACTATAGGTTCTCCAGAATTATCTACTACTAATTTATCGATAGCTTCTAGATAGCTTTTATTTGAAACAAGAGGCGTGAAGACTTCAGTTTTATTATCTTTTTCATCAATGAGTTCAAACTTAGCGGAATTTTCCCCAAGAGATCTACGGTTTATCGCTAAGTCTACAGGTTCATTTTCTTTAGATTCATACACATTTGAATTCTGATTTCGAACTAGTGTTACCTTTTGATTCTCACCTTTTTTATTACGAACCGTAACAAAGATTTCTTCATTCAAATTAAATATCCCTGGTATAACTGATGCGTAAATCTTTTTCTTGCTATAATCATAACTGCTATATGATAGAGTTGGTCGTAGTACACGGTTATCAAAGAAACCAAGGTTCTTACCTCGTTCTAAAAGAGTCCGATTTGGACCATAACGAACTCGCTCTGGGTTTAGTCGACCATTTACTATATAATTCGCTACCCAACCTTTATCAGCTATCTCAGTATGTGCAAAGAATTCGTCTAGCGAAAGATTATTATTAATGTTAGCAGGCTTTTCCTTGCCCGTTCTTGGTGTATAGACTCTATATTTTGGTATAGAACCGTAGTTTGTTTCTACTAATGTAGTAGAAGCATTTACATTTGATGCAAAATGCGACCAATCTCCTAAATTTACAAATTGTCCATCTTTCATTGTATACACATTCATCGTACTAGTAGGCAAGACTTCAATAGAAAGGGGTGCCCCTTGTTCTACTGCTTTTAATTCATCCAGTGTTAGAGAAATTTTCACATCCGCTTGACCTTCTACACTATCCATTAGAATTTCAGTTTTATTGTTTCCACCTTTTGCTGTAGTTAACAAGTTGGCTTTATAACGATCTTGTGTTGCCTTTACAGTATTAATAATTTTATTACCTAATCGAATGTTAAAGTGAGGTGAAACATCCCCAGCAGATGCAGTACCCGTGTTTTTATATTCTAGATGGAAACGCACATTTGCTGCTTTAGCTGAATCAACAGTTGTTGCTGTTGACCAATCAAAACTATTAGAGATGCTTTCTGTTTCCGTTTTTGTATTAGAGTAACCATATCCTACATTTAACGATCCTTTTCCTGAAGGGACAGGACCCGCTGCTGATCCCTCGGCGCCGCCTTCAACACCTAATCCAACATTAAAAGAATGTTGTACAGATAAACTTTTTTCCCAACTTTTAGTACGCGATTCACCATTTGAATCTGTAATACTAGCAACGGGAGTAATATCGATACGTTTTACAGCAATTTGTAGATTTGGTACATTCGCGATCATGGGATTAAAATCTATATCAGAATCACTATCATAATGCTCCACTTCATAGTTATCTGTAAAAGGGTCCCCATCTGAGTTTGCACTCTTCGGATTTGTTATAAATCTCTTTTTCCCAAAGTCTTCTACAAGGTCATATAACTGGGCTTCATTTTTCCCTGTCTTTTCATTAAATACAATTTTAAATCCTTTTTCTTCCACATCATTAGGGATACCATCCTCGTCCCAATCGTTATTTGCCTGTGGCTCTTCCATAATCATGATTCCTTTTTTTCCAGAATCACCATAGATAATATTCTGTCCGTCCTTTAGATTTTTATCTTCTTTAAAGGTCTCCACTTTTCCATCTTGTTCAGGCTTTGTTTCGGCTAAAGCAGGGGATGCTAAAGTTAGTGCCATCGTTACACTGCTTAATACAGCAAATGCTGGCTTCAATTTCTTTTTCTTCATTATCATTTTCCTCCTTGTTTACTAAGGGTATGAGTACATTCACTAGTAAGATTGACTTCATCATATCTAACAAATCTTTCATTTCTCTCTCATAAATGTTACAAAAGTCTTGCGAAAAACTTTCATTGTTACTATGACGTTATTAATCTTTTAGAGAAAATACAGGGAGTTCTATATTTCCCGAATGTTTCCAAAAATTTACGAATACTAATCCGAGACAATACCGACAAAAACATGCTGTACTATAAGCAACAAAAATCATCTTTTAAGCCATGCACTCTATCGTTCTAGGACACATAATGTATTGTAAATCGCCGAAGGATCTCTAACTGTAGCTCTCATTGTTTGTTTCTATTAAAAGGAGGAATAAATTATGGGTTTTGGAGCTGGTTGTAGTGGCTTCGGTGGCGGATTTGCCTTACTGATTGTATTGTTTATTCTATTAATCATAATCGGTTGTAGTTGTTTTGGAGGCGGATTCGGCTGCTGATGCTAAAGAAAGAAGCTGTTCCAAGATATTTTGGAAACAGCTTTTTTTGTATTTACTTATCACAAGCCATTCCATCGCCATCTCGGTCTAATTTAGACGAATAGGCTGGATGACCTTTTGGAATATTGGAGAACCCAGCTGCTTTTGCTTCTTTACAGCTGCTAAAATGGTATTCACCCTGTGGTAAGTTGTTATTTGGTTGTTGTTTCTGTTCTGGTTTTGGCTGTGCTTCAGTTGGCGCAGGTTGTGATTGCTTCGAGGCCGGTGCAGATGTAGCAGGCTTTGCTGTTTTATTTTTATCAAAGCCGTTATCTGTTGCATAGTTTTCTACACTCCAAATACCTTTCTTATTTGCCTGTGCCTTTGTTTGGAATTCGCGTAAATAATCGACATACTTTGTATTCGGCGCATATACGTATGCCACGCGCGCTAACCCTTGTTCAATTAGTAATCGATTTAGCATCTGTCCATCTACCCATACATAAGCTAATAAACGTCCGTATTTTTCACGTTCACTTACATCTAATTCAAGCTGAATTTTCTTTCCCTCGCTTGCGTATTTCTTCGTGAATGCACTTGCTTCTGGTCCGAATGGTTGCACACCTAGACGTGGATGCTTTGTTTCCGGTGTATCAACAAGCAAAAAGCGCACTGTTTCTTCTTTTCCATTCTCTAATTGCACTTTCAGCGTATCTCCGTCAATATTTTTACGTACAGTTGCATTTACCACGCGATTCGTATTCATTTTATTTTTTTCATCATCAATATGATGAATCGAATCATTCACTAAGCTTTCGTTTTGTACTTTATTTTCTGCACTGTTTGGCGTGTTATTTTCACGATCTGCCACTGTCACATCTTCATACGTACTGTTTTCTTGTTGTTTTTTTAATTCTTCCTGCTTTTTCTGGTCCTCTTCTTGCTTCTTTTGTTCCTCAGCTTTCTGGTGTTCTTCAGCCTTTTTTTGTTTTTCTACATTTGCATCCTTGTTTTCTGTCGCTTTTGCATTATTGCCGCATGCAGCTAAATGAAAAGCAAACACACCACACATAAGCAATGTTGCTAACTTTTTCAACATTTAGTAATCCTCCTAGAACAATGATATAAATAATTACTTCATCTATATTAACAAATATACAAGTTCACATTTGTCGAATTTTGTCGTAATAATTTTATGTTTTGTTAAGGTGATTAAAGAAACTCACAAACTGATCACTCTGTAAAATAGACACTACTTGCAACACATCTATAGCTGGACCATATGTTACGCCTTCCACAAACCCACGCTTTCGTAACTCCTACCACTCCCGCAATCCAAAATGAATTCATTAAGATACTGAAAAGCTCCCATACATAATTGTGCATCTACTGATTTGTTCCCTTGCAATTTCTCTGTTAGAGGCACGGTATCAAAAAAAGAAAATTATACGTTTAAAAATATTTTTAGCATGTCTCATTCCCTGTAGAAGATCCCCCTTGTAATGTTTATCCCGCATTAACGGGAAGTAAGATCCCCACTTCAAGATTGCGAGAGAAGCAAAGAAGATAGGTGGGGGATGAAGCTCCCCACTCATGGAAATTTCACTTTATAGAAAACATAATTACTATTCATAGGATAATAATTTTATAGATTATTTATCGTTGAAATGACTATATCGATATGCAATTTTACATTTCCCAAATAAAGTAAACCATTATACAAGGTACTATTAAATTATATTGAAAACATATTTTAACAAGTGATTTATATAAATCAATGAAAACCTTTACATCTAAGTCCTAATTATCAAATTATAACTATTTCACTTAGTGAAGTGATTCATAGCATTTAATTTTTTAGATATAATATTTTTTCAAATACGAATATGAAACATCTCAATTTTTAAATATAGTCGATGGAATTTTATTGTTTACTTATCAAAAACATAATGTTTACAATGAGGGCGTAAGGTCCTTACATTCCATGAAAATAGATCATAACGAGAGTTTCTTGATTTCACACTCTATCCGAAAGAATTCTCTTACCTCAATTATGCAAGAAGAAAGCAAAGAGATAGTTTGTTCAAGATGTATGAATAAAATTGTAAAAAGACAATAGTGAAGAGGTGTACGGAATGAAAAATAAAATACTTACAGGATTTTTAATAACATCCATTGTTACTGGAGCAAATATTCCTATCAATACTCTCGCAACGCCAATCGTTCAGGCAGAAACGCAACAAGAGAACACGGATATTTCCTCATCATTACGAAAATTAGGTGCACAATCTAAATTAATTCAAACATATATAGATAAAGCTTTAATGAGTCCTAATGTACAGCTTATGGAAGTTCCATCTTTAAATACGAACCAATCCTTAATCAAACAAGATATGAATGAATGGTCATCGGAACTTTATCCAAAGTTAATTCTATTAAATTCAAAAAGTAAGGGATTTGTAACTAAATTTAATAGCTACTATCCAGCATTAAAAGGATTTGTAGACAATAGAGAAGATAAAGAAGGATTTTTGGATAGACTAGAAGTTCTTCAAGACATGGCTATGACGAACCAAGACAACGTACAACGTCAAATTAATGAATTAACAGATCTTAAATTACAACTCGATAAAAAACTTACAGATCTCGATGCTGATGTTACAAAAGCGCAAGGGGTACTAAGTTCAGATGGAACAGGAAAAATAGACCAGATAAAAGGTGAAATACTAAATACCCAAAAATCAATTCAAGATGATTTACAACAAATAGCGTTGTTACCAGGAGCTTTAAATGAACAAGGGTTTGTTATATTCAAAGAAGTCTATAATCTTTCAAAAGATATCATTGAACCTGTTGCTCAAACAGCTGTGGCAGCGTATAACAAAGGAAAAGAAATTAACAACTCTATTTTAGAAGCAGAGAAAAAGGCAGAGCAAGAAGCGATAGAAAAAGGTAAATCTGCTCTAGAGATTGAAGCTGCCAAAAAAGCAGCTCGTGAAGCAATTGAGAAAAGCAAACAAGCTGAAATAGCTGCAGCTGCAGTTACAAAGACAAAAGAGTATGACCTTACGAAAGTTATTGACCCTGAAAAAGTTAAACAAACATATAGTGCCTTCGCTGAAGTAAATAAACTAACAGCAGAGCAACGAGCACATTTAGCTGATTTAGAGATACAAAACCAAAAATTTTATGATTTAACAAAGAACCTAAAAGTAGCAGATCTACAAAAATCAATGCTTCTTATTATGCAAAATGATTTGCATACGTTTGCAAATCAAGTTGATGTAGAACTTGATCTACTAAAACGCTATAAAGCAGATTTGGATCTAATCAAAAATAATATTACAAAATTATCTACTAATGTTGATACAACTGACCAGCAGTCTCAAAAAGATACATTAAGACAATTAAAAAATGTAACAAGTTACCTTGGAGAACAAGTTAATAAGTTTTAATATTGCGAATTTAACGAAAACGAAAAGATTATAAGAATCTATCAAAAAACTTAGAAGGAGAATGGTTATGAAAAAACTTCCATTTAAAGTGTTAGCTGTAGCCACTCTAGCAACATTTATAACTGCTACTAACGGTAACACTATTCATGTACTTGCCCAAGAACAAACCGCTCAAGAACAAAAAGTAGGGAATTATGAATTAGGACCTGAAGGGCTGAAGAAAGCATTAGCTCAAACAGGATCTAATATTCTTGTAATGGATTTGTACGCAAAAACAATGATTAAACAACCAAATGTAAATTTAGCCAATATTGATTTAGGTTCAGAAGGAGCAGAATTAATTAAAAATATTCACCTTAATCAAGAACTATCACGAATCAATGCAAATTATTGGTTAGATACAGCAAAGCCGAAGATTCAAAAAACAGCACGTAATATTGTAAATTACGATGAACAATTTAAAAATTATTACGATACATTGGAAGCTGCTGTACAAAAGAAAGATAAAGCAGAGTTAAAAGAGGGCCTAAATGATTTAATCACTACAATTAATACAAATTCAAATGAAGTTACAGAAGTAATTAAGATGTTACAAGACTTCAAAGCAAAACTGTATGACAATTCTACAGGGTTTAAAAATAATGTTGGTGGTCCAGATGGGCAAGGTGGATTAACAGCACTATTAGCCGGAAAAAATGCCCTGATTCCACAAATTCAAGCTGAAATTGAGAAGCTACGTTCTACTCAGACAGAGCATTTTAACAATGTATTAGCATGGTCAATTGGTGGTGGATTAGGAGCATTCATTTTAGTTGCTGCAGCCATTGCAGGAACGGTAGTAATTATTGTGACTGGCGGTACAGCAACACCAGCTGTTGTTGGTGGCCTTACAGCTCTCGGTGCAGCTGGTATCGGTTTAGGAACAGCAGCTGGTGTCACGGCGTCTAAACATATGGACTCCTATAATGAAATTTCTAAAAAAATCGGAGAATTAGGTACGAAAGCCGATCTTGCTAGCCAAGCAGTTATTTCGCTTACTAACGCGAAATCAACTTTGACAGATCTGTATCAAACAGTGGATCAGGCAATCATGTCTCTAACAAGTATCCAACAACAATGGAATAAAATGGGAGCTAATTATACAGATTTACATGATAATATCGACTCTATGCAAGAACATAAATTCTCTTTAATACTTGATGATTTAAAAGCTGCTAAACAAAGCTGGAGTGGTATTCATAAAGATGCAGAATTCATTTCGAAGGACATCGCTTTTACACAAGAAACAAAGAACTAAAAATCAAAACCTATATAGGAGGAATATGAAATGATAAAGAAAATCCCTTACAAAGTACTCGTTGCATCGGCACTTTTAACTTTGACAACAACTTCTATAGTCTCACCAGTAGCAACTTATGCAAGTGAAATTGAGCAAACTAACAATGGAGATATGTCCCTTTCAGCAAATGAAGGGAAGATGAAAAAAGCTTTGCAAGATGCTGGGGTATTTGCAAAATCTATGAATGAATATTCTTATTTGTTAATTAATAATCCAGATGTGAATTTTGAAGGAATTACTATTAATGGATATCCAGATTTACCCGGTAAAATTATACAAGACCAAAAGAATGCTAGAGCACATGCTGTTACATGGGATACGAAAGTAAAAGGACAGCTTTTAAATACATTGACAGGCATTGTTGAATACAATACAACGTTTGACAATTATTATGACACAATAGTAGATGCGATTAATACAGGGGATGGAGATACTTTAAAAGAAGGGATTACAGATTTACGAGGTGAAATTCAACAAAACCAAAAGACTGCACAAAATTTAATAGCAGAATTAACTAAGTTAAGAGATAATATTGGACAAGATGTTAGAGCATTTGGAAGCAATAAAGAACAATTGTATACGATTTTAAAAAATCAAACAGCTGGGCTTGAGGACGATCAAAAACGTCTAGATGAAGTTTTAGGACAAGTAAACTACTATAAAAAATTAGAATCTGATGGATTTACAACAATGAAAGTTGGCGTTTTTGGCCTATGGTGGATCGGTGGTATAATAGTAGGTACAGCAAGAGATAATTTAGGCAAGTTAGAGCCGTATTTAGCAGAAATACGTAAAACTGTAGATTCTAAAACAACATTAAATCGTGTAGTTGGAGTTGCGTATAATAATACTGATCAGATGCATAAGACGATTGATAATGCTATCAATGCTCTTACTTATATGCAAACGCAATGGACTGATTTAGATAATCAATATGCTGGGGTACTGCAACAGATTGATAAGGCAGCTGGAAAAGCTGATCAAAATAAATTTGGCTACTTAAAACCTACCTTGAAGACAGCTAAAGATCTTTGGAACACATTACACGAAGATGCAGTCACAATAAAAAATGGAATCAAAGAATTAAAAGTGGAGCCTATTACTCCACAACAATAGGGAAATATTGGTTCTATTGTAAAGTTGCCTAAAAACACATAGAAAATCTAGGATTACATCGTTAAATATTCATTTAACAATTCCTTATACACCGAAAAGGCGGAGTCTGATTAAGGACTTCGCCTTTTACTATAAATTCTCTTTGAGCGATATTCATAAAGACACAGAACTAATTTCACTTTTAAAGAAAAGTAGAACTTACAATCAAAGCCTATATAGGAGGAATATGAAATGATGAAAAAGCTCCCTTACAAACTACTCGCTGTATCGACTTTTTTAACTATGACAACAACTTATGCAGTCACACCAATAGCAACTTTTGCAAGTGAAATTGAACAAACTAACAATGGAGATATTTCTCTTTCAGCAAATGAAGAACAGATGAAAAAAGCTTTGCAAGATGCTGCGGTATTTACAAAATCTATGAATGACTATTCTTACTTGCTAACTAATAATCCAGATGTGAGTTTTGAAGGAATTACTATTAATGGGTATGCAGATTTACCTATTAAAATTTTACAAGATCAAAAGAACGCAAGAGCACACGCTGTTACATGGAATACGAAAATAAAAAAACAATTTTTAGATACATTGACAGACATTATTGAATACGATACAAAATTTGATAGTCAATACGGAACATTAGTAGAGGCGATTAATACAGGGAATGGAGATACTTTAAAAAAAGGCATTACAGATTTACGAGGTGAAATTCAACAAAATCAAAAGTCTGCAAAAGCATTAATAGAAGAATTAACTAAATTCAAAAACGATATTGGAGAAGATGTCAGAGCATTTGGAAGCCATAAAGAGACCTTGCAATCAATTTTAAAAAACCAAGGTGCTGATGTGGAGACTGACCAAAAGCGTTTAGATGAAGTTTTAGGACAAGTAAACTATTATAAAAAATTAGAATCTGATGGATTAACAATGGTAAAAATCCCTTTTATTCCCACGTTGATTTCTGGTGGTATAATGATAGGTACAGCAAGAGACAATTTAGGCCGATTAGAGCCTACATTAACAGAATTACGTAAGACTGTAGATTATAAAATAACATTAAATCGTGTAGTTGGAGTTGCGTTTCATAATATTAGTGATATGCATAGTACAATTGATAATGCTATTACCGCTCTTACTTATATTTCCACGCAATGGGATGATTTAGACTCTCAATATTCAGGCGTACTGGGACATATTGATAAAGCAGCTCAAAAAGCTGATCAAAATAGATATAAATTCTTAACCCCTCACTTGAATGCAGCTAAAGACAGTTGGAAAACATTAAGAACAGATGTTGTCACATTACAAGAAGGGATGAAAATTGCAGAGAAAAAAGAACAGGATCTCATGAATCAGCTTCGTCCATCAAACGTTTTCTACTTTTATAAAAAAATTCATAACGCATATACATTTGAAATAAAGACTGGAACAAATGCACCAAATGCGTCTTATAAAGTTATGAATTTAACTAAAAACACTGTTCATAACATGTGGAGTGGAGGACCAAATACAAGCATGTGGGCTGACTGGCTTTCATTCAATCCAAAAGATGAATTTGCAGTGGTAGCAGTAGTGGATGGGAAAGAATATGTTGTGTATAAAGACAAAGTAGAAAATATAATGAACTGAACCCGAAAAATTAGACAAAAAAAGTTGTTGTAAATTATTATACTTTACGTCGAAAAAACGAAGTTTGGTTGTTGCAAACTTAAGTTTCTATACTGTGTTAAACAATTGATTTATAATACATGAAAAAAGCGGAGTCTGATGAAGACTTCGCTTTTTATATAAAATATAAAACTGCTAGAAAATAATGTAACTATGCAGCAGATTCCTAAAGAAGATCTTATTTCAAGAAATTCACAAAGCGACCATTCTGAAAAACCGGCACTACTTGCAGCACATCTACAGCTGCACTATACGTTACATCTTCCGCAAATCCACGCTCTCGTAACTCCCTACCGCTTCCGCAATCCCAAATGAATTCATTAAGATTGGACTTTGCATACTGAAAAGCGCCCATACATAATTGTGCTTCTACTGATTTACTCCCTTGTAATTTTTCTATGATTACACCTGCGCCTAAGTAGTCTTCTATCGCTGGTCTTAAATCATTTTCATCTTCTTTTGGATCTTCCCAATGTTCACCGCAAGGAACAATTGTTATATTTGCGCCTGTTTGTTTTTGGATATGATTCGCTGCCTCTGCAATTGCCGAAGCGTTAAGTAAACAGCCAATTAAAAGAGCCGGAACTTTCGAAGCAATCCACGTACAAGCTGCACCGTTTAACGAACATAAAACAAATCTTTTCCCAAAATCAGCAGCGCTAAATGTTACTGGGGATAACGAATGTCTCCCTGCCTTCGCCGCTTCTGCCCTACTTAATATAAGCTCTGCACCCAATTGATTCGCATACACTTTTGCTTCTTCATTCAATGGCGGCGGATATGGAAAAATTTCAGTGCCTACATGTAAGGCGCTGGCCACTGCTGAAGAAAAGCTAAGAACATCTACAATAATGGTAATATCACCACGCTTGGCTGCTTCTCTAGCTCCGCGCCGTCCCCACTCGATGCGGCACTGAAATGAAGATTGTGCAAACACTGACATAGAATAGCCCCCATTCATCATTGCTTTCACTCTCATGTTAACTACATGATTCAAAAAGAAATAGACTGTTTTTCAAAATTTTGATACCATGTTGAATGAGGTCTGTATAAAAAAGCGATGTAATAGCTTACATATGTAGTGAGCTATTACATCGCTTTTTTCTTGATTTCTTCTTTTGTTTTAAACATTGCATGTGGCAGAAAAAGCCCCTGACCGTTTCTATGCACGGCCAGATGCTCTCGTTCCTCCTAAAAAGAAAGGTATTTAAGTTACATCCCTTTCAAACTTACTTCTTATTCAAAATCTGCAAAACGATGCAAATTTATCTTTTCTCCAATCATCACTAAACCATCCCCTTCTTGCACAACTTCATCTGGAGAAGGAGAAATATTGATTCTCCCCTTACTTTTAATCGCAATGACATTTAAATTTAATTTTGCTCGAATATCCAATTCTTTCAGACTTTTTCCTGACATGCTAGGAGGCACTTTAATTTCTTCAATATTGTAATCTTTAGCGAGTTCAATGAAATTAAGAACATTTGGTAACATAAGCTGATGTGCTACACGCTCACCCATATCCCACTCAGGAAATACGACCCAATCCGCGCCTACCTTCTCTAACACTTGTCCGTGTCTTTTATTTAGCGCCTTGACCACAACCTTGTTTACCCCTAATTCTTTTAGTACCAACACTGTTAAAATACTTGCTTGAATATCATTTCCAATTGCGACAATGACTGTGTCAATATTTCGAATACCGATTGCTTTTAATACCTCTTCATCTGTCGCATCAGCGATAACAGCATGGGTAGCCGCATCCTCAAGTTCATTTACACGTTTTTCATTGCTATCTATTGCTAACACTTCATGTCCTGCTTCTACTAATGTGTTTACAATACTTGAACCAAACCTTCCGAGTCCAATGACTGCGTATTGCTTTCTCATATTTCTATCGCTCCTCTAAGGATGAATGAACATCTAACCAATCATAATTTTTCCTTTCGGATAACTGAACGGATCTGCATTTCTTCGTAGTGTAACGGCAAAAGCGATAGTCAATGGTCCTACCCTTCCTGCAAACATCGTTAAAGTAATGATAATTTTTCCAAGAGGAGATAATTCAGGGGTCAGTCCCATAGAGAGCCCTACCGTTCCAAAAGCAGATGTTGCTTCAAAGAGAATCATTAAAAAGTCCTTCCCTGGTTCTGTTATTGTTAGCAACATGGCAGCTATTATAACGATGAAAAGACCAGCTAACATAACGGTAAGTGATTTATAAATTGTATCGTATGCAATTCTTTTTCGAAAAAAGATTACATCTTCTTTTCCTTTTATTTGTGACCATACTGCACCTAAAAGAGTTGCAAATGTAGTTGTTTTAATTCCTCCACCCGTAGATCCAGGAGATGCCCCGATGTACATGAGAATAATAATAATAAAAAGGGTTGAATGATGTAAATCTGGAATATTGAGTGTATTTGCCCCAGCTGTTCTTGGGGTGACAGCTTGAAATAAAGAAGCTAAAAATTTTCCAAATGCAGATAACGGTTGTAACGTTTTGGGATTATGAAATTCCAATAAGAAAATGAGAACTGTTCCCACCACTACTAACAAAGAACTTGTAAACAGAACTACCTTCGTATGCAAGGAAAGGCGTTTAATCCGTTTATATTCATATACTTCATTCATAATGATAAATCCAATACCGCCTAGTGTAATTAATGCACAGACGACCAATGTAACAATTGGATCTTCTACATACGCAGTCAAGCTTTTAAACTCTCCCATTATATCGAATCCTGCGTTATTAAAATTGGAAACAGCATGGAATATGCCGTAATACACTGCTTTGGAAAGAGGCATATCAAACGCAAAGCGAATCGCTAATAAAGCGGCACCGATGAATTCAATTACAACTGTAAAAATAAGAATTCTTTTTGCTAAACGAACAATGCCCGCAATGGATAAATTGTTCAATGCCTCTTGTAATAACAGCCTTTCTTTCAGAGAAATCCTTTTTCCTAACAAAACGGAAAAAAAGATCGCAAATGTCATAAATCCTAAACCGCCTACTTGAATAAGAAACAAGATAACGAGTTGGCCGAACAACGTGAAAGTTGTTCCCGTATCCACTACGACAAGTCCTGTTACACATGTAGCAGATGTAGCTGTAAACAATGCATTTAAGAAAGGAAGACCTTGACCATCTGTTGTTGCAACTGGAAGCGTTAAAAGAAGCGCGCCGATGAAAATAATGAGAGCGAATCCTACTACTAATGTTTTCGGAGGATCCATATAAATCCGTTTGTTCTTCATAGTTGTTTCTCCTATACATTTTTTTGAGGAAAACTTTTCTTCTCTTCTTTCTTCACATTAAATACCGAACATATATGTAAATCGTTGATAAGATAATGGAGATTATCATCACTGGGAATCCAACTATTAAATATTTCATAAAGGAGATATGGTGTCCTTGCTTTGCGGCTAGTCCAGCTACTACTAAATTGGCGCTGGCTCCGATTAGCGTTCCGTTACCACCTAAACAGGCTCCTAGTGATAAACTCCACCATAATGGTTCTAAATTTGTGATTCCAATTGACCCCATTTCTTTTATCATGGGAATCATTGTCGCTACAAATGGAATATTGTCAACAAAAGCAGAGACAATCGCACTCATCCATAAAATTAAGAGCGTTGTCATTTTTACCTCTCCCCCGGTTAGAGCCATCGCTTTTTTAGCCACCATTGCGATAAGCCCTGTTTCCACCAATCCACCAACTATAACGAATAAGCCGATAAAGAAGAAAAGAATGGTCCATTCTACCTTTTCTAATGTTCGATCTAAATATCTATCTCCTGTCATCAGCAGTAAAAGAAAGGCCCCAAACAAGGCAATTGTAGCTGTTTCAATATGGATAAATTGATGCAGAAAAAAACCGCCAATTGTCACTACAATAACAAAGACACACTTTTTCAATAGCTTTACATCTTTAATCTCGTTTCTTTCATCCTTGTTCAGTAATTCGTTTATTAACTCAGGTGTTGTTTTGAGTTTTTTTCTATAAATGAGCGTAAATATAACAAGAGACACTAATAAAATAATAAAGCTAATCAATGATAAATTATTAATGAATGCAAGAAATGTTAGTTCTTTTACAGCACTACCAATCATAATATTAGGCGGATCTCCAATCATAGTAGCAGTGCCACCAATATTCGAAGCGAAAATTTGAGTGATTAAATAAGGAGTAGGATTTACTTTCAGTTGTGATGTGATACTTAATGTAACTGGAACGATGAGTAAAACTGTCGTGACATTGTCTAAAAAGGCGGATGCGATGGCAGTAATCAGTCCGAGCACAAAAAGAAGTCGGATTGGATTTCCTTTCACCTTTTTCGCAGCCCGTATCGCAATGTAGCCAAATACACCTGTCTGCGCAGTAATTGATACAATAATCATCATCCCAACCAACAAACCGATTGTATTAAAATCAATATGATGAATAGCTGTTTTTTGATCGATGACCCCGAAGACCACCATTAAGATTCCACCTAACATTGCAATAAGTGTACGGTGGAGTTTTTCTGAAATAATCCCAGCGTATGTAATCAAGAAAATCCCTAGTGCTATAATCGACTTCGTTTCCACGTGTATCCTCCATAATCTTTTTATGTACTTTATTGTAACGATTGCTGTATTTTTTTATGCACAAAAAGAACCCTGTTATTAAACAGGGTTTAAAAAAGGAGTTCTTAGGCAAACGTCAAAAAGTCTACATTCGTATACGGAATTTCATGTTCAATCCGGTGCTGTAAATCTTGCAGTGTATACGCTTGCCAATCTTCTAAATTTTTTGCATCCCACACGTTATGAAACAGCGTAAATAAAAAGACTTCGCGCAGTTTTAGAAAAAGCGGAACTTGCCTTAGTATCTCTTTATTCATTAAATGTTCTTTGTTGTATCCCTCGATGAAATACTTCATGAATTCTTGCGGAAACGATACATGTTCTGGCCTTACTGATAATCCTTGCCACACTGCATGGTAAAATGACGCAGCAATATCTTGAGCAAACCAGTTAAACGAACAATCATCAAAATCAAAAATTGTTAATGTGTTGTCTTGAACAAAAAAGTTTCCCTGATGAAGGTCATTATGAACGAGCCCGTATGTATCTTGCTCCTTAGACAGTTCTTGAACTTCGCTAATCATGTTTTCATAGCTTGCGGCTAACGTTGTACTGATCGATTTAAAAAAGTTCATAGATTTTATATCGCACTTCCAAACGGGTCTCTCGTACGATTCATAATTGCTAACATTTTGTTTCGCGATCGCATGCATCCTCCCAATTGTTTGCCCCCAATTTTGAAATAGCTTCCTATTCCATTCTCTTTCATCCGCCACATTCACAAACTGACCAGGTACCTTTATAAATGAAGTAAGAAAAAATGACTCTTCTTCTCTATCTATTTGTTCAACCTCATTCCCAAAACAAGAAGCAACCGGCAAGGAAACATTCACGCCGCCTGCTTGTAAGCTACGTATAAAATCCAGTTCACTTTGGATTTGTTTGACACTTCTACGAGAGTTTGAAGTTATTCGTAAAATCCGGCTTTCTCCTTCATATGTATACTCGTATACTTCATTTTGAAACCCACTAGAGAGTTTCTTACAGCTTTCTTCTTTTCCTCTAAAATATTGCATTGCTTGTTTTACTTTCGTATTCATGTTACATACCTCGTCTCTATTAACAAAATGACACTTCCATTTTCATACCGAAAAAAGCCAAAATTCCCACAGGAAACACACGATAAAAACGAATGAATAATCACTGAAATCTAATTTTGGTCCCTTCTTCACTTGCATCTCTAACAACGTATGAACCAAATTTCCTTCCTTATACTTATGAATGCTTTTTATTGCATACCTATAAAATAGAAATTGTAGTACTGTGAAACCAGTGGCCAATATGAAAAAGAAAAAAAGAAAATTAATCATAGAAATCCTCCTTATTTCTTTGTTAGCTACCTCTTATCTTTCACTTCTTCCCTACTCAAAAAATTCCTCCTATGTCCACTCACATATAGGCATTTACCTACATACATTAAAGTAAATGTATTTTGGGAGGTGTCATGCATTGCGAAAAATTCTAGCGTGTTTTTTAATTGTTTTTCTTACTGCCTTTACATTTGTTGCGTGTAATAAAAAAGAAGAAAATGCAAAGGTACAGAAAGTACGCGTTGGTGAAGTGACACATTCATTATTTTACGCTCCGTTATATGTTGCAATGGAAAAAGGATTTTTTAAAGATGAAGAACTAGAAGTTGATCTGCAAACAACTGCTGGTGGCGATAAAACGATGACAGCTTTATTATCAAATGGCATCGATATTGCGCTTGTCGGTTCAGAAACATCTATTTATGTTTATGCGCAAGGAGCAAAAAATCCAGCAATTAACTTTGCCCAATTAACACAAACAGATGGAACATTTCTCGTTTCTCGCAAAAAACTTAATTCTTTTAACTGGAATGATGTGAAAGGCACAACTTTTCTCGGTCAGCGTAAAGGCGGGATGCCGCAAATGGTTGGCGAATACGTACTGAAAAAACATGGAATTGATCCGCACAAAGATACAAATTTAATTCAAAATATCGAATTTGCGAATATCGCGAATTCCTTTGCATCTGGTACCGGTGATTTCGTGCAGCTCTTTGAACCGACTGCTAGCATTTTCGAGAAAGAAGGAAAAGGTTATATCGTTGCTTCATTCGGCGTTGAATCCGGAACTGTTCCGTATACAACCTTTATGGCGAAAGAAAGCTTCTTAAAGAAAGATAAGGCAACCGCAGAGAAATTTACACGTGCTATTTATAAAGCGCAGCAATGGGTCGATACACATAGCGCAGAAGAAATTGCCAAAGCTGTTGAACCGCGCTTTAAAGATACACCAAAAGATATTATGGTAAAAGTTATCGATCGCTATAAACAACAACATTCGTACGCAACAAATCCATTGTTAGACGAGGCAGAGTGGAAACAACTACAAACCATTATGAAAGACGCTGGCGAATTACCGAAAGAAGTGCAACATAAAGAGTTAGTGAACACATCCATTGCGGAAAGTGTCATTAAGAAATAGAGGCGAGTCTCATGAACTTCCTAGAGCTTTCCAACGTATCTCATTGCTTCTTCTCAAAAGACAATGCCAGCCTTGTCTTATCGAATATTTCTTTAACAATCGAAGAAGGAGAATTTATTTCCTTCCTTGGCCCAAGCGGCTGCGGCAAAACAACATTACTTTCTATCATTTCAGGTTTACTACAATCCATTGAAGGAACCGTCTTTCTTGATGGCGAACGCATCACAAAACCAACGTCTTCCATCGGTTATATGCTTCAGCAAGATTACTTGTTTCCATGGAAAACGATTGAAGATAATATTTCCGTCGGCTTATACATTACAAAAACATACACATCTAAAACGAAGCAACATGCTTTGCATTTGTTAGAACAAGTTGGTTTGCAAGGTGTTGAGAAGCAATACCCGCGTGAATTATCAGGCGGAATGCGCCAGCGCGCTGCTCTCGTTCGGACACTGGTCACAAATCCGAAAATATTATTACTAGATGAACCATTCTCTGCCCTTGATTATCAAACAAAACTAAAATTAGAAGAACTCGTTTTTTCTATTTTAAAAGAATATAAGAAAACATCACTTCTCGTTACACATGACATTGAAGAGGCCATTGCGATGAGCGATCGTATATACTTATTGCAAGCAAAACCAGGCCGCATCGCGAAAGTATTTTCAGTCCCAGAAACCATTCGCTCCCTCTCGCCGTTTGAAGCACGTCAGCACCATGATTTCCCTTCATTCTTCCAGTTAATATGGAAGGAGTTGGAACAACTTGAATAATATAAAAGAATTTCATCAAAGTTTTCAAAAGCGTGAAAAAGAGCGGACATTTGCTGTTCGAATCTTGCAGCTGCTGCTGCTCATACTCTTTTTCGCATTATGGGAAATCGCTAGCCGAAACGAGTGGATTGATCCATTATTATTTAGCTCACCGTCTAGCATCTTTCATTTGCTCGTCACAAAATGGCAAGATCATTCCCTTTGGCCACACATATATACAACACTCCTTGAAACGTGTCTTGGCTTTATCCTTGGTACACTTCTCGGTACGTGCATCGCAACCTTTTTATGGTGGAGCCCATTCATTGCTCGTGTACTCGACCCGTACCTTGTCGTCTTAAACGCAATGCCAAAAGTAGCGCTTGGCCCCATTATTATCGTCATCTTCGGGCCTAATATTTCATCGGCAGTAGCGATGGGTGTCATCATTTCCATCATCGTTACAATCCTCGTCATTTATAGCGCTTTTCAAGAAGTAGACGCCAATTATGTAAAGGTCATGCAAACTTTTGGCGCAAATAAATGGCAATGTTATAAACAAGTCATTTTACCAGCATCGTTCCCAGCGATTATTTCCACATTAAAAGTAAATGTCGGTCTCTCTTGGGTTGGGGTCATTTTCGGTGAACTGCTCATTTCAAAAGAAGGACTCGGCTATTTAATTAGCTACGGCTTTCAAGTCTTTAACTTTACACTTGTCTTGCTGAGCGTGCTTCTCACATGTATTCTTGCCACGCTTATGTATGTGCTTGTTGCAGCATTTGAAAAGTTCATTACGCGGACGAAAAAAGCAACCTAACACAATGTAGGTTGCTTTCTTATTAATCACGAATAACTTGCGTTCCTGCAATAAAATCGTGAATAGAACGTTTATCTTTTCGCAGTGCTACCATAAACGCACTTACAATAAAACCAATTCCAAACATAAAACCATATATAATTCCACTTAATAAGTAACGTTTTACTGTAGTCCAAATCGTAATATTCTGTCCATCCACACGTACAATTCGAATGTTCACTGCTTTCTTACCTACTGTAAACCCAAACCATACAATAGGAACGATTAAGTAGTATAGCGTTTGGAAAATACCTACTATACTTTCTGACATCTCAATGGACATACCAAACAATATAAAAATAACAAAAAGCGGAATCACTACTAATCCATCGATAAAATTGGCACCAACACGCCTCCAAAACCCCGCTAACTCTTCATTCATATCATCTTCTCCATTCTATTATGTATTCATTTTCGATGTATTTATAGATTCTCTCCTCTCGTTAAAACAAAGAAGCTCGCATCTTCTCCATAAATCACATCTAAAATCCCATTTAGATTATAACAAATTTCGAGTTAATTCGACATTTTTTTCACGTATTATTCCTCGGATTGCAAGATTCATATTTTTTCATTCTACGCTTCTTCCACTTCCTCCGAAATTTGCTGTAATCCCGCCAGCACTTCCGCTCGCATCTTTACAAGCTCTGGAAATTGATAAAAGAAAGCAATCTTTTGATACTTTACTTCTCTTGACTCTTTCACTTTGTTAGAATCTTGTAAAATGAATGCTGTAAATGTATCGGCGATATCTTCTGCGACGTTCGTTGTTCCATATTCAGAAACGAATTTGTCTTCATGTTCTTTAAAAAACTGCATTTGCGCTTCTACATTTGTCTCTACTTTCTTCTCTTTCCATTCACCTTCAAGTGGTTTCCAAAACTGTTCATAAAATTGATTCACATACGACTTTTTCTTTGTACAGCCTTCTGTTAAAAACAGTGTCGTACATTTTGATTCATATGCGGAGATATCTTTTTCTTCCGTAACAGCTTTTACATACTTTTTATCTACAGGAATTTGCGTTTTATTTAGCGTTAAAACGTGAGCCGTTTCATGAATTAACGTTTTCATCACTTCGTTTATATTAACGTTGGAATCTAATGCATCTAAACTTAATACCCAGTCTTCAGGATTGTTTTCATTTTGCATCACATGAGCAACGATGTTATCATATCCATCCGATACAATATCAAACTCTTTTATATTCTCTCTATATTTTGCTGGTATTAACACACTGTACATATCCCATAATGCTTCGTGATAATCTGTTTCTTCATGAAATGCACTAATTTCTTCTCTAACTTCTTTATCATCAGCAAAGACTTTCTGTAATCTTTTTTTATCTAGCTTTTCAAAATATGGATCTACTAATTCATTATTATCAATATAATAAGAGGCTAAAAAGAAGTAACGTTCGTCATCTCCTCTTTGTTCTTCATAAGCTGCTAATTCTTCCTTACTTTCTACTTCCGTATGTGTTTCTAATTCAGAGATTCCTTGCATGTTTTTATTAATTTTACTAAGGAATACATCCCCCGTTTTTAAACACTCTTCTTTTGTTTTACATACTTCTTTTGCCACATTCTTTGCTTTACTACAGCTACTAACCAAGCAAATAAATATGAGCAAAAATAAAAAATGAATATAGTTTTTCCTCATAACATCCTCCTTGCATTCTATTATGTCATTGAAATCATAATCAATTTTGGCAAAAGATACAATAATACGCTTTAGTCAGTTGGTTAAAAAGTTCCCTTTTTTATAAAGTGAAACTTCCATCAGTGGGGGTTTTCTTCATCCCCCACTGATGGTTAGTTGAACCAATCGGGCTTTTACGGGCAGTTATCCCCCACCTATCTTCTTCGCTTTTCTCTGAATCTTGAGGTAGGGGTCTTACTGCCCGTTAATGCGGGATAAATACTTTTTCAGTTCAAACAAAGTATGAAATCAAAAATAACATTTCTACTGGAATTTTATTTTATATCCACCATATGATACTGGTTTACCTTTGGTCAGTTATATGTGATTCAGCGCGGCCCTTCCATTCCACTCAAAAAATCCAGTCATAAAAAAAGAGGGAGAAGGCATTTTTTATTGAAGTTTGTTTATAATGGCTTTTTAACTTATTAGGGGGATCGTAAAGTAGATTATGAATCTCTTTGATAATTTTTATTTTCCTTATAGTACTTGGCATGTTGTATTAAAAAATTTTAATTTTGAAAGGAGAATCAATAAATATGAGCACGAAAAAACGAATAGGGAATAAGTTATTACTTGTCAGTGCAATTTGTGCGATAACTATTCCTTCTGTTTCTTATGCGGAGGAAGTAATTTCACCTAAAAATTTCGCGAGTTCTTCAAGTTTATATGAGGGACGGAATACAGATGTATTGAAAACAAGTTTATATCCCGGTACATATAATAATCCGTTCAACCACCAATTTATTTCGACATTACAGGAAACAAACACAAATATAAAAAAAATAGACAATACTGATAATGAAAATCCTGTTATATCTACTACCCTTACATTTATCCGCTATATGCATACTGAAAATTATAAATCTGCATTTGATTTAACTTCTCGATCATTACAGAAAATAATCTCCGAAAAATGGCTGAAGAGCTATTGGAAGGGACTCCCGGTGCAATTACAAGCAGGTTCTTTTATAGGAATTGGAGAGGTAACACAAAAAGAGACAAATTCCGTTCATACAAACGTAGAGATTAAATTAGTTTTTGAACAATTTACTGTACCTTTACTAATTAAACTAGATCCATCTGGAAAAATAGATGATTTTCAGCTTAGCATGTCATTTAGTCCTGTTGCAGAGCGTCCACCATATAGTAAGCCTGAATCATTTGTTGATAAAGAAGTAGTAGTTGGAAGTGGTGCGTTTCCATTACCAGGAACATTGTCTGTTCCAAAGGGAAAGGGGCCTTTCCCAGCGGTTATTCTTGTTCAAGGATCTGGAGCAACCGATCAGGATGAAACAGCGTTTGCTTTAAAACCATTTCGCGATTTAGCTGAAGGTCTTGCCTCGAAAAGAATTGCTGTCCTTCGCTATAATAAACGAACTTATGAACATGGATTGAAAACACAACTTAGTCCTTTTTATACAGTTGATAAAGAGACAACAGATGATGCACTTCTTGCAACTCGTTTTCTTCAGAATGAACCTATGATAAATAAGAATCAAATTTATATCCTTGGTCATAGTCAAGGTGGAATGATGCTTCCGAAAATGATTGAAAAAGACCAAAATCAAAATATTGCTGGGGCAATTGTGATGGGAGGACCAGCCCGTACAATCCAAGATGTTGTTTTAGATCAATTTGAGTATCTTTTTTCTATTGGAGCAATGAAACCTGAAGAATATAAATTTTACAAATCGCAATTTGAATTATTAAATGATCCCAATTTCTCTAGTCAGAATCCTCCAAAAGATTTTTATTTAGGATCACCAGTATTTTGGGATTCTATCCGTAAAATTAAAGCAGCAGAAATGTCAAAAGAACAAAAGACACCGCTTCTTATTATTCAAGGAGAAAGAGACTATCAAGTTCAATCAAAAATCGAAATTCCTCTTTGGAAAGAACAATTAAAAGAGCGACATAACGTTGATTATCGACTATATCCAAAGTTAAATCACTTCTTTACAGAAGGAAATGGGGAATTAAGTAAACCGAATGAATATTATAGTCCTGCTAATATCCCTGAGTATGTTATAAATGATATTGCTGCTTGGGTGCAAGGAAGATCGAAATAAAGTGAAACTTCCATCAGTGGGGGTTTTCTTCATCCCCCACCTATCTTCTTCGCTTTTCTCTGAATCTTGAGGTGGAGGTCTTACTGCCCGTTAATGCGGGATAAAATTAGCAACCAGATTTTTTAATAACAATTTTCTGTATTTAAGATAGAATCATTTTTTCGTATTCATTACTGTAATTCTGTAAATTTAGAACGACTAGAATGTCATTTATATGGACAATTAATTAGTATCCCTCTTTGTTCCTCCACCATGTTTCAAATGTGCCAATTACTCCTCATCAAGAAGAAAAGAGAATTAAGTGAATATAAAGCAATTTATATCATAAAAGATTATTTTTTACTTATTTATCAATCTTTACAAAAAAACACCGAGGACTTAACAAAGATATTTAAAAATCAAAACAAAGCTATATAGACACTGTAGTTGTTTATCACGTATTAACAGACCTAATTTTGTATAAATAAAAAAGAAATCGGTTGCTCTACTTCGTAAAACAGCCGATTTCTTCTATATGTCGCATCGTGCGCGCAAGTACGTCATCGCGCATAATGAAACTGAAGCGTCTATTTACTTTAATGTCCTCTGGAATATGTGTCAATAATACAGATCCCTTCGTTTCTTCATAGTGCGTATGTTGTTCTAAGGCACTAATTGTTGCAAAATAAATGTTTTTAATGATTATTTTATCTTTTCCGGATACTTTATATTGGCCAATATACGTTAAGCTTGATACAATACCACCCGTT
The DNA here is from genome assembly GCF_050473865.1 of Bacillus sp. S10(2024). Classification (NCBI taxonomy): domain Bacteria; kingdom Bacillati; phylum Bacillota; class Bacilli; order Caryophanales; family Bacillaceae; genus Bacillus; species Bacillus sp. S10(2024). The sequence goes on along the minus strand of NZ_JBFLUR010000002.1, from coordinate 4,230,647 downwards.
TCTTCATGAACTTCACGAGCTGCCGCTTCTTCTGGTGTTTCTCCCTCTTCTACCTTTCCACCTGGAAATTCAAGACCACGACGCAAATGATGGGTTAATAACCATTGATCTCCGTACCGGCATACAACCCACACATGCTTTGGCTCAGGAGAAAATGGGTAACGTTCAAACGATAATTGTACAGTGTTATGATAGTAATCTTTAAATGTGTACATGCCCTACTCCCCTATTGATGGTTACAAATTTCTTACCATAAATTGTAGCACATTCTGACTAGTATGACTAATCTTATCCTATCATAACCCGTCGATAATACCCATTTGTGCAATTAACTCTTTCGCCTCATTGTCACCAAGCTCATAAATCATTCGATATGCTTTTTGCAATTGCTCATCATACCGATCATTATTGGAATCATGATGATATTCTACAAACGGCACATGCGAACGCACAAATGTCCCAAGATCTTCACGATACGCGTTATCAAAGTACTCTCGCAGCCTCAGAATTTCTTCATCCGTCGCTTCAATGGTAAAACTATATGTATTGGCTGTTTTCACTTGTGAAATTTCGCCATTTGCAACTGAAATATAGTATGTTTTCTTATCCATAGAACGTCCCTTCTTTCACCTACTTTACTTTCTATTGTTTTCGTTTTTTACAAAAATATGTAAAAATATAGTTAGTTTAATGATAAAATAAACACAAGGTTATAAATCTTAATATTCCGAACAAAATACTCGTAATAAAGTGAAACTTCCATCAGTGGGGGTTTTCTTCATCCCCACCTATCTTCTTCGCTTTTCTCTGAATCTTGAGGTGGGAGTCTTACTGCCCGTTAATGCGGGATAAATCTTTTGTGGATTCAACTATAAAAAACGGCGCTATTACTCGGTACCGTTTTACAAGGATTTAGTTAAGGAGGATACGAATATGCTCAAAATATTACGTATTACTTTTTCCATCATCACGCTACTTTTAGGAGTATTTGGATTTTTTACAGATAACAATCTATTCATTTTACCTTATATGCTCATCTCTTTAGGACTCATGTGTGTCATTTCAAGTATTGCAGAATTCAAAAAACAACAAACATCTACTGGGATTTTACTGTTTCTTACTGGTGCCTTTGCGATATATGTTCCGCTCTCGCAATTCTTTCACTAAAAACTACCACAAAAAATGATAAGGAGTGCTATCATACTAAAAATACTTCGCATTCCATGCAACGCTTGTACTTTTGTACTCATCTACCACAGCCATCTCTTAAATCATCCGCTTATTGTTTTTTAAATATACCAAAACAGCCTCGATAAGTAAAAATGTATGAGGATATTTCCCTCTTACTTCTGACCATTTCATTACAATCGTCTCCTTTTCTTCTTATTAGTGTAGCACACTTATTTCACCTCAATGAAATTGGCTTTTTCCTTATTTCTAAATAAAAAAGCTGCCTTTCCCAGGCAGCTTTCCAAACATATTATCCAAACACTTTCTCAAGTTCGTCTTTCTCTTGGCTTAACCAGAAATTCATTAAGCGTTTCGCGCCTTCTAAGTCATGAAGTTTCGCTTGGCCGCACTGCGTTTCGTTTGCCGCAGGAATTTCTGTAATTTGCACCGCGTCTTGCAATGTTAACTCTAATAAATCGATGACTTCGCGTACTGTTGGTGTACCACTTACGACAAGGTAGTATCCTGTTTGGCAGCCCATTGGCGAAATATCAATAATATCAAAGTGTGGATAACGATCGATATATTTACGTAAATTAAATGCTAATAAATGCTCTAGCGTATGAATAACATCTGGCTTCATCGCTTGTTTATTTGGTTGGCAAAAACGGATATCAAATTTATTTACAATACCGTCTTTTCCTACTTGATGAACGCCGCAATGTCTTACATAAGGCGCTTTTACAATTGTATGATCTAATTCAAAGCTTTCTACTGATGGCATATTCATCTCTCCCGCCTTTATTTATAATTCCTATATATCCAATATGATATAACGGAATTATAAATTAGTAAAGTATTATGTACAGACCATGCTATAATACTTACAGCATATGCAGGAAAGGAGACCATTATGAAACGCATTTTCATCGGTATTATTCACTTTTATCAAAAGTTTATTTCTCCAATGACACCGCCGACGTGCCGCTTCCATCCAACATGTTCTCATTACGGGCTCGAAGCGATTCAAACTCACGGTGCATTAAAAGGAAGTTGGCTTACAGTGAAACGCATTTTGAAATGCCACCCATTTCATCCAGGCGGATTCGATCCTGTCCCGGAGAAAAAACAGGAGAAGAATTAGCCTTCGTAACCATTCACAACAACATCTAACTTTCCAGTGTCCGGATGAATAACAAGTCCGTGTACAGGTACTTCTGTTGGCATAAGCGGATGGTTATGCAGTATAGACACACTGTGCTCTACGCTCTCTTCTACACTTGAAAATCCGCGTAAAAACTTCTCTAAATCGATTCCAGAATAACGAAGTGTATCTAGTTTCTCTTCTGAAATACCGCGCTCTTTCATTTTTTCAATCGTGCTGCTCGCTTGAATTTTCGCCATACCGCAATCATGGTGACCAATTACACATACTTCATCTGCACCAAGTTCATAAATCGCAACTAAAATGCTGCGCATAATACTTCCAAATGGATGCGAAATAACAGCGCCAGCTACTTTAATAATTTTCACGTCACCGTTACGCATGTTCATCGCTTTTGGCAATAGTTCAACTAGACGCGTGTCCATACATGAAATAAGCACCATTTTTTTATTTGGGTATTTTCCTGTTTCGTATTCTTCATATTTTTTACTTTCAACAAATTCCTTATTATATTGCAAAATCTCTTCTAGAGCTTTCATAGTCAATCCCCTCTTTCTTATATGTAGCTATAATGTAAGTGTACCAAAGAATAAAAAAAACAAAAAATGTATTGCTTTATCCTAAGAATATAATTTTTCAGACAACAGTCATAATTCTTCCATAATTTCCACACAGTTCTGTAACAACTACCTCGGACTTTGCTCATATTTTCACTATAAACTAAATGTAGATAATGAAAAGAGGGAGTGAGTTTTATTATGTCCGACGTTTTGTTACTGAGTCGTTTTCAATTTGCAATTACAATTTTTTATCATTTCTTATTTGTACCGTTAACACTCGGACTTGTTATTTTAGTAGCGTTCATGGAAACGCAATATGCACGTACATTAAATCCAACATACCGAAAAATGGCGAACTTCTGGGGTAAATTATTTACGATTAACTTCGTAATGGGAATCATCACCGGAATTACAATGGAATTCCAGTTCGGAACAAACTGGTCTGAATACTCCAAATATATGGGAGATATTTTTGGATCTCCGCTAGCAATCGAAGCACTTGTTGCCTTCTTCTTAGAGTCTACTTTCATGGGAATTTGGTTGTTCGGTAAAGATAAAATTTCACCAAAGTTCCGTGCTTTCTCTATGTGGATGGTCGCACTTGGAACAAATATTTCTGCACTTTGGATCATCACAGCAAACGGCTTCATGCAAAACCCAGTTGGTTATGTAGTCCGAAATGGCCGCGCTGAATTAAATGACTTTTGGGCACTAGTTACAAACCCATATGCATGGCATATATTCTTCCACACTGTGGTTGGTTGTTATATCGTTGGTGCATTCTTCGTTATGGCGATTAGTGCGTATCACTTACTACGTAAAAATGATGTTGAATTCTTTAAAAAATCATTTAAATATGGTTTAATATTCGGTTTATTTGCAGCAACTGCAACACCATTCATCGGTCATGAATCCGGTGCCTTCGCAGCAAAAATGCAACCTGCTAAAGGTGCAGCAATGGAAGCTGTTTGGGACACTGGAGAAGGAAAAGGGTTCTCAATTATTCAAATTCCTGATGTGAAAAATGAGAAAAACTTCGAAGCATTAACAATTCCAAAACTCGGCAGCTTCTTCTATACAAATTCATTTGATGGAAAAATTGTCGGTTTAAAAGATATTCCAAAAGACGAACGTCCAAACGTAAATCTTGTTTATTACAGCTTCCGTTTAATGGTTGCGCTTGGTACATTCTTTATGGCACTTACATGGTTTGGTTTCTATTTAAGCCGCAAAGGAAAACTAGAAAACTCAAAACGTTTCTTAAAAATTACAATGTGGTCTGTATTACTTCCATATGTAGCAATTAACGCAGGTTGGATTGTTGCAGAAGCGGGACGTCAGCCTTGGACAGTATACAAACTAATGCGAACAGCAGAATCCGTTTCACCAATTTCTGTACCGCAAATATGGTTCTCTTTAATTAGCTTAATCTTATTCTACACTTTACTATTAATTGCTGATGTATACCTTATGTTGAAATTTGCGAAAAAAGGACCTGAAGCTTTAGAAGATACTACAGAGGGAGGTGCATATCATGTCTCATGATACACTTGCAATTATTTGGTTCGGCTTATGGGGCGTGATTTGGACAGTTTACTTTATTCTCGATGGCTATGCACTTGGTAACGGAATGATTTTCCCATTCGTTACGAAAGATCGCCAAGAACGCAACCAAATGCAAGAAGCAATCGGACCGTTCTGGGGCGGAAATGAAGTATGGTTAATTACAGCTGGGGGGGCAACATTCGCTGCTTTCCCAATCACATATGCAAACATGTTCAGTTACTTATATACACCGTTATTCTTAGTATTACTTGCTCTATTTGCTCGTGCAGCAGGACTAGAATTCATGCATAAAGATGATTCACCAGTTTGGCAAACTGTTTGTAAATGGACATATGCCGTTGGTAGTTTCTTAATTGCCTTCTTATTCGGTGTTACATTCGCTAACCTGTACTACGGATTACAAATTGGTAAAAATGGCTATGAAGGAAATTTACTTAGCTTATTACACCCTTACGGCATTTTAGGCGGCCTATTCTTCACAGCAATATTTGTCGTATCCGGTGCGCTTTGGGTTATGATTAAAGCGACTGGTGAAGTATCAGATCGCGCTTATAAAATTGCGAAACCATTTTCAATGGCAGCAGCAATCATTCTGGCTATCTTCTACGTTGCAACTGCAAATCGTACAAACTTATTCCAGAACTTCACGGAATATCCTGTACTGTTTTTAATCCCAGCACTTGCGATGTTACTGAGTGTCATCATGATAGTAATGGTTTTCAAACGTAAAATTGGATTAGCTTTCACATTTGTTTGCTTAACAATTGCTATGTTTATGGCAACTGGTTTTGCTGGCATGTTCCCAAGAATGCTGCCATCGCGTATTAACGATGCATACAGCACAACATTATTCCAAGCAGCAGGTAGTGAATTAAACTTAAAAATTATGTTCTTTGTTGCAATGGTAATGGTACCAATCGTTATTGGCTATCAATTATGGAGCTACACAATTTTTAAAGAGAAAATTCATAAAGACTCTGCAAAAGGTTATCACTAAAATCGCGAACCATCCTCTATCCGGGGATGGTTTTTTCTATTCATTTCTTTACTCCGTGATATATAATAAAAAAGGAATTTATCAGAAAGTTGAGGTAATCACAAAAGATATGTTTTTAGAAATCATCACCTTTATTTTACTCATTATTTTTCTATTCTTTTATTTACGAGATCCAAGAAGTTTAATAATTGGATTTTTATTTAATCTGTTCTTTTGCTCATTCCTTATCCTGTTTGTTTATTTAGGTTTTAGCTCCGATAATGCGATATTTCGAATAATCGCCGCTATCCCTCTTTTCATCATTGGCTTTATGTTAACCTTTGGTATATTCGCTTTAATGATCGGACTATTTCTGAATGCAAGGATTTTAATGAGAAAAGAAGGACGACGTTTTTCAAATTGTTTAACACTATTAGCTGGATTAGGTATTTTATTCAGTATAATATTCTTAGTAGTTGAGCCAACACAATTCTTATCCCCTCATTTCGGACCAATTTTTACAGGAGTATTTTTCATTATGGTATATTTCTTTTTCCACTTATCTAACTTCTTAACAGCTTACTTTCTGTATCAATTTAATAGACCAAGACGCAATCAAGATTTCATTATCGTCCTTGGTAGTGGATTAATTAATGATAAAGTGCCACCACTTTTAGCAAGCAGAATTAATAAGGCAATTGATTTTTATTGGAAACAAGCAGCTGTTTCTTTTCCGCCTATCATTATTTTCTCTGGTGGACAAGGTCCTGATGAAAACCTTCCTGAAGCTGAGGCGATGCAAATGTACGCCGTTGAAAAAGGAATTCCTACCGAGCATACGATAAAAGAAGACCGTTCTGTTAACACGTATCAAAATATGTTATTTTCAAAACAAATTATGGATTCACGAAAAGAAGGACAATACAAAAGTATCTTTACAACGAACAACTTCCATCTTTTCCGCGCTGGATTATATGCAAAAGAAGCCGGACTTAACAGCCAAGGAATTGGCTCCAAAACCGCTTTTTATTACTGGCCAAATGCGATGATTCGAGAGTATATTGCGATTGTTGTCATGGGTCGTAAGCGCCATGTTAAGGTTGTAGGAGTTATCTTAGGATTCTCCATACTCCTTACAGCGATTAGTTTTCTATTTTCTTAACATACAAGAAAAGCGCAAGAAGCAACTAGTATGCTTCTTGCGCTTTTTTCTTTATCTTCTTTTCGTAACTTTTCCAGAACCGCCAACCTTTGTTTTAGGGGGAGACGTATTCTTCGGTGGGCCTGTTGTCGATGATTTCGGCTTCACATCTGATTCACTAGAACCACCTGGTGATTTTATAATTTTCCCTTTATTCTCCGTAGAAGGTGGAACAGATTGAGTTCCTTTTTCCGTAATATTTCCCGAATCACCTACAGATGGTTTTTGCTCTACTTTATCACTTCTTTTAATAATAGAGCCTTTACCTTGTTTCGTAATAGGCGGAGGTGTTTTCTTTTCTTCTTTTGTAGGTGGTCGCTCTTGGATAACCGGTTTATGATTTTGTCTGTCTGTATACCCGCGGTAATCGCCGTGATACGATTTACGCGAATCAAATATATCATTTAATATACTTGCCATAATATATCCTTCTAAAAAGGATGGCTGATAATTTTGACGAACAAACTCTTTATTGCTGATTTCAATTAATGTATCCGATGGCTTCTCTTTATCCTTTTGAAGGTTATAGATTTTATCAGAATACACAAGGAACATTTGATTTTCGTCTTCTTTAGACGCTTGTTTTGGTTCCTGTTCATCAATTAATTCTTTAGCAACTTGAGGAACTGATTTATTGGCAGCCCTATACACATAAGATTCTTGCTTACCGTCTTTCGCAACTGATTCTAACGGGTAACGGTCTTGAATCGACTTTTCATTTTGGCATCCCGATAAGGCAAAACCTGCAATTACAAGTAACATAACAATAGCAAGTATAGCGATGCCGAGCGATTTAATCATGGGAAACAATCGTTTTGACATGATTACGCCCCCTTACGTTGCTCTTATGATTTGTACATCAGCTGAAAGAATCAATTCTCCCTCATACATCATTGTACGTCCATCTTGCCACTCAACGCGAAGTAGCTTTCGATTATCAGATTGAAACTCCCATACGTATTGTTCATCAGATGCTGCAAATGGTGTTTTCCCCATGACAACAACACGACCGTTATATTGCTCTTCCATATGATATTCAATGTCGTCCATTTCAATTGTCGTTGGAATTTCATTGATTGAATCTAATCGTCCATCAATAGGCGCATACAATTTATAATACGTGTTCTCACGATTTTCAATTTTTAAATACCGAATGGTTCTTCCATCTCGCAACGTTAAAACAAGTTCATTTCGAGAGTGCATGCTTGTTTTTCCAATCACTTCATACATGACTAATGAAACTTCAATCATATCCCCAGGAGCTAACGTGAGTACCGTTTTCTCAGGTTTAGCAGGTTCCGGGCTTTTTATTATATTTTTAATACGTTTAAATAAACTCATTGACCGCCCCATCCTTTTCTCGTTATAGACATGCTGATAAAATAAGGGCACCGACAATATGTAACGAACCTGCCAAGACAGCATGCGCCACATATCCTTGCTTCGTCCCTTCATCTAAATCTAAATTGACTGTTTTTCGCAAAACAAGTTCAACAAACATTTCTACAAATAATAAAATTACAAAAGATACCGCTGATGCAAGTAATGCTTGCCATAGATCATTTGATTTCGAAATCGATTGCGATAAAATATATCCTTGCGCGAACAACTTCATCGCAAAGCGTGTCGTAACCGCCATATTTCCTTTTTTAATTTCTTCTAAATCTTTATATTTAGTAAAAAGTGAATCAATCCACATCAGTAGAAATAAAAGGAGAGCGCCTGCGCCTGTCCATACAAGCATGGCTAAAATATTCATCCCTGTCATTAAAAAACCACCTCTGAAAAAATAATAGAAAACCGACATGACTTCCTTCTATGACATGTCGGTTCTCTTGTCTATTCTAGATTATTTCTCATATTGCTTCATAATACGAGCTAACTCATCATCTACAGCTGAGTTTTTGTTTAAACTCGCAAATTCGTCATCTAATGATTTTTCTTTTTTATAAATTTCTCCGCTCGCTTCTGCTTCAGCTTCTAATTGAAGAGCTTTTTCTTCCATGCGGCTTAAACCTGCTTTTGCTGTATTCGCATCAAAACCAGACATTGCCTGATTAATATTCTTTTGTGCTTTTGCTGCGTTCACACGCGCTACAAGCGTTTCACGTTTATTTTTTAATTCTGTTAATTGCTTACGCATTTCTTCTAATTTCATACGAAGATTATCAGCAGCCGCTTTATTTTGCTCATAGCTTGCTTTATATTCATTCATTTTTTGTTCTGCAGTTTGCTTTTCTTCTAAAGCACGGCGTGCAAGATCAATGTTATTTGCTTGAACAGCCATATGCGCTTGTTCTTCACGTTTCTTTACAAGTGCTTCTTGCTCTTCAAACAACAATTTAAATTTTTTCTCAAGTGCAATTTGTGCTGCTACGCTTTTCTCAGCTTCTTGTACATCCTCTTGCATATCACGTAAATACTGATCCGTCATTTTAACTGGATCTTCCGCTTTTTCAATTAATGAATATACATTTGACATCGTTAAATCTCTTAATCGCTTAAATACAGACATTCTAATTCCTCCTAAGTAAATTGCTTCCTATTTCAAATTCAGTACTTGGAAAACCCAAAAATCTCCCTTTACAGTAAGAATATTCATATTTCAAACCTATGTGTACATTATATCAAAAATAAAATGCACTTACATCTTGTTTTACAAATATACAAACGATAATCTGACATTCCCGCTACAACTTGTAAAAAGTAGATAAAAAAAGCTCTGCGAAATTCGCAAAGCTTTTTTCTATTTATTCACGACTTGCTCCATATCCGGGCTGCAAATCTTTGACTGACACGATTTATTTAAGGAACATGCTGCACATTTCCCTTTTTTGCTTCGCTTTACGAAGTTCATTAGCGTATATCCTGCATATCCAAAAATGACAGCTCCAATTACAATGTTAACTATCATTATGATACATCTCCTTTTAGAATCCGAGTATGGATCCGACTTGGTATATTACTAGTGTTAATACGTATGCAACCACAAGCGGGTACACAACAGAGAAAATCGTCCACTTTAGAGATCCTGTTTCACGACGGATAACCGCAACTGTTGCTAAACATGGTACATATAATAAAATAAAGAACATGAACGAATATGCTGATAACGTTGTGAAATGCGTACCGATTACGTTTCCTAGTACATCTTCTTTCACAGAATAAATAATTGCCATTGTCGAAACAACAACTTCTTTTGCTAAAAATCCTGTTAACAGAGATGCAGCTGCTTGCCATGTTCCAAAACCAAGCGGCGCAAGAATTGGAGCGAATAATCCACCAATCATTGCTAAGAAACTATCACCCATATCTACACCAAATCCAGATGGGCCCGCATAGTTTAATAACCAAATCACAACAGAACCACCGAAGATAAATGTACCTGCTTTACGTACAAATCCTTTTCCTTTTTCCCACGTACTACGCCATAATGTTTTTACTTGCGGCACACGGTAAGGCGGAAGTTCAATAACGAAAATAGATTTCTCTTCTTTTAAAACCGTAATAGACATAATTTTTGTAACGACTAACGCTAGAATAACACCAATGAGATATAAAGAAAATACAACAACCGCTTGACTATTTGGGAAAAAGACCCCTGCAAATAATGCATATACAGGTAAACGGGCTGAACATGACATAAACGGTGTCACTAAAATCGTAAGCAACCTCTCTTTTTCCTGTTCAATTGTTCTCGCTGCCATAATGCCTGGTACATTACAACCAAAACCGATAATCATAGGAATAAACGCTTTTCCGTTTAGTCCAAAAAACTCCATCACACGATCCATAACAACGGCAATACGCGCCATATATCCAGAATCTTCTAGTAATGAAATGAAGAAGAACAATACGAAAATTTGCGGTACGAATACTAATACAGCACCCACTCCTGCAATAATTCCATCTGTAACGAGCGCTCGAATGAAATCAGACGCTCCAATATTCGTAAGCCCTGCTGTTACCCAATCTGTAAGTGGACCACCGACAAATGCATCAAATTGATCAGATAAAGGCGTTCCAATCCACGAAAACGTAACTTGAAAAATTAAAAACATGATTCCTAAAAAGATCGGTATCCCCAAAATTTTATGCGTAATTAATTTATCAATTCTTTCCGAAAAAGGAATGCTTCCTTCTTTTTCATGACGAATCACACTTGTTTTCAACTTTTCAATATACGCTGCACGTACCCCGTATATGTGCTGATCTAGCGTAACATCTAATTCTTCTTCCAATGCAGAGCGAATTGCTACAAGTTCTTTATATACATGCGACTTGGTAAGTTCTTTCTCTACCACTTCGTTATTTCCTAAAAATTGAAGCGCAAGCCATCTTGCATGATCATCATTTTCTCGCTGCAATTTCTCCATAACGCGCTGGATTCCTGTCTCTACCGCTTTACCATACGAAAGAATAAACGGTTTCTGCTCCGCCTTATCGCTTTCATGAAGAGCAGCCAATAATTCCTCACAGCCTTTTCCACTTCTTGCTATAACGGGAATCACTGTTACACCTAGCATTTCAGATAACTTCTTTACATCAATCACAATCCCGCGTTGTTTTGCCACATCAATCATATTTAAACCAATAGAAAGTGGTTTTCCAAATTCCAACAATTGTAATGTTAAATGCATATTACGTTCAAATTGTGAAGAGTCCACAATATTTAACATATGATGAAATTCTTCTGTTAATAAAAACTGCGTAACAACCCCTTCATCACGGGATACAGGATTTAAATCGTATATACCTGGTAAATCTATTAACATTCCTTGCTTATCTTTTAACTTACCAATCTTTTTTTCTACGGTTACTCCGCTCCAGTTGCCAACATATTCATAAGAACCAGTAAGCGCATTAAACAATGATGTTTTTCCCGTATTCGGATTTCCTAGCAAAGCAACCTTGTTCACGTTAATTCCACCTTTATCATTTTCGCATCACAATGACGAATAGAGATTAATTGCCCACGGCATTCTAATGTACATGGACCATTAAGCATTGCTTTTTGTTTTATACAAAGCTCGCATCCTTCAGAAAATCCAAATGAAGCTAAGCGACGTTTTAATAATTTATCAAGAGATTGTAAATCTTTCACACGTACTTTTTCATCTATACTCATATCAACTAAATTCATCAAATTATCCCCCTCAAAAGATAACGATAATTATTATCAATATCAATTATAACATGACTCTCTGAAAAAACACTATACAATATGCTGTGAATTTATTACTATTTTTTGTACAATTTCAGCTTATTTAACATAAAAATTGTTGTTATATTGAATAAGGTCTGACCCGATCTCGCTTTCTACCTTTTTTAAACCTCGCACGTGGAAAAATAAAGAACTGACTACTTCTACGCACAGCCCATCCCTCTCGCCCTTCCTAAAAAGAAAAGGTATTATATTTTCATTTGCCATTCTTATCCATTGTTATTACAATAATAGTAACAATCTAAGAATCTCGTTGTCACAGGGGGAGCCGCGTTGCTGAGAGGGAATACTTTGTTCCGACCCTTAGAACCTGTTAGTTAATGCTAACGTAGGAATTGTGCAGACGTATATACATAAGTAGTGATTTTCAATTTGTGTATTTTCATCCCCCTATGATAAGGATTCTTCTTTTGTAACTTGGATGTAGGGGGATTTTTACATGCGTAACACAAATTTACAAGCAATGATAGAGGCAGCGATTCTCGCAGCATTTGCGTTAGTTATCGACATTTTGCCGCTCTCTATTAAACTTCCAACAGGCGGTTCTATCTCATTTGCTATGATTCCAATTTTTATTGTTGCTTACCGCTGGGGATTTAAAGCGAGTTTCTTAAGTGGTCTCGTTTGGGGATTATTACAAATTGTCGCAGCAGATGCAGCTATTTTTACACCGGTACAAGCGTTTATTGAATACTTCATCGCCTTTGCCTTTATTGGCTTTGCTGGATTATTTCATGCACCAATTCAACAAGCAATCGCCAATAAACAAAAAGCAAAAGCAACTATGTATATCATTATTGCTACGTTTATCGGCAGCTTAGCTCGTTACTTTTGGCACTTCATTGCCGGCGTAATCTTCTTTGGACAATATGCACCAAAAGGACAATCAGCTGTTTTATATTCCTTTATCTATAACGGCATCACAATGATTGGTTCTTTCGCAATGTGTGCGGTTCTACTTGTCGTTCTATTTACAACAGCACCGCGCTTATTTACAAGCTCGAATGCACATCATACAAACAGAAAAAAGATTGCTTAAACAGCAATCTTTTTTTACCTCAGTATTCCAAGTTATTTTCCTAATGTGATTCTCTTTTTCTTACGATTTCGGGAGTTTGAGAATGGAGTGCGCAGCTGCTCTCAAAATTATTCTTACCGTTTTGCTTATGAATCCAAGATTTCATCTCATTCCATAAAACAACTCTATGCACATCATACCCTATGTGATATTGCTCATTTATGTTCTCTTTGTAGTTCTCATTCCATTTGTACCATACTATTTTATCGCGTGAATCTACTGGTATTTCTCGCCGATCAATGACAGTTGTACAATCCTTATTATTAGCTAACATAATTGCGTCATTCTCTAATAATAAAGCAAGAGCCTCTGAGCGCTTCTCCATTCTCTTTCTCCCTTCAGTTGTAGTACCTAACGTCTTATTTCCCTAAAATGTGTGTGCCTTACATAGATAAGTTTATTCAAAATAACGTTGCTTAACTATCGATTAACCTTACAAAGAACCTTACATTTTTGTAAGAATTATAATATCAAATAAAAATATATAAATATAAAAATTTCATTTACAATCTTTCTCAAACTGCAATTCCTTATACCCATTCACAATTTTCGTCATACAAAATAATAAAATCATATAAAACAGAACTGGAATCATAATAATTCTCGGTTCAATCATGAGCTCTACATAATAATAACTAATCAAATTCGACCACTCATTTAAATATGGAAAATACAAGTTAAATTGGTCGTGCGTTTGTCCGGAAACAATCTTCGTTCCTCCAAGAAACAACTTAAAAATAGACAAATGCAACATAAGAAGGAGCACTTGTACCATTTGTTCTCCCACTTGAAAGATAATTTGTGGGCTTAGTGCCTTAATCATATGCGTTCGAAATACATGCCCTTTACTTCCTCCCAATAAGAATGAGCTTTGCACATAATCCTTCTGCCAAATCTGCTGAACTTCTTGCTGAAATAATCGCGTTAAACTCGGAAGGGCAACGAGAATGAACACGGCAATTTGTATATATAATAATTGGACATTTGTAACAACCTGCTCCGTCCGTATTTCATATATGACAAAAGGAGTGAGTAAGAAAAAACAAAAGATTGTTTGCGGAAATAGTTGCAAATTCATCAAAAAGTGATGGAAGAAAATTAATTTTCGCTTCACATGACTCATAAAAAAACCAATGCACAGCGATACAATAACTCTTACGACGGCAACAAATAGTGCAATTAAAATCGTGTATTTTGCCCCGTCCATTACCTTATAAAATAAATCTTCCCCTCTTCGATCTGTTCCGAACCAATACTCACGAGATGGAGAAAATGGTGCAGCTTCTACAAGTGTGTCATTTTCATCATAACGATATTGCTTCACTGCAGGTTCATGCTTTACATATGGCAGAAAAAAACTGATAAGAAGCAAAAGAAAAACAATGGTAACAAATATAATATGGAAGTGCCTACGCATACAATTTCTCCTTTCGCCATTGTAGAAATAGAACGACTCCATAAATAGGTACGATAAAAAGCAAAAGCAAATACACAATGACCGCTGGATCTTGACCACTCATTATAATGGACAATATCCCATTTGCATGAAACAGATATTCAAAAATGAACAAGTTTGTCACGAGAATTAACAATATATATTGCACGTGATTCATAACAGAAACGATAACATTCCGAAAAATATGTCTACACAAAATATACATTTCACTAAAACCTCGTGCCTTTGCGAAGGTAACATACTCTTGCTTTCGTTCCTCGCCGATAAGTAATAGTTGCAGTTGAAATAATGAGATAGTCGGTAAAACAGATAGAATGAGGATTGGTAGTACGATGGATGGATTTTGTTCTGTAGAAATTGGATTTAATGCTAAAAAGTCTATATTTCGATACACACTTATAATAAGAAGCTGAATAAAGAAAATAAAAAAGACATCCGGAACTGTCTTCAAAATGGATACAAACCCTTCTATTATTATACGAATGTTTCTTGGTAGCATAGCAACTCCTACACTACTGATAACTGCAAACAAAACAGATACAACGAATGCGCCGAAAATAAGCCCAATCGAATATATATAAGGCTTTATTACAACAGGAAAGAGCGGGTATTCCCTTTTCTGCATCACAAATACTTCTACATTATCTGGAATGGCTCGTACTTGCGTTCCAATTGTCATCTTTAACTGCGCAGGGTGCAATATCGAAGAGAAAACATTTATAATTTGCGAGAGGAACGGTTTCACATGAAATCCAACATCTCTTCCATCTACAAATAATGTTGGTAAACATACTAACAGAGTAAATGTCACTAGAAGCAAACAAATATGAACAAGAGTCACTAGAAGTTTCCGCATAGTCCACCTGCCTTTTTACTCTATTATATTCTTAATATTATGTGTATTCTATTTAAAGTAAGTACTCTTTTTTGACTTTTCCACCTCAATCCTTTACAGTCAAACTGTTCATAAGTTTTACAACGTAGGAGGCTTTCGATGGATATTCAAATAAAAGACACTTTAATCTCACAAGAACAGCTGCAAGAAAAAGTAAAAGAATTAGCGCTGCAAATCGAACGTGATTTTGAAGGAGAAGAAATTTTTGTTATTGCTGTGTTAAAAGGTTCTTTCGTATTTGCAGCAGATTTAATTCGCCATATTAAAAATGATGTAACAATTGACTTCATTTCGGCATCTAGCTATGGAAACCAAACAACAACAACTGGAAAAGTAAAATTATTAAAAGATATCGATGTAAATATTACTGGTAAAAACGTAATCGTAGTAGAAGATATTATCGATTCTGGTTTAACACTTCACTTCTTAAAAGACCATTTCTTAATGCATAAACCAAAAACGTTAAAATTCTGTACGCTTCTTGATAAACCAGAACGCCGTAAAGTTGACTTAACAGCGGAATATGTTGGCTTCGTAATCCCAGATGAATTTATCGTTGGTTACGGCATTGACTGTGCTGAGAAATATCGTAACTTACCGTTTATTGCATCAGTTGCAACAGATAAGTAATAAGACATACATACTTAGCAAAAAACGAGGTTGTCCCAAAAGTAAGGCTTTTGAGCAGCCTCGTCTTTTCATATTAATAAAAAAACGCCCTTTTTTCCGTCCAAAATATTGACTCAAATCCAATGTTGATAATCCTTATTTCTTAATATACAATTATTATATAATTATTAGTTTATTGTAACTAAGGAGACAAATACCATGACACTTACTAACACAAAAAATAGACCGCTGCTTGTTCCCCAATATATGCAACAATTCTCTTGTATAGGATCAGAGTGTGAAGATTCTTGTTGTATTGGGTGGAGAGTAACTGTTGATGAAGACACGTATAAAAAATACAAAAAATCTCGTGATTTAGAATTAAAGCCGCTTTTCAAAAATAAGGTAACAAGACAACGTTCAAATCCTTCTTCTGAGTCTTACGCTAAAATTCAAATGGAGGATGGAAGAAGATGTTCCTTCCTATCTGAAGAGAATCTTTGCAGAGTTCAATTAAAATTAGGAGAAGAGTATTTATCTAATACTTGTACAGTCTATCC
This sequence comes from Bacillus sp. S10(2024), assembly GCF_050473865.1. Classification (NCBI taxonomy): domain Bacteria; kingdom Bacillati; phylum Bacillota; class Bacilli; order Caryophanales; family Bacillaceae; genus Bacillus; species Bacillus sp. S10(2024). Next base: position 4,214,187 of record NZ_JBFLUR010000002.1, on the reverse strand, counting down.
TCGCTCTATTAATAGTATTAACGGCATAATTGAGAAATCAGCCACTATGTCATGTCCTGAAGCTGCACGTTTAGCTCTTTTGAATCCAAATGGAATTGATTTTGCTGAGATAGAAGAACCAGCTAATACTCGTGGATCTATTACAAACAGTTTAAAAACAGATGGCCTGAAAATCGATAATACACCCCAAAAATTTTTTTGGGAATTACGTGTTTTTTCTATTCAAGTTATTCAGGACCGTTCTTATACGCTAGCGGAGCGTCTTATCATTTTGGGAATGTTCTATCAAAAGGTACAGAAACACATCGATCAAGATGATGTTCATGGCATTCCAAATGTCATTGCTGATTTCACCAACTGGATGTCTAATCAAGGAATGAAAGAGTCACTTGACAATATACCTACTCAATTAGCTGTGCAAATGGCATTGTGTAAAGATTTAGTGGGCTATCGTACTAACCAATCTATCTCAAGTCAACGATACCGCGACTGTTTAGATGAAATGTTAAAAGGTATTCAATATACAGAGGAAGCAACTATTGAAGAACTTACAACGTACTATAAAAAGGCCTATGAAGAATTTTACGAACCATTTATGACAGAACATGAGTACATTTTAGAAAACTACCTAGTCAATTATATATTTAAAAATTTATTCCCGTTTGGACAAAAAACGCTTTTTGATAATTATGTGATGCTAATCATTCACTATTCAATGATAAAACTTCATTTAATCGGCATGGCAGGCTTTCATAAAGGACTAACGACAGATTTAGTGATTAAACTTATCCAATCTTTCGCAAAAACAGTTGAGCATAACACTGCTTATCTAAAAGGAGTACTCAATTTACTGAAAGAAAATGAATTTACAACAATGCCTTATATGTCAATTTTAGTGAAGAATTAGGCAGAAAATCCAGATAAACACTTTGATTTATATCAGCATTATCTAAAAATGTACGCCGCTACTTCAATCATCGGAGTAGCGGCTATCTTTATTTTTCAGGAGAAAAAATGATGTAGTTGGACTGGTTTATAGGAGGTTTTTTATATTGAAGGCGAGAAAAAGGCTATCTCCAAAAGGCTAGACCTTTTGTGACAACCTCTTTTTCTACTACTCCCCGCTTACAATCTTAAAATACGAACGAACCGTTAAGAAGTAATAACCAATATAAATTATACTGTACACACCGATGCTCATTAATAACGGAATTAAAATTTCAAACGACAATAAGTTTGATAATCCTTTTAGTGCAAATAAGCTATGCAGAATGCCAACCACTAATGGAATCGCAAAAATAAAGAAGATTTGCTTTGAAATTGCTTTCTTCATTTCTTGCTTTGTTACTCCAATTTTACGAAGAACAATGTAGCGATCACGGTCTGCATTTGCTTCCGTTAACTGTTTGAAGTAAATGATAGACCCTGTTGCCAGTAAAAATACAAGCCCTAAGAAAACACCGATGAACATCATCATACCCGTTGCTTCCATTCCGCTTTTAAACCCTGTATAGAAATCTCTAAAGACCGGTGCCGCTTCAGACTCTCTTGGCATAATCTTTACTAGCTTCTTCGTTAATACTTTACTGTCTTTCTCATTTTTCACATTAATATTTTTAACAACTCTTGTTTCAGCTGTCTTTTTCGCTTGCTCGTATACGTCATCTGGCACAACAACAACTAATTCCCCTAAATTCGTAACATTAAGACCTTCAGCATCTTTAATTGTTAATGTCTTCGTTTCATTCCCAATAGGAAACACTGCTTTGTTTCCTTTATATGCTGTACTAAACTCGTGTCCTTCGATATACATACCATCAAATACAAATGCTTCTCTAGCAGTTAAACTTACCGTATCCACATCCATTTTTTTCGCAATTATATTAAAGGCAGATTGCGACACAAGTTGATATCTTTCTGTCATCATATAATGAGAATTCATACTTATATCTGCTTTTTTGCCTGTAAATTTCCCTTTCACCGGTACCATTTCAATTTCAAATTGCGCTGTAATCGGGTTGTATTTCTTCTCTTCTGTGAATATTGCATTCACCTTTCGTTCGAAAGTGGCATCTTTTTTCTCATAAGAAAAACTATACGGAGCAAGATCCTTCGCCTGAGTAAATGTATTATAATACGTCGTAACAGATGTACCAACAGCCGTTAATGTTACCGCGCTCAAAATAGCAATTGTCGCCAAAGATTTTGCATTTCCTTTCATGCGGTATAAAAGCTGAGATGTAGTTACCATATTCATTCCGTTATAAAAGGATGATTTATGATTCCTTGCTCTTCTTAAAACAACAACTGTAAAGAACATAAATAATAAATACGTACCTATTACAGTCGCAAATAAAATATAAAATGCAGTCATCATAAAGTCTACATATTTAATAACTTTCGTAAACAGAAGTGATAAGAAATATCCAGAACCAATTAAGAATACAGCGATACATGCGATAATAGTAGATCCTTTCGGCATTCCTTCCCCTTCACGTTCAGCGCGAAACAGTTCAATCAGTTTAAAGCGATAAATTAAACGATATCCTTGCAGCGATGTATATAAAATAATAACAAAGAAAATAACAGCCGTATTCATAATCGCCGCTAGTGGCACCTCAAAATGAACTTGTAAATCGAGTCCCATTAAGTCTACTAATAATTCAAGGAATAACTTAGACAGTAAGCTGCCAATTACAATCCCAATTATTAGCGACATTAACCCCATTAACATATTTTCATAAAACAGCATTCTCCCAATTTGGCGTTTACGAATTCCGAGTAAAGAATATAAACCAACCTCTTTTTTTCGTTTACGTGTAAAGAAACCATTGGAATAAATAATAAATACCGCTACGAAAATAATAAGCATCACGCTAGAAACTTCGAAGGCACCGCTAATTTTCTTTGATCCTTCCGCTGCTTTTTCCATTTGCGTATTATATTGAAGCGATGCAAAGGTAAAGTAAATGACGATACTAAAAATCATCGACATAAAATATAAAGCATAATCTTTAAAGTTACGCTTTATATTGCGAAGGGCAATACTAGATAACGTCATCTACTGCACCTCCAGAGATTGTAGACATTACGTCTAATACCCGCCCAAAAAATTGCTTACGCGTTACTTCTCCTCTGTGCAGTTCTTTATATAACTCACCATCTTTAATAAAAATAACGCGTTTACAATAACTTGCGGCAAACGCATCATGTGTAACCATTAAAATTGTCGATTGATCGTATTCATTTAATGCTTTCAAACTCTCTAATAAATCAGTTGCAGACTTAGAATCTAGCGCACCCGTTGGCTCATCCCCAAAAATCATACTTGGATTTGTAACAATCGCACGAGAAGCTGCACAGCGCTGTTTTTGCCCACCAGATACTTGGTATGGATATTGCTCTAAAATATGATCAATGCCAAATTTTTTCGCGATTTCAAGAACGCGGCGGTCAATTTCGCTTGCCTTAACTTTTGATAATGCCAGTGGAAGTGCAATATTTTCTCTCACTGTTAACGTATCTAATAAATTATAATCTTGGAAAATAAATCCCAAATGATCACGACGGAACAACGCTAATTTATCATCATTCATTTTCACAATATCATTTCCATCAATTAAAATTTCACCGTTCGTTGCATTATCAATTGTAGAAAGAACATTTAATAACGTTGTTTTTCCTGATCCAGACGGCCCCATAATTCCAACGAACTCGCCTTCTTTCACTTGCAAGTTAATGCCTTTTAACGCTTCGTATGTATTTCCACCAGTATTATATACTTTTCTAATATCCTTAGCGTCTAACACTGTCTTCATTACTATATCCCTCGCTTTATCTTATCTCATCATTACTGTTGCCACGATTACACTTCCTTACACAATTAGAATTGTTATATAAGAAACCTTATCTTTATAAAAATTATATTAGAATTCTTTTCCGAAGTATCTTGTTACTATAACATTCCCAACAATAGCGGACTATCTATTTCTCTTACATAAACCTTACATTTATGTAAGGTTTAAAAAAGCCACTCTTCCAAATGGAAAAGTGGCTTTTTTCTTTTGTCTTTTTTCATAAATTTTGTTGTTATTTAAACAAAATATAATAAATAGATTACTAATATAAAATCCATATTTTAAACATGTCTCATTTATAATTATTTTAATATAATTTTTATGCTATATATTAAGAAAAGCACTATATCAGAACCTTCTTCTTATTTCTTTATTAGTACCCATACAAGTTCTCTACTATTTACACTTTGCAGATAATTACATACAAAAACAAGGAAAACTGATTTTTCCGACTATCCTCTCATCTCTTTCTGATAAGCGAGATAAGAATACAGCATTGTGACTACCACACCACCAAAAACAACGGTTAGTATAATATATGTTCTCCAAGTAACAAGCGCAAGAATACTTCCGCACATAATAATCCCCAAAACGATAAATACTTTTCCGCTAAAACGATGGGTTTTGCGCCATACTTCTTCATTGCTTAATGTCCATGGAGTACGAATGCCAATGAAATAGTTTGGTTTACATTGCGGTAAATAGTTTCCTATCACTAAAAATAAAATACCAACAAGCAATCCTGAAAAATGATTTATCGGTAAATCATAGCCCAGTCCAGTTGCAATAACATCCATATTTCCAATAAACAATACCAAGAGGACACTGTACATGATCATCGTAAAACTTTTCGACATTTAAGTCGCTGAAATATTTGATTCCCTCTAAAAGAAAGGAGGTTTTTATGGCGTTTCTTAAACTTGTATATATAATAAGGATTGACATAATGAAAACGAAGAAAACAAATGTTACACTATATATACACAAAGTTAGAGGAGGCATGTACGTATGTACAAGATTTTAATTGTAGAAGACGATCCAAGTATTTCATCTTTGCTGCAATCTCATATTCAAAAATACGGTTACGAGGCAGTTGTTGCAGATAACTTTGATGATATTATGGCTTCATTTAATCATACAAAACCACATCTTGTTTTATTGGATGTAAATTTACCGAAGTTTGATGGTTTCTACTGGTGCCGTCAAATTCGCCACGAATCCACTTGTCCAATTGTTTTCATTTCTGCTCGCGCTGGTGAAATGGAGCAAATTATGGCGATTGAAAGCGGTGCTGATGATTATATTACTAAGCCGTTTCATTATGATGTTGTAATGGCAAAAATTAAAGGTCAATTACGCCGCATCTACGGCGACTATGCACCGAGTATGACAGAGCGCATCGTTGAAGTGGAAGGATTACAACTATATCCTGAACGACCAGAGCTCCACTATAAAAATGAGCATGTATTGCTCACCAAAAAAGAAGCAATTCTAGCAGAGATGCTTGTTTCTAAACATCCGCGCACAGCAAACAGAGAAGATTTGTTATCTGCACTTTGGGATGATGAAAGCTTTGTCGAAGAAAATACATTAAACGTAAATATTACGCGGCTTCGTAAAAAGTTCACTGAGCTTGGAATTGAAAATGCAATCGAGACTGTACGCGGCTTAGGCTATCGGTTAAACGCAACTTGGAGTGAATAGAGAATGAAGTTATTTTTACGTGATCATATTGGCTATTTTCTTCTTTATATTTTAAACTTTGGTGTTATCTTCGTTTTGTATGATACCGTTGATGGATTTAAAAACAATAAATTTTATTTTATTGTGCTAAGTATGTATCTATTCATTTGTTTTCTCACTTACCGCTACGTTCGAAATCGCAGATTATATAACCGACTAAGTGAACTTCCTGACAAAATAGAGGATGCGTTCATTGAGCGAGCAACTGCCCCTATGCCGCATGGTGTAAATGAGCTTGTTCGTACACAATATCGTCTGTTTCAAAAAGACTTACAAGCATATGAAGTAAAACAGCAAGAGCATCAACTGTTTATTAACCAATGGGTACATCAAATGAAAACGCCCGTTTCTGTTATGCAACTCATGGTATCTGAAATGGAAGATGAGCATCTTATTCCGAAATTTAAACAAGAGCTAGAAAAATTAAATCAAGGACTAGATATGGCATTATATATGGCACGGTTAAATAATTTCCATGAAGACTTTCATGTAGAAACGATTTCATTAAAAGATGCAGTCACAAAAAATATAAATAGCTTAAAAGAGTTATTTATTCGAAACGGTGTCTTTCCTGTTTTAGAAGTGCATTCTGATTTAATGGTTACTTCTGATGCAAAGTGGCTAAAATTCATTATTTATCAGTTAATGACAAATGCGGTTCGCTATTCAGGGGAAAGAGGAAAAAAAGTATTCTTATCTGCTGCTCAAAGCGGGAAAGATATTATTTTAGAAGTGCGCGATGAAGGTGTCGGCATTCCGCAAGAAGATATTCGTCGTGTATTTGAACCATTTTATACAGGAAAAAATGGTCGAATGTTTGGAGAGTCTACCGGCATGGGCTTATATATTGTGAGTAAAATTTGCTCTTATTTAGGTCATTCTGTCAAACTAGATTCTGAGGTTGGTAAAGGGACAAGTATCAAAATTATTTTCTATAATGCTGCCCTAAACAAATCAGATAAAGATTAACTTATAGAATGCTCTAAAACTCTCATTGCTTAAAGGTTTTAAACAATGAGAGAAAGCCATTTTTTGATTTGCATAGCAGTAACTTATATGTTTAAAAATGAAAATGGATTTATGACAAAGTGTATGAGGAACCCTTTCCTCATGCACTTTTGCAACATATAAGAATGATTTTAAGACTGAGAGGATAAAAATATGACATTTTGGCAATTTGCATTTAAGAACGTAACACGTAACTCCCGTGCTTATTTTGCCTACTTTTTAAGCAGTTCCTTTTCCATTACAATTTTCTTTTCATTTGCCGTGTATTTATTTCATCCTCGTTTACAAAATGCTGACACAACTTCCGGTATCGACACCTTAATGGGTGTATCTGAGGCTGTTATTGTATTCTTTTCATTTTTCTTTTTACTCTATTCTACCGGCACGTTCTTAAAGGTTCGAAAAAAACAATTTGGCGTTTTAACTGTTTTAGGTATATCAAAGAAGCAATTAAAACGACTCATTTTTATTGAAAATATGTTAATTGGCATTCTTTCCATTTTTGTTGGCATTCAACTTGGAATTGTATTTTCGCAATTTTTCTTATTAGTTACAGCAAAAATTACGCACATGCCCGGATTATATTTATATTTTCCAAAAGGTGCAATTCTGTTAACAACATCAACTTTTCTTGGACTCTTTATCTTCGTATCAGCTTTCACTCCTGTTTTAATTCGAACGAGAAAAGCTGTACGTCTTTTAAAAGAAGGAAAAATAAATCAAAAGGAAAAGAAACCATCCATCATCATTTCCTTGTTCGGTATTTTATGCTTACTGTCTGGATACATGCTAGCAATATGTCCAAAGTACTTTATATCGCTAGGTGATACGATTGGTGTACTATACATTATCTCTAGTATTTTTGTCATTCCAACACTTGTGACTGTTGGGACATACTTTTTCTTTTCACAAACTAGTTTTCTGCTCATTCATATATTGAAAAGAAGACGGAAATTTTATATGAAACGAATTAATATGCTGTGGATTTCTGACTTAGCAAGCCGTATTCGTACAAATATTAATATGCTCTTTGTCGTAACGATGTTGTCTACTCTTGCCTTTACGATGATTACTTTCATCTATGGATTTGGTAAATTCACAAAGGCACAAATTGTGAAAGATAACCCCTTTCCATTCACTTATCTTTCTTATGATGCCAATCCAATTGCTTCGCATCATATCGACTGGTTAGAACAGCAGCTAAAAAACGAGAAGTTTGAATACAACAAAATAAAAGTAGACTTGTATGGTGTATCATTACAAAAAGAAACAAATTCTCTCTATGGAGATGAAGTGTATGTATTAAAACAAAGTGATTATAATCAGTTAGCTACTGCACTACACTATAAACAGATTTTCTTGAAAGATGATGAAACATATATACTACCCGGGCACTCTTATGAATTGATGTTTGGTAAATTGGAACCATCATCCCAAAAACAGCCGATTATCCTTTCGCCAAATCCCTTGAAATTACACGTGCAAGGTGTTGGTGATAAAAATGTGATACCCACTGGAATTGTTCCAAATGTACTCGTCTTATCCGACAATACGGTACACTCGCTATCACACGCTATGAAACATATGGCGTTATACAATTTCCAAGTGCAAAATTGGGAAAATACATACACAATCGCAGCTACATTCATCAAAAAGCTTTATGCGGACCGCAAACAAATTCATTCTGAAGAACGTTTATATGAAGCTTTTGAAGGAAGCAATACACTATATGAAACGAAACTCCAAAATGCTTCCTTTTTCTTTATTGGGACGTTCCTTGGCGTTATCTTCTTTATCGGGGCCGGAAGTGTGCTTTACTTCCGGATGTATACGGATTTAACAAATGAACAAGACAAATATATTACGATTACAAAAATTGGCTTAACAGAATCAGAAATGAAACGGTCGGCTACCATTCAGCTTGCTATCTTATTTTTTGTGCCATATATAATGGCTTCCATCCATACGATGTTTGCCGCAAAAATGTGGAAAGGCGTAATAAACCTATCCTTGTTTACTGAGGTTAGCGTTGTTCTGATCATTTTTGGAACAGTTGAAATTCTCTTTTTCCTTTTAATTCGTTCATTATATATGCAAAAATTGTCCCAGCATATTAAACTATAAACAGATATATATATATAAATATAAAAAATAAATACCTCTGTTAATGCATAACAGCGACTTATATGTAAAAAAATGAAAATGGATGTATAGCATTAGAAAGGTGATTGATATATGGAAGAAGTACTGCATATTCAAAATGTATCGAAAGTGTATGAGGGAAAGGTCCCACATACTGCTTTAAAAAATATTAATTTACATGTAGATAAAGGGGAATTTGTTGCAATTATGGGCCCGTCAGGAAGCGGGAAATCAACTTTATTAAATGTTATATCGACCATTGATTCTCCTACAGCAGGAGAAGTCTTTATTAACGGAAAACAGCCTCATACATTTCGCAGTGAAAAGTTAGCGATCTTTCGTCGGCAAGAATTAGGATTTGTATTTCAAAGCTTTAACTTATTAGATACATTAACAATTGGTGAAAACATCGTGTTGCCTTTAACATTAGATAATGTCCCGCTTTCTGAAATGGATGAAAAATTAGATACCATTTCAAGCAAACTCGGTATCGACCATATTTTAAATAAACGAATTTTTGAAGTTTCCGGAGGACAAGCACAGCGCACAGCGGTGGCCCGTGCAGTTATCCATAAACCTTCGTTACTACTTGCCGATGAGCCGACAGGAAACTTAGATTCGAAAGCTGCAATTGATGTGATGGAGTTATTTACAAAGTTAAACAAAGAAGAACAAGCAACAATTTTAACGGTGACACATGATCCATTTGCTGCTAGTTATTGCAACCGCGTTATTTTTATTAAAGACGGTGAGCTTTATAATGAACTGCACCGCGGCTTATACCGTGAGAAGTTCTATCAAGAAATATTAGATGTATTAGCATTGCTGGGAGGAAGACGTGGATGAATTTTTGGCAGTTTGCTTTAAGGAATGTCGTTCGCAACTCAAGAGCTTACTTTGCTTATTTTTTAAGCAGCTCATTTTCTATTACGGTGTTCTTTTCATTTGCTGTGTATCGGTATCATCCACGTTTGCAAAATGTTAAAAGTTTTAACGAAACAGGACCTTTTCTTACCTTAATCGGGTTTACTCAAGTGGTAATTATCCTGTTTTCTCTTTTCTTTTTATTGTACTCGATTGGAACATTTTTAAAGGTACGTCAAAAACAGTGTGGCATTTTACTCATTTTAGGTATTACAAACAAACAAATGAAATGGCTTATTTTTTTAGAAAATATGATTATTGGGATTCTTGCTATTTGTATCGGCCTTCAAGCCGGCCTTGTATTTTCTAACTTTTTCTTATTAATTACATCAAAAATTTCCGGTGTTAACGGCCTTTATTTATATTGGCCTTCAAAAGCAATTTGGATAACGATAAAAACGTTTCTCATACTTTTTATCAGCGTATCGCTCTTTACACCGGCTTTAATCCGTACACAGAAAGCAATCTATCTTTTAAATGGTCGAATGTGCAAACAGAAGGAGACATCACCTTCTATTGTCACTTCCATTTTTAGTTTACTGTGTTTACTTTCAGGTTATATTTTTGCGGCATATCCAGAAACTTATATAACAGAAAAAAACTTAACGAATGGAACCGGTTTACTCATTATTTTATCTATTATTCCTCTTGTTACAGTTGGGACATATTTGCTATTTTCACAGGCTAGCTTTCTTTTCATTCATGTATTAAAAAAGCAACGACGCTTTTATATGAAAAAAACAAATATACTCTGGATATCTGACTTACCATCAAGGGTCCGCATCAACATTAATATGCTTTTTATAGTAACAATACTATCTACAATTGCTTTTTCAATTATTACACCGTTATATGCCTTTAATAAATATACAAATGCTTCTATAGAAGAAGCATTTCCTTTTCCATTTGCTTACGTTTCTCATGAAGGAAATACGTTTGAAACAAAACATATGGAAGCACTAGAGAAAGAATTGCGTACAGACAAATTTACTTACCAAAAGCATAGGGCAATTATTTATCAAGATAAAGTGGGAAATGAAGACATTTGGATTATAAAGCAAAGTGACTATAATGGTCTTGCTAAATTTCTAAATCGTCCTCCAATTCAATTAACAAACAAAGAAACATATTTAGTTCCAAGATATTCACCAGTGCCATTAGAACTATTAACAAACCCTTTTCTTACACAAACAACTATTACGTTACAATCTAATAAAAAAGAATTTCATATAAAAGAAATAGCTGACAAACCAATTATACCGGAGGACGCTCATACCTACTTGATTGTACTGCAAGATTATGTCGTCGAAAACGAAATTCCACATCTCGAACCAATGACATTTTATAATTTTCAAGTCGATGATTGGGAAAATACATTGCCTCTTACAAAACGCATGTTACGTATGACTACAGAAGATGAAAAGAGTATATTGCTCCATACAGATCAGCAGGACGCTCAAAAACATAGGGCTCATTTTCAAATTTTCACATCGAGTGATGAATTATATGCTGACAAACGTGAGAACGTTGCCAACTTCTTTATGGGAACATTTCTTTGCATTATTTTCTTAATGGGAGCGGGAAGTGTTTTGTATTTCCGTATGTACACTGATCTCACTAGGGAAACAGAGAAATATAAGACCATTACGAAAATTGGCCTAACAAAATCCGAAATGATACGTTCGGCAACGATTCAATTAGCAATCCTATTTTTCGTTCCTTATGTGATTGCTTGTATTCATACAATATTTGCAATTAAATTTTTACAAAGTATGTTCTCTTTCTCATTGCTAAAAGAAGAATTGTTAATATTGAGTCTCTTTGGCATAATTGAAATCATTTTCTTTTTCTTTATCCGCTCATTTTACATTCAAAAATTATCACAACATATTAAACTGTGAATAAAATAGCCTTGTGCAGAGCACAAGGCTATTTTCAATAGTTTTTAACATGTTAGCAACAAAAACCGCCGTAACCGTAGCCAGGGCCACCGTAGCCGCCATAACCACCATAACCACAGCCACCAAAGCAGCTAGCACCGATAATGATTAATAAAATAAACAATACGATTAAAAGCGCAAAGCCATTACCGTGGCGATGCCCATGTCCGTGCCCGTGTCCGTGCCCGTGTTCACAACTTTCACCCATTGCTCTATTCCTCCTTTAATAAAAAATCCTTTTTCTTTACGGGATCCTTTCAGTGGATTCCATTTATCCTATGTTTCGGACAGAAATAAGAAGCTTGTTCTATTTAAAAACAGGCTTGTTCTAACATAAGATTCTAAAAGGATTTCGTAGAAAAAACCTTAATAAAGGATTCGAAAAAACGTGAAAATGGAACCATACATGGTAACGCTCAATAGGGTGGCAATATGAATGACGCCACTCATTTTATCCAGTTATTCGTAGGCAGTATCCCCACTGACGAAAGTTTTACTTTATATCCGCTGTGCAAACAAACGGCCTTCTCGTAAAATGCGACGTTTCAACTCACTGTTAGGCAATGCATTTAAATGTACTGCATCTATTTTTCCGATTCCGTCTAATTCTTCTGCTAATTGAAACCAAAGCCATTGAAAAGCACCTACTGAAATATGTGTTGTCTCAATCGCTATATCATAGTCTGAAGAAAGCGTCGGTTCTTTTCTTGCATGAGATCCGAAAATGTACGCTACTTTTACAAAGGGTGTTTCTAATAAACGATTTTGGATATGACGCAGCACCTGTTCATGCTTTTGCATCTGTTCACCTCTCACATACAATACATTGTTTCATTATCTCTTCTAGTCTTGCCCGGTTTATGTTATAACCAAACCCAACTTGCTCAGGAACTACAATTTTCCCATGTTGCAATATTACTTCCGGGGAGATAATATCTTGCTTCCAATGCCTGCTAGAAGCGGAAATATCACCGGGAATTGTAAAGTTCGGAAGCGATGCAAGCGCAACATTTTGCGCTCTGGAAATTCCCATTTCTACCATACCTCCGCACCAAACGGGAATACCATGCTGCTGACAATAATCATGGATACGAATGGATTCTGTTAATCCGCCAACTCGTCCAGGTTTTATGTTGATAATGCGGCAGCTCCCAAGTGTTATGGCCACTCTCGCATCTTCTAAACAATGAATGCTTTCATCTAGGCAAATGGGCGTTTCCATCTGCTGCTGCAAACGGGCATGATCAAGAAAATCGTTATCTGCTAACGGCTGTTCAATCATTATTAAATCAAATTCATCCAACCTTTGTAACTGCTTCACATCCGCCAACGTATAGGCTGAATTGGCATCTGCCATCAACGGAATCGTCGGAAACGCTTTGCGAATTTCGTGAAGCAAAGCATAGTCATTGCCCGGTTTGATTTTCACTTTAAACCGTTTATACCCTTCTTCAGCGTACATTTCAATTCGTTTTAACATATTAGAAATTGTATCAAGTCCAATCACGACACCGACTTCAATCTCCTGTTTTGTACCGCCAAGCAGCGCTGCAAGCGATTGATTCTCACGCTTTGCATACAAATCCCATAATGCACCCTCAATTCCTGCTTTCGCCATATTGTTGCGCTTTATATGTTGAAAAAGAGACGTAACATCAGAAGGATGAGACAGCCGCTGTTCAAATAGCACTGGCAACAAAAAGTCTTGCAGCATATGAAGTGCTGTCAGAACTGTTTCTTCTGTGTACCAAGGCTCTGAAAAAGCAACCACTTCGCCAAAGCCGCTTCGCCCTTCTTCATCTATCAATTCAATTACAATACTTTCGCGCTTTTCATACGTCCCGTAACTTGCGGCAAACGGAATAACGAGCGGCATTTCTGTTACATGAAGGATCGCTTTTTTTATGCGCATTTACATTTCCTCCGCCAGCTGCCGTAGTTCACGGCGCAATAATTTTTTAGAAGCATTGCGCGGCAAATCAGAAAGAAAATGAACTTCTTTTGGCACTTTATACCGTGCAAGTCTCTCCACGCAAAAAGCAAACAATTCTTCTGCCGTTACCTCTTTTGATTTCACAACAAATGCGACAGGAACTTGTCCCCATCTCTCATCACTCGCTCCAACAACTCCCGCTTCTAAAACAGCAGGATGCATGAGTAAGACTTCCTCAATTTGCGCTGGGTATATATTTTCTCCGCCGGAAATAATTAAATCACTGCGGCGATCTAGCACATAGAGAAAACCATCTCCATCTAAGTAGCCAATGTCTCCCGTATGTAACCAACCATCGTGAATACTCGCTCTTGTCGCCTCTTCACGGTTGAAATAACCACTCGTTACATTCGGCCCCTTCACAACAATTTCCCCGGCCATTCCTACACTAACTTCCCTTCCATCTTGCTCAACACGAAGCTGACATGGAAATAACGGTTTTCCAGCTGAACCAACTTTCGTTAACATATAATCAGCGGCCAACGTACAAATTTGCGAAGACGTTTCCGTCATTCCGTACGTTTGATACACTGGAATCCCTTTTGTAACGCACGTTTCCAAAAGCGGTCTTGGAGCTGGTCCTCCGCCAAGTAATACGCAGCGAAGAAACGTTGGATAGGTATCTTCTTGCAGTCGTTCTAATAAATCTGTCAGCATCTTAGAGACAACGGAAATCATCGTTACACCTCTCGTTTGCAGCGCTTCATGAATAAAATCCGGATCATACTTCGGAACAAGTAACACCCTCATACCATACATAATATTCTTCATTAGCAGCGATAACCCGCCCACATGAAAAAGCGGTAAACACGCTAACCAACAATCATCATCACGAAGCCCCAAATTGAGCGAAGACCCAACTGCACTCCACCAATGATTCCCGTACGTAAGCATCACACCTTTTGGTTTCCCTGTCGTACCTGACGTATAAATAATTGTCATCGTCTCGGCTAAAACAAACTCACTTTGCACAGTTACCTTGTTTTTCGGCAATGCCGAAAGATCTGTAAATAAATTTACAGGCACTTGCGCTCCCTCAAACTCTTCATCCGTAAGCAAACAAGATACCTCTGCGTCCTCCATTTGCCAAAGTAGCTCTTCTCTTGAAAGACGTGTATTCAACAAAACAGCGACTGCTCCTACATAAGAAAGAGCATGAATTGCAATCACCATTTCCATACTATTTTTCATCAGAACAGCCACTTTTGTCCCCTTTTTCACTTGTAAATAAGCAAGATGTTCACAACATAAAAGCACGTTCTCATGAAGTTGCAAAAACGTATACGTACTTTCCTTCGTTTCAATTGCGATGCGCTCCGGTGTTAAAAAAGCACGTTGCATAAGCCAATTCGGCATTGTTTCCATACTATATTCTCCTTTCAAAAAATAGAAAGCTAACCTATAGCTCTAACTCTTTTCCTTTACGTATAACTCGCGTTACTTTCATATTATCTATCTCTTACTCCTATAGCAAATATTAGCTCTTTACCTAATTGTGTTCCATTCTTCTGAAGCATATTTATCATTCAACTATATTATCCATAAAAACATCTATGATTCTTTACGTAATGATAATCGCATTAGATTCATCTATAAAGATATGAAAATAGTATTGCAAAATGAATAAAGTTTCATTTTATTCATTTTGCAATACTATTTTACTTTTTGCTAAATAGCCTCATTGGAATTTTCGAAAAAATGACAATGTTTTAATTAAAAACATCTATTCTTTTTCTACAATAGCATTTATAATGACAATATGTAATTTTGCATATGCATATTTCTCTATTTACTTGTATGCACCAACAGTTCTTTGGATAAATAAATACACAAAGTTTACTATTATTCAAAAAGCTGTAACATATAATGCTGTTATAATTTTTATTAAGCAATTGCATCTTGAATTTTCAAAAAAATGACAAAATTAAATTCAAAAAACATCTGTTCTTTTTCTACAATAGCATTTATAATAACAATATGTAATTTTGCATATACATATTTTCCTATTTACTTGTAAATTTTTACTTTTATGCCCGACAGTTCTCTTTATAACCAAATGCATATTATTCAAAAAGATGCAACTTATAATGCTATTTTAATTTTTATTAAATACTTGCATCTTAAATTGTCGGAAAAGTGACAAAATTAAACAAAAATATTTGTCTTTTTTTTACAATGTCATTTACAACAGGATAAAAATAGTGTAAATTTTCTAATTATTAAATCTTTTCTTGCGAAACTTTGATAGATATATCAATTATTCGCTTTTACCGGAAGCAAGTGTAATAAAAATACAAGATTTTCTATACATAAAATTTGATAAATGGTGGTGGATGAAGAAATGAAACAAAAAATGTTAGCAAAATGGTTTTCTATGTTAAGTGTGCTTATTATATTGTTAGGAGTTTCTGTTCCACAAGCAAAAGCTGAAATTGTACATAAAGAAAAATTTCAAATAAAGTGGAGTTATAGTAAATTAAAACATCGAGAAATTAAAACTGGAACACTTAAAGGAGCATCAGGGAGTATCGAATATTGTTTATCACTAAACTTACCTTCCCCTAATGGACAGGATTTACCTGAAATGGGGAGAGCAACAGACGAAGTATATCGTGTACTATTAAACGGATATCCACAGAAAAGTCCAGCCGAATTAGGTGTATCTACACCAGAGGAAGCATATTACGCAACCCAATTAGCGGTATGGATTACTCTTGGACAATTACAAGTAGATGAATTAGTACCACAAAGTCAACAGATACATACTCTTATGAAACAGTTAGTCGAAAAATCTAAAAATGGGGAAGAATCCCAAAACGTATTTTTCAATGTAAATTCTCCTGATTCACAAAACGTAAAACAAAATGGAGACTATTTAGAAACAGGTTTATATACAATTCAAACAAATGCAGTTTCTGGAACATATACAATTGAAGGCGAAAATGCACCTGCAGGAATTCAACTCTTAAATGAAAATGGGGAAAAGAAAACTACATTTTCTATTAATGAAAAATTCAAGATTTTGATTCCTAAAAATACAGCTAGTGGAGATTTTAAGTTCAGAATAAAATCAACACTAACAAATTTACAAGCAATTACTTTTGATGGAAAACGAAGCATTCAAAATACAACTACATTATTGCAAAGAAGTAAAGAAGAAATGAGTACAGAATTAGCAGTAAAATGGGAAACGCTAGGATCTTTAAAAATTATGAAATCCGACGAAAAGAAACAACCTTTAAAAGGTGCTGTATTTGAAGTTGTAAGCGAAAAAGGTGATATCCAAAAACAGATCACATCCGATGATACAGGTGTTGCTGAATTACATCAACTTCCTATCGGCACTTACTTCGTAAAAGAAGTTCAAGCTCCAGAAGGATATGTACTTGATCCTACAATTAAAAAAATTGAAGTACAAACAAATGAAGGTGTTTTATTAGAAGTGGAAAATAAACATGTACAAGGTGAACTAGAAATCTCAAAAGTGGACTTTGCAGATCACAATAAGAAGCTTTCAAATGCTGAATTTACTATATACAATAAACAAGGTGAAGAAGTTGCCAAAGGGAAAACAGATACAAACGGTGTTATCACATTCAAACTACCTTATGGAACATATACATATAAAGAAACATTAGCTCCAGAAGGATACATACTTAACGAAAATACTTTCTCTTTTGAAATAAAAGAAGATGGGCAAATTGTTAAACATATAGTAGAAAATAAAAAGACACCAGTGCCGGAAGTACCAAAAGAAATGCTAGGATCTTTAAAAATTATGAAATTCGACGAAAAGAAACAACCTTTAAAAGGCGCTGTGTTTGAAGTTGTAAGCGAAAAAGGTGATATCCAAAAACAGATCACATCCAATGATACAGGTGTTGCTGAATTACGTCAACTTCCTATCGGCACTTACTTCGTAAAAGAAGTTCAAGCTCCAGAAGGATATGTACTTGATCCTACAATTAAAAAGGTGAACGTACAAACGAATGAAAGCGCTTTATTAGAAGTGGAAAATAAACGCATGCAAGGTGAACTAGAAATCTCAAAAGTGGACTTTGCAGACCACAATAAGAAGCTTTCAAATGCTGAATTTACTATATACAATAAACAAGGTGAAGAAGTTGCCAAAGGGAAAACAGATACAAACGGTGTTATCACATTCAAACTACCTTATGGAACATATACATATAAAGAAACATTAGCTCCAGAAGGATACATACTTAACGAAAATACTTTCTCTTTTGAAATAAAAGAAGATGGGCAAATTGTTAAACATATAGTAGAAAATAAAAAGACACCAGTGCCGGAAGTACCAAAAGAAATGCTAGGATCTTTAAAAATTATGAAATTCGACGAAAAGAAACAACCTTTAAAAGGCGCTGTGTTTGAAGTTGTAAGCGAAAAAGGTGATATCCAAAAACAGATCACATCCAATGATACAGGTGTTGCTGAATTACGTCAACTTCCTATCGGCACTTACTTCGTAAAAGAAGTTCAAGCTCCAGAAGGATATGTACTTGATCCTACAATTAAAAAGGTGAACGTACAAACGAATGAAAGCGCTTTATTAGAAGTGGAAAATAAACGTATGCAAGGTGAACTAGAAATTTCAAAAGTGGACTTTGCAGACCACAATAAGAATCTTTCAAATGCTGAGTTTACTGTATACAATAAACAAGGTGAAGAAGTTGCCAAGGGGAAAACAGATGCAAACGGTGTTATCACATTCAAACTACCTTATGGAACATATACATATAAAGAAACATTAGCTCCAGAAGGATACATACTTAGCGAAAATATTTTCTCTCTTGAAATAAACGAAGATGGGCAAATTGTTAAACATATAGTGGAAAATCAGAAGAAACCAATATCCAAATTACCAGATCCACCAGAAACTTTGGAATACGAAATTACAGTAGCACCACACCTTGTAGCAAATACTGTGAGTACAATACAATCAGAAACTCTAGTTAACAAAATTACAGCAGACCCACAGCCTGTAGCGAAAACTGTGAGTACAATAAAACATAATCAATCAAAAACTGTGAATAACGAAATTACAGCAGACCCACAGCCTGTAGCGAAAACTGTGAGTAAGAACACAAAATCTCTACCATCTACTGGATCAGAGTTCCCATTCTTACCTCTTTTTGGAATCGGACTTATCATTACAGGAAGTTACGTATTTAAAATGAGATATTAAATATAATTTTTTTTAACAAAGTGAGAAAAAGCACCTTATTTAAGGTGCTTTTTCTGAATCTTTTGACATTATCTCGTTACATACAAATTTTATGGAGCTTTGCTACATTACTTAAGTACTTCTATTTTTTCTTTTATCCCACTATTTTGGGACAGTAAGCCCTCCGCTGATGGAAGTTTCACTTTATCGGTATCCATACCTCTTCTTTTGCATTTACATCGTCCGGACGATAATGATCATCCATAACCTCAAAATGTTCTCTTACGTCTAAACTATAACTCGAATTTGGTAACCATTCTTGAAAAATATACTGGAAAGTGCTCATATCAGATGCCGTTCCGCGATGAATAAAAACAGCATATAAGCCGCCTGCTAAAGTATGCGTGGACAATTCTGAAATAGTCTCCGTTTCAAAATCTTCAACTTCAACAGCAGCCCACTTTTCATAAGCATAGTTCATATCATTCATATTTAAAGGTGTATGCAACACCTTTATAGAAAGAAAACAAGAGTTGCTTCTATGAGGAATACGATTTCTTAATGGCATAAATGTTTTCCATATTTCTCTTGTAACTTCGGAATCTGTTGCAAAAGTTGTTTCTCTCTTAATCCCAACAATCTTTTTTGCTGGAATGTTTATTATTTTAGGTTCCATTCTTTCATTTCCTCTCCTTATTTATATTCACTATGAATCACTTCAATCTAAACCCAAAATTCTATATATGATATTCATAAAGTAGTTTTATCTTTTTCCACTTTAGACGAATACTAGTGCTCAACCATCTGTAATTCCCATATAAATAATTGAAATACACTATGTATAGAGGTGAGATTATGAATGCTTCATCGTTTTACACTATTGTGATTATAGTTGCTGCGTTGGTCTTATGGCGTAGAACTAGGGCAATGTATCGTCCGATTAAAGGAAACGGAACTCGTCTTCTTTTACCCATATTATTTCTACTATTACCTAGTCTTCCCATAATTCTGAATCCAAATGTACATGTCGCTGTCTGGTGGTAGATTTGTGCAGCTATCTTAGGGCTCCTTTTGTCAATTCCACTTATTTGGACCACTAACTATGAACTCCGAATCTAACTTAAAATTATGTACTTCTTTTATCTCCATACTAATCCCGCCCCAATTTTTTATAAAAATCCCTTTGTTTCTCTATATATTTAATTTAAAGTTGTTATTTCAAATGAGCGCACCTGCCATTATTATACATACTCTAGTAAAACTTAACATAACCTTCACGACATTTTTCAATTTCAGAAAATTACAAAAACTTACAAAAAAACCACCTATTCTCTTTTTCGAACAACAAGTACAATAAAAATATAAGATTTTCTATCCATAAAATTTGATAAATGGTGGTGGAGAATGAAATGAAACAAAAAATGTTAGCAAAATGGGTTTGCATGTTAAGTGTACTTATTATGTTGCTAGGAGTTTCTGTTCCACAAGTCAAAGCCGAAGTTATTCATCGTGAAAACTATCAAATGAATTGGAGTTATAGTAAATCAAAAGACAAAGAAATTAAAGCGGCATTATTCAAAACTGGATCAGGGAATGTTGCATATTGTTTAATACTAGGCTTACGTACCCCTAACGGTGAGGATTTACCAGAAATGGGGAACGCAAGTGATCCAGTATATCGTATACTATTACACGGATATCCACAAAAAACTCCTGCCGAATTAGGTGTATCTAACGAAGCAGAAGCACATTATGCCACCCAATTAGCGATATGGATTGCTATGGGACAATTACAAGTAGATGATTTAATACCCAAGAATCAAAACGTACATACTCTTATGAAACAATTAGTCGAAAAATCTAAAGATGAGTCAGAATCACAAAAGATTGTTTTTAATGTAAACCCAGCTGATCCCCAAACTGCAAAACAAAATGGAGACTATTTAGAAACAGGTCTATATACCATTCAAACAAACGCAATTTCTGGAACATATACCGTTCAAACTGAAAATGCACCTCAAGGAACCCAAATCTTAAATGAAAAAGGGGAGAAGAAAACTACATTTTCTATCAATGAAAAATTTAAAATTTTGATCCCTAAAAATACACCTAGTGGGGCTTTCAAATTCAGATTAAAATCAACATTAACGAATTTACAAGCCATTGCCTTTGATGGAGGAAACATCGTTCAAAATATAGGCGTATTACTACAAAAAAATAGCGAAAACATGAGTACAGATTTAGTCGTAAATTGGGAAACACTAGGATCTTTACAAATTATGAAATTAGGAGAAAAGAAACAACCTTTAAAAGGTGCTGTATTTGAAGTTTCAAGTGAAAAAAGTGATATCAAAAAAAATATCACTACAAATGATCAAGGCATCGCTGAATTGCATCAACTTCCTATTGGAACTTACATCGTAAAAGAAATTCAAGCGCCTGATGGTTATATATTAGATAATACAGCTAAAAAAATTGAAGTAAAAACAGGTGAAACTGCTTTATTAGAAGTTAAAAATGAAAATATACATGGACAACTAGAAATATCAAAAGTCGACAGTGCAGATAACAATAAGAAACTTCCGAATGCTGAGTTCACTATCTATGATGTACAAGGAAAAGAAGTCGCAAAAGGGAAAACGGATCAAAACGGTACTGCCACATTTAAACTTCCTTACGGCAAATACACCTACAAAGAAACTTTAGCTCCTGATGGCTATGTTATTAATGATGAAACCTTTTCTTTTGAAATTAAAGAAGATGGACAAATTATTAAACATACAGTGAAGGATAAAAAGATTTCTGGAGAATTAATTATCTTAAAAGTTGACAGTGCAAATAACGACACGAAACTCCCGAATGCTGAGTTCACTATCTATGATATACAAGGAAAAGAAGTCGCAAAAGGGAAAACGGATCAAAACGGTACTGCCACATTTAAACTTCCTTACGGCAAATACACCTACAAAGAAACTTTAGCTCCTGATGGCTACGTTATTAATGATGAAACCTTTTCTTTTGAAATTAAAGAAGATGGGCAAATTATTAAACATACAGTGAAGGATCAGAAAAAGCAAACAGCAGGAACACCAAATCAACCACAAACCCCGAATAATGAGATTTCAAAAAACACGCAGCTTATAGATAAACCTATACGTAAGAATACAAGATACCTCCCATCTACTGGAATGAAACTTCCGTCCTTACTTCTTTTTGGAATCGGACTTATTATTGCAGGAGGTTATCTGTTAAAAATGAGACAAAAAGTGTAATAGAAACTACGAGACTATATAAAAAACAAAAGAAGATCATCAACGATATAGTAGTTGATGATCTTCTTTTCTCTTTCAATGGACTTTTTTAATGCCCTCAGATTTATCCCGCCATTTGTGGGCAGTAAAACCCCCACTGATGGAAGTTTCACTTTATTAAGATGCTTTTAATCAAACTTTACTTCAAAGCAACAGTTATATTTTTCGTATAACCTTCATTATTAAGCAACTTTATTACCTCTACACATATTACTCGTTATAGTCGTACTTAGGATTTACTTCAATTTCCCCCTTGTACTTAATGACTTCGAATATGTCTCCCATTTCTGCTTTCTTAAACGTTCTGTCTCCTACGTATATCTCTTCCAGTTCTCCGTCTACCATGACTCTAAGACAGTTTTTCCTAAAGATTGTATCCTGGTATATTGTTTTATTTATCATGACCGCTTGTCTATGTTCACCGTTTCTAAGTAGTTGTCGGTCTATTAGCCCTTGACCTACAGTGGGAACAATGATTAAAAGAATAAATAAAATTATGTATATATGTTTCTTGCTTTTCTTTTTGGTTTTTCTTTGTGTACTCTCCACTGATATATTTTTTTTATTTTTCTTCTTCTTTTCCTTCTTTTTATACAACTTTAGCCTTTCCTGTCTTCTTTTTTCATGCTCTTCCCATGTAATATTGAATGATGGGAATTTGAATCGACAATACGCCAATAAGACAAATTCTGCCGATTCAATAGCAAATATATATAATATTATTGTTTGTACAACATAAAACTCCATGTCATCAAATGCGTAATTAATATTTATAAAAATTAATACAAGCAGAACCACTACATAGATTATCATACCAATCCATAAATATGATGTCGCTTTAGTAAAAAACGAGACAGTCCCTCCTTCCAACTTATATCCTCCATGTTTTGCTCGTTTAAAAACATCAATTATTTCTACAAAGTGAATACATATTGCCCCCAATAGTATTAAACCAATATAAACCAGTGTCTTATTGCTATATGGAAAATCAAATATTCCTCCAACCACCATAACCATAAATGGTAATGTTGCTATCTGAAAAGAATAAAATAACATCACGATAGCTTGGAGTTTCTGTAATTTAAAAGCAACCTTCGGAAACATGTATATCATTAAAAAAATGAATTCCAAAGCGTATAGCTTTACCTCAGTTCGTACAATTATCTTCTCAAAAGGACTTAAAAAAATCTTATCACCACTCAGCAAAAAAGCTAAAAACATGATGAACATCGGTATAGAAGTATATAAAAAGACCCCAAAAAAGAAGATTTTTACATTATCAGGACGAAATCGATTTCTATTTGCTATTTCGAAAAAATCTAAATCCTCTTCCTTCATTTTTAACATTCATTCACTACCTACTTTCTAATTTTGAGTGCTATTAATTTAAAAGTACGGTTAAAATATATAAATCTATTTAAATTTTTCAATATATAAGTAGCTGCTGTGCAGAACAAAACATAAACCACATTTCCCCTATGTCATCATCTTAAAATAAAAATCACTTGTTGCCTATCATAGACAATCAAGTGCTTTAAGTTTGCAAGTTTTATAGTGACACTGTGACACCCTTTACATGTCGTGACAAATAATACATTAAAACTTATTTGCCAAGTTTACATACGATTCAAAATCAATTTCTTATATCATTTTTAATACTTGTTCCTTCACATTTTCGTCAAACTTAGCGCCTTCTATATTTGCTCCTGTCCAAACTACATTGTCAAGTTTAGCACCGGTAAAATCCGCTTCTGTAAAATTCCCATTTAAAAGAGTTGCTCCTGTTAAATCTGCATTTGTAAAGTCTGCATTTCTAGCATCTACTTCTGATAAATTTGCATTTTCCAAATCCGTCTTTTCAAATTTACCGTCTGTAAGAGTAGCACTGCTGAAATCTGCTCCAACACAATTTGCTTGTGTAGCATCAATACCAGATAAATTCGCATGGCGAAAAGTAGCATGATTTAAAATTGTTCCAACTAGTTCTCCATATGAAAAATCAACTTCATCAAAACATGTTTCAAAACAACTACTTATATTCAATTTTGCATATTTCATATTCGCTTTAGAGAAATTCGCTTCACCAAACCTACAATCTGCAATATGTATTTCCTCTAAATTACAACTTCTGAAATCAGCCAACTCAAAATCACTATCAAAAAACGATGCTCTCATTAATGAAGAAGCCCTTAACATGACTCGTTTTGCCATAATACGATCTCCCATTACCTCTGACAAATCTGAAAAAGTAAGGTCCAAATCACTCATATCTAACTGATCTATAACCTCATCATTGTATTGAGATCTATTTAATATTTCCATGACTCTTATTCTATCATTACTCTTCTCATTCATTATTACTATCTCCCTTTATTTAACTTTTCAGATAGTCTTGCCAAGCAACATTTGGAGAATAGGTTACACCCATCCTATCCTCATCAAAACTTGGTAGAGCTATTACTTGAGCTGGTTCTAAATATTCCATCACATGTAACCAACTATCAAGTAATATGTCACCATCAGCCTCTAATGGGTTCTTTAAAAGATCCATGCAAATACCACCCCAATTCAGTTCTGATACCACAGCTGGGCTATTTAGTAACAAATCCCTACCAAACATGTCCAATATATGGCCTCCAAAATATGTTCTAGCCCCTATCCCTAGGGGACCGTTGGGAAGAAACCTGACTGGTATAGGTAGTGAAGATATATTCATCCACATAAGTAAACGTTCACGTTCCGTATTCCACGGATAGGGTACTGGCCAACAAATTTGCGCCACTCCATAAAGTGGTTTCACAACTTCTGCGATTTGGTCAGATAACTCAAAAAAGGCTGACCATAATTTTTTGGGTATAGATTTATGAAACTCAAAATTCAAAAATGAACCATGGCTCAAATTAACTTTAAAACTCCCTCTATAGTTAACAGATTTATCACGATAGAGATGAACTTCAGATACCCTACGCTCCGAAATCACTTTTTCAATAATTTCCTCACGATTATATTCTACCCGTACCGTTTCACAGTTGCCCCAATGAGTAGGAGCAAATTTCTCATTTGACTCAAACACATCCAAAAGACGCCCAAGTATCTCTTCTTGATTAAAAGATACTGTGGGATACATTGTAATTGAAAAATAATTAGGTTTCATTTATATCCTCCTTCATACTAAAAAATAAATCCACATCTTTAAAGGTAGCGGATACGTTGTCTGCTGCTTTTACTATCTTAATTTCAATTATACTAGCAATTTGCATTTTCCTTAATTTGCAAAAAACACTTTTATGAAGTTATAGTTCCCCTATTAATAAAAAAACACTTGTTGTCTTTCATCGACAATCAAGTGCTTTAAATTCAACTGGTTTTATGAAGCATAAATTTGTAAGTTTTGTAGTAACAGTATGACACCTTTTATATGCCATGAGAACTACTACATTAAAACTTACGAGCTTGTACGAATTCATTAGTTTTAAGTCCATTCCATGTCTTTTCAATAAAATGTCATTTCGCCTAACACATGGCGTTATTACAATCGTACATGGCCAAAAGTAGCACATTCTAGGTAACTATGCAATCTTGATATTAACTTATAAAGAAACCTTGACCGGAGTCAAGGCTGAAGACGTACAATCTTAGATCTATCTATAATACTTGATACACCTTTCTTGAAAAGGGATTCTATCATCGTGCAGCACTTCTTCTTGCAGCAATTTTGTTATATTCTCTATTTTTCCAATGAATAGTGCGAAGAAGTCACCCGAATTTGGATATGCAAATAGTCCATACCCCTTTGGTGACAGTATTTTGTTGACCTCCTTGATCTTTTCAGGTAAAAATTCATAATGAAATGCTTCTAATTTCTCGAGTTCTTCTTGTGTTGCTAATTCAATTTGGTGGGCAAATTCGTAATCAAGAATAAAATTGACAATTTCTTGGTATTCCTCACCTTTATAGTCAACGTATAAAAACTGTTTCGTCGTTAATCCATATTTTAATAGGTCTTCATGTAAGTCATAACTTCCTTGCTCTTTCAAAAACGTTTCCAAATCCTTGCTATCAGGAAATATAATCTGTGCTATCCCTTTATCCGGCATATTTGCTTCCTCCCTTTTATTGAAATAATTCTCCATGCTTGTTAGGAATATATTCTGGGTAGTTTTTACGATAAAATTGATCGATCATCTGAAGCACGGGATCCCATTCAGGGTATGGCTCAGGTTCTCCAAATACCATTTTCGCTTCTGGAGTATTCATCAGAAAATTATCGAATTGAGTAGGTACTGGCAACCCTAGTTGTTTCCTTACATGGATCAAGAATAAGATTTCAAAAGGATAAAATCCGTATCCGAAATCGCCAAATTCATCTAGCTGTCCGATTTCAGAAGCTAATACAGAATGATACTGAGACATTATCGAAATTAGATGTTCTATTTCTTCTAAATCACCAGTCGACCAACGTCCCAGCACTTCATCATAAATGTTCAGGTCTTCAGGGATTAAGTCGCATTGTAGTTCAGCTTCCTTAAACTTATTTATCACGGCTAGATGCAATTTTTTATTCGTTCCCATGATGGTTTTATTTCTATACTGCAAGTACAGCTCTAGCAAAAACCAAATATGTCTGTCCTCTTCATTGGCGTCTATTAAATCTCCACCGAAGTGATGAGCAATAAAATCATATAATATATTTTCTTCTTTCTCCCATCCATACATTGCAAAATGAACTAATGTGAAGACGACTTCGCTAAACAAATATTCCAACATCATCCCAGGATACCTGCTTGTATAGAGATCCTGTCCCATGCACTGGTAAAATAAGACCTTCTGCATGTTCTTTAATCCTTCTACATTGTTTCCACCGCTGATCAATACATCATTTTTCCATAGTGACAAGTGATATGAGAAAATTCTTCTTAGATTTATTAATAGTATGTGATCTTTCTCTGTTTCATTTTGCTCAACGATTTTCTCAATCTCTCTTCTACTGACATTATATTCATCTTTCACATCTTCAAATTTGATTCCATCCACAAAATTTTTTCTATATCTTTTAAAAGCCATTTCTAACTTTTTTTGATTCATCATTGCATCCTCCCTATGAATTACTCTATTTTCTTATTCCAGTCCTTTACCTGTAACTCATCAACGCCGAATCCAATATCAGTGATCTTGATATCTGTTTCAACTCTAATAAAATCGAATTGTAGACCAGGATTCTCCTCCCTCAGTTTCGCTAAGTTACCTTTAAAACTGGCATACCTAGAATCTTTGCTGTTAACCATGCCTTGGAAGTACTTATCTCCGCCCTCTTTCTGTTTATTCGAGTAACTAAAACTAGCGGAATCTGATGCCTTCGATTCAAAAATCGTTAACTTTGGCGGCGGCCCTTCCGATAAAAATGCTGCATCTATGCCGTTTCTCCCCACCTGGAACAGATCAGAAACGTCTTTACCTAAATTATTTTGTTTAGCTAAGATTTTTGTCACTTCTTCCCCAAAATCACCTTTATCATAAGAGAAATATTTAGAATTATAGATTTTCCTTCATACTCCTTTGCAACCTCAAAATCTATCACCTGCTAAATGCCCAGCGTGGTCTTTTCCTTTTATTTTACCTAGTGTATTTTTACTATGTGATAATCTCTTCTCTCTTTTAGTTAATTGTAACTTGTCTGTTTCAAATTTTTCAATTCTTCCAAGGCTATCGGTTTCATAAAAATAGTCAAACTCTCCTGTTTTAACTAATGTTTTAACGCCACTTGCTCCAGCAGTACCATTTACTGTCTATTTACCGTACCCTTAGTGCACTTATAAAATTATAACGCTCGTTTCACTTTTCATGCTACAACGCAAAAAGCACTCGTCGTCTATCATAGACAATCAAGTGCTTTAAGGTCTGGTAGTAACAGTATGACACCTTATATATATCGTGATAAGTATTGCATTAAAACTTACGAGTTTGTACGAGTTCGTTGGTTTTATGTCCATTCTATGTGCTTATATTCATCATCCAGTAAAATGTCATCTCGCCTAAGCTCGTACTTCTTTTTCTATTTTATCATTGCACACAGTACTCCATGACGGTACAACCATTATGGAGTGCGTAATTCAAAATGAGCTTTTCTTTTTTTGTACACTTCAACTATTCCTTAATTCTATCAGCCCATATATTCCGAATGAATAAAAAAACAATTTTATTGTCTCTATAAAAATAGGCTTCGAAGTTTAAAGTACAACGTCCTGATAACCTACCTCAGTTACTTCACCTTTCACAAGACAAAGGCCTAATCCATTTTCCATATCCCATGTACAGTCAAACGTAAGTCCGATATCAAGAAAGTCGATAAGGTCATTATCTGGAACAAAAATTCCAACTAAGGTTATTTTTTCGAGAATTTGAGTAGCTGTTTCTATTCTATCATTGTACATAGTACTCTATGATGGTACAACCATCATAAGTTATTAATTCAACTTAGGTATAACTATTATTGCAAACCCTTTAAAGGTTATTATTTTTCACTTCTTCAAACCACTCATCAGCAATATGCCCAGCCGTTTTAACATCGTCATTTGTATATACTAAATCATACTTATATTCAGCTTTGAACTTGCCGCTCTTAACATCATATATTAATTTCATCTCTGTTGGCATGTCTCGTTCATATTCTTTACAAAACACTTTGATTTTTTCGATATCTTCATTTAAGATATCTAATACCATAAACTGGCGTTTTGTAGACACATCATATCTTTCATCCCCAGCCTCCAATGCATCATTCACTTTATGAGGCTTTAAATACTTATTGTTAATTAAGTAAAAGAACTTGCTCGAAATAATAGTTTCTTCACATGAAGCATAAACATACACTTTATCAGCTCTATTTTCAATATATTCCATACATATGGATATCATATCTGCTTGTAATTCACTAAACTTATCTTCAAATTCTTTCATACTACTATTCACTCCTTAGATTAATTATTAAGAACCTCAGAAAACGTCTCACCATTAATAGTGTATTTTACATTAAATTTCTCCGGACGCACATTATTCCCAGAGTAAATTATTTCAACATCAACTGTTACTTCTTTCGAAGGTGTTTCTTTCAAAGCTGCAGCCCGTGCATCTTCAAACTTCTTATATTCCTTCAAATTAACATCCGATAATTGCGATACTAAATTATCAAGTTTAGGTGAACCTCCAAACCTATCACCTGCCAAATGCCCTGCGTGGTCTTTTCCTTTTATTTTACCTAGTGTATTTTTACTATGTGATAATCTCTTCTCCCTTTTAGTTAATTGTAACTTATCTGTTTCAAATTCTTCAATTCTTCCAAGACTATCGTTTTCATAAAAATAGGCAAACTCCCCTGTTTTATACCTAATATTCGGTTTCAACCTATTTTTTCTACCGTTTGTAAACTATTTTCCTTTGGCCACTAATGTTTTAACTTCACTTACTCCAGCACTAACTTTACCCGTACCCTTAGTAAATTCTTTTAACTCTAAATCCTTCGAACCACTCTTTAAATTCAAGTTTTCAAAAAACGGTGCTGTTTTTTCTTAAGCCACTGATTATTTGCTACAGATGCATCAAGAGCTCCTGCTGGCTGCAGCCTTGAATCCAAATTTTCTCTAACTAGTTTTACGTTTGTATATGTTCATGTCTGTTTTTCTTACTACATTCAGATACATTATTATTAATCCTCCAGCTTCTTTGCATAAAAATAGAACCAACGCTTCCTCCATTAGAAACATTGGTTCTATCCTTAGTTATAATATAAATCTATTTTTTCTTTTCATTACATCTTTCATTTAGAGCAAAAGATGATTAAGTGGCAATGTATGCTAAAAATGATTTTCAGTTCCATCAACTTAAAATTACTTTTTAATTTTTATCTATTACTCTTCCACCTACTCACTGCTTAATTACAATTATGCATTAGGTTAGGACATAATTTTTCATTAGAAAATTATTATTACCCTTTAAATTTACCCCAAATCACTGTTCCCTTTTCAAGAATAAGATTATCCAATGCCTGTAAAGCATTATCTCCTATCCACCCCATTGATTCAAATAGTCTTCCTGATTCTGATATAAATAAATTTAGCTCGAAATTATAGAGTGAACCTATCGGAATAACTTTATCATCAATATAATCTTCTAAACCAAAACACGAACTATCTAACACACCTATCACTTCCTTAATGCAAGTAGTATGTTTAGATATGTCCTTAGTGACCCCATCTGGCCAAACCCTTTCAACATTGAATTGTAATTCTCCAAACTCCTCCATAAATTTTTTGGCACTTTCAAAAACCCAAAATCCCCTTTCTTCAAGAAACTTTACATTTTCTGATATATCTATTTTTCTCCCCTCATACCATCCCGCTTTTTTTAATTCTTCTATTGTCTTATTTGATATTTCCATTTTCATTCCTCCTAGTTATCAATATTATAGAAATCCAAAAACGTTCTACTACAATTTCTACAAGGTTCAGCAAAACCACCTGGTAAGTTTTCTGTTCTAACGATAAAATTATCATATCTTGCGCCTTTTAATATTGCATCTCTTGCACTCCAAACTTCCGCACAATTCTCAACATCCCAACCGGCTTCAAAACTTGGTTCCCCAAATCTGTTAAATAACTTTCCTTTTGTTGCCTCATCCTTAACTCTATCAATATTCGCTCTTAACTTAGCCATATCTTCCCTTATAAACTCTTTATTTTTTCCAATAAAAAAGCTATCAGGTAAACTATCTATATACTCTTCCGATAATAGATTTCTATAATACTTAGTGTAATCTTCAGGTGTTTTACAAAATTCTCTAGGATTAATCCCTCTATGATCAATTATAGTTGGATTATATTTCCAAATACCACTACCTGCAATACCTTTTAAAGATGGATTTTCCGTATCCACAATAGTGCAAATTTTGCTTATATTCTTTGCGTTTCCACTTTTGAATAAATCTTTTCTAAATTCATTTAAGTCAGCTATCATTGTTTCTCTAGAATTTGGCAAATTGAGCTGCTTTAACCTATCAGCTCCAGTAACCCCCTCTGCAGGAAGTTTCTCCCCAGATAACCGATTAGCATTTTGCGCTTGCCCCTTAGTTTCACTCTTAGCAACAGAAAATAACTCCCAAAGTGTATTCCCGTACCCTTACCAAAAACCTTCTCCTCAATCTCCTTCATAAACTGATAAGCAGCATCTTTCAGAGAGTCTAATCCTCCGCCTCCTCCATACCCAGCGCTAGCCAACGCAGGTCTAGGACCGAAACTCGGGATCTCAATATTTTTAATCTTCTCCAAGGCATTCCTCGGCAACTTATTCATTAATGCCGTTATTTCTTCCAACTTACCAACTATTTATGAAGTTAAAGCATACCAATCAATAAAAAAAAGCACTCGTCGTCTATCGTAGACAATCAAGTGCTTCAAATTTGCAAGTTTTATAGTGACACTGTGACACCCTCTACATGTTGTGACAAATAATACATTAAAACTCATTTGCCACGTTTACATACGATTCAAAATTAACTTCTATATCATTTTCAACACTTGTTCCTTCACATTTTCGTCAAACTTAGCGCCTTCTACATTTGCTCCTGTCCAAACTACATTGTCAAGTTTAGCACCGGTAAAATTCGCACCCGTAAAATTCCCATCTAAAAGGGTTGCTCCTGTTAAATCTGCATTTGTAAAGTCTGCATTTCTAGCATCTACTTCTGATAAATTTGCATTTTCCAAATCCGTCTTTTCAAATTTACCGTCTGTAAGAGTGGCACTGCTGAAATCTGCTCCAACACAATTTGCTTGTGTAGCATCAATTCCAGATAAATTTGCACGGCGAAAAGTAGCATAATTTAAAACTGTTCCAACTACTTCTCCATATGAAAAATCAACTTCATCAAAACAAGTTTCGAAGCAACTACTTATATTTATCTTTGCATATTTCATATTTGCTTTAGAGAAATCCGCTTCGCCAAACCTACAATCTGCAATGTGTATTTCCTCTAAATTACAACTTCTGAAATCAGCCAACTCAAAATCACTATCAAAAAACGATGCTCTCATTAATGAAGAAGCCCTTAACATGACTCGTTTTGCCATAATACGATCTCCCATTACCTCTGACAAATCTGAAAAAGTAAGGTCCAAATCACTCATATCTAACTGATCTATAACCTCATCATTGTATTGAGATCGATTTACTATTTCCATGACTCTTATTCTATCATTACTCTTCTCATTCATTATTACTATCTCCCTTCATTTAACTTTTCAGATAATCCTTCCAAGCAACATTTGGAGAATAGGTTACAACCATCCGACTTTCATGAAAACTTGGTATAGCCATGACTTGAGCTGGTTCCAAATATTTCATTACATGTAACCAACTATCAAGTAATATGTCACCATCAGCCTCTAATGGGTTCTTTAAAAGATCTATACAAATACCACCCCAATTCAGTTCTGATATCACAGCTGGGCTATTTAGTAACAAATCCCTACCAAACATGTCCAATATATGGCCTCCAAAATATGTTCTAGCCCCTATCCCTAGGGGACCGTTAGGAAGAAATCTAACCGGTATAGGTAGAGATGAGATATTCATCCACTTCTGTAAACGTTCACGTTCAGTATTCCAAGGATTAGGTACTGGCCAACAAATTTGAGCTACTCCAAAACGAGGTTTCGCAATTTCCGCGATTTGGTCAGATAACATAAAAAAGGTTGGCCAAAATTTTTGGGTTATAGATTTATGAAACTCAAAATTCAAAAATGAACCATGGCTCAAATTAACTTTAAAACTCCCTCTATAGTTAACAGATTTATCACGATAGAGATGAATTTCAGATACCCTACGCTCCGAAATCACTTTTTCAATAATTTCCTCACGATTATATTCTACCCGTACCGTTTCACAGTTGCCCCAATGAGTGGGAGCAAATTTTTCATTTGACTCAAACACATCCAAAAGACGAAGTAATACTTCTTCTTCGTTAAAAGATACTGTGGGGTACATTGAAATTGAAAAATAATTAGGTTTCATTTTTATCCTCCTTTTATATTAATTTGTTAAAAGAAAACAAACTTATCAACTTGAGCATATAAAAATAAAAAAGAGAATCTAAAGAAAGAATAATTCCTTAGATTCTCTTTTTTATAATATTTCACGAGCGATATGACACTTTTGTCAGGGCGTTTAAAACATCTTAACTAAGTAGAGAATTTATTATCAAATTATACTTAAAAACCAATTACTATCCATTCATCGACAACATCCCAGAAATTTAGATTGTACTTAGGTGGCTTATTTTTAAACCACAAGGTTGAATTTTCATTTACACAATTCTCACCATCAATAGCTACATAAGCACCCATTCCGTTTGAAAAGAAGCCAAAAGTTGAATTTATATCGACTTTAATTGGTTCATCTAATTCTTCAATAATGCTCCAATCATATTCACAGAAATTTGTTACTTCATCTTCCGGAACTAACCCCATTGAATGACTGGCATAATAGTAGAAACCATTATGCAGATTTTCATAAAATTTACATACTGACTTAGGTATTTTATCCCAATATGCTTTCAACTCTATATTTTTATCTAGATTAATCCCTAGTTTCCCCTCATAGTACAAAATTTTATCTTTACTAGATTTAATACCATAAAGCATAGAATATTCTTCTCCATTATATAACAAATCTAGTGTTATTAAATTATTTTTTAAATATTCAATTGTATTCCGTAATTCAAATGCACATACACTATTCCACAGAGTAATCAGCTTATCAATTTTTAACGATTGATTTTCCTCTTCCAAAATATCAAACCACTGCTCAGGTATATTAAGTGTATTGCTACCTAAAGTAGAAAAATCTACTATTTCCATATTCTTTTCATATTTTCTTAGATATTCTAATTTATTATTCACTATTACTTACCTTCTTTCATTTAGTTTAACAAATTCATCTATTTGCTTTTGGATATCAATCTCTAATTTCTTCTCTAATACGATCATTTTCCCCCTAAACTCACTGTTAACTTGAATCTTTTTACCCTTGTGCATAGTCCACTCTTCAAACGATTTTGATCCTTTTGAGGTATTTGCAGATTTTGTTAATCCAATAAAATTATCTGGATTATTTAAAATCTGCAATTGTTGCTCTTTAGTTAGTTTCCAAGATCCCTCCATAATATTTTTCTCGTTCTGGAGTTAGTTTAATTTTGTTTGGTTTCGTATTACTACCTTTAACCGTATCCCTAGTGCCACTCTTAAAAGCCGAAAATAACTCTCCAAGTGCGTTTCTTTCTCCTCCATTCCCAACGCCAGCTAACGAAGGTTCAGGGAGATCTCAATATTTTTAATCTTCTCCACGACATTCTTCATACTACTCGGCAACTTATTCATGAATGCCTTTAATTGAAAGTTTCCACGCCAGAAGAGCGTTTTCAGAAACGATTAGAGCAAAGTAAACCGATACTGGACTTTTTTTGGCATGGCTTCATATCCAGAAACCTAGAATATTACCAAAAAGTGCACTTGGCACAGCGATAACCTATTGCCTAAACCAGATTATTTGTCGCTTACATTGTAACAGTCAAATTTCCCTCCTTTGTTTTTAGTCATGAAAAAAAGCTCATTCCTCCTCATCATTCAGTTGGAATAAGCCTTTGAAAGCTTAGCAAGCGTGTTTATCAAATTATAAAGGGTTTGACTTGTTGATTGTATGTTCTTGTTGTCATGATGTAAACCCTGTCTATTTTTTCTGTACTTTACGGCGTACCACCAACATTTTAACGAAAATATACGCTAAGCAAAACCGACATAAAAAAACGTTGATTTTACTATTCTAAACGACTTATCTAATCTCAAAAACGAGGGTATTTGAGATAAATGAAATTCACCCTAAAATATGCTGAAAATAGCTTGGAATATGTCTCAAAACTCATCTCTAAATTAAAGCCTCAATTGAAATAAGCAATGTTTAGTTCTGAAAATCTCTTAACGTATAAAAAGGTTAAAATGTGCGTGCTACCCCTAATAGATTTCTCCAAAAAAGTGTTTCTCTCTTTTGGAGAAATACTTCCCTTACATTGCAACATCTTGATATCCTACTCTATCTACTTCTTCATTTATTAGAAGTATACCTAGCCCATTTTCTGTATCCCACGTACAGTCGAAGGATAACCCAATATATCTACCTTCAAGACTTTTCGTATATAGTACAGAAATTCCAACTAAACTTATTCTATCAAGAAGTTGATCAATCGTTTCAATCAAAGGATAATTTTCATTAAACGTATCATCATAACCAAGTTCATATCGTTTTTGTTGGTAATAATCTAACAAGGGTTGTAAAATGTCATACTGTAGTTGCTCCCATTTTTGAATAAATGAATTATATGCTATATATTGTTTTTCTAAAAATTTACCATCCTCTTCACCGCTTATCGATAAAGAAATTTCAACTTCTTTTCCACAAAACTCTATATTAGTGTCCTTAAACCATACATAATCATATTCTAGTTCCCCAAAAACTGCATCATTTATTATCATTTTGCACTCTCCTTTAATACATTTCTATTTTGTAGCGAATCCTTCAGGTGTATACGCTCCTGCATTTATCTCTCCTACCCCACCAAGATGTCCAAATGTACTGTTTATGCTTGATGGTACAAGTTGCATCGTTTTCACATCATTTAATTCATGCCATGTTAAATTGTTTGCAATTCGGAAATCTTCTATATCGCTAGCTGTAATATTCCCAGACTTCATTCCAAATTTTCTAGCTAATTCAGGTGATTTATTAAGCTGCTCAGCTAATTTTTCGTTTGCTTGAGCAAAATTAGACCGTCTAGCTTTATTTCCGTGTTTGCTACCAGTCCCACCGTACATATGGTCAATTTCCACCTGTGCTTTTGATACTGGTGAAAAATCAGGAACTCCATTTTTATACTCAATTCCATTAATACCAGCTTCATCCAAGATTTTCTGTAACTTAGGATCTGGTGGTGGTTTTAGAGTACATAAAGACTCACCTCTAACCCCTTCAAATCCGACCTTTTTATTCTTTTCAGTAAGAGGTGTTTGATTCCGTCTTTCTTCATATGTACTAGCAAATTCCTCTTGCTTGAAGGCCGGTGGAATATCCTCAACTTTACTTGCTCCCGTACCCTTAGTGCACTTATAAAATTATAACGCTCGTTTCACTTTTCATGCTACAACGCAAAAAGCACTCGTTGTCATAATTGACAATCAAGTGCTTTAAGTTTGCAAGTTTTATAGTGACAGTGTGACACCCTTTACATGTCGTGACAAATAATACATTAAAACTTATTTGCTAAGTTTACATACGATTCAAAATCAACTTCTATATCATTTTCAACACTTGTTCCTTCACATTTTCGTCAAACTTAGCACCTTCTATATTTGCTCCTGTCCAAACCACATTGTCAATGTTTAGCACCGGTAAAATCCGCTTCTGTAAAATTCCCATTTAAAAGGGTTGCTCCTGTTAAATCTGCATTTGTAAAGTCTGCATTTCTAGCATCTACTTCTGATAAATTTGCATTTTCCAAATCCGTCTTTTCAAATTTACCATTTGTAAGATTGGCACTGCTGAAATCCGTTCCAGTGCAATACGCCTGTGTAGCATCAATACCAGATAAATTCGCATGGCGAAAAGTAGCATGATTTAAAATTGTTCCAACTAGTTCTCCATATGAAAAATCAACTTCATCAAAACATGTTTCAAAACAACTACTTATATTCAATTTTGCATATTTCATATTCGCTTTAGAGAAATTCGCTTCACCAAACCTACAATCTGCAATATGTATTTCCTCTAAATTACAACTTCTGAAATCAGCCAACTCAAAATCACTATCAAAAAACGATGCTCTCATTAATGAAGAAGCCCTTAACATGACTCGTTTTGCCATAATACGATCTCCCATTACCTCTGACAAATCTGAAAAAGTAAGGTCCAAATCACTCATATCTAACTGATCTATAACCTCATCATTGTATTGGGATCTATTTAATATTTCCATGACTCTTATTCTATCATTACTCTTCTCATTCATTATTACTATCTCCCTTTATTTAACTTTTCAGATAGTCTTGCCAAGCAACATTTGGAGAATAGGTTACACCCATCCTATCCTCATCAAAACTTGGTAGAGCTATTACTTGAGCTGGTTCTAAATATTCCATCACATGTAACCAACTATCAAGTAATATGTCACCATCAGCCTCTAATGGGTTCTTTAAAAGATCCATGCAAATACCACCCCAATTCAGTTCTGATACCACAGCTGGGCTATTTAACAACAAATCTCTACCAAACATGTCCAAAACATGACCACCAAAATATGTTCTAGCTCCTAGCCCCAAGGGACCGTTGGGAAGAAACCTGACTGGTATAGGTAGTGAAGATATATTCATCCACATAAGTAAACGTTCACGTTCCGTATTCCACGGATAGGGTACTGGCCAACAAATTTGCGCCACTCCATAAAGTGGTTTCACAACTTCTGCGATTTGGTCAGATAACTCAAAAAAGGCTGACCATAATTTTTTAGGTATAGATTTATGAAACTCAAAATTCAAAAATGAACCATGGCTCAAATTAACTTTAAAACTCCCTCTATAGTTAACAGATTTATCACGATAGAGATGAACTTCAGATACCCTACGCTCCGAAATCACTTTTTCAATAATTTCCTCACGATTATATTCTACCCGTACCGTTTCACAGTTGCTCCAATGAGTAGGAGCAAATTTCTCATTTGACTCAAACACATCCAAAAGACGCCCAAGTATCTCTTCTTGATTAAAAGATACTGTGGGATACATTGTAATTGAAAAATAATTAGGTTTCATTTATATCCTCCTTCATACTAAAAAATAAAGTTACATAACAACTTTTATTTATATTTTTATCCATATACCCCTACCAGGTGAATCTAGATTAAACACCTATTTATGGTTTATTTTACCACCATTTTAATTAGAACGGTGAATGTTACTCCTTAATCCCATCATCTATAATCTTACTTCTCTCTAGATGATGCTTATTGCATAGTAACCCTTTCTTTGATTCGCTATCATTGTACCGTCTCTAGTTAGTTCAAAATCTTTGAATGTAGCTGCTATATTCCGCTTCTAGTTTGCTTAAGTCAGTCCCACGATAGGCTCTAATAAGATAGTTATCATCAATTATCTTACTATCAGCTTTATCCGTACCCTTAGTGCACTTATAAAATCATAACGCTCGTTTCGCTTTTCATGCTTAAACAAAAAAGCACTCGTCGCCTATTGTAGACAACAAGTGCTATAAGTTCATCTGTTTTTAAGTAGCATTAAATTTGTAATTTTTGTAGTAACAGTATGACACCTTTTATAAATCGTGATAAGTAATACGTTAAAACTTACGAGCTTGTACGAGTTGGTTAGTTTCATATACATTCCATGTGCTTAAAATGTCATCTCGCTTAATCCCGTACTTCGTTTTCTATTCTAGAATTGCATATAGTACCCCATGATGGTACAACCACCATGAGTTATCCATTCAACTTAGATATAACTATTACTGTAAACCTTTTAAAGGTTATTATTTTTCACTTCTTCAAACCACTCATCAGCAATATGCCCAGCCGTTTTAACATCATCATTCGTATATACTAAATCATACTTGTACCCAGCTTTGAAATTACCACTCTTAACATCATATATTAATTTCATCTCCGTTGGCATGTCTCTTTCATATTCTTTGCACAATTCTTTTATTTTTTTGATGTCTTCACATATTATACGCAATACCGTAAACCCTCGTTTTGGAGATACATCATATCTTTCATCCCCATTCTCCAATGCATCATTCACTTTATGAGGCTCTACATACTTATTATTAATTAAATAAAAGAATCTACCTGAAGTAATACCTTCTTCACATGAAGCATAAACATATACTTTATCGGCTCTATTTTCAACAAATTCCATACATATAGCTATCATATCTGATTGCAATTCACTAAACTTATCTTCAAATTCTTTCATATTACTTTTTCACTCCTTAGATTAATTCTCAATAACTTCAAATCCCCATTTACCATCAATAGAGTAATTAACTATAAATTCCTTTGGGCGCATGTTATTTCCATCATAAACTAATTCAACATCAACAGTTACTTCTTTAGGGGGGTCTGCACTCAAAGCTGCAGCCCATTCATTTTCAAGCTTCTTATATTGACTCAGATTAACATTAGATAATTGCGAAACTACATTATCAAGTTTAGGCGAGCCTCCAAACCTATCACCTACTAAATGCCCTGCGTGGTCTTTTCCTTTTATTTTACCTAGTGTATTTTTACTATGTGATAATCTATCCTCTCTTTCAGTTAATTGTAGCTTATCTGTTTCAAATTTTTCAATTCTTCCAAGACTATCGGTTTCATAAAAATAGTCAAACTCTCCTGTTTTATACCTAATATTAGGCTTTAATCTATTTTTTCTTCCGTTTGTAAAATGTTCTCCTGCTTTAACTAATGTTTTAACGCCACTTGCTCCAACAGTACCATTTATTGTCCTATTTACCGTACCATTAGTTCCACTCTTAAAAGCCGAAAATAACTCTCCAAGTGTGTTTCCGCCGCCTCCATTCCCAATGCCAGCAAACGCAGTTCTAGGACCGAAACTCGGGATCTCAATATTTTTAATCTTCTCCACGACATTCTTCATACTACCCGGCAACTTATTCATGAATGCCGTTATTTCTTCCAACTATTTATGAAGTTAAAGCATACCAATCAATAAAAAAAAAGCACTCGTCGTCTATCGTAGACAATCAAGTGCTTTAAGTTTGCAAGTTTTATAGTGACAGTGTGACACCTTTTATATACCATATCATAACAACTACTACGTTAAAACTTACGAGTTTGTACGAGTTCGTTAGTTTTATGTCGATTCCATGTGTTTATATTCATCACCCAGTAAAATGTCATCTTTCCTAAGCTCGTACTTCTTTTTCTATTCTATCATTGCACATTATACTCCATGATGGTACAACCATCATGGAGTATCGACTTTTTAACAGCCTATTCTTTTTCATCCATCTTCTGCTTTAAATATTCAGCAATTTCCGTTTGCCCAAATTCTCTAGCATATTCATAAGCATTCATATTTTTAATATTTTCTCCAGTGTATCTAATTGAAATATCTATTCCTTTTTCAACTAGAAACTCAGCTACTTCTTTATGTCCACCATAAATCGCACCAAATAATGGATTTCTTTTTGCTAAGCTCACATCTAATTCTGCACCAGCCTCAATTAAATACTTTACTATCTCCAAATGCCCCTCTCCTGCTGCCACTCTTAAAGGGGAAGCATCAAATATATCACCTTTTGTATTAACATCGATTCCTTTATGGATTAAATATTCCACTATTCCAAAATGTCCTTTTTTTGCTGCAACATGTAACCATGTACCAAATGGTGTCATTGAATGTAAAGATTCTGGATTATCTCCTATTAAACGTTTTACTTCATTAATATCACCAATTTTAATTGCATTTCTTATTGCTTTGTTTAGACTTTTTTTATCCAAAACATATCCTCCTTAAATTCAATTATCTTCTACTAGCTAATCCACCTAATTCTTTAAGAGCGTCAACAATATCGTCAAGGTCACCGCCCTCAGCTTCAACATCCCTTAACTGCTTTACAACAATCTCCAAAGCATCAATACTATGAAATGTAAGGTCGGTCCACTCCGAGAAGGATGTTTTAAAGAAGGCGCAAAAACTAAAACCTATTCTTTTGCCATTAAATCAGAGGAACATTTAGACCAACAAGCTTTTCAAGAAACAGAAGAATTTAAACGCTTAGCTCGAGAACGCTATAAAATCGAAGCAAAAAATAGTGAGTTAAAAAATAAACACGGGTACGATCAAGCATCGGCTACAAGTTCATTTTGCATGCAAGTTCAGGGAGCAACGACGATATTCGCTGTCAATCTAAAAAGAATCTTAAAGCTTCTGAATAAAAAAGGGTAATAAATAGGTAAAAAAATAGGGCGTTTCCTGTTTAAAATTGAACAAGAAGCGCCCTATTTTTCTCTAAAATGAATTTATTTATAAAAAACGCAAGTTTTTTCAGTGCCCACACACAATACAAGGGGCATTCCTCATTAACTTCTTCAAATATTTGTTTAACTTTTTGGGTTCAGTCCAAAACACGAGTTTAGGCATTCTCTTTTGTAAACATAAACTGAATAATAGTAACTTTGTTCACTGCATCCAATCTAAATGTACTACTTACTATCATAAGCACATTAAAAGTATAAGCTTTTAATCAAAAGCATTTAAAGCTATTAAAATTCTTGAGGATTTTGGAACTAATTAAGATAAAAATATTAGCCCCTCAGTAAACTCTTCAATAAATAACATCATTCATTTCCAGGTCGATGATGACGAACTAAGTTCCACACTCCATATGGATTATAAAATGGATCATCTTCCTCAAACATTGTACAGTTTTCTTGTTTTAATAAGTATACAGGAGATTTTGGGTCTAAACTAAATGTTTCTTCATCATTAATTTTCGGTTTTTCTATAAGATTATATAAACAAAATACTTTAAACAATTTCTCAACTTCAGTCCCAGTTAGACCTTCAGATGTTGTTATAACATCAGGATAACCAAAACTTTGCATACCAGTAGTGTAAAAAATATTATTTTCACGAGACATCTGGATAAACGCAGTAAATACTCTTGTAATTTCTTTACTACTTGTTATGTCCAACCAATCATTCTTTGTACGAGCTCTTCCAGAAGATTCAACATTTACCGCAATTCCACCTGCATGTAATACGGCACTAGCAACCTCCATGATTTTTATCGCCTTGTCTAAAGAACCGCCTTCACCAATAATATAAACAATACTTTTATGTTTTTTCAGATTATTTATATCTTCTTTACTAAATGATCCATTTCCTGCTATTACAAAAGCTTCAGCCACATAATGATTGTAATCACTCATGTCTACTTCAAAAAATCCCTCTGGGTTTTCAAGGTTTCCAATATGGTTACCCACATATATATAACCATTACCATTTCTAGCCATGGCCTCTTTAAATTCATTCCTATTTTCCCAAAATCCAGGTACCCCCAAAATAATCTTTGGTAATTCCACCATAATATCACCTATTATCTCAATTATTATTTTAAATATCTATTATTTCTTCAAACGCTTATTTATTTTAGTTTAATTTCTCTAAAATTGAATTAACTTTTTCTAAATATAAATCTGGATCGTCCTCTCTTATCTCAAGAAGAATTCCTTTAATTATTTGTTTTGTTGAGCTATTTACATTTTCTAATGCATTAATATAAGATACTACTAAACCTTTTGAATTTAAAAGTGTCCGATGAATTCTTTCCGCCCAGAATTCTGCATGAGGTAACATTTTAGGAATACCACTAGCTAATTTGTATAGTCCTTCCTCCATCCCGGAATGTTCAGCAATATAAAATATCGTTTCAATAAGATAATCACCAGCTGATGGCTCAGCAATATCATCCTCAAAAATCGTACAAAGATCAGGGATTATATTATTTGTTCCTCTATGTGATAATTCATTGAGAATATTTTCAAACTCTTCAATATTATCTCCTTCATTCTCTAGAAAACGCATTTTGTATAAAATAGAAATATCCTCTTTAAATTCCATTGTGCTCTCCTTCCTTTCTATCCACTGTTACTTTGGCTTGCTAAATATCTTCAAATCATTATGCTCATATTTTTTATAGTAATCAATATATTCTTTAAGCTTCTTTCTATTTTCTTTGTTATATTCTTTCAGAAGCTGTGATCCTCCGCCTCCTCCATACCCAGCGCTAGCCAACGCAGGTCTAGGACCGAAACTCGGGATCTCAATATTTTTAATCTTCTCCAAGGCATTCCTCGGCAACTTATTCATGAATGCCGTTATTTCTTCCAAATTACCAACTATTTATGAAGTTAAAGCATACCAATCAATAAAAAAAGCACTCGTCGTCTATCGTAGACAATCAAGTGCTTCAAATTTGCAAGTTTTATAGTGACACTGTGACACCCTTTACATGTTGTGACAAATAATACATTAAAACTCATTTGCCAAGTTTACATACGATTCAAAATCAACTTCTATATCATTTTCAACACTTGTTCCTTCACATTTTCGTCAAACTTAGCGCCTTCTACATTTGCTCCTGTCCAAACTACATTGTCAAGTTTAGCACCGGTAAAATCCGCTTCTGTAAAATTCCCATTTAAAAGGGTCGCTCCCGTTAAATCTGCATTTGTAAAATCTGCATTTCTAGCATCTACTTCTGATAAATTTGCATTTTCCAAATCCGTCTTTTCAAATTTACCGTCTGTAAGAGTAGCACTGCTGAAATCTGCTCCAACACAATTTGCTTGTGTAGCATCAATTCCAGATAAATTTGCACGGCGAAAAGTAGCATAATTTAAAACTGTTCCAACTACTTCTCCATATGAAAAATCAACTTCATCAAAACAAGTTTCGAAGCAACTACTTATATTTATCTTTGCATATTTCATATTCGCTTTTGAAAAATCCGCTTCGCCAAACCTACAATCTGCAATGTTAATTCCCTCTAAATTACAACTTCTGAAATCAGCCAACTCAAAATCGCAATCATGAAACGCCGCTCTCATTAATGAAGAAGCTCTCAACATAACTCGTTTTGCCATAATACGCCTTGCCATTACTTCTGACAGATCTGAAAAAGTAAGGTCTAAATCACTCATATCTAACTGATCTATAACCTCATCATTGTATTGAGATCGATTTAATATTTCCATGACCCTTATTCTATCATTACTTTTCTCATTCATGATTACAAATTCCTTTCATTTAACTTTCCAGATAGTCCTTCCAAACAACATTAGGAGAAAAGGTTACACCTCTTCGATTCTCACGAAAACTTGGTATAGCCATGACT
Organism: Bacillus sp. S10(2024); assembly: GCF_050473865.1. Lineage (NCBI taxonomy): Bacteria > Bacillati > Bacillota > Bacilli > Caryophanales > Bacillaceae > Bacillus > Bacillus sp. S10(2024). The sequence goes on along the minus strand of NZ_JBFLUR010000002.1, from coordinate 4,170,055 downwards.
TGAGCTGGTTCTAAATATTTCATTACATGTAACCAACTATCAAGTAATGTACCAATATCAGCTTCTAATGGGTTCTTTAAAAGGTCTATGCAAATACCACCCCAACTCAGTTCTGATACCACAGCTGGACTATTTAGCAACAAATCTCTACCAAACATTTCTAAAATATGGCCACCAAAGTAGGTTCTAGCTCCCATCCCTAATGGACCGTTGGGAAGAAATCGAACCGGTATAGGTTGAGAAGATATTTCCATCCACATATGTAAACGTTCACGTTCTGTATTCCACGGATAGGATAAAGGCCAAAAAATTTGAGTTACTCCATAACATGGTTTCACGATTTCTGCGATTTGGTCAGATAGCTCCAAAAAAGCTGACCATAATTTTTTTGGTATAGATTTATGAAACTCAAACTGTAAAAATGAGCGCTGGCTCCAGTTAATTTGAAAACTCCCTCTATAATTAACAGATTTATCACGATAGAGATGAACTTCAGATGCCCTACGCTCCGAAATCACTTTTTCAATAATTTCCTCACGATTATATTCTACCCGTACCGTTTCACAGTTGCCCCAATGAGTAGGAGCAAATTTTTCATTTGACTCAAACACATCTAAAAGACGCCCTAGTATCTCTTCCTGATTAAAAGATACTGTGGGATACATTGTAATTATAAAAAAATCAGGTTTCATTTATATCCTCCTTCATACTAAAAAATAAAGTTACATATGCTTTCATACTACACCTCCAATCTAAGCTATCTATAGTTCATATATTTTAAACTCAATCCTCAAATCTTGTGTATTCTTCTCAAAAACTTCCAATAGTTTATTACAATTTTCGGTTGGTTTATATTTAAATCTTAGATCAAATATAAATCCATCTACTGACTTAGCATCTGAATAAACACTATAGACTTGCTCACTTTCAATAAAAGATACATAAGCGTTAATTTTGTCTTGTAACAATGTTAAATGCTGGAGTTCATTTTCCCAGTCTAAATGGTCTGCAATCATTAATGCTAACTTATTTTCACTCTTACTCTTACCGATACCATCTATTTTATTTTTATCTAATATCGACATTTGCCTCTCACCTCATTAATTATAAAGTCAAGCCCTAAAAAAAATAGTGGCAGTCGGATTTTCCAACTACCACCATTTTATCATTCAATTTAACTTAGTTTACACACATTTATTAATAGATCCCTTAACAGGACTCGATTGATTGAAAAGTTACTCATTAAAACCAACAAAATAGATTTTTTACTGATTTTTAAATACATTTACTTTACATCTTTAACAATAACCTCATACATATTCTCAATATTTTCATCTATCGGTACCAATGCATAATAATTCTGATCATTATTTAGTATAAATTGAACTAATTTTGTTTCTGATTCATTCCAGAAATTTTTGATACTATCAACGTAGTCCTCTAAATCCTCTTTATAGTCCAGTTGCAATATATATCCTTTTTCGGTCATTGCAAAAACAATTAAACTTCCTAAGAGATCTTTTTGCTCATTTTCTTTTTCATACTCTTGTGGTAAAAACCACACTTGACCTATTCCTATCGTTTTTTTGTATTTTCCATAAAAACTACTATCATCCATATTCTTATAATCATGTATCAATTCATTGACCAATGAATGCCATTTTGGAGGAATAATGTTTTCCAATGCAGGATTATTTTCAATTCCTTCTATTATTTCATCTATCTCCTCAGTCTCACCCTCATTGTTATATTCACTTAGGGAGATGCGCTTGAATTTCATTGCATTCTTGTAATGCGCCAAATCATATGGATAGTGATTATTATTTTTTAAACTTGTATCATCAAGTTCCAAAATTTTCGCAAGCGCTGCCGTTTCAAAGCTCCAATATCCTACATATCCAGGTTCTTTATGTGCATTTTTCCATTCATAATCATAATGTCCTTTAAACCATTCTTTCTCCATATACGTTTTCAATCTTTTAGATGCTTCTTTCTTATCTGTTTGCGCAAGTTCTATAATCTCTCTTGTTTTTGCATATGGATTTTCTTTATAATAAACATTCGTCATTTTTGTATATCCAATATCACTAGCGCATAATAGAAAATCAATTACTGCATCATTCATATTTTTTTTATCAACTATCTTTTTTAATCTTTCTATATTCTTTTTATCCGTTTCTAACAAAATTCCTAAGGAAATCATCCAAAGCAGATTTATATATCCAACTTTCCTAGGCCCTGTATGCTCTAAATCGCCAATTGCATTATGAAAATCTTCTTCTATTGTACGAATGTCTTCCCCTAAAGAATACTTCGCACTAATATCCTTCATCTCATATATAAAATTACTTAAATGTCTTCCTTCTATAATACTTTTATTATCTTTAGATTTTCTTTGAATACCATTTTTCTCATCTTCTTCAAATTTTTTAATATCTTCTCTATTTTCTTCAATAAACTCTTTATTATATTCTATTCCTTCTCTACATTTCTCTTCTATACATAAATGATCTCTCATTTCATCTGATTCCTCCTAGCTTCTAAATCAAGGCCATTCTCCAATAATGTCTCCCTTTGCATCTATTCTATATGTTTTAACATTTCCACTACTATCGATTTGTGATAATACTCTTTCAACTTCATCATCTTCCAATGCTTTCGTAATCTTATCTGCTAATTTTTTATCTCCATTAACAGCTTTCAATATTCTACTTTTTCCAGTTTCAGAACCTGTCAACCAATCATCTGACATTTGTGGTCCATCTTTAGTTTTTCCTAATTGTGAACTACCAAACTTAGATTCATCAATAACATATTTGATCTTTGAGTTTGCATTTGTATTTTCGTATAATCCATCAATCCCTTTTACTATTTTATCATCTATGGTTGATGGTAAATCCCCGCCTATTACCTTTAAGTCATATCCAGCATCTTTTATACTTTGATTGTTTAATAAATTATCACCTGATTTTATTTCACCAAAATTACCTTTTTGTTTATTTGTAGCTGTTTTTGGATCAAAGTCGTCCACATTTGTTTTTTTATTTCCACCAGAACTACCTTTAACCGTATCCTTAGTGCATTTATAAAATCATAACGCTCGTTTCGCTTTTCATGCTACAACGCAAAAAGCACTCGTTGCCATAAGTGACAATCAAGTGCTTTAAGTTCGTTTGTTTTCCAAGTGTCTATGTTCGTTCTAAGTTTGTAAGTTTCATTGTATCGTAAACATAGTATGACCCTTTTGTGTCTCGTGACAAGTAATACCTTTAAAACGCACAAGCTTGTGTGCATTCGTTAGTTTACTATACCGATAAATTCAAATCTATGTTTATTATTGATTAATAGTTACACTTAAATCGCAATATCCTGGTAACCCACTTCAGTTATTATCTCATTTAGCATACGAATTCCTAGCCCATTCTCTGTATCCCATGTACAATTAAGTGTAAATCTAATGTCTCTACCTTCACACATATCCCCATAAGGAACAACAATCCCGTCTAAATCTATCATTTTTAATATTTGATCCGTTGTTTCAACTAATGGATAATTTTCATTTACTCCAATATCATAACCTAATTTATGCCTTCTTTGTTTGTAATAGTCTAATATTGCTGGTAAAAAGTTCTGTTGTAAGTGTTCCCAATTTTGCATAAGTGAAGTATATGCTACATATTGTTCCTCATCAAAATTGCCGTCCTCTTCCCCATCTATCATTAAAGTTATCTCAGTTTCTTTTCCCCAAAAACGAATTGTAGTATCCTTAACCCAACCATACTCATATTCAAGTTCACCGAAAACCGAATCATTTAAAATCAATTTACAAGATCCTCCTTATGTCTATTAGCAAATCCTCCGGGTTCAAACGCTCTTGCGTTTATCTCTCCTACACCACCCAGATGTCCAAATTCAGCATTTATGATTATTGGCACGAGTTGCATTGTTTTAACATCATTTAATTTAGGGGTACCGTCAGAAAAATCCGGATTTACAACGCTACGCCCATTTTCAAAATGCTTACCCCAATTACCTCTGCTTTTCCACCCGCTAGCTGGTCAGGATTATGCAGTGCAGCTTGAGTATCTAACCATTCCTTGGCTGCTTTCTTAGCCTGAGATAAAGTTAGTCCTTCTCTTTGTAGTTCATTTATCTTTTGTACATAAACTTCTTCCCTAGCAGCTTGTTGAACTGCATTACTCTCTATTGCTCTACCTTCCCTAATAAATCTCTTTCGATTTTGTTGGTACTCATATACAGTTAGTTCTTTCATACCCTTTTCTTGGTCTTTTAACTATCTTGCAAATTCCTTTGAATCAAATTTAGTTTTATAGTTAAAGTTTACCTCAATTTCACTAATTATTGGTACATTATCTAAGTCCTTACCCGTACCCTTAACCCCACCACTCTCCAAATTCGAGATCCTACTCTGAATACTCGCCTTTGAGGCATCATGGGATTCTTTTACGCTTTCACTGAAGTTCGTTCCACCGTCTCTACGTACGCTTCCATCAAGTAATACTTCTTCACCTCTAATGAAGGCGGTTGTTTCGTCCACACCTTTTACTAATGTATTTTCAATTATATAATACTAGTAATTTGTGTTAGCCCTAATTTATAGCATGCTTACCTATTAAAAAAGCGCTTAATTGCCTTTAGTCGACAATCAAGTGCTTTAAGTTCATCTGTTTTTAAGCAGCATAAATTTGTAAGTTTTGTAGTAACAGTATGACACCTTTTATATGTGGTAACAACTACTACGTTAAAATTTACGAGTTTGTACGAGTTCGTTAGTTTTATATCCATTCCATGTGTTTATATTCGTGAACCAGTAAAATGTCATCTCGCCTATTTATCATACTTTTCTCACAAAACCTGTATTAAAACAATATGTCTTGATGGTACAACCATCATGAATTTTGAATTTCAAGTAAGCATTTTTAATCGTTCAGACATAAATACTTTATAAGAAAACAAAAGCACTTGTTACCTAAAAGGAAATCAAGTGCTTTTTCTATGCATAATAGGAATTCTTGCAACTCTAAACTGCAAACATCCTTTTCTAATTTGATAACTCTAATCAAAAAAAATTCATAAAATAATAGAGTAATAGTTAATTTTGTATTTGTAATTCCCTTAAAACTTCTGTCCGCAAATCACTCGCAATATTCCCATTCTTATAATCATCCAATAAAAAATTTATTCTCCGAATATAACTATCTGAATTCTCTATACATTCCGCGAAACAATCCATAAAATGGTCTACTAATGTATCATCAACTAAAGCAATTGGTTCTGGATAATATTTGACACCTTCTCTTTCAAATGCTTTTCTACTAGTATAAGCAACTGCATCAATAACACAGTTCCAAGCTATGACATCTATTTCATTATCTGACATCTCTTGAATTATTGTTATACCATTTTCCTCATTATCTAATAATTCATAAAGAATATCCCCTATATTTTCTTTACCTTTTAGCCATTCCCAACATTTAAATATAACTTCCTGGGCTAAAATTTGATCTTCCTTTTGAGAAAATACCGACAAAACTTTTTCTGAAAGTCCAAGAAAAAATATTACTTTACCATCTTCTGTTAAACTACTAAAGTTAGTATTAACCATAATTAACCTCCAACTAATCAATATACTTTCCATTTTTAATCATTAGATTAAGCCTACCAGTTACTTTAATGCTTTCATCGGTTTCCGATGTTACTTCGATTTTTAGATTAGGATATTTTAAACTTAATTGCTTTAACACACCAGGCGGAACTTTATCGTTCGCTAATCCTTGATAACACTTTCTACATACACCTGAAGGATTCGATTGATGAAGTTTTAATGTTCCTGTTACATCTTCTGGTTTTATACCTGCCTTTATTACTGCTGAATCAAATTCATTCAGAACCCCTTCCTCTGCATGCCTAGTGAACAATGGGTTAGTCCCTGGAGCTTTAATATTCCTGTCAGGCATTACTTCATCTAAATCAGGTAATCCAGCTTCTTTTCGTACTTTCGGCGATCCTCCTTCAAAATTCAAATCTTCTAATCCTTTTACATCAGTTTTTCCAACTGCCACTGTTTCAGTTTCTGGAACATTCCATTTTTTCCTTAGTGCATCTATATCAGTTTTACCAATATCAATCTTACTTTCTTTACCCGTACCCTTAGTGCACTTATAAAATTATAACGCTCGTTTCACTTTTCATGCTTAAACAAAAAAGCACCCGTCGCCTATTGTAGACAACAAGTGCTATAATTTCATCTGTTTTTAAGTAGCATTAAATTTGCAAGAACATGAACGATCACCGTAACACATGGTGTTATTACAATCGTACACGGCCAAAAATAGCACATTCTAGATGGCTATGCAATCTTGCATATTAACACCTTGACCGGAGTCAAGGCTGAAGACGTACAATCTTAGATCTATCTATAATACTTGATACACCTTTCTTGAAAAGGGATTGTATCATCGTGCAGCACTTCTTCTTGCAGCAATTTTGTTATATTCTCTATTTTTCCAATGAATAGTGCGAAGAAGTCACCCGAATTTGGATATGCAAATAGTCCATACCCCTTTGGTGACAGTATTTTGTTGACCTCCTTGATCTTTTCAGGTAAAAATTCATAATGAAATGCTTCTAATTTCTCGAGTTCTTCTTGTGTTGCTAATTCAATTTGGTGGGCAAATTCGTAATCAAGAATAAAATTGACAATTTCTTGGTATTCCTCACCTTTATAGTCAACGTATAAAAACTGTTTCGTCGTTAATCCATATTTTAATAGGTCTTCATGTAAGTCATAACTTCCTTGCTCTTTCAAAAACGTTTCCAAATCCTTGCTATCAGGAAATATAATCTGTGCTATCCCTTTATCCGGCATATTAGCTTCCTCCCTTTTATTGAAATAATTCTCCATGCTTGTTAGGAATATATTCTGGGTAGTTTTTACGATAAAATTGATCGATCATCTGAAGCACGGGATCCCATTCAGGGTATGGCTCACGTTCTCCAAATACCATTTTCGCTTCTGGAGTATTCATCAGAAAATTATCGAATTGAGTAGGTACTGGCAACCCTAGTTGTTTCCTTACATGGATCAAGAATAAAATTTCAAAAGGATAAAATCCGTATCTGAAATCACCAAATTCACCGAACTGTCCGATTTCAGAAGCTAATGCAGAATGATACTGTGACATTATCGAAATTAGATGTTCTATTTCTTCTAAATCACCAGTCGACCAACGTCCCAGCACTTCATCATAAATGTTCAGGTCTTCAGGGATTGAGCCGCATCGCAGTTCAGCTTCCTTAAACTTATTTTTCACAGCTAGATGCAATTTTTCATTCGTTCCCATGATGGTTTTATTTCTATACTGCAAGTACAGCTCTAGCAAAAACCAAATATGTCTATCCTCTTCATTGGCATCTATTAAATGTCCACCAAAGTGATGAGTCATAAAATCATATAATATATTTTCTTCTTTCTCCCATCCATACATTGTAAAATGAACTAATGTGAGGACGACTTCTCTAAACGTATATCCCAAGATCATCCTTGGATACCTGATTGTATAGAGATCCTGTCCCATGCACTGGTAAAATAAGACCTTCTGCATGTTCTTTAATCCTTCTACATTGTTTCCACCGCTGATCAATACATCATTTTTCCATAGTGACAAGTGATATGAGAAAATTCTTCTTAGATTTATTAATAGTATGTGATCTTTCTCTGTTTCATTTTGCTCAACGATTTCCTCAATCTCCCTTCTACTAACATTATATTTATCTTTCACATCTTCAAATTTGATTCCATCCACAAAATTTTTGCTATATCTTTTAAAAGCCATTTCTAACTTTTTTTGGTTTATCATTGTATCCTCCCTATGAATTAATCTATTTCCTTATTCCAGTCCTTTACCTGTAACTCATCAACGCCGAATCCAATATCAGTGATCTTGATATCTGTTTCAACTCTAATAAAATCGAATTGTAGATCAGGACGTTCCTTCATCAGTCCCTCTAAGTGAACACTAAAACTGGCATACCTAGGATCATCGCTGTTAACCATGCCTTGGAAGTACGGATCTCCGCCCTTTTTCTGTTTATCCGAGTAACTAAAACTAGCGGAATCTGATGCCTTCGATTCAATAATCGTTAACTTTGGCGGCGGCCCTTCCGATAGGAACGCTGCATCTATGCCGTTTCTCCCCACTTGGAACAGATCGGAAACGTCTTTACCTAAATTATTTTGTTTAGCTAAGATTTTTGTCACTTCTTCCCCAAAATCACCTTTATCATGAGAAAAATATTTAGAATTATCGATTTTTCTTTCATGCTCCTTTGCAACCCCCAAGTCATAACGATCAGTAATAATATCTTTCGTATCCAACTTGTTGGCCAATTTATTTCTTGCTTTCGTTAATCTTTTGACTTCTTTGTCATTTTCCTCTTTTTTCAATCTTTTTATTTCTTTATCTAACTTTTTAATTTCTTTTAAGATATTGTCTGTAATGTTACTGCCAGATCCACCTTTACCCGTACCAAAAACCTTCTCCCCAGTCTCCTTCATCAACTGATAAGCATCTTTCAGAGCGTCTAATCCTCCGCCTCCTCCATTCCCAATGCCAGCATACGCAGGTCTAGGACCGAAACTCGGGATCTCAATATTTTTAATCTTCTCCAAGGCACTCTTCGGCAACTTATTCATTAATGCCGTTATTTCTTCCAACTTACCAACTATTTTACCGCTTTTCGCGGCTGCTTGAAAGACTTTTGTACCCTCTGCGAATTTTCCGAATGCAGCCGTTCCTTTCACTGCGGCGGTTACTTCACCGACGCCGACAAAACAACTACCAATATCAAATATCGCGCCGCCAAGAGCATAAGGATCGGTCAATGCTTTTTCTACATAACCTTTTACGGAGTTAAGTAGTGTCATACCATACTTAGGATAATCCTGCCAGCTGATGATGGCTTGTCCAAGACTTTTTATCGTATTACCTGCTCCGTAAATATCGTCCAGTTTCCATTGTTCTGTTTCTACGCCGCGGATCGAATTAAAGCCCCACTCACCAAGCTCTGCGATTAGGAAACCTAATTTCGTTGCACCTATCGCTATCCCACTAATAGCCGAACCTGCCGCACCTATAAAACCTTCTAACACCAAAGCTTTATCAGAAAGGTCTTTCAGTAAAGGAATGTTGTCCCCTACCCATTTTGTACCCTTTCTCAATACATCCCATTTCTCACCGGCACTCTTGGAAAGGTCTTGAAGCCAAGCCTCCAATGGATGATTTTCCGCCCATTCCTCTTGCTTTTTCTTCATTTCTCTTTCAGCTTCAAGTTTCGCTTCTTTTTCCGCCTTCGTGATTTGTGTATCCATTTCATGAATGCCTTTTGCCAATGCATCTTGCGCAAAGAAGGCTTGAAGTTGCGGATCAGTATAAGATAAGCTCCCCATTTCCCTTGCTATTTGAACTTGTTTGTTTAGGGCATCGAGAAAGTTTTCCGCATTGCTTTTTTCTTTTTTGCTTTCAAATTGCTGTACTTTTTGAATCGTATCCTCTAGTTCTTTGCTGGCTGCAACCAATTTTTCATCAAATTGGCTGTTCGGCATACTTAGTGAAACCAAATCGTTCACGCTGTTGTAAATATTAGAGATGCGACTATCAAGTTCATGTTTCTTGGGTTGAAGATTGGAAAGTTTGTTTTGTGTTTGCAGTAATGCATCTTCCAGAATAACCGCATTCTCATCAGTTTCTCCCGTTGTTGACTGAAAATCCTGTAAAGTTGTCACCATTTCTGCAATGAGAAATTCATTGGTAACTTTCAACCCAGTCACAACTGCATTTTGGTTATTATTGATGTCGTTGACAATCGCTTCTCCTGTTGCCCCCTGCATGGCATCGGCCTGGATAATCCCATTCAATGCGTTTTTGGCTTGTTCAAGTTGTTCATTGGTTTTACTGGTGTCGTTTTGGAGTTTTTCCAGTACTTCCTTGAATTCCTTTAAATCTACTTGAAAGCCCACTTAATCCGCCTCTCTTTCTAATGAAGTATGGACAGCTTCATAGAAAGCAAGTGCTTTATCTAGTGGTAAAAAGGCACTGGATAACTTGCCATTTGCTACTTGCATACTTCGTAAGAAAGTAAAAGCAAATTGTTCTTCCCATTCATTCGTCATCCCATGTGAAACAACTCGCTTAATCATCATATTGGACACATAAATCGCTGGTGTGTTGCTCATTTCACCAAATGGCCACAAGTAACCGAGATAATCTACCACATAATCGTTAAATCCCTCTCTTAACGGTACTTTGCGCCCTGTTAAAATTACGAGTCCTCCGAGTTCACTATTCTTGAACATATTTTGAATTACCTCTGGCATCATGTCTATGTCCAATTCCACAACGGTACCTAGCGGCAAAATTTCGCTATAACACGCATCAATCAAACCCATCAAACGTAAAAATTGAGAAAATGGAATGTCTAATTGCGTTTCTAATCGTTCAAAACGAATTGTCTCATTCGGATAATCAAACGCTACTAAGAATTTTGCACCAATTTTTGGTTTGTTTTCAAAGACATCTTCTTGATTTCGAAACGCCTTGTAAACTTCACGAAAAAGGGAAGGCTGATTCCCCAGCAAGTTACCCATTTGTAATAGTTCGTCAGTAATCTCTAAATCTAATATTTTGTCATTTTGTAAAACAACCTCTAAAAGTTCTCGTTTGTTATATTCGGCCATATTATTCGAACCTCGCTGTATTTTGTTTGATTACATTCGCCATTTTTGCATCTTCATCGGCAATTTTGTCTGCGACGTTTTTCATTTTGCCTGTGTCAGCAGAAGATACTTCTTTAAATTGTTCTAAAGTCGTTCCGGCTTTCTCTACTAAATTGTGAAAACTTGTGAACCGAGATAGATTATTCTTGGTAATGTTCGGTGAGGGAACTTTATCTATCCCACCAACTTTGCCCTCTGCTTTTGTGACTGCTCCTTTAAATCTCTCTTGATCTATACCTATTTTCCCCATTGGTATTTTCTCCTTTTTCGTCACTACTCAGCCATACACCACTTATTATCTATAGAAAGTTATTTTCATTTTTCAGCGCATAGATTGCTGCCATGAAGAGACAAATGGTAATGCACCTTGCTACCTTTATTTATTTTAAAGCGTTGCACGTGGCAGGAATAGGCCCTGACCGCTTCCATACACGGCCAGTTCCTCTCAACCATTTAAAAAAGGTGCTTTTCAATCTTTTTTTCATACAGTGACTGAGTAGTTACCCTTTTTCTACAACATAGCTCGCAAACCGCTAATACTTGCTGAAATGCTCGCAATAGCGTCACCTATTATAGACTGATCCATTTCTAATAGAGTGATTTTCCTATTCATCGCGTTTAGATTTTCATTGTGCTTCTCTTTATCTGCATCAAGTGCTTCCTTAATTTCATTTAATTTTGTATCGAATTTATTACGACGTGCTCCTTTGAACTGGCTTGTTGTTAGACTCGTGCTTAAATTGGTAAACTCTTTCTTATAAGAATCAAAATGATGAAGTTCTCCCTGTAAAGATCTCTTTGCGGCTTTTAAGCGCTCTAACTTTTGGGCATTTGCCCTGTGGCTAGCCATTTTACTATCATAAGTTGCCTTAAATCGATCAACACTTGCATGGATATCTGCTATTCGTGCAGCTTCTTTGGCTTTATCTTCCTCTTGAGACATAATGTTTTCCCTCCTCAAAATCTATTTCTCTATCAAGACTATCTTTTTTGTTTATAACTACTAAGCCATACATTTCATTTAGAAGTTTGGTAAGGTGTATGACCCGCTATTACCTATAATTGCTGCCACGAAGATAAAAAGGGCAAAGCACCTTGCTTCATTTCTTTGTTTTAAAACATTGCACGTGGCAGGAAAGGGCCCTGACCGCTCCTAAACACAGCCAGTCCCTCTTGTCCATTTAAAAAAGATGCTTTTTAGTCTTTTTTCACAGGATAACTGAGTAGTTACGATAAATTGATCTACTCACTAACTAATTTCACTCGTCCTGCATTTCGTCCAACAAAGAAATGCGACTCATCTAATTCAACTGTTGGTTCACTATAATTAGATTTCACATTTATAAATCCTTGATCCACTAAACGTGTTCCAATCATCCCCGCTGGAATGTTTGCCCGTAATCGTTTATTAAATTCATCATAACTGTTCTCAATTTGTTTTTGATTGCCTTGGAAAATGAAATAAACCCCTACTTTAGGACCATTTTTCAAATATTTATTGAATATTTCATCCGAAATAAATGTTTTATCGCCAAATATTTGCGCATCTGGAATATACACAAACATCGGTTGATTTTCACTTTGTGTCTCTCTTTCTTCTATCTCACTCATTAGATCATTAACAAAGGTACTGTACTCTATGTCTGACACAATCACATCGAAGCTTTCTTTAAATCTGCCAAATCGTTCGCTCCCATTAAACACAATTCTTTGTGCTTTCCCTTCAAAATGTTTGAAGTTTTGAACGATTATACGCTCAATATATTCCGTTTGCTGTGGCGTATCGTCTCCAATTACAAAATAACCATGTTCTTCTGGTACAAAACCAACGACATTTGTGGTTTCTTTACTTAGAGCAAGTGGTAGTTGTAGATGATCTAACATCTTTTGTACCTGTGGATTTGCATAAAAATCATGCATAGAGATCGTTTTAGATAACATCGGAATCTTGGTAGGACGTGTGCCCTTCCATTGCTGATTCATCTGTGTAATCTCTTGCTCTAAATTATTCAATCGATCAATATCATTTTTTCCATGAGTTGGTAAATAAATTTGAACTTCATGTGGCTCGTCTAGTTTGATTTGCGCTCGTCCAACAATTTCTTGCGGAATCAGAGCATCACGTCCTATAATATCTCGAATTGCACCTTCTTCTACAAGGAATAGTCCAATATGCGATGGAATATTACTCGCCATACTCATTCTGAAGCTGTTCGTACGAAGAACCGTCATAACTGCATAGATTCCCAAACTTGCTCCTTCTCGTAAAAGCTGATTTAACACAGATTCTATCGCTTCCTCTAAAGGACTCTCCTTAATTGAGTCAAAACCATCAACAATGGTAATAATCACTGGCAACTGCTTTCCTGATTTCTCTTCATATTGAGACAGACTTGCGACACCATACTCTGTAAATGCGTCTTTTCGACTTTGGATTTCTTGGCGAATTCGTTTGAGGAACTTCATCAGTTTTTCTTCTTCCTCTAACCGAACAATATCCACTACATGCGGTAAATCTTTTATTGGAAGTAAACCATTCGTACCAAAATCAAATAAGTTAAACTGAACCTGTTCAGGATTGTTAAGTCTTGATAAATTCATTACAAGAGTTTGTAATGCAGTGGATTTCCCAAAGCCTGGAGATCCATAGATTGCAAGGTGACTCAACTCTTCTAAATTAAGTAAAAAGTCAATTTGTTCTTGTCTTGATGGAATATCCATCAAACCAAATGGAACTGAAAGATTTCTTTTCGAATCCCCTGAAGTTACTACATTAATCTTAGGACTATCAATTTCTGTTTTTAATGGAGGTAACCAAGGTTTTTCTGGAAGAACTGCATTTGTTTTTTCAGCATGAATCACAATAGCTTCTACAATCGCGTCCAATTGTGTTTGTTTTTCTTCCTTTTTCATGGACACTTCATCATCTTGAGATAAATCTGTAGTTAACAATTCGTGCTGGCCCAATTGATTAATTAGCCAAATTCTTTCATCTACTTTTTCTTCATATTGTGCATCTGGATTATAATGCGCTCCGCTCCATGCAGATTGAAACAGTTCATAAATTTCATTGTTTCCGACCTGTAAATACGCTCGTCCTGGTTGAGTAATTGTTGCTGCATCAGGTGTTTTAATAATTTCATTGGAATCACTTGGATCAGCTACTTTTAATGCTAATTTGAATCGTGAGTTTGACCAAATCTGGTCGTCCACTACTCCACTTGGCTTTTGAGTAGCCAAAATCAAATGAACTCCTAACGAACGGCCAATACGTGCAGTTGATACTAGCTCAGCCATAAAGTCTGGTTCATTTGCTTTTAATTCTGCAAATTCATCACTGATTAAGAAAAGGTGCGGCAATGGTTCTGATGGATATTTTTTCTTTTCTACAGGATCAGTAATTTCTTTTCCCTGTTTGTACAACTTGGTATATCCATTAATATGATTAACACCAAATTCACCAAATTTCCGTTGTCTCTTTTGCAATTCTGCTCGAATACTTTGTAATGCTCTTGCAGAACTTGCACCGTCTAAGTTTGTAATCGATCCTAAAAGATGTGGTAAATTCTTAAATAAATTCGCCATACCCCCACCCTTAAAATCAATCGGTAAAAATCCAACGTCTTCTGGTGCAAAATTTACTGCTAAAGATAAAATATAGCTTTGGACAATTTCCGATTTACCAGATCCTGTTGTACCTGCCACGAGTCCATGTGGACCATGTGCTCGTTCGTGTAAATTCAAATAAACAATGTCATCTTTTCCTCGAACACCCAAAGGAACAGCTAATGACTTTGAAGTGTCTGCTTTTCCCCAACGAGCACCAATATGTAACTCTCCAACATTTTTCACATCATATAATTCTAGAAAGTCAATCGATTCTGGAATCGCATTTTTCTCTACCTCAACATGTTCCAAATTAGCTAAGCGTTGGATTGCTTGCTCAATTGGATAACTTTTTGGTAAATGGTTGGGAACAAAAAGTTGATTCACGTACTCATTATTATTGTTAATTAATACCGCGGATTCGTTACTTTGATAATCAATCACTGTGGTTGCTGTCTCTGGCAACATGTTTAACGCGTCTTTCCCCCAAATAACCGTAACACCGTATTGACTCATATCTTCAGCTAAAAATTCATTTAATCCATGCCCAGAGAGCCAGCTCTCGTCTAAAATCGTAAACATATAATGCGGAGCAAAGGTTACTTTCTCATTTCCCGCCTCTTTAACTTGTTGTCGACGTTTTGTTAACAACTGATAGAATGAATTTAAAACCATGTCACGTGTCTGTGAATTATGAATAATTCCTCGTAAATTTAAGCTCCGTATTTGAAAATGTGGCAACCAACGCCATGCATGCCAACAATCTTGATAATCTTCTTCTGGAACTAATGCTACAAATTCTACATCTCTATAAGAATGTAAAACGGAAAGCTGAAATAATAATGTCTGTACAGCTATTCGTAGTACTGTTTTTGTTCCTGCAAGTCCTAACGTTTGATTTAACATCGAGATAGCAATAGGTGCATCTTTTAACGTTTGATGTGGCCAAACAACTTTTTCCTCTGCAAATTTACCTAAAGCATCATCTTCTTCTGTTGAATGATAACTGACCTTATAACTACTTTGAATCTCTCCATGACCCAAACGAATACTTAAAAAATCAGCATTTGTCATAGTTTTTTCATAGATTCGCGGACTGTATTCTTTTGTCATCAAAGACAATGAATCCATATCGGGGAAATTATACGTTAAAGCTTCAAATTGCTTTTGAGAGAGCAACGACAATTCTTTTTCCTTTTGAATAAGATACTTTTCATAGTACTCACTTCGCTTAAGATTCTTTTGTTTCACTTCTTTCTTATTCGTAAAATAACTTGAAACAGAGAACCCTGCCGTGAGTAAACTCACTCCCCCCATGCTTAACATCATAATAGGGTTTCCATTACTTAATACGCTCGTTGCACCACTTAAAACAACCATTGCCAATGGCGGAACAATCGTACGCAATAAGTCACTTCTCCCCTCAGTTTCCTCAGCCTTTGGAGGTCGAATTGATATCTCTTCTTTAGGCTCTCGTAAATGAATTCTTGGACTACGTCTAAATTCAGGGAAATTTTTTGGGTATTCTGGAATAAATGGCTCATTAATAACCTGCCAAGAATTTAGTGAAAATTCATTGGTTATCTTACATAACTTAAATTGTTTTTCTCTCAATTCAATAAGCACACCATCAATAACAAGTTGATCCCCTACAGACAAAACTTTTTCTAATCGATCTACTTTCTTTCCGTTAAAATAAACTAATACCCCATTTGAAAACAGATTTAATTGGTAAGTTTCATTCTTTTCATTAAATGTGACCAGGGCAAAAGCCTTAGTCGGAATTGTGATTCCTGAGTCCTTTGAAGAAGAAATCACAAAATTTGTTTTCGGCTTGATAGCCGTTAAAACTTCTAATTTTTCATGAGGTAACGCGAGAATTCCGTCCTTCATATCACCTGTCCATGGATCTTGATCCAAGAACAAATTCGTTTCATCAAAAGAAATTTCATGGTTACCAATCTTAAGTGATGGCTTTGACATTGTTAGTT
The DNA here is from genome assembly GCF_050473865.1 of Bacillus sp. S10(2024). Lineage (NCBI taxonomy): Bacteria > Bacillati > Bacillota > Bacilli > Caryophanales > Bacillaceae > Bacillus > Bacillus sp. S10(2024). The sequence continues at coordinate 4,153,663 of NZ_JBFLUR010000002.1, read as the reverse complement.
CGTGACGCGAAAATATATGACCAAATGAAAAAATATCATAGAGTACAGAGGCTTTATTTACAATTTGATCATCAATTGGTACACCTTCACTAGATAATCTATTGTTCAGATTTCTGATCATCCGTCTTGCCCTCCAATAACTTCATGTACTTTTCCATCTCTTTCTTATATTTCGAAAGTAATTCTTGTTTCTTCGCACCATTCATCTTGTTATCTGCATTTGTTATGTCATAAATTTTTGTATAGGCGTGAAGAATATATTGATTATCTCCAATATTTTTAGCAATATTTAAGGCCTTTTCAAAGTCTCCTTTTCCTATATAGATCCAATAAAGTAATGTGTTACCATTTGATTTTTGAGAGATAGTCCCTAATACAGATTCTTTCTGCTCATTAGACAAGCTATCTAGTTGAATCGAGCTCACTGCTAACACATATTGTGCGCTTTTAGGAAGATTCTCTGGTTTGTCTTCCTTTAAAGAATCTAGAACACCTGAATAATTATTTGAAATAAAATTTGATTCAGCACCTATGATTCGTTTTTGCTGAGGTACAATATTTAATGAATACATCCCTACCCCTATTGAAAGACCTATTGCTGCAAGACCAAGAGTAATTGTTCCCCACTTAAAAACAGTGTAATTTCTACGTTTCACCAGTATGCTTGTAGCATTTCTTATTTCCTTTTGAATCGCAACTTTTTCCATTAGTAACTTGTCTATCTCTTCAAACGAAGAAGATTCTTGAATTTGTTCGGAAAGAGGATCCCGGACTGCACCGGCCCCATCAATAAGATCCTCAAAATCTAGTTTGGGATTTAAAATATAAAGAAGTAATGCCTTGTATTGTTTTAGATATAATTCTTCTGATGAAAGATACGGAATAACGGTATTCATTAAGCCACGATGACCAATAAACAACTCTTCCCCAAAAATAAAGATATTTTTAGGATGGATAAATGGCGTTACTGGTTGGTTAAGATATTCTTTTAAAAAACTTACCTTTTGTGCTAAAAGAAGGCGATCAAATACATCTAATTTTTTAACATATTGTTCAAGCGAAAAGGATAACTCATCTTTTTTATAAGTGATAAGGATCTGTTCTTCATTCGCCACTTCTATCTTTCCAGTCAAGAAGTGTGGTGCTTTATTTAAAAATAACTGGAATTGCTTTACACCTGACAAAGAATATTGATCAGCCGTTAAGTGTATTTTCATAAAAGTAGATGTAGTTTCCTCTTTAATAACTATCAAACTATTTCTCATTTCACCCATGCTCTAGTGTTCCTCCAAACTCCCTATTATTTCTTTTACGACTAATTGATCGCCATCCGCTAATGGATATTTCGCCAATATAACATTTTCATCTAAATGAATTGGCTTATTTTTTACTTCCAATGAAAAATGAGTGGGCAATTCTATATTTACTAAAGATAATGAATCAACCAATAGTTCTTTCAATCTATTAGAAGAAACTTGATTAGGTATTGTTAAATCAAGTACTTGCTCATTAACATGAAGTTCGATATTAATCATTGTTCTTTCTGCCATTGTTTACTCCTTTTTCCGTATAAATAAGTTTGAAAATCTTTTGCCTAATAACCAACCTAAAATTAACATTCCGGTTACACCTATAATTAACAATATCAAGAAGGTCCATCTAGGAAGTTCATAATTGGCATGTTCCACAGTTGCTTCATTTTCATTAGAAGCTTTGTAGTCTTTAGAAAACAGCTTCTTGGTGATTGTATCCTGTGGTTTCTTTTCTACAGGATTATCGTTAAGAAATACTGTTTCTTTTATACTTGAAATACTCTTTATATTTTCTTTCTCAAGTTCCTTATTTTTTGTGTTTTTGTCTTTTAAAAACAAATCTTCTATGCCTGTAACAGAATTTTTATTTTTATCACTTTCTTTTTCATAAATCACGTTGTTATGAATCGTTAGTCTTCCATCTTCAGCATAAGCTAGTCTGTTAAAACTAGGAAACAGATTTGTCACACAAAAAGAAATTAGAAGAAAAAAAACGAAAAATTTTGGTTTTATCATTTTTTCCAAATTCGTACATCCTTTCTCCTAACAACATAAGCTATTACTCTTGGTTAGCTTCCTCTGACTTTTTCACACCTGGAAAAGCAATGAAATTCGTACCAATTCCTACAACCATAATAATTATCAATAACAAGTAACTTTCCCATCCAATATGTATACTATTGCTTAGTGCTGCATAACCATTTTCTATGTTTTGAAGCGGTGAAAACCGATATAATAAATCGACAACACTACCTGGACGAGTTTTCATTCCTAATAATGGTGTTAACATAAGATATAATCCTAAAAATGAAGCACAAACATAAAGTGTTATATTTTTAAACTGACGAGAAAAACCTGTTATTAATAGAGTTCCACCTAAAATATTTAGGAACGTGTAACTAAACCAAGAGATATTAAACACTCCCAAAATACTAAAAGTAGTTATTCCAGCAAAGAATAGTGAGATAATTAGACTGACACCTGTTATCCTCATAACATTAGGAACATTTAGCCATGCCCTTGTAGGTGTAATAAAAACCATATCTTCCGTAATTTTTCTACGTTGAATAGTACGACATAAGGAAATGCCGGTAATGACTGAAAGAACAGCTCCTACAAGCGTCATATAGTAAGGAATAATAGAAGTTTGGCGAGTAGCTTCAAAACTTCCTTTTGTAGCAAGTGGGGCTGATAGAAAATTGAATACTTTATAATTATCTGCTCCACCTTGTTTCGTATTAGAAAGTACTTTGCTAAACCCTTGTGCGTATTCTTCATTTTCACTTGTATTCTTTTGAATTTTAGTGACTGAAGTATTTAAATTACTCAAAACAGTATCTGCATTTTTTTGAACATTACTTGTAGTTTCTTTTAACTCCTGAATTTTTGGATAAATATCATGAGCTTTCGCTGCAGATTTTTCTAAACTATCAGCCGAGTTCTTTGAACTTTGAATTAAACCTTCCATTTCTTTTATTAAGCTATCTGTTTCTGTAGGAATTGGTATTGTATCGTTCTCTGCAGGATGTAGATTTTCTGCATTGTTTACTGATTCATCTTGATTTTTTTCATTTCCTTTCCCTGACTGATACGTTTCATCAATCTGCTTCTTGGCTTTCTCAAACCAAACATTTAACTTGTCTGCTTCATCCAGAAACTTCCGAGGCTCAGCCATTAGATTTAAAGTTCCATATAATGTATTTTTCTTTCCACTATTATTTTCATCCGTTGTTAATCCATTTTCACCCGTTGTTGATCCATTTTCACCCGTTGTTGATCCATTTTCATCCGTTGGTGATCCAATTATTTCTTGTAAATCTTTTATTTGGTCTTCAATATTTGTATAGAGTTGATTTCCTTTATTCTTAAATTCTTTATAAATTTTATCTGTAATAGCATCTCCTGTGATATTGTTATACATACGATAAACAGAGTTTGGATTTGCCAACTCTTCGAGAGTCTTCTCTTGATTTTCAGTTTTATTAATCATATCTGCATAGCTATCAATAGATATGGAATTTTCCGGATTACCAAATAAGGTAACAATTTGCTGTGCAGTGCTATCAAGTATTTGAAATTGTTTTAATAACTCAGGTAAGTCAGATATTAAATTCTTATTCATGTCTATATATTCTGCATAACTGGAATTCACTTGAGTTTTCTCATTAACAATCCATGAATAATCAACAGAGACAAAAGATTTTTTCTTCATTTCTTCATCCAAAGTCCAATCTAAATCCGCCTTAAACGTTAGACTAAAACTTGAAGGTAACGACGGAAGATCCTTTTTTTCAGATGTTGGCCTATTAGGATCTGTTTCTGGTTTCGGTTCTGTTTCTGGTTTCGGTTCTGTTTCTGGTTTCGGTTCTGTTTCTGTGGGGTTCTCTTTCAATGAAATACTGAATTCATGATTAGAAACTTCACTCCACTCAGAAATGTACCCATATGATTTGAGTTTTTGATCCAATTCTGTTTTTAACACCGGTAAAAGATTCGTCAAATTTCTTATCCCTAAACTTCCTTGTTCTGTATGGTCTGTCACCAAAGAGATTCTATTATCTTTTGTTGGATCAATAGATATAGTGACCTCCCTACTATTTATAGAAATGATAGAGCTATGTTCAGAATTAGCTTCTAAATAGGAAAAGTTTCCTTCCTTTCCTGTTTCTTTTTCAAAATTTTTCGCATAACGCCGAACTATAGTTAGCTCATCCTGGAATTTTTTAGATTGAGAATCAGTTATAATATTCTTAGCAATTAACTTTTGTAAAAGTTTTTCTAAAGTGTCTGCTGGAATTTGTGGTAGACTTTCTTCTATTATTTGACGATAACGATTATCTAAATTAACTTTATTTTCTTTCGAATCATCCATTAGTTTCACAATCGCCTTTTTAATATCCTCATCAGAAGCTTTATCCGGATTTTTTTCTGCATCTCCATAATAAGTTTCTGCAATCTGTTTTCTTAAATTATCAAGAGTTTCAACTTGCGATTGCAATTGATTAATTTCATCTTTTAGTTTAGCAATTCGATCAGTTTGTGTTTCTTGAAATAGCATGGCGTTTAGCAAGAATTCCGAATAAACCCCAGTTGATTTTCCTTCATCTGTTTCCGGTGTATAAAAGTTTCCTAGTTCGGTAAGCACTGATTGGTTCAAACCATCATATTTTGCTTTATATTCCGCTAAATCAGATTTCCGTAGGGTTTCTAATTCCGTTTTCTTTAAGTTAAATTGATCCTCAAATTGCTTTAAGGACTCTTTTAACTTTTTATTTGTTTTATCGATATTTTCGTTAGCTAATTTTTGAGCTTCTTTTGTCGAGGTACTGCCTGCTTCTAAGCTCTTATTATTACTATCCATTAGAGTTTTTACGGATGAAACAAATGCTTGTTGTTCCGAGAGAAAACCTTTATTATCTTCATCAAGAATACTCGAAACATTAGATAAACTATTAAATCCTCCCGACAACTCCTTAAATGGATTTTGAATATTTGTCATCAGATATTTCTTAGCATCAGTTCCTTCTCCAACAATTTTATTGACATTTCGTTGGGCTTCTGATAAATTTCCTACAATACTTGAGAAATACATCTGCACAATTCGTTGATTGAAATTTTTCAAAATATCATTTACTTGTGTTTGAACAGCTTGATTGGATATCTCATTTTGCCCTTTACGTACACGATAATTAATGGTCGCCTGTTCTGGTGCGATACTTTGAAGGGACAAAAGACGTTCGGAGAAATCTTGAGGAATAATAATTTCTGCATCAAATTGACCATTCTCAATTCCTGCATTAGCAATATTCCTACTGACCGTCTGCCAACTATTTTTGGCATCTTGATTAATCAGAGTAACAAAGTCTGCACCGAGTTCATACTTCCTCCCCTCAAAAACAGCCCCTTTATCTTCATTCACTAAAACATATTGAACCTTGGATACTTTTTGATTGGTAGCCCGGTACACATTATTATCTTTAAAACCAAAATAAGTGAAAGTCAAAATAAGAAATAATCCACCAAGTGTAATCACAATTAATGGAAAATAACTCTTATATTTTTTTATCAAAATACAATTCTTCCTTTCAGATAAATTAAAAAAGGTGTCAGCACAATGAGTTGCACTGACCCCTTTTAAAAAAATTAACTTAAGCCAAACGAACTTGCATCCTGACGATCACGATCTGCGACAGTATCTGCATATTTGGTCAATTGCATATGAATACTTTGTAATAAATTTTCCATTTGTTTCACATTACCTTCAAGCTGTTTGTATTGGTCCAAGTAAGCTCGGAAAGCTTCCCCCTGCCATTCTTGGGAAATTTGTGAATTCATAGAATTCACCTTTTGAATAGCGTCATGAATTTGTGATGAAGCAGTTTGATAAATTCTCGCCTGAGATTTCAGTTGTTCGGGTGTGACTGTAATAGCTCCTGCCATAAAATCATCTCCTTTTTTTTGACTATCCATAAGTACGGATAACATAATTTTAAACTAATCTTGGTTCTTGTGCAATAAATTTACAAAACTCGGAATTTTTTTCAAACCCATCATTAGCAAAATATTAAACAAGTAGAATGATTCAAAATCATTTCTACCTTTTGTATCAAGCCCTATAAAAAAACCAAGAAATATCAAAGATCTTACTACAGAAGAACGGACGAAAATCTCATAAGTATGAGAAGCAAAAAATCTTTACTATTTTGAGTATTGTCTATGAATATAATAGATTAAGGAAACAAAAGAGAAACCCGTACCTCCAAAACAGACAGCAGCTACTCGAATAGACAAAGAAAATATTTTGATATACACAAATGGTGGGGATGACAGTATTTGGACGAAACCAAAAGGTGTAGAGGGTTCTCGCTTTGTAGGTTCTGCAAGTGAATATGTAGGTATCGTCGTGCATCTAACTCAAAAGATGGTTGTCGAGAATACAACATGGTATCAATTCAGCATAGACGGAAAAGAAATAGGTTGGGTAGAAAGTAAATTGTTCGATAACGGCCTAACAGAAGTCGCATCTCTGCGCTATCCATTTGACAAAATTGTCGGTCAAGATACAAACGACGGGATATGGTCATCGCCTTATGGTGTAAGCGGCGGCTCAAAATACGTCGCAAGTTCAAATGTATACTCTTTTGATACGATCACAATCACAGCACAAGCAAAGATAAATGGTCAAAAGTGGTATGCATTTCGTGTAGATGGAAAACATATCGGTTGGATTCACGATAAAGCATTCGATAATGGCTCGGTAAATCATCATGGCTTTGCCTTATCAGCCAAATTAGGAAACTCAGATCGTCATGCGATTTGGACCAAACCTTATGGACTTGCTTACAGCAAATATGTAGCGCCCATTAGCCAATATGCATATGAAAAGCTAGATGTCATTAATACGGTAAGCATTCAAGGTACAAAGTGGGGTCAAATTAAGAATGAAAAAGGGATCATTGGATGGATTGACCTGAAAAATGCAACAAAGGAAAATGCATATAACGAACCGATCGGCACTGGTGTAGCATCAGTGAAAGGAAACCTAAACACAAGTCACGGCATATGGACGAAACCTTATGGGGAAGAGGATGCAAAGTGGGTTGCCCCTATAAGTGATTATAACTATAAACCTGTAAAAATACTGCAAAAAGTGAAGATTTGGCCTACAACTTGGTGTAAAATCCAAATAGGGGACCGCGTACTTGGCTGGGTAGACTCGCAAACACTATCGGATCAATCTGTTTATGAAAAAGACATGTATGTTGTTGTCGGAAATGGAAATGGTCATGCCATTTGGTCGACTCCATACGGGTTAGAGGGTGCTAGAAACCTAGGGAATGTGAGTAATTATGCAAATAATCTTGCACATGTGGACAAAAGTATGAAAATCGACCGTACGGAATGGTATCACGTAAACATAGATGGTCGTGATATTGGTTGGTTCGATTCACGGTCAATCTCAACCTATTCCTTTGAAAGGAACGGGGTATATCATGTTGCAACGAACGATACGAGTCATGGTGTATGGTCGAAACCATACGGTGTGAAAAACGCGGCTTGGATTGATTCAGCAGTCGCGTACAAAAATAAAAAATTAGTGTTAAAAATGTATATCCATCTAGGCGATACATATTGGTATGCTTTCGATAACGGCCATGGCGGTGTATTTTGGATCGATAAAGATGTGGTGCGTATTGGGGAAGCGAAATAAAATGGATTTACTCAACTTGTAGGCTCATCAAATACAGCTAAACGTACAAACCAAATTGTAACCGTAGTTGCTCAATGTAGCAGTACAGGAGTACGATATGTGGAGACTAACGAAAACAATTGATAAAGGTGCATATATTATAAATGTAAATAAAGAAGAAAGACAGTAAATCTCCTGATTGAGCAGGAGATTTTTCTGTTTTTGGTGCTTATACTTTTTTTCAACAACTAGTTATTTTTTTGGTTATCATATTTCAAGCAAAGAAGGGGTACAGCCAAGATACGTGTATATCTCGGCTGTACCCCAATTAGAAGTTATGTGAGCACGCAATCTATTTTTCAATGTACTAAAGAATGGATTGAAATGTAGAGCTTACCGCCCGGATAAAATAAACAATTTTGAGAACTGTAGCTACTATGCAAAAAAGAGACTTAATGAATTCTCATTAAGTCTCTTTTCATTTTCATTACTATTCAGCTTAAGCAACAGTCGGCTCCGCTTTTATCCTATCCAGCTACAGCGGCTAGAATCTCCAGTCGTTTCGCACCCTCGGACGAGGCAAAAAGCGCCTCTCTGTCGGGTACTCCAACGCCCTGCGATTCTAAACGAGCCGCTTCCACTTTTAATCACGGAAAACGAGGGAATTGTCCAAAGTCCGGACGACGTTTTTCTTTAAACGCATCGCGGCCTTCTTTTGCTTCGTCTGTTGTATAGTATAGTAGCGTTGCATCGCCAGCTAGTTGCTGAATACCTGCAAGGCCGTCTGTGTCTGCATTAAATGCAGCTTTTAAGAAGCGAAGTGCCATTGGGCTGTTTGTTAAAATTTCTTCTGCCCATTTCACAGTTTCTTCTTCTAGTTGTTCTAATGGTACAACTGTGTTAATTAAGCCCATATCAAGCGCTTCTTGTGCGTTGTATTGACGGCATAGGTACCAAATTTCGCGTGCTTTCTTATGACCAACCATACGAGCTAAATAACCAGCGCCGTATCCACCGTCAAAGCTTCCTACTTTTGGACCTGTTTGGCCAAATACTGCGTTCTCTGCTGCGATTGTTAAATCACATACGATGTGAAGTACATGTCCGCCGCCGATTGCATAACCTGCTACCATTGCGATAACTGGTTTTGGAATTGCGCGAATTAAGCGTTGTAAATCTAATACGTTTAGACGTGGAATTTGATCGTCGCCAACGTATCCGCCATGACCGCGAACTTTTTGGTCACCACCAGAACAGAATGCACGGCCACCTTCACCTGTTAAAATGATAACACCAACATTTTGATCATCGCGTGCATGTGCAAACGCATCGATTAACTCCATTACCGTTTTTGGACGGAATGCATTATGTACTTCAGGACGATTAATCGAAATCTTTGCGATTCCATTGTATGTGGAATAAATAATATCTTCATAATTTCCTTCTTTTACCCATTCAATCGTCATTTATTTCTACCTCCTTTTATGTTTTGTAAAAAGCCCCTTACTATTGTATCAAACTTTTGCGGTTGTTCCACATGAATTGCATGACCCGATCCAATAATTTGTACAAATTCAGCATGAGGGATCTGTTTTTTCATCTTTGTTAAGATGTGAAAGAACTTTTCATCATATTCTCCACTCATAAGTAAGACTGGCATTTGCAAGTGCTCTAGTTCATTCCACCAAGATGGCTGCGCTCCTGTTCCCATGCCCCGCAAACTATTTGCAAGGCCCCTGGGATGATTCGCTAATCTTTCTTCACGTAAACGAGCTTGTACATGGAGAGGCAGCTTTTTTTGCGTAGCAAAGAGCGGAATATTTTCCCACTTTTCAACAAAAGCAGCAACGCCTTCTCGTTCAATCCTGTCTGCAAGCTGTTCATCCTTCTGTCTGCGCTCTTTACGTTCTTCTTCTGCTGTGAGTCCTGCTGTACAGTTTTCTAATAAAAGAGACGAAATGCGCTTTGGATATAAACAAGCAAGTGTAAGAGCAAGACGCCCTCCCATAGAATACCCTAACAGATGCACTTTCTCAATTTGCAAATGATCAAGCACAGCAATGAGGTGCGCAGCTACTGTTTTTATATGATAATGCTGGACTTCCTTTGGACTTTCTGTTTTACCATGTCCGATTAGATCAACTAAAATGACCTGAAACTGCTCGCTCCACGCCGAAACAAACGAACGCCACGTTTCCATACTTCCAGTAAAACCATGAAGGACAAGAAGAGGCTCGCCGCTTCCAATCACTTCATATTCGTAAGAAACTCCGTGTACGTTCACTTTCATTCCGCTTCACCTTGCAGTGCCCTTGAAACAACTGTTGCTGCTCTTCCCATGATATCACGGTGAAGCTGCAAGTTTTCTTCGCGGTCTGTTTTTATTTCAATAACATGCAAGCCATCTTCTCTCGTACCTTTGTCCACTTCATGACGAAACGCCTCCCACGTATGTACACGTTGGAATGAACCGTTATACATCTTCACGACATGTTCATAATCAAGCCCGAGCGGCGTGCCAAATAGCGCTTCAAAATGTTCTTTTTGTTTATACTGTGGTAAAAATGAGAAAATACCGCCGCCATCATTGTTTACAACAACAATCGTCGCATGTAAATCATGTAGTTTTGCCGCTAACAATCCGTTTAAATCATGATAGAACGATAAATCTCCTACAACTAATACAAGCGGCGTGCGAGCTACACTTACGCCAAGCGCCGTCGAAACAATGCCGTCAATACCGTTTACACCGCGATTGGCTACTACTTCAATGTTCTTCTCGTTTGTAAAGAAAAATGTATCTGTATCGCGAATCGGCATACTATTACTTACAAATAAAGTTGCATATTCTGGCAAAACATCTACAAGTTCTGTAATTACTTTTCCTTCAAATGCATGCTCATACGATTTCATTTCCGTAAGTTTCTCTTTTACTGCGGCATTCATATGTTGCCACATATGAAGCCACTCTTGCTTACTTTGCTGCTTCGCATCATTTACAAGTTGCTCACAAAATGTAGTGTCATTTGCATACACAACTTCTGTAGACATAAGCACCGGATCTCGCCAATTTCCAGATTCGTCAACGACAATATGTAATGCTTCCGTTTGCTTTTTCAAATATTGCGTAAGTGCTTTAGAAACCGGCATACCGCCGAAGCGAATAATCACAGTTGGCTTCCAGCTATCACGAAGTTGTTCGTTACGTAAAAAAGTATCATAGCAATCGATAACAGTCGCTTTATCATGAAGACCGCTGCGAAGACCAGAAAGCGGATCTGCAAGAATCGGATAACCGTATGCTTTTGAAAAAGCCACGACAGCTTCTGCAATATCGGGATGACTATCATCTCCACATACAATAAGCCCCTTTTCCATATGCGAAAGGCGCTCTCGTAAAGATGCTGCATATTCATCCGTTATTGCTATTTTCCCTTGATGAACAGTTGCGGCATATTCCCCGCGGCCTTTTTCCCATAATTCCCTTAAAGAAAAGTCGGGAATTAACGGTTCACGAAGCGGAAAGTTTAGATGAATAGGCCCTTTTGGTGTTTGCAGCGCCCCAGCTACTGCTCGCCCGGCTGTCATCCGTGCATACCGATACATTGATTCTGCTGCTTCTGGTAGTGCCATTTCTATAAATTGTTTCACAAACGAACCGAACAAATGAAATTGATTCATCGCTTGCGGTGCACCAATATCTCGCAATTCATGTGGACGATCTGCTGTCAATACGAGAAGTGGCACCCGCGAATGAAATGCTTCGCATACAGCAGGATAATAGTTTGCTGCCGCTGTTCCTGACGTACATAACAAGGCAACAGGGCGTTTTTTTGCCTTGGCAATACCAAGCGCAAAAAAGGCTGCTGATCTTTCATCTACGTGTAAATATGTGCGAATTTGTTCATGCTGCGCCATTAATAAGGCAAGCGGTGTTGACCGCGAACCCGGGCTAATGACGACATCCTCTACATGCAGGCGCGCCAATTCATCAACAAACGCGCCTAAGTAATACGATAACGCTTCTATATGATCGCTCATCTAGATAGTCCCTCCAAAGCAGAAAGCATCGGCTTAAATTTCAATCTTGTTTCTTCATACTCTAAATGCAGCTTCGAATCGATGACAATACCGCAGCCGGAAAATAATGAAACATGTTTACCAGACACTAACCCGCAGCGAAGTGCTACCGCAAATTCACCGTTCCCCTGCTCATCAATCCAGCCAATTGGCCCTCCGTATAAACCACGATCTAATAGCTCTACTTCACGAATCAGTTTTAATGCTTCTTCTCGCGGCGTTCCTCCAAGAGCTGGTGTTGGGTGAAGTTCTTCAATAATCGATAACAAATCACCATTTCCCTTTGCCTCTACTGATGTATATAAATGAAGTAAATTTTTCGTTTTCAATAAACTCGGTTCATATGGAATATCAACTGTTTCACAATGCTTCGTTAACACATTGCGAATCATGTTTACTACATAACCATGCTCTGCTAAATTTTTCTTATCATGCAAAAGTTCATATCCATTCTCTTTCGTTTCCTCTTCTGAAGCACCTCGTCCAATCGAACCAGCAAGACACATAGATGTATATATTTCTCCCTCTTTACGAAGAAGCCTCTCTGGCGTTGCTCCTAAGAAGCACGTTCCTTTATAATCAAACGCAAATACATAACAATCCGGTTGCCCCATGCGAAGTGCTGCCAAAACAGAAGTCGAATCCACATCTTTATCCATAACAAGTTGCATTTCACGAGCTAACACAACTTTTTGCACAGCTCCTCGCTTCATTTCTTCCTGCACCTGTTCAATTGCTTGCAACCATTTCTCCGGTTCTACCTCTACTTTTGAAAGAATGGCTACCTTTTCTTCTGCGAAGGAATGCTTGCCTTGCTGTAACAATTGCTCCTCGGCATTTTGCAATTCCTCATAAATCTTTTCCGCACAATCATTTCCAGATACGAAACGATTTACTGTTAACCAAGCTTTTTCATTCTTTACCGTTAATAAAAAGGCTGGTAATTGCAGCATTGCATCTTCAAACGTCTTCCATAGATCTGTTCTTTCTTTTCGCGGATCGAAAGAAAAACCACCAAACAAAAGCGGTCCTGTTCCAAATTCATAAGCAGTGCGGTGAATGACCGCTTCTTCTCTCACCTCAGCCCACTCTTTACGAGCGTTTTGAAAGCGCTTTTCAGAAGAATTTGCTATAGTAAAAGCAGAGCCTACTCCAGCAAAGATAACATGCTGCGCTGGGTCTGCAAAGTAACATCTATCTCTATATCCAAATTGTGTTCCTGCTGCATAAAAAAGGAGTGGATCGATCCATTCCACTTGCTTTACAAAACTAACGAGTACTTGCCCTTCAGCTGCGCGCTGAATTGCAGTCAGAATCACATCTTTGACATTATATTGTTTCGTTTGAATCACAGAATCTCCCCCCTATGGGCGAAAAATAGTCATAAATACGCTTGATTTTAAGATACACCTCAAATGAAAGGTGTGTCAATGTTTAGCATTTCTGAGAAAATCCGAGCACATTCCTAGAAAATAAACGTTGACACTCTATGAGGCTTTTCCTACACTTAATTGTGTACTTTTTGTGTATGTTTCCCGCTCTAATAGGTAATAATAACTCATTTTTACTTTGTATAACAAACAGATAGGAGGATTCCATATGGAAGCAAAAGTTGAGACAAATCCCTCTCCCATGCAGCCAAGTAAACAAACAGGCTGGCGCATTTGGTGGAGCTTATTACGTCCTCATACATTAACGGCAGCCTTTGTGCCCGTTTTTATTGGAACGACTTATGCGATGCAAGTTGAAGGTATTAACAAAATAAATGTACCTCTTTTTCTTATCATGCTTCTTGCTTGCCTTCTCATACAAGCAGCAACAAACATGTTTAATGAATACTTTGATTACAAAAGAGGACTCGACCATGAAGGATCTGTTGGGATTGGCGGTGCAATCGTTCGCGATGGCATTCAGCCGAAAACAGTATTGAACTTAGCGTTCGGATTCTTTGGCATTGCAATTTTATTAGGAGTTTACATTTGCATAAACTCCAGTTGGTGGCTCGCAGCGATTGGTCTTATCTGTATGGCTGTTGCCTATTTATATACTGGCGGCCCACTTCCAATTGCCTATACACCTTTTGGCGAATTAACAGCAGGGTTATTTATGGGTGTTATTATTATTGGGATTTCATTCTTTATTCAAACCGGAATCGTAACATCAGAAATTGTATTACTGTCCATTCCAAATGCAATTTTAATCGGTGCCATTCTACTTGCGAATAATATTCGCGATTTAGATGGCGACAAAGAAAACGGTCGAAAAACATTAGCTATTTTAGTTGGACGGAACAATGCAATCGGCGTATTAGCATCTATGTTTATCATTTCTTATATATGGACGATTGCCCTTATTCTTGTTGGGATTGCCTCACCGTGGATGCTTGTAGTCTTTTTAAGCGTTCCAAAGGCACTTAAAGCAGCAAAAGGTTTTATTGGAAAGAGCATTCCAATGGAGATGGCACCCGCAATGATTGCCACAGCAAAAACGAATACAATTTTTGGATTTTTAATGGGAATTGGATTATTACTTGGATATTTCCTATGAGAACAGCGCAAGTGTGGAGGCACTTGCGTTTTTTTCATTGTACACTCATGCCGTTTGTTGTCGAAGGGGCTTTATATTGTACAAAAGCGCCGTTATATTAACGTAATAATTCCTGCAATTGAGCTCATACTACTTAAAGAAACCGAATTGTAGGAAGGTGGATTTTATGCTAACTCCACAACAAATGGATCATTTTCAATCTGTACTACAAAAGCAAAAGGAAGAGCTGGAACAAACGCTGCAAAATCATGAACACCTGGGACAAGCTTCTGAACGCGATGCAGTTGGAGAACTCTCCGCATATGATAATCATCCAGGGGATATGGGAACAGAATTGTATGAACGAGAAAAAGACTTAGGATTAGTAGAATTTTGGCATAAACAACTTACAGATGTAAAACATGCCTTAGAAAAAATAGAAGCTGGAACATATGGGATCTGTGAAGTATCAGGCGAACCGATTCCGCTTGAACGTTTAGAAGCAATGCCAACTGCAACGACTTGTATCGAACACACACATAATAAATTAATCTTAGGCGCACGTCCAATTGAGGAAGAGCTTATTGAACCGCCTTTTGGTAAATATGATATGGATAGTGCTGTTGGATATGATGCTGAAGATGCTTGGCAAGACGTTGCTTTATATGGAACGTCAGAAACACCTGCTGATTTAGAGCGCCGTGACTCTAAAAATTTCAATGAAATGTATGTAGATGCCGAAGAGCCCCGCGGATATGTTGAGGATTTTGAAAACTTTATCGGAACAGATATATACGGAAAAAACGTACAAGTATACGCTACAGAAGAACATGAAGAATATGAACAAATGCTAGATGACCACGAAGCAAGAACCTTTAGAAGCGAGCTTTCCCCAGACGAGTCCAGTTCAAAACCATAAAGTGAAACTTGCATCGGAGTGCCCTTTCTCTGATGATTAGCCCGCCCAATCGGGCGCATGCCAGCAGTTTTCCCTTCCCGCTTCTTTCCTATCTTTTGCTGCCCGTTAGAGCGGGATAAAAAAAGAAACATTCCCGAATAAGGAATGTTTCTTTTTGCTGTCATTACTTTTTAGTAACGTTAGCAGCTTGAGGTCCACGGTTACCTTCAACGATTTCGAAAGAAACTTCTTGACCTTCTTCTAAAGTTTTGAAGCCTTCGCCTTGAATTGCAGAGAAATGTACGAATACATCTTCGCCACCTTCAACTTCGATGAAACCGAAACCTTTTTCGCCGTTAAACCATTTTACTTTTCCTGTTTGCATTGCATGTACCTCCTAAAATAAAAAAGAAATCTATCTATTGGAAACTACATACAAAGGTCGAGATAAACATCATGATTTTCTCACAAGCTAACGCTTTGAAACGAACACGCTTTATTTCCGTACCACATTATGCAGCTCAATAGTTCTTTTACTATATCATGCCCGAAATAAAACGTCAAACAAAACAGGGATATCTCGCTTAAATTTTTACAAAACTTGTATTTTATATTTGGAAATATTTCGGTACAATATAGATGTATTAATACATATTTATTATTTGAGGTGAAACGATGAAAGCACATGAAATCGAATACAAATTATATGGCGATGATATGCAATTTGTTGAAATTGAATTAGATCCAGAGGAGAGCGTAGTCGCTGAAGCCGGCGCTATGATGATGATGGAAGACAATATTGAAATGGAAACCGTATTTGGTGACGGTTCTGCCCAAACAGGTGGATTTTTCGGTAAGCTTGTTGGGGCTGGAAAGCGCCTTGTGACAGGTGAAAGTATGTTTATGACTGTATTTACAAATACAGGATATGAAAAACGTCACGTCTCATTTGCAGCTCCGTACCCTGGAAAAATTGTTCCTGTGGACTTAACGAGATATCAAGGAAAAATAATCTGTCAAAAAGATTCTTTCCTATGCGCTGCAAAAGGTGTTTCTATCGGCATTGAATTTACAAAAAAACTTGGTAGCGGCTTCTTCGGCGGTGAAGGATTTATTATGCAAAAGCTTGAAGGTGACGGCCTTGCGTTCATGCATGCTGGCGGAACCGTTTATCAACGTGATTTAAAGCCAGGAGAAAAATTACGAATTGATACAGGGTGCCTTGTTGCTATGACAAAAGATGTTGACTATGATATTCAATTTGTTGGGAATGTGAAAAGCGCTATCTTTGGCGGCGAAGGTCTATTCTTCGCAACATTACAAGGCCCTGGAACAGTTTGGGTTCAATCCTTAACATTAAGCCGCTTAGCACAGCGCATCGTGGGGCCAGGAGCAAAAACTTCTGGTGAAGGTAGCATTCTTGGCGGGATTGGCCGCATGATTGATGGAAGCGAATGATCTTGTAAAAGAATGAAACATATATCCTCCTCATATATTGAATTATACTTCATCATGAGGAGGATTTTTCTATGCCAACTTCCGTATCCTTTCATAAGGATACCGCTGTATTGTTAGCTACATGCTGTGAATTAACATATGAGCAATATAACCAAAATGGCATTTTTACTATTCCGAAAGGCTTCCGGTATGTACAAGGCTTTCAAGCAACCGCTATTCAAACAACAGCATGGTTCGGATTCATTTTAGAGTCAGATGACCAAATTATTGTAGCCTTTCGCGGAACACAGTCAGACCGTGATTGGATTGCTGATTCTATCGTTCAACAAAAACCGTATCCCTTTACTGCAAATAGCGGAAATGTTCATAGTGGTTTTCTTTCTATTTATGAATCATGCCGAGATACAATTATGGATACCCTTGTTTCCTTACCTTCCTCGAAAGCTCTTTTCGTTACGGGACATAGTTTAGGCGGAGCCCTTGCTACATTGCATATACTAGATGCTCGTGTAAACACTTCATTCCCTCATTACACGCTCTACAATTTCGGCTCTCCCAAAGTCGGTGATATCGCCTTTCGAAATTATTATAAAATGCAAGTTGCCAATAGCTTTCGTTTCGTAAATTTATTTGATGTTGTTCCACTGCTTCCTCCCCGTAAAGTGCAATTTGAACAAAATGAATGGGAATATTCCCATACCCATCGCAGTATGACATTTACCAAAAATATGCATTCTTTTATAAAAAATCATCACATTACAACATATAAAATGGCAATTTCGACCCATTTTCAAAGGGATGCGTTGGAAGAATTGTAGCAATCTTTTATACTTATTTACGATGGACACGGTATATTATATACAGCGTTCTATTCCATTTCTGTGGTAAAGTAAAACGACTTGGAATTTTCCAAGTCGTTTTTTTGCCGAACAACATCGAAGAGTCTTTATCCCGCTATCCGCGGGCAGTAAAGGCTGGAGAAAAGCAAAGAAGATAACTGCCCGTAAAAACCCGATTGAGCGGGCTAACCCTCAATGAGAAAAGCGTCACTAATGGAAGTTTCACTTCATCTCGCTCTCATCTCTTCTGTGATTCTCCAAATATCATGACTGTACTGCAAAATTGTTCGATCACTTGCAAAATGGCCAGATTTCGCAATGTTCATCGTACTAATTTCCAACCATTTTTTTCGGTTTTCATATGTTTCTCCAATTTTTTCTTGTATATCTGCATATGGTGCAAAATCTCTGAGAACAAAATATTCGTCATTTTGAATAAGAAAAGAATCAAAAATAGCTTCAAACTCATCGCCTGCATCTTCAAAAAAGCCATTTGTTAGCTGATTGACAACTTTTTGAATGCGCATATCATGATGATAATAATCGCTAGCACGATATCCACCATTTTGGTAATAATGCAGTACTTCCTCGGCTGTTAAACCGAAAATAAAAATAGCATCATTTCCAACAGCCTCTTTAATTTCAACATTCGCACCGTCTAATGTACCTAGTGTCACCGCGCCGTTCATCATAAATTTCATATTTCCAGTTCCCGATGCTTCTTTACTTGCAGTTGAAATTTGTTCACTCACATCTGCGGCCGGAAAAATATCTTCAGCAAGTGAAACACGATAGTTTTCTAGAAAGATAACTTTCATATATTGATTGACATACGGATCATCATTTACTTTTCGCGCCAATTCATTTATAAGTTTAATAATCTTTTTCGCATAATAATACCCTGGCGATGCCTTTGCCCCAAAAATAAATGTACGCGGATAAAAGGAAAAACTAGCATCTTCTTTTAACCGATTGTACAAATATAAAATATGCAGTACATTTAACAACTGCCGCTTATAAGCGTGCAGACGTTTTACTTGTACGTCAAAAATGGAATATGGATCGACAACAATACCAGTTTGTTTTTCAATGCGTTTCATTAACAATTCTTTTCGCACTTGTTTTACATTATGAAGTGACTCCTGGAACGCTGCATCGTACTTATAATATCCTAAAGATTGCAGCTGATCCGGTTCTTTCATCCAATCCGTTCCAATCGTGTCACAAATTAATTTCGATAGCTGCGGATTTGCCTTTAATAACCAGCGCCGATGAGTAATTCCATTTGTCTTATTGTTAAACTTCTCTGGATAAAACTCATAAAACAATCGCATTTCTCGCTGCTTTAATATTTCCGTATGAATTTTCGCAACACCATTTACACTATGACTCCCCACAATCGCCAAATGCGCCATTTTCACAAGCCCATGAGCGATAATCGCCATGTTTTCGATGCGATTCCAATCATACGAATAGCGGTCCCATATCTCATGACAAAAGCGCTCATTAATTTCTTGGACAATCATATAAATGCGTGGTAATAACGGTTCGAAAATATGAATCGGCCATTTTTCTAACGCTTCTGATAAGGTTGTATGGTTTGTATAAGAAATCGTATGTGTTGTAACGTACCACGCATCTTCCCAGCTCATCTTTTCCTCATCAAGCAAAATGCGCATTAATTCTGGAATTGCTAAAACTGGATGCGTATCGTTAATATGAATAGCAATTTTCTCATGCAGATTACGAAGCGTGCCATTTTGTTCCCGGTGCAACCGCACAATATTTTGTAAGCTAGCTGATACAAGAAAATACTGCTGTTTCAAACGAAGTATTTTCCCTTCATCATGCGTATCATCTGGATATAAGAACTCCGAGACTGCTTCTGTTTCCCGTTTATATTTTAATACATCCTTGCAGTTCGGCGGAAAGGGAACAGGCTCTGCACTCCAAAGGCGCAGTGTATTGACAGTACTTGTCTCATACCCGACAACAGGTACATCATACGGTACAGCCATAATCGTTTCCGCATTAATATGCCGAAACTCAAGACGCCCACCAGACTGAAATGTATCAACTTGTCCCCAAAAATTAACTTCCACCGCCTGGTCATGTCTTCGCACTTCCCAAACATTCCCGTGCCGCAGCCACTGCTCCGGCAGCTCAATTTGATAACCATCCACAATTTTTTGATCAAACAAACCGTGCTTATAACGAATCCCGCACCCGTGTCCTGGTAAATTTAACGAAGCAAGCGAATCAAGAAAACAAGCAGCTAAACGACCGAGGCCGCCATTTCCGAGGCCAGCATCCGCTTCCATTTCCTCGAGATCTTGCAAATAAATCCCAAGTTCTTCTAATCCTCGTTCACATACATCGCGGATTCCTAAATTTAATATATTACTTCCTAACAACCGCCCTAATAAAAACTCAATAGATAAATAATACATTTGCTTCTGAATATCTGTCCGGTACCGTTCATTCGTCCCAATCCAGCGCTGACTAATATATTCACGTACCATATGACCGAGCGTATTATATTGATCTTGCACAGTCGAATCTTTAAAACTTTTTCCATACATTGTTTCTAGCTTTTCTAAAAACGCAGCTTTAAAATTCTCTGTATTTGAGAACAACTTTCTCACCTCTTCCAAAGTGAAACTTCCAGCAATGGTTTTTCCACTGCTGGTTGGCTCTATCCTACTTGTTTACAGAAAAAACCGGTTGCTTCTGATTATCTTCCTCATTCGTTTCTGGTTCTTCATTTGAACCTGATAAACTTTCATATAGCTCTTTATATCTTTGGGCAGACTGCTTCCAGCTATAATCCTTCGTCATCGCACGTTTCATAAGAGACTGCCATACCTTTTTGTCGTGATAATAATGCAGGGCACGCTGCACTGTATGCAGCATATCGTGCGCATTAAAGTTCGTAAAACTAAAACCATTCCCTTCATTTGTAGCTTCATTATACGATTGAACCGTATCGTTTAAACCGCCTGTTTCCCGTACAATTGGAATTGCTCCGTACATAAGAGCAATGAGCTGTCCAAGACCACATGGTTCAAATAAAGATGGCATTAAAAATAAATCAGCCCCAGCATATACTTGATGTGCCAGTTCCTCATGAAACCCAATATATACTTTCACTTTATCTGGGTATTCATATGCCATTTGTTCAAAAAACTGTTCATATTCTTTATCGCCCGATCCAAGTACAATAAATTGCACATCTTCTCGCATGATTTCATGAAAAATATGACGTACTAAATCTAATCCTTTTTGCTTCGTTAAACGTGTAACCATTGCAATAATTGGTGCATTTTCTTTTTCTGGTAATCCAAAATAACGCTGCAGAGCACGTTTATTCTCTCTTTTTTTATAGAGTGAATTTGCATCATACATTGCTGCTATCGTTTCATCATTCTTTGGGTTGTACAAAACATCATCAATTCCATTTACAATCCCAACAAGTTTATCGTTATATTTACGCAATAAACCATCTAATTTCTCTCCGAAAAACGAATATTGAATTTCTTCTTTATATGTCGGACTTACTGCTGTAATGATATCAGAGGCAATAATTCCGCCTTTCATAAAGTTAATGTTTCCGTAAAACTCAAGTTGTTCACTATGAAAATACTCATCACCAAGCTCTAATAAGTCATGCATAACAATGCGCGGGAACACACCTTGAAACTGCAAATTATGAATCGTAAAAACCGTCTTTATCTTTTCGTATAATGGTTGTTCACGATATTTTTCCCGCAGTAAAAAGTTTGTCATCGCTGTATGCCAATCGTGGCAATGCAGAACATCCACTTCAAAGTCTAAATGCGGAATACACTCTAATACGGCCTTTGAGAAAAATGAAAAACGTTCGCCATCATCATAATGACCATATATGGAATCACGTTTAAAATAATACTCATTGTCGATAAAGTAATACGTAATTCCTTCTTGTTCCAATTTCAAAATACCACAATATTGATTACGCCAGCCAAGCTGAACCGTAATCACTTTATGAAGCACACATTTGTTTCTTATATGCTCCGGAATTAAACTATAATATGGAAGCATAACGCGCACGTTCATCCCAAGTTTTTGTAACGCCTTTGGGAGTGCTCCAGCTACATCTGCTAATCCACCCGATTTAATAAATGGTACGCACTCTGATACTGCAAATAAAATATTCACTGTAATTGTCTCTCCGCAATAGCTAGGCATAGGTAAAACATTTACCTATGCCTAGCATGCAGATTCCTCCTCTCAATTCTGATCTTACTGTATTGTTACATTACTGCTTTGAATTTTTCCTTTCTCTACAACAAATGGATCACTTGAACCTGTTAATATTGTTCCATCTTCAATCTTTACATCCTTATCAAGGATTACACCATCTAGTATACAATTCTCTCCAATTTGGCTCTTTTGCATAATAATACTATTACGAACGATAGAACCTTTTCCAATCTTTACGGAACGAAAGACAACGCTATTTTCCACTTCCCCTTCAATAATGCTGCCGTTAGCAATCATCGCATTATGTACCCTTGCCTCTTTTCCGTACCTTGTTGGCGGCTCATCCTTTACTTTCGTAAAAATTGGTGCTTCTTTCTGAAAGATTTGCTTCCAAATGTGCGGCTGCAATATTTCTAAACTATGCTTATAGTAACTTTCAATTGAATCTATAACCGCCACATAACCAGTATGTTCATAACTTTCCATGCGTAATGAAGTGTCTCGTTTTTCTTTAACAATATCAAGTAAGCTATAATAGCCCATATCTTGGTACGTCTCAAACAAATGTAATAATAACTCCTTCTTTAGTACATACGTCTGAAGCGACTTCCCACGGTGACATACTTCCGTTATATGTGCGTTTGTATGTAAATGACGCTCTAATACAGCTTGGAAATCAAGCGCTGTTACAACATGACTATTTGTAATAACAACATATTCTTGCTTACTACGCAAAAAGTAGTCAATATGTCTGCTAAAATGAGCAAATGAGCCAAACTCATCTTGATCACATTGGCGATTTGGAGGAAATAAAAATAAGCCGTCGCGTTTCCGATCTAAATCCCACTGTTTCCCTGAACCGAGATGATCCATGAGCGAACGATTTTTATGACTTGTGAAAATAGCTACACTATGAATATGAGAATTTACCATATTAGAAAGCATAAAATCTATTAAACGGTAACGTCCGCCAAACGGCAATACCGCCAACGATCGATGATTTGTTACTTGCTGTAGTGATGGGAAATTCTCTGTCGCATTAATAATTCCTAACATTGATTCTCTCACTCATCTCATCCCCTTTTCGTCACGCTCTAACAGAAAGTAAAATAATCGTCCATACAAAATTAAATTGTTTCCAATAACCACTTCTATGCATGGCTAGATGCTCTTGCCCACCTAAAAAGAAAGGGGGGGTATTCAGTCTTTTTTACTTGTATAACAAACGTCTCACTTTATATTTCCTCTGCAATTAACACAACGTCTTCTATATTTTTTTCTGGACGAATAATCGTTCCATCTTCAATTACCATCCCTGGCGCAACAATAGCACGCTCAATCACGACATTCTTTCCAACCTTAGCATCTGGCATAATAACTGAATCGACAATTCTGCTTCCTTCCTCTATAATTACCCCTTGAAACAATACAGAATGCTGCACATTCCCTTCAACAACACAACCTTCATTAATTAACGATTCTTCCACTTCTGCTGATGGTGCAATATATTGCGGCGGCTGATTCGGATTTACAGAACAAATTCTCCAATCAAGATCATATAAATTAAGCGATGAATCTTCCTGAAGTAGATCCATATTTGCCTCCCATAAACTCTTCACTGTTCCAACATCTTTCCAATACCCGCTAAATGGGTACGCAACAAGCTTTTTACCTTCATCTAGTAAAAGTGGAATCACATCTTTCCCAAAGTCATTACTAGATTCTGGATTTCTTGCATCCATTTCTAAATACTCTTTTAAGATAGCCCAATTAAAAATATAAATTCCCATTGAAGCTAGGTTGCTTTTTGGAAATTGCGGCTTTTCTTCAAATTCAATAATCTCCATCTCTTCATTCGTATTCATAATGCCAAAGCGGCTCGCTTCATCCCAAGGTACTTCAATAACAGAAATAGAGACATCAGCTTCTCGTTCCACGTGATAATCGAGCATTTTGGCATAGTCCATCTTATAAATATGATCTCCAGACAAAATAAGAACATGTTCTGGTTCATACTGCTTTAAATAGTTTAAATTTTGATAAATGGCACTTGCCGTTCCTGTATACCATTTCACACCTGAAGACTCCGCATAAGGAGGAAGTACAGTAACCCCTCCATTTACACGGTCTAAATCCCATGCATCTCCAATGCCGATATAACTATGCAACTCTAACGGCTGGTATTGTGTTAAAATCCCGACTGTTTCGATACCAGAATTTGCACAGTTACTTAAAGTAAAATCAATAATGCGATATTTCCCCCCAAATGGAACAGCTGGCTTAGCTAGATTTTTTGTTAATGCACTTAGACGACTACCTTTTCCCCCTGCTAATAACATTGCTACGCACTTCTGCTTTTGAACCATCTTGTTTGCTACTCCCCTTTCGTGTTTTCACTGGCCGTAAAATTGAAATTCCAAATGGTGGTATTGTCATTTCGACATGTGCAAGCTGATTATGATAAGGTTCCATAATCGACTTTAATCGCTTCTTATTCATTTTTCCCGAACCGCCGTATGTAGAACTATCGCTATTTAAAATTTCGTTATAATAGCGAAATGCCGGTACGCCAACTTTATAGTTTTCGTACACCGCGCTTGTAAAGTTGCAAATGACAACGAGAACATCCTCTTCTCTTTCACCTTGGCGAATAAACGAAAAAACACTTTGCTCACGGTTATCCGCATCAATCCACTGAAAGCCTTTCGGTGTATGGTCAAGCTGCCAAAGCGGCTTGGAGCGCTTATACAATGCTATGAGCTCCTTGAAATAATCATGCATACAATTATGCATCTCAAAATCATGTAAACTCCAATCTAAATTTTCAAGGTCTTTCCATTCATCAAATTGTCCAAACTCACCGCCCATAAAGAGCAGTTTCTTCCCTGGATGTGTAAATAAATAGCCGTACAATAAACGAAGCTGCGCGAACTTGGACCAATAATCACCCGGCATTTTATTTAACAGCGACTTCTTCCCATGTACAACCTCATCATGCGATAAAGGTAAAATAAAATTCTCTGAATACGCGTACAGCAGCGAGAATGTTACTTTGTCATGAATGTATTTCCGATACTCCGGCGCACATTCCATATATTTTAAAATGTCATTCATCCAGCCCATATTCCACTTATAATTAAAGCCAAGTCCACCTTCATAAGTCGGGGCTGTTACGAGCGGCCATGCCGTTGAATCTTCCGCAGTCATTAAGAAAGTTGGATCCTCTGCAAATACAGCTTCATTTAACTTTTGCAAGAACGCTACTGCATGTTCGTTGCTTTCCTGTTCTCCATTTCGCTCCCAATACAACATGTTCGCAACCGCATCCACACGAAAACCGTCAATATGATAAAACTTCATCCAAAACAGCGCATTTGAAATAAGAAAATTTTGCACTTCTTGTTTTCCTAAATCAAAATTCACTGTTCCCCATACACGATTTTCTTGCACATCAAGATCTTTATATTCATACGTCGGCTCTCCATCAAACAAATAAAGCCCATGAGCATCTTTACAAAAATGTCCTGGTACCCAATCTAAAATGACACCGATCCCATATTTGTGACATTCATCGACAAAATACATAAAATCTTGTGGTGTTCCGTATCTACTTGTCGGTGCATAATACCCCGTTCCTTGATATCCCCAAGAACGATCATATGGGTGTTCAACGAGCGGCATAATTTCAACATGAGTAAATTGATGCTCCGCTACATAAGGAATAAGCTCATCTGCCATTTCTCTATACGAATAAAAAGACCCATCTTCTTTCTTTTTCCAAGAACCAAAGTGAAGCTCATAAATGGCTAATGGTTCATTATAGATTGGCTTTCGTTTCTTTTTTTGAAACCATTTCTGGTCTTTCCATTTATATCCTTTTATATCATAAACAACGGATGCCGTATTTGGCCGAACTTCAGCACACATTGCATACGGATCAGCTTTTAAAATCGTATGCCCTTCTCGTGTTTGAATTGCATACTTGTATAATTCGTGCTGAGGAATATTCGGTATAAATAAAGACCAAATCCCTTTCTCTGTCACTCGTATCATTTCATGGATCTCGCTATTCCACTCATTAAAATCTCCTACAATACTCACAGCTTGTGCATGAGGTGCCCATACGGAAAAACGTGTGCCTTCCATTCCATTTTCCATCGTCAAATGAGCACCAAGAATATCGTAGCTATCATAAAACTTTTCTTCATGGAACAATAACATGTCTTTCACATTACACTTTGTCTCAATCACTATGTTCACCTCACAAGATGACAGAATTTTAAATACGTTATTACTATTCTTCGGTAAATTGAAATATCCTTGCGAATTTCTAAAAAATATTCGCTTTTTTATAGAAATCCATGATAATTTCATGAAATTTAACCGAATAATATCGAATTTTGACGAATATTCATTGTAAGCGTTTTATTTTAAAATAATTTTTTCAATGGATAAGATAAGGAATTTATCACTATATTGTTATTACTTTCCATTAAAGTAATACATAAAAAAACCCCTTCCGGCAAAGGGGTGAAATACAGGGGAGGCCGGAAAGGGATTTTATACAATTTGGATTATAGCACTGGTGCCATAGTTTCTTTTAGCACTTTTACAGAATGATCAAATTTCAATTCTTCTTCTGCATTTAATTCAAGCTCTACAACTTCTCGAACACCTTGACGGTTGATAACTGCTGGAACACCTACGTAAACATCTCTTTGTCCGTATTGTCCTTCAAGATATGCAGATACTGTCAATACGCTGTTCTCGTTGTTTAAGATCGCTTTAGTTATACGTAATAGTGACATACCGATACCGTAGTAAGTTGAACCTTTACGTTGAATAATATGGTAAGCAGCATCGCGTACATTTGCAAAGATTTCATCTAAATCACTTTGTTTATACTGCTCATTGTTCGCTAAGATTGTTTCTATCTTTTGTACACCGATAGAAGCATGGCTCCATACAGGAAGCTCTGTGTCACCATGTTCACCAATAATATACGCATGCACGTTACGTGGGTCTATATCTAAGTACTCACCTAACATATAACGGAAGCGAGCAGAGTCTAAAGTTGTACCAGAACCGATTACGCGCTCTTTTGGTAATCCAGATTCTTTCCAAGTTACATAAGTTAAAATGTCCACTGGGTTAGTTGCGATTAAGAAGATACCATCAAATCCGCTATCCATAATACCGCGAACGATTTGTTTAAAGATTTTTGTATTCTTCTCAACTAAATCTAAGCGAGTTTCACCTGGCTTTTGTGGTAATCCAGCAGTGATAACAACAAGATCTGCATCTTTACAATCTGCATAGCTACCTTTCCAAACTTTTGTTGGAGCTAGAGCGAATGGAACAGCGTGGCTTAAGTCCATTGCTTCGCCTTCTGCTTTTGCTTCGTTTACATCAACAAGAACAAACTCTTCAACTACACCTTGGTTAATCATAGAATATGCATAGCTGCAACCTACAGCTCCTGTTCCTACTAATACTACGCGGTTGATACCTTTTTTCATGGTAAAATCCCCTCTCTATTTTCTAATATCATTATTAGCATTGTCATTTAAGTAAAAAATTAAAATACTGATTTTATATTGTTTAACTTCCTTACATACATATTGTAGCACGTTTCTTTGTGAATATATTCACGTTTTTTGACCTATTTGTGAACTTTTTCACAGATAGGAGAAAGTTATAATACCAAGCATGGAATCAACTTCAATGGTAGCGTTTTCTTTAGATTGTGAAAAGTAAAATATATACTATTAAACTTATTTTTAATAAAATATAAAACCATCGAATACAAAGAAAAGTTAGAATATCCTTTTCTCTTTATAATTTGCAGTAGTCCTCAGCAACCTTTATGGCTCCATTTCATTTCTGCAAATCAAAAATTATTCCTTTAATAACTACGCCAAAGATTCTCACTTTTGTTCGCCATATTATTAGTCTTTCTTAAATACGAAAAAAAATCTCTAAAATGCAAAAAAAGATAGCAGAATCTGCTATCTTTTTTAATATGACCCGTACGGGATTCGAACCCGTGTTACCGCCGTGAAAGGGCGGTGTCTTAACCACTTGACCAACGGGCCAATTTCTGGCAGAGAAGAAGGGATTCGAACCCTCGCACCGCTTACGCGATCTACTCCCTTAGCAGGGGAGCCCCTTGAGCCACTTGGGTACTTCTCTATATTATATGGCTCCGCAGGTAGGACTCGAACCTACGACCGATCGGTTAACAGCCGATAGCTCTACCACTGAGCTACTGCGGAATATGGTGGGCCTAAATGGACTCGAACCATCGACCTCACGCTTATCAGGCGTGCGCTCTAACCAGCTGAGCTATAGGCCCTAGAAAAAGCGGGTGAAGAGAATCGAACTCTCGACCAGAGCTTGGAAGGCTCTTGTTTTACCACTAAACTACACCCGCATAAAAATGGTGAGCCATGAAGGACTCGAACCTTCGACCCTCTGATTAAAAGTCAGATGCTCTACCAACTGAGCTAATGGCTCATTTTGAAATGGTGCCGGCTAGAGGACTTGAACCCCCAACCTACTGATTACAAGTCAGTTGCTCTACCAATTGAGCTAAGCCGGCTTGCATATTTCAAAATGGTGGCTCGGGACGGAATCGAACCGCCGACACGAGGATTTTCAGTCCTCTGCTCTACCGACTGAGCTACCGAGCCTTAATATAAATGGCGGTCCCGACCGGGGTCGAACCGGCGATCTCCTGCGTGACAGGCAGGCATGTTAACCACTACACCACGGGACCATTGGTTGCGGGGACAGGATTTGAACCTGCGACCTTCGGGTTATGAGCCCGACGAGCTACCAGACTGCTCCACCCCGCGATGATATAATATTCTTTTAAATAAAAAATGGAGGAGGTAGAGGGATTCGAACCCCCGCGCGACTCTCGCCGCCTGTCGGTTTTCAAGACCGATCCCTTCAGCCGAACTTGGGTATACCTCCATATATAAAAACTTGAGTGGTGGACCTTGTAGGACTCGAACCTACGACCGGACGGTTATGAGCCGTCTGCTCTAACCAGCTGAGCTAAAGGTCCTTTATGGTAGCGGCGGAGGGGATCGAACCCCCGACCTCACGGGTATGAACCGTACGCTCTAGCCAGCTGAGCTACACCGCCATAAAGAATTATAAGTGGAGCCTAGCGGGATCGAACCGCTGACCTCCTGCGTGCAAGGCAGGCGCTCTCCCAGCTGAGCTAAGGCCCCATTGTTTTAAAGCTATCGGGAAGACAGGATTCGAACCTGCGACCCCCTGGTCCCAAACCAGGTGCTCTACCAAGCTGAGCCACTTCCCGTTAATAAAGCGCGCCCGAGAGGACTCGAACCCCTAACCTTTTGATCCGTAGTCAAACGCTCTATCCAATTGAGCTACGGGCGCATATGGTGCCGAGGGCGGGGGTCGAACCCGCACGGTGGTCACCCACCGCAGGATTTTAAGTCCTGTGCGTCTGCCTGTTCCGCCACCCCGGCATGTCATATTGAAAACTGGAGCGGAAGACGGGATTCGAACCCGCGACCCCAACCTTGGCAAGGTTGTATTCTACCACTGAACTACTTCCGCAAGACATGTATGAGTTATTTTACTGAAAGTGCGGGTGAAGGGAGTCGAACCCCCACGCCAAAGGCGCCAGATCCTAAGTCTGGTGCGTCTGCCAATTCCGCCACACCCGCATATTATTTTTAAAAATGGGGCGACTGATGGGAATCGAACCCACGAGTGTCGGAGCCACAATCCGATGCGTTAACCACTTCGCCACAGCCGCCATAATCCTGGTGCCGGCTAGAGGACTTGAACCCCCAACCTACTGATTACAAGTCAGTTGCTCTACCAATTGAGCTAAGCCGGCATTTATATGGTGGAGGATGACGGGATCGAACCGCCGACCCCCTGCTTGTAAGGCAGGTGCTCTCCCAGCTGAGCTAATCCTCCATTTGCCTGGCAACGTCCTACTCTCACAGGGACAAAGTCCCAACTACCATCGGCGCTAGAGAGCTTAACTTCCGTGTTCGGTATGGGAACGGGTGTGACCTCTCTGCCATCATTACCAGACTATATTCATTTGAGACAATCATTATTATACTTGATTGACTCAAAAAGTCAACAAGTTTTTTTATGTTCTCTCAAAACTAGATAACACTTGCTTCATATTATATGGTTAAGTCCTCGATCTATTAGTATTCGTCAGCTCCACGTGTCACCACGCTTCCACCTCGAACCTATCAACCTGATCATCTTTCAGGGATCTTACTAGCTTAACGCTATGGGAAATCTCATCTTGAGGGGGGCTTCATGCTTAGATGCTTTCAGCACTTATCCCTTCCGCACATAGCTACCCAGCTATGCCCTTGGCAGAACAACTGGTACACCAGCGGTGCGTCCATCCCGGTCCTCTCGTACTAAGGACAGCTCCTCTCAAATTTCCTACGCCCACGACGGATAGGGACCGAACTGTCTCACGACGTTCTGAACCCAGCTCGCGTACCGCTTTAATGGGCGAACAGCCCAACCCTTGGGACCGACTACAGCCCCAGGATGCGATGAGCCGACATCGAGGTGCCAAACCTCCCCGTCGATGTGGACTCTTGGGGGAGATAAGCCTGTTATCCCCGGGGTAGCTTTTATCCGTTGAGCGATGGCCCTTCCATGCGGAACCACCGGATCACTAAGCCCGACTTTCGTCCCTGCTCGACTTGTAGGTCTCGCAGTCAAGCTCCCTTATGCCTTTGCACTCTACGAATGATTTCCAACCATTCTGAGGGAACCTTTGGGCGCCTCCGTTACTTTTTAGGAGGCGACCGCCCCAGTCAAACTGCCCACCTGACACTGTCTCCCGGGTCGATAAGACCCGTAGGTTAGAATTTCAATACAGCCAGGGCGGTATCCCACCAGCGCCTCCACCGAAGCTAGCGCTCCGGCTTCAAAGGCTCCCGCCTATCCTGTACAAGCTGTACCAAAATTCAATATCAGGCTACAGTAAAGCTCCACGGGGTCTTTCCGTCCTGTCGCGGGTAACCTGCATCTTCACAGGTACTATAATTTCACCGAGTCTCTGGTTGAGACAGTGCCCAAATCGTTACACCTTTCGTGCGGGTCGGAACTTACCCGACAAGGAATTTCGCTACCTTAGGACCGTTATAGTTACGGCCGCCGTTTACTGGGGCTTCAGTTCAGAGCTTCGCTTGCGCTAACCCCTCTCCTTAACCTTCCAGCACCGGGCAGGTGTCAGCCCCTATACTTCGCCTTACGGCTTCGCAGAGACCTGTGTTTTTGCTAAACAGTCGCTTGGGCCTATTCACTGCGGCTTTCCGTTAAGAAAGCACCCCTTCTCCCGAAGTTACGGGGTCATTTTGCCGAGTTCCTTAACCAGAGTTCTCTCGCACACCTTAGGATTCTCTCCTCGCCTACCTGTGTCGGTTTGCGGTACAGGCACCTTTTATCTCGCTAGAAGCTTTTCTTGGCAGCGGGGAATCAAAGACTTCGCTCCATAAGGAGCTTCCCCATCACAGCTCAGCCTTCACGGTAAGCGGATTTGCCTACTTACCAGCCTAACTGCTTGGACGTGCACAACCAATCGCACGCTTCTTCTATCCTTCTGCGTCCCTCCATTGCTCAAACGATAAAGAGGTGGTACAGGAATATCAACCTGTTGTCCATCGCCTACGCCTGTCGGCCTCGGCTTAGGTCCTGACTAACCCTGAGCGGACGAGCCTTCCTCAGGAAACCTTAGGCATTCGGTGGACGGGATTCTCACCCGTCTTTCGCTACTCATACCGGCATTCTCACTTCTAAGCGCTCCACCAGTCCTTACGATCTGACTTCACAGCACTTAGAACGCTCCCCTACCACTGATACCATAGGTATCAATCCGCAGCTTCGGTGGTGTATTTAGCCCCGGTACATTTTCGGCGCAGAGTCACTCGACTAGTGAGCTATTACGCACTCTTTAAATGGTGGCTGCTTCTAAGCCAACATCCTAGTTGTCTAAGCAACTCCACATCCTTTTCCACTTAATACACACTTTGGGACCTTAGCTGGCGGTCTGGGCTGTTTCCCTTTTGACTACGGATCTTATCACTCGCAGTCTGACTCCTAAGGATAAGTCATTGGCATTCGGAGTTTGACTGAATTCGGTAATCCGATGGGGACCCCTAGTCCAATCAGTGCTCTACCTCCAAGACTCTTACACTTAAGGCTAGCCCTAAAGCTATTTCGGGGAGAACCAGCTATCTCCAGGTTCGATTGGAATTTCTCCGCTACCCACACCTCATCCCCGCACTTTTCAACGTGCGTGGGTTCGGGCCTCCATTCAGTGTTACCTGAACTTCACCCTGGACATGGGTAGATCACCTGGTTTCGGGTCTACGACCACGTACTAAACGCCCTATTCAGACTCGCTTTCGCTACGGCTCCGCCTCTTCAGCTTAACCTCGCACGGGATCGTAACTCGCCGGTTCATTCTACAAAAGGCACGCCATCACCCGTTAACGGGCTCTGACTATTTGTAGGCACACGGTTTCAGGATCTCTTTCACTCCCCTTCCGGGGTGCTTTTCACCTTTCCCTCACGGTACTGGTTCACTATCGATCACTAGGTAGTATTTAGCCTTGGGAGATGGTCCTCCCGGATTCCGACGGAATTTCACGTGTTCCGCCGTACTCAGGATACATTCAAGAGGGAACGAAGTTTCAACTACAGGGTTGTTACCTTCTATGACGAGCCTTTCCAGGCTGCTTCGTCTACCTCGTTCCTTTGTAACTCCGTATAGAATGTCCTACAACCCCAAGAGGCAAGCCTCTTGGTTTGGGCTAGATTCCGTTTCGCTCGCCGCTACTCAGGAAATCGCATTTGCTTTCTCTTCCTCCAGGTACTTAGATGTTTCAGTTCCCTGGGTCTGTCTTCTTTACCCTATGTATTCAGATAAAGATACCATACTATTACGTATGGTGGGTTTCCCCATTCGGAAATCTCCGGATCAAAGCTTACTTACAGCTCCCCGAAGCATATCGGTGTTAGTCCCGTCCTTCATCGACTCCTAGTGTCAAGGCATCCACCGTGCG
Organism: Bacillus sp. S10(2024); assembly: GCF_050473865.1. Classification (NCBI taxonomy): domain Bacteria; kingdom Bacillati; phylum Bacillota; class Bacilli; order Caryophanales; family Bacillaceae; genus Bacillus; species Bacillus sp. S10(2024). The sequence goes on along the minus strand of NZ_JBFLUR010000002.1, from coordinate 4,120,805 downwards.
CCCTTTCTAACTTAACCAAAATTAAAAAAATATGAGCTACACTGTTATCTAGTTTTCAAAGAACATATATTTTCGAGAGATAGTTCTCTCAAAACTGAACAAAACGAAACACGGAAACTTATATTGATGAACAGCGTTCATCAATTCTCCATAGAAAGGAGGTGATCCAGCCGCACCTTCCGATACGGCTACCTTGTTACGACTTCACCCCAATCATCTGTCCCACCTTAGGCGGCTGGCTCCAAAAGGTTACCCCACCGACTTCGGGTGTTACAAACTCTCGTGGTGTGACGGGCGGTGTGTACAAGGCCCGGGAACGTATTCACCGCGGCATGCTGATCCGCGATTACTAGCGATTCCAGCTTCATGTAGGCGAGTTGCAGCCTACAATCCGAACTGAGAACGGTTTTATGAGATTAGCTCCACCTCGCGGTCTTGCGACTCTTTGTACCGTCCATTGTAGCACGTGTGTAGCCCAGGTCATAAGGGGCATGATGATTTGACGTCATCCCCACCTTCCTCCGGTTTGTCACCGGCAGTCACCTTAGAGTGCCCAACTTAATGATGGCAACTAAGATCAAGGGTTGCGCTCGTTGCGGGACTTAACCCAACATCTCACGACACGAGCTGACGACAACCATGCACCACCTGTCACTCTGCCCCCGAAGGGGAAGCCCTATCTCTAGGGTTGTCAGAGGATGTCAAGACCTGGTAAGGTTCTTCGCGTTGCTTCGAATTAAACCACATGCTCCACCGCTTGTGCGGGCCCCCGTCAATTCCTTTGAGTTTCAGCCTTGCGGCCGTACTCCCCAGGCGGAGTGCTTAATGCGTTAACTTCAGCACTAAAGGGCGGAAACCCTCTAACACTTAGCACTCATCGTTTACGGCGTGGACTACCAGGGTATCTAATCCTGTTTGCTCCCCACGCTTTCGCGCCTCAGTGTCAGTTACAGACCAGAAAGTCGCCTTCGCCACTGGTGTTCCTCCATATCTCTACGCATTTCACCGCTACACATGGAATTCCACTTTCCTCTTCTGCACTCAAGTCTCCCAGTTTCCAATGACCCTCCACGGTTGAGCCGTGGGCTTTCACATCAGACTTAAGAAACCACCTGCGCGCGCTTTACGCCCAATAATTCCGGATAACGCTTGCCACCTACGTATTACCGCGGCTGCTGGCACGTAGTTAGCCGTGGCTTTCTGGTTAGGTACCGTCAAGGTGCCAGCTTATTCAACTAGCACTTGTTCTTCCCTAACAACAGAACTTTACGACCCGAAAGCCTTCATCGTTCACGCGGCGTTGCTCCGTCAGACTTTCGTCCATTGCGGAAGATTCCCTACTGCTGCCTCCCGTAGGAGTCTGGGCCGTGTCTCAGTCCCAGTGTGGCCGATCACCCTCTCAGGTCGGCTACGCATCGTCGCCTTGGTGAGCCGTTACCTCACCAACTAGCTAATGCGCCGCAGGTCCATCTATAAGTGACAGCCGAAGCCGCCTTTCAATTTCGCACCATGCGGTGCAAAATGTTATCCGGTATTAGCCCCGGTTTCCCGGAGTTATCCCAGTCTTATAGGCAGGTTACCTACGTGTTACTCACCCGTCCGCCGCTAACTTCTTAAGAGCAAGCTCTTAATCGGTTCGCTCGACTTGCATGTATTAGGCACGCCGCCAGCGTTCATCCTGAGCCAGGATCAAACTCTCCAATAAAGTTTGTCTAGCATCATAAATAAAAATTGACGTTTCACGTTGTTTGTTTCGTTCAGTTTTCAAAGAACTTATCCATCGCTCAATTGCGACTTCCTCATGTTAACATCTTTGTTTTTTGATGTCAACTACGTTTTTTTATTTCTTTTTTGTCTGCTTTCTGCTTTCGTGCATCAGCGACGTTTATTAATATAGCATGATGATTTTCAAAACGCAACACCCTTTTTCAATATTTTTTATAAAAAGTGTCCAACTTTCCTTTTTTGTACCATATACTGAAAATATCAGTTCATCTATTACACCAAATGACGGGGGAGGAAGACAAATTGGAACACTTCGATTTATTACTTAAGATAGGCCTCTCTGCTATTTTAGGATTTGCAATTGGTTTAGAACGTGAACTAAAACGAAAACCACTAGGTTTAAAAACTTGCTTAGTTATTTCTATTATTAGTTGTTTACTTACCGTTGTTTCAATTGAAGCAGCCTATAATTTACCGAACTCTATCTCAAACAGAATTACTATGGACCCCCTCCGTTTAGCAGCTCAAGTTGTATCGGGAATTGGTTTTTTAGGAGCGGGAGTTATTTTACGTAGAGGTAACGATAGCATCGCAGGCTTAACTACTGCTGCCATGATTTGGGGAGCATCAGGAATTGGCATCGCAGTGGGAGCCGGTTTTTATTTAGAAGCTATTTCTGGTATGTGTTTCCTTATGATTAGCGTAGAACTTATTCCTTTTGTTATGAATATTTTAGGCCCAAAATCCCTCAGGCAGCGCGAAATTGCGGTAAACCTCGTCGTAAATGGTATGGAAAATATCCCCACCGTCATCGAAGACATAAAAAAAATGAATATAAAAGTTAAAAATATGAAACTTAAAACACTAGAAAATGGAGCTCATTTTCTGCAAATGAAACTATCTGTTGATCAAAAAATACGTACAGCTAATGTATACTATGCAATTCAACAGCTTAATAGCGTTCAACAAACCGAAGTGGAAAGCATCTGACAACTCCCTCACTCATGAGGGGGTTTTTCTTTTTTTCATAATGGCAACAATATAAAGTGAAACTTTAATCAGTGGAGGTTTTACTATCCACTAATAGCGGGATAACTATTAGTGATGCGGGAGGAGCTACAAACGTTGAATGCAAGAAGTAGTATTTTGGATACATTTCGCAATTCTATTATTTTACGGCTGGTCACCTTAATCGGCTTATTCATTCTCTTCTTTGGATTTCTTATTCACAAATTAGAACCCATTCACTTTCGAACATGGTTCGATGGTATATGGTGGGCACTAGTCACAACATTCACTGTTGGATACGGTGATTACGTTCCTCATAGTATACAAGGAAGAATACTCGCAATTATTCTCATTTTATTAGGAACTGGATTCGGTTCTTATTATATGGTATCTTTCGCTACCGAAATGATTAGTAAACAATATATGAAAATAAAAGGTGAAGAGGCGGCCTCTTGCCATAAACATATGATTGTTGTCGGCTGGAACGAACGTGTGAAACATGTAGTAAGTCAAATGCGTGTATTACAACCAAATCTTGATATTGTTCTCATAGATGAAACACTCCCTCTACTGCCGAAGTCATTTCATCATCTACAATTTATTAAAGGTTGTCCTCATCATGATCAGATTTTACTTAAAGCAAATATTCATACTGCGCATACTATTTTAATTACAGCTGACAAAGAAAAAAGCGAGAGCTCTGCTGATACACACTCTATTTTAACCATCTTAACAGCGAAAGGATTAAACCCAAATATATATTGTATCGTTGAAATGTTAACTTCCGATCAAATTCATAATGCGAAACGAGCAGGTGCAACAGAAATTATTGAAGGAAATAAATTAACGAGTTATGTATTTGCTGCTTCCTTATTATTCCCTTCGATTTCAGAAGTACTATTTACAATTTACAATGAAATCACTGCGGATAAATTACAACTCTTGCATATTCCTGAGCAATATGATGGTGAAACATTCGAATATTGTAACTGCGCTTTATTAAAACAAAATATACTCTTACTTGGCCTCCAACGTGACGGACACTATCATATAAACCCGACTCATTCCTTTACTCTGAAAAAAAATGATTTACTGATTGTAATTAAACATTAAGAAGATATGCTTCTAATTCTCGAACTAATGCTTTCCCAACATCAATATATTTTGCTTGAATATCTCCGTCTGGATCTTTCGGTTCTGCAAACTGATCAAAAGACGTCATCCCAGCTGTAAGTGTATTCACTTCATCATCTAATTCGTCTTGATACACATGTGACAGAAGGTACGGTGTATCAAGACGAACGATAACTCCATTTACATCCAACTCTCCTTCAATGGCTGTAAACGGCAATCGTAAAAATTGATACCCTTCCTCTTCATCTATTTTATAATCGAAACATCCCTTCTCATAATCCCAATTCCCACCTATTGTATAGCCCAGCGGCTTTAATGTTTCTTCCAATTTGAAAAGGGCAAATATCTGTCCTTCTAGCTTCGAATGAATCTGAATCAAATGGATCATCCTTTCTAGATTTTTTTTAGCATACCCAATTCGCACTCCATATATTGGCGTTTTTTTCAATATATCAGCGATTCGACGCACATTCATCTCAAAAAAAGCTGTTGGGATTATCCCAACAGCTCCGCTTTTCTTATTGTCTAGCTCCAGCGGCTAGAATGATCGGTGGCTTCGCGCCTTCCTGCGAGGCAGAAAACGCCTCTACGTCAGGAGCTCCATCCACCTCCCATTCTAAACGAGCCGCTTCCGCTTTTCTTATTTCAAACGTTCTTCTAATTCTGCTTTTAGTTCTTCGAATCCTGGTTTTCCAAGCAATGCAAACATGTTTTTCTTGTATGCTTCTACACCTGGTTGGTCAAATGGATTTACGCCTAGTAGGTAGCCGCTCATCGCACATGCCTTTTCGAAGAAGTATACAAGATAACCAAATGTATACTCATTTAGTTCTGGAATGTTTACGATTAAGTTTGGTACGCCGCCATCGCTATGTGCAAGTAATGTTCCTTCGTATGCTTTCGTGTTAACGAAGTCTACTGTTTCACCAGCAAGGTAGTTTAATCCATCTAAATCGTTCTCATCTAATTCAATTTTTAGTTCATGTGTAGATTTTCCTACTTTTAGAACTGTTTCAAATAGGTCACGGCGTCCTTCTTGAATGTATTGACCTAAAGAATGAAGATCAGTTGAGAAGTTTGCGGAAGATGGGAAAATACCTTTTTGATCTTTTCCTTCACTCTCACCAAATAATTGTTTCCACCATTCAGCAAAATATTGAAGTGCTGGTTCATAGTTCACAAGCATTTCAATTGTTTTTCCTTTATTGTATAAAGCATTACGTACAACTGCATATTGGTAAGCTGGATTTTCTTCAAGCTCTGATTTTGCAAAATCATCATGACCTGCAGCTGCCCCTTGCATCATTTCTTCGATATTTAAACCACTTACAGCAATCGGTAATAAACCAACTGGTGTTAATACAGAGAAACGGCCACCAACATCATCTGGAATCACGAATGTTTCGTAGCCTTCTTCGTTAGCTAATGTTTTTAAAGCACCGCGCGCTTTATCTGTTGTTGCATAAATACGTTTACGCGCCTCTTCTTTTCCGTATTTCTCTTCTAATAATTTACGGAAAATACGGAATGCAATTGCAGGTTCTGTTGTTGTACCTGATTTAGAAATAACATTAATTGAGAAGTCTTTATCTTCTAATACATCCATCAAATCTTTCATGTAAGTGGAGCTAATGTTTTGTCCAACAAATAGCACTTGTGGCGTTTTGCGCTGTTCTTTAGATAGCGTATTGTAGAAAGAATGATTTAACATTTCAATCGCTGCTCGTGCTCCTAAGTAAGAACCACCAATACCAATAACAAGTAAAATGTCGGAGTCATTTTTAATCTTCTCCGCAGACTTTTGAATGCGAGAAAATTCTTCTTTATCGTAGGCAAGAGGAAGTTCTACCCAACCTAAGAAATCGTTCCCTGCTCCTGTTTTTTCATGAATTGCATGGTGTGATACTTTTACCATATCACGTAAGTATGTTAGCTCGTGTTCACTAATGAACGATAATGCTTTTGAATAATCAAACGTTACATGTGTGCTCATTTTTTTGCCTCCAATACAGTATGTATATGTATTTCTGTCTTCACTTTAGCGAAACCACCGTTGTAAATCAAGCGAACTACAAATTGTAAGCGTACCCAATTTGTTTTTTTTACAAAATCGTCATATCTCTTGTTTTTCCGATAAGAAATTTAATTTTTTTGTATAAGAAGGGCAAAAGGTATCCATTCTATAAAAGAAGCTTGATTAAGCGAGTAAACTTCGCTCATTCGCGCTTCATCATTTAAGGAGGGACTGCTTAAGATGAGTACATTACAACGCATCGCTTTAGTATTTACGATTATCGGCGCAGTAAACTGGGGACTCATTGGCTTCTTTCAATTCGATTTAGTAGCAGCTATCTTCGGCGGACAAGATACAGCACTTGCTCGAATTATCTACGGTATCGTAGGTATTTCAGGTTTAATTAACCTTGGTTTATTATTTAAACCTTCTGAAGAGCTTGGGACACACCCAGAAGCACGTCAAGTTCGATAACTCCATTATAAAACACATATCTCCGCTTGTTTTAAAAACAAGCGGAGATTATGATGCTTCACTACCTTCCGACATACGAACGTTTCTTTATTCTGATTACAAGCGAAGTAAAGTGAAACTAGCCATCAGTAACGCTTTTCTCACCGGTATTTAGTTTCACCAATCGGGCATTTACAGACAGTTATCCCCCCTATATTTTTCACTTCTCTCCAAACCTTGAGGTGGGGGTCTTACTGCCCGTTGATGCGGGATAAAAGAAACGTTTGATTATTTTATATCATAATGTAACACGAATAAAAGCAGGGAGCATGGCCCCCTGCTTTTATTTTGTAATTTGTGATTCTTCAATCCACTCTGTTAACTTGTCTCGCAATGTGTTAAATCCATTTGCAGACGGATTTGGAATACGTACTTTCCCTTGTTTTCGTTTGGCAGCCTTCAATGACAAACTCATTTTTCCGTTCTTCTCATCAACTGAAAGTACCTTTACTTCCACTTCGTCTCCAACTTTTAAAAAATCATGAATATCTTTTACATATCCATTTGTAATTTCAGATATGTGCACAAGCCCTTGTGTTTCTCCATCTAATGCAACGAATGCTCCGTAATCTTGAATCCCTGTTACTTTTCCCTTCACAACCACTCCAGTTGTATAGTTATTTAACATAAGAAACACTCCCATATGTTTACCTTTTGTATTAGTAAATTATACCACCTAGTTGACTTTCATTCAAAATTCATGAAAAAAATTCCTTTTACATGTATAAATCTTCAAATATGGGGATAAAATACTAACACATGGCTTTCTAGTATTCCCCCCCTTTTATGGACAAAACGTATTGCGTTTTGTCCTTTTTTCATTCTCTACAAACCGCTTCATACGTTTCATCGCTTCCATAAGCTGTTCAAGTGACGTTGCATACGAGCAACGAATAAACCCTTCTCCACTCTCGCCAAATACACTTCCGGGTACAACCGCGACTTTTTCTGCTAATAATAAACGTTCAGCAAATTCCGACGAAGATAATCCCGTCGAACGAATCGAGGGAAATACATAAAATGCTCCGCCAGGCATATGACAATCTAATCCCATTTCATTAAAGGAAGTTGCCATAAAGTTCCGGCGTTGTTTATAACTCTCACGCATTCGAATAACCTCTTGTTCTCCTGAGCGTAGCGCTTCTAATGCCGCAAATTGAGACATCGTCGGTGCACACATCATCGAATATTGATGAATTTTTAACATAATATCCGTAAAATGTTTAGGAGCTGCAATTAAACCAAGGCGCCAGCCTGTCATCGCAAAGCCTTTTGAAAAACCAGAGATTAAAATCGTATGATCCCGCATATGTGCCACACTTGCAAAACTTGTGTATGTTTCATCATAAACAAGCTCAGCATAAATCTCATCGGATAATACAATTAAATTGTATTTCTCAACAATAGCAGCAAGTTTCTCCAATTCTTCTTTATTTAAGAGCGTTCCTGTCGGGTTGTTTGGAGAACATAGTAAAATCGCTTTCGTATTCGTTGTAATGACCGATTCAATCTGCTGCGGCTGCACTTTAAATTCATCCTCTGGAGATGCAGACACAGGTACCGGTACACCGCCCGCTAATGTAACAAGCGGCGCGTATGATACAAAGCTTGGTTCAATAATAATTACCTCATCCCCAGGATTAACAATGGTACGCATTGCCACGTCTAACGCCTGACTCGCCCCAACTGTTACAATAATCTCTTCTTGCGGATCATAATCGACTGAAAATTGTTTGTGTAAATATTTTGAAATTTCTTCGCGCAGCTCTAATAACCCAGCATTCGCAGTATAGGCTGTATATCCTTCTTCTAATGAACGAATACATGCTTGTCTTACATTCCAAGGTGTTACAAAGTCAGGCTCCCCAACTCCTAATGAAATAACCCCTTCCATACCGGCAGCCAAATCAAAAAACTTACGAATACCGGATGGTTGTAAGGATTGTGCTACTTTTGATAATTCAAATTTACTCATGGTGCCACCACAATTCGTTTATCATCATCTTTGTTTTCATATATAATTCCCTCATGTTTATACTTTTTCAAAATAAAATGCGTTGTCGTTGATACGACAGATTCAATTGTCGCTAACTTCTCCGCTACAAACGTTGCAACTTCAGCCATTCCTCTTCCTTCTATTGTAATGGAAAGGTCATATGTCCCTGACATTAAATACACTGACTTCACTTCTGGATATCGGTAAATTTGTTCTGCTACTGCATCAAATCCAACGCCATGCTTCGGTGTCACTTTCACATCAATCATTGCCGTTAAACCTGTATGTTTTTTTACCTTTGTCCAATCAATCAGTGTTACATAATCGACAATCACTTTTTCTCTTTCTAATTTTTCAAGGATTGCTATTACTTCTTCTACATCTATGTTTAACATTTTGGCTAATGTTTCTTCCGATAATCGACTATTTTTCTCAAGACAAGCTAACAATTCTAACTCTTTTTCTGTCATTGCAATCTCCCTTTCCTTTTTGTATATTTTCTAAATTATACAGACAGCTTTTCCAATTTGAAAAGAAGATTTTTTTAAGGAATTATGTGACAATACATTTAGAAAGGAGCTGGAGCTATGAAACAAAGAGTCTACATTGCAGAAAAAGTGCCTGCATTTGTTGAAAAATATATTGGTGAGCATTATGAATATGAAAAGTGGGATGGTAATGAAAAAATTCCGCGCCATGTCTTATTAGAGAAAATAAAAGATAAACATGGACTATTAAATTTTGGGGCTATGATTGATGATGAATTACTCGAAGCAGCTCCTCAGTTGAAAGTAGTAAGTAACATTTCTGTCGGCTATGATAACTTCGATATCGCAGCTATGAAGCAAAGAGACGTAATTGGAACAAATACACCATACGTGTTAGATGATACTGTTGCTGACCTTGTCTTTGCATTAATGTTATCTGCATCTCGCCGCGTTTGTGAACTTGATTGTTACGTAAAGTCAGGAAAATGGAATGCAGAAATTGGCAAAGAGCATTTCGGCTTCGATGTTCACCATCAAACGATTGGAATCATCGGTATGGGACGCATCGGAGAAGTCGTTGCAAAACGCGCAAAATTCGGCTTCGATATGGACGTTTTATACTACAATCGGAGCCGGAAAGAAAAAGCAGAACAGGAGATAGGCGCAACATATTGCGAATTAAACTCGTTACTGCAAAACGCAGATTTTATCGTTCTTCTGACACCATTAACGGAAGAAACGTATCATCTAATTGGAGAAAAAGAATTCAATATGATGAAAAAAACGGCCATTTTTATTAATGCATCCCGCGGGAAAACAGTAAATGAAACTGCATTAATTGAAGCGCTGCAGCAAAAGAAAATTTTTGCGGCAGGCATTGATACATTTACACAAGAACCAATCGAAAAGGATAACCCGTTGTTATCTCTACAAAATGTCGTGACGCTCCCTCACATTGGTTCGGCGACGTTAAAAACACGCCGAACTATGGCAATGACAGCAGCAAAAAACTTAGTAGCTGGATTACAAAGCCATACACCACCAAACGTTGTAAATGAACTAAAATAACAAATGAAGCGCCTGTTTTGACAAACAGGCGCTTCATTGTTCATACTCTTTTTTTAACGGGAATGTATAAGTCTACCTTTGCTTTTCCTTCTGGATCAGCTGCCGGATTATTCATGCAAAATTCAAGGCACGGTTTATCATCTGCATCGTATTCACTATTAGGGAGCCATTGCCCAAAGATACTTTGATAAGCAAGGGCAAATTTATCGAGAGTATCATAAAACTGATACAAAGCGTAAGTGCCTCCTTGTAAAGTTTTATATTGTATGTCTTCATCATTTTCTTTATAGAAGTCTCTCGGGATTGTTACGCACGCATCGTAGCGACAAGCATATTCATCAACAAAATTAGGATCATCTAATGAAATTCCAATCGAATATTTTGTTTGGTCAATCCCATGTTTATGTGCCCATTCCCCTAATTTACTCCATGCACGAAACGTTTCTAAATAGCTCCCAACGTGCCTCACATACGCTACTTCATAATCTGGTAATTCCTTAATCGTGATATTCATTGTCCATATCCTCCTTAACAAGTTATTGTTGCTATCATTAGCGTAGCAAACGGAGGTAGACATCTCTTCTCGATTCTTGCTCATATATAACGAAATATTGCTATTATGAAAATTATTTTTCCTAACATCAGTAGGAACGATATGAAAGTGCTTTTTAAATAACGCATGAAATGTAGAAGCAGATTCAAAACCACAGAGATTACCTATCTCTAATATTGATTTGTTCGTTTCCGTTAAGTAGTATATCGATTTTTGAAGGCGTTTTTTATTGACAAAAGACATCGGGGTTTCACCAATCATCGCTTTAAAAATCCGGCTGAAATGATACTTAGAAAAGTGCGATACTTGTGCTAATGAATCAAGATCAATTTTTTCAGCGTAGTGATCTTCAATATATTTTATAACCGTTTCAATTCGGATTTGATAATCATTGTTCATGTAAACTCTCCTAATTCTTCGTTAATGTAAGCTTTCAATTCCTCTAAAAAAATTCTCTTTTACTACCGCTTTTCCTTCTCGATCCTCTAGGATAATTCCTACCTAAGAAGGAGATGATATGAACAAAAAACAACGGAGTGATGAAGATGGAAAACGAAGTTCAACTCCCTCACTTCACCTTTTCTACAAGAGGGATGACGATTCATTATGAGCTCTACCAGTCTTTCAATACCGAAGAAAAACCAACATTTGTTTTAATTCATGGGTTTCTCTCTTCAACCTTTAGCTATCGGCGCCTCATTCCCCTATTAACAAAGCAAGGGAATGTAATCGCTCTGGATCTACCGCCATTTGGAAAAAGCGATAAATCCTATCATTTCACATATTCCTACCAGAACCTCGCAACAATTGTCATTGAACTAATGGAACATTTACAAACAAAAAACGTTATTTTAGTAGGTCATTCGATGGGGGGACAAATTGCGCTATATGTAAACAAATTGCGGCCTGACTTCATTCAAAAGACAGTCCTTTTATGCAGTTCAAGTTATTTATCACGGGCGAAGCTGCCACTTATCTACACTTCTTACTTACCGTTCTTTCATTTATACGTAAAGAATTGGATTGTAAGGCGAGGCATCATCCATAATTTAATGAATGTTGTTCATGATCATTCTTTAATCGATGACGAAATGATGCAAGGCTATGCAGCGCCTTTTTATGATAACCGCATCTTTCCTGCACTAACGCGCATGATTAGAGATCGCGAAGGAGACTTAACTTCAAAAGACTTGCAAACAATCACAACACCTACTTTGCTCATCTGGGGAGAAAAAGACCGTGTTGTTCCTATTGAAGTTGGACACCGTCTACACAACGACCTGCCCCATTCGCACTTTATCTCTTATGAAAATACAGGACATTTATTACCTGAAGAAAAACCAGAGCACGTATGCGAAGAAATTATGACTTTTTTAGCAAATTAATGAACCAAAAGGCGGATATTGAAAAGTTCTCATTCCTACACTTTTCGATATCCGCCTTTACAGAAAAAACTATAAACTACAGCTTCCGCCGCCTTTTAATAATAACAATTGTTCCGCTAACCATTGACATTTTTCAATAGGTAATGTTCTATCAAATGATATTAAATAAATGTGCTGTATTTTCTTTGCGATATATTTTGCGTCATCAAATGTACTTACAATATAGACGATGTCGCTTGCTTCTGTTTCATAAAATTCTGGCCCCATTTGAAACGGGTCCCAATTCTTCACAAAGTCTACCATCTTCTCATATGTCCCCATACACTTCCCACCTTTTCCTTATTTTCCACTTTTCTTTATCGTATCATATCAGCTATGCTAGAAGAAATGGAAGAACATTCAGTTTTTTTAGCTATTATTGAAAGGAGTAACAAATATGGGGAACTTTAACGAAATGATAAATCGCCGCGGAACAAACTCCGTTAAATGGGATACACATAAAAACGAGGAACTTCTTCATGCCTGGATTGCAGACATGGACTTCCCTGTTCCCTCACCCATTCAAGATGCTTTAACAAAACGTTTACAACATCCTATTTTCGGTTATAACACTTCAAGTGAACAAGTAAAAGAAGCAATTTGTCATTGGGTAAAAACACAATACAATTGGGTTATTGAAAAAGAATGGCTTGTCTTTAGCGCCGGCATCGTTCCTGCACTTAGTGTTTCTGTACAAGCTTTTACTGAAAAGCAAGATTCAGTGCTTGTACAACCACCTGTATACCCACCATTTTTCGAAATGGTAACAACAAATGGGCGCCAAGTGTTGACCAATCCGCTGCGCTTAGAAAACGGTGTTTACAAAATGGATTTTGAACAGTTAGAGAAACAATTTCAGCAAGGTATAAAACTGATGTTTTTGTGCAGTCCTCACAATCCAATTGGACGTGTATGGACAGCGGAAGAGTTAACACAACTCGGTGCGCTCTGCGAATTATATGATGTAACCGTCATTGCAGACGAAATTCATGCTGACATTATCTTTAATGGACGTAAGCATATTCCACTTGCCTCTTTATCACCAAACTTAGCGAAGCGAACTGTTACATGCATCGCCCCAAGTAAAACATTTAATATTGCTGGGCTGCAAGCATCGGTTATTATTATTCCAAATGAAAAACTACGAGATGCCTTTACCGCTGTACAGCATCGCCAAGGCTTTCATGGCTTAAACACATTTGCTTACGCAGCAATGCAAAGTGCGTACACAGAATGCAATGAATGGCTAGCAGATCTGTTAGCTTATATAGAAGAGAATGCACGATTTGCATGTGACTTTATTAAACAGCATATTCCAAAACTATCCGTCATTCAGCCAGATGGTACGTTCTTACTTTGGATTGACTGCTCCAAACTTGGACTAACACAAAGTGAACGAATGGAATTATTAGAGACAAAAGGAAAAATCATTGTAGAGCCTGGGGAAAAATTTGGTGCCGGCGGTGAGCAGCACATTCGTTTAAATCTCGGCTGTCCACGCTCCGTATTAGAAGACGCGCTCCGCCGCTTACAATGTACATTTGCGTGTCCTTCCAATGGACAACTATCTATATAACTTGCGTCTTTCCTTTTTCCGAAGCTCTACTGTATTTTAATCAATCTTTTTTATAAACAGTTAAGCTTTATTTAAAACCAACATTGGCATATGACAAAAGTTTACGTATAGAAGATGTAATCATCTGTAAAAAATGGCAAGCGAGTAGCATTCGCTTGCCGTTTTTTCATAGCTTTGTATGTATCCGAATTCCTTTTGCTTTCTCTTTTTCACCCTTCACACATACACTCAATTCATATGATCCAGGTTTCGGTGCTTCAAAAGAAAGCAGACCTTCTTTTTGGGAAGTGATTTCTTCTTCCTGAATAACCTTATCACCTTTTATGACTTGGAATAAAATTGTACCTTCTTCAACGGACGCTTCATAAGGAATTTCCACATTTCCATTTTCAACTTTAATCGTTTGCACCTCGTGAGAACCTTGCAGAGAGCCAATTTCCAAAGTAGTTTCTCCGTTATTTTGAACCTTTGTAACTTTTGTTGCTACATTGCCATTACATGCGCTTAACAATACAACAAGCGTAAGAATAAGCAGTGAACGTAACAATTTCATAGAATTTCCCCCTTTTGTTTATATACATATTCTATTATAAAGGTTTTTCTGGATAATTTTCCTAAAGATAATCCCAATCATATATCAACTGAAAAAACAAACTTAAAGACTGTGCACACTTATCATATATTTCCTTTTCTACTTATGTCATCAAAATATAGAAAGGCCGCCATAATTTTTTCTAGGCGGCCTTTCTAACGTTCGGTTTTCTTTACTTTTCTTTTTCCTTTTTTTGATCCGAAGCCTTTTTCACAATTACACCGCATACAATTCGTTTCCCCGAATTTCCAGCTGGTTGTGTCATCCCATCGTCTGCATTTTCTGTAATAATAAGCGATGCACCGTCTTTTCTATTCATCGTTGTTTTCCCTTCTTTTAAAGCCACTTGCGGTGCCGTAATATCCACCTTAATCTTCCCTTCGCCATCCGCAATCACATTCGGTAAATCTCCATTTTCAAATCCCTTTGGATGTAATAACCCATGCTTCTTTTTATTTGGATTAAAATGATTCCCGGCAGAAGTAAAGTCTGGTGCTTGGCATTGCCCTACTTCATGAATATGTAATCCATGTACACCCGGTGTAAGCCCTTCTACTTTAATCGAAATCTTTACTCCACTTGATTGCTCAATAACCTTCGCCATTCCTACTTTATCTCCAGAAGCATTATACAGCTTCACATCTATTTCTTTCGGGTTCTCTTTCGCACATCCAGCAAAGAGGATCGCTGCAAAACACCCCAATACGAGTTGCTTTTTCATCGGTATTCCCTCCAAACTCATTCTGCTCTTATATTGTCCGAGCCTAGAAGGAAACATACAAAAACAGCTTATCCTGTCTCGAAAAAAAGACGTACCTAATCACCCGATTCATTCAGCTAATCTTTACCGCTTTTCCATAATCCGTTTTTCCATCTCTTTCAAATTTTCTGCTTCTCGTTCTGATGATTTAATAAACATACGCCACGTTGCAATTGCCCCGATTATAAATAGTACACATACTATGGCAGGTATAATATATTCTGTCTTGTCTTCCGGAAAGTATAAAGGCATCATAATTATCCACTCCTTTGTTCATTTCCTTACCATAATCAATTATACAGAAAATTCAGTCCAAATAAAACTTCCCTTCTTCTTTGACTCCTTCTCTTCCATTGCTTACTATGAAAAAGAGGTGAAAAATATGAATGAAACATTCCAAATCGGCGATATTGTAACAGGTATTTATAAAACAGGTAAGTACATTGGAGAAATTACAAACGTTCGTCCGCAGCATTATCTTGTAAAAGTGCTCGCTGTTGTGAAACATCCTATGCAAGGCGACCTACATAATGTAAAACAAGCTGACGTACCTTTTTTCCATGAACGCCGTGCCTTAGCATTTAGCGAACAAACGAATATCCCGCAGGCAATGGTGAAACATTATGAAGGCGATGTACCCGATTATAAAGAATCACTGCAAAAAGCATTAACAGAACAAATAGCGCAATTACAAGAAGACGGTAGCCCATTCGCACAGCGCAGCTTACAAATGCTAGAACAATTACAACATGATTATCATTTGTAAAAACAACAAAACGACCAAACTACAATTAAAATTGTAATTTGGTCGTTATTGTGCACTCACTCTTTTTAATACTTTTGAAAAGTCTACAAGCTCACCAAGTGTCGGAGGAGCTGGTTTCACTAAATATTGCTTATCTTTCTCAACAAGTTTAAAAATATTATATGTCGTCATCGCATCATCTAACGCACAATGATGCTTACCTGTCCCAACCTTTCCGTACGCTTCAATCGCTTTCCATAATCCGGTTTGGTTTCGCTCTCCAAAAAAACGTTTATACTCTAATGATAAATCTCGACATTGTCCTGCAAATGGATATGGAATATTAGCTGCTTCGCAATTCTGCTTCAGCACTTTCATATCCATATTCCCCCAGGTCACAACTGTTGTATTGCAGCGTTTTTCATAGTTTGCTAGTCGTTCAACAAGCATTGCAAATGAAATCCCATTTTCCACCGCTTCTTGCTGAATTCCTAAAAAGGTTTTGCACCGCTCTGTTAATACCGAAAAAGTTTCTGGTTTTACATAAGAAGAATACGTATCAACTACAACATGATTCACAACCGAGACAATTCCTACTTCAATAATTTCTGGAAAAAATCCTTTTGGTTTTTTGCGATTTTGAGGCATCGTGAACTCAAAATCTAAAAATAAAAGTTGTTGTTCATCCATACGATCCCTTCCTTATAAAGTGAAACTTCCATCAGTGGGGCATTTTTCATCCCCCACTGATGGTTAATACGCGATAAACTTTTCCATATTCATCCAGTATACCATAACAAATAACGACGAATACTTTTGAATTTACAAGCTTTAATGTAGAGACCAAATCCAAATGAAAATTTCACTTCATACATTCCATAAGATGTATCTTATATATATGTCAAATAGCAGCAAATATTTTCAAAAACAAGAAAATAGCTTAATTCATTTTTGCAGAAAATATGACAAAACAGAGGCTTTCATTTACACCATATATTTTTCTACTTTATAATGACTTTAATTGTGTTTATTTCACAGTTGTATCAAATAATAAGAAAAACTACTGAGAGGAGATGAGATTTTTGCACGAAACAACACAAGAAATTGCAAACTGGCAATACTACTTTGCAATTGTGGTCTTTTTAATTACATATGCCATTATCATTTCTGAAAAAATTAATCGCGCTGTCATCGCGCTGCTCGGTGCAGCCTTAATGGTCATTGTTGGCGTTGTTGATTTACATAACGCTTTTACAAAGCATATTGAATGGGGAACGATTACCTTACTTATCGGTATGATGATTTTAGTTAACATTACAAGTAAATCGGGAGTCTTTCAGTACGTTGCGATTAAATCCGCTAAGAAAGCAAAAGGAAATCCAATTCGCATTTTAATTGTTCTTTCCTTACTAACTGCAGTTGGTTCTGCCTTTTTAGACAACGTAACAACTGTTCTTCTCGTTGTACCAGTTACACTATCTATCACACGTATTTTACAAGTTAATCCTGTTCCATATTTACTATCAGAAATTATTTTCTCGAATATCGGCGGAACAGCTACACTTATTGGTGACCCACCAAACATTATGATTGGCTCATCAAATAAACATTTAGACTTTAATGCCTTTTTAGTGAACTTAGCTCCAATTGTAATTATCATTATCGCTGTAACAGCGGTTATGTTGTACTTCATATACAGAAAGCAATTGGTAGCTGACCCGATTCAAATTAAAAAATTAATGAGTTTAAATGAAAAGCAATATATTAAAGATCCAGTGCTGATGAAAAAATCGTTAACAGTACTTGGTCTGACAATTTTCGGCTTTATGACGCACTCTATTTTCCACATTGATGCAGCAGTTATCGCCTTAACAGGAGCAACTGTATTAATGTTAATCGGCGTAAAAGAACATGAAATTGAAGATGTGTTTGCGCATGTAGAATGGGTTACGATTTTCTTCTTTGCTGGTTTATTCGTTCTCGTTGGCGGTCTTATTGATATCGGTTTAATTAAGTCGTTAGCACAACAAGTGTTAAACATAACTGGCGGTGACATTTCCTTTGCTTCTGTACTTATTTTATGGGTATCCGGTATCGCTTCTGCAACGATTGATAACATCCCATTCGTTGCAACAATGATTCCACTTATTAACGATATGGCAGTTGGACTTGGCTTAACACCATCCGATGCACAAGTTGATGTACTTTGGTGGGCATTAGCACTCGGTGCTTGTTTAGGCGGAAACGGAACATTAATCGGGGCATCTGCAAACGTAATTGTTGCAGGTATCGCAAACCGCGAAGGACATGGCTTCAGCTATATGGAATTCTTAAAAGTCGGCTTCCCAATCACAATTGTTTCATTAATCATTTCAAACATTTATATTTATTTACGTTACTTAATGTAACGAAAAAACGGAAGGGGGAGCCCCCTTCCGTTTTTTCGTTCTTTCAATATCTCGGTTCATTGTTTCGAATTACAAATAAATGAATCGGAAGAAAAATAAAAAATGTAATCACGTGTAAAACCGTATATAGTACTGCATTTGTTGTATATCTTTCCAATAACAAATATACGATATAAACCCCTACCACCAATAAGAAAAGTGAAGATATGAATCCTAAAAACGGAATCCATCTCATAATAAAACAAGCTACATATACACCGAATAGTTTCCAGCCTGATTGCGGTTGCATAAACTGTGGTAATTTCTTCCCAATTAAATCTCCCCATATTTTAGAGTTTAAAAATGGGATAAATGCAAAGAAAGAATCTTCGCGCTCATCCGCTTTTGCCATGTTATATAGAGCAAATGCTGTTAACAAATAAGCAGCCACTGCCCAAATTAAAGCAATGATAATAAAAATAAGTCCTAACGCTAAAAATCCAGCAATAATCCCATCACTTGATACACCGTCTATTACAATTTGGTCATCCATTTTAATACCCCCTTCTATCTTAGTTCCATTCTTTTTCTATATATTCATTACGAAAAGTATTAAGAAGTGAATATAAAATTTTTTATCCCGCTATTCGTGGGCAGTAATACTCCCACCTCAAAATTCAGCAAAAGCATTGTCCAGCTCTAGCGGCTAGAATCTCCGGTCGTTTCGTCCCCTCGGACGAGGCCAAGAGCACCTCTTTGTCGGGTGCTCCAACGTCCTGCGATTCTGAACGAGCCACTTCCGCTTTTCTTAAGAAGTTAGGTGGGAGATAAACTGCTGGCATGCGCCCGATTGGTGAGGGCTGATAATCAGTGGGGGATGAAAATCCCCCCACTGATTAAAGTTTCACTTTATCTATGCTACACTTAAATTGAAAAATATGAATGTGGAGTGAGCCTTATGCATCCTTTTACCGTAAGCATACAAGAACACTTTGAAGCACATCGAAACCGTGAAAAAGCAGAACCAATGGAACGTTATATGAAAAACCACTTTCCCTTTCTTGGCATTCAAACACCAGAGCGTAAGCAATTGGTTCGTGAAGTACTGAAAAACAATGAAGCACCGAAAGCAGCAGATCTTCCCGTAATTATTCGCGAACTTTGGGCACTGCCAGAACGAGAATTTCAAATGGTTGCTTTAACGCTATTGGATAAATATCGAAAACATTTAGCTGAAACACATATCCCACTTTTAGAAGAGCTCATCACAACAAAATCATGGTGGGATTCCGTGGATATGCTCGCAAGTCATTTTGTCGGCCTTATTTTAGAAGCACATCTACATTTAATCGAACCGTATATGCAAAAGTGGATGGCCTCTAACAATATGTGGCTCCAAAGAACATGCCTGTTATTTCAGCTCAAGTATAAAGAAAAAACAAATACGAAGCTTCTCTTCTCATTAATCAAACAGCTAAGTCACTCTAAAGAATTTTTCATTCAAAAAGCTATCGGCTGGGCACTTCGTGAATACGCAAAAACAAATCCTCAAGCTGTATGGGAATTCGTCCAAACGCATGAGCTCGCACCACTTAGTAAACGTGAAGCTACTAAACATATTAAAAATGTATTTGCAGAGTAAGTTTTGGGCTATACTACATAACAGACACTGCATATACTAACCTAAACACACGCTCTCTATTGTGAATTAGAAAAGAACATGATAGAATATGGTCATCTATTTTTTAAATATGGTAGCGATGAAGGACAAATAAGTACTTGCAAAGAAGAAGCGATTCAGGGATGGTGTAAGCCTGAAACTGCAAGGAAACGGCAGTCCCGAGCAATACAATATAAAGTGGACATACACCTTTGTGTGTCAACTAGGGTGGAACCGCGGGCAAACGCTCGTCCCTAGGCAAATAAGCCTTGGGATGAGCGTTTTTTTTATTGAAAAGCGAAAGCGGCTTGCTCAGAATACGAGGGGGATGGAGCTTCTGACATAGAGGCGCTCTTTGCCTCGGCGGAAGAAGCGAAGCCACCGAATATTCTAGCCGCTGGAGCTGGATCTATTGAAAAGCGAAAGCGGCTTGCTCAGAATACGAGGGGGATGGAGCTTCTGACATAGAGGCGCTCTTTGCCTCGGCGGAAGAAGCGAAGCCACCGAATATTCTAGCCGCTGGAGCTGGATCTATTGAAAAGCGAAAGCGGCTTGCTCAGAATACGAGGGGGATGGAGCTTCTGACATAGAGGCGCTCTTTGCCTCGGCGGAAGAAGCGAAGCCACCGAATATTCTAGCCGCTGGAGCTGGATCTATTGAAAAGCGAAAGCGGCTTGCTCAGAATATGAGGGGGATGGAGCTTCTGACATAGAGGCGCTCTTTGCCTCGGCGGAAGAAGCGAAGCCACCGAATATTCTAGCCGCTGGAGCTGGATCTATTGAAAAGCGAAAGCGGCTTGCTCAGAATATGAGGAGGATGGAGCTTCTGACATAGAGGCGCTCTTTGCCTCGGCGGAAGAAGCGAAGCCACCGAATATTCTAGCCGCTGGAGCTGGATCTATTGAAAAGCGAAAGCGGCTTGCTCAGAATATGAGGAGGATGGAGCTTCTGACATAGAGGCGCTCTTTGCCTCGGCGGAAGAAGCGAAGCCACCGAATATTCTAGCCGCTGGAGCTGGATCTATTGAAAAGCGGAGGCGACTGTTTAGCCCCGTCGGATAAGGTTCTTGCCCACAGAAGATGCTTTTTATCTTCTCGCGGGCAAGGTTCTTAGACGCAAGGGGCTAGGAGCCGGAGCTGGATACACGAAAAGTGGAAGCGGCTCGTTCACCTAATCGCTTCTCCAAGTACTCCACTATCTTTCATCGCCAATACGTTATCTTTTAAGGAGGAATTGAAAATGGCTTCAATGGAGCAAATCGTAAACTTAGCAAAGCATCGTGGTTTTGTTTTCCCTGGTTCTGAAATTTACGGCGGTCTTGCAAATACTTGGGACTACGGTCCACTCGGTATCGAATTAAAAAACAACGTCAAAAAAGCTTGGTGGAAAAAATTCATTCAAGAATCTCCGTATAACGTGGGTTTAGATGCAGCAATTTTAATGAACCCAAAAACTTGGATAGCATCTGGACACGTTGGAAACTTCAACGATCCAATGATCGACTGTAAAAAATGTAAAGCACGCCATCGTGCTGATAAATTAATTGAAGATGCATTAGAAGCAAAAGGTATCGAAATGATCGTTGATGGTCTTACTTTCGATCAAATGGCTGGATTAATGAAAGAACACGAAGTAAAATGCCCAGATTGCGGCAGTGAAGACTTCACTGAAATTCGTCAGTTCAACTTAATGTTCAAAACATTCCAAGGCGTTACAGAATCTAGCACAAACGAAATTTTCCTTCGTCCTGAAACTGCACAAGGTATTTTCGTAAACTTCAAAAACGTACAGCGCTCTATGCGTAAAAAGCTTCCATTTGGTATCGGCCAAATCGGTAAAAGCTTCCGTAACGAAATTACGCCTGGTAACTTTACATTCCGTACGCGTGAGTTCGAACAAATGGAACTTGAATTCTTCTGCAAGCCTGGCGACGATTTAGAATGGTTCACATTCTGGCGCAACACTTGTAAAAACTGGCTTCTTTCGCTTGGTATGAACGAAGAAAGCATGCGCCTTCGTGACCATGGTGAAGAAGAATTATCTCACTACAGTAACGCAACAACTGATATCGAATTTAAATTCCCATTTGGCTGGGGCGAGCTTTGGGGTATTGCATCTCGTACTGACTTTGACTTAAACCGTCATATGGAACATTCTACTGAAGACTTTAACTATGTAGATCCACAAACGAATGAGCGTTATGTACCATACTGTATCGAGCCATCTCTTGGAGCAGATCGCGTAACGTTAGCATTCTTATGTGATGCATACGAAGAGGAACAATTAGAAAACGATTCTCGTACAGTTCTTCGTTTCCACCCAGCATTAGCACCATTTAAAGCAGCTATCCTGCCGCTTTCTAAAAAGCTATCTGAAGGTGCTGCGGAAGTGTTCACAGAACTTGCAAAAGACTTTATGGTAGACTTCGACGAAACAGGCTCTATCGGTAAACGTTACCGCCGCCAAGACGAAATCGGTACACCATTCTGTATCACATATGACTTTGATTCTGTTGAAGACAAAGCAGTAACAGTACGTGACCGTGACACAATGGAACAAGTACGTATGCCAATTAGCGAATTAAAAGGCTTCTTAGAAAAGAAAATTCAATTCTAATGGAAAAAGGACTGCTTGAAGCAGTCCTTTTTCCGTGCTCACCGATATATCGGCGGAAGTCGAGCATTTATCGGCGATTGGACACGCGAATAGTCCATCTCTCTTCTTATTTATCTTTTCGCTTTCACAGCAATTGTACATCTTGAAATACAAATTAAATTATTTTCTTCATCAATAATTCGAATGTCCCATACCATCGTCGTCTTTCCTTTGTGAAGCGGTGTTCCAATCGCTGTAACTATGCCGTCTCGTTTAGACAACAAATGATTTGCATTAATTTCAAGACCAAAACAAATATATTTCTCTTGATCAATTAAATTATATGTACCGACACTAGCAACTGTTTCTGCTAAAGCGACAGAAGCCCCTCCGTGTAAAAAACCAAATGGTTGATGCGTGCTTCCATGTACCGGCATCGTCGCCACAACTTTTTCCTCTGTCATTTCTAATAATTCAATACCTAACGCTTCCATTAATGTTTTAGGCATATGGCTGTCCCCTTTCGAATTCCCATAAAATGCATAATAAAATCTATTTCTTTTCAAACTATTAGTAAGTCTATAATACATGGAGGTATATTATATGAAGAAACTATTATATATCATGTTACTTTCTTTCTTCTCAATTGCTATTGTACCAAAAGAAACAATAAGTGCCCAAACATCTAACATTACAATTGAAGTGCATACTGAAACAAAAAAAGGTAAGAAACCTTATTTTGAATATCAACTCAATTACCCACAATTTCGTAACATTCTAGACAAGCAATTTCAAAAGAAAGTGAATACGTATTATGAAAAAAGCATAAATCAGTTTAAACGGAAATTAGAAAAAGAGGCAAAAACATATTATGAACAATTCAAAGAAACCGATGCTCCGTTTCATCCATATGTTGCAAATGTTGACTACAAAATTGGATTCAATACATTCCCATTACTCAGTCTGTATGTAAACTATTATCAATACACAGGCGGTGCTCATGGTATGTATGAATGGAAAGCAAATACGTTCGATGTTCAGCAGAACAAACCGCTTCACTTAGCAGATTTATTTCAAAAAGATAGTCAATATGAAAACATCATTAAGACCGAAATCATTAGACAAATTGAACACAATAAGGAGAATTTCTTTCCAGACGCTGCCGAGAAAATAATAAATGAAAAAAAACTCAAATATGTTTTAGAACAAGACAATTTAATGATTTATTTCCCATTGTATGAAATTGCACCTTACGTCAGTGGCATCCCACAATTCCGTATTCCTTATACGCTACTTCGAGAAGTGTTAAAACCGAAATACCAAAATATTTTAATTGACAATGCCTAGGCAGATTCAGTACCATATTGTTAACCAAATAACAACAGGAGGTTGACAATATGAATAAGCTTCGTGCATTAGACTTAGCTTTCGCCGCGATGTTTGTCGCACTTATGGCGATTGGCGCCAATATTACATCTTGGGCACCATTTCTACAAGTTGCAGGTGTTCCACTTTCTATGCAGCCATTTTTTGCTATTTTAGCTGGCCTTCTTCTTGGAAGCCGCCTTGGGGCCTTATCTATGATCGTTTATACATTAGTTGGAATTGCCGGAGCACCTATATTTGCTGGATTTAAAGCTGGATTTAGTCAACTATTAAGCCCAACTGGTGGATTTATTATTGCTTTCATTATCGTTGCTTATGTAACAGGAAAGATTGTTGAGCAAGTGAAAAACCCAAAATTCGGGACGTTCGCTACAGCTTCAACTGTTGGAATCATCCTTACCTATGTCATTGGAACAACTTATATGTACTTAGCTATCAATACCTGGATGGGTGGTCACATTAGCTATGTAGCTGCTTGGAAAATTATGATGTGGTTTGCGGTAAAAGATATTATCTTTACAGTCATTGGTGCAGTTATTGCCCCCCGTATATACTATGCGGTTCGCCGTTCTGCCTATCAAAATAGTCGCTTCGCTTCATAAAGTGAAACTTCCATCAGTGACGCTTTTCTCACTGATGGTTAGTTGAACCAATCGGGCTTTTACGGGTAGTTAGTTTTCTTCCCTGCTCTTTTTCAGCCCTTACTGCCCACGAATAGCGGGATAAAGTGAAACTTCCATTGTTTGTGGAAATCATTATTGTCTTTTATTACGAGCTAAAGAGGATATTCTCCTATTGGATGATATCCTCTTTTTCATGGCTATTACTAAGATATATATTTGATTTTTACATACAAATAAATTATGCTTGAAAAAGAATTAAATTAAAGTAAGGATTTGATTAAAAATGAGTAGGGAAGCCTCTCAAGACAAGACAAAAAAATTTCTCATTGTAACACTATTTTTTACACTTGGGACAGCTTTAGGAAAACTACTTGGATTCGCAAAAGAAGTAACACTTGGAGCTTATTTCGGTACAAACTATGCGGTTGATGCATATGTTGTCGCTTTAAATATACCTACGATTGTTTTTACCGGTATCACAGGGGCTTTCGCCTTTTCTTTCATTCCTATCTTTATGGAGTTAAAGGGAAAAGATCCGGTTAAAGCATATCGATTCATGAATAACTTTTTAAACATTGTTCTACTTATTTTTTTGATTCCGCTTTTGCTCATTGAATTGCAGCCCCGCTTCTTCATTTCACTATTTGCGCACGGGCTCCCAGAGCAAACAGCTTTGTTATCAGCTTACTTAATACAAATTATTTTCCCGACCGTGTTTTGTACATTCATGATCGATATTTTTAATGCTTATTTAAACAGCTTACATAAATTTCGCATTACAAGTATGCAATGGGTTGTATTAAACGGAATTACACTTATTATTTTTGTGGCTCTTGTACAATGGATTGGAATTTATGCACTTGCACTAGGTGTTATTGTCGGAAACATCGTACAAAATATACTCGTTTATGTCGCTTCCAAGAGGGAAGGATATCGTTATCAATTTATAATCGACTTTAAAGACCCTTCTTTAAAGACGATGATTAATTTGAGCATCCCTGCTTTTATTACAAGTACGTCTGTTCAAATTAATCTACTTGTTGATCGTACACTAGTCTCTGGATTAAATGAAGGATCTATTGCGGCGCTTAATTATTCCCAAAAGCTATACTTTATTCCGCTTGGGTTAATTGCTGCTCCAGTCTTAACTGTTATGTATCCTAAATTTGTTGGGTACGCAACTCAATCAAATTGGAAAGACTTCGCAAAATTAATGGAAACAAATATAAAGGTGCTGTTATATTTATTTATTCCTGTCTTTATTTATTTCACCTTTTTTACAGAGGAAATTGTCAAAGTGATTTATAACTATGGGGCATTTGGGAAAGATTCTATAATAATGACAGCAACCGCGTTACAATTTTACGCGTTGGCTGCCCTCATGCAGCCATTAAAGGACTTACTTGATCGCTTGCTTTTTTCTTTGAAGCTGAATCGATACATTATGTATGCATCAATTATTTCCATGATTATAAATGTTATATTATGTATTATACTTGTTAACCAGATTGGTTTAGCTGGTGCAGCTCTTTCCACTTCAATAGCATCGGCGAGCACTGTACTTATGCTATTATGGATGCTCCAAAAATTCATGAAAGAGAAAGAACAGGTGAACTTGCGCTACGGTGGCTTTTTACTCAAATGTACTGTTGCATCTTTTGTAAGTTTGTATACTTCCAAACTGCTGCTTCATTTCTTACATGATACAAAGTTGCTTATCTTATTAGCAATAGCAATTGGTGCCATCGTTTACTTACTCGTCACTTACACATTAAAGATAAAGGAGCTACAACAATTGCTATCGCTATTTTTAGGTAGAAGGAAGGATATAAATGAATAAAATTATGTACCTTTTAAATTATATCGGGGATGGAGGATCAGAAAAATACGTTCTAGATTTAATCGAATCTATCGGTCCAGAGCACTGTATCCTTGTATATTCTATCCCTGGTCCTTTCTTAAAAAAGTTTGAACAATTAAACGTACCGATGTACCGCATTAACATGCGTCATCCTTTTGATATACAAGCTGCTATGCAATTAAAGAAGATTATAAAAAAAGAAAACATCGATATTGTTCATGCGCAATTTTTACGCGAAAACTATATTGCGATTTTAGCTAAACTATTAGGTGCCCCTGTGCGGGTCATTTGGACGTATCACGTAAATGTGCCGATGCCATTTCACCTAAAGTGTAGCAATTCCTTTTTTACTCGCTATAATGATGCCATCATTTGCATCTCTCAATTTATGAAGCAGCAACTATGCCAAAAGGGCGTACCAGAAAATAAGATACATGTTATTTATAACGGCGTTGCAGATCCATATACAGATGTTCCTCTTTCTCAGCCTGGGCCGAAAAAAATTGCTGTGATCGGGAGGCTAAGCAGAGAAAAAGGACAGCCGTTCTTATTAACAAGCTTGCAAAAACTAAAAGCTCTGCACCCATCTTTAAGGTGGCACTGCGATATTATCGGTGAAGGGCCATTAAAAAAAGAATTATCAACTATGATTCAAGAGTTATCACTAGGCGAGCATGTATCATTAAAAGGATTTCAAGACGATATTATAAAAGAGTATACAGAACATGATATTATTGTGATTCCATCAGAAAATGAAGGATTATCCTATGTCGCTATCGAAGCAATTGCTATGAAAAAACCTGTGATTGCAACAAATGTCGGTGGCTTGCCAGAAGTAATTGTTCATAATCAGTCAGGACTATTAATACCGTTTGGATCGGAAGAAACATTAGCTGCTTCCTTAGCTCAATTATTACAAGATGAAAAATTATATCATTCCTTAGCAGAGTGCGGACGCGAACATTATTTACAAAACTTCACTTTCTCAAAAATGGTGAAAGAAGTTACAACAATTTATCGCATACCATCATCATGTTAAAGGAGAATATATATGACACATTCAACTCGCTTCTACTATATATGGGCAAGTATCTTCTTCATTCTATTGGGATTACTGTTTTCATCAACTTATACCGGGCTCTTCATTTCTTTCGTACTAGCATGTGCTGCTTTTCGAGATGAAAAGCTCGGTATTGCTTATTTATTACTATTTATTCCGATGCGCCCTTTTCTCGTTGCTTTTAACCCTGGGCTAAAGTTTATCGGTCTATTTATCATCATTGCGCTCTTATTTCGTCTATTATTACAATATCGCAATAATATTTCAAAGCTTTTTTCATTCCGGTACTTTGAAGTATTATATTTTCTTTTCTGCTTGTTTGGTGCTGGAATCGGTCTATTAAACGGCGTTTCATTCATTGCAATCGCTATGCAATTACACACACTGCTTCTATTTTATTTTTTATACTATATTGTTTCTCGTATCACTGTTCAGCATGATGATATCGTATTTTTTGCGAAGATTACCTTTATCGCGTCTAGCATTATGTCTGTACAAGGTTTAATTGAAAAACTATCACTGCGCACTCTTGTTTTGCCAGAGGCTTGGAAAGCTCTTGTCCTCGCTCCGACAAATAAAATTCGGATATACGGCATGGCCGGCGGTCCAAATGAATTAGCTTTATATTTGACGTTAGCTTTTCTCATTTCTTTATACGTTCTTCAACACGTATCAGGGAAAATGAAATATGTCACATATACAGGGCTTACGCTTATTGCCACAACATTATGGCTCACGTATTCACGCGGTGCATTTCTGACAGTTATCGTCTTTATGCTTATCTATCTATGTATCCACCGAAAGATTCCAATTTGGAGATCATTGCTAGTCATCTCCCTTTTGTCCTTCCTATGTGCAACATGCATCTCAAAAATGACAAACTATTTAGAGGGAGAGCAAGTAGGTGTAAAACGATTTACAGAAGCATTATCAGAAGACACAGTTGAACTTAGTAAACAAGACGGACGCATTTACTACGTAAAAAAAGCAGTTGAAATCTTTCAAGATAAGCCGATTACTGGCTATGGACTAGGTACATTTGGGGATGCTGCTACGCAAACTTTTTCATCACCTATTTACGAAAAATACGAGATTACATGGAATTTTTATTCTGACAATCAATACATTCAAATACTCGCTGAAACAGGTATCATTGGCGTTCTCTTATGTGCAGGATTTACATTTGGATTCCTTTCTATTCTTTGGAAATATAGGAGAAAAGCACCGTTTGCTCCTCTTACTTTATATTTAATAGTTGGAGCGATTATTGGAAGCGCTTTTTATAACATATTAGAAAATGCTTCATTTATGATGTATTTCTTTTTAACAGCCGGGTATATACAGCATGCTACGAAAAAAAGCTACTGAGAATTCAGTAGCTTTTTTCTTATACTATTTCTTTCGTAACTTTCTTACCTGTACAATCGTAAACAATATAGTAAGGATGATGCTGACGCCAGAAATAATCATACCAAGTTTTAATCCCGGAGAATGATAAGAAAGCACAACGTCATGATTACCAGCTGTTGCTTTCACTCCTAACAACCCATCCACAACTGCTGTTGTAGGCTGCTCTTTCCCGTCGATTGTAACTGACCAGCCAGCATCATAAGGAATTGGGAAGACAAATGTAGCGTCCTTCTTCAATGCAACATTTCCCTTAACCATTTTTCCCGAGTTTTCCGTAACCTTCATACTACTTTTTTGTAATGCTTTTATTGTCTCATTAAATTTGTCTATATCTAATCCATAGAACTGTAAACCTTTTAATGAAAAGATATCTTCCTGTTCAACTTTGATCTTCATCGTTGTAATCCCATTTGTCGGAAAATATCCAAAATCAATTAACGTTTTTTCGATATCTGGTGGTAAATAACATGGATACTTTTCATTCACCATAATTTCTTTCCAGTTTTCAATCCCAGTAGCTAATCCGTATAATTGAACTTCTTTCGGTATATTTACTTGAACCGTAATATATCCCGGTTTTTCCTTATTAACTCGTTCATATTTTCCTTCTTGTCCTGAAACAGCCGCCATATTTTCCAATGAAATCTTTGGATCTTCTAGCTTTTTAAATAGCGTTCCTTCTTTTATATTAATCAATTTTTCTTGGAAAACAAATGGATTTTCTTCATCTTTAGAAGGTATATGTTCGATCGGATAACCAAATGGAATCATATTGTTAACCTTAAACACATTAGCAAAGCCAAATTGATTTATTTTTTCATGCCCATATTTCGGTACGCTACCGTCTTCAATTTTATACCCAATTTTTAAAATCGCATCCATGAGCAACGTGTCCCCATGGTTATTGGCTACTAAAAGGTCTGGAGACGTTGAATAGCCCGTTAGCTTTAAAAAGCGATGAAATGATCCATTTGCCATCGAGTTAAATGTTTGGAAAGATGGATAATCATATTGTAAGGAATCATTTAGTGTTCGGGAATATTTAGTACTTACGTGATAACGCTCTGTATTCATTTCATTTACATATTGAATAGCTTGTTTCGCAGTTTGGTTCAATTCGTACTCATCACGCTTTGTATAAGCCATTTCTCTATGTAGTCCATGAATATATTTTCTTGTATTAAAACCTATATCGCATATTAAACATAGAAGTAATAATCCTGTCGTTATTTTTGTTAATGATGGTTTCATCATGCGAATATGCAATACGACCACGATAAACGTAATAAGGATAGCATTTATGATCAGTGTCTTACTATGAACTACTTCATAATGTTTCACTGACAATGCATACAATAAAATCAAATGAATAATATAACTAATCCATAATGGCAATACATCTTTTCGACTGATATGTTGAAATACTCTCGCTGCCATAAAAACAACTAACATTACAAAGACAAACGCAAAACGATATGGGTATGCATTTGGCCACTTATTTCCATGCCAAGCTAAATTTAAAAATGGAATTGCAAAACTACAAATTAAGAACAAAAATACAGCTATGGATAAGCACTTTTCTCGTTTATTAATTCCTTTATTTACAAAGTATAAAGGTAATAATACGAGTACTAATATAGATGCATATACATTCGGAATACCAAATAAACTCGAATCATACCCACCAGATAATAACTTCCAATAGAAAAGAAGTAAATCCAGCTTCCATTCTAATTTGAACTCCGTTGAACCGATACTATATGGGTTACTCTTTAACGCTTCAAGAGTTGGAAGAATAATCACCGCTCCTATGCCAGCAGCTAATCCCGTTCCGAGACAGAAAAGAAGAAAATATTTCCCCCACGTTTTTATGGCCCGGAACTCATATTGTGTAAAGAGTCGAATTATAAAATAAAGGAATGTAAAAATCCCAAACATAAAGGAAATGTAGAAATTTGCGATAAACATAATTGCTAACGAAAACGTAAAGAAAATAATCTTTTTATCTCGTAAAAGTTTTTCAACTCCCATTAAAACGACAGGTAGAAATACAATCCCATCTAGCCACATGACATGAAACGAATAGGCCATAACAAAGCCTGATAATGCATAAGCTGTTGAAAACAATAACAACCCTTTATGCTCTTTACCTATCACATAACGTAAAAACAAGCCGCATGTTACTCCTGCAAACCCTACTTTTAAAAGAGTAATCAGAAAAATAAATTCCGGAAGGTTTGCTTTATTAAAGAAGTAAAGAAGAATAGAAAACGGACTTGATAAATAATAAGCAAATGTTCCAATAAAGTTAATTCCCCCGCCTAACTCCATTGTATATTGTAAACTCTTTCCTTCTGTAAATACACTATGTAAATAAGAATAAAATTGAACATATTGCGTGCTTAAATCACTAATTAATACTGAATATTTTCCAAACGGATACATACCAAATATAGCATAACTTAAAAGCAGTATCCCGAATGGAATGAAAAAGAACAAAACCCCATACAACCCTCTTAATTGTTTCATTATTTTATGCTCCCGTTTCATTTTTTTGTATACTTGCCTTTTTTCACATAAATGAACATATAAAAATCCTCCCTAAACAGGTTCTGCTACCCCTGCTTAGAAAGGATTCTCTTTCACATTACTTCCTCTTCTTTGGCACGATCAAACAAAGAACAACCGCTGCCAGTAAGCTAATAACAGAAACGATGACCCCTACTACAAATCCAGGGGATGTATACTTCAATTCAATTGTATGTGTTCCTTTTGGTAGTTCTACACCAAGAAATGCATCATTTAATTTCAGTACTTTCCCATCTTTTCCGTCAACTGTTACTTTCCATCCTTTATCATATGGGATAGATAAGAAAAGAAGATTATCTTGTTTTACATCAATCTTTCCTTGAATGCTGCGACCAGTGTAGTTTGTGATGTTCAATGGTTGTTGTTTTAATTCATCTACACGTTGTTCAAATGTATCTATGTCGAGTCCATAGAACAACTGTTGATCTAATTCAACAGATTGGCGTTTTACCTTCACTTCTACTTCTACTTTTTCATTTTCAAAGGAGCCTAGATCAAGTATACCATTGTTCCAATAATAAGATGGATAATCAGACACGTCGCTGTCTGGTCCCTCACCGATTGTTTTACCTAATGTTTTTCCATTTACGTAAACCTTTGTTACACCAGTTGGTTCCACACGTAATTTTGTATATAACTGTTGTTTTCCTTTAACGTCAAACACATATTTAATGCTCGCTGTCTTATCCTCTTGTTGTCTAACTAACTGAATTGTTTTTTGGTTTGTAAGAGCTGCTTTTTTCTTCTCTGCAGCAAGTTGCTTTTTACTTTTTTCTGCATCATCTGCTACTGCCAAGTTATTATATTGAACAGAAATTGGTTCAAGCGGCTTATAATAACTAACAGTTTGTCCATTTAACTTGCCAATCAGTTTATTTTGCTCTTCAAATGAGTTTGTATAATTCGTTTTTTGAACCTTTAATTTCTCTTTGCCTTTTGTATCAAACTCATCTTTATTGACCATATATCCAAACGGAAGAGCATTTTTATTCTCGTATACGGAAATATCTCCGACACTGTCAACTTTGTCAAAACCATATTTATTTAATGGACGATCCGAAATCATATACTTCATACCAAATAAGGCATCAGTTGAAACAATTCCTTTGCCATTTTGCAAAATTAACGCGTCCAAATAACCGTAACCTAAATCTTGCATATACAAATTCAAGTGTCCATTCGCAACAGA
Source organism: Bacillus sp. S10(2024) (assembly GCF_050473865.1). Taxonomy (NCBI): domain Bacteria; kingdom Bacillati; phylum Bacillota; class Bacilli; order Caryophanales; family Bacillaceae; genus Bacillus; species Bacillus sp. S10(2024). The sequence goes on along the minus strand of NZ_JBFLUR010000002.1, from coordinate 4,088,450 downwards.
ATTGAAATGAGTAAGTCCTTTATACCCAAAGCGCATTGCGTCATTCCAAGTTCTTCCCATTGTCGTTTCCATGCGATAGAGCCCTTTATCTTTTTCAGCCACTTTTTGAATTGTTTCTTCATATCTCGGATATGGAGATGCATATTCTTGGCGATTAATGTAGCCATACTCATAGCCCATTAACTTAATCATATATACTGTGTTAAGTGCAACATCTAATCCAACTACAACTACTAATGCGAAAGATACCAATGCTTTGTTCTTTTTCACTCGAACTTTTGCGTATAGTAACAGCGCATAGACAACAATGAAAAAGATGTTTGCCATCATTTTGTTGGATTGCATATAAGAAGGTGCTACTTTTCCAAGTAAAACAATCATAAATAGGTTAAAGAAAACAACCTTTTTCAATGCTGGTAATAATTCTTCTCCAAAGATCATAAACGTTCGAACAGCCACATAAATCAGTAAAAATGACAATACAAACGAATAACGATATGGGAAATTTGTTGGCGGTTCAAAGCCATGCCAAGCAATATTTAAAAATGGTATTTCAAACGAAAGAACGATAAAGAGCATTACAGCCCCGTATATAATTTTTTCTTTTAATGAGATTTTCTTTGTTACAAAGAATAATGGAACAAGTAAGAGTGTTAATACACCAGCATACACGTTTGGCATTCCATTAACCGTTGTATCGGTAATTCCATTAAAGAAACGACTATAAAAATCAAATGGGTCAAAATTAAACGCTGTAGAAAATGGCAGTTTCGTACGCTCTGCAAAGTTGCTCTTTAAGTCCATATACGTCGGCAGTATGATAAATGCTGCCATTCCAGCTGCTAAACCTGTTCCAATACAGAACCATACAAACTTTTGCATAAATTGCTTTACATTACGGACGTCATACAGGACACAGAAACGCGCCACAAAGTAAATAAATGTAAAGATTCCTACCATATAAGAAATATAGAAATTTGTAATAAACGTAAGAGATAAACTAAAAATAAACAATCCGAATTTTTTAGTCGTCAACAATTTCTCAATTCCAAACATAATGAGTGGCAATAAATAAATTGCATCCAACCACATAACACAGAAAGAATACACTGTTACAAATGACATTAATGCATAAAAAGTTGAGAATAATGCGATTGTAATCTCACGACGCTTCATCATATGACTTAAATAATGCGTCATTGTCACACCAGCTAATCCAACTTTCAATAATGTTATAACCATAATTGCTTCTGGAATATGAGCACGGTCAAAAAAGAGAATTAAAATAGAAAACGGGCTTGCTAAATAGTAGGCAAATACACCAAGAAAATTTAGTCCCATTCCGCCTTCCCAACTATAAAAAATGCTTTTCCCATTTTTTATAACATCATATAAATATGTGTAAAACTGTACATACTGTGTGTGCAAATCAGTAACAAGAATTGATTTTTCTCCAAATGGAGCAATACCAATCAGTATAAACATTACACCATAAATAGAAAACGGAAGGAAGAAAGCTAATGCATATAAAAATTTCTTCTTCTTAAATAAATCTAACAGTTGTTGCATTATACTCCTCCATATCATTTCTAGTTCGAAAATATATGTATAAAAAAACAATAGCCGGCACAAGCCAAGCTATTTGTTTTTTATGCATTTTGGCCTTGTTTCACTTCGACCTTCTTTTTAAAAATTATATATTTGCTTGCAAAATAATTAACAACTACAACAATAACATTCGCGATAATTTTAGATACTAAATCATTGATACCTAACCATTCGATTAATGCAATCATGGAGAAGAGATCGATGAAGTACGATAAAACGCGAAATCCCATAAAATAGAAAAATTCTTTCATTGCATGGGCAAAGCTTGTTGGTTGACTTTTAAATACGTACTTTTTATTTGTAAAATATGCAAACAACACAGATACAATCCATGCGATTGTCGTAGCAACTTTGTAATCCATGCCAGCCAAAGTTGCACAAACATAATACATAACAATATTAACCAGCGTCGTTAAACCGCCAAAAAGCAAATAGTTAAAGATTTCCTTCGTTCTGTTATTCACGTTCTTAATCTCCTAACGATTTGATTTTACTTTATGATCTTCTACGCGATATAACTTTGCTGTTGGCTTTTCATCCAAATTTGTTACTTTATCATCGTTATACTCATCTACAAAGTATAGTGGACGATTTTTCGTTTCGTTAAAGATACGGCCTAAATATTCACCGATAATTCCAATGGAAATCAACTGTACTCCACCAAGGAATAAAATCGCTGTCATCATCGATGGATATCCAGTTACAGATTCACCATACATCATCGTTTTAATAATAATCCAAAGCATATAACAAAACGCACCAAATGATACAGTAAATCCGAAGAAAGATGCAAGACGTAATGGAGCCGTTGTAAAGGATGTAATTCCTTCAATTGCTAAATCGATTAGCTTAAAGTAGTTCCATTTCGTTTCACCAGCTGCGCGTGGATCACGGTCGAATAAAATTTCTTTCTTATTGTATCCAATCCAACTGAACATTCCTTTTGTATAACGCTGTGTTTCACGAATTTTCTTTAATGCTTCCACGCAACGTCTATCCAGTAAACGGAAATCTCCTGTATTTTCTTGAATTGGGATTCTTGTTGTTTTCTTTAATAGGCTATAGAATTTTCCAGCTGTCCATTTTTTCGCCCAAGATTCTCCTGCACGAGAACGTCTTTTTGCATAAATATCATCATAACCCTGCTCCCAATATTGAATCATTTCTGGGATTAATTCTGGCGGATCTTGTAAATCAGCATCAATAATGATAACTGCATCTCCCGTCGCATGATCAAGTCCTGCGATCATCGCCGTCTCTTTTCCAAAGTTACGAGATAAGTCTACATAGGAAATGCGTTTATCGCGCACTCGAAATTCTTTGATCATATTTAATGTATTATCTTTACTTCCATCATTCACAAATAAAATCTCGAAGTTGTAGTTTGGCACCGACTCAATTACGCCCGTTAACCGACTATACAGTTGATCTAACACTTCTTCTTCATTGTATGCCGGTACTAAAATTGTAATGGTCTTCAAAGAAGGTACCCCTTTCTTTTTCAAATTTTCTCAGTAAAGAACAATTTATAAGCACAGATTAGACATAGTAAATTGGATGTTTCCCTTAGAATACCTCATTCTCCAATTCACTATGTCTAATCTTACACATCTATCAATAATTAATTTTTAACTGCTCGTTCTTGCACTAGTTTTTGCATAATTTGTAGTAAATCTTCTTTTAATTCGTCATGTTGCAGTGCCATTTCAATTGTTGTTTGAATAAAGCCAAGCTTCTCACCAACATCATAACGTGTTCCTTCAAAATCGTAAGCGAATACGCGTTGAATTTCGTTTAGATTTTGAATTGCATCCGTTAATTGAATCTCACCGCCAGCACCGATATGTTGCTCTTCTAAGAAACGGAAGATTTCAGGTGTTAAGACATAACGACCCATAATCGCTAAATTTGAAGGTGCTGTACCTTGTGCTGGTTTTTCAACAAATTGTTTTACTTGATAACGACGGCCATCTTTTTCTAATGGATCAATAATACCGTAGCGATGTGTTTCATCTTCTGGAACTGTTTGCACACCAATTACAGATGATAATGTTTTTTCATACTCATCGATCAATTGTTTTAAGCAAGGTGTTTCTGCTTGCACAATATCGTCTCCAAGTAATACAGCAAACGGCTCATCACCAATGAATTTACGCGCACACCATACTGCATGGCCTAAACCTTTTGGTTCTTTTTGACGGATATAGTGAATATCAACCATTTTAGAAGAAGCTTGTACCTTTTCAAGTAGCTCATACTTTTTCTTTTCTAATAAATTTTGCTCTAATTCAAAAGCATTATCAAAATGATCTTCAATTGCACGTTTTGTTTTGCCTGTAACGATAATAATATCTTCAATACCTGCAGCAACTGCTTCTTCAACGATATATTGAATTGTTGGTTTATCAACAATCGGTAACATTTCCTTTGGCATTGCTTTCGTTGCTGGTAAAAAACGTGTTCCAAGACCAGCAGCAGGAATAATAGCTTTTCTTACTTTTTTCATGTTTACAACCTCTTTCTTTATGGTTTTACATGGCGAACATTTTTTTATTTCCTATCAGTTAATTTATCCTACACAGGATAAATTTATTGTACAAAGCACACTTAATATAGAGAACATAAATATGAAGTACGTCGTCATATTAACTCTTGTATAGTATCTCTCTAGGAATCTTACACCCTTTTTGCTTTATAATCTTCCCTTGTTTTTTATGACAAAGTGACATTCCCTACAAATTTTACATGATTGTCTCTTCATTAGTCAAGGTTTCCTCTAACTTGTCATAGATTGATAACATAATAAACGAACGATATTTCAACTGGTTCTGCGAAAGAAATCCTTTATTTTGAGAAGCCACTCCCCATGAAACAGTTTGTTACGCGTAGTTATTTTACCATTATTTCCCTACGACGAAGAATTCCCAATACATGTACCTTTTACTTATTTATTAATTCTTTATGCAATAAAAAAAAGGGATTCCTCCCTTTTTTTATCCCGCATTAACGGGCAGTAAGACCCCCACTAATGGAAGTTTCACTTTATTGTACTCGATTCATAATAGCTTTTTTAATCTCCTCAAGCTTCTCTTCACTATGTTGTAAGGAATCTCCTTGTACACCGAAGTAAAACTTGATTTTCGGCTCTGTTCCGGATGGGCGTAAGCAGAACCAAGATCCATCTGCCAAATAATACTTTAATACATTTGATTTTGGTAATTTGATTTCTTCTGTCGCATTTTCTTCTACTTTTGTTCTAACGCTCGCTTTATAATCTTCAGCAATCGTTACCTCTAAGCTCGCAACTTCTGTCGGTCTATTTTCACGGAACGATGTCATCATATTTTGAATTTGTTCTGCTCCATCTTTTCCTTTTAACGTTAAGGAAACAAGTCCTTCACGGAAGTATCCGTACTTTTCAAACACTTCAAGTAAACCATCATATAATGTTTTACCTTGTGCTTTATAATATGCGGCAACTTCACATGCAAATAATACAGATTGTACCGCATCTTTATCACGGCAGAACGGACGAATTAAATAGCCGTAGCTTTCTTCATAGCCGAACTGGAACTCATATTCTCCGCTCGCTTCATATTGCTTAATTTTTTCACCGATAAATTTAAAGCCAGTTAACGTATCGATTGTATCAAGTCCATAAGATTTTGCAATTGTACGTCCTAACTCGGATGTAACGATTGTTTTTAATACAACACCGTTTGCTGGTAAAATACCTTGTTCTTTCTTTTGTGATAATAAGTATTCTAGCATTAAAGCACCTGTTTGGTTTCCTGTTAACACTTGATACTCACCATCATGATTACGAACTGCCACACCAAGACGATCGGCATCTGGATCTGTTGCAATTAATACATCTGCATCAATTTCTTCACCGTACTGAATTGCCAATTCAAACGCAGCATGCTCTTCTGGATTTGGTGATTTTACTGTTGAAAAGTCTGGATCTGGCTGTTCTTGCTCTTTTACAACGGTTACATTTTTAAATCCAACTGCTTCTAATCCGCGGCGCGCTGGAATATTAGATGTTCCATGCAAAGGTGAGAAGACAATTTTTAAATCTTGTCCAATTTCCTTCACAAGCTCTTTATCAAGAATTACTGTTTTTAATTGTTCTAAATATGCATCGTCAACTTCTTGACCGATAATCTGCAGGAGACCGTTTTGTTTTAGTTGCTCTACATCAGCAACCTCTACTGTCAATTCATCGCTTACATCATTTACATAATGAATCAACTCATCCGCTTCTTTTGGAGGCAATTGTCCCCCATCATCTCCATACACTTTATAGCCATTATATTCAGGCGGGTTATGGCTCGCTGTAAGAACGATACCACTGTACGTATGTAAATAGCGCACTGCAAATGACAATTCTGGCGTTGGGCGCAGACTTTCAAATACATATGTTTTAATGCCGTGAGCACCTAATGTTGCCGCTACTTCCATCGCAAACTCTGGAGATTTATGACGAGAATCATACGCAACAACAACACCGCGTGCTTTTGCTTCTTCGCCTTGCTTTTCAATGAAACGAGCTAAACCTTCTGTTGCTTTACGAACAGTATACACATTTAAACGATTTGTACCAGCGCCTAGTTCTCCGCGCATACCACCTGTACCAAATTCTAAATTTTTATAAAAGCTATCTTCAATTTTCTTTTCATTATTTTGCATTTCTTCTAATTGCTGCTTTAGCTCTGCATCTAAATCTGCAAAGGAAATCCAGCGTTCATACTCTTTTTTCCATTCCATGTTGTTTTCTCCTCTCAATCAGCATAGTCCCATTATATGAAAAAAATTATGCTTCCCTCAATATTTTTTATTTTTTTACAACATTTAATTCTCTATTTATCACGAAAAAAAGGATTGGCAAACGCCAATCCTTTCCTAACTTACTCTTCATTTCCAAACATTTCAACAAGTGTTGCTAATGTACGCACCATTGCTCCTGTTCCACCGCTTGGCCCTAAGTCATGTGCGCTACTTGTATCAGATGTTCCCGCGATGTCTAAATGCACCCAAGGTGTTTCTTCTGCAAATTCTCCAATGAATACACCTGCCATAATCGCATGGCCCTCACGTCCTGGTGAGTTATTTAAATCTGCTAACTTACTATTTCGAACACGCTCTTTATCACGTTCGAAAATTGGCAATTGCCAAATTGTCTCATCTGTTTCCATCGCTGCTTCTAACACTTGCTCATAAAATGCTTCGTTATTTGTCATAGCACCTGTTGTATGATTTCCAAGAGCAACAATAACACCACCTGTTAACGTCGCAACATCAACAAGGTAATTTGCCCCTAGCTTCTTCGCATACGTAATACCGTCAGCTAACGCTAAGCGGCCTTCTGCGTCTGTATTTAATACTTCAATCGTTTTGCCACTCATCGATGTAATCACATCATCTGGTTTAAATGCAGTTCCGCTCACCATATTATCTGTCGATGGGATAACAGCCACTACATTTTGCTCTGGGCGAAGTTCACCGATAATTTCCATAGCACCAAGGACAGCTGCCGCACCGCCCATATCACCTTTCATACCAACCATGCTTTCGCGCGGTTTTAGAGAATAACCACCTGTATCATATGTAATCCCTTTCCCAACTAAGCCGATGACATCTGTCCACTCTTCTTTCCCTTTATATAAAAGAGCAATCATTTTTGGCGGCTCTGTAGAACCTTGGTTTACCGCAAGTAGGGCGCCCATTCCAAGCTCTTCCATTTCTTCTTTCTCAAGAACTTTATAATCCATATCATACTTTTCGGCTAGTTCAACAGCATAATCTGCTAAAGCCGTTGCCGTTAGCATGTTTGGCGGCATATTCACAAGCGTCCGCGCAGAGTTTGTAGCACGTCCATGCACATAACCAACTGTTAATGCCGCTTCAATTTCTTGCGAATCTTCCTTCGTAATAACAACAAAGCTTTCTAATTGATGCGCTTCTTTTTTATCCGTTTTATATGTTACTAGCTCATATGTACCAAGGGAATATGTTTCTGCAGCAATGTGCGCTACATCAATAACATCCAGTTTTTCTGTAACAAATGAATCCAACATAAATGCAACATCTTTCACTTTTGCACTTTGCAATGTTTTCGCTAGCTTTCCAAGTGCACCGCGCAATGTTTCCGTCGTATATCTTTCTCTTTTGCCAAGGCCGACAAAGTAATAACGTTTTACATTTGTTTTTCCTAAACTATGTACTTTTGAAATGGCTTTTTTCTTTGAAGAAATTTCTTTTTCATCTAGTAGCACTTGTAAGTGTCCATCAAATGATTCGTTTAATTCTTTTACAAAACTACTCATTACTTCATCTTCAAATAAAGCAACAACTACTGCTTCATGACTTGCTAATTCTTTTTGTACTTGAAACATGACAGCACCCCCTGATTTTTCTATCCCTATTATACTCTTGTTTTCAGGAAAATGCGATAATTCAAACTTCTTCCATGTATAAAATAAATGGTGGGAAATTCGGCAAATCCTGAATTTGCTCATATGGAATTTGATTGACCTCTTCCGGTAACATTTTCCGACACGTTTGAATAAATTGTACGACTTTTTCAACATTCAAGTTCCAATAAACCTTACAATAGGGAGTTAAATACGTTTCAGCTACTTCCATCATCATTCGCGCTCCCTTTATATTCCCGTAGCTGTAATGATACTGTGCGACTGTCATTTGTAATAAACCTTTTAAAAACAAATTCCCTCGGTCCTCAAGCCACATCTCTTCTAATAAGTCATGGCACGTATAATAATCTCCTTCATTATACTTTATAAAAAACTCATAATACGCTAAAGGATAATCTTGCATCACTTCTCTCCCTTTACTGCGTTTTTTCTTCTCCATTTCACTTTATCCTGCTATTCGTAGGCAGTAATACTCCCACCTCAAATTTTGGCAAAATCAAAGAAGTTAGGTAGGACATAAACTGCCCATAAAAGCCCGATTGGTGAGGGTTAATAATCAGTGGGAGATACCCTCACTGATTAAAGTTTCACTTTATGATAACAAATGAAAAAAGTCTAGCGCTACATGCGTCTAGACTATTGTTGTTTTAAATATTGTGTGCGAAACACTTGCATTGTTTCGTCTTCATTTAAAAGCGCTAAATCTTGTTCTGTAAGTTTGCCATTTCCTACTTTCACAACGTAAACATTCACTTTTTTCTTTCCCCATTGATTATATACATCTCGCACAGTTTCATAATATAAATCAAGGCGATTTCCTTGAATTGCACCGCCTTTATCTGCCACAACACCGTAGCCATATCCAGGAACGAATAGAATTGTTCCAATCGGAAATATGCGAAGGTCAGCTGCGATTGTTGAATATATATCCCGCTTTACTTTCACCCCGGAATATGTAATCCCGTATTCAGGATGTCCTTTTGTTTTCCCTGTTGACTCCATACCAGCTGTATATCCTGTTGCAGTAACTTCCATTTGGCGATACTTTGACCAATCTTTTGCATTCTCTAAAGCACGAATAACTTCGGCACTTGGAATCGCCTGCTCATTTTGTTCAGCTGCGTGTACTACTTTCGCTCCATTCTTCTTATACATATGAAGCATTTCAGAAAGAGAGATTCCTGACATAGCTTGCCAAGTTACACACAATGCAGCTACAAATAAGCAAACCATTATCATGCGAATGCTATATCGTTTTATCATTTTCGTTTTCCACACTCCTTCATCGTTATTGTGCCCCAATCGATGAAGAAATTATTCATGAAAAAAAGCTCCTCAGAAAGGAGCTTCAAAACATTTGATATCCACGTTGCCGTAATGATTTGATTACAATACCAGATAAAGCAGCACCAACTAAACCCGTTGATAAAATGATAATGTCAGCCTGTCCAAGATGAAGAAAACTTGTTCCTAATGAAGAAAATGCTTCTTTCGGCTTTACAAAATAATCTAAGAAATCAACTTTATCAATAATAAATACACAAATAAGTGGATATACAACAAGCATCACCCATGTTGCCCGTAAAATCATATTTAATAAAAAACCAATTCCAAAAAATAAAACTAAGAATAACATCATAGAAATTAACAAAATAGGTATGCTCATTATTTCCATCCCTTCTTATTTATTTTCTGTATCTCCAACAAAAACGTTATATACTGTATAACCAAACTGCTCTCCTGGATTCAACGTCCCATCCATTTGTAAAAGCGGAGTTGGCATCGCTTCTAATAAATACTTTATTAACACCGAAGCATCTTCATCATGTACGATATCCTCCGGAAATAAAAATGCTCCTTCAGATAATTCTCGCTCTTGAACGACAATGTCTTCTCCTTTTGGATGTAAAAGAAAAATAATCATATTATCACTAATTTCATCCTGTATTACACCTGACCGCACACTTACGATTCCTTTCACACTCGTAACAATTCCTGTCTCTTCTAACACTTCACGTTGCACGGCTTGATCAATCGTTTCGCCTTCATTGACAAAACCAGCAGGCAATGACCATTTTCCTTTTAATCCGCCATATTTTTTCTTAACGACAAGCCACCTTCCATCTAACGTTACGACAAGACCACTTACCGCTAACCACACCTTTCCACGTTTACTCATTACTAGAAACCCCTTCCGATCTAAAGAACAGAATATTCATTCTTTTCCCTCATTATACTACAAAGGTTTCAAAAGGTGAACGTGCCCCTCTTACAAACACCTGAATATTCAGTAAAATAAAAAAACAGAAATAGCTATGACAGCCATTTCTGTTTTAAATTACAAATTAAAATAGTTTTAATTTACCTTTTTTAAGAACTAGTAAAGGTCCGCCAAGCATGAATAAGTAACGATTGTCGATTACTTTCTTCATGAATGAAGCTTTCCAACCAGTTAATTTTTTGCCCATTACAACGCCCATTGCATCGTCATGGCCTAATGAACATACAGAACCTTTATTATCGAATACAAACTTCTGCATTTCGCCTTTACCACGAACAAGAACAGCTAAGTTATGTGCAATGTTGTAACCTTGTTGAATTGCGATTTGTGCTGTTGGTGGGTATGGACGGTTAATTTCTTCGTTAATAATTAACGCTGCATCACCAACCATGAATACTTCGTCATGACCTGGAGCGTGCATGTACTCGTCCACTTTTACACGGCCGCGCATTGCTTCAAAACCAGACTCTTCTACAATACCATTACCGCGTACACCTGCAGCCCAAACTACAGTTGCAGATTTCAATAATTCTACATCGTCGCCGTTTGCAACAATAATACCTTCTTCATTTGCTTCTTTAATCGCCGTACCAATGCGGAATTCTACACCTTTTTTCTCTAATTGTTTTACAGCATACTCAACTAGCTCTGGGTCGAAACCAGGAAGTGCTGTTGGAGCAGCTTCAACACAAATGATACGTGCTTTTTCGCGAGGAACATCATACTCTTTGCAAAGCTCAGGAATACGGTTTGCAAGCTCACCTACATACTCGATACCTGTAAATCCAGCACCGCCGACAACGATTGTAACTAACTCATCGCGTTTTTCTGAAGCATATAGAGAGAACATGTACTCCATATGATCACGAATTTGACGAGTTGCATTAATGTTAGCGATAGAGAATGCATGCTCTTTTAATCCTTTAATTCCAAACGTTTCAGACTCGAAACCAAGACCGATTACTAAGTAATCATACTCTAACTCACTATTTTTTAAGATAACGCGCTTTTCAGCTGCTTTAATTTCTACAACTGTGTCTTGTACGAAGTTTACTTTGTTTGTGTCGATTACATCTTTAATGTCTAAACGAACTTTATCGTGATGCAACGTACCAGCTGCACTTTCATGTAACCAAGTTGCTTGATAATGGTAGCTGTTATTATTTACCAATGTGATTTCAGCTTCACTTACAGATAATGTTTTTTGCAGACGAACAGTAGTAATCATTCCACCATAACCTGCGCCTAAAACTACGATTTTTGGCTTCTTCAAGCTAATCACACTCCTCTTCTTTATATAGATAGTTAAAAATAATAAAAATAGTGCTAAAACAAATTAAACGTTAAGAATGTACAGTTTTTCACATTCTTAACAAAACCAATAACAAGTTTGAAAAATGTTACGAAATTTGTCACAAAAAATTAATATTTTTACTTTCCTATATTAGTCGTTTTCTCTTTACTTTTCAAGCACTTGTAAAATTATCAATATTTTAAAATAACGTAGTCGTTTTAAGCTTTTCGACATTTCCTGAATCGCTAAGCGTATATAGCTTTTTAGCGATTTTTTTCACTTTCTGTTATGCCTTATATATATTTAAATTACGAAAAAATACACATAATTACCAAACATTACATCCTTTACTTATCGGCTAGTTTCTTCTATATAATAAATCTATATGAAGTGCATACACAATTCAGTCGTTTCTACGGTATTTTTTTATAAAATATGATATCATTTGTCTTGAGTGCGCTTGCACTCCGCTCATGGAAGTTTCGTATAACATACATACGAGTGTATATAGAAGAAGCACGAAAAATTTCCTAATTATAGGGGGAGTAAACAGTGACAGAAAATCAAAAGGTATACGACATCACTATTATTGGTGGAGGTCCAACTGGATTATTCACAGCTTTTTATGGCGGTATGAGACAAGCAAGCGTAAAAATTATCGAAAGCTTGCCACAACTCGGAGGTCAATTATCCGCATTATATCCTGAAAAGTACATATATGATATCGCAGGTTTTCCGAAAATTCGTGCACAAGAACTCATTAACAATCTAAAAGAACAAATGAGCAAGTTCGAACCAACCATTTGCTTAGAAGAAGCTGTACAAGCGATAGAAAAACAAGAAGATGACGTGTTCAAACTTGTAACAAATAAAGAAACACACTATTCTAAATCCGTTATCATTACAGCAGGAAACGGCGCATTCCAGCCACGTCGTTTAGAATTAGAAGGCACAGAAAAATTCGAAAAAACAAACTTACACTATTTCGTTGATGATATGAATAAATTTGCGGGCAAACGCGTTGTTGTCTTTGGCGGCGGAGATTCTGCAGTAGACTGGACAATGATGTTAGAGCCAATCGCAGAAGAAGTTACAATCGTTCACCGCCGTGATAAATTCCGCGCACATGAGCATAGCGTTGAAACGCTACTGAACTCGCGCGCACAAGTGAAAACACCATACGTTCCCGTTGAACTGATCGGTGATGAAAAAATTAAACAAGTTGTCCTTCAACATGTCAAAACAGAAGAGAAAGTTGTCATTGATGTTGATGATGTCATCGTCAACTATGGATTCGTCTCTTCTCTTGGTCCAATTAAAGACTGGGGATTAGATATCCAAAAGAACAGTATCGTTGTAAACTCCAAAATGGAAACAAATATCCCTGGCATTTACGCAGCTGGTGATATTTGCACATATGAAGGTAAAGTAAAACTAATTGCATGCGGATTTGGCGAAGCACCAACAGCAGTAAACAACGCAAAAGCGTACTTCGATCCAAATGCGAAGCTGCAACCAATGCATAGTTCTAGCATGTTTTAATAGAAAGAGGATGATTCCAAAGGCACTTATGTGTTCTTGCGAATCATCCTCTTTTTTACGTCTCCAGCAATATATCGGCGATTCGACACAATTTAAAGACTCTTCGACGATGTTCGATAGACAATCCCCTATCCTCCGACTGTATAATTATGGTACAATCAATAAGAACACTTGTTCTCGCAAAAAAAGAGAGAGGATGATACAATAATGCAACCTACGATTATAAAAAAAGAAGCTTTTCAAGCCATCGGGATTTCTATTACTACAAACAACGAACTGGAAATGTCCAGCGACGGAAAAATCCCTCACCTATGGAATCAATACTTCCAAAAACAAATCACCAACAAAATTCCAAACAAGGCTACACAAACAGAAACGCTTGCACTATATTCCAACTATGAATCCGATGAAACAGGTCGCTATACGTTTACAATTGGTGTTCCTGTTTCCACTATCATTGATACACCAGAAAACATGACATCATTCACGATTCCAGCTGCTACATACGCTGTATTTACAACCCGTAGAGGGCCACTATCTGAAATCATCGCTGAAGCATGGCAAGAGATTTGGACCTGGTCAAAAGAAAATAAACGTGCGTTCACAACGGACTTCGAACTGTATGATGAACGAGCTTTCGATCCAAATGATGCTCAAGTTGATATTTACATTGCACTTGCTTAATACACCAAAAAGACACAGCTGCCGCTGTGTCTTTTTTCATGTTTATTCGTTCCTTGTTATATCGTTATAAAAGCCTTACATTCCATATCGCCGAATCTTACAAAACTGTTATGTTTCTGTAAGATTCGGCGATAGCAAGCCTACAAGTTCTCCTGCATAATAAACGTATAAACAACAAGCGAAAACAACTTTATGAGGTGATATATATGAATGGAAATAAAATATTAGCTGCTCTTTCATACTTTAGTGTTCTCTTTGCACCTATCCTGTTCCCGGTAATTGTTTGGATTGTAGGCGATTATGAAACAAGAAGTCATGCTAAACGTGCTCTATGGACACATCTTATTCCGGGCATTTCTACCATTATAGGACTTGCAGTATTAGGCATTATGAGTTTTGGTTTTAATCAGCCAGGTGCAACACTTGGTATTGGCGCATTGATTACCGTATGCATTTGCGGCCTAATTAGCCTATACTACTTTATTTGGAATATAGTAAAAGGAATTAAAGTCCTTAAAGGATAAAAACACAGCCACCCAATATCTCTCCTAAGAGACGTTTGGTGGTTTTTCCTTTTTCAACATAAAAAATACGCTGGGCAAATTTCGCTTTTTTGAATACAATAAAAAAGTATCTGTATAGAAAGAGAAGAAACTGTTAACAAAGATAAAAAGACATATGACAGAAAGGGATTCATATGGAGGAATTACAAAAAAGTAAACCCGTCCTACAAGAAATGGAAATGCCTTTATTAAAAAATACAAACTTCCTATTTCTTTGGGCCGCCACTCTATTTTCAAGCTTTGCCTTAGCATTTTTTACGTTTTCCCAAACGTGGTACATAGCAAAAACATTAAATTTAGAAGCGTCACTCGGCGTTGTCTTTGTGGCTCTTAGTGTTCCGCGCCTTATCTTCATGATTATCGGTGGAGCTGTTGCAGACAAATTCCCGAAAAAGAATATCATGTTTTATTCTAATATTGTTCGGGCATTTCTTGTCACGATCATTCTCATTTGGTTTATTGTCGGTCACGTCACACTATACACATTTGCTTTATTTGCACTTTTCTTCGGATTAGCCGATGCCTTTTTCTGGTCTGCTGACGGTTCTATCTTACCTGAGCTCGTAGCGAAGCATCGTCTTACACAAGCAAATTCGCTTACACAAATGACGAACCAGGCATCAGTTATCCTCGGCCCTGTTCTTGGCGGGATACTGATTAAATTCAGTAATTATGAGACAATCTTTACTATAACCATTCTATTATTAATTGTCGCTGCCATACTGATTCAAAAGGTTCATTCAAATGTAGAACAAGAAGAAAAGCACAAAAATAAAGGCATGTTCACTTCTATTAAAGAAGGTATTCTTTATGTGAAAGAATCTTCGTTTTTATCAACATTCCTTATTTGCAGTGCCTTTTTGAACTTATTTTTAATCGGGCCAATGCAAGTCGGATTTCCACTGTTTGTTAAAAATGTACTGCACGGTGACTCTTTACAATTTAGTTATTTAGAAGCAGCGGTTGGCGGCGGGATGGCTATTGGCGCCGTTATCGTTGGACTACGAAACATTAGTCGCCGCCGCGGGTTATTTTGCATTATTATGATGCTATTGTCAGGTGTTTTCTTCCTGTCCATTAATTTCAGTACAACACTTTGGCAGGCGCTTCTTTCTGGCTGCTTTTACGGCATTACAATCGCTATGGCTATTGTGCCG
The DNA here is from genome assembly GCF_050473865.1 of Bacillus sp. S10(2024). Lineage (NCBI taxonomy): Bacteria > Bacillati > Bacillota > Bacilli > Caryophanales > Bacillaceae > Bacillus > Bacillus sp. S10(2024). Next base: position 4,072,884 of record NZ_JBFLUR010000002.1, on the reverse strand, counting down.
TTAATGGCAATGATTCAATCGACTGTAAAAGAAGAAATGATGGGCCGCGTAATGAGCTTACTCATGTTATCATCAATGGGATTTATCCCGATTTCTTATGCAGTTACATCGCTTGCTTTAGCTGCTGGAATACCGATTGTTATAGTTATGAAAAGCGGTGCAATTGCGGTCATTGTCTTTGTACTCTTTATCGCAATCCGCGTTCCAACTGTACGGAAATTTGATTAACAGTAAGGGTTATGCTTCAAACGCATAACTCTTTTCTTTTTTTACATTCAAATGGATTATATAAAACAATCCCGCTGTTCCGCCTCGCCGCCGCCCCCCACTCTAATGCAACATCTAGAAATAACGCCTGTATCGTACTATACAAAAGCGCTCCAAAATCTTTGCGAATTTCACCGCACTTATACGCCCTGACCGCACTTTTTGTCCGCCGCATGATTTGTACTTGTATATCATCTTGAGTCATCAGTTGCTCCCATAACAGCCCTACCTCGTACAAACCACTCTTTTTGTAAGCAAGTTCCACTTTACTCCAAGCAAAATTAATTGTTTGTGGATTTTGCGACATTGGTGCAATTGCATTTACAAATTGCTGTGGTATGTCATGACGACAATACGTTGCATCCATGTTATACGTTTTTGTTTTCTGTTTTATCTTTAAATTGTTTTCATAAACACTAGTTTCCATCTCCTCATTCAAGCGTTCCTCCTTACAGTCTCCTGTACTTTCCCCATTTTCACATACGGTCATTTGCATGCGGTCAATCATGCGGTCAACTGCCTGTTTCCGAAATACATACAAATTAGCACTATATCCGCCTCGCTTATGTCTTTCTTTTGTGAACACACGCTTAATAATCCCAAGTCGTTCAAGCTTTGCGACAGAACGGCGCACAGTTCGTATATTTTTCTCTATTTTCACAGCGATCGTTTCCATTAGCGGACATGCAACGCCAACTGTTTTTTGTTTTTCATTCACCGCATATCTCCCTAACAAACGAATGACTAGAAAATCCGTTTTGTTAATCTCCTTTTGATACTGCGTTAAAATTCGCTGCTGATAGGTGTTAAATTCTTCTTTATTTTGAAACTCACTATGTTGTTTCATTAATGAATACAATTTACTCATGTTCATCGCCCCCTTTTATAAATAAGAGAAAAAACATAAAAGTGGCGGAAGATTTTGTTGTATGATGGAAATAAATTCTTCCAAATGAGGTGAAGACGTGATTGTCATTAGTGCTTGTTTAGCTGGAATTGCTTGTCGTTATGACGGAAACGATAATCTCGTTGCAAAGATTGAAGAACTACTAGAAAAAGAAGAAACAATTCTTATTTGTCCGGAAGTGTTAGGCGGATTACCAACGCCTCGTATGCCTGCTGAAATCATTGGAGGCAACGGAGATGATGTGTTAGATGGAAATGCGAAAGTTATAGATCGCAGCGGAAATGACGTGACGGACATCTTTATTGCAGGTGCCTACAAAGCGTTAGAGCAAATCAAAGATTTAAACCCTGAGTATATTATTTTAAAAGAACGCAGTCCGTCATGTGGAAGTTCTGTTATTTATACAGGGGAATTTAATGGGCAAAAACAAGATGGTTACGGCGTTACTACTGCATTATTTAGACGACATGGTTTTATAGTGATTTCAGAGGAAGCATTTATCAAAAAATAAGGAGAGGGTCTTGTATTCCTCTCCTTACTTGACTTCTCCATAATTCCTCACTTATTAACGTAGTACCTATTCATAATTCGAACTTTTAGAATCTATAATCTCGGAATTGATGACTAAATTTACGAAAGATTGTTAATATGAGATACTTCAGCGCCACACTTCTATCCGCCAAAAAATTTTCTATATAGAAACTAGAAGATACATAATGCTTGCTTATATCGGCATGTTCCATTCTATTATTCTATGCATATTATGTAATATCACACTCAACAAATGAGAGATTATGGTACAACAAGAAGCCGCACCAGAAAAATTGATTTCAGTATGGACTGACACTTTAAGTGGGAGTCAAGATATCTTTGCTAACATTAATGAACAAACTCGCATCCCTATTATCAGCTGCCCTGCCAACATTATTAATTGTCGCTTGTATCCCAATAGATGCTGCCAGTAATACAAATATATATTACTAGTAATATAACCGTTAGCAATGCAGAACTAGAAACGTCCGTAAAAAAAGTAAAAGAAGATAACTCCATACTATATAAATCCATTTTGTTTCCATTTATATAGATAGTTATCTTCTTTTCATTTTCAGATATGAATTTATATTAACTTTCCAACAAATAAGTTGCCTCTGTACAGTAAGTACAACATGCCCCGCACTTTCCTTCTTCTTTTGTTTGAAGCCTAGTACGCAACAAGAAACCGTTTCCATTTGAAACCAGACGCTTTTATCCCACCTAACAAGAAAGAGATTTTTCTGTCATTTTTTCAACTTATATATAGCTTTATTACGAGGCTGACTTTTTCATTTCATAACGCTGTTCAATGCGTTGTTCAATTTTTTCCATCTCTTGTTTATCATTTAGTATCTTTTGTTTATTTTCCTGTACCAATTCTTTAAATGATTTATTGAGAAATTTACAATGCTTTTTCACCTTCATCATTCCTCCTTATTTTCTATGAAACCAAGATTTAGAATGAAAAATACTCCGTAAAACTTTTCGTATTTTTTGTAAAAACATGTCTTTATTTGTCGAAAAGTTCTACTTAATTAGATGATACTATAACTTTCACTTTTTCAAAAGATAATTTTTTGAACATTTTGTGAAATTAATAAATTTTGACAAATTAACCCATTTAAATCCCCAACATATAAGTCGATACTATGCAGATGCAGCAAAAAAAGAGCGTCCATCTTTAGACCATTGCCAATTTCCTATGCCGAAAGCTATAAATCGCTTCTGAAGCAGATGTGAAGATTCGAGCTACTCTCTGGCGAATTTCTAGAAATGGAGGCAGACCACGCCACTAGTAACGACGTAAAATATGAGCAAAAGTGAACCAAGGGAAGCTGTATTTGAGTATTGATTTTACTCAAATACAGTAAGAAAAGCGCGCCTGATGCCAATTGGCATCAGGCGCGCTTTTCTAAAGTTGATGGCAATGGCTTCACACGGCCTTTTTACTCCTATAAAATGAATATTCCTTTTAAACTGAGAATCATTATTTCGATTCCTTTCTTCCAACAAAAATAGATAAACCAGATAAAAGGATAAGAATACTTATGCATACAATAGAGTTAATTATATTACCTGCGTTGAACAAGAAGAAAATAAAAATAATTGCCAAGGCCGCTGCCGCAAACAAGGTGCTGTACGGGAATAACCACACACGAAAATACGGCATTTTAGAATACTGTTTACGCAACTTGAATTGCGCAAGGCAGATGCTAGTCCAAATAAGCAAAACAGTAAATCCTGGGATAGACATCATATAACCAAAGACGTGCTCTGGTGTAAGGAACGCGATAAAAGACCCAATTAATAAACCAATGCAACTGACAAGAACTCCCCATATAGGAACACCGCGCTTAGTGAGACGAGAGAACAGAGAAGGCGCTTCGTTATTTTGTGCCAGAGAGTACAAAATGCGAGAAGTAGCATACATTCCTGAGTTGGCAGCTGACAGCACAGCGGTCAATAAAATGAAGTTCATAATATGTGCTACACCTTGTAATCCAGTTGCAGAGAAAACCTGTACAAAAGGACTACCTTGCTTTCCTACTTCGTCCCAAGGGATAAGTCCAGTAATGATTAGAATAGGTAATGTATAAAATAAAACCACTCGGAACATGACCCCTTTTATTACTTTCGGAAGTGTCTGTTCCACGTTTTTCGTTTCTGTTACAGTTAACCCGATTAATTCTGAGCCTCCGAAAGAAAAGACGACTATTAGGAGTGCTGTAAAAATACTTCCCCATCCTTTTGGAAAGAATCCCCCGTGACTTGTATAATTTGTAAAGTATGTTGCTTCATGATTTGGAACGAAGCCAAATAACAAGGCAAAACCAAGCAAAATAAATAAAACAAGGGTAATAATTTTGAAACTCGCAAGCCAAAACTCTATTTCACCGTAAAGTTTGACGCTAACCAAATTGATAAAAAGAAGAAGCGCAGTACAGGCTAAACTAAGTAACCATAAAGGAGCAGATGGAATCCAATATTGTAAAAAGCTCCCCCCTGCTAAAACCTCAACAATAATAACTAAAATCCAGTCGATCCAGTAGAGCCAACCAATGACAAAGGCGAAACGTGAACCAAAAGCTTTTTGAATCATCCCTTGAATGTTTAAACCAGGATAAGCAATAGCCATTTCCGCTATTGCACTCATAACAATGAGAAGAAGAAATCCTGCAAATAAATAAGAAAAAACAATGCCGGGTCCTGCAGCTGAAATTGTATCTGCACTTCCTTTGAAAATCCCTGTCCCAATCATCCCACCGATTGCCATAAGCCTAATATGGCGCGGTTGCAGTTCGCGTTTCAAGCTTTGTTGTGCCATGTTTACTCCCCCTTTAGTAATAAAATAGAAACACGGTTAATACCATTTTCTCGAAAGTGATTACGTAACATCACTAACTGATGCATAGCCCTCAAGTTGACTTAATATTTAAACTATACAATAATCTTTTTGATCTTGGCATATATTTTTGAAACGTATGCTGTGAGAATATGGCGGTGAACATCTTTTGAAACATCCTAAGTTAATAAAAAGACCCTTTTTATTAACTTAATGATTTTATAGGTATCGTGATGTTTTTAACTTTCAGCCCTTGATTTTTGCTTAAAATAGAATTTTTTGTACAAAACAAAAAAATAGTGGCGCTTTTTTCATCGCCACTATTTTTTCTATTTAGAAATGTTTTTGAGTATTTGAATGTTTTTATCTCTTTCCCCACCATCGGAAAGTTCCTCTGAAAATTCATGGTCTGCTTTCTTTCCTAATAGGAGTTCAGATGACCGAATTGTGCTGGATGGCAGATTATTATTCGGCGCTGCCTGTTCATTCCATTTTCCCATCAAAATCACCTCTTTTTTATTATTGAATTTTTGTCATGATTTTATTAAAAGTCTTTAATAAAAAAAGCGCTTGATTTCATCTTTAATCAGCAAGGTATAATGATAGAAAAGCACGTTCCTTTTCCTCGTGTACTCTCTATTTCTATATCTCCATTTAGCTCTTTAATAATGCTATACGCAATCATAGTGCCAAGCCCGGTTCCTTTTTCTTTTGTTGAATAAAATGGCGTGGCAATCCGCTTTATTTCTTGTTTGGACATTCCAACTCCTGAATCAATAATATCAATTACAAGATTACCCTTGATTTTTTGCGCATGAATTTGTAATACTCCGCCATCTTTCATAGCTTCAATTCCATTTTGTAAAATGTTAGTGAAGCACTGTTTTAATTTTTCAGGATTCGCATTTATATACAAATGCTCTGGAATATCTCTCTGTATTTCAACGTGATATGAAATTGCTAGCGGAGAAATCATATTTGTTATTTCTCGAAAAATACACCTTATATTTTGTGGTTTTTTTATTGTATTTTGTGGTTTTGTTAGAGATAAATAATTATTGATAATTAATTGTACGTTTTCTAATTCCATTAACATGATTTTCAAGTATTTATCTTGAGATGTTTTTGAAAGTTCATTTTCACGGAATAATTGAGCGAATCCATAGACAGTCGTCAGCGGGTTATGAACTTCATGTGCGATTGATGCCGCTAATTCACTAGCTGTATAAAATTTTTCAGCTCTTTGAATTTTTTCTTTCATTTTATATTTCTCGATCATTCCCTCTACTAAGTAAACAGATAATAACCCTGTGAAGACGTTGACCACTACATAATTAATCAAAAATCCAATAAAAACCGTTTCGATTTTACCGTATATTTCAATTTCATTCATTATCCCAAAGATAGAAAAAAAAACCGTACAAATCAAAAGAAATAATGTGTTGAACAATATTTTTTTTCTCCTAAAATAAATGGGGATAAAATAACGTAATATTGTCGTAACCGTTGTAATGATAGTATATATAATAACTGATGAAAAAAAGCCGTTTCCACCTAAGTAAAATCGATACGCAATATATACAATACTTATACAAATCATGCTTCTTGTGTTTCCGTACAGAAGCACTAAAAGAATAGGAATAAAACGCAAATCATAAATATATCCATCATGTAAATGAATTGGAAATGTCATGCAAAGAACAATTGCAATCGATGAAAGAAAAGAAATGAGTATATTGTTACATGCTCTTTTTTCTGTCTTATCTAACCAAAATACTTGATAACTAAGGATACAAATTATAATAATGAATGCATTTAATAGTAGTGTAGAAATTCCCATATTCTATGCCTCCCTAATTTTTTATAAGGGGGATAATACACGCTTCCTCGAAAAATCTTTTAATTTTATATTACGCTTTTTAAATTTACTAATTCGTTATGTTTTCCGGTTTTAGAAATAATAGATAGGTATAAGTGCTTTTTATTGTTTATATTCATTCGGTGTAACGACGTACAAGAAAGAGGAAACAGGAAAAAGCCATACAAAACATCATTTCTGAAAATTCTGTTAATTTAAAAAGAAGAACCATCTTCTATTATAGATAATTAATATTATATTAGCATGCAAATGAGCAAACAGCAATAAAAAACGTCAATTTTCTATCTTTTCCGACATTTTTCTATTGTATTACAAAATAAAAAACCTCTTAACGAATGAAATTTGTAATTCACCGTCAAGAAGGTTAGTATGATTAATCGTTATAGATGCACACTTCGCAAATGTTATCTAACGTTAACATTCCTCAGGCTTACCAGCATTCGTTGCCGTACGGAAAGATGATCCGCAGCCACATGATGCGATTGCATTTGGGTTGTCAATTGTAAATCCGCCGCCAAGCATCGATTGCTTATAATCGATTTTTACTCCTTTTACAATTGGAGCACTTTCTTTATCAATAACAAATTCAACACCGAAAAATTCAAGAACTGTGTCGTCTTCATTTGGTTCTCTTTCAAATCCTAAGCCATAAGAAAGACCACTACATCCACCGCCGTGTACAGCAAGGCGAACGTATCTTTCTCCTTCCTCGGCATCTTTTAACATATCTTTAATTTGATATGCCGCTTGTTCAGTTACAGTAATCATAGAATCCACCTCCCTTTCTTCTCTCGTCCTATTATACATCTTTACTCTTCAATCTTATAATAATATACACCATTGCAAGTGACTTCTGCTGGGCCATTCATGAGAACTGTTCCTTCTTCTGTCCATGTAATCATTAAATCCCCGCCGGCTAAATGAACCGTGATTTCTTGGCCTTGCTTCATCTTTCCATTTAAGATTGCAGTTACAACTGCAGCGCATGCTCCTGTGCCGCATGCTTGTGTAATGCCAGAACCGCGTTCCCATACACGAAAATGCATTTCACGATCATTCAGTACTTCAATAAATTCGACATTTACGCTTTCTGGAAACATCTCATGTGTTTCTAATACAGGTCCTAATGTTGTAAGCGGAGCTTCTTCAATATCCTCTACAAAAATAACAGCATGCGGATTCCCCATTGAGACAGCCGTAAATGTATAACGGTGGTTATTATAAAGGAAATCTTCACGAATAAATGGCGTTTCCCCTTCGCCTAGCATCGGTAAATCAACGCGTTTCAACCTAGGTGCCCCCATATCTATTGTAGCCGAAGTTACAATTCTACCTTCAACTTTTACTTCTGCTGTAACGATTCCCGCTAACGTTTCAATTGTGAAAACATTCTCTTCTACTAGTTTATGTTCATATGCGTACTTTGCAACGCAGCGCAGTCCATTCCCGCAGCTTTTTCCTTCTGAACCGTCTTTATTAAAAATACGCATTTTCACAGGAGCAATGTCAGAGGGACAAATTAAAATCATTCCATCGGAACCAATTCCAGTATTCACATCCGACACTTTTTCAGCAACTTGTGCAAGATGCTCTTCTGCAATTTGTTCCTCAAACATATTTACATAAATGTAGTTATTCCCAAGTCCATGCATTTTTGTGAAAGAAAATTGTGTCATCGTTATTTCACTCCAAAATTTTTGATTGTTATAAGTATAAAATGAGCGCTTTTTGAAAACAATAAGAATGTCCCCCGTTTCTCATATTCAACGACAATTTTGGCGTAACACTGTCGTACTTACACATATGGTGTAAGAAAAAAGCCCTTCACCAAAGGGCTTTCTTTTTTTGTATCTCCTAACTTGTTAGCCTGTTCTTTCGAAATAATTTTATGCGTTCAACTGAAAAAGACGCTGCCTCATTGCAACGCCCTAAAACATCGGATTTTCATCTAAATAATCATATACATTTTTCACAAGTTCATCCGGTGTTTCACCTTTTACAACTTCACCGTTTACAAGTGCATAAGGTCCTTCAAAACAAACGCCACAATACCCAAGACACCCATACTCAATCACATCTAAATTTGGATCTTTCTCTAATTGTTCACGTGCCTTTTGTGCACCATTTGCAAGGTTGCCAACACAAAATTCAATCAACGGTTTAATCAACCTTAATCCCTCCTGTATCTATTTCAAAGCTTGTCTTATAACAGTAAGCCTAAGATGTTTGTCTAAAATCGCTTTCACTTTCTTATTATTGTACAACAGAGTATGCATTCACGCATTGTTATTTGCTTCTAAATTCGATATAATTTGAATGAGTAAAGTCAAAATATTTTTGTAATATAAAAATTTCTATGATTAGGGGATATTTCAACAGAAAAGGGGTAATCCATCATGAAGCACCTCGTAATACTTGGTGGCGGCTACGGTGGAATGAGAGTTTTACAACGTCTTCTTCCGAGCAACCAACTTCCAGATGATGTTCAAGTGACATTAATCGACAAAGTACCGTATCACTGTTTTAAAACAGAATACTACGCATTAGTAGCAGGAACGATTTCTGAAACGCATATTCGCATTCCATTTCCAGAGCATCCACGACTAAATATTCAATACGGCACGATAACCAACGTTGATCTAGAAAACAAAGCTGTTCATCTTGAGGACGGTGAAGTTATCAATTATGATGACTTAATTATCGGACTTGGTTGTGAAGATAACTATCACAACGTTCCAGGAGCGAAGGAAAACACATATAGCCTTCAATCCATTGAGCAAGTTCGTCAAACATATCAACAACTAAATGGTTTAGAACCACATGCAACAGTTGCTGTTGTAGGAGCTGGATTAAGCGGTGTTGAAGTAGCAAGTGAGCTTCGCGAAAGCCGTCCAGACTTAAATATTTATTTATTTGACCGAAAAGATCGCATTCTTTTCCCGTTCCCAGAGAAATTAAGTAGATACGTAGAAGAGTGGTTTTTGAAACATAATGTTACAATTGTTCGCAACTCGAACATTACAAAAGTAGAACCAAATATTGTGTATAACCACGATGAACCACTTGAATGTGACGCAATCGTATGGACAGCTGGCATTCAAGCAAGTGAGATTGTTCGTAATCTGCCTGTCGAGCATGATAATAGTGGCCGGGTTGCATTAACAAAATATCATAATATTCCAGATTACGAGAATGTATATGTGCTAGGTGACTGCGCTGCACTGCCACATGCACCATCTGCGCAGCTTGCAGAAGGGCAAGGCGAACAAATTGTCCAAATATTATTAAAACGTTGGAACAATGAAGCCTTACCAGAAGAACTACCTGTCATTAAACTAAAAGGCGTTCTCGGTTCTCTCGGTAAAAAACACGGCTTCGGTTTACTCGCAAATCAGCCGTTAATGGGCCGCGTACCTCGCCTTTTAAAATCAGGAATTCTTTGGATGTATAAGCATCATAATGGTTAAAAAAACAAGAGCTGCACAGCAGCTCTTGTTTTTTTCTGTTGCTTTAAAGGGGAAGTTCCACTTTATCTTTCCCACCTCTTCTTACATTCCTCTATCCAAAATAACAAATACTGCTTCGTCATCTCAGCACGTCTCCATCTTGATAAAGACGGTTTTAACCCTTCTTTTTGACGAATCCAGTACACCTCTTGCAAAAGCGGCTCCCATTCTTTACAATACTTCATCATATATTGTAGCCCTTCATCTTTAGAAACAATCCGTTCCATTTCTAATGTGCATATAATACGGCCCATTGTCACAACTGCAGACTCTACCCATTCTGTAGCTAAAAATAAATATGGACGCTTTACTTTCTCACTCCAATATTGTTCCACATTGTATTTCATTGTGCTTATAACATCATCCCACGTTACTACATACGGAAGCTCATTTGACTTTTGGCCCAAAACCGTAATACCGCAATTTTTTATCGTCCACCACGTCACAGAGTTAATGTCCCAATGGCCTTCCTTTATTTTTCCCTCTGAACAATATAAGTACGGTGACATCTCATGATTTTGCTTTCCTACATGAGCAAGCGGAATATACATTCCGTCCATTCGTTTACCGAGTTCATGTGTACTGAGCCTCTTATGTAATTCACGTATTTTCACTTTCTCTGCTTCACTGAATTGTTCTTTCATAACCGTTACAAAGTCAATATCACTCGTTTCGAGATGAAACGCAGCTAGTGCTAGTGAACCATATACATACACACCAACTAGCTTTTCATTCGAAATCATTCCCTGAAGTTCATTCACATATTGATCTAAGAAGAACTCCACTTCTTTTGGTATAGAATACTCCATTACGATACCCATAAATATACTCCTAACGCTGCTGCCACATTAGGAATCGCTGCAAATGCATTCGTTTTAGCAGATTGAAAACGGGATTCTTTTCGCGTTGGCTTTTCCGAAGCAAATGTCCCCCTTGCTCCTAAAATAAATCCATCTATACAAAGAAATGCCGCACTAGCTAAGAAAAAGACGCTTAGCCAGCCTGCTAACGATTGAATCGCAGCTGTATCCCCTTTCATATAAGCAATACCGCTGAGTACCAAAAGTCCGATAATCCCCATTACAAACCCCTTCTTCATCTCGTTCATCCTCCTAAGTATAGAAAAAGCCCCTGCGATTAGTAATCTACGTTGCAAGAGCTCTGTAAGTGATATGTTATATTATAAATATTTCTCAATTTCTTCGTATACATCCTTTAAGCGCGGATTGCCCTCTCCGACAATTTCATTATTCACGAGAACAACAGGATAAAATAAGTCTTCTTCAATGACACGCTCTACAAAAGCTCGTTTTTCTTCCGCTTCCTGCTCCTCATAAATATCCACATATTCAAAATGAAACTTCTCTTCTTGCCCTTCATATTTTCGTCCGATTGCTGCTTGCAGCCATTCATACGTTTCTGTTGAAGATGGCATTCCAACGCAGCTTGCACATACAACTTTCGCCCCATACACACTAACTTTTATCATATTCTCTCCCCCATTTGCACGTATATTTTTTTCTGTACCTCATTTGTCACATATAAGAAGAAAACTTCCATAAACTATTTTGACAACGTAAGAAAGACATAAAAAATAGATTTTCCCCTGTATCTTGATTATAATAAAACTGATGAAAGGAGTCGATAAAAATGGAAAACGAAAACTTACACGAACAAGTAGTAGAAGTATTAGATAAATTACGTCCATTCTTACTTCGCGATGGCGGTGACGTAGAATTAGTAGATATCGAAGACGGTATCGTTAAATTACGCCTTCTAGGCGCTTGCGGCAGCTGCCCAAGTTCTACAATCACATTAAAAGCTGGTATCGAGCGTGCGCTTTTAGAAGAAGTACCTGGAGTAATTGAAGTAGAACAAGTATTTTAAATTTAAAAGTGAAGCCGACCGTTTAGCCCTGACGGCTAAGGTTCTTTCGCACAGAAAGTGTTTTTTACTTTCTCGTGCGGAAGAACCTTAGACGCGAAGGGCTGGAAGGCGGAGCTGGATAATGTAAAAGCGGAAGCGGCTCGCTCAGAACAGGAGGGGGATGGAGCTTCTGACATAGAGGTGCTTTTTGCCTCGGCGGAAGACGCGAAGCCACCGACTGTTCTAGCCGCTGAAGCTAGATAATGTAAAAGCGGAAGCGGCTCGCTCAGAACAGGAGGGGGATGGAGCTTCTGACATAGAGGCGCTTTTTGCCTCGGCGGAAGACGCGAAGCCACCGACTGTTCTAGCCGCTGAAGCTAGATAATGTAAAAGCGGAAGCGGCTCGCTCAGAACAGGAGGGGGATGGAGCTTCTGACATAGAGGCGCTTTTTGCCTCGGCGGAAGACGCGAAGCCACCGACTGTTCTAGCCGCTGAAGCTAGATAATGTAAAAGCGGAAGCGGCTCGCTCAGAACAAGAGGGGGATGGAGCTTCTGACATAGAGGCGCTTTTTGCCTCGGCGGAAGACGCGAAGCCACCGACTGTTCTAGCCGCTGAAGCTAGATAATGTAAAAGCGGAAGCGGCTCGCTCAGAACAAGAGGGGGATGGAGCTTCTGACATAGAGGCGCTTTTTGCCTCGGCGGAAGACGCGAAGCCACCGACTGTTCTAGCCGCTGAAGCTAGATAATCTAGAAGAAGAGACCCACCACGGTCTCTTTTTTCTAAATTACATACTACGTAAGCCAATCAAGCTTACGAATTCCTAACTTATCAATGGGTAAACGAATAAGATCATAAAACTGCTGAAGAAACTGTTCCGAATGATCTACGCGCTGCAAAATGGTGTCTAACTTATCTTGGTATACAGATTTTTGCGCCTCACTTCCCGCTAAATAATATCCTTCAACTGTTTCAAAATAATGAAGCGGAAAAAGAAGACGGGCAAATAGTAACCGCCATCCAAACGAAGATAATGGATAGTTCCGTTCGTAGTCGCTTATAAACTGCGCAATCGTTTCTTCCCAGTTCTCTCTTTTTTCAAAAGAAGTATGACGTACCCATTCGGCTAAGTCACGACTTGGATGGTCATATACCCAATCAACTGGCAGCTTTAATCGCTTTGTCTGACGCCAAAGCAAGGGTGTAAATCGTTCCTGACAAATGGTTGCAGCATCAGCAACTTGAGGAGTATCATCAATTTCTGTATCTACTACATATTGAATCGCATTTTCGGCAAGACCTAAGTAGTATGGAAATGATTCAATAAATAATTGTTCAAACATATCAGTAGGGTGACTCACCATTTTGGATTGCCAAAAACGTTCGAGCTGATCTAATCGTTTTTCCCAAAGCGACTTCCATTCACCAATTCGGCTGAGATGTTCAATTTCTTCAGAAAAGAATGCACCGCGCTTATGAAATAATGATAGCTCACTTCCTAATGAAGTGACATTACGCTCTAACGTACGTATTCCCTTTAACAAACAATAATTTTTTTCTTCTATCTCGCTAACGTAATAACCTTGTACGTTTGGCACAAACGTCGCAACGGTAATATCACCTTGCTGATTCATATAATCACTTAATTTCTTCATTTCAACAAGCTCTTCTTCTTGCAAATGATCCGTAGGAAGAAGCACATAAATTTTATTACGAACCCAAAAGCTGTTATAAGGACCAAGAGTTGTAAATTCTTTGACGTGTATATGATAGTTCTCATAAATATGTTGAATCATCATACTCGCCACCTATATTTTTTTCTATATATATATGAGCTGCTAATTAACTTTCATGCCTATGCACATCATAATTCTATACGTATACAATATTAAAAAGAAAAAAAGGTGATAAACATGACACAACGAAATGAACTACAAGAAAGAGCATTACAATTACTACAAGAACGCGGTGTAAAAATTGACGATATTGCAGAACTCGTTCATTTTCTTCAAAAAAATTATCATCCAAATTTAGCAATGGAAGAATGCCGTTATAATGTAGAACGCGTCTTATCCAAACGTGAAGTACAAAATGCCCTCATTACAGGAATTGAATTAGATGTTCTTGCCGAAAAAGGTTTGCTAAGTGCACCTCTTCAGGACATCATCCACCGCGATGAAGGATTATACGGAGTAGACGAAGTTGTCGCCTTATCTATCGTCAACGTATACGGCTCAATCGGTTTCACAAACTTTGGCTATATCGATAAATTGAAACCAGGTATTTTAAAATATTTAAACGATAAATCTACAGGTAAAGTTCATACATTCCTCGATGATATCGTTGGAGCGATTGCTGCTGCTGCATCAAGTCGCTTGGCGCATAGAGCTGCACATACTGAATAAGGCAAAACAAGAAAACCAGCTTCCATATAAAAAGAGCTGGTTTTCTTGTTTATCCCGCTATTCGTGGGCAGTAATACCCCCACCTCGAAATCTAGCAAAAGCAAAAAAGTTAGGGGGAAAAACCTCCCACTGATTAAAGTTTCACTTTATCCCCCATACTCCATAAGCTGAAATTCTCTACCTCTACTCATAAAAGAAACTTTCTTTTGGAAACCTGCTTTCATGTATAGATGAATGGCCCGTTCATTAAAAGCAGCCACACTTAATCGAATTTTCTCTGGTCTAAACTTATCCTTCGCAAACTGCAATCCCGCTTGTAAAAAAGATATCCCCAGCCCATTTCCTGTTAACACTGGTTTCATCCCAAGTCCGATATCTATGACGTGCTCACCTGTGTATAACTTCGCTTCTCTTCCGCCCGGCACCTGTGCATTATCCCCAAAACAAAAATAACCGATGAGTTCATCCTGTTCATCACAAACACCGTAATATGTACCATCAAGCAATTCTTTTAATGTTTCACCTTCCCCAGTAAAACTATACAGTTCATACGGGGCCTCATATTGCCATGTATTGATTTCTTCTGCTTCTTCGATTGTAAGGTTATGAATGTTCATCTGTATGTTCTCCTCGCTTTCCTTATACCTATTCGCTCACACGAAAAGAATTCCTGTTATGCAAAGCATCTTCTTTGCTTCCCCTTCAACAAGTAACTATAATAGTTACAGGTGGGTGTTTTTGCCTGATTTTGAACATACTACTCACATATCCACATATAGGAGGATTGGTAATGAAACATTTAATCGTTTATGCACATCCGAATCCACAAAGCTTTAACCACGCAATTCTAGAAACAATGCAAGGACAACTACAAGAAAAAGGACACGAAGTACGCGTTCGCGATCTATATGCAATCAACTTCAATCCTGTATTAGCTACCGATGATTTCATTTCATTTTCACAAGGAAATACACCGGCTGATATTCAAGCTGAGCAAGAGCATATTACATGGGCAGATGTGATTACCTTCATTTATCCAGTCTGGTGGACAGGTCTTCCTGCCATTTTAAAAGGGTATGTAGATCGTGTATTCAGCCACGGATTTGCTTACGCATACGGCGCAAATGACATTGAGAAATTATTAACAGGTAAAAAAGGTTTATTATTATCCACAATGGGAAACTCGAAAGAAAATTATGCTGCAAGTGGCATGTTTGAGGCAATCAAGAAAACAACAGGCGCAGGTATCTTTGATTTTACTGGTATTGAGACAGTAGAGCATGCTTTTTATACGAGCGTTCCTTCTGTGGATAACGAGACGAGAGAACAATACCTTAAAGAAGTGAGAGAGCTTGTGAATCGTTTGTTCTAGTGAAAAATCCACCTTGTGAAGGTGGATTTTTCAGCTCCCCATAATTTTAGGAATATATCTTTGCAGAACTTCTTCTAACTCTTTTATATCTTCATTTCGAATTAATAAGTTTACATGATTATTCCACTTTTCTATACCGCGATCCAAAAAGACATTCTCTTGTGGAAACTGTCCCTGTACAAATGTTTTATAACCTTTTACTTCTTCATAAGGATAATAATTTATTCCATCCACAACTCCTGCTTCATAAACCTCGATGTCCTTTAACAATTGAATCGTTAAAAGGCTCATGAAACAAATTGTTACTGCATAAACTCCCGCTTGTAATAAAAATCTTTCAAAACTATCAATCTCGCCATTTATATATTTAACATACGTTAAAATGAGTTGTGCAATGAAGTAAACGGGACAAAATAGCATAAACAAGCACCGTTTTGTCCGTCGATACATCGCAATCCGTTTTCCAACTTGCTTTTTTATATGCTTTATCTTATATATTTTCCATAATAGACATGCGAAACCACATGTCATGAAAATAAGAATGACCATTAATACTGGATTCATTTCTATCCCCCCATACTTCTATCTTATCTAATTATTTTTGTATGAAAAATGCAATTTTGCATAATCGTCTTGTAGTCATCTCATACAAACTCTTGAAACATTCTGGTGAATGAAAAGAAGCCAAACAGTTTCGCTTGGCTTCTCAACATCAATTACAATTCATTTCTTCTACTATAAGCTACCGTATAGATGGTTGCACCAATTAATACGGCAACAATAAAAACGAGTAGTAAATTACTATACAAGTACGCTTTCGCATTTTGTATAGTAGAAAGTAAAGGATATTCTAGCATATGTTTTGTTAATAACCCGCCAACAATCGCTATCCCTATCCCTTCTGCTAAGAAGCATGCGAAGCTGAGAAATCCCATACCTGCACCGACTTCCTTTGACCCTAAAGCAGCCGCAACACTCGTAGAAATTACTGTTTTAACGAAGGAGAGTCCTCCAAACATTACGATTAGCATAGCAGAAACTAACCATGGTGTTTGATCAGCAAATAATGAAATGATAAAAAAGCTTGCAAGAATGAAAGATGAGCCAAGCCATAGAACAAATGTAGTTCCTCGTTTATCAACTAAACTACCACCAACAGTGCCGAATACCATTACACTCATCGTCCCAGGGAATATAATCCATCCAATCATACTTACAGACAGTTGGTGTACACCTCTCATCATGTAAGGAATCATTGATATACAACCTGCCACAGTACCTAGGAGAATGCAACCAGTTAGAACTCCTAATATAAACTTTCGGTTTATAAATAATCTTGGTTCTATAAAAGGCTGTTCAACCTTGTGTATATGCAAAGCGAATCCTGCAAATATCACAAAACTAATCGCCAAGTACAACCAATTATATTGTGTTGTATATATAGTAAATGTGACAATTCCACAAAATAGTAACGCTATCCCAAAAATATCTATCCTTTGCCCCTTTGTAGATTCATTCGGAAGTTCTTTTAGAAAAAAGGGGATCGTGAAAAGTGTCAGCATTGGAATCAGAAAAAGAAAGGGCCACTGTACATAATGGGCAACCGTCCCACCAAGAGCTGGGCCTATTCCTTCCCCCACAGCTACTAACGAGCCGATTATACCAAATGCTTTCCCGCGATCTTCTGATTTCACATAGCGTGCAACGATTACCATAATAAGCGCCGGCACTGCTGATGCCCCAACACCTTGAATAAAACGTGCAGCAATTACAGTAAAAAAATGAGAATGTGCCAACACGCCTAAAAGTGAACCAGCGCTATAAGCTAGCAGACCAAAGAGAAGTAAATTCTTCACACCATATTTATCACTCATTGTTCCATACGCGATTGACCCAATCGCAAATGAAATCATAAAACTTGTATTTACCCAGTTAGCCAAAGACGGTGATATACCAAGGTCCTTCGCGATATCAGGTAAAACTACATTAAATAACATTTCGGTCAATACACTAAAGAAAGCAAGAAAGCCAAGCCATAGAAAAGCCTTCTTCACATCAGTAAACATATAATTCGGTAAATCTTTTTCCATCAGGATGATACCCCCATATTAAAGGGGAACCACGCAGTTTATAGGGTAAATGATACGTTATCCCCTTGAATTTGTACCCTCATCGTTTTTCTGCACTTCATAAATACGCCTCCTCATCACATTTTCCATATTATACTATTTGTCTGTTCAGCAAGAAAGAAATAAAATCTCACACAATTCGACCACATCTATCACCAGAACGAATTTTTTATAATAAAGTGAAACTTCCATCAGTGGGACAGTTTTCATTCCCCACCTTTCTTCCTCGATTCTCTCTCAATTTTGGGGTCGGGACCTACTGCCCGCGAATAGCGAAATAAAAAATAGGCAATCGTAAATGATTGCCTATCTCTTCTTACATCTTCTCAATCCACTCCGTCAAACTGTGGACAACATGCGTCGGTTGCACGTCATATTCTGTTAACTTCTCCACAGATGTGACTCCTGTGTGGACAAGTAGTGTATCCATGCCCGCATTCATGCCTGCTAAAATATCAGTGTCGTAGTTATCCCCAACCATTAATGTTTCTTCTTTCGTTGTTCCGAGTACTTTTAATGCTTGCTCCATAATAACGGATTCTGGTTTACCAATGAAAGTTGGATTTACTGTTGTGGATACTGCTACAACGGATGTTAAGGAACCGTTCCCTGGTAATAAGCCGCATTCTGTCGGAATGGCAATATCACCGTTTGTTGAAATGAATGTTGCCCCGTTTCGAACAGCTAAGCACGCTTTTGCTAGTTTTTCATACGTCACTTCTCGATCTAACCCCACAACGACAAAATCCGGATTACTATCTACAAGTGTGAATCCTTTTTCCACAAGTGCATCACGCAAACCTTCTTCTCCAATCATATAGACAGAAGCATTTTGTTTTCTTTCATATATAAAATTCGCTGTTGCCATGCTTGTTGTAAATACTTGCTCTGGTGTAGCTGGAATATCAAACTGCAACAGCTTGTCTGCAACTTGCTCTGGTTTACGTGTCGAGTTGTTCGTCACAAATAAATAAGGTAAGTTCCGCTCTTGTAACGCTTTTATAAAATCACTCGCCTCTTCAATGCGTTCTTCGCCTCGGTACATTGTTCCGTCTAAATCAATTAAATAGCCTTTATACACAGGTGTCACTCCTTTTTGATACTTACTCTTTTCTTATCGTATCCTTTTTTCCAAAAGAAAAAAACGCTTTTTCCAAAAGCGTCTCGTAATGTTCATTTTTTCTCTTTTATTTGATATGAACAGAAACAGTCTCCATCACACATACTTGATAACACTTTCACATCAGCATTTGGCAATAGTTTATTATACATGCTTTTTTCATCATGACAAATTTGCGGAAACTTTGCTGCTACCTCCATTAACGGGCAATTTTGCTTTTGTAGGATGAAAGAACTTTCAGTTTCTTGTTCTACATGCACCATATATCCGTTTTTTTCTTGCATCACCGCAATTTCTTGTAAGCGCTCTAATGTTGTTTCCTTTCGATTCACACGTTTGGCTAATTGTTGTTCCATACGATTCGTTCTTGCCCGCAAAATCTTCTCAACGAGCTTCGCATCACCAATATGTTGCAAATCTTCTAACATCTCAACTGCAAATTTCTTATATTGCTTCGGAAACATGTCTTCTCCTTTTGCGCTTAAGCAATACACATACATCGGTCTTCCGACATGCTGCCGCACCATATTCACCTCAATAAGCTCATCCTTTTCGAGATTATTTAAATGACGGCGCACAGCCATCTCCGTAATTTGCAGCACTTCTGCTAATGTCGCAACAGTTTGTTCTCCTCTTACTTTTAAAAGTTGAAGAATTTCCTCTTTTGTGGACCGTGTCGCTTCCCCCATTTCTCAACCTACTTTCCTTTCCTACAGTTCTAATGGACCATGTTCATCATGGTCCATTAGAACAAAAATAATCTAATCTCCTGCAAACGCAGATACCGGACCAAGTTCTTGTTCCAAATAACGACGAATATTAGCAGGATATTGTTTTAGCATATCAATATGCTTTTGTACTGTATTATACACATCTGTGTGGTTCATATTTACATACTCTTGTACAATCATTCTCCGAAGACGAACAACTTCTTTTAAGCGTTCTCCTTCTTCATTTGTAACAACTTTTTCATCCATTAAAATATCAATAATGTCTTCATAGCTACCTGGGTCGCGCATAATAAATCCATCAATCATGGCATTGCCTACATCTAAAATACAATCGATCATGAGATGTGCCATACGCTCTAACGCATATTCATCAAGTGCTCCCTCATATTCTTGCTTCGTTTGAAATGCTGCAACAACTTTTTCTAAACACTGTAACATTTGTTCAATTTTTTTCCGATCTACAAAGTACATATATGTCACCTACCTGGTAATTAAAGCATTTTCATCACCAATTGTACCCTTTTATTCAAAAAAAATCGACAATTTTTCGAATTCACCTTTTTCTCGTTCTTTGCTATAGTTATATTTGTACGATTTTTGGAATTGGAGGAATGTCACAATGGAACGTGAACTCGCATTAGAAATTGTCCGTGTAACAGAAGCAGCAGCCCTGGCATCAGCACAATGGATGGGCCGTGGGAAGAAAAATGAGGCAGATGACGCAGCAACAACTGCAATGCGCACAATGTTTGACTCTGTTAACATGACAGGTACTGTTGTGATTGGCGAAGGGGAACTTGATGAAGCACCGATGCTTTACATTGGGGAAAAGCTCGGAACAGGAAACGGTCCAGAAGTAGACATCGCTGTTGACCCGTTAGAAGGAACAAATATCGTAGCGAAAGGTCTTGCAAACGCAATGGCTGTTATCGCTGTCGCCGATAAAGGAAACCTTCTACATGCTCCTGATATGTATATGGAAAAAATCGCGGTTGGTCCAAATGCAGCTGGTAAAATCAGCTTAGATGATCCAATTGAAAAAACAATTGAAATTGTAGCAAAAGCAAACAATAAAAAAATTCGTGACTTAACAGTTATTATCCAAGAGCGTGAACGTCATCAGGAAATTATTGACCGTGTTCGCACAAAAGGTGCACGCGTAAAGTTATTCGGTGATGGTGATGTTGGGGCCTCTATCGCAACAGCCCTTCCAGGCACAGGAATCGACTTATTTATCGGTACTGGCGGTGCCCCAGAAGGCGTTATCTCTGCTGCTGCACTGAAATGTCTTGGCGGAGAGATGCAAGCGCGTCTCGTTCCAATGAATGAGGAAGAAGAAGCACGCTGCCTTACAATGGGCTTAGAAAATCCACGTCAACTGCTTATGCTAGATGACTTAGTATCCGGTGATGATGCAATTTTCTCAGCAACAGGTGTATCCGCTGGCGAGTTATTAGACGGTGTGAAATTCCTTGGCGGCGATTTAGCAGAAACATATTCAATCGTTATGCGCTATAAAACAAGAACAGTGCGCTTTATTAAAACGCACCACCATTTAGATCATAAACCACACTTAAATTTAGATATTTAAAAAGGAGTCATGTTCATGGAAGAACGTTTTTTTCTTTACGATGACACAGTAGAAACGAAAACACGTTTCGTAAGCTTTATGGGAGAAAACGAGCGTCATGATTTAGCGCTTTTGTACTCCGATCGTCATTATGGCAAAACAATTGTCCTTGATATGCAGCGCAATAAATTTGCAATTATCGGTCGTGACGATTTAGAAGAACCTGGCTACTTAGAACATGCATTTTCGATTTCTGAAGAAAATGCAGAAGAATTACGTTCGTTTTTATTTGAACTGTTGTAATCCATATCACCGGCTTGTCATAGAGCTGGTGATTTTTTCTTGTTACTTGTTTTGAATTTTCAGTTTAATATGATATACTAACGACAAATCTGTTTGGATAGAAAGGATGTTACACTACGTATGCCAACATTTACTTTGTAATGGATAAGCAACTGGATAGCATTACTCTCAAAAAAGCACAACGCTTTTTTCAAGGGAGTAGTCTGCCCAATTCCCATTACAAAGGAACGTAGCACATCTGCAGTATGATTGTTACGAAGGTTCCTCACAAGGGAACCTTCTTTTATTTTTCTCTTTTTTCTATATTTCATACCGCAAGACATCCAAATAGATGTCTCACGTTCCTTTATCTAAATACGAGGTGAAGGAAAATGCAGAACGTACAACTTTTTTGGAACTTATATAAATCAGAATTAGAAACAACTATAGAAAAACATTGTAAAAATTGTGGTCACACAATTCTTTTTACTGACACAGACATTCGCCGGCATAACGCGAACGGTAAAAACATTTATCGTTTTGCGATTTACAAATGTAGCAAAGGGCATACTTGGAACAGAAAATTACGCATTTACAAAACCTACTCTGAGCATGCTGAAACAGTCGACACGTTTCAGGAAGAGCACCAAGAATCGCTAAGCAACATTTCAATTTTGTCCTATCCAAATGAAGGAATAACCGAACTAACCATTCTATTACAGTCCGTTCACGGAGTATTTCGCATCGACAAAGCACTTGCCACCTATATTTCAGAATGGAGCCGTACAGTCATTACAGAAAAAATTAAAGATGGAGTTATTCAACTAAATGGTCAACAGATTAAACCAAATACCAAACTTGCTGCTGGTGATTGTATTTCTATATGCATTCAGTCTACTTGTCATACGACGAGTCAAGCGGCTAAAACAGAATCATAAATATAGTAACCACTTCAACACATCCGTAAAAACTGAATTACATTAAAAGGTAGAAGGAGCTGACTTTTTAAAAGCCAGCTCCTTCTTTTTACTTCTTCACTTTTCTCACTACAAAATATGAGCACCCAAAATTACAGTACTCATATAAATACTCTGATAACGTACTAATTTTTGTGTCATACGTTGCGCGCTGGTTACTATCATCAAAAAAGCCCCGTAAACGAAGTTGATCATAGCCCCAATCGCCTACAATATAATCATATTTATTTAAAATTTCTGCATAACGAGCTTTAAATGCTTCTTCATTAAATCCATTTCGTTTCTCTTCTATTACTTCATACTGGATATTATTCACATAAACTGTAGTGCGAATCTCCTGCTTCTGCTCCATTTTCCAATCCCTTTCCTCTTCTTTCTTCTTTTTATCGTATCATAAAGCCACAAAACCAACAATTTCAAATACAAAAAACCTTCTTAGTGGGAAATGCTATAAGGTGAAACTTCCTTTTGGGATGCTTTTCTCCAAAAGGTTAGCCCTCACCAATCGGGCTCTTACGGGTAGTTAACACTATCTTGCTTTCTCTAACCATTACTGCCCGCTAGAGCGGGGGAGAATGAAACTTTCATCAAGAAGGAGAACATCATCATGAAAAAACAACTGCTCTTATCCCTTCTCACTCTTTCCATCTTTGCTGGATGTCAAACAAAGAAAGCAGAAATGAAACGTGAAGAAGGAAGCCGAGTACTCGTATCAGAACATAAAGACCTATACGGGAAGGACGTACCAAACCGCATGTTAACAAGAGTTGGCTATTCTCACAAACAAAAAGATGAAGTATCCAATCGCCAAGTTGGTACCATTAACAAAGAACGATTAGCAGAAATGATTACAGATTTAATTGTGAAATTACCAGATGTGATGAATGCCGCAACACTTGTAACAGATGACGAAGTTTTTGTTATCTACCGAGCAAACACGACAGACCCAGCTTTAGTTGCTGATCAAGTACAAAAAACAGCACTGTCTATCGTTCCCCGCTATTACAAAGCATATGTATCAACAGAACAAAAATTAATATCACAAATTCAAGGACTAAAATCAGGCACATTAAACGATAAAGAATATGCCCAAACACTTGATATGCTCAAACGCGAAATGAGCAAAAACCCGCACTTAAATAATACACAAACAGATACAATGCCTAATACACTGAAGTAAAGCACTACCGAATCAAATAACCTGGGAAGATAATCTCAGGTTATT
The DNA here is from genome assembly GCF_050473865.1 of Bacillus sp. S10(2024). Classification (NCBI taxonomy): domain Bacteria; kingdom Bacillati; phylum Bacillota; class Bacilli; order Caryophanales; family Bacillaceae; genus Bacillus; species Bacillus sp. S10(2024). Next base: position 4,049,272 of record NZ_JBFLUR010000002.1, on the reverse strand, counting down.
CCCTAAACATTTCACCGTTTTTCAGGCATAATATAGAATATATATATTAGAAAGTGGTGAAATTTATGGTTTCAAATGCAGCAATTGGAAGTATAATCATCCAAATCGCGATTTCTGTTCTTATTCCGATTATTGCCCTCATTTATTTTCGGAAAAAGTATAAAATTTCTTTCAAAATTGTCGGTGTCGGAGTTGTATTTTTCATTGGATTCTCACAAATTTTAGAGAAAACGTTACATGTATTTATATTGGGAAATCCAGCGACAGCTTCACTGTTAAAAAATACGTTTATCTATGCCCTATATGGCGGATTAACAGCTGGCATTTTTGAAGAACTTGGACGTTTTATTGCCTTTTACTTTTTACTCAAAAAGTATCAGGAATATAAAGACGGTCTCGCTTACGGAATTGGTCACGGAGGGATTGAATCATTATTAATTGGAGCAACTGCTGGAGCCCAAACCCTTGTATTTGCTTTCGCAATTAATAACGGCACCTTCGCCCAAATGATTGAAAAAGTACCACAGCTCAGCGCCGTCCAAGACGCATTAGTACATAATCCACCTTACCTCTATTTATTTGGCGGCGTAGAACGAGTCGTAGCTTTTATTATGCAAATTGCTCTTACAATGCTTGTCTTATACGGTGTAAAGTATAAAAAGTACATGTTTGTAGGATTAGCAGTATTTCTTCATGCGTTTACTGACTTTTTTGCAGCACTTTACCAACGCGGACAAATCCATTTGTTCGTAATCGAAGGACTTATGATACTGTTTGGTATCGGTGCTTACATGATTATTCGTAACATAAAGAAAAAATTCACATTAGAACATGCAAGCTAAGCCGAGCCGGCTTAGCTTTTTCTTTTGTAAGTCCAATCTCCTAATAATTAGAAAGAAGAGGATTTTTCACTCTATTTGTCGAAGTACGTACAGGTTCGCCTATATAACTTTCACTAACTATTAGAAGAGAGGGATGAATTATGAAGAAATTAATTGTTGTCCGCCATTGCATGGCAACTGGACAAGAACATGATGCTCCCCTTACAAAAATAGGTGAGCATCAAGCAAAGGACCTTGCCAATTTTCTCATTACAGCACGGCTTCCAATCGACAATATTATCTCTAGTCCCTTTACTCGTGCTATCCAATCCATTACACCTTATGCATCACATATACAACTCCTGATTCAGGAGGATGAGCGGTTAACTGAGCGTATATTAAGCGGCGCTCCAATGAGTAACTGGCTACAAATGTTAGAGCAGACTTTTACAGAAACAGATGTCGCCTTTCCTGGCGGAGAATCTACGCGCCAAGCGACAGAGAGAGTTCAATCACTTATCCACAGCATATTACAAGATGATACACAAAAAGTAACACTACTCGTTACACACGGTAACTTATTCACACTCATCTTAAGGATTTTTGACGAAAGCATCGGTTTTTCCATATGGAAAAGCTTAAGTAATCCAGACGTATACGAAATTACGATTGAACAAGATGCAGCAACTATCCATAGATTGTGGGGGATACATTGTGAAATGGATTCACGTAACTGCTGATAATTTAGAATCAGAACACATTTGCTGTGCTATATCTGACAAGAGAATGGCACGCGGAGTCCAGCAAAAGAAAGCATGGTTACAAAAGCGAATTGAAGAAGGACTTGTCTTTAAAAAGTTAGATGTAAATGGAAAAGTATTTATTGAATACCTTCCAGCTGAATACGCCTGGGTACCTATTATAGCTCCAGGATATTTGTGTATAAACTGCTTTTGGGTATCCGGACGCTTTAAAGGACATGGGCACGGCGCGGCATTGTTAGAAGAATGTATACAAGATGCAAAAAGCAGTGGTAAACACGGTGTTGTTGTAATTTCAAGCAAGAAGAAACGCCCGTATTTATCTGATGGGAGCTATTTAAAGAAAAAAGGATTCGAAGTTTGTGATACGGCACCACCTTACTTTGAATTACTCGTGTATAAGTTTGATTCTGGGACACCTGCTCCACAATTTCATACGAGCGCAAAAGAAATGCATGTTGAAACGCAAGATGGATTGGTTGTGTATTACACAGATCAATGCCCTTTTACTGATTATTATGTCCAGCAAGAATTGAATGAAATTGAACAAGAATACAATATTGCCATTCAGCGTAATAAAATTTCAAACCGGGAAGCTGCCCAAACTGCGCCGTGTGCCTTCACAACATATAGCGCTTTTTATAATGGACAATTTCTTACCCATGAAATTATAAACAAAAAGAAATTCGAAAAGTTGTGGAAAACATCCCAAAAGTGAAACGAAAGGAGCTTGCATTCCGATGTATGAAGAAGTCATCTCGTTATTACATAAAACGAATGTTTTATATGAGAAATTTGAACACGAACCTATTTTAGATTACGAAACAGATCGGCTCATTCGAGAGCGCCTCGGCTTAGATGGCGAACCGAGTAAAAGCCTGTTTATGAAAACAAAATCTGGGGATTACTATGTCTTTTTTACGTTAGAAGGGGCTCGTTTTGATATAAAGCAAATGAAAGACATCATTGGTACACGTGTATCACTTTGTTCACCTGATGAACTAAGAGAGCAAACAGGATGCATTTCAGGATGCGTTGCTCCGTTTGGTTATACACAAGATGTAACGATTATTGTGGATTCTTCTATTTATCAATGCGAAAAAATATTAATTTCGCCCGGCGTCCCTGAATTTACAATTTCTTTATCCACAGAAGAATTACGAAAAATTTTATCCACATGTGGAAACACTGTCTTAGAATATGGATGAAACAAGAGCTGAACATTTCAGCTCTTGTTTCATCCATGTGCACTGGAACCCGACATATTTAATACAACAACTCCACCAATAATAAGTACTAAGCCAACGAGTGTCTGCCATGTAAAAGCATCCTTCCAGATAAGAACACCGATTACTGCCGTTAACGCTGTACCAACTCCTGACCAAATCGCATAAGCGGTGCTAATTTGAAGATGCTGCAATGTTTGTGACAAAAAATAAAAGGCAGATGCAAACCCAAGAACAACTCCGATACTTGGCCATACCTTCGTAAAACCCTCTGATAGCTTTAGCATCGTTGTTCCAAAGACTTCACTCACAATTGCAAATGCTAAAAAAATAAATCCTTTCATAAGCTTCTCCCTTTCTATATCTAATCAATCTTTCCCGAAAAAAAATCCCCCTTAGCTCATTTACTAAGAAGGATCTCCTCATTATTTTGCTTGTACTGTATTCTCTTTTGCAGATTGTACTTGCTCATCAGCATGGTAAGAAGAACGCACAAGTGGACCAGCCTCACAGTGACTAAAACCTTTGCTAAGTGCAATTTCTTTTAGCTCTGCAAATTCTGCTGGTGTGTAATATTTAATAACCGGTAAGTGCTTTTTAGACGGCTGTAAATATTGACCAAGCGTCAAAATGTTAACGTTGTTTGCACGCAGGTCATCCATTGCTTCGATAATATCTTCTGTTGTTTCACCAAGTCCAAGCATGATGCTTGATTTTGTCGGAATGTCTGGCTGCATTTCTTTTGCACGACGTAAAAACTCTAATGAACGATCATATTTTGCTCTTGCGCGAACTCGGTCAGATAATCGACGTACTGTCTCAATGTTATGATTTAAAATATCAGGACGTGCATCCATTAACATTTTTAAATTCTCTTCTACCCCACCCATATCAGATGGTAAAACTTCAATAGACGTAAACGGACTTTTGCGACGAACAGCACGTACTGTTTCCGCAAAAACAGCTGCTCCTCCGTCTTTCAAATCATCACGTGCAACCGCTGTTATAACAACATGTTTTAAGTTCATTTGATCCACGGAATCCGCTACGCGTTCTGGCTCTTGCAAATCAAGCTCTGTTGGTAAGCCTGTTTTAACAGCACAGAAGCGACATGCACGTGTACAAACTGCACCTAGAATCATAAATGTTGCTGTTTTACGAACAGCCCAGCATTCGTGAATATTCGGGCATTTCGCCTCTTCACAAACGGTATGAAGGTTCTTAGAACGCATCATTTTCTTTAAGCCTGTATAGTTTTCATTTGTATTTAATTTAATTTTTAACCATTCGGGCTTGCGCTTGTATTCTGTTTGTTTTGTCATGTTCATCAACTCCGCACAATATGAAATAGTTTACCGTGTTCGCTCTTTTCAATGTAACATATCTATTCTATCGTATGAAAGCGATTTGCTCAAATGAAGATTGCAAGAATTCTTTCCAATTATTACTTATAATGAAATATCGTGTATATCTCACACTAAAGGTAGTGATTCGGAAAGGAGCTTACTACCGTGCATCGAAAACTTTTCCTTTTGCTTTTTATTTCTTTTTTTCTTCAGGCGAATATTGTGCATGGGGAAGAAAACAAGCAAGATATATATAAGAAGCGAATGACATTATACAAAGAAATGGAGACCGTCTCTCTTATTCCATGGTACTACTTCGCTGCGATTGATCAATACGAGCGAAATATTCGTTCTGTACGCCGCGATATTCCGAAAAAGCCAGATGCTACGATTTCAATTTATTTCAAACCAGAAATGTGGGCTGGCCCAGCTAATCCAAACTTACATGATACAAAACCTTATACAATTTCCTTATTTGGAGGCATCGGTTTAGACGGAAACGAGGATGGATTAGCGGATGCAAATAATGAAAAAGATGTTCTCTACACAATGGCTACCATAATAGGAAAACAAGGGGAAAAGCGAGAACAATTAAAAATTATGCTGTGGGAATATTATCAGCGGTCAAAAACAGTAGAGTTAATATTAGGGTATGCTCGTATGTATAAACATTACAATCGAATTGATTTAGAAAGAAATGTCTTTCCCCTTCCCATTCACAGCAACCATAGCTACCGCAGCACATTTGGTGCGAAACGAAGCTTTGGCGGACGGCGTATGCATGAGGGAACAGATATTTTCGCCGGGCACGGTGTACCTGTTCGTTCTACTTGCTATGGCATTATTGAAACGAAAGGGTGGAATCGCCTTGGCGGCTGGCGCATCGGTATTCGCGACTTATACAACAACTACCACTATTACGCACATTTAGGCGGATTTTCAAAAGAAATAAAGCTTGGACAAATCATTGAACCGGGGACCGTCCTTGGGTTTGTTGGCAGCACTGGCTACGGTCCTCCTGGAACAGCTGGTAAATTCCCCCCTCACTTGCATTTTGGGTTATATAAAGATAATGGCTATACAGAATGGGCATTTGATCCATATATGCATTTAAACTTATGGGAACGAAAAGAACGCATGAATATGAAGAAATAACAAAAAAAGCGGAAAACATTAGTTATCCGCTTTTTTCTCTTTCTTCTCCGGCGCAACCACTCCGCCGCTTCCGTAAAACCCGGGCACCTCACCTTGAATAATACGAGTTGCTACCGGAATATCTTGTTTTACCGTAACTTCTTTCGTATGAAACGGAATAATCACCTGAAGCGTCACTTCAATTTCCATCACAATTTTAATCGCAGTATTATTAATGCCATGCGGCTCAAAATCTTGCTTAATATTCGTATACACATCGCCAATCGTTGTAAATGTAATCGGAATATCTGGACCTATATTACCAAGCAAAGCATTGTCTGTAATTCTACCGAGTGGAACAGATAGTGAAGGCCCACCTTCTTCTGGTATCCCTAACGCCTTCGTATCCCCTTTCTCTGCTTGGTGTAAATATTTTTCTATGTACGTTGTAGTCGAGGTTAAAATCTCATTCACTGCTTCTGTGTTCACATCCATCGTGGCCACTTTTCCGTTCTTATCAGTTTGCACTTTCATTAATGAATCAACGTTGATGCCTTGTGCAACCCTATCTTTCACTGCCTTCGTCATTACAACTGTCGCCGTCCGCTTCGTTTGCATTTCCGCATACCTCATTACCGTTGGGCGAATGCTTTTATTCACAAGCCACAAGCCTTGTAAGGTAAGAAAAACAAAAATAGCGAATGAAATAAGCAATACGTAACGAAATGGCAATGGTCCTTTCCGAAATCGAGAAGTTCGGGGGCGAAACGCACGCATAACAAAATCCCTCCTTCTTACACATGTATATGCAAAAAGGAGGGACGATATATTAAATCATTTTTAACAATGCTTTTTTTCCAATTGTACCAGCTGTAATTCCTAATCTCTCTGCCTCAACCGTAACCGACTCAAGGGGAGCTTCTAACAACTGCTCAATTGTTCTAACTCCAACGGCGCGTCCCGCAAGAATGCCGCGATCGCTTAACTTTTCATTTAATAACGCCACATCCAGCGCACCGCACATAATATATCCTTTATCGCTCATAACAGCTAACAGATTTGTTTTCGGAAGCTGTACACTCACTGCTATAAACGTATGTTCATTTATGATAATAGGTTCCATATTAACCATAGTTCACACTCCTCTCTCTTTATCTGTATGAAAAGAGAAAAACGAATGTGAATAGGGCAACGCAGCAGACTATAATTTTACAGATGATGCATATGTCAGTAATGTATTGGTCAAAACATCACGGAGTAGTTCCGGCATATAATATTCTTTTTCAGATACGACTGCCAGTTCTGGATACAAATAGCCGAACGTGAACATATCAATCGTCCCTACTGTGTAAATCCGTTCTAGGTCCAATGATTCTCCGTTAATTATGACATCTTCGAGTAATATTTTATTATTCGGAATCGTATCTGGGATCACTTCAACACCCGCATATATCATTTTCCCCATAACTTTTCCGCGGAATCCTAAGCCCTTCACTTCAAGCTGTTCCATACTCGGACGACGCGCTTTCAAAATCACATCTCGCAATGTTTTTCCTGTTATCTGCAAACGGCACGGGTTAATTGGATGTGGGCAAATCCGATGAATATCCCCTCGTGTCACGACACCTTCTTGTAGTCCTTCGAGTAGTACGCCTGCATTTACAATACCAATTTCGGCATTGCACCATTCTTTCAGAGAATCAGCAAGCATATGAGTAAATTTCGTTTCTTGAAACCAATCCATTTCTAGTGGTTCTTTTAAAGTGACAACAGGCTCTGCCATGATGAGCTTACTCTCTTGCTCCAATTCTTCTAATAAAGCATGAGATGCGCCGTATGCACCTAATCGCTTCGTGTTAATTGCTCTGCCATCTTTTTTCGTCACTTTCTTTGTCTCTACATCCACCGTTATTTGCACATGTCCGACATAATGTCCCCACTTCTCACCGCAGCAAAGAAGTGTTTCATTCACCAATACGCCGCGTTCAAATAAATGGTGAGTATGTGCGCCTAAAATAACATCTATGTCATAATGCTCTGCCATGTATTCATCAGCATTTTTCCCTAAATGAGACAAGACAACAATGACATCCGCCTGCGAACGTACCTCTTCTAAAATGGATTCTAAATGCAAATACGGATCTTCAATATGCCAATCTAGCTTCGCATAAAAATCAGGATATGCGACTGTTAAACCAATGAATAGGACGGTAATTCCGTTATCAAGCGTTTGCAGTACATATGGTTTCACCCACTTCGGACGAGTTCGGTCACTTTCAAATAAATTAGCAACAAGCACTTCAAAATTCGCATCGTCATAGAGATGAGCCAACTGCTCTTTAGCAAGAGTAATCCCTTCATTGTTCCCAATTGTTACATAATCGTACAATGCCTCATTTAGAAGCTGCACATTTCCCCTTCCACTCGTTGCCTCAGAAATCATATGAAAACGATCAACGTGATCGCCAATATCTAATGTAAACACCGCCTCATCAGCAGCAAGACGACGCTTTTTCTCTTCTAACACAAAACGAGAAATTTGCGGCCAATTTTCAAAATGACTATGTATATCATTCGTATGATAAAGATGAATTGTAACTTCTTGCAGAGAAAAAACCTCCTCTCAATTCCATACTTCTTGTTTACGCTCTATATAAGCTTGAATCCTGTAAATACTTTTCGCCTTTTCTTGCTATTTTACATTGTACTCTCATTGAAGGAAAAAGCAAAAATTTCTTCTTTAAAAGGTAAGGACTGATTAAAAGATTTTCATGTGTCAAATGCGGTCGAATGGTCTTTATCCCGCTATTCGTGGGCAGTAAAGGCTGGAGAAGAGCAGGGAAGAAAACTGCCCGTAAAAGCCCGATTGAGCGGGCTTTCCATCAGTGAGAAAAGCGTCACTGATGGAAGTTTCACTTTATTTCGTGTCGAACCGCCGATAAATTTCTAGTCATGAAAAAAAACGCCCTGTAAACAGGGCGCTTCGGACGTATACATCACCTTTAATTATGACTAATATTATAAGTTGGGTATAATGTTGTTCCGCTAATCCAAATTTTGATTTCATTTGTTAACGGAACATTTTGTTCATTAATAACAGTTCTCCACCATTCCCATGCAAGGCCTGTACACTCTCTTGCTAAGACTTTTACATTTTTTGCATTCGGCGGAAGTGGTATAACTGTAGAGAAATGAGCCGTTTTGTCTTGGTTATTTCCTTCCCAAGTTTTATGAGTTAATACTTCTTTTCCATTCCCATCATACGAAAATTCATCCCAGGATACATCAAATTGAGCAACATATGCACCATAATGATCAAGCCTCATTTTAGCGCTAGAATATTCTGTAGTTGTAGTCTCGATATAATCTGTATTGTTATGAACAGCAGCAGTTGCGTTATCTTTTAAGAAAGTGCTTGTGTATGAAATTGGGTATGCTGGATTTTTAGAACTTAATTCTGCATTATCTTTAATGATATTTCGGATTTCATTAAAATCTTTTGTAACAACCTTGTTATGCTCTTTTGCATCTCCGCCTAATACTACAGCAGTAAAGGTACTGTCTTCAAAAATATCTTTGTACTGTCCACTCGCTTCAACGCCTTGACCCTTAATTAAGGCTTTAAAAGCAGCTTGTACATCTTTGCTTTTAGATGATGTTTCTAACTTCACATAAACTGTTCTACCATAAGCTACATTTGACACCATAACAGGCGGAGCCTCATTACTTACCCCTTTACGAGTTAACTCATCAAACGTAACACTATTATCAAAAAGGTCTGATGGATTGTTTGGTAGTTCTGCACTTACTGTATAAAAGATTTGCTTATATGCCGCAACCATCACTTTTTTCTCTCCATTTGCAACAGCATTAAAATCAATGTTCAGTGCATTGTCAAGATATTTAGCGTTAACATTAAGAGCACTTGCGATTTGAGATTTACTATACACCATAGATTCTGTATACTGCATTCTTGCAGGTAACGTATTTGTTTTTGAATACTTTTCATTCCAAGTAGATACTAACTCATCTACTGCTCCAGACACATTACCATATGTAGGATTTTGGACAGTAACTGTATTTTCTTTTCTCATGCCCGGTAAGTCGATACTAATATTCAAAGGTTTTCTCTTAGCCACTAATAAACTAGGTTGATTATCTGCAAAAGCTTTATTTGCAAGTTGTACTGCCCCTGGATAAGTACGATTAGCCACAGAATCAATAATTGAAATATCGACTGGTGAAGTTGTAAGTGATTTTTTCTCACGTTCAACTACTACAAATTTACCATTTGAATTTGTACCTTCTTTCGGAACAAAACTCTCTACTTTATCACCATTTACTGCTAAAATATCTCTACTATCATACTTTAAATTTCCTATGCCAGCATCAATGCCACTAGCATTTTTTTCCTGATCAACTGAAGTACTTTTAGGTGTTTCAGCGAAAGAAATAGATGAATAATTAAAAGTGCATAAACCAATTGATAAACATGCTAGTAATTTTATTCCTTTAACCTGATTTAAAAACTTCAAAAAACTCGCCTCCTTTTTTAGGAAAATTATATCATATATTACCTCCTTTTCGTTTAATTATTTTAATATAATAAAAAATAAATAAAAAAACTAAGAACGGAAGTAAGAAAACTTCGCCAAAAATAAAATACGTGTCCGAGCGACTTAAGCACGTAAAGGTGAAAGTCACTACAGACACGTATTTCCCTCAAAAGATTGAAGGGTATCATTTAAGGAGTTGGGACCCCCTATCCAATACTACCTTCCATCTCAAATTTGATTAGGCGGTTCATTTCTACTGCGTATTCCATTGGAAGTTCGCGAGTAAATGGCTCGATGAAGCCCATTACAATCATTTCTGTTGCTTCTTGTTCAGAAATACCGCGGCTCATTAGGTAGAATAATTGTTCTTCTGATACTTTTGATACTTTCGCTTCGTGCTCAAGTGAAACGTGATCGTTTTTGATCTCGTTGTAAGGAATTGTATCAGATGTAGATTGGTTATCCATAATTAATGTGTCACACTCGATGTTTGAGCGAGAGTTTGTCGCTTTTGGTCCGAAGTGTACAATACCACGGTAAGTTACTTTACCACCATGTTTTGCAATCGATTTAGAAACAATTGTTGAAGATGTATTTGGTGCTAAGTGAATCATTTTCGCACCAGCATCTTGGTGTTGGCCTTTACCAGCAATCGCGATTGATAATGTTAAACCGCGTGCGCCTTCACCTTTTAAGATAACAGCTGGGTATTTCATCGTTAATTTTGATCCGATGTTACCGTCAATCCATTCCATCGTTGCGTTTGCTTCACAAACTGCACGTTTTGTAACTAGGTTATATACGTTGTTTGCCCAGTTTTGGATTGTTGTATAACGGCAATATGCATCTTTCTTAATGATGATTTCTACCACCGCACTGTGAAGTGAGTTTGTTGTGTAAACAGGTGCCGTACAACCTTCTACGTAGTGTACGTGTGCGCCTTCGTCTACGATAATAAGCGTACGTTCGAATTGTCCCATATTTTCAGAGTTAATACGGAAATACGCTTGAAGTGGCGTATCAACTTTTATACCTTTTGGAACGTAGATAAATGAACCACCAGACCAAACTGCAGAGTTTAATGCAGAGAATTTGTTATCAGTTGGTGGGATTACTTTTCCGAAATGCTCACGGAAAATATCTTCATTCTCTTTTAATGCGCTATCTGTATCTTTGAATACGATCCCTAGTGCTTCTAGGTCTTCTTTCATGTTGTGGTATACAACTTCAGATTCGTACTGTGCAGATACACCCGCTAAATATTTTTGCTCTGCTTCTGGAATACCTAATTTATCAAATGTTGCTTTAATTTCATCAGGTACTTCATCCCAAGACTTCTCAGATTTCTCAGATGGTTTTACGTAGTACGTAATTTCATCAAAGTTTAAATCATTTAAGTCTCCGCCCCATTGTGGCATTGGCATTTCATAGAAGTGATCAAGGGATTTTAAACGGAAGTCTAACATCCACTGTGGTTCTTCTTTCATACGTGAAATTTCTTCTACGATTTCTTTTGTTAAACCGCGCTCAGCACGGAAAATCGAAACGTCTTTATCTTTGAAACCATATTTATAATCGCCGATATCTGGCAGCTGTTTCGCCATGTTCGTATGTCCCTCCTTGGATAACCTCTTTTTTAGGAAGTGATCTGCATTACTTCTCTTCGTCCAAGCCTTTTTCTAACGCTTTCCAAGCTAATGTTGCACACTTAATACGCGCTGGAAATTTGCATACACCTTGTAATGCTTCAATATCTCCTAAATCAATGCTGTCATCATACTCTTTTCCTAGCATCATATCAGAGAAAATTTTCGAAAGCTTAAGCGCTTCTTCAATTTTCTTTCCTTTTACTGCTTGCGTCATCATAGAAGCGGAAGACATGGAGATAGAACAACCTTCTCCTTCAAACTTCGCCTCTTGTACAATCCCATCTTCTACTTTCATCGTAAGTTGAATACGATCGCCGCAAGTTGGATTGTTTAAGTTAACTGTAACACTATCTTCTAACACGCCATGGTTACGAGGATTTTTATAATGATCCATAATAACTTGGCGATATAACGTATCTAAATTATTAAAAGACATTTGTGAAATACTCCTTTGTTTTCGTTAGCGCTTCAACAAATGTATCAATTTCTTCTTTTGTATTATATAAATAGAAGCTTGCACGTGCTGTAGAGGAAGCTTTTAACCACTTCATCAGCGGCTGTGCACAGTGATGTCCTGCACGAACCGCAATGCCTTCTACATCTAATACTGTCGCCACATCATGCGGATGCACTTCCTCGATATTAAATGTAACAAGACCAGCGCGATGCTTTGGTCCATAAATTGTAACGCCATCTACTTCTGATAGTCTTTCTAAAGCGTACTGCGCTAATTCATGCTCATGCTTTTCAATATGATCAAGACCGATTTCTTCTAGGAAATCAATTGCCGCTCCGAGTCCGATTGCATTACCGATAATCGGTGTACCTGCTTCAAACTTCCACGGAAGCTCTTTCCACGTAGAATCTTGTAAGTCTACGAAATCGATCATTTCACCGCCAAATTCAATTGGCTCCATATTCTCTAGCAATTCCTTCTTACCATATAATACGCCGATACCTGTAGGCCCGCACATTTTATGAGCGGAGAATGCATAGAAATCACAATTTAAATCTTGTACATCCACTTTCATATGAGGCGTACTTTGTGCACCATCAACGACCATGATTGCACCATTTTGATGGGCGATTTCTGCGATTTCTTTTACAGGATTAATCGTTCCAAGCACGTTTGATACGTACATGATAGAAACGATTTTCGTATTTGGTGTAATTGTTTGACGAACATCTTCAATAGAAATGGTTCCGTCTTCTTGAAGAGGAAGATATTTTAGTATTGCGCCTGTTTTCTTCGCAACTTGTTGCCAAGGAATGATATTACTATGGTGCTCCATGTAAGAGATGACAATTTCATCGCCTTCTTTTACATGTTCCATACCGTAACTTGCCGCAACTGTATTTAACGCCGTTGTTGTACCGCGTGTAAAAATAATTTCTTCCATCGATTTCGCATGAATAAACTTACGAACTTTCTCGCGTGCACCTTCATACGCATCGGTTGCTTTCGTACCGAGCGTATGAACACCGCGATGCACATTCGAGTTGTACTCTTTATAGTAACGTTCTAACGTTTCAATGACTTGAATTGGTTTTTGAGAAGTTGCCCCGCTGTCGAAATAAACAAGTTGTTTGCCGTTCACCTTTTGATCAAGAATTGGAAACTGTTTGCGTATTTCATGAATATCCATTAGCGAACTTTCCTTTCGATTACCTCAACAAGCTGTGCTTTTACTCCTTCAATTGGAAGCTCATTTACTACAGGTGCTAAGAATCCATGGATGACTAGACGCTCTGCTTCTTTCTTCGGAATACCACGGCTCATTAAGTAGTATAGTTGTGTAGGATCTACGCGTCCTACAGAAGCTGCGTGACCTGCCATTACATCGTCTTCATCAATTAAAAGGATTGGATTTGCATCACCGCGTGCTTTTTCATTTAACATAAGAACGCGAGAAGATTGCTGTGCATTTGATTTAGATGCACCGTGCTCAATTTTACCAATCCCGTTAAAGATAGATGTTGCACTATCTTTTTGAACACCGTGTTTTAAGATGAAACCTTCAGAGTGTTTACCGAAGTGAACAACTTTTGTTGTAAAGTTTTGCGTTTGATTGCCACGGCCGATTGTTACTGTTTTTGTATCAGCAAATGAACCGTCGCCCATTAAGTTCGTTACGTTCTCAGAAATTGTGTTTCCATCGTTCATAAGACCTAATGCCCACTCAAGACGGCCGTCTCGTCCAACTACGCCGCGGCGGTTTACGTAAGATGTCACGTCTTTCGCTAATAAGTCAACTGCACCAAATTTCACTTGTGCGCCTTGCTCTACAATGACTTCCGCCACGATATTTGCAATACCTGTAACAGTTTCATTTGCCACGTAGTTTTCTACATATGTTGCAGAACTATTTGCATCTGCAACAAATAATACGTGGTTATAAACATTTGCTTCTTCGCCGTCTACTAAGAATACAGCTTGAAGCGGTGTTTCAAGAACAACATTTTTCGGAACGTATACAAACGCACCGCCATTGATTAGTGCAGCATGAAGTGCTGTTAAGCGATGCTCGTCAACTTTCACGCCGTCCTTCATTAAGTACTTTTGTACTAGTTCAGCATGCTCAGTTGCAGCTGTTACGATATCTGTTAAAATAACGCCTTTTGTTTTTGCTTCTTCTGCTAAAGAAACAAATGCAGTTGTACCAGTGCGTTGTACAAGTACGTTATTATTTTCATCAATTATATTTTTCACTGCTTCTGGAAGTTCTTCTAAAGAACCTACAGGCTCTTGCTTTGTAGTTTTACCTTTGCCGATAAAATCCCATTTATCAATTTTCGTTTTATCTGGCGTTGGCATTGGAAGTTCAGTTGCTTTAGCAAGAGCTTGTAAGCGAAACTCAGTCAACCAAGCAGCTTCATTCGCTTCGCTTGCAAATTGACGGATAGAATCTTGATCGAAAGGTAATGTACCAATTGTCATGTTTATGCTCCTCTCTTACGCTTCTTGCTCTTCTGTTTCGTCTTCAATACCTAGTTCTTTTTTAATCCAGTCGTAACCTTCAGCTTCTAAACGTTGTGCAAGCTCAGGGCCTCCAGATTTCACAACACGACCATTCATCATAACGTGTACATGATCTGGAGTGATGTAATTTAATAAACGTTGGTAGTGCGTGATCATTAAGCAACCGAAATCTTCGCCGCGCATTTCGTTAATACCTTTAGATACAACTTTTAATGCATCGATATCAAGACCAGAGTCAATTTCGTCTAAGATTGCGATTTTTGGCTGAATCATCATTAATTGAAGAATTTCGTTACGTTTTTTCTCACCGCCAGAGAAACCTTCGTTTAAGTAACGTTGTGCCATTGATGGATCCATTTCTAGGAATTCCATATTTTTATCTAATGTACGGATAAATTTCATAAGAGAAATTTCATCGCCTTCCGCGCGTCGTGCATTAATTGCAGAACGTAAGAAGTCGGCATTTGTTACTCCGCTAATTTCACTTGGATATTGCATTGCTAAAAATAGACCAGCTTGTGCACGCTCATCTACTTCCATTTCTAATACATCTTCACCGTCGATGATGATGCTACCTTGTGTTACTTCATATTTTGGGTGACCCATAATTGCAGAAGATAAAGTTGATTTACCCGTTCCGTTAGGTCCCATGATTGCATGGATTTCTCCACCTTTTACTTCAAGGTTTACACCTTTTAAAATTTCTTTACCATCAATTGATACATGTAAATCTTTAATCGTTAATGTAGAACCAGCCATCTCTATACCTCCAATAATTCTCTATATACATTTTAAAAATTCCTAAAACGTTCACATTCTCATTTTATTCTCATTCTAATTTTATATCAAATAAAATGATATCGCAAACGTTAAAAAATGTAACAATTTTTCTACAAATACGAACAGGAATATTCTGCACATTATATTATGATACACCTTTCTTCCTAATTATATAAAGAAAAAAGGGCCGAGAAATTCCAGCCCTTTTTTCACCTTATTCACTTACAGGAAGCACTGCTCCTTTATATTCTTTCTTAATAAAATCTTGAATTTCTTTTGAATGTAATACTTCTATAAGTTCTTTAATTTCTTTTCTGTTTTCATCCCCTTTACGAACAGCGATAATATTTGCGTAAGGAGAATCCGATCCTTCAATTGCAATTGCATCTTTTGTTGGATTTAATTTTGCATCAATTGCATAGTTTGAGTTAATGAAAATTGCATCACCTTCATTGTTCTCATATAACTTTGGTGTAAGACCTGGTTCAACATCCGTTTTAAATTTCAAGTTTTTCGGATTTTCTACAATATCTTTTTCTGTCGCTTTTACAACATCTACGCCATCTTTCAGTTTAATAACGCCGCCTTTTTGCAGAAGTGCTAACATACGTCCGCGCTCTGATACGTTATTACTCATAATTACTGTTCCACCACTTGGAAGGTCTTTTAAACTTTTGTATTTCTTAGAGTAAATTCCCATAGGTTCTAAATGAATTTTTCCGGCATTTACAAAGTTATATCCTTTTTCTTGGATTTCCTTCTCTAAATACGGAATGTGTTGGAAATAGTTAGCATCAAGTTCTTTACTAGCTAACGTTTGGTTTGGTAGTATATAGTCTTGGAATTTTTTCACTTTTAATGTAATACCCTTTTTTTCTAACAATGGTTTCGCTTTTTCTAAAATAACCGCATGCGGTACGTTAGAAGCACCCACTACAAGTGTTTTCTTATCTTTTTCGCCGCTACCACAAGCAGCTAATGCAAATACAAATACAGCAATAAGTGCTGAAAATAATACCTTTTTCATATTCTGACACCCTTTCTTTTCTAAATATTCTAAATAGTTTTTTTATAAAAAGTCTTCGTCTGAGACGAAAACTCTTCTTTATCTTTTATCAAGTCGCTTCGTAAAGAAGTCACCAAGCACTTGAATAATAAATACGATTACAAGCACAAGAATTGTTGCCATGAGAGTTACATCGCTATTGTTGCGCTGGAATCCTTCTAAATAAGCAAGTGTCCCAAGACCGCCTGCACCAACTACTCCAGCCATCGCTGTGTAGCCCACAAGTGCAATCGCCGTTACTGTAATACCCGAAATGAGTGCTGGCAAAGATTCTGGTATCAGTACTTTTAAAATAATTGTACTCGTCTTTGCCCCCATCGCTTTCGATGCTTCGATGACACCTTTATCAATTTCACGAAGGGCAATTTCAACCATTCTCGCATAAAACGGCGCCGCTCCAACAATTAATGCTGGCAGTGCAGCACTTGCTCCAAGAATTGTGTTTAGAAGAAACTTCGTAAACGGAATCAGTAAAATAATTAAAATAATGAACGGGATAGAACGGAAAATATTTACAAACGTACCGATTATAACATTGACTGGTTTGTTCTCCCATAAATTATCTTTTCCTGTAAGGAACAGTAATAACCCTAGAATAAGACCAAATACAAATGTTGCCAGTGTGGCAATTGCTGTCATATATAGCGTTTCCCCGGTAGCTTCTAGCATTGTATCCCAATCGACATTTTGAAGCAGATTATCCATGTGCAATCACCTCCAGCTCGACTTGCTCTTGTTGAATCGTTGCAATTGCTTTTGCAATCACATCTTCGTCGCCATTTAAGTGGACAATTAAGCTTCCATACGCCCCGTTTGCCGTTTGTGCAATATTCCCTTGCAAAATGCTCACTTCCACTCCATCTTGCTTCATTAAATCTTGTAAAACTGGTCTTTCTACTGCTTCACCAATAAATTGCAGTTTCACGACCTTTCCTTCCGGATATTTCTCTTCTAAATGCTCGATTGCTTCATCCGCATCTTCAGAATCTGTTATTTGCTTAACGAAGCGCTTTGTAATGTCTTGCTGCGGATTACGAAATACATCTAACACGCTGCCACTTTCAACAATCTTCCCTTTTTCCATAACTGCAACGCGGTTACAAATTTTTTGAATGACATGCATTTCATGTGTAATAAGTACAATTGTTAACCCAAGACGCCTATTAATATCGAGAAGCAAATCTAAAATTTGATCTGTTGTTTCTGGATCTAACGCTGACGTTGCTTCATCGCACAATAATACTTTCGGATTATTCGCTAGCGCTCTCGCAATACCAACGCGCTGCTTTTGTCCACCACTTAGCTGAGATGGATACGCATTTCCTCGCCCTTCTAAACCAACAAGACGAATTAATTCATCTACACGCTGATCTCGTTTCTCTTTTGTCACCCCAGCAATTTCAAGCGGGAAAGCAATATTTTCACGAACAGTTCGTGACCAAAGCAAGTTGAAGTGCTGAAAAATCATCCCGATTTCTTGACGTGCTTCGCGAAGTTCCTTACCTGTAATTGCCGAAATTACACGCGCTCCAATCGTAATCTTTCCAGACGTTGGTTTCTCCAACTGATTAAACAAGCGAATTAACGAACTCTTTCCGGCACCACTATAACCGATAACGCCGAAAATCTCGCCTTTTTCTATTTGTAAATTCGCATCATCCACAGCAGTAACATCACCGTGTTTAGAACGATATATTTTCTTTACATTCTCCAATATGATCATAGATGTCACCTCTTTTTTAATTAAAAAGCGTAAGCGGCTCGTTCAGCTCTGATCGGCTAAGGTTCTCGCGCACAAAAGATGCTTTTTATCTTTTCGTGCGGGAGGTTCTTAGACGCGAGGAGCTAGCCGTTGAAGCTAGATTATAAAAGCGTAAGCGGCTCTCCGCCATCACTATAAAAACGTTTTGTTGTTCAAGCATCCTCCTTACACCGAGACAACAAAAAAACCTTTCTGCTTTAAAATGAGCAGAAAGGTTTATATACATAAATTACTATTATCCTTTCCTCTCATCTCTCAAAGCATTCGCTTTGCAGGAATTGGCACCATTTCAACATAAGTTGACGGTTGCCGGGTTTCATAGGGCACAGTCCCTCCACCTCTCTTGATAAGAGAAAATCAGATATAAATTTCGTCTGATTTTATCGTTATGAAGTTTTCGTTATTTTATGTTTTGAATTGTATCAACGCATGAAATAGATGTCAACAGAAATTTTTAGCAAAAAATAAACTTTCTGAAAGTTAAGCGCCAACTCTTAACGGTTTGCAAATATGAAATACCGATTCTAATAATAACATCGTTCGATAAGTCCCTTTATATGTAATCGCATTTCGGCGCAATAGCGACTGCAAGCGGACTTGCCCTGTAATCAACAATCGCAAATCTGTTTCTTGAAAACAAACAAGCTGTTCTGTTCCCACCGCACCATTTATAAGTTCAATTTTCTCTCTTGAAATATTTAATGAATAACATTCATCTTGGAAAGTAAAACAAACAATCTTCTCGAATTGTGGTAATAATGGTTCTAAGTGACATTGCGTATCGGCATATGTTACAAATGATTGAAGCAGTGAATACAATTTCATCTTTATCACACTCCTCATATCACGTTTTACATATAACCATTCCATTTTTATAACGCGCTCTCCTGTATCATTCTCTCGACAAAAGCTGTACCAAAAAACATTTATTCCTTACTATTTCCCAAGAAATATGTCGAGGCGGCAAAATTTTTGCCGCCTATTGTAATTCCATATATAAATATTCCACAGATTGAAATGCATATATTTTCTTTACAAGCTGATTCTTCTCAAATATAAGTAAACACGGAACACTTTCAATTTGATACTCCCGCGCAAAATGCGGTGCATAATTTACATTCAGCATTCCAATTTCTAAATGAGACAACGCTGCCTCAACAACCGTTAACATTTTTTTCGCAAGCTGACACGTACCACACATTGGCGTATATACGTATAACACCGTTTTTTCTTGGTCTCTAACTGCAGCTTCTGCTTCATGTCCTGTCCAATCAATCATTGTACCATTCCTTACCGTAAAAATTCTGTATAGACGTCAATGTCAGCTCCCCATAAAACGTTCGCTAAATGAGATGACGGTGCAGTCGCAACCTCTCGATACGAACGGTCGATGTAAATATGTTCAGCATGTGGAAATTCTCGGCGAAACTGTTTGCGTAATTTCTCTCCTGCATCATCTGCATCCACAAGAACATATACTTCTTTATCATACAGCTGGTCAATGAGTTCATCCATTTTCGACAAACTAATTGTACCATTTGTACAAACAATTTCCACCGGTTCTCTAATAATCGTTTCGATCTTTCTCTTATCTGACTTACCTTCAACAATAATTACTTTTTCCACATAGACCACTTAGCATCACCCGATCAGCATATACTATGATACAACCTTGTCTTTAGTATATAGTATATTCGATATTTTAATGTTGTTTCCTGTTTATTTTTGTGATTAAAAGCGGAAGCGGCTCGTCTAGAATGTGCGGGGGATGGAGCTTCTGACGTAGAGGTGCAGGAAATGGGCCCTGACCGCTTCTATGCATGGCCAGATGTTCTTGCGCACCTAAAAAGAAAGGTCTTTTTGTTGGTTTTTCAATCGGCATTTCATATAATACAAATACCTTTAAAAACCGCACAACTAAAAAAGACAGCTCTCAGCTGTCTTTTTTAGATTAGTCTTGATTAATCATTTCTTCGTATTGTTCTGCAGTTAATAATTTCTCTACTTGACCTGCATCTTCAAGCTCAACTTTAATCATCCATGCACCTTCGTATGGAGACTCGTTAACAAGCTCTGGCTTGTCATTTAAATCTTCGTTTACTGCTACAACTTTACCTGCTACAGGCGCGTATAATTCAGAAACTGTTTTAACAGACTCTACACTTCCGAATGGCTCGTCAACTGCAATTGTTGCACCAACTTCAGGAAGTTCAACGAATACGATATCTCCTAATTCGTGTTGTGCGAAATCTGTAATACCGATAATAACTTGGTTGCCTTCAACTTGTACCCATTCGTGTTCTTCAGAGTAACGTAATTGTTTTGGAATGCTCATGTCTGTACCTCCAATGAATGTTATTAATTATGTAAAAGCACCTTATTGGTACTTTTTCCACACGCTTTCAAATTGCTCTTCGTTAAAGCCAACCGTTACATCATTACTGCCTGTTACAATTGGTCGTTTGATTAACATGCCATCAGAAGCGAGCATGTCCAACATTTCTTCTTCACTTGCATCTTTTAGCTTTTCCTTTAACCCAAGCTCGCGGTAACGCATTCCACTTGTATTAAAGAATTTCTTTAGTGGTAATTCACTATTTTCATATATACTACGAAGTTCCTCCTTAGAAGGTGGATTTTCAACAATATGAACCATTTCATACGCTACATCATTTGCATCTAACCATTTTTTTGCCTTTTGGCATGTTCCACATTTTGGGTATGAATAAAATGTTACTGACATACATTCACCTACTTTTCACTAACCTTTATCCTTATCATATAAGAAATATTTTTTCATTTCAAACTTTTACTTATTTCGCTAGAAATTTCTTTTATCCTGCAAAATTTTTATTTTTTTTACAGGTTCTTAAAAACATTTCACTATCGAAAAAAATTATCTCAATAGAATATCCATAGACATTTATATATAGTTTTTAAAATACAAAATGTTATATTAATTTATATTGTTTTTTAATAAATCATCATGTATTCTCTTTAATGAACAATAAAAAATTACCCTTATGTATTACTTGAAATTTTTATATTAGTTCTTTTGTTCTATATGTTATAGCACATAAAGAAAAGGAGATTATTTATTATATGGAGCTACCAATTCGCACAGTAATCCAGCAACAAATTTACGAATTTCCAGATCAAACTACAATCCAGTTGCAACTTGAAGAGCTCGATAAGTTCACCGATACAAAGTTAAAAACAACAACATTTTCCATTACTATAAACAAAGAAATTCTCCAGTTTCAAATAACAACACAAAGCGGCATAAAAAATGAAAATATGTATTGTAAAACGCACGCCATTCCTGTAAAGGCATTTCACTACATCCTTGTATCGACACAAGAAGATTCAGAGCAAATGAATGCGCATATACAAGTATTTGGACATCAAGGTGAATTTCTCTTACACGAGAAACTTTCTTTACATCATATAAATGGCGTTTGTGCAACGAGTTCGGGATTTACAGAATTTTTAGCACCATTAAATGAAAGGATTACCAAATATATCAATATATATAACCAATCTATTTAAGTCCTTGCATGATATTTTATTGAAGTAATAATGCTGCAAAAAAGAAGAAAAAGAGACGACTGTCAAATCCCCACTACTTAAACGCTAACACATTTTGAAATTGGGGGCTTTTTAATTAGCCTTCTCTTATATTTATAGATAATGTTTATCCTTCAATTTTAAATTGTGAAATCAATCCTTCTAATTCTTCGATTTTTCCTTTTATTTGCATAGATTGATTTGTTATTTCTGTAATTGACGATGCTTGTGTTTGAATTGCTTTTACAGTCTGATTCGTATCTTTCGCTACTTTTGTAGAAGTTTCTGATACTACCAATAATGAAGCGTTAATTTCTTCTGTTCCAGCGGACATTTCTTCTGTTGTCGCTGAGACTTCTTGAATTTGATGTGATATTTTATGAATGTCTTTCATAATAATTGAAAATGCTTGGTCTGCTTCATTAGCAGCATTTCTTCCTTGTGTTGCTTCTTCTTGCCCTTTTTTCATGATTTGAACAGTATCTTTTGTATCTTGTTGGATAGACTTAATTAAATCATTAATTTCACTTGCCGATTGCTTTGACTGTTCAGCTAAATCTCTCACTTCAGCTGCAACAACTGCAAAACCTTTACCATTTTCTCCTGCACGGGCTGCCTCAATTGCAGCATTTAAAGCAAGAAGGTTTGTTTGCTCCGCAATATTCGTAATCGCATTTAAAGCTTTATCGATGTCTTGCGTACGCATAACAAGACGTTCTATCACCGTAGATGTTTCCTCAACAACTTTATGAACATTATTCATTTGCGTAATAGATTGCTTGATAACTTCACTTCCACTATTCACACGATCTGTTGTGACAACAGCAACTTCAGCAACAGTTGATGCGGATTCAGCTACTATTTGAACGCCATCTGCTACGTCATTCATTGCTATCGAACTCTCTTGAATACTCGTAACTTGTCCTACTATTTGTTTGTTCACTTCGTGAATTGTTTGAACAGCTTCGGTAGAGATTTGAGATGCCTGTTTTGTATTCTGTAACATGCTATCTGTAGAGGAAATAATTTCTTCTGTCGTTATTTTGATTTTCTCCATTAGTTGTTGCAAGTTATCTAACATATGATTAAAAGAAGTAACGATATTTCCTAATTCATCATTTGATTCATAGGAAGTACGTATCATTAAATTACCATTTGCCACTTGTTCCATATCATGCCGCAGTAAAGCAATTGGATTCCTAACGGATCTTTTAATAATATATCCAATGAATATAATACTAATAGCAGCTATAACTGAAATAACAATAAACATAAGCACTGCATCCCGCGCACTATTGATATTATTTTCCTGTAATTTTTCTGCTTGATTACTATTATAGCTGATGAGCTCTTGAATAGATTTAGCTGTTTTTTGCATGCTAGGATCGACTTCTTTTAAATAGTAAGCATACGCCTCTTCATTTTTATTTTGAATTGCTAAACCTTTTGATTTATCTATATGCGTTCTTAATTCATGAAGATTGTTCTGAAAATTTTCATATAATTGTTTTTCTTCTTGCGAGCTTATTCCAGACTCATACTTTTTTAATAACTCATTATTTTTGTTTCGTGCTTGCTCCATGTTACTTACTAATTGTTCATTTCTTTGTTCGTCTGTTGTAATCATAAGTTCTGTCAGGTTCTTAAGTGTATAATGAAAATTAGATTCTACAGATTCTATCCAGTAAATCGGAAGTAACCTTTCTTTATACATACTTGCAGAAGATTCACCTGTTTTCTTTAATCCCATAACTCCTATGATCGATAAAAGAATACATGCAATAGTGGCTGTAATCATTAACATGTTTAATTTTGTACCAATTTTACTATTTTTTAGAAATGACATTAAGTCACGACCTCCTTGTTTATCTTTATATTACGTTAAATAGTTTATAATAAAAAAAGAGAAATAGCGATATGTAATATGTATCGTTATTTGTCTTTTCTTTGAATAAATAAGGTGGTTAATAAAAAAAAGATTATAGAACGTTTTGACTGTGCCAATTCTCTAGCTAGCGTTTTAAACAAACGTTTGATTAGTGCCATAAAATCGAACATACTACTTAAACAAACGTTTGATTAAGGCATAAAAAACGAACATACTACTTAAACAAACGTTTAATTAATGGTAACTTCTCTTAAGCACACCTGCATCAAGACCTCATAATATGATATAGTGACAAAACTGTAAGGTTATTTGTAAAAAATGTTAGAAAAATCGATGGTTCATTTATATGTTTTATATTATAATTTTTCAAGTTCTAAGTTATTACATTACAAATAGGAGAATTACTATGAAAAATAATAAGTTTTCAGCCTTTATCCCATTATCTTACCTACTCCTACTTATACCTGTAAGTGCCCTTTATGACGTGCTCAATCACTCCACAGTAGGCGCTGTAAATGTAACAACAAAAATAGATGAATGGATTCCATTCACAAAAGAATTTATCGTTCCATATTTACTTTGGTTCCCTTATTTATATGGCGCTCTTATTTATTACTGCTTTGCAGATCGAAAACTCTATTATGTTACATTAAGTAGTGTCCTATTCGGGAAACTCACTTCCTTTAGCGTCTATTATATGTGGCAAACAACAGTAACACGCCCTGAAGTAATCGGCAATGATGTATTTGCTAATTTAGTACGCTATATTTATAGTCTCGATCAACCAGTGAATTGTTTTCCTAGTATTCACGTACTCACAACATTTGTCATTATGATTACAGCCTTTAAGCGAAAGGAACAAAGTAAATGGATGTACTGCCTGCTAATATTTGTTGGTGTGCTCATTATTTTGTCTACCTTATTTACAAAACAGCACGCCTTTGTAGATGTGGTAGCAGGTGTCGTACTAGGAAGCTTCCTCTATGCAGCCATGCACTATGTATTTGAATCACGTGAGCAAAAGATTACTGTGCAAGCCGGCGTATAATCTATAACAACAAAAGCAGACTGTGGCTTCTTCAGTCTGCTTTTCTCTATGTAAGAGGAGATTTTCAAATTGGCATATTTTAAAACACTCTTACTAGTCTTTAAGATTGTGGTACAGTCATGTCGCCAGGTTTAATGCGACCTGTTTTTTTCAAAATCATATACAGTATATAAGAAACAGCTACTGGAATTACGATATAAGTAATCATCATCGCTGGAACAACGCTCAATCCTTTGCTTGAAATCAAATTAATTGGTGCGATTAAAGAACTAAGTCCAAGACCTGCAATTTCTTTCCCTGCTGTGATTTGGAAGACAAGCGCTGATACAGGACCTACAATCGCACTCGCAACAACAGTTGGTACAAGAATCATTGGATTTCTAGTGATATTCGGAAGTTGCACTTTCGGTGTACAAAGAGCTTGCGCTAAAATACCGCCTAAATTATTTTCTTTCGCAGAAATAACAGCGAATCCAATAAATTGAGCGACGCATCCTGCAAGTGCAGCACCGCCTGCCACACCATCTAAGCTAAGTGCAATTGCTAGAGCTGCTGATGACGCTGGAGACATTAATAACAACCCCCAAACAACTGCAAGTACAATAGACGCGATAAACGGGTTACCAGCTGAGCTATCTTTAATAAATTCCCCAACTGTATTTAAGACCGGCGTAATATTTTGAGATAACCAAATACCGACTAAACCTGAACCTAATATTGACGCAAACGGAACGAGCATCATATCTAAAGCTGTTTTTCCGCTTAACCGTTTACCGATATAAATCGCTAGCGTCGCTGTTAATAACGCACCGATTGGTTCGCCAGTTTTAATCATTAAACCGGCTGTAGTAATCGAAATCGCTCCAGCTCCAATCGTTCCTGCAACCATCGCTGAGAAAATGACAAGTCCATTTGCTCCGAGCATAAAAGCAATCCCTGCTCCAATTGCCGGCGCCATAAGTGATTTCGCAACAATTCCGATTGTAATTAACGTTGGAATATCGACAATTCTTCCTATATTCTCAATCAGTAGGCCAATTCCAAGAGATACGAAAATACCTTGTGCAATTCCTGCAGACCCTTTAAATATACGAGGCATGATATATTCCTTCATCTGTTTTACCTTCATCTAATCTAGCAACCAATTATTTTCATATAGTCACGTAAAATATCATTTGATTGTGCAAATTGACTTTCTTCAGCTTCTGTTAAGCTCAGCTCAACAATCTCTTTTACACCATCTCTTGTTATGATAGCTGGGACACCTGTACAAATTTCATACTCACCATATTCACCATCTAGAATTGTTGATACAGCCATAACACGATAATCATCATTAAAAATAGAACGTGCAATATAAGCTAAGGAGTTCCCGGTGCCGTAATAAGTTGTTCCTTTTCGTTTAGAAATTTCTAAACCCGCTTTTGCAGTTTGTTCAACAATCGAATCTAAATCAATATCTGCAAATCGTTCTTTTTGCTCTTCTAAAATTTGGAGAATTGGTTTTCCGCCAACTGTTACGTGAGACCAAGCAACCATTTGTGAATCGCCATGTTGTCCTAATGAGTAACCGTGAATGCTACGCGGATCCACCTCAAATATTTCAGACAAAATTGTTCGTAAGCGAGAAGAATCTAAAGATGTTCCAGTACCAATCACACGGTTTCTCGGAAGACCGGATAGCTTCCAAACTTGGTAAGTCATAATATCAACTGGATTAGAGGCAATTAAGAAAATACCTTGAAATCCGCTGTTCATAACCTCTGACACGACACTTTCCATAATTTTCGCACCTGCTCTTAAAGTATCCAGACGACTTTGTCCTGATTTTGGAGTAGGTCCTGCTGTAACAATAACAATATCCATATCCTTACAGTCTTCATAAGTTCCTGCATATACTTTTGTTCTTGTATTTGTAAAATTCATGCAGTGTGACAAATCCATCGCTTCGCCAACTGCTCGTTCATGATTAATATCAATTAACACTAATTCTTCACAGATTCCTTGATTCACAATAGAATACGCACAGCTAGATCCAACTAACCCAGTACCTATAATTGCAACTTTTCTTGTACTTCTATTCATGATGATCTCCCCTGCTTCCTAATATAGCCTTCTTTGTTTTATATAACTCACACGTTTTATTATAGAAGCTTTTACCATAGAAACCATGTACAACTTGTGAAAAGTATCACAAATAATATAGACATTTTATGTCCCTTTGCACATAATTCCGACAAAGTTCCGAATGTTTTATTTTCACAAAAAAGCGGGTAACGTCTCGATTACGTTATCCGCTTTGAAATATTTCTGTTTTTATCCCGCTATTTGCGGGCAGTATTACTGCCCGTAAAAGCCCAATTGATGAGAGCTGATAATTAGCGGGCGATGAAGGTAACCCCCACTGATTAAAGTTTCACTTTATTGTGCATTCAATTGACTTTTTAACTGCTGTACAACCATTGGATTTGCTGCAGCTGCTGGTTGATAATAGCCTTTTTGCATCGCATATTCATATAAATTACGTTGCCTTACTTCATCTTGATTACGAATTTGAATTAACGTTTGATGTAATTGTTCATTATTCGCTTGCGCAATGTAATTTGCATAACCCGTTAAACTTGCATTTAACCCGGCTAAGTAATCGTTCACCATATCTTTTTCATTCATATTCTCTGCACTCCTATCCTAGAAACGACATTAATCGCTGTTTCGTATTTTGTGCATCTTGCACATCTTTTTGTAACATTTGCTTCAGCTGCGGGTCCGTACATGTCTGTGCATACTCTTGTAATTTGTTAATAACTGTTGCATGCCCGCCAATCAGATGACGCAAATTTTCTACTTCAAGTTCAGTTAAATTTTGCATTGTGACGACCTTCCTTTCTTTGTTCATTCACGATTTAGTATTTATTTCTTTTGAAATTGTATGCACGAAAAAACCTTAGAATCGCTTCTAAGGTTTTATCCTTTCATCACATACAGTCCTTTAATAAATGTTTCCAATAATAAATGTAAACTCACATCTAACTCCAGCGGCAACCCAAATCCGCCTTGTTGTTCAATTGACGCAAATCCGTGACAAATACTTCTTAGTCCGCGCGTCGCATGAAGTACATTCTCTCCTTCTAAGCCGTATTGCTGTAAAACCCGAAGACAAAGCTCTACAATTCCGTCTCCTGCTTGTTGCACTTCTTCATCCCGTAAAAAAGTTGCTTCATACAATCCAGGATGTTTTCGGACAAATGATACGTACGCTTCTCCTAATGCATGAATTGCTTCGTCCATACTTTTATCCTCAACCGCCTCTTTCAGTGCCCCGTGTAGCTGCTTTATTCCGTAAATACCAAGATGCTTTCGGACATCTTGTAACCCTTCCACATGATTGTATAGAGAAGGAGAACGTATTCCCAGCCTTTGCGATAATGACGCTAATGTTACTTCTTGTATGCCATTTGTATCTGCGATTTCTGCCGCTGTGACTACAATTTTCTGTAATGTAAGTCCGATTCTCGGTGACATAAATTAACCCTCTTTCATACTTTCTATATTTCGCTTTGCTTCCTCAATGGCACAGTCTATTGCAGCGCCTGGATTATTTATCATTTTTCCATGCCCTGCCGCGAGTAAGGAAGGCTCATATTCTCTTAGCCTTTCTGCACTCTGTAATGCTACTTCTTTACTCCACGTTGCCATTGCAGGAAACGGAAACCAAAATTTCATTTGTCCCGAAACAGCTGTGCCCCCTCTTGTTTGAAATGCATCTCCTACAATAAGAGCGTTATTTCGTGTATCAAGAAACGACATGGAGCCTGGTGTATGTCCAGGTGTCATAATCGCAAGAAGCGATCCAATTCGGTCTCCATCCTCTAATAAAAAATCTGGTCTCGTCTTCACCTTTTTAGGTACACCGCCCTTTATCGGCGTATTCGGTTCATCTCTTTGTAATGTCGTATCTCCTTCTAACAGCCTTGCGTCCCGCTTAGAAATATAAACTGGAACATCAGGAAGTACTTCTTTTAATGCGTCTAGTGCACCGATGTGATCATCATGCGCATGTGTTAATACAATATTAGTAATCGGCTTTCCTATTTTCTCAGCCGTTTGTAAGATGCCTTTTGCGCTATATGGCAAAGCCGCATCAATTAAAGTTAAACCATCTTCTTCCTCTACAAAATAACAATTTATAGGAAACACTCTTGGTAAAAATGACAATTGATATACTGTTTTTTCGTGCACCATTCTCATATTTCCAGCTCCCCTTCCGAAAACTAATGGTATTAGTTTCATTATACTAATGCCATTAGTTTTCGTCACTAGAAATTCCATTTTTGGGCAAAAAAAGAAGTAGCCGTTTTATATTAAGTAGTTCCGATAACGTGAAGAAACATTAGAATAGCATTGTAAATCAAGGAGAAAAGTCGTACAGGTTTTATTCTCGTTTTTTATTTTTATATAAGATTTTATTGAGTTTTAACATGCTGATATTGGCTATTGTCACACAAAAATTTCAGGTGTAATTTTTGTTGTTATTTGAGGTTTTAAGGGGGTGAAAATCTGAAAAATAAGGTAATTTATGTTAAAATAATTATAGAGATTATGATGTTGCTTAATTTAATTAAAGGGCAGGTTTATGGTAAAAACTAAATTAGTAATTGATTTATGAGAGGGCTGTTGTTTTTGAAATATTACCTATTACTAGCAACTAATATTACATTGTTGATAACGTTTTTTGTTGATGTGTTTAATGATTGGAATAGTGTATGTGGAATAATAGGTTTCTTTTGTCCATTTGTTTCTGCTTTTTCACTTAGTTATATGATGGCTAAAGATTGGAAAAATGATATTCATATAAAGATTAATGTTATTGGTCAGACATTAGTAGGTTTTATTTCAGTTGGATACATAGCATTTATATTTTTTATTCTTTAATTTCTCTTTATACAACTATCGAGTGCGTCAATATATTGTCAAACGCGAAAGAAAGAGCTGCCTCAAAGGCAGCTCCTTCTTATTTATTAAACTGTATAACGCTCATCCTCTAACACTTTCGCTGCAATTTCACGTTTCTTCGGAATAACGTTAATTGGTGTGTGACGTGTTAGCTTACGAAGTGCAGATAACATCATGCGCAGCATATCGCCATTTTCAACAGCGATAATTGTTTCTTTTGCATCTGCTTCGATTTGGTTGAATGCTTCTTGGCAGAATACTTCTGTGTAAAGAACTTTTTGTTTGTTCTTCTCAAGGCCAGTTACTTTGATTGCTTTTTCTGTACGAAGAACAGCTGATTCCATTGCGTATAAGTTATTTACGATATCCGCAATGTTCACAAGAACTTCTTGTTCTTTGTCTAAGCCTTTACCGTATTTTTGAGCAGCTAAACCAGCAACCATTAAGCCAATTTTCTTCGCATTTTTCACTAAATGTTTTTGAAGCGCTAATGGCTCATCGCCTACTTCTTCTGGCATCATCATCATTAACTGTTCTTGTAATTTTTGTGCTTCTTGTAAAAGTGGTAATTCACCTTTCATTGCTTTACGCAAGAACGTACCTGGTACGATTAAGCGGTTAATTTCGTTCGTACCTTCGAAAATACGGTTAATACGAGAGTCGCGGTACATTCTTTCAATCTCGTACTCTGCCATAAATCCGTAACCACCATGGATTTGGACACCTTCATCCACTACGTAATCTAATACTTCAGAACCGAATACTTTGTTTAAAGAGCACTCAATTGCATATTCAGCAATAGAAGCTGCAACAGCTTTTCCGTCTTTTACTTCTTCTTCCGATAATGTGCTCATACGGCTTTCAAATAAACCAACTGTACGATATACAGAGCTTTCAGCTGCATAAATTTTCGCTGCCATATTTGCAAGTTTCTCTTGAATTAATGGGAAGCGAGCAATTGGTTGTTTAAATTGTTGACGCTGATTTGCATATTGCGCTGAAATTTCTAACGCACGTTTTGAAGAACCAACTGTACCAACACCTAATTTATAGCGACCAATATTTAAAATGTTAAAGGCAATAACATGACCTTTACCAATTTCACCAAGTACATTTTCTTTCGGTACTAATGCATCTTCTAAAATTAATGTACGAGTAGAAGAACATTTAATACCCATTTTCTTTTCTTCCGGGCCTGTAGATACACCTGGGTATTCTCTCTCTACGATAAACGCTGAGAAATGTTCGCCATCTACTTTCGCATATACAACGAATACATCAGCGAAAGCAGAGTTTGTAATCCATTGTTTCTCACCGTTTAATACGTAGTGTGTACCTTCCGCATTTAAGCGAGCCGTTGTTTTTGCGCCTAATGCATCAGATCCAGAACCTGGCTCTGTTAATGCGTATGCAGCTAACTTTTCACCTGTTGCTAACGCAGGTAAATATTTTTTCTTTTGCTCTTCGTTACCGAATAATACGATTGGTAACGATCCAATCCCAACGTGAGCACCGTGTGTAATTGCAAAGCCGCCTGCAAGAGAAAACTTCTCTGAGATTAATGCAGAACTAATTTTATCAAGACCAATACCGCCGTACTCTTCCGGTACATCAGCACCTAATAAACCAAGCTCGCCAGCTTCTTTTAATAAGCGAACAGAGCGATCAAACTCATGTTTCTCTAAATATTCAAGCTCTGGTAATACTTCATTTACAATAAAATCTTCTGTCGTTTTCGCAATTAATTTATGCTCATCGCTATAATCTTCCGGCGTAAATACTTGCTCGATTGTAATATCATCAATTAAAAAGCTACCGCCTTTTACTGCACTTCCTACTGTTTTTTCCATGAAAAATTCCTCCTTCATATTTTCATAGGCTGCTTCTCTTGTTATAAGAGAAGCTAGCCTTCTTTTTTTGCATACCCTCTTTATTTATCTAAGTCCGTTTTTATATTATCTAGTTCCAGCGGCTAAAACAGTCGGTGGCTTCGCGTCTTCCGCCGAGGCAAAAAGCTCCTCTTTGTCAGAAGCTCCATCCCCCCTCCTGTTCTGAGCGAGCCGCTTCCACTTTTATTACAGTAATTCAAACACTCCAGCAGCACCCATTCCGCCGCCGATACACATTGTTACGATACCGAATTGTTCGTTGCGGCGTTTCATCTCATGAATAAGAGATAATGTTAATTTTGATCCTGTACAGCCAAGTGGATGTCCAAGGGCAATCGCTCCGCCGTTTACGTTTACTTTTTCTTCATCTAGTCCAAGTTCGCGAATAACTTGAATGGATTGCGATGCAAATGCTTCATTTAGTTCAAATAAGCCAATATCAGATAACTCTAAGCCCGCTAATTTTAATGCTTTCGGAATTGCTGCAATTGGACCAATTCCCATTACTTCTGGCGGTACACCAGCTACTGCGAAGGAGCGGAATTTCGCCAGCGGCTGTAATCCGTCGCTTACTGCTTTTTCACGATCCATTAGTAATACTGCCGCTGCGCCGTCACTCATTTGTGAGGAGTTACCAGCAGTTACAGTTCCGCGCACATTAAATGCTGGACGCAGTTTCCCAAGTACATCTAACGTCGTATCTGCTCTTACGCCTTCATCTTGTGAGAACAAAATAGTCTCTTCTTGCAGCTTGTTATTTACTCCAACAGTGCGAAGCGTTACATCAACAGACACTGTTTCATCTGCAAATTTCCCTTCTGCTAATGCTTTTGCCGCACGCTGATGGCTTCTTACTGCAAATGCGTCTTGCTCCTCACGGGAAATACCATACTTTACAGCAACTTGTTCTGCAGTATGTCCCATGCCCATATAATATTCCGGAGCCGCTTCAACAAGGCGGCTATTCGGACGAACAACGTGCCCCATCATCGGCACTAAACTCATTGATTCAGCGCCGCCTGATAATACTGCCTCTGAATGACCAAGCATAATGCGCTCTGCACCGTAAGCGATACTTTGCAGACCTGAAGAACAGTAACGGTTAATGGTAATAGCCGGAACGTCATAAGAAAGCCCTGCTAACCCGCCGATATTACGTGCCATATTTAAACCTTGCTCTGCTTCTGGCATCGCACAGCCAAAAATTAAATCGTCAATTGGACCGTCATAGTTATTTGCACGTTTTAACGTTTCTTTTACAACTAATGCTCCTAAGTCATCAGGACGCACTGTATTTAATGATCCTCTCTTCGCTTTCCCGATAGGCGTTCTTGCCCCTGCAACAATAACAGCTTCTCTCATGAACAATCTTCCTCCTTAGTTACGTAATGGTTTTCCTTTTACAAGCATGTGCTGCATTCTTGCTTGTGATTTCATTTCGCTCACTAAACTAATAAACGCCTCGCGTTCAATATCTAATAAATATTGCTCATCCACTTCTGTTCCATATGGGACTTTTCCGCCAGCAATGACATATGCGAGTTTTTTCGCAATGTGCAGATCATACTCGGAAATGTAGCCAGATAAATGCATTGCTTCTGCTCCAAGCGCAAGCGTTGCATACCCTGTTTCCCCAACAACTGGAATCTTTTTACGAATTGGTGCTTTATAGCCTGCTTCATATAAAGTAAGTGCTTTTTGTTTTGCATCGTATAGTAAGTGATCACCATTGACGCTAATGCCATCTTTATCGCCTAAGAAGTTATGAGAGACTGCTTCTTGCGCAGATGTTGAAACTTTCGCCATCGCTACTGATTCAAACACTTTGTTTGCGACTTTTTGCAGATCAAACTCAACACCATTTGCCATTTTGTTTAGATGCTTAATGTATAGCTCTTTGTTACCGCCTCCGCCAGGGATTAAACCAACACCAACTTCTACTAGTCCCATATACGTTTCACTAGAAGCTTGAATGCTAGCTGCTGGTAAGCAAACTTCTGTACCGCCGCCAAGTGTCATACCGTAAGGCGCTGCCACAACTGGTTTTGAGCAGTACTTAATTTTCATCATTGCATCTTGGAAACTTTTCACAACCCACTCAATTTCAAAGTAGTTGTCGTCTTGTGCTTCCATTAAGATCATCGCAAGGTTTGCACCTACGCAGAAGTTTTTCGATTGGTTTCCGATAACAAGCCCTTTATAATTCTTCTCTACTTCATCAACAGCGTAGTTAATCATTTGCGTAATATCCATACCAATCGCATTGCTCTTAGAATGGAACTCTAAGCAAAGAACGCCATCTCCTAAGTCAATTAAGCTTGCACCGCTATTTTTCTTTAGTACGCCATTTTTCTCTTTCAATTGTTTTAGAGAAATTGCTTTTTTATTACGAACGATTTGTTTGTACTCACCGTTATCATAGTAATAACTCTCGCCATTATCTTGTTTATAGAATGATGTAACACCGTTCTCAATCATTTCTTTTACCCAATTTGGAACAACTTGACCGTTCTCTTCCATCTTCTGAACGGACTTCACAACACCAATTGCATCCCAAATTTCAAACGGACCTTGCTCCCAGCCGAAGCCCCACTTCATCGCATTATCAATTGCAACAATATCATCAGCAATTTCTTTCGTAAGCTTTGCTGCATATAGAAGAGTCGGTGTAATAATGTTCCATAACAATTCACCAGCGCGGTCTTTTGCATATACAAGCGCTTTCAATTTATTCGCTAATCCTTTTTCTTGTTTACTTATCTCAACAGAAGCTGCCTTTAATTTTTTACGTGCTTCGTATTCCATCGTTTCAGGATTTAACTCTAAAATCTCTTTTCCTTGTTTTAAGAAGAAGCCTTGACCTGTTTTACTTCCAAGCCATTTTCTTTCTAACATGTCATGCATGAATGCTGGTACTTTAAAGACTTCGCGCTCTTCTTCTTTTACATTTTCATATACGTTATTTGCAACGTGAACAAATGTATCTAATCCGACAACATCTAATGTACGGAACGTTGCGCTTTTTGGACGACCAATTAACGGACCTGTTACAGAATCTACCTCTCCAACGCTATAACCGCGTTTTACCATTTCTTGCAGCGTTACAAGCAGTCCGTACGTACCAATGCGGTTTCCAATAAAGTTTGGTGTGTCTTTTGCAACCACAACACCTTTGCCTAGTACATCTTCGCCAAATAGTTTCATGAATTCTAACACATGTGAATCTGTATCTTTTGTTGGTATAATCTCAAGAAGTTTTAAATAACGTGGTGGGTTAAAAAAGTGCGTTCCTAGGAAATGTTTTTTGAAGTCATCTGAACGCCCTTCGATCA
Source organism: Bacillus sp. S10(2024) (assembly GCF_050473865.1). Classification (NCBI taxonomy): domain Bacteria; kingdom Bacillati; phylum Bacillota; class Bacilli; order Caryophanales; family Bacillaceae; genus Bacillus; species Bacillus sp. S10(2024). The sequence goes on along the minus strand of NZ_JBFLUR010000002.1, from coordinate 4,014,514 downwards.
TCTTTTCAACGGAAATACCCGATGTATTTGAGCTCACAATAGAACCTGGTTTACGAACAGCTTCTACCTTTTCAAATACTTTCTTTTTAACATCTAAATTTTCAACAACAACCTCAATAATCCAATCAACATCAGCAAGGCGTTCCATGTCATCTTCCATATTGCCCGCCTCAATTAATGCTAAGTTTCCTTTTACTGTAAGAGGAGCTGGTTTTTGCTTTAACAACTTTTGCAACGCTCCGTTGCTGAAACGATTTCGTACACTTTTATGTTCTAATGTAAGTCCCTTCGCTTCTTCTTCCTTCGTCAGCGATGGTGGTACAATATCAAGCAATAATGTCGGTATACCGATGTTAGCTAAATGTGCAGCAATCCCAGAACCCATTACACCAGAACCAAGAACTGCAGCCTTTTTAATTTGGAACATCCAATTCTCCCCCTTATTCTTGAATGAATGCTCATTCAATTTTTCGACAAACGTCGCAATCTATGAGTGAGCCTCTACTAATAAATATATGCTAACGTTTAAATTTTCGCAATATATTTAAAAATAAAATTTTCTGAACTTATTTCTTTTTTCATATTTTGGACATGATATGTAGTGAACTTCCTTTCTTAAAACACTTGATCAAACGGAGGCATAACTTATGGCTAAAATTAAAAAAAATCCATCAAAAGCAGGTATTAGTTCAACAAGCGTAACAGGAAATGCTGGCCCAGTTGATCGCGGCATCGAAAAAGGCCGCCAAGGAAATAATCAGCAATATAAGAAACACAATATGGGTGAAAAATAATAGTACAACTATAGGCAGCGAACATGGCATAATGAAAAATGAGCTATATCGCTGTCTATTTCATACATAAAAGAGGGTACATAATGAAACGAACCATTACACTACTTGTTATTTCAGCTACATTATTTATTGCAATGATTTTTTCTTTATATGCGCATAGGCAAATAGTTAAGGCCAATCAGCCTGATATATCTGGAAAGTACGGCGTGACGATTGATGCAAAAACAGGAGACATTTTATACGGAAAACGTGAACATGATCGTTCCTATCCAGCGAGTGTAACGAAAATGATGACCACTCTCCTTTTACTGGAAAATGTAAAAGAAGATGAAGAAATTACTGTGACAGAACATGCGATAAAAACAGAAAGCCAAAGCAAAAAAATTACACTGCATGCCGGAGAAAAATTAAAGCGTGATGAAGCATTAAAGCTCATGCTTGTCATTAGTGCCGATCCAATTGCCGAATCGATTGCAGAGCATATCGCCGGTTCCAAAGAAAAGTTTGCAAAAATGATGAATGAACGAGCAAAACAACTGGGAGCAACACATACAACGTTTAAAAATGCAAGCGGAGCTGATGCGCTTAGTAATAAAATTTCACCATATGATTTGGCACTTATTACAAAAGAAGCATTAAAATATCCAATAGTGTTGCAAGATATGAATACCATTCATACAACAGTGCACACATCTATGCAAACGAAAAAGATCGCAAACTATGGACGTGAGGAATTGTACGCTGATCCACATGCGATTGGAAGTAAGAGTGGTCTTTCAGCATTAGCAGAATATACGGTCGTTACAATAGATGAAAAAGACGGGAAAAGAGTGATCACCGTTGTCCTCTCTACTGGCCGCAAAACAGTTTATCCCGATGCCAAAAAGATGGCAGAATATGCTTTTGAGCAATTAAAATAACCAAGGAAGTTTACACTTCCTTGGTTATTTTTTAACCATTCCTTTTAATACGAATGCTACGTTAGCTGGACGTTCTGCTAAGCGGCGCATGAAATAGCCGTACCAGTCGTTTCCATATGGTACATATACACGCATTTTATATCCTTCTTTCACAAGCTCAAGTTGACGCTCTGTGCGAATGCCGTATAACATTTGGAATTCAAACTGATCACGCGGAATGTTGTATTCTTCAGCAAGTTTTTTTGTATATTCAATAATTGCATCATCATGTGAAGCGACTGCTGTATAATTGCCATTTAATAAGTGCGTTTTAATAATTTTTTTATAATTTTCATCTACATCTTTCTTTTCTGGAAATGCAACTTCCTCGGGCTCTTTATATGCCCCTTTTACAAGACGTAAATTTGGTGTATAAGCATTCAAATCATCTATATCTTTCTCTGTACGATATAAATATGCTTGAATTACTGTACCAACATTGTCATATTCTTCTTTTAACTTCTTGAAGATATCAATTGTTTTTCCACAACGTGAATAGTCTTCCATATCAATTGTTACAAACACACCGTTTTCTTTCGCTGCGTCTAAAATACGGCGCATATTATTCATAACTAAATTTTCTGAAATGTCTAGACCCATAGATGTCATTTTTAATGAAAGCTGAGAATTTAGCTTTTCACGGCCAATTGCACGAATTGCTTCAATCGATTCATCCGCCATCTCATTTGCCTCTGCTTCGTTATCAACAAATTCCCCCAAATAGTCGATCGTAACACAAAGGTTTTGTTTGTTTAAATCTTTAATGGCAGCTACCGCTAAGTCAATTGTTTCTCCCGCAACAAAGCGCCCTGCTCCAAAACGTAAGCCGTACTTTTTCGCTAGTTTTGTTAGCGCTTTATTTTTTGATAAAAACAAAAAAGAATTACGCATTAATTGTTCCATGTCTTTCACCCCTATGACTGTACTTTGTCTGTTTTTTACCCCTCTTCTAAATTATATCACTGTTTAAAATTATTTGATACAAATAATTATTTAGATAATTAACATAATAATACGAGAATGTTTGCACATCCGAATTCTAAAAGGAAAAATCATATAAAAAATTTTTCGACATCCCGAAATGTTAAGAGATGAAAAGCCAGTTACATCTCTCAGCAGTAAATTCGACAAATGTTTTGAGTCTCTTATCCTATATCCAAGACGAAAGTATCACTTCTATATCATATGACACATGAACATTATATAAAAATAATTCATGGGCATTATCGATTTCTCCCCACATGTGACAAAAAAAGCCCTGACCACTTCTCCGCACGGCCAGGTACTTCATCTAAAAAGAAAGATTTTTTATATAAATCCATTCTAATTTTTCGTCATCTTCATCTAACTCCAGCGGCTATGCAGAATACCGTATGACCGCTACTTGCTTTCTCCTTTTGGTTTAAACCTTGCAGGCCCTGACCGCTTCGATGCTCTCGCCCGTCTAAAAAGAAAGAGAGTTTTTATGTCGATTTTTTAATTTGTATTTATATCGTTTTTCTTTTTCACTTCTTTTGTCTATGCTCGTCATTCAACCTTTTAATTTCTCCAATTAACTGTATCATCTCTTCTTTCGCATCCGGATACGTTTCATTCCAATGCTTTACTAGAGCTGGCATCGTTTTAGCGACATACGAATATAACGCCCACTTCTCAACCTTTTGCTTATATTCTTCATTGCTCTCTCCTAATAAGAGCTCTGTATACTTCTCTAACAAACCATCAAACTGTTCTTGAAATTTTTCGCTCATCCCTCTCATCCCTCCTTCATGTTTCTTTATAGTTGATGATAAACAAATATCTTATCCTTCGTCAAAAAAGAAGCAGCCTAATATAACTGCTTCCCTCACACTTTATAACTTCGATTGTACAGATTGTAACTTCTTCTCCATTGAGCTGACTTTATCACGGCGATCATCAACGCGAATATTTGTTGCTACGCGGCCTGCACCTTTAGAAAACGGAACTTCATGCATTTGTTGAATGACTTCAAATAATACCGGAAGTTCTCCTTCAATAATTGTATTCATTGGCGTTAATTGATACTTGACGCGATCTGCATTTTTCTCAAGTACTTTTTGTATTTCTGCTACATATTCACTTACACTTGTATTACCTGTTCCAACTGGAATAATGGTAACATCAACAATTGCCATATTTGTTCACCTCTTCTATAGATTCTTTACTATTGTACAAGATTTTTTTCCTCTTTAAAAATATATCGGCGATTCGACATAGAAAATAGCTGCCGGGAAAATCCCGACAGCTTGAATCTCTATTTGTCTATTTTAAATTGTTCTACTACCTTTTCTAAACCGTTCATTTCCACTGTTAATTGCTTCATCGTTCCAGATACTTTTTCTAGATGAGCTACTTGCGTTTCTGTTGCTGCATTCACTTCTTCTGATACAGCTGCACTCTCCTGACTCGTTTCGGCGATAGTTTGCATAACTTGTGTAATATCTTTCTGTTCATGTCCAATCTTCTGTACTTCTGTGGAAATTCTTTCAACAGAAGTAATGATTGTATTTACAACAGAAATAACAATTCGGAATGATTGTTCCGCATCTCTCGTTACATGATCTTGCACGTTAGCGATATCTTTTAAATTCCTAATCACTTCTACGACGCGAGCTACTTCTTGTTGCACCTCTGCAATAATAGAAGCAATGTCGCCAGTCGCTTCTTTGGACTGTTCTGCTAATTTTCGTACTTCTTCCGCAACAACAGCAAAACCTTTTCCTTGTTCCCCTGCACGCGCTGCTTCAATAGAAGCATTTAATGCTAATAAATTTGTTTGATCAGAAATTCCTTTAATGAGCTCAACGACATTTTGAATAGACTGTACACTATGGTCAAGTTTCTCAGCTGCTGTTTCTGTTTCCGACACAATCGAAGAGGATTCCTTTCTTGTATCCACTAAACGTTGCATCGTCTGTAAACCGCTTTGCGACGCTTGTTCCGCCTGACTTGTTACCTCTTTTATAGAAGTTACTGAGCCATTTACTTGTCCTACAGACTGTTCCATATTTTCTAGCTGCCCTGAAATTTCCTCCACACTATTCGCTAATGTTGACGCACCGCCCGTCACATCATCCATCGCACTAGAAACTTCCTTACTTGAAGCAACAGTCTCATTTGTTAAATAATGCAAGCTATCAGCTGACTGTTGCACTGATGATACGTTATGTTTAATACGGCTAACCATTTCATTCATTTGTCCAACCATATCGTTAAAGTGCTTTGTGAGTACACCCACCTCATCGTTCGTTTGCACTTTCATTTGTAGCGTTAAGTCTCCTTCCGCTACTTCTTGCACTTGATTCGTTAATGATTGAAGTGGTCTTATTAACCTTCTTGCAAAGAAATAGGATACAACAATTGCAGCAAGTACACCTACACACCCTAACCCTATAACCATATTTCTTACTGTTGCTAATAAACTATCCACTTCTTCTTTCGGATAGACAATTCCAATTTTCCATGGCATAGATCTCATTAGCTGGCTGTATGCAATGACATCTTTCCCTTTTAACTTAGTTACAACAAAATCATTTCTATCTTGTTTTAAACTTTGAATCAGTGGTTCTTTTGACACATCTTTTCCAACTTTATCTGGATACACTATTCCCATGTTTTTATCATTTACAACAAACATTTCTCCGCCATAGTTGTACTGGATGTTATGAAGTAGCTTTTGAATTGTGCTTAATGACACATCCATTGCTACAACACCAAGTACTTCTGAACCATCTGGAGATAAAAGTGCTTTCGAAACACCAACACTTAATTTTCCTGTTGTAATTTCATATTGCGGCTGTCCCCAATGTACGCTTTTCGTATTACTTAAAGCGGTCTTATACCATGCTCTTGTTGTTGGGTCATATCCTTCTGGTATTTTTCCACCATCCGCAAGATTCGCACTTAATGTCTGCTTATCTTTCGTGCCAATATAAAGGTCTAAAATATCTGGGTGATTATTTTTAAACTCTAAAAAATCCTTCGTTATCACCGATTCTTCTTCTAGTGTAACCCCGTCTTGTAGCATTTTAACAATCGCTCCACTACTAGAATAGTATTTCATATCCTCCCCAATACCATTAATAAACTCATTCATTTGTTCTGTTAACAAACCCATCGTATTATGAGAATATTGATCAAGTATACGAGACTCTTTCGCTTTTTCTAACTGATATACAGTTGTCCCAAAAATAGCAAACATCATGGAAATAAGTACTGAAAATACAACTGTTACTTTCCAACGTAAACTTCTCATAACTCTTACTCCCCCTAGCCCCTTCTTCATTAATTCCACAAACTTATATATTATTATATTAGGAATATATGATATTTGTAAAACGTTAATCTTCTTATTTTAAATTTTCATACAACCATTTCTATGCCCCATTACAATAACAGTACTTGTATTCCAAAGAAGAGTTCTTTATTCTTAAGACACAAGAATTTTTCGTTCGGGAGGAATTATGTTACAGAGATTCGGTTTTTCACAATATGAAAGTCAAGCATACGAAGTTCTCGTTTCAAGCGAAGAACCGCTTGATGCAACGAGCATCGTCAAGTATTCTGGTGTTCCGAAAGCAAAGATATATGAAATATTAGTACGCCTTGTCGACAAAGGCATGGTGATGGATTCTGTTTCGGAAAAGAAAAAGCTATATACGGCTCTGCCGCTACAGCTTGCCATTGAAAAATTAACGGCAGAATTCCAAGCAAATGTTGAAGAATTACAAAACAACGTATCGAAAAAAAGATTTACAGATGACCGTGTATGGAGCTTAAAAGTACAATCTTCTATTCACGCGCAAAGTAAACAACTTGTGCAAAGCGCGAAGAAATCCATTCGTATGTCTGCGTGGAATGATACATTTCTAGAGTATATGCCGATTCTAGAAGAAAAGAAAAAACACGGTGTTGAGATAGAAGCACTTGTTGTAGGAAACCTTGATACATCATTAGAAAACATCCATCTTCTCATCCCAACAGAAGAGCACCATGCACTTGAACGCTTTTTACTCATCATTATTGATGATCGTGAAATTTTATTTGCGGGCACTGAGCAAAACTCATGGCAAGCAATGAAAACAATGTCCCAGCCATTCGTTAAATTTTTCACAGAATTTTTCTATCATGACGTTGCCCTTGCAAAAATTACCGAGAAACATCATGATTTATTTATGAATGACGAAGAAATCCGAAACCTCTTAATGAAACTGCGCTATTAAAAAACGGACATGTATCCCTACTCATGTCCGTTCTTCATTTTGCTTCTTAATATCCGATAATAATGAAATGCTTATTTTGTTTTATTTGTTCTTCTGAGTTTATATAAATAAACCGAATCCAGCGAAATACAAAAACAAGCATAAATGTAGGGAGTATCGTAAATAGAAAACCAATGATAGATGGCACCATCCTAATTTCGACCTCCCTTTGTTTCAAACATCACACGTGGTAGAAATAGGCACTGCCCGCTTCCATACACGGCTAGATGCTCTCGTTCCCCCATTTTTACTTATATACACACATTTCACACTCTCTTCCCATATCCTTGCACAAAAAAATAGACACCTTCAAAAGATGCCTATTTTCAAAACCCTATTTATCCACTTACTTTTTATTTAAATACCAATACACTGGTAATCCTGTTAACACAATACCAATTGACAAGAAACAACTAATTGGATCATTAATAATTGCACTTCCGATTACAAATAGTGATCCTAAAATTGCTAATGCTGGTACGATTGGATATAAAGGTACACTATATTCACGTTTTTGTCCTGCATTACGCTTTCTTAAAATGAACACTCCGATAAATGTCATAACATAGAAAATATAAATAATAAATACGGAAATCTCAGATAGTTCATTTGGATCACTAATCAGCATTAAAATAATACCGAGTAGAATCTCAACAAAGATTGCGTTTGCTGGCGTTTGAAACTTATCGTTAATTTTTGAAATGAAGTTTGAAAACGGAAGTTGACCACGCTCTGCCATTGATACTGGGATACGCGGGAATGTTAAAATTTTCCCATTTAAACATCCAAATATTGAAACAATAACACCTATACTAATCAATTTCCCGCCATATTGACCTAATAACATATCAGCTGCTGTCGCTGTCGCATTCTCACTGAGTGTAACAATTTGCGGTGCTGGTAAAACTTTCAATAATGCCATATTAATTAACACATATGCCGCTGTTACAACAAGAATCCCAACTGTTAATGCTTTTGGTAATAGCTTTGTTGGATTTTTCATTTCACCGCCGATAGATGCGAGCAAAATCCAGCCATCATATGCAAATAATGTTGCTAAAATTGCCATCCCTATACTTTGATTTGCAGACTCTGGTACAACAACGTTAAATACATCGCTGCTCCCTTTCCAAAATCCCATCACAATAATAAGCACGATTGGGATCATCTTCCCGATCGTTGTTATCGTTTGAACAATGCCCCCATATTTTGTTCCTACACTATTTATCACACCAAGGAATACAACTGTTCCAATTGCAATTGGTAAGTTCCACACTTTATCAATATGAAAAAAGTTTAACATTAATGAGCTAAAATACAATCCCAATGTCCCAATAATTGCTGGCCCATATACAAGTGTTTGCATCCAGCCAGATAAATAACCCCAAAACCTACCATAAATCTCCTCTAGATACGTGTACAAACCACCATTTTTCGGAATTTGCGCTCCGATTTCTGCAACCGTTAAGCCACTTGCTAAGGTTAAAATACCCCCTACTACCCAAGCAAAGATTGCCATGTTAGAACTTCCGGCGTAATCCAATACCTTACCTGGCTTCATAAATACGCCAGACCCGATAATTGTTCCAACAACGATTGATAACGCGACCGTTAGGCCAATTTTATTTTTGTCATCATGATGCATAACTGTGTGTCCTCCCTCTAACCCTAGTTTGATTTAAATAAAAAACACTCATCCCTAATAAAAGGGACGAGTGTTATATTCGTGGTTCCACCCTTGTTCCAATTGGCATGAAGACACAAATCACCAATTTCTCAAGTTTCAGATAACGGAGATTGCCGGCAAACAATTACTAGATATTCGTTCACTGCTGCAGTTCAAAGGTGGTAAACTATTCATTCGTATTAGGAAACTCACAGCCTAAGGCTTCCCTCTCTGAAAATCGTAAAAAATAGCTCGTGTCCTTATCAATACTTTTATAATGTCGAAATTTGTTATTAATATTCATTATATTGAATTTTTTCAAAAAAGCAAGTGTGTTTTATATTACACATAAAACTATTCCAGTATAGTATAACAGTTATATAAAATAACTATTAGCGGTGCTTTTCTTATTCTCGTACTCGCTTTTTCACTTTATATTTATAAAAAAGAGTTAACCGAAATCCCGCTAGAGCAGTATTTGAGGTTAACTCTTTCTTTATATCATAACAACTATCCTTCCCTACGCCTCTTGTAGTTGTCCATCTTCACGATCCATTACTTTCTTTAATAATACAGTTTGAACGACAGTAAATAAGTTACTTGTAATCCAGTACAAAACAAGTCCTGACGGTGCAGCAGATCCCATAAACAAAATCATTGCTGGCATCATAAACTGCTGAACTTTCAATACTTGACTTTGTTCTCCTGTCATATTGGTTTGAAATACTTTCATTTGCAGGAATGTTGTCGCAGCAGCAAGGACAGGTAAAATGTGATAAGGATCTGGATGTCCTAAATTTACCCATAAGAAAGTAGCTGAACGAATCTCTTCTGTATGACTAATGGCATAGTACAATGCTGAGAAGACTGGCATTTGTAGTAAGAGTGGTAAACATCCCATCATCGGGTTCACACCGTTCGTTCTCATTAAAATCATCATTTCTTGTTGGTATTGCTTTTGTTTCTCCGGATTTTTCGTCGTATCGCCATACTTTTCCTTCAACTTCTGAAGCGCTGGCTGTATTTTCTTTGTTTTTAATTGACTGCGATATTGCGTAATCGTCAGCGGCAATAATATCGTACGAACTACAATCGTAATGATGATAATCGCAATCCCAAAGCTATGATTCGGCAAATGGTGCGCCACAAATTGCAGCATAACAGAAATTAGATATACAATATAGTGATTCCAAAATCCAGGACTACTCGCATCAATCGGTGCTGCACTTGCATTCGCATTTGCATTACCACACCCTGATAAAACAACAACAAGTAATAATGATAAACTTACGAGCCAAGCTCGGTATGATTTAAACATAATATATATTCCTCCAATGTTTCATAATTCGTTAGCGAAACATTGGTATATACGGACCTACATCATCACTCTCTCCGCTTGCTTCTTGCCTACGGACTGAGCGGGCCATTCCATGTTTATAAAAGACAGAGAAAAACGAAGTATTCCCTATATGCTGCTCGCACGTTTCAACACATGCGAAAGCCTTCTGTCTCCCTCTATATGTTTGTTGGCGTACAAAACGCGAAACATTAGTGAGAAACAAAACTTCTAATAAACAAAGTGCCGTTGTTACAACAGATATATATAACATTGCATCTTGCAACAGAAATTCCATCTCTTCACATCCTTATGACAGGATTATAGCATACTAATTCAATATGTAAATTCCTTATATTTGACATATTCATGTTTTTATACTCGCATGTAAGTTGTTAAAATTTTATAAAATTTTTGCATAATAATAAAACTATTGTCAGTTGTTGAAAAAAGCATTATTCTCTTCTTGTAATCAAAAATAAATATGGAGATGAAAACAGACATGGGCCAACTAGGAGACGCCGATTACGTTCCCGATACCGCCTTTTTATCATTCCCAGCTGCAAAAACATGGCATTTAGAATTTATAATTCAGCTGATTGTTGTTTTAGTTGCTTCAATTTTTTATGCGGTTTCAATGAATATGTTCTTTATTCCACATCACATGATCAGTGGCGGCTTTACGGGCGTTGGGATGATTATCGGTTATTTAATGCACTACAACATTGGTGCACTCATCTTTTTATTAAACATTCCACTTCTCTTTCTTAGCTATTTTTACTTAGGAAAGAAAACAACTTTTTTAACAGCATATTTCGTTACTATATCGACGCTTGCGATGAACGTTATTCCCGTTCATAAAATCTCAGATGATATTTTATTATCTTCTGTCTTTGGCGGTGTGCTGTGCGGAGCTGCAACAGGAATCATTTTCCGTTTTGCTTCTTCAACGGGCGGATTCGATATTATTGGGTTAATCGTTGCAAAACATAAAGATATTTCAATTGGGTCTATTATTTTTGCCTTTAACCTTATTCTACTTGTAATCGCTGGTTTTATTTTCGGATGGGATATTACACTTTACACACTAATCAGCCGATTTGTAGCAAGTAAAGTAATCGATTCCATTCATACGAAGCACATTAAATTAACAGTGATGACTGTTACCGAAAAAGGGGATATGGTGAAAAGCGCATTGCTCCAAAATGGAATTCGCGGTGTAACAATGGTTGATGCTGTCGGTGGATATACAAACCATAAGAAAAAAATGATTTACACAGTTGTTACGCGCTATGAACTAGGAGAAATTAAACGTCTGATAAGGCACGTTGATAGTCATGCCTTTATTAACATTACAGAAACAGTAGAAGTAGTCGGACGATTTAAACGTATATAACAAAACGCAAGGATGATGTCCTTGCGTTTTTATTTTTCACTTTATCCCGCTATCCGTGGGCAGTAAGCCCCCCACTGACGGAAGTTTCACTTTACGATGTCATTGGATAACGCATACCAATATTCAAAATATCTGATAATTATTTTTATTCGAATCTAAAACATGTTATACTATGTATACATTATAAAAGTAAGCAATACATATAGCGCCTTATTTCATATATAAATCTAGATTAGGGAAACGATGTCGCTGTCACAAGCAAGGCTAAAATGGATTTATATATTGGTTCTCCTATTCAAATTATGATGATAAAGGAGCAAAACATATGAACAAAAAAATGAAACTTATTATTGCAACATTATTTGCCATAGCAGGCGGTCTCTTATGCTTTTGGACAAATGCTCATATTGGTGAAAATGTATATATTAATGGGATTGATTCCTTTGTAAGCGCTTCCGTTCTTGGTTCATTTATTTTTTTCAGTTCAGCAGAAAATGCTAGAAAAACGACGCTTTTAACAATGATCGGTATCGTTGGCGCTTGCATCTCATTTTCAACAACGAATTATGATTTACCGCTGCAAATTAGCACAGCTTTCTTCCACGGTCTATGGACGTGGTTTATCGCATTTTGCATGGCTGATATCTTTCACTTACTACAAGATGACAGTCATGTTCAGGTAGAAAGCAATTCATAATCATTTCTCTTCATATCAACTAACTATTAATTAGAGAAATAATAGAAGTAAAAACAAATGAAAGACCATCCTTATTCACTTCACTTTGAAACAGGATGGTCTTTTTCTATTATTTTCTTAACTTCAGCGCTATGAGTACAAGTTCTTTACAATTTCACTTTATCCCGCATTAACGGGGGATGAAGTCTCCCACTGATTAAAGTTTCACTTTATGACAATGTAAAGCGCTTCGTTTGTTCACTTAATTCATGAATTTGCGCTGCCATTTCTTGCACTTCTTGTGTAAACACATTCATATGTTGTGCCACTTCTTCTATAGTAACACTTACTTCCTCAGTAGCTTCAGCTGTTTCTTCACTTGCAGCCGTGACAGACAATACTTCCGTATGAATCACGCCCTGCTGCTGTTTCATCGTTTCCATTTTTTCGATCACATGCTGCAGTGACTGATTTAATTCGTTTGAAATATATTGCAGTGCCGTCATTTGCTCTGCTACGACGCTTACTTGATTGAACTGCGCATCATATTGCTGCAACGCTTGCGACAGTTGTTCTGTCGTACCAGATGCTTCTTGTTGCATCTTAGAAATTAACTGACGAATATGCCCTGTTTGCTCTGCGGTACGATCTGCTAACAATTTCACTTCTTCTGCTACAACCGCAAATCCCCGGCCCGATTCTCCCGCTCTAGCTGCTTCAATAGCCGCATTCAAGGAAAGCATATTCGTTTGCGCCGCAATATCTTCAATTGTATATAAAATTTCTCCCGTATGACTTACTTGTGTTAATAAAGAATTGACGGTATCTTCAAATTGATAGAATGTCTCTTTCATTTCTTTACCTTGCATAACCGTATTTTGCAACATTCCCTGGCCTTCTTCGCCCGCTTGTGCCATCGCTTGAGAAATACTTTTCATATCACCTACCGCATGTTCAACACCATGTATTTCTTCTTCAAAGGAATGCATCGCACTCGAAACTTGTTCCATCGAAGAAACAGTTTGTGCATTACTATTTGTAATTTCTTGACTCGATAATAAAATGGTCTGGTTTTGTTCTTTCATCACATGCGTAGAAGAAAGCAACATTTCCGATGTTTGCGTTACAGAGTGTGTAGCCTTCTGTACACCATGCAATATTCCTCTCAAATTCTCCATCATATATCCGAAAGAACCAATCATATGTCCAATCTCATCTTTTTTACGAGATGAAATGCGAAGTTCTCTTAAATCCCCTTCTGCAATCCGTTTCGTTTCTTCTTTCAACGTATGAAGTGGCTTTAACCCTCGATAAATAAAATAGAACAGACATACAAAGGCAGCGACAACAACCCCTATATTAATAAGAGCGAGTTTCACCATTCGATCTGCCAACAAGTTATGCATAATCGTATCGACAACAGAAGCTTTTATATCCATTCCAAGCGCTCCATACACTTGGCCCTTTCCGTCTTGTAACGGTATAAGAACGGACATATATTTCCCGTATTTTTCATCATTTATAATGGGACTGTACACCCATTCACCTTGCTTAAGCTTTTGGATTTCTGTTGGACTACTATCAGACTTCTCCCCAATCGGTGAAGCTTCCTTTGAAGTTGGTTGCCCATCAATCATAATAACCGCTTCATCCTTCTTAAAATTCATCGTATATACATATAATGCGCCGTTATGTTCACGCATTTCATTTAATGTAGTTCGCAGCTTTTCATATGTATCATTTTTTTGGGGATCCTTTATCCACAATTCATATGTATCTTTATCAAATTGCTTTTTCATTGCTTCAACTTGAGTCTTCCCTAATTCGCCAATTGTTTGTTCCCCAGTGCCTTTTGCAGTAAAGTATAAAAATACACAATTCATACTCGCCAGCCCCAGGAGGACTACAAATACAATTCCTAAAATTCGTGTTCGTAAGTTCATAGTAGTTCCCCTTTTCATTATTAAATTTCAACGTATGAAATATAAGATTTAAAAACTTTAAAGTGCCCTAGCATCTTTAAAGTGTAAATATGTAAAGCTTAAAACATTCAATAATCTTTCTAATCAAAACTTAAAATATACTATATTATGTATATAACATAAAAGTAAACACTATATAAGTGCAAATTGAAAAAACGATATAAAAAAATAAGTAATGAAAAAACTACCGAATTATCTATATAAAAAGGCAGTGCTTCTCCTTAAGCACTGCCTTTCTCAACATGAAATGGATTATTTTAATTTACTGTTTGTGCAAACACACGTTTAATTTCTTTACGGAAGCACACAGCTACACTTACCGCCACAATTACAACAACACCGATAATAATTTTTCCGATATGATCCTCAAGCAATCCAAAAATAGCATCAATATTGCCACCTAACCAATAACCGCCTATTAAGAAGAACAATACCCAAAATAGCGCCCCGCAATAAATTGTTATCGCAAAGCGGCGAAATGGTAAATTAATAATCCCTGCAAAGTACCCTGTAAAATGACGCACACCAGGAATAAAAAATGCAATAAATACTAGGAAATATCCATACTTATCGAACCACTTTCGTGTTAAATCAATTTTACGCTGCGTTAAAAAAACATATTTTCCGTACCTTTGAATAAACGGCATACCGAGCTTGTTTCCTACAAAATATTGAATTGTCATCCCAACACTTGTCCCTAAAAAAGAAAAAAAGATTAATAGCGGTAAATGTAACTCACCTGTATGCGCTAAATATCCTGCATAAGCTAATGTTGGCTCTCCCGGAAACGGAAGTGCAATATATTCTAACAGTAACCCCACAAGTACAACATAGTATCCGTACTGTTGAAATAATTCGTGAATCCATTCCATGTTGATCTCTCCTTTTCTTGCTGATACGCAATCTATTATAACGTTCTTATCTCTTACTTTTATTGTATAAAAACTTCTAGCAAACTGCTATTGTAATAACTTACAATAAACTTACATTTTTGTAAGGAGATTATTTTCTATATATAAATTAAAACCCACTTCTCATATACCGTTGAAAAATTCGTTCAACTTTTCCACTTCTTCCTCAATTTTCTTCACATCAATCCGTTCAAATAACGGTGATACATTCAAAACATGCACTGGGATTTCAACCTTATAAGACCACCCGCTCTTTGAAACTCCTAACATTTGTTGTAATCGCGCGGACGAAAACGGAAGAAACGGTGCTAATATTTGTGCAAAATTCACGATAAGGTGAATACAGTTTCTTATCGTATCACCGCACGCTGCCTTATCCTCTTTTATTTGTTTCCACGGCTGCCTTTCGTCAAAATATTTATTTGCATAGCGAATGTGTTCAAAAATCAGCTCCAGCGCTTGTTTAAAATGTGCTTTTTCAATGAATTCTCCTACTTCAACGTATAGTTCTTTTAACTTTTCTCCAATTTCTTCATTCATTTGACCAGTTGGTACAGTATTCTCATAATATTTTTCAAGAAACTTCAGCGTTCTATTTACAAAATTCCCATACGCTCCTAACAATTCACTATTATGACTATAAATGAATTCCCGCCATGAAAAATCTGTATCTCGATTTTCAGGAGCATTTACAGTTAGAAAATAACGAATCGCATCAGGATGGTACTCTTCTAATATATCAGGAACCCAAACAGCCCAATTTTTACTCGTCGATAACTTTCTTTTTTCAACTGTTAAATATTCATTCGAAACAATATATTTAGGCAACGCTTCTGATTGTATCCCCTGCAAAATAGCTGGCCAAATAATTGTATGAAACGGGATATTATCTTTACCGTGCACATAATACGTTCGGGTATCCTTTCGCCAAAACTGTGAATCATCACTGTTTGTTTCTTGCGCCCATTGCTTACTTGCTGAATAATATCCAGACACAGCTTCGATCCACACATACACCTTCTTATCTTCGTATCCGGAAACAGGAACACTCACGCCAATTGGTAAATCTCTTGAAACAGCACGGTCTTGTAAACCTTCTTGTAAATAGCGCAGCGTTAATTGGACAGCATTCTCACGCCACGTACCGCTTTGCTTTACTGTTTCTATATATTCTTCTAGCTTCTGCTGTAATGACGTTAACGCAAAATAAAAATGCTCTGTCTCTTTAATTGTCGGTGCAGCGCCGCACAATTTACATGCTTTCCCAAGCAAATCTACCGGATCTAAAATAGCAGAACACGCATCGCACTGATCACCACGCGCCCCCGCACCGCAATGCGGACAAAGACCTTCCACATAACGATCCGGTAAAAATTGTTCGCAAGTTTCGCAGTATGTTTGCTCCACTGTCTTTTTATAAATAAACCCCTTTTCTAAAAGCTCTAAGAAAATATTCTGAACAACTTGATGGTGAGTAGCAGCGTCAGTACGAGCATAGTAATCATATGAAAAACCAAGTTCCTGAAAACATCGTTCAAACTCTTCATGATAGCGATCTGCAATTGTTTTAACACTTACCCCTTCCTGCTTAGCACGAATCGTAATCGGTGTACCGTTACAATCGCTTCCCGATACATACAAAACATTGTCCCCTTTTAGCCGATAATAACGAGCTAAAATATCCCCTGGCAGTAAACTAGCAATATGACCAAGATGCAACGATCCATTTGCATATGGCCAAGCGCCTCCAATAAAAATATTCATCCTACATTCCTCCTTTAAAAATGAAAAAGCCCCGCCCTTATCTTCTAAAAAGATAAGGACGAGGCTGTATATACAGTCGTGGTACCACCTTATTTCGTCAATAGCTCACACAATTGACCTTTGCAAGTACGGAGCAATCATTGCTCGTATACTGTGACTTTGATAACGAGAGCCAACGCTCGTCGCCGCCTACTATTATCAATTGATAAGTTCAGGACGAAGCTCAGAGGCCATTGTTCAAATGATCATTCTTGCTTCTTTTCAGCTCCCGAAGCTCTCTGGAAAGAATGGGGTCATTCTACTTTTCCTCTTCAACGCTTTTCATATGTAATATACATTGTATGCAAATTATGCTGAAAAATCAAATTATTATCAGATCACAAGCAGGATTCTCTAATTTTCATAAGGAAACTATATACCTTCACGGAAAGGAGAGATTGTTTTGAATCAAGAGCAATTAAGTGCAACAAATAAAGATAGCTGGAGTAAAGCAGCTTATAAAGCTTGGACAAATCGCCACGGAACACCTCAGTCTTACGGCAAGCAAATACGAGAAAACCCCGCTGCGGAGGTCACTCATTATGTACCTTATATAGGTACAGTGCATGGAAAACGAATTATAAATCTAATGGGATCCAAAGGAAGTAAAGCGGTTGCACTTTCTCTGCTCGGAGCAGATGTAACAGTTGTCGATATTTCAGAAAGCAACGCAAAATATGCAAGAGAACTTGCCGAAGCTGCTGAAACACATATTGAGTACATCGTGTCTGATGTACTCAATATACAAGAAGAAATCGGTTCATTTGACGTAGTATTACTTGAGCTTGGTGTGCTCCATTATTTCATAGATTTAAAACCTTTATTTACAATCATTTCTCAATTACTAAAACACGGTGGCACATTTATTTTACGAGACTATCACCCCATGTATACAAAACTGCTACAAGTAGAAGATAACAAAGTAATTGCAAGCGGGGATTACTTTCAAAAAGATGTAATTGAAATAGATGTAGCCTATAGTATACTCCTATCAGAAGCAGAGCGTAATTCTTTACCTAAAAATATGATTCGCAGATGGACGTTAGGAGAAATCGTAACAAGCATTGCACAAGCAGGCCTTCATATCGAGGAGCTCACAGAAGAATGTGGCGCAAAGCAAAAATGGGTCTTTCCTGTCCTGAAAGGAATTGAAGATCGTATCCCTGGACTATATACACTCATCGCCAAAAATATATAGAAAAGCTCTCTTCAAAATGAAGAGAGCTTTTCTTCTGTGCATAGTATAAGTTGAGTTGAGATAAGAGATTACCAAAATATTGTTAGATAGGACAATTTGTTTTTTGACTATATAGCAAAAAAGGTATAATAACACACATGCCAATAAACAAGAAAAATGATAATCATCATCGATTATTTAGGATTATACAGTATGTTTTTTATAAATACAATACTTATTTTTATATTAGTAAACTTTTTTTAAAAAATCCCCCTATATATAAATGTATATTTTTTTCGAACAAAAGCCTCTTTCTATATTTCTCCCCTATACTGTTTGTTATAATTTTTACATACATACTTTTACAATGATATTTGACTTGTTACTTGCAAGATTACTGCTTTTTTTCATGACAATGCCTTCCCAGTAATATGAGATAAAGCATTTTCTTTTCTAATTATATGCAAAAATCTTAATAAAAAAATATTTTCTTACTTTCCATACTGTAGTCTGCTATAATTCCTAAAGGAAAGAAAAGTGCTTTATTTCGAACGAAATCGAAATAAAGTACTTTTTAATCATAATATTAATTAATCTTTATAAATCAATTATTAAAAGGAGGATTTATCATTATGAAATACGTGAGCATTCGTAAAAAATTTATGTTTATGATGGGAACAATTTGTGCTTTATTTGGCATTGCATTAGCTTGTATTTTTTTCTTTGCCAACAAAGAAAACAATATAGCAACAACATTACAAAAAGATGTTGCACCGAAAGCAACGGTGTTAAAAGAGCGCAGTGATGCATATCAAGTACAAATCTCAGCGTTACGAGGCTATCTATTACAGCATAACCGTTCCGAACTAGATAAATTTCACGAAATGGAAAAACTACTAGAAGATACAAAAGGAAAACTACTAAACGATTCAAATACTCCTCAAAATATAAAAGATACAATTGAGTTAGGATCACAATGGAGTCGTTATATTAATGAAAAAGTGATTCCTCTCATTGACGAAGGGAAATGGGACGAATCACTAAAAGCGACTGCTGAACAAAACGGAACTGTTTATAAAGTAATCGGTGATTTCTCAAAATATAGTAACGATGAAAATGCGAAGTGCGATCAGCTTGTCCAACAATTGAAAGATTCATCCGTATTTGTTGAGGGGGTTGTCCTTATTTCTCTTGTTCTTTGTACAATTATTGCAATTGTCATAGCTTGGTTGTTCTCTGGTAAACTTGTGAAACCAATTGAAGAAATTGATACAAAGCTAAAAGAACTCGCATCCCAAGACGGCGATTTAACAGCACGATTACATGTAAAAAGCAATGACGAAATCGGCGAAATTGCCGCTTCCTTTAATCAAATGCTAGAAAATCTACAATATATTATTGGACAAGTGCAAAAAACATCTTTAAATGTACGCACTGCTTCTGAAAACATATTAAAAGAAACGAATATTTCTATGGATGCAACAACGAGTATCCAAGCAACAATGTCCGAATTAGAACATAGCATTCAAGTGCAAGTTTCTAGCATTGAAGAAAGTTCTACTGCAATGGATGATATGTCAGTTAGTGTACAGCGTATTGCCCAGTCTGCTTCCGACGTTGCAGAACTAGTTGTAACTACTTCTGACCGTG
Organism: Bacillus sp. S10(2024); assembly: GCF_050473865.1. Lineage (NCBI taxonomy): Bacteria > Bacillati > Bacillota > Bacilli > Caryophanales > Bacillaceae > Bacillus > Bacillus sp. S10(2024). The sequence continues at coordinate 3,994,882 of NZ_JBFLUR010000002.1, read as the reverse complement.
CAAGTGAAGGTAGTCAAGTAATCGAAAAATCAATTACACAGATGACAACAATTCATGACGCAGTGAATGCTACATCCCAAGTCGTCGAACGTCTAATCACTCATACAAAACATATTGATACAGCTGTCCAATCTATCTCTAATATCGCGGAACAAACGAATCTTCTTGCATTAAATGCTTCCATTGAAGCAGCACGGGCTGGAGAGCAAGGAAAAGGATTTGCCGTTGTTGCGGATGAAGTGCGTAAGCTTGCAGAACAATCAAAAGCCGCTGCAACGGGTATTAACCAGTTGCTTCATCATATTCAAGATGATACGAAAACTGCAAATTTGATGATGGAACAAGGTCAAGTAGAAGCTGCCCAAGGAATTACAGTAATTCGCGAAGCTGGTTCTTCTTTCGCAACCATTGTCGAACAAATTAATGCAGTATCTTCACAAATGCAAGAAGTTTCAGCGACTGCAGAAGAGATGGCTGCAAGTGCAGAAGAAATGAATGCTTCTCTTAATAATATTGCTTCGATCTCGGGTGAAGTAGCAGCAGAGACAACACAAACCGCAAACTCTGCAGGAGAGCAAGTACACATAATAAAAGACATGTCTGGTAAATCACAGCAGATGAAACATGTTGTAGAAGAACTTGACACACTTGTTTCCCGTTTTAAAACAGAGTAGTAACAAAAGCATTCCTTGTTATAGGGAATGCTTCTTTCTATGTAAAAAATACTGTGAGCTAGATCACTGCACCTTTATTGCAAATCCGTTATAATGAGAATAAATATCAATCATGAACAGAGGTGCTACTATGTCTCAAACTTTAGAAGATAAAGTATATGCCAACTTGGAGGCTGTTATTGATCCTGAGCTTGGCGTCGATATTATAAATCTTGGATTAGTATATGACGTTACAACTGACGAACAACAGAATGCCGTCATTACAATGACAATGACTTCTATCGGTTGTCCAATGGCTGGGCAAATTGTATCTGATGTCAAAATGGTATTAGCAACAAATGTTCCTGAATTAAACGAAATTGAAGTAAATGTTGTTTGGAATCCACCATGGACAAAAGAGCGCATGTCCAGGTTTGCTAAAATCGCATTAGGCATTCGTGATTAAATGAGAAAAAAGACCTGATATGAGTCAGGTCTTTTCGTTTCTCACTTTACTCCTACTGCATCATATGCTTTCTTTACAGCTTGTACTTCTTTAGAATTTTGTCCGTATAAATCTGTAGCCGCTTGAATTGCAGCTTGGCGCATCATCTTAAAGTTTGAGTTTGCAGTTAAATATTTTGAAAGAGCGCGGTAATAAATTTTTTCTGTTGCTTCGCGGCCTACACCATTTACAGTAACACCGTAATGCTTGCCACCTTCAGAAACTAAATATGCCGCTTTGTTGTTAATGCTGCTGTTAATATGAACACCGCCATTATCAAAGTTTCCTGTGTAACGCTTGCTATAATGATCTGGATAGCCTTCACTTGGCTTTAATGGATTTGGAATAGAAGCTGGGTCTCTTAAAGAACGCAGTGCATCCCCTGATGTACCTGGTGTATAAATGTCTTCCCCAAGCTCCCAATCATCACGGTCAACCATTGCTCCCATAATATCAGATAACGATTCATTTAATGCGCCAGACTCATTTTTGTACACTAGATTTGCAGTGTACTCTGTTACTGCGTGAGTCAGCTCATGTGCGATAACATCTAGTCCAGCTGATAATGGAATGAATACCTCACCATCACCATCACCATACATCATTTGGACACCGTTCCACGCTGCGTTATTCCAGCCTTCCCCAACATGAACAGTAGAAATCAACTTCGCTCCTTCGTTATCAAAGGAATTACGATTGAATGTTTTCTTATAATAATCGTATACTTTCTCAGCATTAGCGTGCGCATCAACAGCTGCTTTATCCTCGAAGAATTTATTTTTACTTTCTATTTCCTCACCGGTATATCCAAGCCATTGTGAGAATAGGTTGAACCAATTTTCATCCATATTTTGTGCATCAAATGTATGAACACCTTTTCCACGTGTTCCATCGAATAAATAAAAAGCTCCAGTTTTTGAGTCCTGTGCCATTTCAAAACTTGTTCGATTTCCCATTACACCGTAACCAAACCCAGTAATATGATCAATCGCATTGTACTTCTCAATGACATTTCCGTTTGTTGCATCAACGAAATAATGCCAATAGCCTGGTGCTGGCTTTGAAGTAGATGCTTTTACAAGATAAGACAGATAATATTGTCCATCTTTTTCATATACATACAAATCTTTTTTAATACCATCATAGTTATCTACTTTTCCAATTTCTTTCTCAATATCAGCCTTTGCGATATTTACAGCCTCATCTTCTGAAATGCTCGCATTCGCTGGAATATTTTTATCTTCTAAATTCGGGATAACTTGTCCGAAAAACGCTTTTACATTATTATCTTTATCCAGTGCTACTGTTTGATCAGATCCATAAACAGGAACACCGTTATGTTTTTCAATAAGCTTCATATGTGTCGTTTCTGCTTGTGCATCTTTTTCTTCACCAACGATTTCAAAATGTTTCTCCATATTTCCTGCTAATTTAAACATGTCTTTTTTACCATTTAAATACTCAAACACCGTTTCTTTTTTATCTAGCCCTTCCGGTGCTTTCCACTCTTCTCCAATATAAGATGGTGTCTGAAACTCTTGGTTGTACTGAATTTTTTGCTCATCTGCATATGTACTTGATGTACCTAATGTCGTAAATGCTCCTAAAGCCATAGACAAAGCTACCGTTGAAGATAGAACTTTCTTTTTCAAAAAACAACACTCCCCATCCCTATTTTTTTACACTTTTATACAGTTCTAGGATAATTAGCAATATCCTTTATTTAATTTTTTAGAAAATTTCGACATAATATTCAAAAAAATAGTAGCGTCCTATTTAGACGCTACCCTTGGAAGATACTTATTGTTTCTTCATCTCAATTACTAAATAATGAGCTGTTTCCAATGCTTGAATGCGAATATCTTCTTCAATTGCTTCTGCTGCATCTCTCATTACTAGCGTTTCACCATTCACAACACCGCTTCCTTCAATTTGAACCAAATAAGCTTGGCGTCCTTCACCAACTGAGAATGTGATCTCTTTTCCTTTTTCTAGAGCAAGAGAGTACAAGTTTGCATCTTGATGAATTTCAATCGGTGCACCGCCATCAATTGGCGAAACCATGTGGAACCATGTATTCTCACGTTTATTCCAATCAAATTTAAATTCACCGTAATTTGGTGTATGACCAGCACGGTCTGGTAAAATCCAAATTTGCAAAAGGCGCAATGTTTCATCGCCTAAGTTGTGCTCACTATGGAAGACACCTGTTCCAGCACTCATATATTGCACATGTCCACGCTCAATTGTTCCGCGGTTCCCCATACTATCTTGGTGTGTTAATGCTCCGTCCACTACGTAAGAAATAATCTCCATATCACGGTGCGGATGCATCTCAAATCCGGTTTGCGCTGCTACTAAATCATCATTAATAACGCGAAGTGCACCGAATCTCATATTACTTGGATTATAGTAATCTGCAAATGAAAAATGAAAATGTGTATTTAACCAAACGTGATTTGCTCTTCCCATTTGTTTATGATCAACTTTATTAAACATAGTATTCACCTCATATTATCTCGAATTCGAGATATTTATTTAAAATTTTTTGAACTGTACTTAATTATTCCAACAGTTGCTTCTGCTTCTCGCGAATGAGCTTTACTTGCAAGAGGAACTACTTCTGTATATTCCCCTATCTGATTTGTATGAATGTATTAAATTGTGCTGCAGACAAATCTCATTATTTTTAAATGTTGATTCGTCTTGCTTAGCATCGTAACTACAGTTTAGAACTAAACTTAATAATTGTCAATTACTTTATTTTAATAAGTTATGAACTAAAATATAGCAAAAATATATTTTAGTTCATATATCTTCTCCTATATTCTCTCAGCTTTCTCTTCGCAAACACTCTTGCATCTTTTTCAATCCAACGCTTTTCATACATTTCATCTCCAACGTACAATAACTTACGTTCATGCTGCATATCGTGCCGAAACTCATGCAACAATGTTTCTAATACGCTCTCATACTTCTCCCACATACAAACAAAAATAAGTCGCTTTTCTTTATGATAAAACCCGCTTAAAGGAAATAAAAACTCTTCTTCCTCTTCTCCTAATCGTATTAGCACATCATTCGTTTCACACGTATCACAGAAAATAACAGGCACCTCACGTCGTTCAATTAATGAGAAAACATCGCTCTTCACTTGGTGTATATCCCACGGAAAATCGTCATCAAGTACATACCAGTTCCCAGCTTGTTGATAGATCCTTTCAAATGGGAGCTGCATTTTCATTCTCCTTTCTCTTTACTCTCTGTTACTTGTATGTCACATTAGCTCTTATTTTAAACATCCATGTGGGTCACAAAATGTTTAAAATTATATATGCAAAAAGGATTGATTTTATACCTGTTATTAGATTATAATAATTATAAATTAACAAATAGTATAAAATAAAAATTTAAAGGGGATTGATCACATGAACACACGAGTAATTGAAACATTAAACAAACAAGTAGCAAACTGGAACGTTTTATTCACAAAATTACACAATTTCCACTGGTACGTTACAGGACCTCAATTCTTTACACTTCATGAGAAATTCGAACAATTTTATACAGAAGCAGCTACGCACATCGATGAAATTGCAGAACGTATTTTAGCAGTTGGTGGCAAACCAGTAGCAACAATGAAAGAATATTTAACATTATCTTCTATTCAAGAAGCAGCTTACGGAGAAACTGCAGAAGGGATGGTCGAAACAATTATGAAAGACTACGAAATGATGCTAGGGGAATTGAAAAAAGGCATGGAGATCGCCCAAGACACAGACGACGAAATGACATCTGACCTACTACTTGGCATCTACACAGAACTTGAAAAACACGCATGGATGTTACGCGCATTCTTGAATCAATAAGAAAAACGGAGCTGGACAATTAGAAAAGCAGAAGCCACTCGCTCAGAACAGGAGGGCGCCCACGCTCCTGGACATAGAGACGCTTTTTGCCTCGGAGGAAGGCGCGAAACGACCGACTGATCTAGCTGCTGGAGCTAGATCATTAGAAAAATCTCTGATATATCGACGTAAATGCACCATTTATCGACAATTTTCACAGTATATCAGCGATTCGACACAACTTTAAGACCCTCCAACAATATTCGATGCACAACACATACAAAAAAACCGAGCGGGATCCCCCACTCGGTTTTTATCATGTTAATTGCTTCCACTTGTTCCCCATAACTGGTCGTTTATAATTCTTCATTTGCACAAATAATTCATTAGCTGTTTGTGCAGAGACAAGTAATTCTTTATTTGATGGATTCATAAATCCTTCTTCTGCTGCACGGTCCACCATTTGTAATAATGGTGTATAGAATTCTGCAATGTTGAGCAATCCAACAGGCTTTTCATGAATCCCGATTTGCGACCAACATACAACTTCGAACAGCTCTTCAAATGTTCCATATCCGCCTGGCAATGCAATAAATGCATCAGCAAGTTCACTCATTTTCGCTTTTCTTTCATGCATTGTCTCTACTTCAATTAATTCTGTTAAACCGTGATGAACAATTTCTCCTCTAAATAATCCCCGCGGCATGACGCCTGTTACACGGCCGCCTAGCTCTAATACTTGATTTGCAACTTCTCCCATTAACCCAACGCAAGAACCGCCATATACAAGCTCTATATTATTTTGAACTAATATTTCCCCAAGCTGACGAGCTTCATTTTGAAACTCTGGACGTTCCCCAACATTTGATCCTGCAAACACACAAACCCGTTTCATTCTGCCACCCCAAAACCATATATTGTTATGCTACAATGTAATCATACTACATATTGAGAGGATGGGGAAAGGATGAATACGAATGAATTTCAAAATTGGGTGGAACAATTTTATCATAAACGCGGATGGGCCCAATATAATTCTTTTATTCGCGTTAATTTTTTAGCAGAAGAAGTTGGCGAAGTTTCTCGCGTTATACGCGCTATCGAAATCGGTCGTGATCGCCCAGATGAAACGGCGAAGAACGAAGAAGAACTAATAATAGAATTAAAAGAGGAACTTGGAGATGTACTAGGAAACCTTATTATTTTAGCGCAAAAATATGACCTAGACTTGCAAGATATTATGGAAGCACATGTAAAAAAACTTTCCAAACGATTTGAATAATAAGTGAGAATTATTTTCAATTATGCTATGATTACATTGTACTAATATGAAAGGGGTCTTTTTATGTTATCTCCAAAATTACGCGACGCATTAAATGATCAAATGAACTTTGAATTTTACTCGGCCCATGTGTATATGGCAATGGCAGCATACTGTACATCAGAAAGCTATGATGGATTTGCAAACTTCTTTCTTGTACAAGCAGAGGAAGAGCGTTTCCATGCTATGAAGCTGTACAATTACATTAACGATCGCGGTGAGCGTGCAATCATCACTGGATTTGAGCATCCAAATAACGAATACGAATCGATTTTATCTGCTTTTGAAATTGCCCTTGAGCATGAACGTGAGGTTACAAAACGTATTTATAACTTATCTGATATTGCATGGGATGAACGCGAACATGCTACCATCACCTTCTTAAAATGGTTCGTTGATGAGCAAGTAGAAGAAGAGGCGTCTTTCGATAGTATCATTCAAAAATTAAAACGTATTACAAGTGATTCAAACGCATTGTTTATGTTAGATGCAGAATTAGAAAAACGCACATTTACTCCGCCTGCTGAGTAAACAAAAAAGCGATGAGCCCGATGCTCGTTGCTTTTCTTATTTTATCCCGCTATTCGTGGACAGTAAGACCCCCACTGATTAAAGTTTCACTTTATAACATAACCCCAGCGATAATCGTTGATAAAACACTTACTAATGTAGCACTGTATACAAGTTTTAATCCGAAAGAAGATACATTTTTAACGGGAAAAATGTACAAAAAAATCATAAATCAACCACTTTCGTCGAGTTATGATTCTTACATTGTAAACTTGGAATAAAACAACAGGTATAACGCCCTGTAAGTTCGTAGATTATAGTCATTAAAATCGAATGCTTAATAATCATTTTTATGTTAACATAGGTGTATTGTAGTATATAATATACTCAGTTCGTAGACAAAGTCTTTTACTGGACAAGTCCATAAGCTAGAGGAAGCAACTAGCCTTTTAAAATTTACTATTTCGGATTCAGTGATTACTTATAGTTCATTCGAATGTTGCAACGATTTGAAAAGACATATTCACGGGCAATAGTAACTTTAAGAGCATATTGCTCTAAATCTTTGTGTAAAATTTTACAAATTTCCTCGAGTTGTTACGGACGAAGAAATCTTATCTGTAATGGGGGATCTTCTTTCATTCCCCAAAAATTTAAGAAGTATTGCTATCGTAAAGGAGAATTGGAGATGCCAGAAACAATCACTCAAACAAAGCCTGAACAAGAATCATTACAAACTTCTGCTAACCTAGGACAGCTTGATGTACTTGATCAGCTATTAAAACCTGAAATTCAAGAGTCTTTAACTACATTAGTAGATCAACTTCCAAAATTAACTGAGCTCGTTAACATTTTAACAAAGTCTTATGATTTCGCTCAAGCAGTCGCTACTGATGAAGTATTAAAAAATGATACTGTTGGCGCAATCCAAGAACTTGCAGAACCTGTAAAAGATACAGTGAAAACCATTGCTGCAACTGCTATCGAAGCGAAAGATCGCGCTGAAGAAAGCAACGAAGTTATCGGTCTTTTTGGCCTTTTAAAAATGCTAAAAGATCCGCAAGCACAAAAAATGTTTCGTTTTGTAAACGCTTATCTTCAAATTACTGCAGAACGCAATCATAAATAATTCTTTCTTACACAACAATTAGTAAAGACGGGGGATATCATACTATGTCAAAACAAATTGTCATCTTAGGTGCTGGTTATGGCGGACTTCTTGCAGCTTTAAATGTACGTAAACATTACAGCAAATCAGAAGCACAAGTTACAGTTATCAACCAATATCCAACACATCAAATTATTACGGAACTACACCGCCTTGCAGCAGGAAATATTGCTGAACAGGCAATTGCTATGCCATTAGAAAAACTTTTCAAAGGCAAAGATATCGATCTTAAAATCGCAACAGTTGAGTCATTCTCGGTAGACAAAAAAGAAGTAAAATTAGCCGATGGCAATACTTTATCTTACGACGCTCTTGTAGTTGCTTTAGGAAGTAAAACAGCTTACTTTGGCATCCCAGGATTAGAAGAAAACAGCATGGTATTAAAATCTGCAAACGATGCAAACAAAATCTTCAAACATGTTGAAGAACGCATTCAAGAATACGCGAAAACAAAAAATGAAGCTGACGCAACAATCGTAATCGGCGGCGGCGGATTAACTGGCGTTGAACTAGTTGGTGAACTTGCTGATATTATGCCAAAACTTACAAAAAGCCACGGGGTAAATCCGAAAGACATCAAACTATTGCTTGTTGAAGCAGGTCCAAAAATCCTTCCAGTATTACCGGATGATTTAATTGAACGTGCAACTACTAGCTTAGAAGCACGTGGCGTTCAATTCTTAACAGGCCTTCCTGTAACAAACGTTGAAGGCAATACAATTGATTTAAAAGATGGTCAAAAAATCGTTGCAAATACGTTCGTTTGGACAGGTGGCGTTCAAGGTAACCCTCTAGTAGGTGAATCAGGTCTTGAAGTAAACCGCGGCCGTGCAACTGTTAACGAATACCTTCAATCTACTTCTCATAAAGACGTATTCGTTGCAGGTGACAGTGCAGTTGTCTTCGGTCCAGAAGGCCGTCCATATCCGCCAACAGCACAAATCGCTTGGCAAATGGGCGAACTAATTGGCTACAATCTATATGCACATCTAGAAGAAAAAGCATTCGAAGAGTTTGCACCAGTAAACTCTGGAACACTTGCAAGTTTAGGCCGTAAAGATGCGGTTGCTATCATCGGAGCAAGCTCAACTCCACTTAAAGGCTTACCAGCATCTCTAATGAAAGAAGCAAGTAACGTTCGTTACTTATCACACATTAAAGGTCTATTCAGCTTAGCTTATTAAGATGAATGATAACCCGAATCATGTTTATTTATGATTCGGGTTTTTATTTGATCAAAATTCTCTACATAAATTATTCGACAAGAAAGTGACATACACCTTTTGAAATTTCTAAATATACTGTCTACCTTGTTACAATTTTGTGTATTGTAAATATTCTATGTACTCCTCTTTCTTTTTAGACGGTAAAAAGCAGTTCGCCATGCCTAGGCGAGCACAGAGGCAGTAGAGTAGAAAACTGAAACGGATTTCTTTACAGATAGCTTCCCCTCATCAAACCGTACGTGAGGCATACCATCCTCCTTACCCGAAGGGATTCTTCGATGTTGCATTTCCAAGTTCTTCACATCTTCTATCGTCTTCACCTATTAACTCCAGGCTCGACTTTCTCCTATTGCTAGGGGGCTCTGACGAGGCTGCAAGCTGCACTTTATGTTACGGCCTGCTAATTCGCTTGCACTTCTAGTAAGAAGTTACTTTGTCGCAGGACTTCAATCTCATAATTTCTCCCCCGTTTGCCTGTCAGCTACTAGGCAACTTGATTCTTACCTAGACTGGACTTTCACTAGTGAGCAGCGTCCAGCTTAGCTGGGCACGCAACAAAAAAAGCAATGAGCCCGATGCTCATTGCTTTTCTTATTTTATCCCGCTATTCGTGGGCAGTAAGACCTCCACTGATTAAAGTTTCATCTTATAACATAACCCCAACGATAATTGCTGATAACACACTTACTAATGTTGCACCGTATACAAGTTTTAATCCGAAAGAAGATACAACATTTGCTTGTTTTTCATCGATACTCTTCGTTGCACCTGCGATAATTCCGATAGATGAGAAGTTCGCAAATGATACAAGGAATACAGATAAAATACCAATTGTACGAGGTGTTAAATGAGCTGCTGCCTTTCCTAAATCAAGCATCGCAACGAATTCGTTTGTTACTAATTTTGTTGCCATAATTTGTCCAGCTGTTACCATCTCGGATGATGGAATACCCATGATGAACGCTAATGGTGAGAACACATATCCTAAGATCGTTTGGAATGTAATACCGAAAATAGAATCAAATAGACCGTTAATTGCTGCCATCAATGCGATGAATCCGATTAACATTGCTGCTACTGTAACTGCAATTGAAAATCCTAACATAATGTACTCGCCTAGCATTTCGAAGAACGTTTGGTGCTTGTCCTCTTTCAACTCTAAAATATCTTCCTCTTCACTCACATCATAAGGATTTAAAATATGAATGATAATAAATCCACTAAATAAGTTTAAAACAAGTGCTGTTACAACATACTTAGGGTCAAGCATTTTCATGTAAGAACCAACGATTGACATGGAAACTGTTGACATAGAAGATGCACAGAGTGTATATAAACGATTTTTTGGTAACTTACTTAGTTGATCTTTTACTGTAATGAAAACTTCACCTTGGCCAACAATTGCCGCTGCTACTGCATTATAAGATTCTAATCTTCCTAAACCATTTACTTTACTTAATAAGAATCCGATTGCTTTAATAATGACTGGTAAAATTCTAAGATGTTGCATAATTCCAATTAACACCGCTAAGAAAATAATTGGAAGTAATACAGAAAGGAAAAATGTGAATTCTCCTTTATTTACCATTCCACCGAATACAAAGTTAATTCCAGCATCCGCAAATTTTAAAATTGTACTAAATCCATCAGAAATTCCTTTAATTAAATAATATCCAATCTGTGTATTTAGTAAGAAATATGATAATCCTAATTGAATAATAAGCATAATAGCAATTGGCTTATATTTAATCTTTTTCCGATCGCTACTTACAAGAAACGCTAATATAAATACAGCAATTAATCCGACAAGAAACATGACAAATTTCATACCTGAATCCTCCATTTTGTAGTCTAGTCTACCATGATGTACCAGTCGTCTAACGATAGACGTCTGACAATTTAGATTAAAAAAATAATTCCCTTAAAAACAATTTACCACTCACATTAGTAAGCGTTTGCATTAACCGAAATTCTATACTGAATAATTATTCTGGCATATGAGAATGATATCATTTAATTTCATCCATAAACTGATTGTAAGCGTTATCTTTGCAAAAAGCAATACATTTTTAACGGGAAAAATAGACAAAAAAAGGAACATAGAGTCCCGCCTCTATGCTCCTTCGCGTTACTAACCTACTTGTTCTTCCTTTTCACTCACTGGATTTTCCCAGCATTCTGCATTTTTTAGTCCTGGGATAGAACTTGCATGGAATACAGGATCTTTCCCTTGTTTCTTCTGCTTCATATAGTCTGTAAGTGCAGCAAATGCATATTTACCAAGAAATGCAATCGCAATTAAATTTATGATAACCATAAAGCCCATAAATAAATCCGCTAAATCCCATACAAATTGGATCTTTGCAACCGAACCAAATACAATCATAGCTAACACGCTGATTCGGTATACCATCAACCATACTTTACTGTTTTTTAAGAATCGAATATTTGTTTCTCCGTAATAATAGTTACCAATTAACGCACCGAATCCAAATAGGAAAATAAAGATAGCAAGACACCCTGATGCCCAAGAGCCTACATGTTCACTTAATGCTGCTTGTGTAAGTGCAATACCATTTAGCTCTGGTTGTTTGTATGCATCAGAAAGTAAAATAATAAATGCTGTGCTTGTACAGACAATCAATGTATCCGTTAATACGCCAAATGCTTGAATAAGTCCTTGTTTCACCGGATGGCTTGTTGTTGCCGTTGCGGCAACGTTTGGCGCACTTCCCATACCAGCTTCATTTGAGAATAAACCACGTTTAACCCCATGCATGAGCGCTGCACCAATTGAACCGCCTGCTACTTGTTTAAAGCCAAATGCGTTTTGAACAATAAGAGAAAGAACTTCCGGCATTTTTGTTATGTTTGTAATTATAACAAATAATGCAATACCAATGTATAACACCGCTAGAAACATTACCTTGTATTCAGCTATTTTTGCAATACGCTGCACACCGCCAAAGATAATCCCAGCAAAGGCAACAGCCATAATAATTCCTAAAGTGAAACGATCTGTACCAAATGCATTCTCAAAAGCAATTGTAACGGTATTTGATTGGACAGAATTAAATACAAGACCGAAAGTAATCGTAATTAAAATAGAGAACAATACTCCCATCCAACGTTTGTTTAATCCTTTTTCCATATAATAGGATGGACCACCACGGAAACCATTTTTATCTTTTACTTTATATATTTGCGCTAACGTACTTTCAACAAAGCTTGATGCCGAGCTAATAATAGAAATAATCCACATCCAAAATACTGCTCCAGGACCGCCTAATGCAATCGCAATTGCAATTCCTGTGATATTTCCCGTTCCAACGCGAGCAGCCATACCAATACAGAACGCTTGAAATGGGGAAACTTCATCTTTAGAACCAGCTTTCCCTTCCATTAACACACGGACCATTTCCTTTAACATTCGAAACTGTACAAATCTCGATTTAAATGTGAAATAAATTCCGCCAGTAACAAGCATAATAATTAACAATTTAGACCATAGAAAATCATTTGTTACTCCCAATAGATTCGTCAAAAATTGTTCCATATCATCACCTCATATCAAAATTTAGTAGCCTAAGCCATATAAAATAATCTTATTTTTCCGACATAAATAAACTCGCCTCATATACACATGTAACCGTACAGCTAATAGCTGCACCATCATGCTTGTTCTGTATGCCGAATTTTTAAATTGGACTTATATATAAGCTCAAGTCCAAATGCATTCTTAATTCTTACAAGCAACTGTAAATGCGTTTGCTTGTACAGAGTTGAAAATCAGTCATAACTACTTGTAATTAAGTTGGAGAATAATACTCTCCCATCCAATGTTTATTTAAACCTTCCCCCATATAATAAGCTGGACCTCTCATGGAAATCGCTAGTGCTACCCCTGCTAAGTTCCCGATCCCGTACAGGCTGCAGAACTCATACAAAAAGCTTGGAAAGAAAAATAAAGGCCTAAGCCAATTAACATCGCAATAATTACATAAGTCCATAGAATATTATTCGTTGCTCCAACGAGTTTTTCTAAAATGCTAATCATGTTGTCCCCCCCTTTTTCTTACACAGATTTAATTGTAATTTAAATACATTCAAAAATCAACAATTTTCGACAAAATAACAATTTCATATCATATTATCTCTTGAATACTCTGTTTTTCTTCAAAATACTCGAAAATACAAGCGCTTACAATAAATTGTCCCATGTCACAATTTCTAACACGGAAATATAATCCATAAAAAAAGCACAATCCCCCTAACCGAATTGTGCTTTTTGGTATGAATTTATATAAGTTACTGCTATGCAGAACAAAATACGACCTGCGATTCTTCTCTCTATAAATCGTTTAACAGTCTAATATTATATTTTAGAGTCTACAATAAAATATTAGACTGTTAAAAAATGTAAAAATACCATCATTTTCATTTAAATAATATTAGCTACAATCTCTCGCGCGCGATTGTCCACTACTTCATAATAAATTTCTAACCCTTTTCGAGTGCCCGAAACAACTTTCGCAGCTTTTAATTTTGCTAAATGTTGGCTAACTGTACTTTGAGGCATTTCCAATTTCTCATGCATCGTTGTTACATTCGTAGGTCCTTTTGTAATTAATGTTTCAACTAAATTTAAACGCACTGGATGTGCCAATACTTTTAATACCTCTGCAATATCTTCATATCTTTCTACTGTTTCAACCATATTCCATTTCTCCTTTATATATATATAGTGATTACGATGATTCATTATATTATTCGAAGAGAACTATCATTTTATGTCCGTTGTTTGAAAAAAGTTTAAAAAAGTTCAAATTCTTTTTAGAAATAAAATTAACAACGTTTATTTTTGGCTCTGAAACGAAAATTACTATAATAAAGAAACATAGTAATGATTGCGCGTAATTGGGTGAAACTAAGAGACATATACAACAGTTCTTATTGCAGATGAAATGGAAGGTGATCACAAATAGAACAGCACTTAAATTATGTCATTTCGCACTATGGATATTTCGGACTAATCATGGCATTAGTTGGGGGAATTATTGGATTACCAATACCAGATGAAACGTTATTAACTTTTGTAGGATATTATATATTTCAAGGGAAAATGCACTTCTCTATCGCCTTATTAAGTGCATGGTTTGGCTCGGCAGTTGGTATTTCCCTTAGTTACATATTAGGAAAAAGACTTGGGCTTCCCTTCTTAAAGAAATTCGGTCCTAAAATGCACATTACAGAAAATAAAATTGCTCGGACACAAACCCTCTTTCAAAAAATCGGTCCTCCCTTACTGATTTTTGGCTACTTCATTCCAGGTGTGCGACATGTTACTGCCTATTTAACCGGCATTTCCAGTCTGCGCATTCGGACATTTTGTCTGTACGCTTATCTAGGAGCATTCATATGGAGCTTTACTTTTATTCAATTAGGATTAGTATTCGGGAAAGATTGGCATCTAATCAACCATTATGTTCACCGTTATGGGCTTATTTTATTAGTTGTATTAATTATTTTTGCCGTTCTTGCCGCTTTGGCTTTTCTATACATCCGCAGAAAAAAAACAAATGCAACACAATGAAATCAAGAAAACCCACCTTCAAAAAGGTGGGTTTCTTCTTTATTTATGCGTTTTATTCGGCTTTTTTTTGCCCGGGTTTCCGTTGCCTTGACGCTTTTTATTACGCTCTGCTTTCTCCTGTGTATCGTGCAGTTTCTCTACAAAATTACTACTGTTATCCACTGTTGTAGCCTCCTTGGTTATCGTTCTTTTGTTACTATAACCAAGTACAGATAAAATCATGAGATATTATTTTACTTTAATCTTAACAGGCGGTAATACTTTTTCAGGATGATACACCGACATCTCCACTTCTAGTACATAATCCTTTAAGCTGAAATTCTTCACGCCGTATTCTCCATCCAATCGGAACGTTGCTTGAAATTGCAATTTTTCCTCATCTAATACTTTCACAGTGCTTCCCTTTACAACATGACCAATCGGTGCAAATTCCTTATCTATATACGCAGAACCCTTGAGGTTCATAACTTCACCACGGTTAATTAGCTCATCCATAGATATATGCTTCCTATCCACATTTTGAAGTGTGTAATTCACAATTAATCGCTTGTTCTTATGCTGGATTTTATTCACAATTATTTTGAAGTCACTACGTGTGCTCTTAATTTCAAATGGTGTTTTTTTATCTAACTTCATAATTACCGGTTTTTCAGATAAACGAACAAGAGGATATATTGTAATGAATTCCGCACTATCAGGAATTTTCCCGAAGATAGAACGTCCTTCAGATTCTACATGATCGCCCACTTTTTCTCTTTCAAGCTCAATTCCTGAACTGGACAAATGAATTTTTTTTCCTTTATCATCTGTTATTTTTTCGATTAGCGCTAAGTCTTTCTCTCCTACAAACGGATAAATTGCTTTGTAATCAATCGTTGTTGCACCTTTACCGATTGTAATACTTTCAAAGTTAACTGTATGCTGCTGATCCTCACTGCTAATGGATTGCTGCAAGTTAATCTTTTTATTATCTAATTGCTTCACAGGGACATCAAATTTCCAGAACCCTTTCGTTTCGCCAATAGATGTAATGGTGATTGGTAATGTTGTGTTTGGTGGTAATTCTTTTTCCGGATAATTAATACGGATATTACCAAGCCAACCATTTTCCGTTCTCCTCCCAATCCACGAAGCGGAACTCTGCCATTTCCGACTCCCATCAACAAGTTTAAAATCGTAATCAAACTCATTAGCAAAAATCTTTCCTATCCTTACTTTTTTAGGATTATCCACTTTAAATACGACACTAATCCGTCCGCCATCGTAATACACACTTCTCATCGTTACACTAACACCATTGCTTACTGCTTGTTGATTCAACTCTGTTACAAGTTTACTTTCTGTGAGATCTTGTCCCATCGTATCATGAAAATAATCATACACTTTCCCTATTAGCGGAACTTCCGCTAGTACACGATTCATCTGCGGGAAAACAAATCCCGAACCTAGTACACCTATACATACTGATGCAGCAGCTAACCATGCAATCTTTCTTCGTTTATATTTTCTTTTTGTTGGTTTTTCTTGCTTTGCTCTATTCATACCATTTTTTATCGCGCTCTGTAAGTCTTCCCGCGGAACTTCAATTTTGTTTATTTCATCATTAACCCACTGTTTATCCAATTCTCATCACTCCCTCCTAATAATTTCTTTAACGATTTTCTTGCTCGATGCAAATACGTTTTGACAGTTCCTTCAGGCACATTCATATGCCACGCAATTTGGTTTATCGGAAGATCATAATAATAATGTAAAATAATAACAGTTTGATAGTTTTCATCTAGTTTTCCAATTGCTACTTGTAAGTCAATGTTTTGCTCAATTCGGTTTGCTACGTTTCGTAGATCTCTACATTCTCTGCTATCTTCTAATTGTTGAACCTTCTTCTTCTCATTTAGTACTTGATAAGCATTATGTATTAAAATACGCGTCAACCACGTCAGAAAAAAGTTTGGTTTTTGTAATTGCTCTAAAGATACGTACGCTTTATAAACTGTTTCTTGTACGATATCTAAGGCATCTTCTTTATTTTGCACATACATGTAAGCTGTGCGATATAATTGGTCTTGATAAAAACTAATGAGCTGTTCAAACGCTGCATCATCACCTTTTTTCGCTTTTTTCACTAATTTTATTTCATCCATCTTATCCCTCCTTCCACTTATTAGATAGGATATGGAATGTTTTGGTTTCAAAAATTTTTATTTCTTGCATAAAAAAACGCCCCAACAAAGCTTGAGACGTTTCTTAAGACAAGTCTTTTCATCTATTTCTCTAAAATTGCTTCTAACTGTTTCACTTGCGCCGCTACAGTATGTAACGCTTCAACGGACGTTTCATTACGTCTTCTTTCTTTTTCCACACTTACGAGTACATCCTCTGTCGCAGTGGATGTTTGTTGAACGACAGTAGACGCGTACGTGACATCTTGAACGATATTCGTCGTTTTCACCTGGAAGCTTTCTTGATGATGAACAATTTCTGTCATTAACCGATTAATAGAATCAATAAATGTACCAAGGCTGCTTACATTTGCTAGAACGTCCGACAACATTTTATTACACTCTTCTTGCACTTTTTTCCCTTTTCCGACTTGCTCTTCTACCTTACTTGCTTGATTGCTAAAATCTTTTAAAATGCCTTGAATACTTCCAGCCGACCGATTTGACTCTTCTGCAAGTTTTAATACCTCATTCGCTACAATCGCAAAACCTTTTCCATGCTCGCCCGCTCTCGCTGCTTCAATATTGGCATTTAGCGCTAATAAACTCGTTTGATCTGAGATTCCTGTAATTACGTCTGCAATCTCCGTAATCCTTTTCGATTGCTCTGTTAATTCTCCAAATATAAGTCCTGACTGTGTAAGAATTCCACTTAAGCTCCGCATATGTTGTTCAAAGTTTTGCAGCGTGCCCACACTTATCTTTGAAGCTTCTAAACTTTCATCAACGTTTGTCGATACTTCTCTTACCTGTGAAATAATATGTTCAATATTTGTCTCCATATCATTCAGTACTTCTACAGAGTGTGACATCATCTCTGATTGAGAATGTGCCCCCATAGCTACTTCTTGAAAGGCAACATTAATTTCTCCCATCGATTCCATTGAAGTATTTACATTATTTTTTAAGCTATTAAAATTTTGATCTAATTTTAGAACAGTTTCTTCAATCAGCTTTTGCGTGTTTTCTAATTCCACAGCTTTTTTCATTACTTCTTGCTTTTCTTTATTTAGACGTACAAGAAGACTTTTTCCGATTTTCGTGACGCCCCACATCGCCAGCGTCACAATCGCCAGTAAACTTGCGAAATTAGCTGCTTCCGAAGCCGCAGTATAAGCAAAAAACTGCTTTGGCCAGTAGTTACAAAGGATAAATGTCGTAATAACAGCGACTCCTCCAAGCATTAAAATAAGGCGCTCACTTAAATAAATTAAGGAAACCGCTAATGTAAAATAGACCATTTGAAAAATAGCCGGACTTTCATTAAACGTTTGAATCATAATATACGACATCACTAATAACATACAGGTCATAATATATTTATACATGTATACCATTTTCGGAACGAAATTAAGAAGAATCCCCACTATAAACACAGTGGCACCGCATACCCAAAACGGGATTGCTCTAGCCGTGAAGATATATCCGTAATAACTAATTGCAGCGATTCCTAAGAAAAAACTGAACATGCTAATGAACAGTAATAAATGATTTTTTTGTGATTCTTGCTCAAGATTAGAAAAGCATTTTCTCTTTAACCACTCCATATACGAAACTTTCCTTTCAAAATAAAAGTTAACCGCAAAATAAAGATTATTTTAATTTGAATACTGCACTTACCGGATTATGATCGCTATTTTCAAACTTCAGATCATTTCCATGTACATTTACGACTTCTACATTTGGCGAAACTAAAAATCCATCAATAATTGTAACGAAATTTTCACCTTCTACATATTTTTTCACATCATCGCGAACAGTCCAAACAGTCGGGTCTACCGCCCACTGGAACCCACCGTCTGTGAAATCTTTTGGCAACTCTACTAACCATTCAGGCCATACTTTTTGAAACTTCGGATCTTTTAGTTGTACATCAGAAACTAGTTGATTCCAATCACCGCCAAGTATCACATAGTCGCCGTTTTTATAGTGTTCGTTCATATACTCTTTCAAATAATCAACTTGCTGCCTTCTTATTTTTCCGCCTTTATCATAAGCAGATAAATGAAGATTGACGAGCCTTAAATATTTCCCATTACTCACAGGGATTTTATGCTCAACGATTGCTCGGTCTAAATCAAATAATTGTTTTGGCCAAGGCTCTTTCCCCGGCAGTTGAAATCTTGTTGCTGTATCAATCTTATACTTCGAAAATGAACTCATTCCTGAATTCGCATATCCCATTGGATTAGTAACCGGAACAGGCACCCACTGTGCATGATAGTTATATCCGAAAGAAGATTCATAGTTTTTCAAGCCACTCTTAAATACGTCATACTCATTCACATCAAATGATCTCGAAGATTTCGTATCCACCTCTTGCAATAAGATGAAATCAGAATCTTCTTTTTGTAAAAAAGATAGCATGTTTTTCAGATTTTTTTCTGTTTGTTCTTTACTACTAGAACGAGAACCTTCTCCCCCGTCCATAAAAAAGTCTTGATTTTTATCCAAACCAGCATAGCCTATGTTAAAAGTTGTCGCTGTAAATGTGTCTCCCTGTTTTAAAACTTTTTCATTTTTATTTTCTACATTTAATTTCAGGACACTAACAGGTTTCTCATCCGTAATCATAATATAGGCTAAAAATATAGCTACACTACCAACCACTAATGCTACTAGTAATAAAAGCGTTTTTAATATTTTCTTCAAATAAATAACCCCTTTTTATATCAAAATAAATGTTCCTCAAAAAATATACTGTAAATACCTCCTTTCTTCAATAAATAAAAATAATTCAAAATATTCTACTTTATATTATGGTAAATAAATATTACTTATTTCATAAGAAAACAAATTTATTTTACCACATTAACAATTTTATATCATTATATTATGATTAATAAATAATGATGTTATCAATGTTTTTTAATCATTATATAAATAGAAAAAACGTCTCTAATATTTGAGACGTTTTTTCTTTAAGTATAGTCATAATCCGGTTTTTAAGTTGAATCCATTCCCCATAATAATTGTGTGTTCCCTATTCAGGAAATCATTCGCTTTTCTTAATAGAATTTCACCACATCTTCATAAGGTAACAATGTTCTTTCACCTGGCTGCTCATCTGGTTCACCAAATGGCATTTGTGCCACTAGGATCCACTCTGCTGGAATGTTCCAAGTTTGTTTTACTTCTTCGTCAACAATTGGATTGTAGTGTTGTAGAGACACCCCAATTCCTTCTGCAGATAAAGCCATCCATGTTGCATATTGCAGCATTGCACTTCCTTGATGAGACCAGAATGGGAATTGGTCTTTATATAATGGTGCGTTTTCTTGCATTGTCTTCACAGTTTCTTGATTTTCAAAGAATAGCACTGTCCCTACTCCATCACGGAATCCTTGCAGTCTTGCTACAGTTGCCTCAAAATTTTCTGCTGGAACAAGGGCGCGAAGTGTTTCTTTTACGATATCCCAAAACTTTTCATGTTCTGCATCCATTAATACAACGAGGCGGCCACTTTGCATATTAAAAGCTGACGGTGCGTATAAAGCGGTTTTTAAAATCTCACTAATTCTTTCTTTCGTAATATTTTCGTTCTTTTTCACTTTACGGATAGAACGGCGATTCATAATTGCATCTTTTAAATTTGTTGTAGTAACTGACATGTGTCATTCCCCCAATATTTTATATGTTGATCTGCATCCAATCTCTTATTAACAATATCCATCTACATTACATTGCATTCCATCTAATTCATTTTCTTTACTTTTTGCTAGCTCTTGATCGATTGCTTTTGCTAATCTTTCTTTGCTCGCTAATCCTTGAATCACTTCATCACCAATGACAAATGTTGGAACAGCCATAATTTGTGCTTCTTCGTAAGCATGTCGTAATGCTTCTTCTTGTACGTCTTTATACTTTCTTGATACTAATGCTTCTTTAAATGCTTCTTTAGGGAGTCCAACTTCCCCTGCCAATTTTGTTAATACTTCGATATCTTCAATGTTTTGTTCTTCTTGGAAAAAAGCAGCAAACACTCTATCGTGAAACGCAGTTCCTTTTCCATGTTCCTTCGCAAAATGGTATCCTTCAAAAGCAAGGTTTGTATATGGATGCGGAGAAACACGCGGTAAACGCATTTCTACTCCTAATTTTTTGGCAGTAGGAACAATAAATGAATCCCATGAACCTAACTTGTCAGGTTCTTTCCATGGATCAATTTTCGGATATGGACTCGGGCGTAATTCAAATGGCATCCATTCTACTTCTACATCTTTCCCCTTTACAATCTCATCCAAAGGAGCTTTTCCTAAAAAACAAAATGGACATATAAAATCAGAATAAGCTTTAATTTTTACAGTCATGTTTATGTTCCCTCACTTTTCATTCAGTTGTAATCAATTAAGTTACAACATATTTAAAAAAAATTACTTTGCAGAATGTATTTGATTTACTAATGATGTAACTAATTTCTCCATTGTTATACTTTCCAATACGAGCTCAAGCGCTTCTTGTGCCTGAACTAAAATAACCTCTAAAACAGTTTGTATATTTGCTCCTACCGGACAATCAGGATTCGGCTTTTCATGAAAATGAAATAACTTTTCCTCTTCCACCACATCTACGGCTCGGTACACATCTAACAAGGTAATCTCACACAATCCTTTCACGAGGTAAGCTCCTCCTGTGCCGCGACGTACTTGAACAAAACCTGCTTTTTTTAAATACGATAGTACTTTCCGAATAATTACTGGATTTGTATTCACACTTTCCCCTATATACTCTGAAGTACAAATAGAAGGTGGATTAGTTTTTAGGAGAGATAAAATATGCACAGCAATTGTAAAACGGCTACTAATTTTCATATTTATCACCGCCCTGTTGTAATCATTATAGTTACAACGAAGATAGAAGTCAAGCAATCTAAAAAAGATTTTTTCAACTTGTATATGTCGTTCATTTCAATTCTTAAAAACCTTACGAAACTGTCATCTTTATGTAAGGTTAGGAGATAGTTGCTTTACTGTTTCCATGCAATAATAAGAGCATAAGAAATAACAATAAACCTTTAGAAATTATAGGAGCGTGTTAATAATGATCGTAACAACAACTAATACTATTCAAGGCAAAGAAATTATCGAGTATGTAGACATCGTAAACGGTGAAGCAATTATGGGTGCAAATATCGTACGTGATATCTTCGCTTCTGTTCGTGACGTTGTAGGTGGCCGTTCTGGTGCATATGAAAGTAAATTAAAAGAAGCTCGTGACATTGCAATGGAAGAAATGAAACAACTTGCTACGCAAAAAGGTGCCAATGCAATCGTTGGTATCGATGTAGACTACGAAGTAGTTCGCGACGGAATGTTAATGGTTGCGGTAAGCGGTACAGCTGTACGTGTATAAATAGATAGAAAAGGAGCACCTCAATTGGATTGAGGCGCTCCTCTTTTTATAATGGATGGTATTCAATAACCTGTTCTATCAGTCACATATGCAAAGACCAGTATCAAATCATATACGAAGAATACAAATAACAATATGGAAAAGATATAACACTTGACATAGCTGAAATCAGATTCTTTTACAATTAGGCTAACCTAATATTATTGTTGCTGCCCTTTTTCTCGGTTCCCTACAGCCCAAGCTAAAAATAAAATCGCACTAGTTACTGCAACCGCTGTGAACATTCCCATTACCATTTCCCCTTACTTTAAGTAGTATTACCTATATAATACCATTACATCGTTTTGCAAATCATTATCAAAATCCATATATTTCCAATAAATGCTACATTCTTCATAAAACATCACTCCGCCATAACCGGTAATACAATAATAAACTGAACTGCCCCGTTCTTATATTCCGCTCGAATTTCTCCGCCTTCTAGTTCCACAATACTTTTGGCAATCGCAAGTCCAAGCCCTGATCCTTCTGACACTCGACTTCTTGATTGATCTTTTTTATAAAAGCGTTCAAATAAGTTCTCTAACTCTTCTTTTGTAAACTCTTCACTTTCGTTTGCAATAGAAATGCGAATGTTACGTCGCTCTCTTTGAAGCGAAACGATAATTTCTCCCTCATCTTTACTATACTTAATGGCATTCATTAATAAATTATCAAACACGCGGACCATTTTTTCTGAATCCAAGGAAGCGTATAAACGATCTTCGGGAAATTCTTTCACAAAGGAAAGATCATGTTCTTCTGCTTGCGGTACAAGTTCTTCAATTAATTGATCAAGAAGTTCGTTTATGCATACTTCTTGTTTTTCTAATGTAATCTTTTCATTTGTTAGCTTCGTATATTCAAATAAATCTTCTATTAAATTCTTTAATTGCTCTGACTTTGAAAATGCGATTCTTACATACTCATCGTATTGTTCTTTATTTTCGTATTTCCCATCACGTAATAAGCGTAAATATCCCATAATCGAAGTAAGCGGTGTTCTTAAGTCATGTGAGACGTTTGTAATCAATTCATTTTTTTGCTTTTCAATTTTTCTTTCTTTTTCAATATTCACCATAAGCTCTTCTGCCATATGATTAATATTCTCTGTTAATAAAGCCATTTCATCTTTGCCCTTTTTTTCAATCCGATAGGCTAAGTTCCCCTTGGCAATCTCTTTCACACCTTCTGCCATCGCTTCAATTTGCTTCATCTTTCGCTTCGTTATATAGAAGAAAGAAAAAATAAATACGAGAACCCCAATAAAAAATGGAACAGGACCTTCTTCCTTGCTATATTTCACCTGACCAGTTGGAATGCCGCTTACGAACATGTATAAATTTTTTCCTTCCAGTGTAACTGGGTAAAAAGTAATAAATTCTTTGTGCAAATCTCTGATTTCTCCTAAACCTAAACCATTGTAATCAATCGGTTGATTACTAGCAAAAGACATCACATTACGAATTGTATTATGCAGATTAATTTGCTCTTCTTCTGCTAGCTTTGTTTTATATAAAACCTTTCCTGTTTCATCTGTAACTAGCACTTTTAAAGCATGCCGTTCATGCTCAGCATTTTGATTTTCCATATCAATCATTCTTTGCAATGCATCTACTGTATTTTCTCTCACTATCATCTCAGCTGTTCGCTTTGCTTCATTATTGATTTGCTCCATACCATCGCTATAATCAATGATGGCATGTTGATTTGCCTTTTCAAAAAACGGAACAGACAATCGTGATACGAAAAAACCTAACAGAGCACAGACAATAAATGTCGTAATTAATTGAATTCTAATACTCTTACGAATGTAATTAATAGGTCTACGTAACAATCTTTTTATTTTTTGAATCACATAATAAAATAGTTTAAATATCTTTTTCAATCTTATATCCCACTCCCCACACTGTTTTTATATAACGAGGTTTCCTTGGATTTTCTTCTGTCTTCTCCCGGATTTTTCTAATATGTACCATGACCGTATTATCAGATTGGAAGGAATGTTCTTTCCAAATGCGTTCATAAATTTGATCCGCACTAAATACCATCCCGCTATTTCTCGCCAGTAACTCTAAAATAGAGAATTCCCTCGGTGTCAGTTTCACTTCATCTTGTCCCACAATCACTTCATGCGTCGCAACATTTATTTTCATATCACCAATTTCAATTTCATTTTCATTTTGGATAAAGCCACCGCTCATTTTCATATACCTACGAAGCTGTGACTTAATTCGCGCAATCAATTCTAATGGATTAAAAGGTTTCGTGACATAATCATCCGCTCCGGTTGTTAACCCTAAAATTTTGTCCATGTCTTGCGTTTTAGCCGATAACATAATAATTGGCATCTCAGCTATTTCTCTTACTTTCATACACATATGAATACCGTCTAGTTTCGGCATCATAATATCTAATACAACTAAATGTACTTGCTGCTTTTGTAATATTTCTAACCCCTCTGTACCATCCCCGGCCTGGAGCACTTCATATCCTTCATTCTTCAAATAAATCGCAATCAAATCACGAATTTCTTTTTCATCATCTACGACAAGTATTGTTTCTCGACTCACAATCTCTCCTCCAACATTATCAATCTACGATAGGAATATTTTAACAAATAAATTTGAGATTTTGTTACATTATCCTTTATTCTCTCTGCCTATGTAGTACACACCGAACATTAACATAAGGACACTCCAAAAAATGAAACCATACTTCGTTGTGAGTTCTACAATGTAATTAATATTGCCTCCAAACATATACCCGAGCATAAAATAGCATAACGTCCAAACAAACCCTGTCATATATGAATACAAAGCATACGTTTTAAATGACATATTGTTGATTCCAACTAAATAAGGAACGATATGTCTTACTACGGGTATAAAATAGCTGATTACTAATGCATAATGTCCATATCGATCAAGCAATGCTTGTGACTTCCAAAGATACTTCGCCTTCTTCTTTTTCATCAATGCATCCAGAACTTTCGAACCTACTGTCTTTCCAAGGATATACCCTAAAGAAAGTCCTGATACAACGCCGAAATACGTTAATAGAAAGGCGGGAATTGGCATTAATATATGCATGGATGAAACCAAGCCGCCGCTCATCACGATCATTTCATCAGGGAGTGGCATACCAACAATCCCTAACCATAAACAAAAAAACAAAGCACCGTAACCGTAATGCTGAATATAGGATAACAGCTCATGTAACTCCATACATGACAGCACTCCCTACTTCTTTTCTACAATCTAGCACATAAGCTGGCGGGAAATTAAACCAAACCTTTGTAACAGATACTTTCGGGAAAAAAGTTTGTATAAACGATTTCCGGGTGAGCGAATATTGAAATGTAATAAACTCACCATGTTCTTGTAACACATCCATCACATTGCTTAAAATACGTGATGATACTTCCAGCGGTAACGAGGTAAATGGTAAACCGGATAATACATAATCGACTTTGTCTATCTGTAGCTTTCTCATGTATGTTTGTATATTTTCTGCCGATCCGTGGATAACGAAAACATTTGGATCATTCCCAAACTGTTTCTGCAAATCCCTCACAAAAACTTCATTAACTTCAATCAGAATAACCGTGGTGTGTTTCTGTTTTCGCCTCATAATTTCTCTTGTAAAAACCCCTGTGCCTGGCCCTAATTCCACAATGTATCTTGCATCTTCAAAATTAATTGCATCCACCATTTTTTTCGCTAATAGTTTCGAACTCGGTGCAATCGCTCCAATGTGTTTAGGATGCTTGATAAACTCAGCTAAAAATGTAATAAGTTGCATGAAACATCACCTCGTTTCATCGGTATTGTATAGGTCTCAGTATAAATTGCATTTCTTAACAAATAATGGGGAGATTTCTTAAGTTTTTCTTAAGAAACCTCCCCTATAAGAACTCCCTTTATCTACTGTTTTACGCTACCGATTCATTCTTCCCAAATGAAAAAAGGGCAGTCATTTGAATCATACAAAGTGGCAACTAAATTCACACCAAAATCAATTCCTGCAACTTCATAGCGTCTGTCCATTATCAATTGTAAATATCTGCCCCGTAATTGATTCTTGCGTCAATTGAAACAGGATTGCCTCAGCAATTTCATCAGGTGTTGAAATTCTCTTCAGTGGTATGTTCCCAGCAAGTTGATGCATCTTCTCTTCATGATCCGCCCACCATCTTGTATGAACTGCACCAGGAGCGATACTATTTACTCTAATTTGAGGTGCAAGTGAAATAGCTAACGATTTTGTCATCGTATGAATGGCCCCTTTTGTTACTGCGTACGGAACAGACGAACCTAGCCCTGTTGTCCCAGCTACGCTTCCTATATTCACGATTGCACCTAATCCTTGCCTCTTCATATAAGGAACAACGGCCTTTATACAATGAAACATCCCTTTCACATTTACGTTAAAAAGAGTATCCCACACTTTATCTGTTACAGACTGCAAATCATCCATCGGTATTTGCGCTGTTATACTCGCATTGTTTACTAAAGCATCTACTGTTCCAAAAGACTTTACAGTTTGCAGGACCATATCTTCCACTTCTGCTTCTATTGCAACATCAGCTTTTAAAACGAGCGCTGTACCTCCGCGCTTTACAATTTCGTCCCTTGTTTCTACTGCTTCTTTTTCAGAACGGCTGTAATTGATGACAACTTTCGCCCCTGCATCTGCTAGCTTCAAAGCCGTCGCCCTTCCGATACCAGTACCGCCGCCTGTTATCATGACTACTTTATCTTTTATCTCCATTGTCCCTTCTCCTCTTCTTATCTTATTTGTTATCACTCATTGTATCCTTACTCTTGCGAAAGGTATAATACTGAATAATAAGGTTGGTATCATTTCAAATGATATCAGTGGAGGGATCTATTTTGGAAAGTCATGACTTATGGATTTTTAAACATGTTGCCGAATTACAATCTATCTCTAGAGCCGCCGAAAAACTCGGATATGTGCAGCCAAATATTAGTCAGCGCATAAAAAGCTTAGAAGAAGAACTAGGCGTCAAATTACTGGAGCGTAATAATAGAGGGGTAACGTTGACTGAAGAAGGACAAATTTTATTGAATTATACAGACCAAATTATGATGTTAATGGACGAAGCAAAATCAAAATTAAATCCTAAAAAGTGGCGAGAATCTTTAATTATCGGAGCGCCACAAACTATTTCTGCTGTGAAAGTTCCCAGCCTACTTGCTTCTTTTTTACAGTCCAATCACAACATGAATGTAAAAATAAAAACGGCTAATAAACCCCAATTACAAGAAATGCTTGCCTACGGGGAGATTGATGGGATTTTCATAAGCGGTCCATACAACGATTCGCAGTTCGAAAGTGTTTATCATTATTTTGAAGACATCGTACTGATTTCTTCAAGTGAACAACCACAGCCATCGCTACTTATAAATAGTGATCCAAGTTGTGTATATAGAAATAAACTACTCGATTTCGCCGAGAAACAGAATTGGATTCACCCAGCTATAATGGAATTTGATTCACTTGAATCCATGCTCCAAGCGGTTCATGCCGGGCTTGGGATAACAATTCTACCAGCGGATGTGATAAAAGAAACGAAAGCCATTCATCATAAAGAACTACGTGACAAAATGCAGATTGATTTTATTATGAAACGCGGAAAACAAAGGTCGCAAGGTTTGGAGAAGTTCAATTTGTTTTTGAAGGAATTATAACGTTTACTCTTTTCTAAATTTGGAAACAATAAAATACACAAGGCGAAAAGCGATTGTATACCCTAGTTATCCTAAAATGTGGTCATTTATGATTACTCCTGTATATATACCTAACTAACAAGTGAAACAAAAAAAGAATAACAATAGCTCCCATGCATTCTAGTATAATTTCAATCAAAAACGTTGAATTTCTTAAACACAAGAATTCTTACAATAATGTAAGAAACTTGTTAGGCAATTCGATGTTTTCGCTTCTTCATTCCATATAAGCTAAAGTTAGAAAATATGACAAAGGAGCGGATTCCCATGAACAAAAATCAAGATTTAGTATTTACCCAAATTGTTACTGGTTCTTGCTTAGGCGGCTTTGTATTATTATCTTGTCTTGCTGGTTTAATCAAGGTCGTTCATCAATTTTTTATGTAATGATAAAAATTGCTTAAAGGAGTTAAACTTCGATGTTTAGGGAAAAGAAAGCAGATTAAAAAGGATTACCTCTTATAAATATACAAGGTAATCCTTTTTAATTTCTATAAATACTTTATGCCTTTTTCACAAATTCAGATTTTAGCTTCATCGGTCCAAAGCCATCGATTTTGCAATCAATATCATGATCGCCATCAACTAAACGAATATTTTTTACTTTCGTACCGATTTTTACAACTAATGAAGTTCCTTTTACTTTTAAGTCTTTAATTACTGTTACAGAATCACCGTCTTGTAATACATTTCCGTTCGCATCTTTAATTACTTTTTCATCTTCACTATTTCCCGCTTCTAACGTCCACTCATGTGCACATTCTGGGCAAACAAACAGAACTCCATCTTCGTAAGTGTATTCTGAATTACACTTTGGGCAATTTGGTAAATTTGACATCAGTTTAGTTCCTCCACTCGTTATATATACTTTTATATACTGCCATAGTCTTCTTTTATTGACAACCCTACCCGGGCATAACAAAAAAAAGGAAGCCAAAACCCGCTTCCTTTTTGTTAACTCCAAAAGAATTGAACAATCTTCATTCCCGCCCATACCCCAACGATGCCCATAATTGCTGAGAAAACGGGAGGTGCAGGAATTGGGAGTTTTAATAACGTAAAGATTACCCCTACGATTAACCCTGCTAAAGTTGACATAAAAATTTCATGCATATTGTCTTCCTCCTAGATGCTTTATTTTGTTAATTTATAAAGTGAGGGCTCTTATGGACAGTTATCCCCCGCCTATCTTCTTTTGAAATGCCAAAGCGGCTCGCTCAGAATCGCAGGACACCCACAAATAGCGGGATAAATCCCGATAATTATAGCGCAGCTTGTATTAGCATTCCCTAAAATGGGATATTTTTTTACCATAAAAAAAAAAGATAGAACAGGCAGTATGCAACTGCTTGTATCTATCCTTTTCTTTCTCTACATCTTTAGGTAAGGATCTTACTGTCCGTTAATGCGGGATAAAAAATAGTGCAGTCCAATATCTTATTCTGCACTATTTTTTATGTTTTAATGTTTCTTCAGATCCCTCATATTAGATATATATAGGGCTATTACTAAAATGAGAATAGCTCCTGCGTATAATAGTGTTTCAAATGGTTCGTCATGAGAAACAATAATTAACCGAATTAAAGCTGTAATTCCTATATAAATAAAATATCGTAACGGGAAATGATAATTTGATTTAAAATATTTAATAATTAATGCAATAAATTCAAAGTATAAAAAGTAAACAATAATACTTTCAACTAATTTATAGGATGTGTATTTTTTTGCTGAAAATATGTATTCTATAAATGTAATTGTTTCATTAATTAAAAAGATAGATAGAACAAGGGATAATATGATAAGGGCTATATTCAATACCCATTGTAAAACACTGGAAATGAATTCATCAACATTAAATGATCTCACTTCTTCTAGCACCCCCTCTATTGATAAATCATACTAATACATTATAACAAAAGCGCCTCACTGTACAAATGATAACAATTTAGTAATCACAATTGGAAAACTGTTTTTTAACGATGCTATTTTAAGAACCATAAAGCAAACAAATAATCTTGCCGTCAGTTCATATTAAGTACTTTTCATCATACATCATAGCCTTTATAGAAAAATCACCTTTTCATAAAACTCAAAAGGTGATTTTTTGTGACACTATTAATGAATATCATGTTTTTTGAAATTACCGCCCTTTACTTCTGCTACGTCATATACCGTAACAAAGGCATTCCCATCAATCTCATGAATGATTTCTTTCATTTTACTTTCTTCTAAACGGTTAATGACACATGTAATTTCTTTAAATTGTTCATGTGAATAACCGCCGTAAACTTCATTATACGTTGCACTTCGACCTAAACGATCTCGAATTGTCTCTACCATTAATTCAGGTTCCTTTGTGATAATTTTAAATGTTTTAGAACCACTTAAACCTACTTCAACGATGTGAATGACTTTAGAAGCAATAAAGTAAGCAATTGCTGAAAGAATGGCCCCTTCAAGACCAAATACTGCGGAGACAAAAATAAAGACAAACATGTTTAAAAATAAGATGAGGTCACTTGTCCCAAAAGGTAATTTTCGAGAAAGTAATACAGCTAACATATCAATTCCATCTAATGCGCCGCCATTACGCAATGCTAATCCCATACCAAAACCGATAATAATCCCCCCAACAACCGTAACTAACAATGTATCACCGTGAATAATAGTTGGTATTCCGTGCATAAGAACCGTACCAATTGCTAATGAAGCAATACCGATAATCGAATAAATAGCAAAATTTCTACCAATTTGCTTATACCCTAACCAAACAAAAGGGATGTTAATGACTGCAATGAGAAGGCCTAATGGTAACCCAAGTAGTTTTGAACTAACGATACTTAACCCTGTCACACCACCATCTGACACATTGTTTGGGATTAATACTGATTCTAGTCCATACGCTGTTATAAATGCCCCAATAATAATCATTAATACTCGTAAACCGATTTTTAGCTTATTTGGCTTGTGTTTTTTGATTATGCTCATGTAATTCCTCCGTTTCGAACCTTTTCTCTTCTCATGACTACCCATTTTTTAGTCAACTAGACTATTCTTAATAATTATTCTAACATATTATCATCCGAATACTTCTTGATACGCCTTCCTCTTTAAGTAGAAATCTTAACAACCCCTTCTGAAATAGGAAAATAATATAATATTTACCTCAAATATCCATAAATGTTTAGTTTTTAAACATATTTCCATTATTTCTAATGCAAATGGAAGTATGAGCTTATCGTTAGTTGATACATATTTGGTATAGAATGTTATTTCCAAAAATTGAAATCACAATACGAAATGTATTTTCACAAGTATATATATTCTAAATCGCCCAACATCTAACTTCTCCGTGATGGTATAATTAGGGAAAGGAAGGTGAATGACCTATGAAAAAAAATATAGGTTGGAATAATGTGGTACGCCTAGCTTGGTTAGGAGTTTTTGGGGCACTCTTAGCAGGTTTTGCTAATTTAATTCCTTACAGTACTGTGTCCTGGGGAATCCTTGCTGTTGGAGTTGTAATTACACTTTGCTCTTCTCTTACAGGACTTTACTTTCTCAAAAAAAATAGGGTGTAAAAACAGATACTGATTGTTTCATATAGGAAGCATAAGATTGCCAAAACGACACTCTTATGCTTTTTTTATATACAAAAATTCCCACAACTTAATAAAGTCATCCCAAATCCATTGGGCATATTAATAACTAAACATATAGCACTGCGCCAAAATATATAGTAAATCCAAAAGAAATAATTATGCATGAACTAGAAAAAAAAAAAAAAAAAAAAAAATACAAACCCTCCTATCAGAGAGTTTGCTCCCACGTACATTGCTTTTGAAAAAACAGCTTAAGGGGAACTGTTTTTTCTATTTTATCATACAAGTAACAGAAGTAATGTTGAGAAAGTTTTATTCTAGTTAAAATAACCGGGAAAATTGTACGCTAAGGACTACAAAACCTTATCATTACAGCGTCTTTTTTCTTATGATTTGACTAAAAAGTCCGCTTTTCAGTAAGATTCAGCTCAGCGAATCAACTACTTTCATGTTGAATATCATCAAGGAATCTTTATATCATGTCGAATCGCCGATATAACGCAAAGAACGGTCGATAACGAAAAAAAAACAATGATCCCAAAGGCACTTATGTGCCTTTGGGATCATCTTCTTCACTTTTACCTAATGACTAATATTAGCACTTGGGTATAATGTTGTTCCTCCAATTGAAACTTTTATTTCATTTGTTAATGGAACATTTTGTTCATTAATAACTGTTCTCCACCATTCCCATGCAAGACCTGTACATTCTTTTGCTACGACTTTTACATTTTTCGAATTCGCTGGAAGTGGTATCACTGTATTGAAATGAGCAGTTCTGTCTTTGCCATTTCCATCCCAAGTTTTATGAGTTAATACTTCTTTTCCATTTTTATCATATGAGAATTCATCCCAAGATACATCAAATTGAGCAACATATCCACCAGTATGATCAAGCGTCATTTTCGCACTAGAGTATTCTGTAGTTGTAGTCTCGATATAATCTGTATTGTTATGAACAGCAGCAGTTGAATTATCTTTTAAGAAAGAGCTAGTATATGAAATTGGGTATGCTGGATTTTTAGAACTTAATTCTGCATTATCTTTAATGATATTTCGGATTTCATTAAAATCTTTTGTGACAACCTTGTTATGCTCTTTTGCATCTCCGCCTAATACTACAGCAGTAAAGGTACTGTCTTCAAAAATATCTTTGTACTGTCCACTCGCTTCAACGCCTTGCCCCTTAATTAAGGCTTTAAAAGCAGTTTGTACATCTTTGCTCTTAGATGATGTTTCTAACTTCACATAAACTGTTCTACCATAAGCTACATTTGACACCATAACAGGCGGAGCTGTATTACTTACCCCTTTACGAGTTAGCT
This sequence comes from Bacillus sp. S10(2024), assembly GCF_050473865.1. Lineage (NCBI taxonomy): Bacteria > Bacillati > Bacillota > Bacilli > Caryophanales > Bacillaceae > Bacillus > Bacillus sp. S10(2024). The sequence continues at coordinate 3,961,765 of NZ_JBFLUR010000002.1, read as the reverse complement.
CATCAAACGTAACACTATTATCAAAAAGGTCTGATGGATTGTTAGGTTGTTCTGCACTTACTGTATAAAAGATTTGCTTATATGCCGCAACCATCACTTTTTTCTCTCCGTTTGCAACAGCATTAAAATCAATGTTCAGTGCATTGTCAAGATATTTAGCGTTAACATTAAGAGCACTTGCGATTTGAGATTTACTATACACCATAGATTCTGTATACTGCATTCTTGCAGGTAACGTATGTGTTTTTGAATACTTTTCATTCCAAGTAGATACTAAATCATCAACTGCTCCAGACACATTACCATATGTAGGATTTTGGACAGTAATTGTATTTTCTTTTTTCATACCAGGTAAGTCGATACTAATATTCAAAGGTTTTCTCTTAGCCACTAATAAACTAGGTTGATTATCTGCAAAAGCTTTATTTGCAAGTTGTACTGCTCCTGGATAAGTACGATTAGCCACAGAATCAATAATCGAAATATCGACTGGTGAAGTTGTAAGTGATTTTTTCTCACGTTCAACTACTACGAATTTACCATTTGAATTTGTACTCTCTTTCGGAACAAAACTCTCTACTTTATCACCATTTACTGCTAAAATATCTCTACTATCATACTTTAAATTTCCTATGCCAGCATCAATGCCACTAGCATTTTTTGCCTGATCAGCTGAAGTACTTTTAGGTGTTTCAGCGAAAGAAATAGATGAATAATTAAAAGTGCATAAACCAATTGATAAACATGCTAGTAACTTTATTCCTTTAGTGTTTTTTCTAATTTTCAAAAAAATCAACTTCTTCCTTTTTTGCGTATTTAGGTATAATAATTATTTATCTATAATTGCTAAATAGTAAACTTACATAAATGCTTTTAAAAGTTCTTGAACGAATGGAAGTGCTCCACCTAGAAATTTTAAAATTGTCATTGCGATTGTCATCGTATTTCCTCTCCTTTTGTTGTTGCTAACATGTGATTTATCTTTATACTCTCATTATAGTAAGCGCTTACATTTTTATCAATACATTCTTGTATGCAATGTTGCATATAAGAATGTATCAGCTTCCCTTTGTATGGAAAATCCTAATCTATTAGCGCCTCCACTTTGTTTTTTATCTTTTAAAACTAGAAACACTCCATATTTAAACTAGTTTTTGAATCCTACATAGAAGTACATCCACATTTTAGAATTATAATTTCACCGCAAACAAAAAGAACCATAACCTTGCCGATATGGCAAACTTATGGTTCAAATCATACATATCACTTTACCTATAAATCGGCCGTGAATTCTACAAAACAACAAATACAGATACCTATTAGCTACATAGGATATTCAAAATTAATAGCTTATTCACTAGGACCTTTACATGATAAACCCATTAATTCTAACAATGGTGTCCTTGTATAATAACTTAATGATAGAAGAGCTTGTAACGGTAGCCTTTGTAACTCCCTTAGAATAACTCTTAAAGAAATGGGATGTATACCTGTTATTAAGCAAAATTTTTTGTGATTCCCTTGAAAAAATTTCCTCATGTTCCCCTCAACAAGAGAACACGCTAGTTCTCTTGTGGGTGGAATAAAGATTGATTAAATTAACTTAATAAAATTTGATACAAGAGGCATATAGGAAAATCATGAAAAATTTCCCCGTGCTTTTCCTAACATATATTTTATTTCGGAAGATTTAGTTGAAACGAGACACCGAGCCAATGGTGTACTTACCCTAACTGGCGTTTAAATGCTTTACTGGCGAAGAAATAAGCGATGACCATGATGCCGATGCACCAAACAAGTGCGACCCAGATATCGTTGCCAACAGACCCTTCATACAAGAGGGCACGAATCGCATTCACGATTGAAGTCACGGGCTGGTTCTCAGCGAACGCACGGACAATTTTAGGCATGGTTTCGGTGGGGACAAAGGCTGAACTGATAAACGGCAGGAAAATCAGCGGGTACGAGTAGGCTGTCGCACCTTCCATAGATCTCGCTGCCAATCCAGGAATGACAGCCAGCCATGTCAGCGCCAGCGTAAACAGCCCGAGTATCCCAGCTACCGCGAGCCAATCTAGGATATCAGCGCTGGAACGAAAGCCCATCAAGAGCGCGACGAGGATAACCACCACGAGAGTAAGCGCATTGGAAACAAGCGAGGTCAATACGTGAGCCCACAATACCGACGAGCGTTTGATGGGCATGGTAATGAAACGCGCCATCAGCCCGCTCTTTACATCCGTAAACAGCCGCACGGAAGTGTAAGCGACGCCGGATGCGATAGCCATCAGCAAGATTCCCGGCAATAAATAATTGATGTAGCTGTCCGTTCCTGTTTTTATGGCGCCGCCAAATACGTAGACAAACAGCAGCAGCAGCATAATCGGCGTAATCGCCACTGTGATAATCGTATCCGGGCTGCGCATGATGTTGCGCATTAAACGACCTAGTAATACCCCTGTTTTGCTTTTCATTTACATCTCCTCCTTTTTGCCGATGATTGCGAGGAAAATTTCCTCTAATGTCGGTTGCTTCTCGATGTACTCCACTTTCGCTGGTGGGAACATCTCTTTGAGTTCGGTAAGGGTACCGGTCGTGATGATTTTTCCGCCATGCAGGATGGCAATACGATCTGCCAGTTGTTCAGCTTCTTCCAGGTACTGGGTTGTCAGCAAGATGGTTGTGCCGCCGCTGGCAAGCTCCTTGACGGTATCCCAGACTTCAATCCGTGCTTCGGGGTCAAGCCCTGTCGTCGGTTCGTCGAGAAAAATGACTGCTGGCGTCCCGATCAGGCTCATGGCGATGTCAAGCCGGCGCTTCATCCCGCCGGAATACTGATCTGCCCGGCGGTTGGCCGCATCGGTCAGGCTAAATCTTGTAAGCAGATTGTCGGCAACTTGAGCCGGATTGGAGACTTCACGCAACTTGGCGATCATCATCAGGTTTTCCCGCCCGGTGAGCATGCCGTCTAAAGCTGCGAACTGCCCTGTCAGGCTGATGCTCTGGCGAACATGATCCGGTTGACGCTGGACGTCAAAGCCGCAAATACCTACTTCTCCGCCATCAGGCTTCATCAGCGTCGAGAGGATGTTGACCGTCGTCGTCTTGCCCGCTCCATTTGAGCCCAGCAGTGCGAAAATTTCGCCACGCCGCACCTCAAAATCCACCCCCTTTAAGACTTCCTTGTCTTTAAAGAATTTTTTTAACCCTTTTACAGAAATCGCTACATTGTTCATACTTTTTTCCTCCTTATAAAAAGCGCTTTGCGGAGCTAGATTTCCTATACTCTTCTACTTAGTCTGACCGATAATCTGTATTACTTAGTACCGAGTTAAAAATATAACTGAATAGCGATGGCAGCAATTCACATTTGTAACCAGCTAATCAGTCGGTACCGCTTATTAAATTTATTTTTTTCTCAATCGCTTCATGATACTCTGATTCAAATCTTCGCGATACTTTGCGACATATGTTTTAGCGTTTGCCACTAGTTCGTCAGCAAAGGCTGCCACGTCTTCCCCAGTGATTTCCAGCACTTGTCTACCTTCCGCCGCACCGGCCTCGAACAAATCGATTAATTCATACTGTATGTGTAGCATATCCATCCCGTTGCCCGCTGAAAAATTCCACATGTAGTTTTGAATTTTCTTAAATACAAATTGGTAGTCCTCTGGCAGGGCTTCAACCCGTGCCATCATCATCTTATATTCTTTTTTATCACCAATTATTTTTTTGAACATTTCCATCATGTTATTTTTCCTCCTTTTTATAAAGTTGAACAAGATACTCCAAAAATATCAGACAGAATATCTTATGAAGCTAGTTTGACTTCAAGACGTTAATTTTTGATGATACAAAATCCCATTTTTTCCAAAACAATTTAAGCTCCTGGCGGCCAGCCTCATTTAGTGAATAAAACTTGCGGGGCGGCCCCATATCTGACGGTTTCTTTTCAATATTCACAAGTTTTTTCTTCTCTAATCGCACAAGGATGGTATAGACCGTCCCTTCCACGACTTCGGTAAACCCAAGCTCATTCAGGTGGCGGGTAATCTCATAGCCATAGGTTTCATGACGGCTGATAATTTCCAGCACACAACCTTCCAGCGAGCCCTTCAGCATTTCAGTTAAATTTTCCATGTTCAGATCCTCCTCTACCTCCTCTATTCTGTCTGACTTATATTCAGTATTACAGAGTACTAAGGGGAATTTTTACTGAATAGCTTTTGAGAAAACATGCTATTCAGTGTTACTTATTACATGTACATTGTATCACTGAGTAGTAGGGGTGTCAACTGGATTTTCTAACTATTTTTAAAAACAGCTATCCCCATTGGATACAGCCGATTTTCTTTATGGAGCTTTTATTTTCTCCTATGCTTCTTTCACAATGATTACACCGCTGATCATTCCCATCCAGCAGTTGTACATGTGAATATAGTAATTCTATCCCTCCATTATTTTTCGATTATCTTATTCACTACTTTACTCATTAACTTTTTTAAGTAAAAAGGCGTCTTCTGTTTCAATGAACTCACCGAATAGATCTAGAAATTTATTGTTCATTTGAACTGTATCCCGAATCGTGGACACTAAAAAAAAGTCCATGATTCGGGGTTTTTGTGTATGTTTATAAGCAATCCTCGTTATAATGGAGAAAATGATATAAGTAAGGTACGGAAAATGATTAAAACGTTTTAAGATATGTTACTTTATTCCATCGAGATGGAAAATACACAAGTAAAGGAAAGTAGAATATGTATAAGATTATGATTGTAGAAGATGATATAAAAATTGCGAAGTTGCTTCAATCACACATTAATAAGTATGGTTATACGGGAATAATTGCGACAGATTTTGAAAATATTTTAGAGGTATTTCAGACTGTTCAACCTCATGTGGTTTTACTTGATATTAATCTCCCTAGTTTTGATGGATATTATTGGTGTCGTCAAATTCGAACGCTGTCTACTTGTCCAATTATTTTTATATCAGCACGTAGTGGGGGCATGGAGCAAGTCATGGCATTAGACTATGGAGCGGATGATTATATTACAAAACCATTTCACTATGAAGTTTTAATCGCGAAGATACGAAGTCAACTTCGACGTGTATACGGTGACTATGCTCCAAAAATAGAAGAAAGAGCAATACAGCAATCTGGTTTAATTCTTTACCCTGAAAGATCCGAAATAGAGTTAAACGGCAAAACAGTACCTCTTACAAAAAATGAAAATTCCTTGTTAGCAATATTATTACAGCGCTGTCCAAGTATTGTAAGCCGCGAAGCTATCTTAGAAAAATTGTGGAATGATTCCTCTTATGTTGATGATAATACACTAAGTGTCAATATTACGCGTGTTCGTAAAAAGTTGCAGGAAATTGGGGTTGATGGTGCGTTAGAAACTGTCCGTGGTGCTGGATATCGTCTAAAGATAACATGGGAAGACGAGGAGACAGTGTGATGCGGTTATTTGTAAAGGACCAAGTACCTTTTATTTGTTTTTCTGTGATTCAGTTATTTGTCACACTGTTAGTATATTGGTTAGATGGGTATACAAATCTATTAACTGCTTTGTATAGTGTGTTTTTAGGGACATGCTTTGTAATGGGATATTTAATATATCGTTATTATAACCATCGTAGATTTTATGAGATATTATCTCATCCTCCCCAAATGTTAAATGAATCACTGAAAGAATTAGATTCTTCTCCAGTATCCATTGCATTACAACAAGTGTTAGAAAAGCAATATAGTCATTATGAGCAAACACTAAAGACTTGGGAGCATAAACAAGAAGAACACCTCACCTTTTTAAATCAATGGGTTCACCAAATGAAAACACCTTTATCGGTAATTGAATTAATTACACAGGATGCAGATGATGAACGTTTTGAAAGCATTAGTGAGGAAGTAGATCGGATGCGAACAGGACTGGAAATGGTCTTATACATGGCGCGTTTAGAAACATTTGAACAAGATTTTTGTGTAGAAAAAGTCTCACTACGAAAAGTTATTGATGAAGTGATTCATGAAAATAAACGTTTCTTCATTAGAAGTTATGTGTATCCAAAGGTAGAAATGGAACAAGATTTTATAGTGGAAACAGATAAAAAATGGCTTCGGTTTATTCTGAATCAGATAGTATCTAATGCAATTAAATATTCAATGGGAAGTAAAGAAAATATAACAATTTCTACTTTTACTAATAATCGAACGTTAACTCTTGAAATACAGGATCGTGGTGTTGGGATTCCAAAAGCAGATTTACCGCGTGTATTTCGGCCGTTTTATACAGGAGAAAATGGTCGGAAATTTAAAGAATCAACAGGAATGGGACTGTACCTTGTTCAAAATATTATTAAAAAACTAGGGCATGATATTGAAATAGATTCTGAAATAGGGATAGGAACTACAGTCCGTATTGTGTTTTCTCACACTGTTTATTAGAAGATGATTCATCTTCTTTTTTTTATTTTCAGAAACATTACAAAGTTGTTAGCTAAATGAAAGACTATTCAATATGAGAAATATAATATATACATTACACTTATTTCGAAAAGAACAAAGATAAAGGAGACTTATTGTATGGAAACATTAAAGGTTCGTGAATTAAATAAAACGTATACTGGGAAAGTATTGTATGAAGCACTTTCAAATATTAATTTAACAATCAATAAGGGTGAGTTTGTAGGGATTATGGGACCATCAGGAAGCGGAAAAACTACTTTACTTAATATGGTTTCTACCATTGACGCTCCAACATCAGGGGAAGTATTGATTAATGGAAAGAACCCTTATCATTTAGTCACTAATGATTTGGCGTTATTTCGACGCCGTGAATTAGGATTTATTTTTCAGTCATTTAACCTGTTGAATACATTAACAGTGAAAGAAAATATTGTTTTACCACTTACATTAGATAATGTGAATTTGGAAGAGATGAATAAGCGAGTAGAATCTATTTCTAGACAATTGGGGATTGAAAAGATTTTACATAAACGACCATATGAAATTTCCGGCGGACAAGCTCAGCGGACAGCCATTGCGCGTGCACTTATTCATTCTCCTCAATTAGTTCTTGCGGATGAACCGACAGGAAATTTAGATTCAAAAGCTGCTCGTGATGTGATGGAGTTATTAAAGAAATTAAATAAAGAACAACAGGTAACAATGATGTTAGTTACACATGATCCAATAGCTGCTAGTTATTGCGATCGAATTGTCTTTATTAAAGATGGAAAATTTTACAACGAAATTTATTGTGGCGAGAATCGTCCAACTTTTTATCAAAAAATTATAGATGTATTGTCATTATTAGGGGGAAATCACAATGAATTTTCGTCAATTCGCTAGTAATAATGTAACCCGTAATAAACGGTTATATCTCGGCCATTTTTTGAGTAGCACATTTGCTGTTATGATATTTTTTACTTTTGAATTACTTGCTTTTCATCCTTACTTTAGTGGAAAAATTGCATCAACAAGTGTAACGATGACAGCTTTAGGGACGCAAGGATTTAAGATTGCTCAATATTTAATTATGTTTTTCTCTTTTTTCTTTATTTTGTATTCTGTTAATGCGTTTTTAAAAACAAGAAAGCGTGAATTTGGAGTTTTGATCCTTCTTGGTATGACAAATTCTCAGTTAAAGAGATTAATCTTTATCGAAAATATGTTAATTGGATGTTGTTCTATTATTGTTGGGATTGGAATTGGACTTATTTTTGGAAAATTAATCTTATTAGCAAGTGCAAATCTTTTAGCATTAAAAGGTCGCTTGTTATTTTATCTACCAACAAAGGCAATTGTAGTGACATGTCTTTCGTTCCTAATCTTATTTATACTCGTTTCTGTTTTTACTGCAAGAATGATGAAGGTATCTCAGTTAATTGAATTGATGAAATCAGAAGACAAACCAAAACAAGAGCCCAAGTCATCTAAGTGGTTAGCGTTACTCTCTATTCTTTTCATCGCGATTGGATATGCTGCGGCATTTTATTTGTATGCTTCATTGTGGAGAGGGAACAGTTTTATTTATGTTATGCTCATTTGCGTCTTTTTTAGTGTGTTAGGAACATATTTTTTATTTACTCAACTTAGCTTTTATCTCATCAAATATGTAAAGAAGCGTGAACATACTTTCTTTAAAAAAACGAATCTGCTAACTATTTCAGAATTGGCTTATCGAATGACCGATAATGCGAAAACACTATTTTTAGTTAGTATTCTTTCTGCTGTCGCTTTTACGTCTATTGGAGTTTGTCTTTCCATCGGAAGTAGTGCTTTAGCAGAATCTCAAAGTCCTTATGCATTTCGTTATACATCATATAAAGGAAACGTAAAGGAAACATCACATATTTCTCAAATCAAAAAACAATTGAATGACGCTGGATTTTCATACAAATTGATTTCTCCTACCATTTTCACAACAGAAAATACGGTAGATATTATGAAGCTTACGGATTATAATGAGTCAGCAAAAATATTAGGATATCCTACAGAAACTTTACAAACTGAGAAGGATAGCCTCATTCTCCCGTCAAAAAGTAGATTAAGAAATCAATCATTAGAGGAATCAAAAAAAGAAGTTGCATCTCTTACATTGCAAGAAGGGGATGTAAATCTTCATGTTTCTGAAAAAAAAATATTAATGGATCATATACTTAGTCCTTCGTTTGGATTTATTGCTGTTGTTTCTGATTCAGTTTACGAACAAATAAAAAATACAACACCATTACAAGAAAATACACGTAATCAGTATACTCAATACGGTTTTTTAATTCAAAATTGGACGAAAACCGAAGCAGTTACTAATAAACTTATGAGTATAATACCTTATGATAATACACAAGCAAACCCTCCGTATATATTTGAATCACTAATGTTAAAATGGATGGAAGGAAAACAAGTAAATGGGTTATTATCTATTATTAGTGTATTAATAGGGATTGTATTTTTTGTTTTTGCCATTAGCTTTTTGTACTTCCGTTTATTCACAGATCTAGATCGCGATAGAAGACAGTATCAAATGCTTTCTAAAGTGGGGTTAACGGAAAAAGAATTGAAGAAGGTTGTAACACAACAAATTAGTATGTTATTTTTTGTACCAATTGTAGTAGCAGTAGTTCATAGTGGTGTAGCATTTATGGCACTACAATATATAGCGCAGCATAAACACGTAGATTTGTCAGTTGCTCAAAATTCCATTTTTGTTTTTACAGGGTTTATTTTTGTGCAAATTACTTACTTTTTGTTGATTCGAAGAAATTACTTACGTCAGTTACTTCGCTTTGTGGGCTGAGGTTCTATATGATTTAAACAGTGTAGGCTGGTTATTAGCTTACACTACTTTTTTACACAAATTTAAAAGAATACTCTTGAGTAACAGTTTTTTTAGAACAATACTGTTAGCGTGGGGGTTTTCCGAAATGCTAGCGTTACCCCATGCCCATCAACAAAGCGCGGAAAATATATGCTAAAACATTTTTTAGAATATAAAACCCTATTTTTCCTATAATAATAAGGGGAAAATTGTGCTCTTATAACATATTGAGGAATTGATTTTGAGGTAAAATTGAAAAACAAAAAAGAGATGACGAAACCATCTCTTTTTTGTTTTAATTTTCTTTTATTTGTTTATAAGTTTCATCCGAAATACGCGGAAAGATGGCAGCATCTCTGTTATAAAATAGAATCAAAAGTTACCATACCTGACAAAGGAAATATTAATGTAACTCTAGTTCCTTTATTCACTCCAGAGTCAATGCTAATTTTCAATCCCAATTTTGAGCACAGTTTTTCGCATAGATACAAACCCATTCCTGTACTTTTGCTAAATCTCCTTCCATTCTCTCCAGTAAATCCTTTTTCAAAAACTCTATTTATATCTTTAGGTATTATCCCTACCCCGTTATCCTCTATGGTTAGTATTACTGAGTTAGCTTTCTTAATTGAATATATACGTATCATTGGTTCTTTGTTATTTGAGTACTTTATAGAATTTCCTATTATCTGATTAATAATAAATTCAACCCATTTCCTATCACTATATACGATTTCATTAATATCTTTTATATCTACTTTTATTCTCTTATGAATAAAATCTCTATAGTTTCTTTTAATTACATTTCTTACTACATCATCAAGGTTAATTGGTTTTATAATATAGTCTTTACTGACATTATTGCTTCGAGAATAATACAGCACCTGTTCTACAAACCCTTCGATTCGATCCATTTGGGCGTCTATTTTAGTAGTTAATTCATTTTGATTATTTTCAATTATTAGCTTTGTAGAAGCTATCGGTGTCTTAATTTCATGCACCCATGTCTCTATGTATTCTCTGTAATCCGCTTGCATATCCCTATAATATTTTACATTTTCGTGCATATCTCTACTTATCTCTTTAAGTATAGAAGTAAGCTTTTCCCCATGTAGAAAGTTTGCTTCCTTTACTACCTCTGGAAGTAGGTATTTTTTCTCCAGTTTTTCTAATATACCATTAATTTCGTTATAATAATTTTTATATTTTATAAATTCTACAGCCATATATGAAATCAACGGAAAAAACCAAATACAAAAGACAAAGAATATTATAATGAAATGAACATTCGCAGTCATCAATATACCTGCTAATATAATAAATACCAGTACATTAGATAGTATTACTGCCATTTTATCTTTAATAAATTCACCTTTGCTCATGGCATTATATACCCTAACCCTCTTCTTGTTTCTATTGGGTTTTCTATCCCTATTTCTTCAAGCTTTTTTCTCAATCTATTTATATTAACAGTTAAAGTGCTATCATCCACAAAATAATCTGATTTCCACAAGTATTCCATAAGTGAATCTCTTTTTACAATATTACCGCGATTATTTATTAAGTATGAAAGTATCTTAACTTCATTTTTAGTTAACTCTAAGGACTTGTCTTGATAAGTAACCGTTGCATTCGAAAGATTCAAACTAAAGTCTTTATAATTTAAGATATTATTCGTCTTTAAGCCTCCGTATGTTCTTCTTAAAATGTTTGTTACTCTTGCTAATAATATTTCTGTATTATAAGGCTTTGTTACAAAATCATCTGCTCCTAAATTCATACTTATTAGTTCATCTACATCACTATCTCTGCTTGTAACCATTATGATTGGAACATCTGAAGTTTTACGTATTTCTCTGCATATATAATAGCCATCGAACACAGGAAGATTTATGTCTAGTAATATAAGGTCTGCATTCTCACTTTCTATATATTGGATAATATGATTAAAATCTGTGGGAGCCTTTACTTCATATCCATACTTTATAAAAAAATTTTGTAATTCTTCTCTGATGATTTCATCATCTTCAATAAGAATGATTTTTTTCATGAGTTTTCCCTCCCTATATTGAATATAAGGCTGCAAAACCTTGTGAATCAAGATTTTGCAGCCTTAATGATCATAATAAAATCAAGTATTACTTTTTACAATATTTTTATACCCGATATATGTTGTGTAGAAATATCCTGCATAAACTACAATAAATGCTAACCCAGTCATCAATGCTGGTAAACTAATGTTTGCTTGTTGATATATGTTTATAAAATTATTGACGACATAAATTCCAATGACTGAATGAATCAAGGCAAGAATAACTGGAAGACTAAAGTATACGAAAGTCTGAATGAAAATTGTTTTGTTTATCATTGTTCTGTTTGATCCAATTCTCTTTAAAGATTTATATCTCTCTATGCTATCACTGGCTTCTGATAATTGTTGAAGAGCTAATACAGCCATACTCGTTATTAAAAATACAATGCCTAAATAGATCCCAATAAATAGTACGGTTGTTGTCAATCCCTTACTTTCTGCATAAACTCCATCCTTAGATATGCCAGATATATAATCAATATTTAATTTGGGACCATTCTGGTCATAAAAGGCCGGTTCAACGTGATCATATTTTTGGTTATATTCTTCTCTATTGCCATCTAAATAATTCACATTAAGTACGGATTTGTTAATTTTGTAGCCTGATAAAAACTCATCATTTATAACGACTGTGAATAAATTAGTTGTCCCATCAAAAGTTTGAAGATTATCTGTGATAACTTTAGAATTTTTTACTACATATTCTTTTTCTTTTAAATTTAGTTTATTGCTATTTTTTAATCTTTCATTTATTGGATTAACTAACCGGTTATCATTTGATAAAAGTAAAACTTCATTGTTATTTAAATTGATTTCTTTTTCACCTTTTAATTTTAAAATTTTATTGTAATCAGAGATTTTAATGAAATCGACATTGAGTTCCTTAAAAAGTTTATTTTCTTGTGTTAAATAGTCAACAACTTTCATTCCTGTATGATATACATTATAAGATACATACTTTTCATTCTTACTTATTTTAAAATTAAATTTATTTAATACATCTTCTATGTTGTAGCTTTCATCCTTATTTTCCAATAGGATACTAGCATCAAATGGTGTTAATCCTTTAAGTGATGCATCCATATTTCTTTTAAGGCTTATTCCTGTAGATAAAACCGTCATTGTAATAAATAGCATGATACAGATGAAAGACATGGATATAAAATTTGTGTTAACCTTACTATTTAGTTGTTTGATGATAAATATATTTAAACCTTTAAAATAAATTTTTTTATTTTTCTTTACAACAAATAAGATAAATCCAGATAAGCTGAAGAAAAACAACAATGTACCTAATATTCCAAGAATTATTGCTACTATGAGCATAGGATTTCTAAAATCTAACCCTATCTTTAGTACAGAACTATATGCAAGTCCAAGTGATACTACGCATACAATAAATGTTATTAAATATATAATAGGATTTTTAAATTTTATCTCTTCGTTTTTTTTACCTGCTGTCAACAAATCAATTATTTTGTATTTAGAAACAACATATACATTAAATAACATAACAAGTACAAACATGATTCCAAAGTATAGTACAGTTTTACCTATAGCACCTGTTGAAATTGCAAATTTATATTTATTCATGGGCAAATCAAATAACTTTAATGCAAATGTAGATAATCCCTGTGATACTCCAATACCTAGTATAAGCCCACTCACTAAAGATATAACGCCAACTAGAAATGTCTCTGTTACTAATATTCTGGATATGTTTCTTCTTCCCATACCTAAAGTCATGTATATTCCTAATTCTTTTTTACGTTTTTTGATTAAGAAATTATTTGCATATAATATTAAACTACCCAATATTACGGATACAAATACGGACACAATTGAGATAACTTTCATTAAAGTACCCACAAACGATCTACCTGAAGCCTCAACTTCCATAAGTGCCTTTTGTGATTCTAATGAGTTAAAGCTATAAAATATACAAACAGCCAGTGTTAGTGTTAAGAAATATATCGTATAATCTTTGAAACTCTTCTTTACATTACTAGCAGCAATCTTAAAATACATTATTATCGTCACCTCCGAGAAGGGTTATAACTTCAATAATTTTATTAAAGAATTCTTTTCTGGAATCATTCCCTCTTACCAACTCGCTAAATATTTTCCCATCTTTAATAAAAAGAATTCTACGAGCATAGCTTGCTGTAAATGCATCATGAGTAACCATAAGTATTGTAGCTTTTAAATCCTTATTTAGACTTTCAAATCTTTCAAGTAATAATCTAGCTGATTTAGAATCTAACGCTCCTGTTGGTTCATCTGCAAGTACTAAAGATGGATCTGTTACGATAGCTCTTGCCGAAGCAACCCTTTGTTTTTGTCCGCCTGACATTTGATAAGGGTATTTGCTTAATACTTGTTCAATATCTAAATATTTTGCTACTGATTTTATTTTGCCATCAATTTTTGAACGTTCCTCACCTTTTATCGTTAACGCTAAGGCAATATTTTCATAGGCGGTAAGAGTATCTAATAAATTAAAGTCCTGAAATATGAACCCTAATTCATTTTGTCTAAACTTGTCTAGTGACTTTGATTTTAGCCTAGTAATATCACTATTATTTATTATTATTTTTCCCGTAGTAACATTATCGATAGTTGATATACAGTTAAGCAATGTAGTTTTGCCACTTCCTGAAGGCCCCATTATCCCAACAAATTCTCCCTCATCTACCTTAAAACTAATATTATCTATAGCCTTTGTTACATTATCTTTATTACCATAATATTTTTCAATTTTTTCTACACTTAATATATTTCGCATTTATACTTCTCCTTTTTCATTATAAAAATGCTTTAACTCCCGTTCATTTATGTAATTCATTTTATATGATTTCATTCATAGTATCGGTTGAATTACATTTCATTAACATTACATTTTTGTTATATTAAGTGATACCTCTACATGCAAGTTATCAGAAATCGTGATGGCATTTGTAAATTACAACAACATACAATCTTACTTTTTTAGGGTATAGGAACAAGAAGTAAAATATAGACCATATGAAAAAACAATTTAAAAAAGGTATGAAAAGAATAGAAATTCTCTTCATGCCTTTTGTATTACTTACCCACTTAACATAGTGCTATATTAAACTGTAAATCGGATGGATGTTAATCTGGGTTAGTCATTACTATTTTTCATGTCCGCTTGGAAGTAAAAGTAATCCTATGACCTATTTTTACACGCATCTCAACTATATCCTATTTTTTCCTATAACTCTTTATTTAATAGCTAGTTGTTATTATAAAATCTACATTATTCAATATATAAACTATACATAAAAAAATAAAGCATAAATTGTCCAAATTGGACAATTTATGCTTTAACTCACAATACAAAAATAAAAAAACCACCAAATATGTATTGGTGGAGACGGTGGGAGTCGAACCCACGTCCAAAAGTATCGGCACTTAAGCTTCTACGAGTGTAGTCGATATATTAGCATTTCGCAAACTCTTCGGCCTATCGACAGGCTTCCAAGTTGCTAGTCTGGTTATGCTCTTCCTTTGCCCTCAGACGGCGAACTCCGGCGTAGCCCACTTAGAGTGAGTCCGCTACCCTACCACATGGGCGATGGAGGGGCGAACCGCTAAAAGCTGTTATTAAGCAGCTAAAGCGAAGTTGTTTTGTTGTTTGCCAGTTATAGGCTTTGACGTTTTAACGAGGCCGATCCCCTCGACTCGCAACCTAAGCTCGAACTACCCCTGTCGAATCCGTAACGTCCCCATATAAGAAATGGAGCATACGAAGTATATTCGTGATAGCTACTATTGAGCTGTTTTTCAATGTTCAACTGGCCTTACATTTGTTATTATAGCACACGATCGTCATTTTGCAATTGTAAATTTCTGTATTACATTTTTTGACGATCGCGGAATACACGTGCAATTTCACGTTTTGCTTCTTTTTCTTTTAAATCATGGCGCTTATCATATTGCTTTTTACCTTTACCTAAACCAAGTGCCATTTTCGCAAATCCATTTTTCAAGTAAATTTTAAGCGGTACAAGCGTATAGCCTGTCTCTTTCGTATAGCCGATTAGCTTTAAAATTTCTTTTTTATGAAGAAGTAACTTTCTTGTACGAAGCGGCTCATGGTTAAAACGATTTCCTTGTTCATATGGACTAATGTGCATATTATGTACCCATACTTCACCATTTTGCACACGCGCAAAGGCATCCTTTAAGTTTACACGACCTGCACGAATCGCCTTAATTTCCGTTCCTTGAAGGACAAGACCTGCTTCATATGTTTCTTCAATAAAATAATCATGGAATGCTTTTTTATTTTGTGCGATGACTTTCCCTTGACCTTTTGGCATCTCTTTGCTGCCTCCCTTCATTTGTATCATTGTAACAAAATATGAAGAAAGAAGCCATATACGGCTTCTTTCTTACTTACGTTTTTTCTTTTTCTTCTTAAAGCTCGGTGCATTTTCAAAGAATGACTTTTTCTTTTTGTTACCATTTCGTTTTTCGTTGTGATTTGATCCTTTTCCTTGCCCTCCGCGATTATTATCACGATCACCGCGTTTTTTTCTATTTCCTTTTGGCTGGTCAATGACAACTGGACGATCTTTTCGTTGTCGTTTCACACTGCCTTTCATACCGACAATTTCAAAATCAATTGCACGTTCTTCTTTGTTTACGTTCATAACGCGAATTGTAATTTCATCACCAATACGGAAGATGTTTCCTGTCCGTTCACCAATCATCGCAAAATGCTGTTCGTCATAACGATAGTAGTCATCTGTTAAATAGCTAACATGAACAAGACCTTCAATTGTATTTGGAAGTTCTACGAATAAGCCGAAGTTTGTTACAGAACTAATAATCCCGTCGTATTCTTCACCAATTTTATCAAGCATGTACTCAGCTTTTTTCAGCTCATCTGTTTCACGCTCTGCTTCAACAGCGCGGCGCTCCATATTAGAAGAATGCTCAGCAATATCCGGTAAATTTTCACGCCATTTTGATTGTGTTTCATTGTCCACTTTTCCATTAATTAAATATGTGCGAATTAATCTATGCACAATTAAATCAGGGTAGCGGCGAATCGGTGATGTGAAATGTGTATAAAACTCTGTCGATAAACCGAAGTGACCCAAACTATCTGCATCGTAGCGCGCTTGCTTCATGGAACGAAGCATAACTGTTGAGATTACAATCTCTTCTGGTTGACCTTGTACCATTTCAAGAATTTGTTGCAGCGCACGTGGATGTACTTCATTTCCTCGTCCTTTTACCGCATACCCAAAGCTTGTAATAAACTCAAAGAAACGCTCTAGTTTATCTTCTTTTGGATCTTCGTGAACACGGTACATAAACGGTACGTTCATCCAGTGGAAATGCTCTGCAACGGTTTCGTTTGCTACTAGCATAAATTCTTCAATAAGCTTTTCAGCAACAGAACGCTCACGTAATACAACGTCTGTCGGCTTTCCTTCTTCATCCACTAATACTTTTGCTTCTTTGAAGTCAAAATCAATAGCCCCGCGGCGCATACGCTTTTCACGTAAAATAGCAGCTAGTTTCCCCATTTCTTGGAACATTGGGATTAGCGGCTCATAACGTGCCATTAATTCTTCATCTTCATCGTCCAAAATACACTTCACATCAGAGTACG
Organism: Bacillus sp. S10(2024); assembly: GCF_050473865.1. Classification (NCBI taxonomy): domain Bacteria; kingdom Bacillati; phylum Bacillota; class Bacilli; order Caryophanales; family Bacillaceae; genus Bacillus; species Bacillus sp. S10(2024). Next base: position 3,944,697 of record NZ_JBFLUR010000002.1, on the reverse strand, counting down.
TCATACGCTCCGCTGTTTTAATCACACTTTGGAAAATTTCATGCTTCACTACTTCTCCTTGCTCGTTAATTTCCATTTCACAAGATAAAGTTAAGCGGTCTACCTTTGGATTTAATGAACAAATTCCGTTAGATAAACGATGCGGAATCATTGGGATAACACGGTCTACAAGATAAATACTCGTTCCCCGCTCAGCTGCTTCGCGGTCAATTGCTGAGCCTTCTGTCACGTAATGACTTACATCGGCAATATGTACACCAAGCTTGTAATTGCCGTTCTCAAGCTTCGTTACTGTAACCGCATCATCTAAGTCTTTCGCATCCGCACCATCAATTGTAACAATTGTTTGATCTCGTAAATCGCGGCGCCCTTGTAAATCGTTCTCATCAATTGTTTCTGGTACACTGTTTGCATGCTCCATTACATCTGCCGGGAACGCAAGCGGTAAGTTATGCTTATGAATAACGGATAAAATATCCACGCCTGGATCGTTTTTATGACCAAGAATTTGAATAACTTCTCCTTCTGCACTTAAACGATCTTGCGGGTAGCTTGTAATTTTAACAACAACTTTATGCCCTTCTACCGCACCCATAGAAGCATTTTTTGGAACGAAAATGTCGCTCGTCCAGCGTTTATTATCAGGAAGCACAAATCCAAAGTTTTTCGATTCTGTATACGTACCAACTAATTCTTTTGTTCCACGCTCTATGATACGAACAATTGTCCCTTCCTTGCGCGAACCGCTTGACTCTGAGCTAATACGCGCTAATACTGTATCACCGTGCAGGGCGCCTTTTAATTCTGTTGGCGGTATGAAAATATCATCTGTCCCTTTTTCTTCTGGTACGACAAATGCAAAGCCGCGGGCATGTCCAATGAGTTTACCGCGCACTAAGTTCATTTTCTCTGGAAGACCATAGCGATTACTTCTCGTCCGCACAACAAGTCCTTTTTCCTCCATAATGACAAGTGCCTTCACAAATTCTTTAAAATCCGCCGCATCTTCAATACCAAACGCTTCTTCTAACTCTTGCACAGTAAGCGGTTTATATGCCTCTTCTTTCATAAACGATAACAATTTATCGATATTTTTTTGAATAATTTCCTCCAAGTACAAAAACCTCCTTCTAAATCCTCGTATTTTATATTGTATCCGAAAAGATAATCATATATAAATGATGCTGTCTTATATAAAGTGAAACTTCCATCAGCGGGGGGCTTACTGCCCGCGAATAGCTGGATAAACCTATTTTGTTTTTTCACATATACGTCACTGTCATCCTAAACAATACAGGACCTGCTCTGGCTTTCTACCTTTGTTTCAAACCTCGCACGTGGCACAAATGGCAAATTGCTCTCGCCAACCCTAAAAAGAAATGGATTTTTATATTGTTATATATGTAAAAAAGAGGCAACTAGATCTTACCAATCTAGTTGCTCCAAGAAGTTATATACATCTTCATGCAGCTCATCACGCTGCTTATCAAGCGTAATTACATGTGTAGAATCTTCGTACCACTTAACTTCTTTCACATTTGATTCTACTCCATTATAAATAATATTCGCGCTATCTGTATTAATCATTTCGTCATGGCGCGCTTGCACAACAAACGTTGGTGCATAAATCATATCAATGTTATTGCGTACATCGCGAATTAAATCTTGCAGTGCTCTTAATGTGTTCATCGGTGTTTGCTTAAACGCAAACATCTCTTCTTCAATCTTTTCTGGTGATTTACGCTCACGTTTTTTATATTCGCGTGCGTACGCTAATATACCTTGGTACATCGTTTCTTCGCTTTTAATGTACATTGGGGCACACATTGGTACCACTCCGATAATCGGCATTGTATAAGCAAGTTTTAATGAAAAGACACCGCCAAGCGATAAGCCAACAGCTGCAATCTTTTCATATCCTTTATCTTTTAAATGTTGATATGCTTCCATTACATCTTTCCACCAGTCTTCTGGACCCGTATGCACAAGCTGCTCTGGTGGTACGCCATGGCCTTTATAAATCGGAGCATGACACGTGTAGCCTTTTGTCTCTAAATAACGTCCAAGCATACGAACATCAGCAGAATTTCCTGTAAAACCGTGTAATAGTAAAACTGCACGTTCTCCCGCTTCAAATGTAAATGGTTTTGGGGATGCTAGTTTCATTTCTGTTTCTCCTTCTCTTTCTATAATGTAATCCTCATATATTGTCTATTCATAGTGTAACATAGTTTCTTTTCCATAATCTAATCAGAAATTTCCTTCGGAGAAATAAAAAAAGATTCAACCCGGGAAGGTGAATCTTTTTTTATTATACTTGTAAATACGTAACAGCAAATGTTAACACGAAGAATAATACAGCAAGAACAATTGTAATGCGGTTTAATACAGCTTCTACTCCACGTGCTTTTTGCTTACCGAATAATTGCTCCGCACCGCCAGAAATTGCACCGGATAAACCAGCACTCTTACTAGATTGCATTAATACAAGTACAATTAATAACAGCGATACAATAATAAGTAAAACTGATAAAAACGTATGCACTTTACATGCCTCCTAAAGTTTCAATTACTTTAAATGTAACATAAAATAATTGGAAAAGCGAGAGCGTCTCATACACCTAATACTTCACCAGATTAAATAAAAAAAGCTGCAAATAACGGTCCTAATAGACATGTTAAGATCGCTGTTAATGTCATTGTCACCGATCCAATTACGCCCTCGTGCTCATTGTTTTTCATCGCACGCATAACGCCCATAATATGCGATGCACAGCCAAATCCTATTCCTCTTCCAACAGAATTTGTCACTCTGCTCCATTTTAATAAAAGCGGACCAGAAATTGTTCCAGATATCCCGGCAACTACTACGAAAGCAGCCGTTAACGATGGAACACCGCCAACTTCTTCTGACACACTCATAGCTACTGGCATCGTTACTGACTTTGGTAAGGAAGATAAAATTAAACTTTTATCCGTTCCCATAACAGTTGCAATGATCATATCACTTGCAATGGCAACGATTGTTCCTACCAATACACCGCCAGCAATTGGGACAACATACTTCTTCAAAACGCCGCGTTGTTTATAAAGAGGGATCGCAAACGCTACTACACCGGGTCCAAGTAACTTCGAAATCCAGCCCCCGCCGCTTTGCATGTATTGTTGATATGGTATATCACATATGATTAACAAGATAATCATCAAAGCTGTTGCGACAAGCATGGGAATCGTAAACGGTGTTGGAAACCACTTATAAATCTTCTTTGCTAGTTGATACAATAACGCTGTTAACATAACCCAACCAATTCCAATTACTATACTCATTGTGTCTCTTTTTCCTTTCTATTCGCCAAGTATTGTCCTGTATGCCCTGCTACAATGATAATTAAAAACGTACTCGCGACAACAGTAATGAACAGCGAAATACCTTTATTCATAAAAAAAGAACCATAATTCATTAAACCAATGGTTGGAGGTATTAGTAAAAATGGCATAAGAGCAACCAAAGTTTCTGCTCCTAATTCAAACCATTTCACTGGAAGGACTTTCAATCCAAGCGATACAAGTAACAAAAACATTCCTATTAAACTTCCTGGAATCGGAAGATGAAGCGCTTCTCCTATCCACGTTCCAATCATATTAAACACGTAAAGCGCTGCTACTTGGACAATAATTTTTGTGAATTTCATCTGCCTATCATCCTTCATTATGCGATTCTTGACATTTTCTACATTTATCATAGTACAAATTGTAAAAACCTGCAATTTATCTGATTGACAAATAAAACACAATATGGTATGCGCTTTCATTACTATTTTTACTGTATTTGTAAACGTTATTAGCAATTGGATTTTTTTATTGTTATATAAAATTTATATTTTCAAAATTTTCGAGTGACAAAAAAAACAATTGCTTCAATTCGCAATTGTTTTTCGCAAGAAACTCTTTTAATTTCCTTCTGGTAATTGAATTGGATCGAATTTTTCATCATAAGAAATTTTTGTATCCCCTGTAATTTGAATCGTGTCTTTACCCGTTTTCATCCCGGCATTTGTCTTAATAGATTCAACTTTAAATTCTTTTGTAATAACATACTCCGTATGCAGTGAATCAACAGTTGCCTGTTGGCGTTCAAATGTTGTTTTCGCACTTTCATTCACGCTGATTAAATAGTCCTTCGCTTCTTGTCCATTCAACTGAAATGAAAGTTTATATTTCTCTCCATCCTTCTCCACTTTCATCTTATCTGTCAGTTGTAATGTTTTCTCAAGCTCTGCTATCGTATTTTTAGATGTTTTGAAATCATAAGCTTTCATTTGATTTAATTGACTTGCTGGAATTGAGATAAACTTTCCTGAATTCAGATCTTTCACTTCAGCTGCAATCTTCCCGTCTACATCAAAGACGACAAAATCTGTCCCATTCATATTCATTTCAGTTCGAGAGTTTCCTTTATTCGGCTCAGACTGCGCTTTTACTTTCGTGTCTATTGATATATTGGCAGCCTTCGTATTCAAATCACAAGTCATAGTAACATGTTCTGCTTTTTTGAAATAATCAGTAGCCTTCGTAAAAATATCTTTTGCCGTTAGTTCTTTAACTTTCTCTTTCTCTTTTTCTTTTTGCACTGATACTGTTTTAGGTTCTTCAGTCTTTGTAGTTTTTTCACTGCTGCATCCCGCTCCTATAAGAATTACAAAACTGGAAACTGCAATAATCTTTTTCATAAAACCTTCCTCCATTACCAACTTTAATCTTAGTTATATAAGAAATCGAAATCATTGCCAAGTGTTTTTTCATTTTCCAACAGTTTCTATATATAATAAAAAACCTCCTATTACTGTAGATATCCCACAGTAATAGGAGGTTAAAAGCAATACTTATTGTACTACCTTACAGAAATTACTTCTTAAGGTTGTAGAAAGATTTTAAACCATCGTAAACAGCGATTTCGCCTAGTTCGTCTTCGATGCGTAATAATTGGTTGTATTTTGCAATACGGTCAGTACGGCTCATAGAACCAGTTTTGATTTGGCCAGCGTTAGTTGCAACTGCGATGTCAGCGATTGTAGCATCTTCAGTTTCACCAGAACGGTGAGATACAACTGCTGTGTAACCAGCACGTTTAGCCATTTCAATTGCCTCGAAAGTTTCAGTTAAAGTACCGATTTGGTTAACTTTAATTAAGATTGAGTTAGAGATACCTTTTTCGATACCTTCAGCAAGTTTTTGCGTGTTAGTTACGAATAAATCGTCACCAACTAATTGAACTTTTTTACCAAGACGGTCAGTTAATAACTTGTGGCCATCCCAGTCGTTTTCGTCTAAACCATCTTCAATAGAGATGATTGGGAAGTTATTGCAAAGATCTTCGTAGAAATCAACCATTTCTGCAGAAGTCATGCTGCGGCCTTCGCCTGTAAGATCATATTTACCAGTTTCTTTGTTGTAGAACTCAGAAGAAGCAACGTCCATTCCTAAGAATACGTTCTCACCAGCTTTGTAACCAGCTTTTTCGATTGCTTCGATGATTACTTCTAATGCTTCACGGTTAGAACCAAGGTTTGGAGCGAATCCACCTTCGTCACCTACTGCTGTGTTAAGACCTTTATCATGTAATACAGCTTTTAATGCATGGAATACTTCAGCACCCATACGAATTGCTTCTTTGAATGTTGGAGCACCAACTGGTAAGATCATGAACTCTTGGAAGTCTACGTTGTTGTCAGCGTGAGAACCACCGTTGATGATGTTCATCATTGGAGTTGGTAATTGTTTTGCATTAAATCCACCAAGGTAACGGTATAATGGAAGACCTACATAGTCAGCTGCTGCATGAGCTACTGCCATAGATACACCAAGGATAGCGTTAGCGCCTAATTTACCTTTGTTTGGAGTGCCGTCTAATTCAATCATAGCACGGTCGATTCCAGCTTGGTCAGTTACGTCGAAACCAACGATTTCTGGAGCGATAATTTCGTTTACGTTATTTACTGCGTTAAGAACACCTTTACCAAGGTAACGAGATTTGTCACCGTCACGTAATTCTACTGCTTCATATTCACCAGTAGATGCACCACTTGGTACTAATGCGCGTCCGAATGAGCCGCTTTCTGTGTATACTTCTACTTCTACAGTTGGGTTACCACGAGAGTCTAAAACTTCACGAGCATAAACATCTAAAATTGCTGGCATATTATTTCTCTCCTTTTATATGAGTAATTATTTAATAATTGTTTTACCTGTCATTTCTTTTGGTTGTTCAACGCCAAGAAGTGTAAGCATTGTTGGAGCGATATCTCCCAAAATACCGCCTTCACGAAGCTCAATACCTTCTTTTGTAACGATGAAAGGAACCGGGTTCGTTGTATGAGCTGTCATCGGTGTGCCTTCTGGAGTTAACTCCTCGTCAGCATTACCATGATCAGCAGTAATAAGTGCTACACCATCTTTTGCAAGAATTGCTTCTACAACTTTTCCTAAACATTCGTCAGTTGCTTCTACTGCTTTAATTGTTGGTTCCATCATCCCAGAATGGCCAACCATATCACAGTTTGCAAAGTTAAGAATGATTACATCATGCTTATCATTTTCAATTTCATTTACTAAAGCGTCCGTAACTTCGTAAATGCTCATTTCAGGTTTCAAGTCATAAGTTGCAACCTTAGGTGAGTTAATTAAAATACGCTCTTCTCCTGGGAATTCAGCCTCACGACCACCGCTAAAGAAGAATGTAACGTGCGGATACTTTTCAGTTTCCGCAATGCGAAGTTGTTTTAATCCCGCTTGTGAAACAACTTCACCTAACGTATTATCCAAGTTCATTGGCTTGAACGCTACGTAACCTTTTACCGTTTCACTAAAGTGTGTCATACAAACGAATTCTGGAATGCGAGGTACTTTTTCACCACGATCGAACTCACGGAAATCTTCGTTTGTAAACACACGAGCAATTTGAATTGCACGGTCTGGACGGAAATTGTAGAAGATGATTGCATCATCATCATTGATTGTTGCAACTGGCGTTTCATCTTCATTTACCATTACAGACGGCAATACGAATTCATCATAGATACCATTTGCATAAGAGTCATCCACACACTCATATGCTGTTTTGTAAGTAGGGCCTTCGCCGTTCACCATGGCACGGTAACATTTTTCAACGCGATCCCAACGCTTGTCACGGTCCATGGAGTAGTAACGACCGGAGATTGTCGCGAACTGTCCTACTCCTGTTTCTTTGATTACTTCATTTGTTGCATCGATATAACCTCTTGCTGTTTGCGGACCAACATCGCGGCCATCTAAGAACGCATGGAGATATACTTTCTCCACACCTTCTTTTGCAGCTAAGCGAAGAAGTGCAAACATATGGTCAATATGACTATGCACACCGCCATCAGAAAGTAAACCGAATAAATGAAGAGCTGTACCTTTTTCCTTTACGTGTTTCATTGCACTTTGGAACGTTTCGTTCTGATCGAACTCACCTTCACGAATTGCAACGTTAACACGTGTTAAGCTTTGGTATACAACGCGGCCGGCACCAATATTTAAGTGACCTACCTCAGAGTTACCCATTTGACCTTCTGGAAGGCCTACCGCTTCACCGCACGCTGTAAGCGTTGTGTGAGGGAACTTGTTCCAGTAACCGTCGAAATTAGGTTTCTTAGCTTGTGCTACAGCATTCCCGTATGTTTCTTCACGTAAGCCGAAACCGTCAAGAATGATTAAAGCTGTTGGCTTTCTCATTTTACCGCCTCCAAAAGACCTAGGAAGGAAGCAGGCTCTAAGCTAGCGCCACCAACTAAAGCACCATCGATATCAGATTGTGCCATATATTCTTTAATGTTTTCAGGTTTTACGCTGCCGCCGTATTGAATACGAACTGCTTCTGCAGCTGCCGGAGAAACAGCTTCAGCAACAACTTTACGGATGTGCGCACATACTTCGTTTGCATCTTGTGCAGAAGAAGATTTACCTGTACCGATTGCCCAAATTGGCTCATATGCTATAACAGTCGCTTTTACTTGCTCTTCTGTTAAGCCTGCAAGTGCTTTCGTCACTTGACCTGCTACAAGATCAAATGTTTTTCCGCTTTCGCGCTCTTCTAACGTTTCACCACAGCAAACGATTGGCGTTAAACCATGCTCAAATGCTGCAAGAGTCTTTTTGTTTACTGTCTCGTCTGTTTCAGCAAACATTTCACGACGCTCAGAGTGGCCAAGTACTACGTAGCTCACTTTTAAGTCGCTAAGTGCTACTGGGCTAATTTCGCCAGTGAATGCACCGTTTTTCTCGAAGTGCATGTTTTGTGCACCTACTTTTAAGTCAGTTCCTTCAGTTGCCGCCACTAAGCGCTCTAAGAAAAGAGCTGGAGAGCAAACTACTGCATCAACAGCTGTTGCTGCTGGGATTTGACCTTTTACTTCCTCTACGAAGCTAACTGCTTCAGATAGAGTTTTATTCATTTTCCAGTTACCTGCGATAATTGGTTTACGCATGCTTTGCACCGTCCTTTTTCTAGGCTGCTAATTATTTGTCGTTAAGACAAACTACACCAGGAAGTTCTTTACCTTCCATAAATTCTAATGACGCACCGCCGCCAGTAGAAATGTGGCTCATTTTATCAGCCATACCGAATTTTTCAACAGCTGCTGCAGAGTCACCACCGCCGATAACAGAGTATGTACCTTCTGCATCTGCTAATGCTTGTCCTACTGCTTTTGTACCTTCTGCATATGGAGCCATTTCGAATACACCCATTGGTCCATTCCATACAACAAGCTTAGAGTTTTTAATTACATCTGCATAAATTGCACTTGTTTTCGGTCCGATATCTAAACTTTGCCAATCAGCAGGAATAGAATCGATATCTACAACTTGTCGATTTGCAGTTTCAGAGAAGTCATCTGCAATGACGCAATCAACTGGCATGTAGAAGTTTACACCTTTTTCTTTTGCAAGTTGCATAAACTCTTTTGCTAGTTCAATTTTGTCGTCTTCACATAGAGATTGTCCGATTTCATGACCTTGTGCTTTTACAAATGTATAAGCAAGTCCGCCTCCAATGATTAAGTTATCAACTTTATCAAGTAGATGACGTATTACACCGATTTTATCTTTTACTTTCGCACCACCGATGATTGCTGTAAATGGACGCTCTGGATTAGAAAGTGCTTTACCTAGTACTTCTAATTCTTTTTCCATTAAGAAACCTGATACTGCTGGTAAGTAATCTGCAATACCTGCAGTAGAAGCATGAGCACGGTGAGCTGCACCGAATGCATCATTTACGAAAATATCAGCAAGAGCTGCAAATTCTTTCGCAAGTTCTGCATCGTTCTTTTCTTCGCCTGCATAGAAACGTACGTTTTCAAGAACTAATACGTCGCCTTCGTTCATTGCTGTAACCATTTCTTGCACAGCAGGTCCGAATGCTTCGTCCGCTTTTTTCACGTCTTTACCAAGAAGCTCACCTAAACGTACCGCCACTGGAGTTAGACGCATTTCTTCTACTACTTGTCCTTTTGGACGACCTAAATGGCTTGCTAAAATCACTTTCGCACCTTGCTCTACTAAATATTGAATTGTAGGAAGAGCTGCACGAATGCGAGTCTCGTCTGTAATTTTGCCTTCTTTCATTGGTACGTTGAAGTCAACGCGGCAAAATACTCGTTTACCCTTTAAATCTACGTCACGAATTGATTTTTTATTCATTGGATTTCCCTCCGACTAGTTAGGATTGACAAAACCCATTCAAAAGCTTATCACATTTGCTTCTAAAACGAAAGAAGAGAGAGGGAACAAACCCTCTCCCTCGTTTTGTCATTGATAACTGATAAACTTAAGAATTAAAGACCTTTAGAAGCGATATAGTCTACTAAGTCAACTACACGGTTAGAGTAACCAGTTTCGTTGTCGTACCAAGAAAGAACTTTAAGCATGTTGCCTTCCATAGTCATTGTAGATAATGCATCGATTGTAGAAGAGCTTGTGCATCCGTTATAGTCGATAGATACTAATGGCTCTTCGCTGTATCCAAGGATACCTTTTAATTCGCCTTCAGCTGCTGCTTTGAATGCTGCATTTACTTCTTCAACTGTTACTTCTTTCTCAAGCTCAACAACTAAGTCAACAAGAGATACGTTAGCAGTTGGAACACGAACTGCACCACCATTTAATTTACCTTTAAGTTCTGGTAATACTAAAGCTACTGCTTTCGCTGCACCAGTTGTAGTTGGAATCATGCTCATTGCTGCTGCACGTGCACGACGTAAATCTTTATGTGGTAAGTCTAAGATTTGTTGGTCGTTAGTGTAAGAGTGAATAGTTGTCATCATACCACGTTTTACACCAAATTTTTCGTTTAATACTTTAGCAAATGGAGCTAAGCAGTTTGTAGTACAAGAAGCGTTAGAGATTACATTATGGTTAGCTGCATCATATTGCTCATGGTTAACGCCCATAACGATTGTGATATCTTCGTCAGAAGCTGGTGCAGAGATGATAACTTTTTTAACTGATCCACCTAAGTGTTTCTCAGCGTCTGCTTTTTTAGTGAAACGGCCAGTAGATTCTACTACTACTTCTACACCGTAGTCGCTCCATGGTAATTGAGCTGGGTCGCGCTCAGCGATAACTTTGATTTCTTTACCGTTAACGATAATGCTGTCGCCGTTTGCAGATACTTCTGCGTTTACTGTTCCGTGAACAGAATCATATTTCAAAAGATGTGCTAATGTTTTTGCATCTGTTAAGTCGTTAATTGCTACTACTTCCACGTTAGGGTTGTTAAGAGCTGCGCGGAATACCACACGTCCGATACGGCCAAATCCATTAATACCAATTTTAGTCATTTGAATTTCCTCCTTGGGGGATGTATATTAAGGGTTATTTACCCTTTACTAACTCTTTTGCTGCACCTTCATCGGTAATTAGTAATGAAGTGTGCCCTTGCTTAATTACTGCTTGAATTGCTTTTGCTTTTGATGAACCTCCAGCAACTGACACGACATGAGACACATGCCCTAAATCTTCAAGCTGCATGCCAACTGTTTGTACTTTATGAACAACTTCACCTTTTTCATTGAAGTAGTATCCAAAGGCTTCACCGACTGCTTTGTTCTCTTTAATTTTCATCCAATCTGCTTCTAGAGTACTTCTTCTCCGCGCCATTGTTAAGGCATCACCGATTCCGTGAATGACAATGTTGGAAGATCGAATCAACTCAAGAATTTCTTTCACAGAAGGTTCTGTCACAATGGATGCGTATGCCTCGCTGCTTACGTGGTCTGGAACATACAATAAGCGATAATTACTCGCTGTATTTTGTGCCATTTTCGCACAAATCGTGTTTGCTTCTAGCTCAACACTCTCTCCAATTCCACCGCGTGCTGGGACAAATAACATATGTAGATCCCTGCAATCAATTTGCATCATATCAGCTACGGCAGCTATCGTGGTTCCTCCAGTCACAGCAACGATATTATTTGCTGTCAGACGATTTTTTATACAAGAGGCACAAGCACGGCCCATCTCCAGCTTGACCCAAGGTGATTCATCACTATCACCAGGGACAACGAAAACTTCATCCAAGTCTAATCTTTCCTTAAGCTGCTTTTCCAAAACCTTCAAACCAGAAATTTCTTTCATAAAGTCTTCCAAAGCAAGAACAACAGCTGTTCCTTCTTCTGTTAATGTCATTCCAGAAGAGGCGACGTGAACCAAGTTCTCATCTTTCAAAACTTGTACTTCACTTCGTAATACTCGTTCTGTCATACCAAGACTTGCAGATAAATTTCTTCTACCAATAGGTTGTGTTAACCTGATGTACTGAAGAATTTGCATTCTCTTTTGCATAACAGGTAGCAGATCAGGTAATAATTTTTTTGTGTACTGAATCCATGAGCGCATCATATTGTATCTCCTCACCACATCGGTTCATTCCCTATGTGGTCATTATATGTCCCGTAGTGACATATTGTGTCCCGCATAGAGTAAAAAAATAATCCCTGCTACATTTATTATTGTAACAGGAGATCTAAAGTTATTCAACTCTTATCGCGCGAATTATGCTGTTTATTATGACATCTTTGTGAATAATTCCATATTCTACCTCTTCCCCTTCAATTTCAACGACGGGGATCATAAGATGATACTTCTCTAACAGTTTTTCATCCTCATATATATTTATTTCCTTCAAATCAAATACGTATTCATCTTTCAACTCTTGCAGAAGTTTTTTTGCCTTTTGACAAAGACCACATTCTTCTTTTGTATATAGAATAACCTCCATATTCATCACCTATACAATCGTTTTTCGCAGCGAAGAAGCTGGAATATTTAACTGCTCGCGATATTTCGCCACCGTTCTGCGCGAAACAACAATTTCGTGTTCTTCTTCTAATATTTTTGAAATCTTTTGATCTGAAAGTGGTTTTTTCTTATTTTCTTTCTCTACAAACTCTCCGATAAGCTGCTTTACTCTCTTCGTTGAAATTGCCTCGTCCTCTGTTGTTGCTACCGCATTGCTAAAGAACGACTTCATTTCAAATAAACCATACGGTGTTTGCACATATTTATTGCGCGTTGCTCGGCTAATCGTTGACTCATGAACGCCTAATATCTCGGCCACTTCTTTTAGTGCAAGTGGTTTTAAAAATTGCGGACCACTCATAAAAAAGTCGCGCTGCTTTTCAATAATTACTTCCATTACATTTAAAAGCGTTTGTTTCCTTTGTTTTAAACTACGCATAATCCATTGTACATGCTGATATTTTTCCGAAACATAAGAAGCGACGTCACTTTCACTATTATGAAGAAGCTCACTATATTCTGAATGAATTTCAATTCTCGGCATATTACGTTCATTCATCTGAATCACCAAGCGATTCTCTTCTTTTTTCACCGCCATATCTGGAACAATGTACATCGGCTTCTCCGCCGAAAACGCCAAACCTGGTTTCGGCTGCAGCGATGTAATCACATGAACAGCTTCTTGTAATTCTTCTGTACTACACTTCAATACGTTTGCTAACTTTCGCCAATCTTTCTTTACAAAATATGCAAAATGTTCATTTACAATCATTTCCGCTAAAGCACTCTTTTTTTGTAAGCGCTTTAATTGAATGGATAGACACTCTTGAATATTTCTCGCTCCTACCCCTGCTGGCTCTAACGATTGAACAAGCTCCATACAGCTATTCACTTCTTCTATACGTACCGATAATAACGACGCTAATTCCTCATTCGTTTCTTGTAAATACCCGTTCTCATTCACATTTAATATAATGAATGAGGCAATTTTTCTTTGCTCTTCATCTATTTTGTAATACTGCAATTGGTTTACTAAATGTTGTTGAATCGTTGTGGATTCCACACTATAAATTTCCATTTGATTCTCAGTTTGTTTACTCGTTGTTTTACTCTTTTTCTTTTCCCTGTCAAAGCCACCTAGCTCGATAAGGGGATTTTCCAGCGATTGCTCATACAAAAACTCCGTTAATTCCTGCACATTGTACTGGAGCATTGTAATCGCTTGTCTTAACTCTTGCGTCATTGCCAAACGTAAACTTTGTTCTTGTAAAAGACTTGCTTTCACCCTAATCTCCCCCTCACTTCTATTGTACAATAAGTTTGTTAAAAGGAGAATCCTGCACAGACACCCATTCCAAAATATTGTTAACTTATATGTATTAATGAAATTTCCATCTTACAACCGAAAAATGAATAATATTGAAAGAAAATAATACCACATGTAAATAATTAATATATACTAAATACTAATATCAACTACTAATTTTAGATATAATAACATAAATTTCACTTCCATACTATTACTATAAAATTAAAAAAGCCCTAACCTACAAATGTAAGTTAGGACTTTTTGACGCGCCCAGAGGGATTCGAACCCCCGGCAGACGTGGTACCGGAAACCACCGCTCTATCCGACTGAGCTATGGGCGCATGATTATAAATTCTATGGCAAAAGGATACCTTTTTATTCTATCGCGCACTGTTTATTATACGATATCTTCGTTTTGGAAGCAATTACTTCTTATCTCGTAATTCCTGAATAATTCTCCATGCAATATGCGGCCCACATCACGTAATGATGTGGGCCGCTAATCATTAAACAATACTATTTATGCAAATGATATGGAACCGTTGTAATCACAATATCTTTATTGCGCATAAACCACATGCGCAGAAGAAGTGCACTTTGGTTATGCAACGCATTGTGCCACCATTTGTGCGTAATAAACTGCGGAATAATAATATGAATATGTCCCCCACCTTTTTGTTTCGCTTCTATTGTTTTAATAAGACGATTCAGCGGTTCAAGTATAGATCGATATTTACTGCGAAGAACTACCAGTCTACAAGGAGTTCCCCATTCTTTCCACTTCTTCTCCATTTTATTTATGGATACATCATCGAAACCAACGTATACAGCAATTGGATCAACATCTACACTTTTCGCAAAGGATATTGTGTTGTTTACAACACGATGAACACCTGACACTAAAACGAGCGTGACTACATCGCTTGCTTCTGGGCGTTCCATTTGCATATCAATGCGCAATTCTTTTGCAACATCTTCATAATGCTTGTGAATGGACATTGAGATGAAAATAATAATCGGCAAGACAACCAATACAACCCAAGCGCCACCCGTAAACTTTGTAACAGCAAAAATAACGGCAACGATTGATGTAATTACAGCACCGACTGTATTAATCGTAAACTTGATTTTCCAATGCGACCCTTTTACTCGCTTCCAGCGGCGCATCAAACCAATTTGCGCTACTGTAAACGAAAGGAACACACCGATTGCGTATAATGGAATTAACGCATTCGTATGCGCATGAAACGCTATAATCAAAATGCATGCTAGTGATGCTAGCGCAATAATTCCATTCGAATACCCTAAGCGATCTCCGCGATTTGTTAAACTTCGAGGCAAAAATCCGTCTCCCGCTACAATCGCAGCAAGCTGAGAAAATCCTGTAAATGTAGAGTTTGCCGCTAAAATTAACACAATAAACGTAAACCATATAATTACTTGATATAAAATTCCATGGCCAAAATACATGCCGGCTAACTGTGACAACATCGTGTTGTGTGGGTCTGGCGTAATACCTTTCGCATACAGATGAAACGAAAATCCTAACAGTGTCACAGCTGTAATCGACCCTAAAGCAATATACGTTCTAATTGCGTTTTTTTGCTGTGGTTCTCTAAAAATAGGAACTGCATTTGAAATCGTCTCAATTCCTGTAAGTGCTGAACAAGCTGAACTGAACGCTTTCAAAACTAGTAAAGTTGTTAAGCCCTCTGGAACTGTTCCAAAGCTCGGTGTACTCGGTTGAATAAACCCGTGACGAAGTTCATCAAAAAAGCCCGTAAAAATTAACATTAACATACAAATCATAAATCCGAATGTCGGCCAAGCAAATACGCGAGCTGATTCTGCTACTCCGCGTAAGTTTACAAGCACTAAAAGAACGACGCATAAAATGGCCAAAATCGTTTCATAAGGAGCGACTACAGGATACGCTGAAGAAACAGCTTCTATCGCCGCAGATACAGATACAGCTACGGTCAACACATAATCAACAAGTAAAGAGCTGGAGGCAACAAGAGAAATCCAGCGTGGCTTGAAGTTATCTTTCGCAATCGCATACGCTCCCCCGCCGTTTGGATATGCCAAAATCCCCATAATATATGAGACAATCAAAATTGCCAAAAGAACGATAGTAGAAATGGTAATCGGCAGAATTAACCATTTCGCATCAGGACCAAGTCCTACAAGCTCTGTCATTCCTGATTCCGGTCCATATGCAACAGAGGAATACAAGTCTGCTGACAGGATTGGCAGCGCGATTAACCAAAATAACTTGTTATGTTGCGCATGAAGCTCTGACGTTCGCATCGGACGACCAATTAAAAAACGCTTCACACTACTGAAATTACTTGCAGAAAACCAAATTGCAAGTAATGCGAATATAATTAACATCGCTTCCAACCATCTAACTAAAGTGTGATGATCCATAACTCTTTCTCCTTTTAATCGCTATTTACTAATCTTTACTCTCCTAATTTGAATTGATACATGATATTTTGAACAACGAATTATAAAATATGTACCTCCTGAAAAGACCTTCAATCAAAAGCCTATAAATTCATACATAATCGTTATTCTTAAATATAACTACGGATATTATAATTTGTCACCATAAATCTTTATAATTACAAATTACATATGGATAAAATTCACACTTAAAACGAAACCTAAAATTGGTAATTATATTTCAACGCACATTCACAAATTCTAATGATTGAAATTCAATTTAATCAGAGGAGGAATTACGTTATGACTGTAATTACGAAACTTAAACAAACTGTTTCAGGATTAAAAAGCGCACAAGCGAGTTTAGAAGGATTCGCTCTTGATACTGATAACCAGCAAGCGAAGCAATTATTCCAAAGCGCAGCGCAGCAAACGCAATCAATCATTGATTCTTTATCTCCGCGCGTTCAAGAGGTTCAACAAGAAGAACCTCAATATACACAGCAGTAAAGGGCGTTTAAATCAAACAATGATACCCACTTTATGCTGAACCGAAAAAAGGGTGATACAATATCATCCTTTTTTCACCTCAAATTACATAGAGCTATAGAAATGGAATGATACAATGAGAAAATTTAGGATCATTACTTTGTTATTCCTTCTCTTCTTCAATTTCCTAAGCGGCTGTAACAGTCCACTAGATAAAAAAGTAAAAAAAGAAGCAAATGAGAAAGAAGAGCACAAAACAACTAAAAAAGATACACCTTTAAAACAAGTCAGTATGGAGACTGTTGATCAATCCATAGCAACTCAAGCGAAAGATAAGATTTTTAATATGGAAGAAATGATTGACGTGAAAGCGGTGAATTTAGATAACCAACTGTATGTAGCCGCGAAACCAGAGCACCACGAACGCTTTCAACTAAAGAAATTAAAAAAGGAAATGAAACAGACATTAAAAAAAACGTATCCCAATTTAAAAATTTATGTCAGTACGGATAAAAAAATTTTTATGTTGCTAGATAAATTAGAAACGAAGATTAAAAACAAAGAAGCAGACAAGAAAGAAATAAAGAAGCAACTAAAGGTAGTCAAAGAGGAAATGCATTCTGATACGTAATGAAGTGAAACTTCCATCAGTAGGGTCTTACTGCCCACGAATAGCGGAATAATACTTTTCAACATAGAAAAGGATGGATTCATATGTCGAGCCAAAATAAAGACTTAACACCAGTACAACAAGAATATAAAAAATTCGAACAGCAGCGCGAACCAAAGCGTCCTGTTCTAAAAAATTGTATCAAAGCTTTTTTTGTTGGCGGATTCATTTGTTTAATCGGTCAACTTATCTCCACATTTTATATAACTTATTTCGATTTTACTGAACAATCTGCAGGGAATCCAACTGTAGCAACAATGATCTTTATTTCCATGCTCCTAACAGGTTTTGGTGTATACGATCGATTAGCCCAGTTTGGCGGGGCAGGTACAGCTGTTCCTGTTACTGGGTTTGGAAATTCTGTCATATCAGCTTGTATTGAGCACCGTACGGAAGGTTTTGTTCTTGGAGTGGGCGGGAATATGTTTAAATTAGCCGGATCTGTTATTTTATTTGGTGTATTTTCCGCTTTTGTGATTGCACTGATTCGAACGATTCTAATCCAATGGGGAGGGTTTTAAATGTTACAAGGCCACCGAACATGGGTATTTGAAAACAAACCCGTGATTATCTCAACTGGTGTTATTGGCGGGCCATTTGAAGCGAACGGCAACATCCCTGATGATTTCGATACATTGCATGATAATTTATGGTTAGGACAAGACTCCTATGAAAAGGCACATCGAGTTTTATTCGAAGAAGCTTGCAGCAGGGCAACCGAAAAAGCAAAACTACGAAAAGAAGATATTCAATTTATCCTGGCAGGCGATTTAATTAATCAAATTACGCCTTCAAGCTTTGCTTGCCGGACACTCGGCACTCCCTATCTCGGATTATTCGGCGCCTGTTCTACTTCAATGGAGGGACTCGCTTTAGGGGCAAGCATTGTAAATGCAAAAGGAGCGAAATATTTATTAGCAGGAGCATCAAGCCATAATACTGCTGTAGAAAAACAGTTCAGGTATCCAACTGAATACGGAGGACAAAAGCCCCCTACCGCACAGTGGACAGTAACAGGAGCCGGTGTTGCCTTATTAAGTGATCAAGGAGATGGACCTTGCGTAACATCAGCAACAATTGGAAGAGTGATTGATATGGGATTAACGGATCCATTTAATATGGGAGGGGCTATGGCTCCCGCCGCTGTCGATACGATAGAAGCCCATTTAAGAGAACGACAAATCGACGCATCCTACTATGATTTAATTGTAACGGGCGATCTCGGTCATGTAGGACGTGAAATTGCCTTCGACTTACTACGTAAGCAAGGAACATCTATACGAAGTGAACAATTTCAAGATTGCGGATTACTCATTTACAGAGACGACCAACCTATCTTAGCTGGAGCAAGTGGCCCGGGTTGCTCAGCAACTGTTGTGTATGGGCATTTACTAAACCGGATGCAAAAAGGAGAGTTTAGCAAAATACTTGTAGTTGCTACCGGGGCCTTACTTTCCCCATTAACTTTCCAGCAACAAGAAACGATTCCTTGTATCGCCCATGCAGTATCCATTGAAGCTGGAGGTGTATAATACATGATCTTTTTTTGGGCTTTTGTAATTGGTGGCCTCATTTGTGTCATTGGACAAATTATGTTCGACGTCTTCAAACTTACTCCTGCTCATACAATGGCGACACTTGTTGTCATTGGCGCTATATTAGATGGATTTAATTTGTATGAACCATTAATTGATTTTGCCGGAGCAGGTGCAACGGTTCCTATTACAAGCTTTGGGAACGCTCTCGTTCACGGTGCAATGGCAGAAGCGGCTGAGCATGGCATCATTGGCGTTATAACAGGAATGTTTAAAGTAACAAGCGCTGGTGTATCCGCCGCAATTATCTTCGGATTTATTGGAGCTTTATTATTTAAACCAAAAGGATAAGAGGTGTTCTCATGACCGTTGTTGCAAGCGTAAAAACATGCCTTGCTAGTTTGAAAGGTGCACAAGCAAGTTTAAGTGCCCTTTCACAAAACTCTGCTGACCAAGAAACAAAGCGCGTTTTTCATGAATGTATGTTAGAAATGGATAGTATCATCGCTGATATACAAGGGCGGGTTTCAACATTAGAACGAGAAGAGCCACAATATAAAGGATTTTAGGAAGACTGGAGGGAATATACATGCCTAACATTCACATACCAGAATGGCCACTTGTCATTATACGTTCTTTATGTGTCTTAATTGTTTTATTCGCCATTACGAAATGGCTTGGCAAAAGACAAATCTCTCAACTTTCCTTTTTTGAATACATAGCAGGTATGACAATTGGTGATATCGCTGCAGAAGTATCGACAGGGTTGGAACAAAACTTCTTCCACGGTATTTCCAGTATGCTGGTTTTTGCTATCATACCCTTTTTCGCAGGACTAATTTCCTTAAAAAATAAGACGGTACGAGATTTTGTAGAGGGGAAATCCACTATTTTTATAAAAGATGGAAAAGTACTCGAAGATAATTTAAAAAAGGAAAAATATACAAGCGACGAACTACTAGAGCTTCTGCGAAAAAAAGATGTATTCAACATAACCGATGTTGAATTCGCTATATTAGAGCCGAGCGGTGAATTAAACGTATTATTAAAGAAAGACAGACAACCATTAACTGCAAAAGATATCGGATTAAAACTACCAAATGAAAAAGAAACGCACACAGTTATTATGGATGGAAACATAATGGATGAACCTCTTGCCGCAAGCGGTCATAACCGCGCTTGGATTCGTACTGAACTCGAAAAAATGGGAGTTGCAATCGACAACGTATTCATTGGACAAGTCGACTCCTACGGTCAACTAACTGTCGACATATACAACGATAAAATTCAAATGCCTTCTCCCCAAGACAAACCGTTATTACTCGCTTCCTTAAAAAAGTGTCATGCTGATCTTGAACTCTTTTCTTTAGAAACGAAATCACATACCGCCGCGAACATGTATGTAAACAACGCCAAGAGGCTAGAGGAAATTTTAAATAAAGTAACGTATTTACTGAAAGAATAGTACGAAAAAGAACGCTTATATATGTAATGGCGTTCTTTTTTTATTTATTGTTACACCGACCGCTTCTATGCATGAACAGATGCTCCCACCCACCTAAAAAAGAGGGGTTTTCATAGGCATGTTTAAATTCATACAATTCGGTTATGATGAGGAAGGTACAGAAGAAGGGAATTCCTTATTTATAGCGAATTAACATGATACACCTACATATTTTTTAAAACTGAAGTGGTTTCGTTTGACCTTTATTGACCATAATTGTATTATAAAACTAACAAATGTGTTAAAGGAGGAAGTTACACATGAATTTAATTCCTACAGTTATTGAACAAACAAATCGCGGGGAACGTGCTTACGATATTTACTCTCGTTTATTAAAAGACCGCATCATCATGCTTGGCAGCGCAATTGATGACAACGTAGCAAACTCAATCGTTTCTCAGCTTTTATTCTTAGAATCACAAGACCCAGAAAAGGATATTCATCTATATATCAACAGTCCTGGTGGATCTATTACAGCAGGTATGGCAATTTACGATACAATGCAATTCATTAAACCAAACGTATCTACAATTTGCATCGGCATGGCTGCATCTATGGGTGCTTTCTTACTTGCAGCTGGTGAAAAAGGAAAACGTTTCGCGCTTCCAAACAGTGAAGTTATGATTCATCAACCACTTGGCGGTGCACAAGGACAAGCGACGGAAATCGAAATCGCTGCAAAACGTATCCTATTCTTACGCGATAAGCTAAACAAAATTCTTGCTGAGCGTACAGGTCAAGATTTAGAAGTAATTGAACGTGACACAGAGCGTGACAACTTCATGACAGCAGAAAAAGCGTTAGAATACGGCTTAATTGATAAAATCTTTACAAACCGTTAATCGCGTATACAAAAGAGCTATCATTCATGATAGCTCTTTTTCATTTATCAGCGCTTTTCTCACTGATGGAAAGCCTGCCCAATCGGGCCTTTACGAGCAGTTTTCTTCCACGTGATTTCCCGGTCTTTACTGCCTACGAATAGCAGGATAAAGATCCTTCGACCATGTTAGACAGCCACAGACACTCCACATACAGTAAAAAGCTATCGCACATTCGCGATAGCTTTTTACTGTTCTTTTTGCACATAAGCAACAAGCGCTGCTAATGCTTCTATCTCATCTGATCCTTCTGTTGTAATCGTAACTTCACATCCGGATCCAACAGCTAAGCTCATAATCCCCATAATACTTTTAGCATTAACTGTTTTCCCATCTTTCTCCATAAAAATATCAGATTGAAAACGATTTGCTTCTTGTACAAACAACGCTGCCGGACGTGCTTGTAATCCAGTTTTCAACAGCACCTCTATCCGTTTTTGAACCACTGTCCCATTCCCCTTTGCCTTTTATTTTTTTACAACCGCTTCACCAGCGCGTAATTTCTCCGCAATGTCATCAATTTTACGCAAACGATGATTAATACCCGATTTACTAATGTTTCCCCCAGATACCATTTCTCCTAGTTCTTTCAATGTAACATCTTGATAATTAATACGCAGTTCTGCGATTTCACGTAATTTATCTGGTAAAAAATCAAGTCCAACAGTCTCTTCAATATAACGAATGTTTTCAATTTGTCTTAAAGCTGCACCAATCGTTTTATTTAAGTTTGCTGTTTCACAGTTCACAAGACGATTTACAGAATTACGCATATCTCGCACAATACGAATATCTTCAAACCTTAAAAGGGCGCTATGAGCCCCAATAATATTTAAGAACTCAGTAATCTTTTCGGCTTCCTTTAAATACGTAATGTACCCTTTTCGCCTTTCTAACGTCTTACTGTTTAACGCAAATTCATTCATCAGCTCACATATTGCATCATTATGTTCCTTGTATAACGAGAAAACTTCTAAATGATACGATGATGTTTCCGGATTATTAACAGAACCGCCGGCTAAAAATGCTCCGCGTAAGTACGAACGTTTACAACACTTTTTCTCAATTAATTCTTTTGAAATATCACGAATAAACGAAAAATCCTCTCGTACAATGTGCAAATCTAATAAAATTTCACGCGCTTTTTCAACTAAACGAACGATGTACACATTATTTTTCTTTAAGCGCATTTTCTTACGCACAAGTAGCTCAACTGTCACGCTATATCCTTTTTTTAATAATGTATAAATTCTCCGTGCAATCGCTGCGTTTTCCGTTTGAATGTCAATGATTACACGACGGTTTGAAAAGGAGAGTGAACCGTTCATACGAAGTAATGCTGACAATTCTGCCTTCTCGCAGCATTCCTTCATTTCGAGCTTTGTTAGCTCCTTCTTTGTTTCTGATGCAAAGGACAACAGTTTCACCTCCTAGCAATACTTACTACCCTAAATGAATTTGTAGCGCTACCTCAAAGAAGTAACGCCTTATACCATGCAAGCTTTTTCAAGCTTTGATTTTATATTAATGAATATAAAATCGAAGCCAATTTTATCGTATCATGACGAACAACGCGATCATCATACTTTGCTAAACAACCTTTAATCAACTTAATATTATGTGCGTCAAAACATTCCTCATCAATTGCAACCTGCTCCGACATTTCTTCTGCATAACGTCCTAATAGTTTAGATGGAATTAATTCATCGTTTACAATTGCTGTATCAATAAACGCTTCTCCAAGATGATCATGCAATGCTTTCACATGGTCAAACGCTGTATATCCCATTGTTTCACCAGCTTGGGTCATAACATTACAAACATATGCTTTCTTCGCTTTCGCTTGAAGAACTGCATCCCCGATTTTTTTCACCATTAAATTTGGCAAAATGCTTGTATACAAACTTCCTGGTCCAAATACAAGTAAATCTGCTTTTTGAATTTCCATTAACGTTTCATGAAGCGGTTCTACTTCCCCCGGTGTTAAAAAGACACGGTTAATTTTTTTACCATAATACGGAATTTTCGATTCTCCGCTTACAATTTGACCATCTTCCAATTCTGCATGCAAAACAACACTTTGATTTGCAGCTGGAAGTACACGTCCTCTGACATTTAACACTTTACTCGTTTCCGTAATGGCATGGAAGAAATCACCTGTAATAGCTGTCATTCCAGCTAACAATAAATTGCCAAGCGCATGTCCTGTTAATCCTTCTCCCGATGTAAAGCGATGCTGAAATAACGCCTCCACAAGAGGCTCCACATCTGACAATGCAACAAGTACATTACGAATGTCTCCAGGAGGTGGAATTTCTAACTCATCACGAAGTCTCCCAGAACTTCCCCCATCATCAGCAACCGTTACAATCGCTGTAATGTCAACAGGATACTTTTTTAAACCGCGCAACAAAACGGATAAACCCGTTCCGCCTCCCATAATAACGATTTTCGGCTTCCTCTCTTTTCCCATCTCTTAATGTCCCTTTCTCTTCTCCACATCACGATGAGATACATGAGTTGTATATTCTTGCTTCAAATGTTTCGTTAAATATTCTGCAAGTGTAACAGATCGATGTTGTCCTCCTGTACATCCGATAGCAATAACAAGCTGACTTTTCCCTTCGCGCTTATAATGCGGAAGCATAAAGGAAATAAGGTCTGTTAACTTCTCTAAAAATTTGTGCGTTTCATTAAATTTCAGCACATATGACGATACTTCCTCGTCAAGACCTGTTAATGGCTTCATATGTGGAATATAGTATGGATTTGGTAAAAAACGAACATCAAATACTAAATCAGCATCAATTGGAATACCATATTTAAATCCAAATGACATTACGTTTACACGAAATGCTTGTTCACCCTCAGTTGAGAATAATTGAATAATCTTTTCTCTTAGCTCTTTCGGCTTTAGTTCCGACGTATCAAGTACAATATTCGCACGCGCCTTCATATCTGTTAATAACGAACGCTCTGCTTCTATTCCTTTTAACGGGAGACCCGTTGGAGCAAGCGGATGTGAACGCCTTGTTTCTTTATAACGAGTTACAAGTGTACTATCTCTTGCATCTAAGAATAAAATATGCGGAATAATCCATGTGCGTTCTGTTAAATCATCAAGCGCTCCCCACAAGTGATCAAAGAACTCTCGCCCACGTAAATCAATACCGAGCGCTACTTTATTCATTTTACCTTTCGAGTCTGCCATTAATTCAACAAACTTCGGCAACAACATAGGCGGTAAATTATCTACACAAAAATATCCTAGATCTTCAAAACTCTGCAAGGCAACCGTTTTTCCCGCTCCGGACATTCCTGTAATAATAACCATTTTAATATCATTATGCGCGTCCATCATATCCCCCCTCATGATTTAACTTGGATCTAACCGATACGAAAGCAATTCAAAATCTGGTGTATATACAAATGTACCGTAAATAATACCATTTCCTTTAATTAAATAATCAATAATATGATGATCTCCCGGTGCCATTGGCAGCTCATCAATCTTATCAAATGTATGCCAGCCTATTATCCCTTCTTCGCTTTGCAGTTTATTTTCTCCTGCAAAATCTGTCGCTAAGAAAGAAAACATCATCCATTCGGAAACTACCTTGTCTCCTTCTTGGATTACGAAAGTGAAGACACCTTTTAATGCTGGATTTTTCAAATAAATACCCGTTTCTTCGCGATATTCGCGAACAACCGATTCTCTTACTGTTTCCCCGCGCTCCATCTTACCGCCTGGAGCAACCCACCAATTTCGACGAGGCTTTTGTAATAGGAGAACTTCATTATCCTTAATTAACACACAGTTTGTCACTCTTTGCAAACTTCTTCACCTCAGCTACTAACGGAGAAATCCCCATTATATACTTCCTTCATTATACTATCAAATACAGTTTGCCACAACGAAGGACCTCTACTCGCTAACTCCCTTTACTTCAACCCCCGCACGTGGCAGAAATAAGCCCTAACCGCTTCGATACACAGCTCGGCCTCCCCCAAAAAAGAGGGGGCATGACGGTTTCTCAACATACAAGTCGCTGCCATGTACAACAAAACATGACCTCTACTCGCTAACTCCCTTTTGTTTCAAACCACGCATGTGGCAGAAATAAGCCCTGACCGCTTCTATGCACGGCCAGTCGCTCTTGTCCACCTAAAAAAAGTGGGTTTTAAGTTTTTTAAGGTCTTTAATCTTTTACAAACAAAAAAATAAGCGACCAAGGGCTCCCCCTCAATCACTTATTTCTTACTAAAATATGCTACAATCGCAAAACCAAAGATATAAACACTCTTCAATCAGCTCATCATCTTTTTTGTATAGTTGTATAAAGCATCAGCAATGTGAACACATTGTTCAAATGGCTGGAGCTCTTGCGGAATACCTTTATGACTGTTAATTAAAAAGAAATAGTGTGCGAGCTGTAAAAAAAGGTACGCCTTATAAATTCTATTGTGCTAGAAAAGGCGAATTATTTCATGCATTATTATAATCACATACGACCGTTTTAAAAATTTAACTACCTGTCCCCGATTGAGTATAGGGAACAGGTAGCATAGGTGTTTTATTCCTGTCTCACATCAGTGATCCAGTTAAAAAAGCTCTAAAAATTGGAGGTTTCTTATTATTCGACTACACTTGTCCCTTTTTGTTCTCCGATATATTTAACAATACTATTAATAGTCTTAAATACAGCCATGTCAACTGCCCCAATGTTTAATTCATAGTCTTTCTTAAGAGCATTAATAAAGAGTAATACATCCATAGAGTCAAGACCGTAGGGAGATCCCTTTCCAAATAAAGGTGTGTCATTACCAATTTCCATAGGATCAATAGACATCTTATACATCTCTACAAGTTTCTCTTTTATTTGTAATTTAATCATTTTCCAAACCCCTTTTCTTCATTTTTTATATATTTCAAACATATTGAACCCCAAAGAAAACCAGCTCCAATTGCGGAGAAAACTACATAATCCCCTTGTTTGATCTTATTTTCACTCATAGCCTTATTAAAGGCAGAGAAAATTGTTGCTGATCCAGTATTCCCCTGTTCTTGTACCGTAAGAGTCGTTTTATCCATCGAAGCTCCTACAGCATTCATCGCTTCTTTAATAATATTTAAGTTAGCTTGATGAATAATGAAGTGATCGATATCTTGTACCTCAAGACCCGAAAGCTCTATAACTGAACAGATAGAATTTGGAAGATTACTTGTAGCCGTCTTCCACACTTCCCTCCCATTCATTTTAATAAATTGACTTGTATAAATGTCTTCATTTTGTAATGACTTCGTTCCTCCACCAGTAATTTCCACTGCATTGGATAACCCGGAATTAATGTTCCAGGATAATATACCACTTCCCTCTTTCGTTTTCTGAAGGACCATCGCACCAGCTGCATCGCCCAAAAATACTCTTGTAGAACGATCTTCTGGATTCGTACAACGTGATAGCACTTCTGCCCCAATTACTAATACATTATGAATATTTTCATTCTGTAACAAATGAGATCCTAACATAATAGAGAAAATCCCACCTGCACATCCTGTTTGATTCAAATCGATGGGAATTGCATTAGTAGCACCCATTTTCTCTTTTATAATAAGTGCCGTAGAAGGCAATTTCTGATCTGGTGTAGTCGTAGTTAGAATGATAGCATCAAGCTCCCCTGCTGAAATTCCAGCATCCTTAATTGCCTGCTTGCTAGCATACACACACATATCTGATGTCACAAGTTCCTCTGGTAAAAACCGTCTTTCTTTAATACCTGTTTTCGTTTGAATCCATTCATCAGTCGTTTCTAAAGTCCTAGTCAGCATGTCATTTGTAATTACTTCATCTGGTACATAAGAGCCAATCCCTTGTATTGTCACAGGTGTAACCAGACCGCTTGCATTCTTAGCACCCCTTCTGTCCACTGTCCCCATTTCCAATTAAAATCCCTCCTTTTTAGGAAAGTCTCCATATATTTCTTTTAATGAATCTGGAACATCCTCAAGTTGAATCATACATTCTAGAATAACTGTTTTCCCTTGATTATATTGTTTATAAACATCTTTAAAGATATCTTCTACGTCATCTTTACTTCTCAAAGAGATTACCTCCAGTTGCGGATTCTCTATTCCTACCAGCGGAAGCCTTGGATTAACAAAAGAGAGTGGATTTTTTCTCTCTTTATTTTTATTTTGAAACTGTAACCAACCATATCCTCCATTTTTTAATACCACATAGATAACGGGTACTCGGTTATTGATAACAGTTTCTAATTCACTTCGAAATAAATTGAACGCACCATCACCAACGAAGGCTACAACTGGTTGATTTATCTTAGCCTTAGCTACTCCGACTGCAGCGCTTACTCCAAAACCTAGGCTTGTTTGTTCACTTGGTACAATTGCATTTTGTCCTTCTATTAAACTTAAATAAGGAAAATAATAGGACCACATATCTTGCAAGCCATTTTCATGAACATATATAGCATTAGAGGGTGTATACAATTGTAGACCTTCTAATACATGCGCTACACTTAAATAATTTGCATTTTGAAGATATTCATCCTTCTCTACTAATAGACTTTGTTTAAGATGTTCAATCCGCTCAATCCACTTTTCTTTTTCCAATGGTTCTTGAATTATAGAAATAAGATATTTTAGTGTCAGTCCAACATCTCCCACAAGTCTTAGTCCACTAAAATCCAAGTTGAAATCTTCTTCGACAATGTTAATTTGAATTACTTCTTTCGTTCGGAGTGCCTGTTCCCAGCCAAACAAAGCCGTTTCCTCTAATTTGCTTCCCACTGTAATTACAAGATCTGATTCCTGTACAATCGGAAACAGCTGTTTAGGACAATATAATCCTGCTAATCCACAAAACAGCTTTTGATTCTCATCATATGCTCCTCTTCCAGATGCAGTAACAAATACTGAAGCGCCTATAGTATTTGCAAACTGAGTAAGTAAATGATTATCAGTTAAACTTTTACTACCTCCTCCAAGTAACAAAAGAGGACGTTGTGACTCTACTAATTTTTCTTTCACTTTATCTAAACATTTCAAATTAGGTAAAGTTCTTGAGATAGGCATTGGTGAAAATTGTACTGATTCAAGATTTATATACAATTCACCAATATCTTCTGGAATCTCAATATAAATAGGACCAGGTTTTCCATTCAGCGCCAGAAATAATGCTCTTTTTAAAACCCAACCGATAGAATCAGGAGTTTCTACTCGATGACACCATTTTACTAACGGTGATACAAGTGACATCTGGTTCGTCTCTTGGAAAGCCCTTTGGCTTCCATATGTCTGAGTCCGTGTTCCAGATGCTATTATTAATACAGGTGCATTTTGAGAATGCGCCTCCAATAATCCTGTTACACAATTGGAAACGGCAGGACCTTTTCCAACGATACAAACGCCCAGTCTTTTGGCAGCTAATGCATACCCGGTTGCCATAAATACAGCATTTCTCTGATCTTTATTAACTAAAAATTCAATACCACAGTCTTCAATAGCATTCATCAATTGAAGATCATCACTTGGTAACCCATAAACCGTATCTATCTCATTTTCTTTTAAAACATTTGCAATTGCCTCATATACACTTACTTGCTCCATTTTTCACCTCTTTTTTTCCAGTGTTGATTAAAAGTTTGCGAAAGGAGAATTGGTTGAATGAATAATTCTCCTTGATAAGAAATATAATTGGCCATCGGTCCATATCCCCCAAAAGCTGTATTACCATCTTCTATATCAAATAAAGTCTGATTGACCGAAACAGTATGTTTTTTCTGCAAAAATGTAATCAAATCATTTTGCTCTTCGCCATACACAGTTGCTCCCATAGCTCTTTCGAGGAAGTAACCCGTATCAAAAACGCCCTTAATTTCTTCCACGTTTTCGTAGCTCACAATATTAAAAATTGGTGAAAAGAATTCATCAATCTTAATCTGATCTTTTAAAGAACTAAGCAAAACTGTTGGTTCTATCACTTTCTCTTTATAATTGATATTGCCACCATGAATAATATAATGGCTATTTTGATTTAAATATTGTGCAATCGATTCTAACGTGGACGTATAATGAATAGATCCATAATCCGCTTCTTTATCAGAATTATCTCCGAATTTTAAACTACTTAATTTTGATTTTAATAATTGTATAAAAACTTTTTTAATCCGTTCAGGTACATAAACTACATCTGGCCCCATACAATCTTGTCCTGTATTAAACATTCTCACATCAACCAGATCTCTTACAGCCTGTTTTAAATCTGCAGAATCAGTCAATATAAATGGATTTACACCTTGTCCAAAGAAAATAAATAACTGATCTCTCGAAAGCTGAAATTTAATATTTTCTGCATTTTGATAAGTCCCTGTAAACAAAACCACATCTGCTTTTAAGACCGACTCCCTAATATATTTCCTATATGAATACTCTCTTAATTCTATTGGTAATTGATGAACTGGCTTAAATAAATTATGAAGTTTTCTAACCTGATTAATAACTAAACTAGAACCGCGAAATTCGATGTTCTTTACATATAATGATGGAACTATTAAATACAAAATATAGGAATACAAAATGACATTAGACGGCATAAAAACAGACATTTGATCAATAGTTGGTGGCTGATTCTGGATTACTTCATCAATCGCATTTTCTAAAGCTTGTAACGAGCAATCAAACTCCTTCTCAGCTGTTTGATACGTACTGATTTCTGTCAAAATTTCTAAAATTTCCGACTTATTAATTTTCATATATTGTATACAAGAAATAATATTTTCTTTACGTTCATCTAGTAATGCAGGTGACTCGCTCGCCAGCATCAAACTTTGCATAAGCCTTCCTCCACTCCATTCTTTCTATATTCTGTTGCTTGAACTTCAAGTGCAACAAGATCTACTTTTCCATTAGGAAGATAAGAAAATTCCTCCAGAAAAATAACTTTATCTGGCCTTACTAAAGAATCGAGATTCTCAAATACCGCTTTCTTTACTTGGCTAGTTTCCTTTAAAGGAGTCTCAAGGAACAAAATTATATATGCTCCCTTCTTCTCATCTTGAAGACTAATAACCTTTCCTACTATTCCTAAGGTATCCTCTATTTTTTTTTCGATTGTTGCCGGATGAATAACATAACCTTTTCGAATAATCTCTTTCCCTTTTCTACCAACAACAAAAAGATTCCCATCATTATCTAAATAACCTAAATCACTTGTTTTAAACCAACTGTTAGCTAAAACCAAACTTGTTTCGTTAGGTCGGTTTAAATACTTTTCCATTACCTCTGGTGTTTTTACAACTACTTCTCCAATCTCCCCAGGGGATAACGGTTCGTCCATTGTATCTACAACTTTAATTTCTATTCCTTCAAGGGGCTTACCACATCCACCTTCCTGGCCTTTTACATTAAGTGCCACGTTTCCTAGTTCAGATAATCCATATCCATCTAATAAGGGCTTTTCTAACAAAGACTGAAACTCATCCCCAAGCCTTTTGGATAAAGGTGCTCCTCCAACACACCACATACGGACTCGTGATTGTTTTAGACTATTTTTTAGTTTCTCTCGATTCTTAAGAATATTAGCCAAAACATAATAAGTGGAAGGAATACCATCAACAATAGTTACTTGCCTCTCAGTAATTGCTTTTATAATTGAACGGATCTTTCTATAATTACAAAGAACTAAATCACATTTCATCATTCTCCACACAAACACAATAGATAAACCATAAAAATGAGTAAAAGGAATTAAAGGCAATAGCACGTCCTCATTTCGGTATTGCATGACATCCATTGTCTTCATTAAATTTGAAATAAAAGAGGTTCCAGATTTAACGATTCCTTTAGGCCGACCAGTTGAGCCAGATGTATATAAAATAAGAGCATCTTCCTTATTAATCCATGCAGGATTAATACGATCATCCGCTAAATCAAACGAGTTTCGTTCAATTAAATAGTTCAATTGAACTTTCTTAATTTCCGTTGATAGATTAACAGTGCGATCCGAAATATACACATGACTTCCAGAATCTCTTACAATCTCATCTAATTCTTTTTCACCTGTAAGACAATCTACCAAAACAATCGATGCCGCCAGCTCTGTTAGGGCAAAGAATGCAATTAGAAAAGTGTAAGAGTTTTCGGCAGTAAGTAGAACCCTTTCTCCAGCAACAACACCGACTTCCTTTAGATAACTCGTGTAAGCTTTAGTATCTCTTCTAAATTCTTGTATAGAATAAACCTTTTCTGGTGTATAAATTTTATATACCATAACTTCCCATCTTTCATTATAAAGTAGCTATGTTTTCAATTTCGTCCGGACTAATCCTAACTATATTAAAATCTCGTTTTAGTAATTGCGCGAATAAATTCCTTGGTCCTACAACAAAAGTCTGGTCTAATTTCTGTTTCCTCATTGTATCCGTTACCAAATCCCACCGAACAGGGTTATCATAACCATCTAATAAAGTTTGTTTGAACAATTCAGAATCTGTTATCACATCTCCATTTACATCAGATATGATTGGTGTGTTCATCGGTCTAAACTTAATTTGATTAAACAGCTCTTGTTTCAACTGTACATTTAAATCTTTTAAAAGAGCACTATGAATTGGTTGCTTCATAGTATGTAATGAGGAGCACTTAGGTATCGTATTAACTTTCTCTTTAAGTAAATTAATTGTCTTTGCATCCCCACATAGACAGACCACCTTTTCTAAAAAACCAACTAACTCCAAGTACATCCCTTTTGATTGAAACTCCTTTATAATAGCTTGGGCTTCATTTAAGGACATGTTGTAAATAAAATGTGTTTGATAATCCCCTTTCATCTGCTTAAAGAACTCTTTTGACTGCTTTGCCGATTCATGTGTTAACCATACTGCTTCAGCATAAGTAATCGTATTAGTTTGTACCGCTGCACTCATTCCACCAAAACTTACCCCAATTGTTAAATCAGGCTGATAGTTATAACGATTATAAAAGTGGTCTAACAATGCAATTGAATTAGCAAGGAAGCAAACTTCATATACTTCTTGACTTGTTTCATCAGCTTCCTTAAAAGCATTTACAAGCGAATAACCCAATATTTCGCTTGCCTCTTTAAACCGCTGAATAGCAAAAGAGTCATTATTAATGAAAAATCCAACATCTTGATAACTAGACGGAGCTAGTCCTGGAAGAACGATCCCCTTCATTTTCTATTTCCCCTTCCCCTGTAATCCGCCTACTATTCCTTGCACATCTGCTAAGGTTACAAGTGGTACAATTTCAAATGGAATATCTGTAAACTTTAAAGACTTGTATACAAAATTTCCTGGTCCTAATACAAACAGTCTATTAATTCCACGTTGCGACAATGTCTGCAACGATTGATACCATTTCACACTGTTCGTATATTGCTCTGCCAAGTCATAAGCTACTTTTGACACATTAAAAACTTCTGTGGCATCAATATTACTTATTAATGGTGTAATTGGTTTTTTCAGATGAATGCCAGGCATAAAGTTTTTACTAAATTTTTCTTTTACATTTTCTAGCAAGGAACAATGCCCAGGAGGACCGTAAGGAATCTTAACAGCTAGCGCTCCATATTCTCGCACTTCTTCATTTAATTTTTCTAAACTCTCAAAGTCCCCATTGACAATCATTTGATTGGATGTAGCATGCATACAAGGCTCTAATATATATCCTTTTTGACACAAGTTATAAATGCTACGCTCCAAAATCCTAGTATCAATATTATAAAAAAAATATACACTATACATTCCCTTAGTAAATTCCATTTCCTCAAGTTCACACATAGTACGAACCATATTTAACGTATCTTTAAAATCTAAGCATCCGCTACAATGAAATGCTGTTACCTGTCCTAGACTTGGGCCAAGAAAATAATCAATTCCCTCTAATTGTTCCTTCAGCAATTCATATAATGCAGTAGTTATAGTCACGATACTAGGCCTTGCTATAATACCTGTATTTATAATTTGTTCATCCTCGGAAAAAAATTGAGTGGCAAGATCTATCCCTAGAACATCACTAGCTACTTCAAATTTTCTCTGTACATTTGGAATATGATCGTATAATTCACGAAAATCCCCTTTTTTCAATGTCATTAATGGTGGAAATAACAGTGCTGATTTCATTTTAATATTACCTCCATTTCCCTTTATATAAGGCCACCATCTACTACCAATGTTTGTCCTGTTATATAACTAGCTTTCTCAGATGCAAGAAATGAAACTGCCTCGGCCACTTCTTTCGTAGTTCCCAAACGTCTCATCGCAATTTTCTTTTTAAAAGCCTCCATCTGATCCTCTGGGATTCTATCTACCATACCAGTATCCTCTGTATACCCAGGAGCTACCGCATTGACCCGTACATTATAAGGTGCATATTCCTTTCCAAGAGAACGAGTTAAACCAATAACCCCTGATTTACTAGCACTATAAGCACTAAGTCTCTCCATTCCTGTAAGACCTGCTACAGATGAGATATTAATAATAGCTCCTTTTTGTTCGGTTAACATATGAAAAGAAACTGCTTGGATACAGTTAATAGTGCCCATCACGTTTGTATTAATGATTTCTTTCCAATTATCAAGAGAGTTACTTGGAATTAATGCTCCACCGTAGCTAACACCCGCATTATTTACAAGAACATCAATACTTCCATAATCATCTATAATCCTTTGTATGGTCTCTTGCACTTGAACGGACTCATTCACGTCAAGTTTTACATAAGTAACTTTTTCGTTCCCTGTTGTTTCTTTGATATATAACACCACACTTTGCACTTCCTCAAGGGAACTTCTATATCCTAAAACTACTCGACTTCCTAATTCTGCAAAATGATGTGCAATCTCCTTACCTAAACTTTTAGATGCACCAGTAACAAGTACGACCTTATCGTTCCATTCCATTTTTTTCACCTTGATTCATCAAATTCGGAAAACACTCATTTTTCCAATAATTATTTAGATACTCATATAATTCTGTTCGAATTTGCTCTTTTTCATTTTTAGGTATTACATCCTCCGGCTGCTCTCCTTCTCCACCAGCGTAATATTCATGTCTTAAAATAGAGGAGACAACTGCGTCATGATATTCACCGTCAAGGAAAAAATGATCCCGAAGAATCCCCTCAATTGTTACGTTATTTTTCATTAAGAAACGAACAGTTCTCTGATTATATAATCCATTTACAAATTGAATCTTGTGAGCATTTTTAAAATGAAAAAGATAGTCCATAATTAAAATAGATGCTTCTGCTCCATATCCCATATCCCATAAATCCGAATCGCCAATAACGCCACCTAAGACATAGCTACCTTCATACTTCAATGGCTGCCACGAAACAAAACCTATTTTCTTCCCTTCATGGGTCAATACTGTAGCGTAACGTGTGTTACCTGACTCAATATCCATCTTAATTTCTCGTACAGTAGCAAAATCTTGGGATCCTCTTGCCAAAGCACTTATTTTGGAAGGTCTAACCCACTTGGAAAACAATTTATAATCTTCTTCTTCTAAAGCTTGCAGCTGAACAAAATGCCCTTTCATAATATCCCCCTTAATATATCGAAATCTTATTTATAGCATAAACATCAGACTGTTTAAAAACACCCGTAATTCACGCAAATACGCATTATAAAAATATTTATCATGTTCTTTAAAAACACAACTAAGACAGGATAATTAGTTTCTTTTTCTACCATAAAAATCTGTAATAAATAATAAAGAGATGTATGGAAAGGTTTTCATACATCTCTTTATTTAAGATATTCTTCTATTGTATTAATCAGACATTATATTCATATTGCTGTCCTCTTAATAAAATGGCTCTAGTAACTTTCACCGCTAGTCCTACCCGAGACTTCACTTCCAACTTCCGCATGCAAGCAGCTATATGATACTCAACTGTCCTTTTACTTAAATATAAGGTGTCAGCAATTTGTTGATTTGTCTTGTCATTAATTAATTCTCTCATAACACGAAGTTCCGTCTTAGTTAACAAATCAGACAGATCCTCTTTTTGGAAACTTAATTTATTTAGCAATACACTTTTTCTTTCCCACGAAAACAACAATCTAAATTCATCAGAAATATAGAACTCATTTTTTTCAATGGCGGTTAGAGCTTCTACTATTTCATGAGAATCCCCCTTCTTCACAATAGCTTCGACTCCCTCAATCATTGAGAATAAGTGCCTCTCTTTGCTACTTATAAGAACTATTAAATGAGGAGCTTTAATTACCATTCCCTTCAAAATATTGTAATTAGCGATATCTGCAATTACAATATCAAACGTACTCAAAAATGAAGGATCCTTCAACATATATTTATTATTAAGAATATGAGTCTGAAACCGCCCGCTGGCCGCTATCTCCGAATAGATTGAGGTACCTTTTACATTTTGAACAGCAACTAAAATCTTTTTTCTCTTCATATTTCTATACATCCTTAGTGATGCCCGCCAATTATGTCATCCGAGAAGAAGATAGGCTGTTCTACGTTAATTTTAGAATTTTCTACTTTAGCTCCAGTACTTCCTTCTGAATTATCTACCACTGGCATTACACTTAACAGAACACTTAAAATAGCACCTAGAAAAATCGACTTTTTATTATTCATATTTTTCCCTCCATATCCTTTTATTGCCTTTATTATAGTTGGATATTTTGGTAATATATATATGTATTTGCGCAATATTGAGACACAATTACATCCAAATTATTCACAGAATCTCGAAAAAAATGAGCGTAGCCGGTTTTATATCAAGCTTAAAATCCTTAATTTTATTGCACTTAAAAAGTGAAAAAAGAACCCATTTCTAATAAGGTTAAAAGTACCACCAAATAACCACAGAAGGGATTCTTATAGTGGCTACTTTACTGCAATTAACACTTAACTTCAATCGTCAAATTTAAAAACTTCAGCTTGAATAAGCCGCAACAGTATACCTTGATTAACTAGAAAAACAGTTATTTTAGTCCAAGGGTGAAGTCTGTCTAAAACAACAACTAAAATGACATAATATTCAGTTTATCAGATTTATAAATGCTAATTTTTACAAAAAAACACGAAATATCATTTTTAGAAAATTGATTCATTTCGGGGGACTATGAATATTTCAGGTTATATAAAGTTCATGCATTTTAATCGATGAACGAATTTATGTACGAGACAACTAGAAAACTTATAATATTGCGTCTCATACTTTCTATTTAGCTAAAAATCCCCAAAAGGAATTTCCAGCTAAATGGTGATACCAATTTTCAAATTCGCTCAAAAAACATCAGAATCTACGGAAAAATCTACCCTGTATTATATAAATGTAAATCCCTTTACTAAAAATACAATTAAATTTTTTTAATACGATCAACAATCCAATACTTAGCTAGAAGCAATATTTATAACAGGAGGTTAGTTAATGAGTAATATAGGTAATAAAATCCAATATTTCCGAAAAAAAAGCGGTTATTCTCGGCAACAGCTTTCAGAAAACATTTGTGACACTTCTACGCTATATCGCATTGAAAAAGGACTGCAGTCTCCAAGATTAGATATTCTACAAAATATTTGTATAAAACTTAATATACCTATTGATTACATCATGTCCCACGAGGATGAGAGTATAGTTGAATATATCAACAAAATAAAAATGTTATGTCGCGAGAATCTATATTACCAAGATTTCATCTCTATCCAGTATCTCATTGAGGAATGCGAAGCATTCCTCAGCAATCAACAAGGCATGAAAAATAGCAAACTAGCGAAACTTACCCACTGGCTAAAAGGGATTATATTCCATAAAGTTGAACATGATCTTATAAAAGCAGAAAAAACTTTCCGGAACCTCCTTCCAAATAATAGGATTCTCACAGAAATTGATATCAATATAGCAAATTCACTTTCCCTTATACTTATAGAGCAAAAGAAGTCGATACAAGCTATTCCCGTTCTCACAAATGCGATAAATGCTTTTGAAAACCTACCATTTGTAGAGGATAAGTCCCTATTTCCAAGGGTCGGGTATAACCTAGCCCATGTATACTACTTAAACGATCAAGAAGATTTATCCCTTGATATTGCATACCGTTTACAATACTACCTTATTTCTAATCATCTTTCTTACTCGGCTGGGGAAATTAACCATATGCTTGGAATATTACATAAAAAGAAGAACGATCTAGTTAGTGCTAAAAAGTATTTAGAAAACGCTTTATCAATATTCTTTCTTGAATCTAAAAACCAATTTATCACGCAGACCGAGCGTACACTTATGCAAGTAAATGATCAATTACAAAGAAGTAAAGACGAAACAACAAGCTCAGGTGAAATATAAGAAGAACTAGTTACATACAGACATAAAATTACATACCAAAAAAGGGGCTGTCCCATAAGTCGGTTTCACCGACTTATGGGTGGCCCTTTTTTGCGCACAAAAAAAATCGCCTTATCCTGTATAATTGTAAGTGACCAAACCAACAAAAATAGGAGGCGATTTTCTATGAGTACCATTCAGCTACTTTCATTATAACATGGGTCAATTAATTCTACGAATGGACTATAGCGAATTAATTCCAGAAGATCATGTGGTGAGAGTCATCCATGATATGGTGGAACAAGTCAGTGACGAGTTATTCTTCTCTCGTTATCAAAGGGGGGGCATAGTTCATATCACCCAAAAACGATGACAAAGGTAATCCTCTACGCATATACGCAAAAAATCTATTCTTGTCGTGATATTGCCAGATTATCGCGAGAACACCTACTGATGATGTGACTATCTAGGCAACAGACGCCTGATTTTCGTACAATCAATCGTTTTCGTTCCGAACGAAAGATATGATTGAACCACTTTTCACAGAATTAATCCAACTCTTATTAAAACAAAACTACATATCTATGGATGATTACTTTTTGGATGGTACAAAAATTGAAGCGAATGCCAATAAGTATTCTTTTGTACGGAAAAAGGTGACAGACAGTTATGAAGAATTAAAAGCGAAAGCAAAACAAAGCCTTTGGTCTGACGAAGGATCACAAATCTACGCCAAGCGAAAAACGGAGGTAGAAAGCGCGGTCAGTCATATCAAGGGCAATTGGTCGTTCCGTCAATTCTCGTTAAGGAGATTGACGAGAGTAACAACCGAGTTCAGGCTGGTTGCCATAGCCCACAACTTCCTCAAACAGGCGGAAAAGAACCGCTCGTTTGAGGAAGAAAGTCTAAAAAACAACAAAACAATTATAACTATTTAATTACAGGGCTGTTGTTCAACAACTTCTCTATTATTTCAATCGTATATTCAATATCTTTTTCTGTAATATGTCGATGAACAACAGCTCTTATCCGACCATAACCCATTTCAGATAAGATGATACCTCTTTCCTCAGTTTCCTTTAAAAATTTTATCCAATTATAATTTGGATCTGTTACACGAAACATCACAATATTTGTTTGTACCTCTGATGCATCAAGCTCAATTCCGGTAATATTCGCCAATCCGGTCGCCAACTTCTTCGCTCTTCTATGATCATCTTGCAAACGCAAGGTCATTGTTTGTAAAGCTACAATAGCTGGTGCTGCAATAATTCCTACTTGACGCATCCCTCCCCCTAACATTTTTCTAATCCGTCTTACCTTCTCAATATATTTATGTTTCCCAACTACTATTGAACCGATTGGTGCTGATAGTCCTTTGGATAAACAAAATTGAAGGGAGTCTGCATATTGCGCGATCTCTTTAACTTCTATACCTAAATGAACTGCTGCATTAAATACTCGTGCACCATCCATATGAACTGGGATATTTCGCTTCATAGCAAACTCTTTAATCTCTTTTAAGTATGAGAGTGGTAGTACTTTCCCGCCACAACGATTATGAGTATTCTCTAGGCATATTAATGCTGGCAACGCAAACTGTGGATCTGTTTCATCGTTAGGGAAGGCAGCCTCTAAATCAGTCAATAGAAAGCGACCATCTGGTTGTGTCTTAATTGGCTGGTACATAACACCCCCACAAATTGCAGCCCCACCTGCCTCATAAATATAAATGTCAGATTCATCCCCAACCAAAACCGCAGTCCCCCTTGGGCAATGAGCTAAAATAGAAGCAAGATTAGCCATTGTACCACTTGGCATGAAACACGCAGCTTCCATTCCTAGCATATTAGCAGCTGATTCCTCTAATTGATTAACTGTCTTGTCTTGTCCATATACATCATCACCTAGCTCAACATTTTGAATTGATTTTAGCATTTCTTCAGTAGGTAATGTTACTGTGTCACTCAAGTAATTAATCACACTCTCCACACCCCTCAACTTCTATCTTTAAGGTATCCATACATTTATCTAAGAGGAAATTTAGTTCATCTACATTTGGTGATATCCCGATTATATGCCCTATTCTTCCATAAGCATTTTGAACTTTTTGTACGGATTCTCCCAAAATCGCACGAAATTTCACCTCTTCAATTCCTAAAGTATTCTCTATTTCCTCTATACCAACAATACTTTTTATTATCCCATCTCTAGGTGGGATAATAAAACGTATCCCTGCGTATAAGAAAGGATTCTGATGTACTTCCGGCGCTATCCCTGTTACAACTTTTAATTGTTCTTTTAGCAAATCTACTCCAGTCGCATACCGAATCAATTCTGGTATCATTCCTCCAGCAAGTCTGCCATTAAACTCTACTAAAAATATTTTCTCTTCCCTTACCTTAATTTCTAGATGACAAGGGCCATTTTGCCAGTTTATCTTTTCTATAATTGCAGCTACGCCTCTTTCAATAACTAACCGTATATCATCAGAAACTTGCGCTGGAAATGTGTGCCCACCTTCTATAAAATACGGTTCATACCCCACAATCTTCTGAGTAACTCCAACAATATGAAACTTACCATTGTGAGCAAAAACTTCCACGCTATATTCTTGCCCAGGTACATACTCTTCCACTAGTACATTTTGTATGTTTTTTTGAGATCGAACATTATACATATTATTCAAAATTTTTTCAGTTTGATTTCTTACTTCTTCATATGAATAACACTTCAATACATTATTAGAACCACTATCATCGACAGGTTTAACAATACATGGAAATCTGATATTATCTTTTATCTCCTCTAACCTTTCAGGCGATCCAATAGTATAAAACCACAGTGGATAAATATTGCACATATCTTTTAGTAGAAGACGCATTTCTGCCTTATTTCTGCATTTTTTCACAGTATCTATAGGGTTCCCTACAAGGCCTAGTTCTTTAGCTAGGACCGCTACCGTTTCAATGTAAAATTCACTTGTTGTTGTGATACCTTTTATTTCATCTGCTTCGAATCGCGACCGAATTATTGCTCTAATACAATCTAGATTATTCGTATCGCATTCTAAGATTATACATTGAGTTTCTTCTAACCCTATATACCGCTTT
The DNA here is from genome assembly GCF_050473865.1 of Bacillus sp. S10(2024). Lineage (NCBI taxonomy): Bacteria > Bacillati > Bacillota > Bacilli > Caryophanales > Bacillaceae > Bacillus > Bacillus sp. S10(2024). The sequence goes on along the minus strand of NZ_JBFLUR010000002.1, from coordinate 3,904,085 downwards.
GGATTACTTGTAAAAAGTACAGGTGTAAATCCTAGCTCTCTTGCTTTTATCAAAGCTAACATTCCTGTTCCAGTAGTATTTGACTCAATAAATAGTAGTTTCTTCATTTATACACTTTCCTTTGTCAAAATGAAAATAAGTCCAATGGTCGACATCTTGTATACTCCCTATTTCTATCGGATTTATATTTAATTTCCCTCTATTTAGTTTATGATGTATATAAAAACTATCATCATAGATCGTATTAGCATAACGATCTCCTCTATCAGGAAAAATACAAGCAATTACCTTATCTTCCTCAACTTGTGTACTTAACCATCTGGCAACAGCATATACACTACCTGAGCTATTTCCTGCAATAATTTTCTCATGGCGTGCTAATTCCAGTGTCCAATTAAAAGCCTCTTCATCATTTAGCCAGTGTACTTCGTCAATAACTGAGTAATCAACATTTGGCGGCTTTAAACTATTACCCAATCCACTTTGAAGACGATATGGTCTGTCCTTTTGAAAAAACACTGCACTTCCTACTGCATCAACGGCCAAAACTTTCAAATCAGGATTAGTAGACTTGAGTGCTTGGGCAGTGCCACATAACGAGCCTCCACTCCCTACTGCTCCAACTAAATAATCAACCTTTCCTAAATCCTCTGTTATACCCTTAGCGAGATGATCATACGATAAAGGATTTTGAATATTTTCATACTGTTTTGGCCAATATGCTGTCGGATACTTTACAAGTAATTCCTTTAAATATCGTAATCTTGCCATTTGCCAACCACCTGTGTCTGCCATCTTCTCTACAATATGGACATGCGCTCCTAAGGCTTTAAGTTTCTTGTAAGTTAAATCATCAATTCGAGGATCTGTGACAATATGAACATCATGCCCTAAATACGTTCCAACCATTGCAAGCCCCATTGCAAGGGTACCAGAGGAGCTCTCTACAATAGGAGCGCCCTCTTTTAATAAACCTGTACGTTTTGCTTCTAAAATCATTTGTTTTGCCACACGATCCTTCATACCGTATGGATTTTGCATTTCTAATTTTGCATAAACCGCCCCGTTTCTTTTCTCACCGTTGGCACGAAGTTTTACCAAAGGCGTTAGGCCAATTAAATCAATAATAGTATCTTTCATTTCTCTCTCCTCCTTCTTGTAAGCAAGATGATGATACAGTATGAAATATCTCTGTTGGATAACCTAATTCTCTTATTTTCAACAGACCGGAGGAAATTTTTTGTGAGTAAAAAGGATCTGTTTTTGAAATTAAAATCCCTATATATGTTCCACTATGCGCTATTACAACCCCTAGTCCCCCAATCGCTTCGCAAATAGAATGCATCTTTTCAAATGTCCTTTTCGCATGAAGTTTTTGATTTAATTCGGCACTTCTGGTAGCCACTTCTCCCAATAAAGTTAAGTCTTGATTTCTTACAGATAACACCATCTGTTCTAGTAACATTTGATACTCTTGTTTTTCTTCTAAATTAAATGGCTTGGGAAGATCATTAAAAGCAACTGTATCAACTTGTCCCCCTTCATCCAATGCAATAACAGTTAACGGTGGGCAATCAGCGATTGATTCTCGAATTTTAACTTCTTTATGATAAAAAGATACTATCCCTGGGTACATTACTCCATCGGATGGTTCAATCTCGCGCAATAACATCTCTAAGATGGAAGAAGGGATATTAATTTTAAAACATGATTCAATAGCCCTTGAAACCGCAACCATATCTGCTGTAGAACTAGCAAGCCCTTTCCCTTTACTAAGTTCACTGTATATCTTGATAGACCCTCCGGCTGGTAAGCTATAAAACTGTAAAATTCGTTTTGCTATCTCTAAAGATTTTGTTTGGTTTGGTGGGTAAATGCTAAGATCCTTTGCTTCGGGTATAGAAATAAATTCACACCGCGAGTACCGATTAATAGGAAGTGTTACCAAAAAATTTCTATCCTCTGGCAAAACACCTTGTAACAATTCTCCGAAGGTTCCACAAGCCTTCCCACTCCCTTTTTTAATGACGCTAGTTTGTTCCTTTTCTAACAATAATTGATTCGATTGTCTCATTATATAATCTCCTCACAAATAGATCCCCAGTTCTCAAGCTTATCAATTCTATTTTCAACTTTATCCATAAAGGTACATAGTTCCTTACGTAAACGCTCTTCTTCTACACATTGGCTTTTTAATATTTCTTCTACAGCATTTGGATTAGTAGAACCCTGTGTATTTTTTAAACCCAATGCTTTCTCAACATCAAATATATTTCTTAATTCCCTCAACGAAACCATATTAGAATATCCGTATTCAGAGCAAATTTCATTCAACAGTTCAACGGAAGCGTCTGCAGGAAGAATGTTAGTTTCTAAAGATTTTGTAATAAATCGTCCCGCTACAACTTGAGCTTTTCGATATGGAATATCACTCTTTTCTGTTAATATATTAGCTAGCGTAAAACCACCATAATACTCTAAGGCGCAACAGTGTTTCATATTTTCTTCTTTAAAAGAGATGTTCTCAAAAACTAAAATTAGTAAATCTAATAAACTGTCGGTTTCTTTAAATAGTGTAGATAAATTTCGACTTGCTTCCTTTGATACTTCTACCAAGTTACTGTATGGCGTATTTCGTTGGCCTATTAAAAAATCTATATGGTAGGAAATTAGATGACTCGTCTTTCCCCTAAGCCTCTCAATAACAGGAAAATTTCTCTTCTGAGGCATGGATGAAGAAATACCAGTTAACTCATCTGGTAGATCTATAAACTGGTACTCACTACTTCCCCAATGCATAATATCCGTTAGGAATCGGCTCATATTGTTAGCAAAAAATGAAATGCATCCTGCAATTTCTAATACCCACTCTCTAGATGCTACACCACTCAACGCATGACCAATATAAGATTGAAACCCCAAATCATTAGCCATTTGAATACAGTCCCATTCATACTCTTGACCGGACATTGCCCCTGATCCTAAAGGGCATTGGTTATTTATGGTATCTAATACGTCAATCATCTTATTAATTGTTCTTAATAAATGACGACTAATCGCAGTTAAGTAAAATCCTACACTTATGATTTGTGCGGATTGATAATGAGTATAGCCTGGCATAACCGTATGAATATGCTTTTTTGCTTTTTTTATCAAAAGTTGAGCAAATGAATCCATTTTCTTAGTAAGATGAATCCAATTCTCACGTGCATACATTAATTGTGCACAAGCTTGAAAATCATTACGACTTCGATCAATATGCCACTTTGTAATAGATTTATCTAGATGATGCTCTATTACTCTTTCTATACTTAACGCGATATCTGTCATATTATTACTTGAAATTTTAAGTATAGAATCCCTATCAACTCGTTCAATAGATTTCCATATTTTACAAACCTCTTCTTCAGATAAAACATCCATTTGTTTATAAGCCTTTAATAAAACCCTTTCAATATTTAAGTAGTGAGGTAAATAATTTTCTAACTCGTACTCAAATTGAGGAAACAAAATATTCTCTATATATGCCTCATGGGGTGATTTTTGAATACGCCCCGTTACTTGTGTCTGCATATTCCCTCTCTCCCTTCTAAAACATTTGTAATTATCTCGCTTATATACTCAACTTGTGGGGATAGCATCAAATTATTATGCTTCCCTTTAATAGGATAAACATATACTTTCCCCTTAGTCCTATTTTTCCAGCATTCAATATCTACTAATTCATGAGAATAACGAGAATCTATTTCTTTACAATTTAGCAAAACTAAATTTGATTGAATTGGTTCACCAAATTCATATTGATCACTTGCCATGTTGTTTGCTGCCATTACTTTTATAATTTGCTTTGCATCTTCTAACTCTGCACTTCTCGGAATTACTCCTTTCTCTTTGGCTGCCCCCAACACAATTTGATACTTTTCAATCTCACTTTTGTTATAGAGCTCATTAGCTTGAATGCCTAAACTATATGCCCACACTACTAATGGCTCTTCACGATCCAGTCTTTTCATAGACTGATCAAATGGATGTGCATCTATTAAACCAATAAATGAAATATTTTCTCCTCTTTCCTCTAGCAACCTCGCTATTTCTACAGCCAATGTTCCACCCATAGACCATCCTGCCAAACGATACGGCCCTTTAGACTGAATTTTCAGTATCTCTTCCGTGTACAACTTCGCCATGGAAAAGATACTTGTTAAAGGTTCCTTATTTGTTTCATACCCTTGTGATTGTATTCCAAATATATTTATATTCTTGGTAATACCTTTTGCTAATGGGACATAGCATAATGCGCCACCGCCACCTGGGTGAATAAGGAATAGTGGCGGTTCTGAAGAAGTGGTCTGCTTTAGTGGAAGCGTAAGAACTGTTCCTCCAGAATAACCACCCTTTTTTATATATTCAGACAATTCTTTTATTGTCTTATATTCGAATAGACAAGACAGCGGTATATGAAGATTTAATTTCTTACGAATCAATCCCATAACTTCAATAGCCTTTATACTGTGGCCACCAAGATCAAAAAAATCCTCATTTATTCCTACAGAAGTCAGGTTCAATGCCTCTCCCCAAATATCTGCTAGTTGCCGTTCCAATAAATTCTTAGCAAATATTTTTTCCTTATTAGTTAAATCGTTTCTTTCAAAAGGTAGCTTTTGCTGATCAACCTTCCCGTTTAACGTAATAGGAACTTTATCAATCCAAGATATTACTTTTGGGATCATATAATGAGGTAAAGTATTTTCAAGTCTCTCCTTTACATTATTCGCAGAAATATCCGCTCCCTCTGCACGTATGATAAATGCAAATATCTTCTTGTCTCCTTTTATTTCTTTCGTTATCACAACTGCATTTTCAATCTCTGTTTGCTTTAATAACTCGTTCTTGATTTCATCCAGTTCAATTCGAAAACCTCTTACCTTAACTTGAGAATCTTTCCTTGTAAGAAAAACAAATTGACCATTTGCTAATTGTTTAACTAAATCCCCAGTTCTATAATACAAATTACTAATCCCATTACTATTAATTGAAATAAAATTCGATTGATTTAACCTTTTGTTATTGAAATATCCCGGTGCTACACCTTTTCCCCCAATAAAAAGTTCACCTACTCCGCCTCTAGGAACATGCTGTAAATCTTCATTAAGAACAAGCAAATGATATCCAGGTAGGGCCGAACCAATAGGGGCAGAATTTTGATTGCAATTAGGTTCGCTTATCCAATATGTAGAGGCCACTGTAGCTTCCGTTGGGCCATATAGATTTACAAATGAAACTTTTTCACCCATCTTTTCATGAAATAGGCGAACCAACTGATTACTAAGCGCTTCTCCTCCCGTAAATACATAACGAAGGTTATTCTTTTCTGTGAATGAAGAAAGATCTATTAACTTCTCTATTAGACTATGGAATAATTGCGCCCTTGTAACAGACTCATTAATCATTAACTCAGCCAAATACTCAATATCAAATTGTCTATCTGGATGAGTAAGAATTAAAGTACCCCCTCCTAAAAACGTGGAAAATATTTCTGTTACTGATGCATCAAAACTATAGGTAATATTCTGCAAAACTCTCTCATCATCCCCCATAGGAAATACCTGTAGCATACCTTGAATATGATTCAGTAAGGATGCATGTGTAATTCCTATTCCTTTTGGCTTTCCTGTTGATCCAGAGGTATAAATAACATAGGCTAAATGTTCCTTCGGGTGTTGATATGGAACCCATTTGATACATTCTGTACTTCCATCTCTAAGGATTGCATTTAGAGAAAGGAATGATACATCTAATATCCCTGCTAAATCTATGCCATCAGTTATTATCATTTTAGTCCCAGAATCATCTACGATAAGTCTAATTCTTTCCTTAGGCAAAGCCGGATCAATTGGAAGGTAGGCACAACCGCATTTTAAAACACCTATTATTGTAGCGATCTGCTCTGGAGATCTTTTAAGACATATACCAATAACGTCACCAGATTGAACTCCTTGTTTTTGCAACTCATTTGCAACTTGATTAGCTCGTTCATTTAATTCCTTATACGAAAAGGAATATTGTGTACCTTTTATTGCTGTCTTGTTTGCATAATTGGCAGCCTCTTTTTCAAACAAATGATGTACAAATCTACTACAATCTAAATTCACGCTCTCCTCAATGACCAATTCACTTTTCTCTTCCTCCGTCAACATATTTATTGCAGAAATAGATTCATCTGGTGATTTAAGAACTGCCTGAATACATGACACATAGTTTTCAAAAATCCTATCGATTGAAACCTTATCAAAAAGGTCGGTACTATATTCAATCTCTCCTGTCATATTATCGGTTTCACACGAAATGTATAAAACAAAATCAAATTTAGAAGTGCTTGTGTTAATTTTTTCATGTTCTATCAATAACTGTTGAGATAGCTTCTCTTCTTTATTTTCATGTAAGGTGAAAAGCACCTGAAATATTGGATGGTAACTTTTATCACGTTCAGGACTTACTTCCTGTACAATTTTTTCAAATGGCACATCACCATTCTCATGAGCTTGAAGAAAAGATTCAACCGTATCCTGTAATACCATTCGAAAACTTTTATTAGATTGGATAACTGTTCTAATCGGCAAGGTATTAACAAAAAAACCTATTAATTCTTGTATCTGTTTATCCTTTCTATTAGTAATAGGCGTGCCTACTACAATATCTTTCTGTCCAGAATATCTGTATAACAATATATTAAATACCGATAAAAAGAATGCGTAATATGTTGTATTATTGGTTCGACAAAACTCTTGAATATCATTAGATAAATTTTTCGGAAACGCGAATTTGTAATTATCCCCTTGATAAGAAGGTTCCTTCGGCCGAGCTCTATCTATTGGAAGATCTAAAACTAAGGGAGCGTGTTGTAAGTAATTTCGCCAAAAATTCAAACCCTCTTCTAGATTTAAACCCTCAAAACTCTTCTTTTGCCAAACTGCATAATCTGCATACTGTAAAGGAAGCTCTTCCCAATCAAAATTTAACTCTTTATCGAAGTACGGATAAATCTTCAATATTTCTTTTTCCAATATATTTATAGACCAGGCATCAAATATACTATGATGTACGTTAACTAAAAGATAATGATATTCTTCGCCCAATTGAATAAGTTTAAATTTTATTAGAGGTCCCTTTACTAGATCGAATGTCTCTTTTGAAAACTCCTTCAGATATGACTCTAAAGGTTGTACCTGTTCAATCCCCTCTCTTTTAATCATTTCCAAATTAAAGTCAGGAACACTTACCGAAATTTTTTGTAATATCTCCCCATCATTTTCATAAAAGGTTGTACGTAATACTTCATGACGATTAATAATTTTTTGAAGTGTTTGCTCTAGTGCTTTTTTATTGAGTGCCCCCTTTATCTTAAAGATAAAGGGGATTGCATAAGTGGCACTGTTTGAAAACATTTGCTCAAAAAACCACATTCGGGTTTGTCCATAGGAAGCCGGAAGCATATATACTTCATTTTCAACTGGCAATTTACTCATCTCATTCACTCCCTCCATTATTCTTCAATCCTATATTTAATTCTCTCAACCCTTGTAATAGCTATATTTTTTTTCTTCTTACTATCAAGCAGATGAATTGCTATCTCTTGAATTGTTGGATGTTCAAAAACTGTTCGTAAACTAATATCATAATTTAAACGCTCCCGAACAAAGGAAATCATTTTTACAATTAATAAGGAATGTCCTCCTAATTCAAAAAAGTTATCAGTATGCTTAATGTTTTTACTAGGCAATAATTCTGACCAAATTGCTACAAGTTCTTTCTCTAACGGACACAGATTTCTCTCTTCAGACTCCGTTTTTCTTTCAACTACATATTCTAACAACTGCACTTGATCCACTTTTCCATTTTTGGTAACAGGCAACCTATCAATTTCTATAAATTGACTCGGAATCATGGCTAATGGAAGTTCTCTCATTAATTCCCTACGTAGTAGATTAAAATCAACCTTATCTTTCTCCTTAAATACTACATACGCATTGAGCCTTGTTTCTCCCATATCTTGAACATCTAAGACTAAACATTGTTTTACATTCGTTTGTTTAAGAATTACAGCAGTAATCTCATCTTTATTAATGCGGACGCCTCTTATTTTGATTTGTCCATCGTTACGCCCAATAATTTCAATTCCACCATCTAGACGAAACCTTCCCATATCACCTGTCCGATACAATTTATCCTCTGGGTGTTTTGTAAAAGTACTTTCAAAGAATGCCTCCGTTTTTTTATTAATATATCCTTTTGTACAATATGGTGTTCTAACAATAATCTCACCTGGTTCTCCCACACCACAAAGCTGCCCTCTTTCATTTAAAATCAGCAACTGTGCTTGTGGAATTGGCTTGCCTATCGGAATTACATCAAAATCTAATTCTGCCTGAACCTCAAAAAAACATTTTGCGAGCGTTGTCTCCGTTTGTCCGTAGAAATTATTTATCTGCGCATCAGTTACCTGCTGCCAAGCTTGGACTAAATTAGCTTGTAACCGTTCACCAGCAAAGAAAATATGTCGTAATTCATTTAAATATTCTCCTTTAGCTGAATGATCTAACCAAATCCTTGAAAGAGATGGCACTGCATGGAGTAATGTTATATCCTTCCTCTGTAACCATCCAAGGATATTTGTCTCTTCCTCTAATGGGATACAAAGAGTTGCTCCACTTGTTAAAGGCAAAAATATATCTCTTAGATATACATCAAAAGCTACATGTGTTAATTGGGCAGTGCGATCTTTCGGAGTTACTTGAAATTGTGTCTTTTGCCATTGTAAAAATTGCGCTAAACCATTATGTGTTCCTAATATTCCCTTTGGCTCACCAGTTGTACCTGATGTAAAGAAAATATATGCATCTTCACTTGTACAATTAGAATGAATAGCCATGTCCGGCTCTTCTGTTGATAAAGGAATCATATCCGTTCTAACTATCGACATTCCGAGCTCATTAGCAATTTTCTCATGTTCTGCTGGCATTGGTTCAGTAGCTAAAATACATTTTGCTTGTGCTATCTCTAACATTTGTTTCATTCTTTGCACTGGTACCTGATGATCAATATTAAGAAAAATAGAATTTGCCTGAAGAACTCCTAAAATAGAGGCAATCATTTCAAAACTTCTTTTTCCATATACAGCCACCACTGTCTCAGCCTTTACATCCTTGCTTAAAAGTGCTCTGGCAATTTGTAGAGATCTATGTTGTAAATTGCGATACGTATATTGAACATCTCCTTCCTCGACAGCTACATGATGTGGCATAGTTAAAGCCCATTGTTCAATACTATTAATAACGGTCTGAAATTTTTCTTCCCTCAGCTGCTCTGTTGGGTCCGGTAGTAATACTCTGGCCTGAGGAGTGATTAAAGAAAAATCCCCTACTAGTCCTGATGAAATTTGCAACGTCTGTTCCAGAAGATAAACATACTGATTAAGTAACTCTTCCATTCTCTCTATAGAGAACATATCATTTTGGAAAGCCAAGCTAATATTAAAGTGTTCCAAAGTTTCTTCAATATAGAGTGTCATAAAGAACTTCGATTCAATGGAATCTACAACAACCTCTTGTACCTCCAAATCACCTAGCCTGTAAGTTTTCTCTTCTTCAAAATTCCTATAATTTATTAGGACATCAAATAGTGGATTTCTACTTAAGTTCCGATCAGGTTGAACCTCTTCAACAATCTTCTCAAACGAGATATCTTGATTCTCAAAAGCCTCTATAACAACTTCCTTCATCTGTTGTAATAACTCAAGGTATGTTATATCTTCTTTGATATCAGCTTTCAATGGTAAGGTATTTAAATATAGTCCAACTGAACTTGATAGCTCTTCTAATTTCCGATTTATAACTGGCGTTCCTACAATTATTTCTTTTTGTCCTGACTGCTTACCCAATAACATATTAAATGCAGTCAAAAAATACATAAATGTTGTTACCTTTTGTTCTCTACTAAATGACCTGATTCTCCTTGAGAGTTTTCTATCGAGCACCTTATGAATCGTATAATTTTTCTGTTTAAGGTCATTTACTTGTTTATCTATCGGTAATTGTAGCAAAGGGATAGGACCAGCTAATTTTTCTTTCCAATATAAAACTTGCTCCTTATAATCCTGTTCTTTTTGCTGTTTCATTTGCCAAACAGCATAATCTGGATACTGAGTTGGCTCTTCTATTAACAATTTCATTTCACCCATGTAAAGACGAAGGAGTTCATCTTTTAAAACAGTCAATGACCAACCGTCACATATAATGTGGTGAAATACTAGAATTAATGTATCTTCCTTACGGCTTCTCACTAAACTTCCTCTCACTAAAGGAGCCTGTGATAGATTAAATGTTTGCTGTAATTCCTCTTGAATAATCCCTTGCAAATCACTTCCTTCTAGATATTTTTTCTGTAAGGAAATACTTACTTGAGGTAGTACTCTTTGATATGGAACTCCTTCTCTCTCAACAAATACCGTTCTCAGAGATTCATGTCTAGCTATGAGTTGATTAATACAATGATTCAACCTTATCTCATCTACTAAGCCACTAAATTTCAATACAAGAGGCATATTGTATTTAGTGTCATGATTTAATTTATTTAGAAACCAAATCCGCTTTTGAGCGTCTGATACAGGAATTGGTTTACTTCGATCAACCTTATCGATAGGGTTTTTACGTGCACCTATTTCACATCCCCCTTGAACCTTACTACTTATTCCCTCTATAGTAGGGTTCTCAAATAGCATCTTAACCTGCATATTAGTGTTAAATTCTCTATTAATATCCGCTATAATTTGTACAGCAAGTAGCGAATGGCCCCCTAGTTCAAAGAAGTTGTCCTGAATACCAATTCGTTCTAGCCCTAATCTTCGAATCCAAATACTCTCCATCTTCCTCTCAGCTTGAGTTCTTGGCATTATAAATTGAGAGTTAATTACTAAATGTTCCTTTGAAGGATCTGGAAGGTTATTTCGCTCAATCTTACCATTTGCATTAAGTGGAAAATCTTCTAACTCCACATAGTAACTTGGTACCATATAATCAGGAAGGACTTGTTGCAATTCTTGCTTTATAAACCAAGGATCCGTATTACCTTGTTCCATTGTGTAATATGCTACTAGATGCTGAATATCAGAATCCATCTTCTTTACTATCACTACTGCTTCTTTTATACTCTTTAACATTCTCAGGGTGTTTTCAATTTCTCCAAGTTCAATACGCATACCTCTCAGTTTAATCTGATTATCCTCTCGGCCAACGAACATAATATTTCCATTGGATTGCAAATATCCTCTATCCCCTGTCCGATACATAGATTCTCCTGGATAGAAAGGATCTGAAATAAAAGCCTCTGCTGTTCGTTCAGGATTATTCAGGTACCCTCTAGCTAAACCAATACCAGCAATGTATAAATCACCCACAGTTCCGAGAGGAACTGGCTTCAAGTAACGATCAAGCACATAAACACGGTTATTATCGATCGCTTTACCTACTGAAGAAATTTCTGAAAATTGATTACAAACTGGTTGGCAATCAAAGCACGTAGAATCAATTGATACCTCTGTTGCTCCCCATGAATTAAATAGATTACCTGGCATTTTTTTATAAAACTCATTAATAAGCTCCACTTTTAAAGCTTCACCACTTGAGACAACTATTCTTAAATTGGATAATAATAATTTTTGTTCTGGTGTAATCAAATCCAGCACCATTTGTAGCATGCTAGGGACAAATTGTAACACCGAAACCTTATAATGAATTGCATAATGTATGATACTACTAGGGTCCTTATGTGTATCTTTTGGAATAAGCGCAATAGTTCCACCAACCATCAATGGCCAAAAAAATTCTACTGCAGCATCATCAAATGTCAAAGTAGTCTTTTGTAGAACCACCTCTTTCTCCTTTAACTGATGCTTATTTTGCATCCAGTTCATTCTATTTACCCATCCTTTATGTGTACTACTGACTCCTTTCGGCTTTCCAGTAGATCCTGATGTATAGTATACGGATACAAGATGATCGTGATTTAACGTAACATGCGGCTTGGTATCTGGAAAATTATCAAAATTACTTTCAAGCAAAGAAAACTCCATGTATTCAATGCCTGGACTTTGTAAAGCTACCCGTGATTTCTGTGTTAAACATAGCGATACATTGGCATCGCTAAGTATCGAATACACACGATTTTCTGGAAGTTCCGTGTCAATTGGAAGATACGCTCCACCCGCCTTTAGAATTCCTAACATTGCCACAACAAGTTCTAAAGAACGATCAATTCGTAGTCCAACTGGTGTATCCGGCTTAACTCCTTTATCCTTGAGAAAATGAGCCAGTTTGTTAGCTTTCTCATTCAGCTCCCTATATGTTAGTTGCTGCCCCTCATACTTCACTGCAATGTATTCAGGTGTACGTACTGCTTGTTGCTCAAAAAGTTCATGCAAACAAACAGTAGGAAACTTATTCTTTGTAGGATTAAACCCTTTAATTAAAAGTTCTTCTTCTTGTTTTGTAAGTAATGAAAGCTGCTCCACAGGAAAATCAGAATAATTAATAACAGCAGAAAGTAAATTTAAAAAGACATTTGTAAAACGTTCAATCGCTTCTTCACTAAAAACATCAGTTCGATATTCCCACTTTCCATAATAGCCATTAACGTCCTTCTCAATAAATAAAGTCAAATCAAATTTAGCTGTTCCGTTATGAATAAGTACTGGTTCACTAACATTTAAATGTGGAACTTCTACTAATGAAGGAGAAAAATCCTGAAAAGCAAACATATATTGAAATAATGGTGTTTGGTGTACAGATCGCTGAGGTTGAACCTCCTCTACAACCTGTTCAAACGGTACATCACTATTAGAAAATGCTTCAATTGATGATTTTCGAACAATCTGCAATATATCCTCAAATGACATCCCCTCTTCAATTCTATTGCGAATAACTAACGTATTAACAAAGAAACCTATTAACTCCTCCAATTTTGGATGATTACGACCAGCGACAGGTATTCCTACAGCCAAGTCATTCTCAGAAGAGAGACGATATAGGAAAATCTTGTATAGAGAGAGCATAGCCATAAATAATGTACTTTTTTGTTTTTTACATATTCGCTCTAATTGAACTATTAATTTATGTGGGAATCTAAACGTATTTATATTCCCTTCATAATTACCAGAGGGGATTTTTCTCTGGTCTGCAGCTAATTGAATAATAGGTGCCTCAGTAGATAATTTTTCTTTCCAATAAGTCAGTTGCTTCTTATATAAAGGGCTATTTGTCAAATTATTCTGCCAAGCAATATAATCACTGTATTGAATTCTCTCTTCTTTATTAAGCATTTTTGAATCAATACTTTTTTTATAGTATTCAAATAATTCTGTTTTAAAAACATTATGAGACCAGCCATCTGAGATAATATGATGCATATTAAAATATAAAATATGTCGTTTTTTATTAATTTTAAATAGTTTAAAGCGATATAATGGATCTATCTCAAGGTTAAATGGAATAGCAGCATCATCTTTCATTTCCTTTATTGCTTCTATCATTCCATTTTCTTCACCATGTGCAGATAAATCAATCACATTCAAAACACAATCTTTATTAAAATTAATTATCTGATACGGTACTCCATTTCCCGAAAAGAAATTACTTCTTAAAATCTCCTGTCGTTGTATTACCTCATTTAAACCTTTTTCCAACGACTTAACATGTAAGTCTCCCTCGATCTCTATATAATTCGGCAAACTATATAAAGAATTTAAACCTTCTAGTTCATTAATAAACCACAGTCTTTTTTGTGAATATGAAAGATCCATACGGGTATTAGATGTGACACTTGGAATTAATTCTATCTGCTCTGAATCAGATTTTTGCTCTTCAATAAAGTCACTAATCTTACGAACGGTTGGATATTCAAATAGATGTTGCAATGTTATAAAAATATTTAAATCTTCTTTTATCCGAGCAGCAAACCTTGCGGCAAACAAAGAGTTCCCCCCTATGTTGATAAACGATTCATTAAGGCCTACCTTGTCCAACTTAAGAAGTTCTCCCCATAAATTAGCGATAAATTTCTCTGTAGTAGTTACAGGCTTTTCACTTTCTTCAATAATGCGTAAGATTTTTGGATTCGGTAGATCGTTTCGATTTATCTTTCCATTAAGGGATAAAGGTAAGGTTTTTAGTTGAACAAAAAACGATGGGACCATGTGTTCAGGAAGTAACTTTCCAACATCTATTCTCGTCTCCTCTTCATTCCATTCTTTCCCTTCAACTAACGTTATATAAGCTGATAAGTATGTATGATTCTCTTCATAAAACGTAGCTACAACGCACTGTTTAATATGGGGAAGGCGCTCAATAATAGCTTCGATTTCCCCCAATTCAATTCTTATACCACGAATTTTAACCTGAAAATCGCTTCTTCCCACATATTCAATTGCACCATCGTGACGAAATCTACAAATATCACCAGTTTTATATAACTTTTCTCCATCTTTGAATGGATTCTTAATAAACCTTTCATCTGTCAACTCCGGCTTGTTATAGTATCCTTTAGCAACACCTATTCCACCAATATACAGTTCACCATTAATTCCTGTTTCCTCAATGGGTACCTTATTCTCGTCCAGTATATAAAGCTGAATATTACTAATAGGGTATCCAATCGGTACCATCTTTCCTGATTCTCGTCCATCACATTTCCAATGAGAAACATCAATAGCCGCTTCAGTTGGTCCATATAGATTATGGAGTTCTACTTTTCCCATTTTCAGAAAAAATGTTTGTTCCATCGACTTAGTTAGTGCTTCTCCACTACAGATAACTCTTTTTAAAGACGTTTGCTGTTGTTTTGATTCCCAAGCATCTAAAAAGATTTGTAGCATAGATGGTACAAAGTGAACCGTTGTGATTTGATACTCCTCAATCACTTTCATAAGATAATTTGGGTCTTTGTGCCCTTCTGGTTTTGCTATTACTAGAGTTGCCCCAGAAAGCAATGGCCAGAAAAACTCCCATACCGAAACATCAAAACTGTAAGGCGTTTTTTGCAAAATACGGTCCATGTCTCCTAAGGAAAATTCTTTTTGCATCCACTGAAGACGATTATTAAGAGCAGCATGTGTATTCATTACACCTTTAGGATTACCGGTCGAACCGGATGTATATATGATATACATCAAATTTTCGGGTTTTACTGATGACTTAGGGTTGATTTTAATTTGATTCTCCAGTTCTTCACATTGGTCTAAAAAAATACATTTTTCTTGATTTAAAGATGATATAAATAATTCATTCTTATCTTTTGTCGAAATAATAAATGATGGCCTAGAATCCTCAAGCATATACTCCAACCTTTGTTTTGGGTATGACGGATCCAAAGGTATATACGCACCTCCAGCCTTCAAAATCCCTAATAATGCAACTACCAAGTCTAAAGAGCGTTCCATGCACACTCCCACTGGTGCTTCAAGTTCTAAATCCTTTTGAATTAAAAGGTTAGCCAATTGGTTTGCTCTTTCATTCAGTTGTTTATAAGAAAGAGCTTCTCCTTCAAAAATAACCGCTGTTCTTTCAGGCGTTAATTCAACTTGTTTCTCAATTAGCTCATGGATGCATAAATCCATGTTTAAAAAACTTTCTACGTTATTCTCTCTAGTTCTTCTTGCTATTCTGTTCATTTAATCCCCCTTGTTTTATCCATTATATTTTTTTACAACAAGACAAGCGTTATGTCCGCCAAATCCAAATGAATTACTCATTACTGCATTAACCTTGTGTACTTGCGCCTCATTAGGCACATAGTTTAAATCCATCCCTTCGTCCGGTTCCGTATAATTAATTGTTGGAGGAACAATATCATTTTGTAGAGCTAGAATACTCGCAATTAACTCCACAGCCCCGGCACCTCCAAGCAGGTGACCAGTCATGGACTTAATAGAGCTAACTGGAACTAACTTAGCGTGATCCCCCATCAATTTTTTGATAGCCATTGTTTCAATATAATCATTAAGTCTCGTACTTGTTCCATGAGCATTGATATAGTCTAAATCATTCGGTTTCAAGCCAGCTTCTTTTAGCGCAAGTTTCATTGCCATTAGTATCCCTTCACCTTTACTATCTGGCGCTGTCATATGATAAGCATCTGTCGTCGTTCCATATCCAGCCAATTCGGCTAATATCGTCGCTCCTCTTCTCTTAGCAAACTCCTCCGATTCCAGAACTAACACGCCTCCTCCTGCACCAATTACAAAGCCATCTCTATTTTTATCAAATGGTCGACTCGCTTCTTGAGGAGCATCATTCCTAGTAGAAAGCGCCTTAATTTTGGAGAAAGAGGCTACATCAATTGGAGTAAAGTCCCCTTCTGTCCCCCCTACAATCATGACATCAGCCTCATCATGCTTTATGGCTCGCATTCCTTCACCAATACAAGTGGCTGCAGTTGCACAAGCAGTTACAAATGCTCCACTCTTTGCCTTTGCACCTACACGAATAGCAATTTCATTTGATGTAGCATTAATTGTCATTCCTGATGCTAAGTAAGCACTTATACCTCTTGGCCCTTTCTCCAAGAATTTCTTATAATTTTTCATGAGCATATGCATACCACCTGCCCCTGAACCTACCATAGTCCCAATACGGTATGGATTAATTTTACCTATAGGTAATTTTGCTCCTTCAACAGCTTGCCTTGCAGCTATTACCCCATATTGTGCAAACTTATCCATACGATTAATCTCTTTAGAATTAAAGTAGAGTCTTGGATCAAATCCCTTCACTTCTGCACCTATTTTTGTTGTATAACCTTCTGTATCAAAAGAGCTTATATACGCTACTCCACTTACACCACGGAGCACATTATGCCAAAAGGATTCCACATCATTGCCAATTGGCGTAATGACGCCCATACCTGTTACTACTACACGCTTCCCCATTGATAATCTCCTTTACTTTGAATTAAATATTATTCTACAAAGCTGTACGTATAACCACATCCGTATTCTCCGCAACCTTTAAAAAATAGAAAACTGTAGTAATAACAAAGATTTTGACTCAATATTCAAAAAGAAAAAAACAACAAATGGCACAAGTACTGAGCCTTTGAAATGATAGCTCTTTCACGAAAAGGGGCAACCATTTGAATTCTATACTAGAAAATTCAAACTAGACGTAATGGTATATCCTCAAACGCTATCAAGTACTTCTCTATTTAAAAAGACTACATTACGTTCATACACCTTAGCCGTACAACAAAATTTTAGAAACATGTGACGTAAAAAGCAGTCTCTCTTGCAAAGAAAACTGCCTTGATCACGCCTATATTGAACTTAACTCCTCAAAACGAATAGTTTGTAACTATGACAAGTGAGCTCAGAATTTAAGTTAAAACAAATCATTAAAGATTATATTTACTATAATTAAGATCAATTTCAATCTAAGCTCAATCAGTTTGTCACTCAAGTATCAACTTACGCTGACTGCATATTTTTTTATGTTATCTACTAAAAAGTAAAATCACACTCCCCTTTTTCTTAATTATTTACGCATGTACAACTTCTATTTGATTAATAATTCCTTTAATGAAAGGAACATACTTTTCTTTATCAAAACGTGATTCTAAGTGTTCTTCTAAATGGTTTTCTTGGATATCTCCCTCTGTTTTCACACGAATAACTGGATGAATATGAACACTTTGAGAAGCGTCACCTGGAACACGTGGAATGTTTAAAGTTTCCTGAAACTTATGAATATCTCCATACTCAAGGGTTACAAATACAAATACTTCACCTTCTTCTACTTCCATACCTTCGAATTCATGTGATGTACGATGCCCCATTTCTTTCCACTGACCATTCTTATTTTGTAATAATAGTCCCACTAAGGCAGGCTGAAGCCATAATTCTCCTGAATTATTCAATTCATCCAAAATTAGCTCTACTATACAACCTTCCACAGGCTTGGTTCTCGTTTCAGCTATGCCTAATTTTTCAGTTAGATGGTGAGCAAGGATTTTAGAATTATAACGGAAACCATGGATGAAACCACTTGTAGATGTACTTTTATAATCCAAACCATGTGTTTGTACTCCTGCAAAATATAAATTTTCAACTTCAGTAGATTCAAATACTCCATTAATAGAAGGAAATTTCTTATGAAGAATATTAATCTTAAAATCTTGAATAAGTGATTCTATATTTGCTTCAAATCCAGTTGCAGCAACAATCTCATTGAAAAATAATTTCTCTACTTCGCCATTGGCATGTACGTATGCTACAGTCACGTCAAATCCGCCTTCTACTTTTTCAATTTTCTGAATGCAACAATCAAGTAGAGCCGCCTGATGTTTTAATTGATAATTCTCTGCAATAATAGAATTTACAGCTCGAAGATTACCAACATAATGTGTTTGATAAGCTAATTTTGCCGGAGTTGGACTAGCTAACATAATAACATTTGCTTCATTTAAAATATCTAATGCACTTTCACTGCCACTATTTCCTTTTCCAATAATTAACACCCTTTTATCACGGTAATATTCTTTTGGTTTCATATCTTCATACATTGTAACCATCTCAATACCTTCAACCTCAGGCTTACTCGGCTTTAGTCCCGTCGCCACAACAACTGTACGACTTAAAAATATTCCTTTTGTCGTTTCCACTTCAAATAAACCCTGGTCGTTCTTTTTTGTCCCTGTCCATTGAGTATCATATTGAACCGGTAACTCATACTTACGTACTAAATCCCCTAACATTTGAACGACAGTTTCTCGACGCGGATAAAAGTCCACGCTATAATTACGCATTAAAATATCTTTATCTTTTGTAATTAAGCTATTCCAATCAAAGCGTTCTGCATAACGACTCTTATAAGGCTTCCCTGAATATAACTTATTGTTACTGATTAAATTACCATGAACTGGGAATTTACTAAATGAATGTCCCACCTCATGAGCGGCTTCAAGAACTACCATATTAGGCTCTTTTCCTTGTTCTATACATAATTCTTTATAAGTTAATGCCAATTGTATGCCACCAGGTCCCCCACCAATAATTACTACATCGTGAATAAGTTTATTCATTTCTAACAACTCCTATATATGTTTTATTTTTGTAACATTCTAATAATTAAAAATATTTAACTGGCTTTTAACTGTTGTTTTAATTTTTTAGTTGTAGTCTTAAATGAGAAAGAAAGATTATATAACGGCATTGCCAAAGCAGTTGTAATAATAGCCATCCAAACCAGCAAAGAAAATAACTCTTGGGGAATAATCCCATAAGCAAGTCCCACATTTAAAACAATCAACTCCATTAATCCTCTTGCATTCATAAGGGAACCGATGGCAGAAGATTCCCTCCATCCAAATCCCATCCTTTTCATTACAAAAAGACACCCTGCATATTTACTAGCAACAGCAATTAATAAAATAGCAAGAAAGGCAATGAAAAGAGAGTAATTTAAAGTTGAGAAACTTGTATTAATCCCAGAATAAGTAAAGAAAATAGGGACTAAAAATACTACAACTATATCCTCTAACTTCGAACGAAGTTCACTTTGAAATTTTTGGTTTTTTGGCATAACAACCCCTAACATAAAACCACCAAATACTGAATATACACCAATGTAATCCGTTATAGCCGCAGCACTCAATACAAGAACAAGAATGATTCCTATATGACCTTGCGATAAAGTCCCCCTTTCTTCAACTAGCTTCCCTAATTTATTTACTAATGGCTTTACAATGGTTAGCAATACTAACATAAAAACTACTGCCCCTCCTGCAGCAATCAGACCACCTCTAACCGAGTCAGTTGTTACTAGAGCCGTTACAATAGCCAGTGTGATCCAACCAAATGCATCGATAATGCTAGCCGCTAGCAGGGTAATGTTAGCAATTTTAGAATTCATAAGTTTTCTCTCTTGAAAAATTCTGGCTAACATTGGGAAAGCAGTCATAGAAATAGCAATCGCAATAAACAAACTGAAATGTATCCAATTACCCCCTTTTGAGAATTGACTGTGTAATAGTAGTGCCAAGAAAATACCAGACACAAAAGGGGTGATAAATCCCGCTGATGCTAAAGCAACTGAACTTTTATAAAAACGCTTATCAAACTCTCCAAAATTAAGTTCTGCACCAACCAAAAACATGTAAAGAGCTAAACCCAGATTACTAAGCATATACAATATCATTTTAATATCGGCTGAAAATAGAATTGCATGTAAATCTGGGGCAAGAGCTCCAAACAAAGTTGGACCTAATAGAACCCCTGCTATCATCTCCCCTAAAACACGCGGCTGACCAATACGCAAACATAAGTATCCTACAAATCGAGATACCGCAATAATTATTACTAGTACAAAAAGTAGTGTTACAAACAAGTGCAAATCTTTCATATAACATACGCCCCTTTCTTTTTAACCTAACAAAATTGTAATATTTCTCAACTTTTTAGACATCCGTATAAAGCGCAATAAATTAGGGATTATATTGACTCCTTTATTTATTTCAAATACGTTAAGGGAAGACAAACTAAAAGGAGAGGTAAAATGAGTATACTAAAAAATTGTTTAAAACATGTTCCACCTTTATCTAAATCCAATATTCACTTATGGCTATTAGAATTAGATAGTTCTGCCTATCTACTAAAAAGTATCCTCTCAGAAGATGAAAAACAGAGGGCACATCAATTTCTGGATCAAAAGTCCAAAGAAACTTTTATCGCTTGTCGCGGAATTTTACGCCTTTTATTAAGTTCCTACCTTAGACTAAACCCGCAAGACATTGAGCTACACTATAATTCATATGGCAAGCCGTTCGTACCTCCCTTACAAAATCAGCAAGACATACAATTTAATCTCTCACACTCTCAAGATATTGCAGCTTTTTCTTTCTCTCAATACCAAACTATTGGTGTTGATATTGAGAATATAAATCCTACACTCGATCCTAACGAACTTAGCTCCCTCATTATGACTGATCTAGAGTTAGAAGATTTCCATAAGTTCCATCAATCAGAAAAACTTTACGCATTTTATCATCTTTGGACTCAAAAAGAAGCTATTTTAAAAGCGCAGGGAACTGGATTTCAAAAGCCACCAAATAGTATCCCAGGATATCTAACACCAAATATTCATTTGAAAAATGTTCAGATTGAAGATTGGACACTCAATAGTTTTACCGTTAAGGATGATTACTCCGCCTGTATTTGCACAAAGGACATAATAAACGTTCATACTATTTATCTTCCATCTATAATATCCCTACATTCAGCTATGCAAAAAAATAAACCAAATTTTTCTAAATATTAATTTGACATATTATTCCTAGTTAATATATACTCAGTATACACTTACTATATACCGAGTATATATTAACTAGGAGGTACTCTATGATTAAAGTTCAGAATATAAATAAAACTTATTTTCTTGGGGAATCACCCTTTCATGTACTACATAATATTGATTTAGAAATCGCTAAAGGAGAGTTTGTAGCAATAATGGGGCCATCTGGTTCTGGAAAAAGCACATTGCTGAATTTAATTGGAGGTCTTGATACATCTGATGAGGGAGATATTTTTGTTGATGAGAATGCCTTAAATCGATTAAATGAAAAACAACGTACATTATTCAGAAGAAAGAACATCGGTTTCATTTTCCAAAATTATCAACTATTACCGAATATGACTGTTACAGAAAATATTTCTTTTCCTATGCAGGCTGAACGGATAGCGAAAAATTCTATAAACGAAAAAATTTCCCACCTTATTCAAGCCGTAAAACTTGAAGGAAAAGAAAACAACTTTCCATCTCAGCTAAGTGGTGGCCAACAACAACGTGTATCAATTGCAAGGGCACTCTCAATGAATCCAAAATTAATCTTAGCTGATGAACCAACTGGAAATTTAGACCGAAAAACTGGAACTGAAGTATTACGATTATTATCCTCTCTACATCGCAACGAAGGATTAACCATCGTTATGGTTACTCACGATATATTAGCTGCAAGTTATGCTGATCGTATCATTCTACTTAAAGATGGAATTATTGAGTCTGATATAACAATGGAGGGGGATACTGATGATGTTATGGCGAGTGTCTTGGCGAAACTTAACACGTAAAAAGCTACGAGCTCTTATCACAATTATGGCGATTATCATTGGGGTTTCCACCATGTTTGCAGTAATTAGTACCGTAGAAACAGCTAAAGGATTAACAAATAAACGCTTACAACTCTATACAGGAAATGCGGATTACGTCATTTCTTCTAGTAATCACTTATTTTCCAAAGACATATTAAATATTGCAGAAAAAGAAAAAGGAATACAAAGCGCGACTGCTGTACTCCATAAACAATCAAGTTTTAACCTAAAAGAGGAACGGGGCTTTACTCACACAAGAATCCGTATTACAGGACTCTCTTCCTTTCAAAATGAGTTACTTTCCCTTAAAGTACTCAAAGGTAACCTAACTAATGAAGGAATTATCATTCCAGTTAGAACAGCCGGAATTTGGAAGTTAGATGTAAAAGATACCATTACGCTAAACCTCCCTTCTGGAAAAAAGACAGTTCCAATTGCTGCTATTGTTGAAAACACTCCACTATTAGAGGGGCCAAATAGTTGGGAGGAAGCAAGTGATAAGAGTTGGAGAGCACTAGCCTCATTGGCTACTGTACAGTCATGGTTTCATCTTCCTGATGAAGTACAAGAGATACGACTAAAATTCCAATCCGAAGTAGATGCTCAATCGGTTGTAACATCTTTAAAATCTAACATTTCCGACCCTTTTGTATCAGTACAAGAGGTTGTTCTAGATGAAAAACAAACAAATCAGTTGGACGACTTGTATTTTATGCTTTATGCCATTGGTGGATTGGCAATGTTTATTAGTACTTTTATCCTCTATAATACTTTGTATGTTAGTATCGTAGAGAGAAAAAGTGAAATTGCTATTATGAAAACAATTGGATACACCCCTTTCCAAATAAAACAATTCTTCCTTATGGAAGTAATTATACTGGCTAGTATTAGTCTGAGTTTTGGGATTCCTCTTGGATTTGGTTTGGCTAACATCTTACAGGGAACATTATTTAATTCATTTCAAGAAAATATGGTGTATACAATGCAATACAAATTTGCTTTACCTGCAACACTATGTCTAGGAATAGTTATACCTATTCTGGCCTCTATTATTCCAGTAACATATGCAAGTAAAGTTAATATAATTTCCACCTTAAAAAATGTACCTTCTGTCCAAACAGGAAATGGTAAACTACGTATTATCCTTGGAATTTTATCACTGGTCGGCGTTTTTATTAGTCACACCAGTTCTATATTATTCTTGTTTATAGGGGTTATGTTGTTGTTTCCTTTCTTAATGAAAATAATTACAACATTATTGAGTAAAAAAGATATTTTTGGTTACGAGGGGCGTATTGCAAGCAATAATACTTTACTTACCTTAAACCGATCATCTAACATGTCTGCCATCTTAGCTGTAGCTATCTGTTTAGGACTATTGGTTTCTTCTATTTTTACCTCACTAGAGAAGAATGTACATACAGATGTAACTCGTTCTTTTGGTGGAAATCTACAATTTTCAACTGAAACACCTATTGACGCCAAGCTAACACAAATCCAAAAGATAAACGGCGTAAAACAAGTTAGCGCTTATAAAGAAAAGGAAGTTATCTGGAAATCAGGAAAGGATACTCGTAACTTTACTATCATCAGTACAGATTTAAATTGGTATAAAAAGAATCCTTTATTTTATGATCCCAAACATAAAGAAAAAGAGTTATTAAAACAGCTAGACTTGAATTCAAATGGGATTTTATTAGGTAATTATGCATTTAAAGAATGGGGAGGAGCGATAGGGGATACTATCAGTATCTTACAAGATAATAATGAAATAAAAGAACTAAAGGTAGTTGGAAAAGTCAATGCTTCAATGTACGGTGGCTATACCGCTTTCATGGCACAAAAAAACTTTGACGCTCACTTTAATGGGGTAGAAGCTCACAAAGGACTTATACTAACTACCAATAATGCAAGCGAGAACATTGTCAAACAGAATATGCTACAAACATTTTACAATGACCTGTCTGAAATCCAAACTTTACATGAAGAAATTGAAAAACAAAAACGGGCTCTGCCAGGGGTAAAATCTTTATTTAACGGTTTACTTATTATTGCAATCATTGTTTCTGGGATTGGAATTTTAAATGCTTTAATTATCAATGTAATAGATCGCGTACGAGAAATCGCCATTATGAGAGCCGTTGCCTTCACAACTACTCAAGTATATAAAATGATTATATATGAAGGCCTTATTATAGGAATAAACGGTGTAGTTATCGGCGTCATCCTAGGGATCTTTACTATATACTTAAACACGTCATTTGCGTCAGATCCTTTGATTGAATTTTCCGTACCACTTCCTACCTTAGTAACTGCAATTATCTCTGGCATTCTCGTCAGCTGCCTGTCAGCTATCTTACCAGCTTACCAAGCAGCAAATTCTAAACTTGATAGAGCACTAAAAGAGGATTAATGGTGAATATATATGTCAGTAAAACATGCAATATTAACATTGTTGTCTCAATCTCCACGACATCGTTATGATTTAAAGATTTCTTTCGAAACAATGGTTTATAAACAATGGGAACTAAATGCTGGGCAAATCTATACGACTATAGATCGACTAATTAGGGATAAATTGGTAGAAGAAATAAACGAAGGAAATGAATCAGATTTAAAAATTTATAAAATTACTAAAAATGGGCAAGAGGAACTTCACAATTGGCTCCTCCATCCTGTAGAAACTTCAATTCTGAAAGATGAATTTCACTTTAAGTTATTATGTGCAAAAAAACTACAATACTCTCAACTATCAAACATGATTAAACAACAAAAAGAATCAATTATAAAAACCATATTACAACTTCAAAGATTACGAATCCATATTGATTCTACGGAGGAAAATGAAGGAATGCTATTCCTAATTGAAGGGAAGCTCCTTCATTTAGAAGCCGATCTTAAATGGTTAGATATGTTACAGGAGTATTAAGGGGGATTAAAAATGAACTTTATTTTAGAAAACAAATGGATGTTTCTCATTATCGCTGAATCCGTATTCTGGGTTTCTGTTATAAGCTTCTTATTATTACGGTATTGGTTTGAATTTAAGAAATTAAGTATAACATTCTTTATACTGTTCATTGTAAATGATCTATGGATTGCTACTATGGGGTTCTTTGACTACTTACAAACAGGAAAATTTTCAAATTATCAAGTCGTTATTGTAGTAATCATTGTGTATGCTCTTACAAATGGAAAATCTGATTTTAGAAGGCTCGATGCTTTTATGCAAAGAAAAGTTGCAGCATGGAAAGGAAAACCTATACCTGATAGTAAAAGCATTAAAAAATTATCCGGAAAAGAACACGCAAGAAATGAAAGAAAGCATTTTTTTGTCCATTTCCTTATTTATATAATAGCTCATATTATACTAATATCATTATTCGGCCTCTCTGACCAGCTTAGTGATCTCAATAATATAGGAAATACACTAACTCAGTGGTTTGAAGAAAAACAGCCACACTTTCCATCTAACAACATTGCTTTTAATAATTTAAGTAGAATTTGGTCACTCATACTAGCTGTAGATGCAGTAATTTCTCTATCCTATACATTCTTTCCTAAAGAGGACACATCTAAAAATACTTCTTATTAAATTATATAAAGCTTGTACATCAAAAATAATCATCATTTAGGATTGTTACATTAATAAAAATGTAGTACTACAATCTAACTATTGGTATCCGCCTCTTTAGGTAGACAGTAAAAAAGTCCATCTGGTATGACGGACTCAGTACTGTTTATCTGAAGGGGATTTTTTTATAGCGGAACAAGGACAATCAAACAATCCAGAAACATATTATATTTTATAATCAAGAGCGATTCCGTGAAAAACTTCATGGCCTTTCTTTGATAGAACATAGGAAAAGGACCGTGGTATAAAATTCTTTTTAGAATGGTCTACTTGGAAGGGATATGCCCATGTAATACTCCACTTTTTAGATACGACACTCTGTTCCACAAAACAGCCTTATCTGAAGGAAGAGATTAAAACAAAAAGAATATTCACTATTTTCACAGTGGGATATTTCCATGTTTCTTCATTGACTTTTCTTCTTTTTTCGTTCGTAACATATCAAGTGCCTGTATCAACTTTATACGTGTTTCCCTCGGATCTATAATATCATCAACAATCCCATGTTTAGCAGCAATATACGGATTTGCGAATTTGCTACAGTATTCATTAATAAGCTCTCTATGCTTCTCCTCAGGTTTATCACTCTTTTGAATATCGTTTGAAAAAATAATATTCACTGCCCCTTGCGGTCCCATAACTGCAATTTCTGCATTTGGCCATGCATACACAACATCTGCTCCAATAGCTTTACTATTCAATGCAACATATGCTCCTCCATAAGCCTTTCTCAAAATCACTGTAATTTTTGGTACTGTTGCTTCAGAATATGCATACAAAATTTTAGCACCGTGACGAATAATACCACTATGTTCTTGCTTTACCCCGGGAAAAAAACCTGTTACATCTTCAAATGTAACCACTGGAATTTGAAAAGAATCACAAAAACGAATAAAGCGAGCTGCTTTATCAGATGAATCAATATCTAAGCTACCGGCCAATGTCTTCGGCTGATTACAAACTAGGCCAACCACTTCTCCTTTTATACGTGCAAATCCTATTACAATATTTTTCGCAAAACTTTTTTGCACTTCAAAAAAAGAAGGAAAATCAACTACTTGTTCAATAACACGACGGATATCATAAGGGCG
Organism: Bacillus sp. S10(2024); assembly: GCF_050473865.1. NCBI lineage: Bacteria > Bacillati > Bacillota > Bacilli > Caryophanales > Bacillaceae > Bacillus > Bacillus sp. S10(2024). Next base: position 3,877,174 of record NZ_JBFLUR010000002.1, on the reverse strand, counting down.
CTGTGTATCATTTGGAACAATATCTGGTAAGTCCATACGATAATCTTCCCCTGGTTCTTCTTTTATCATAGGTGGTTTCTCTTGATAATTTTGCGGTAAGTAAGAAAGAAGTGTACGGACAAGGGACAACGCTTCTACTTCATCGATCGCTGCAAAATGTGCATTTCCACTTATCTTATTATGAACCATCGCCCCACCTAAATTTTCAGGCGAAATTCTTTCTCCTGTTACTGCCTCAATTACTTTTGGGCCAGTAATAAACATTTGACTCTTTTCTTCAACCATAATAACAAAATCGGTAATAGCTGGAGAGTATACAGCTCCTCCTGCACATGGTCCTAAAATTACTGATATTTGAGGGACAATTCCTGAATATTTTACATTCCTATGGAAAATCTGACCATATCCATCTAGGGATAATACACCCTCTTGAATACGTGCACCGCCTGAATCATTTAACCCAACAATAGGAACACCGTTTTTAGCTGCCAAATCCATAATATTCGAAATCTTCTTCGCGTGCATTTCTCCAAGTGCACCACCGAATACGGTAAAGTCTTGCGAAAAAAGATAAATTGGGCGACCATTCACCTTTCCATATCCTGTGACGACACCATCACCAGGGCCAATTTTTTTATCTAATCCGAAATCTGTACACCGATGCTCAATAAAAGGTTGTAACTCTACAAATGTATCATTATCTAGCAACAATTCAATACGTTCTCTAGCTGTCAACTTCCCCTTTTGATGTTGCTTGGAAATTCGTTCGTCACCACCCCCAATTCTAATATCGCTCTTTTTATCATATAATTCATTAATTTTTTCGTAAATGTCAATCATATTCTCCCCCCTTTATCGCATAGCTCATATAATGTACCGTGGCTTGACTTAGGATGAACAAAAGCAATTCGCGCACCTTTTGCCCCTATTTGAGGTACTTCATCAATCATCCGTACCCCATACTCTTTCATATGTTGAATCCTCTCCTCAATTGATGTTGTTCCTAATGCTATATGATGTATGCCCTCCCCATTCTTCTGTATAAAACGTGCAATTGAACTTTCTTGACTTAACGGCTCCAATAACTCTAATTTACTCTCACCAATAGCTAAAAAGGCTACTTTTACTTGTTGTAATTCTACCTCTTCTATCCCTAACAGTTTCAGCTTTAATACATCTATATAAAATGGTAACGCCCGCTCTAAAGAATGTACTGCAATTCCAATGTGTTCAATCTTTTTAATCATTTCCTATCCTCCTTACAAAATGCAAATCTCAAACCGTATTCCTCTTATCTTTTCTCACAGTTCATTCAATCAAAAATTTCTATAGTATACCCCTGCCATATCTCTTATTGCTGACTATAATTCAACTACATAACTAATTATAAATAAGCAGGGTTCCAAACATTGCTGTTCAACTCTAGAATTTAATAACTTGTATCATAGAAAAACTTAATCAATATGACGTATTCCTTGACGTAAAGAATAGAAAACAATAGATAAGACAAACAAAGAAATACCACTCCAAAATATAATATTTGAAATCCCAATATTATACATAATAAGCACTGATGTGAGTCCATAAGAAAGTGGTGTTAACCCCATCGATGCCAAGGTGAGTAAACTCATAATTCTTCCCAAATACTGCTTCTTCGTATAACCTTGAATGATACCAATTACTGGAATTGTTATCATCTGTGTAAATGTTCCGACTAAAAATAACATGATTATGCTATACCAAAGCTTCGTTGATTTACTAAATATTATGAAACTTATTGATAAACACATAAGAAGTATAAGAATTAATGTTCCTTTTTGTTTCTTTACATTGAGTAATACCATAATAATAGACCCAATAAATAGGCCAATTGATAAACTCCCTTCCAAGAAACTGTAGTCAAACGCTTCCCCGTTTAATACTGTATCTACAAAAATAGGCAATCCCATAAAAAGTGGTCCAACAATAAGAAAGTTTACCAAAATAGAAATTAATACAAGCGATAATAAAACATTAGATTGACGTAAATATTTGATACCCTCTCGCATTTCTGTTCCAATCTTGACTCTCTGCACACTTTTCTCTTGGTCATGTTGAATATTAGTAATAGCAACCATAATTGTACTTATTAGTAACATACTAGAAACAAAAGCAAATGCTATAATATAACTGAATTTCCCTATTAATATCCCACCAATTACAGGTCCTGCAATTACTGTAAGCTGATTTGTTGTATAGATAATAGAGCTTGCTCTTGAAAGCTGGGATGCTCCGACTATTAAAGGTATAACTGAATCCCTAGCAGGATAAAAAAATGCATTAAGAATCCCAAACAAAAAAGCATAAGTAATAAAGATAATAAGAGGAACCCTTGTAAATAAGATAAATACTAACACTATCGAACCTACAAGAATCGTTCTTATAAAATCTGACCATAACATAATTTTTGACTTATTCCAGTGATCAGCAAGAACTCCCCCTACAAACAAAAATAACATTTGCGGAATACTTGAACCGATCATTACCCAACCTACAGCTGCTCCTAAATTTAAAAATTTCACTATATACCATGTTTGCGTAAAAAGAAATATTGAAGCACCTAAACTGGAAAATCCAGTCGCCATTACTATTAAAAGAAAGGATTTATTTCTAAATAGTTTTGGTGAATACTCCTTATACTCAGCTATCCCTTCCATAATGCCCCCTCTTCTTTCTTATTTCATAAATTACCTTTGTCTAATTAAAGAACAAAATATACTTAAAGGTCTTATTTATCTCTTACTTATAAAAAAGAAGGGCTTAGCATATCTTCGCTAAGCACCAATTTTTAGTTCTTGTCTATCCTTACGCTTTTTAGCCCATCTATGTTTTAGCTTCATTAAACCTTCGTATACAACAGGCACAATAATTAATGTTAATAATGTCGAAGAGGTCAATCCACCAATTACAGTGACTCCTAATCCCTTTGAAATAAGCCCGCTTCCATCTGAAGTTTCTGCAAATAATAATGGAGATAGTGCTCCAATCGTAGCAATGGCAGTCATAAGAATAGGTCTCAACCTAGTTACTCCCGCTTCAAGGATTGACTCTCTTAATAAAATCCCTTTTTGTTCATTTGTAATTGCTCTATCTATTAGAACAACAGCATTTGTTACGACAATACCAATCAGCATAAGTGCACCAATCATTACAGATACACTAATTGGTTCATTTGTAATTAGCAAACCTAATAAACTTCCGATTAAAGCATATGGTAAAGAGAATAATATAGCTAACGGAGCTAATCCTCCCCCAAAAGTAACAACTAAAACAAAATATACTATTACAATTGCACTAACCATTGCAATTCCTAGCTGTGTAAAAGATTCATCAATTTGTTCTGTTACTCCACCAACATTAATTTGTACTCCAGACGGCACTGAGAGTTCATCAATTTGTTTTTGAATATTCTCCGTAACTTTTCCAGCATCCTTATCGGTTATTTCTGCTGATATTTTTGTATATATGTCTCCATTTCGCTTAGTAATGAAGGCCGGTACATCACTCTCCGCTTTTTGCAAAACTTCTCCTAATTCTATCTTTTGATTTGAATTTGTAGTAACTTGTTGCTTACTAAGTTCTTCTTGATGTACTATAGCATCTCTTTCCACAGTCCTTATCGGTATTTCCTGTCCATCAATTTTTAAATTACCAATTTTCTCTTCCTTAGCGGAACCCAATTTGTTATATATTTGCGTTGGCTGAATTCCTAAGGTAACCAATTTTTCTGTATTTAATGTAAAGTTCACCTGTCTTAAAGAGTCTGATAAATCTAACTTGACATTTGTGACCTTCTCATTATCCTCCAGAGTTTTCTTAACAGAATCTGCAACTGGTCGAATTTCGTCAATCGTTTTTCCGTAAACAAAAATGTCTACTTTACCATTACTATTTCCTGAACTATTGAATCCCCATTCACCCATTCCTAACTTTTGAAGATCGTTAAAAATAGATTTCTGCTCTTTGCTTAAATCTTTTAAGCCATCTTTATAAGTAATAAAAAATAGCACTTGTTTCTTATCAGCTGGGTTTAGCGGATTACCTTCCCCATAAGATGACTGTACCATCTTTATGTGATCTCGTTTAAGTAGATATTCTTCCGCCTTTTTAACGTCACTCTTAATTGTATCCTCTGTAGCACCAGGCAACGGATTATAGGTTGCTAATATCATTTTATTCTCACTGGAACCAATAAAACTGACTCCAATAGATGGTATTAAGAATATACTTCCTATAAATAGTGCACTAGCTATACAGAAAGTAATTAATTTATGGTTTAAACTCCAATTCAATATCTTATAGTAGCTTGTAGCCACTCTATTTGAAGATACTTTCTTAACAACTTTACCTTTCTTCTTAAGCATTAAATGCGCCATCATCGGAACAACAGTAATTGACACAATTAAAGAAGCTAATAAAGCACATACAATAGTAACTCCGAATGGCATAAATAGCTCTCCAACAGGTCCATCAATTAAACCTAATGGCAAGAACACCGCAATGGTCACAATAGTAGATGACATAATAGATGAAAACATCTCAGAAGTTGCTGCTTTTATTAAATTAATACCACTTAATTTTTCCTCCGCTAAGGTCATACGTCGATATATATTCTCTATAACTACAATAGAATCATCTATAACTCGTCCAATTGCCACCGTCATAGCTCCCAATGTCATTAGGTTTAATGTCATATCTAAATGGTTTAATATAATTAAAGAAATGACAAGCGATAACGGTATAGAAATAACCGCAATAATTGTAGATTTGATATCCCTTAAGAAAAGTAAAATAATTAGTATCGCAAAAGCTGCGCCCATTAATGTTTTATTTACCATCATCCCAACCGAGCCCTTAATCGGCTCTCCACTATCTAAGACAGATACAAATTCTAATGAGTTATGCTTCTTTTGTAGCTTCTTCACTTTCTCTTTGACACCATCCACGACGTCTACCGTGTTACCATTACTACTTTGTAATATCCGAATGCTGATACCTTCCATTCCATTAGTCTTAGAAACAGATTGGGCTTTTTGAACAATTGTTACATCTGCGATATCTTTTAAAGAAACCGAAGTGTCTCTTTCAACAGAGTTACTATTTTGTATCTTGAGATTGATAGGAATATGCAATTCTCTTATTTTTTCAAGGCTACCTTCAGCCCCATTAACTTTGATGACTTTTTCTTTTCCATCAAGTACTTGCATCCCTAAATTCACATCATTTTTAATGGTTTTCAAATATGTATTTACCTCTTTTACAGACAAACCATACTGATCCAACTTATCTTGCTTATACTTAATTTCTACTTCCTTATTTTGTTTCCCAAGGATTTCAACTTTAGAAACACCTTCTACCTCTTCAAATGCAGGCATTATCTCCTTTTCAGATAACTTACTTAAATCTTCCAATTTTTTCGTACTATCAGTTAAAGACAATACAAATACAGGTAAATCATTGAAGTTAACTCTTGCTACTTCTGGAGCCGTAACTCCTTCAGGGAGTTTCACCCCAGACATAATTTCCTTAATTTCATTTTCTGCTTTTTCCATGTTGATCTTGAAATCATACTGAATTGCTATTGTGGAAGCACCTTCAAAGGAAGTTGAAGTAACATTTTTTACTCCCTCTAAGTTATGTACTTTTTTTTCAATTGGTTCTGTTACATCACTCATTACTGTCTCTGGTGATGCCCCAGGGTATACAGTTGTAATATTTACAACCGGCTCATTAATATTAGGAATTGTCTCTAGTTTCATAGAGAACCCCACGTATGTTCCAAATACAATAATAAAGCATGTTACAATCCAAATAGCAAGCTTGTTTTTAATTGAAAATCCAATGATTGATTTCATAAGCTTTCTCCATTCACATCATATTTTTTTACTATAGACTTGCATTTTGTCCTCCAAATCCAAAAGAATTACTCATTGCAATTTCAATACAACACTTGAGATTCTCATCTTGAATAATACTTAGTATAACCACTTAATCTGAATTTTCGGAATTCAAAACCTAGGGGATAATACCATGTTGGATAGACAAAATAGTAGATATAATCTCTACTATTCCTGAAGTGCCAAGCATATATCTTGTCATCGAATTAATAGGCACCCTCCTTCCATTGACTAAGCTACTCCAAAACTCTGCAACAGTATTTCCAATTGTAGTCACAACTCCGTATCCTGTGACAACTGCCCTTCGCTTCAATTTCCTGCTCCTCTCATGTAGCCTCTTTTCTATATCCATTGTAAGAAATAACTTTTAAGAAAACCCCAGTGTATCACGCATATTTTCCATTTATACTAAAATGTATAAAAACGGTAAACCAAGGAAAGGCATTATTGAAGAATACGAATTAACACCATCATCATTGGATCGGTGGATCAATCCAAATCATACGTTTGGCTCGTTTAAAGAGAAAGATAATAAGACCAGTTGAAAGCGTTGAGAAAACAAAACAACTTCTTATGGAAAATGATATTTTAAAGCAAGCAGCTCTGATACTAGGACGAAAGTACAAGTATCAAAGAATAACCTCCATAAATACTCGATATCAGCAATGTACAATGTCCTACAATTATTAATGCAGAATAAAAAAAAGATAGACTCGATATAAAATCGAATCTATCTTAAAAAACCTAAATTTCTAACTAATTTGTAACTACTCAGCTTATAGCTAAAAACGCAAGACGAATAGAGGGAATTGTTACAGTTTCACGTTTTGGATACATATATCGAACACTTGTCGCACTTTTTTCGAGCTAACAGGTTCATTTTTTAATGATGATTGGCTCACTTCATCCCCGTTACCAGATTTGGATACCGCTTCTTTAGATAAGCTACCTGCGCTTTCAAATAGTCTCTTTCTTCCTCAATTGTTTTAAAGTTTGTACGTGGTCATCCTTTAAACGGTGAAGTACCATTACTACGTTCATTAAATGATTCACCACTTTTCCATCCAGACTTTTAATTGTGCACAATTTCGAATACCTAATCATTTTGAAAATCTTTGATTACTTTTGACCCCATTCACATAGGCCATAACGGCATTTAATTTAAATTCTTCCGTGTAGGATGGAAATTCTTGTCCCTTTTTCGCCATAGAAAAATCCCCTCCAAGTTTCATTCTTCCCTTCATCTTATCATGACGGTTTTTTTGAATGGCTACTTAAAGGGGATAATACCATGGCTAAATAGTTACACTGATTTTTTATTTTTCTGTTACAGTCTTCAATTCCTCTAACAACTCTTCCACATAGTGCTGTGCACTTTGCGCTGCAATACTTCCATCGCCTGTTGCTGTTACAATTTGGCGAAGCATTTTTTCACGAATATCACCAGCTGCGAAAATACCAGGAACTTTCGTTTCCATACGCTCATTTGTTTCAATATAACCATTTTCATTTGTAATACCCAACTCTGCAAATGGTTTAGAAAGTGGTAACATCCCAACGTAAATAAATACGCCTTCTGTTTTAAACTCTCGCTCTTCACCACTATTTACATCTACAAGTGTTACGCTGCCTACTTTTCCGTTTGCTTCATTAATTTCTTTTACAGTGTGATTCCAAATGAAATCAACTTTTTCATTTTGGAAAGCACGGTCCTGTAAAATCTTTTGTGCACGCAATTGATCACGGCGGTGAACAATCGTTACTTTCGTTGCAAAGCGTGTTAAATACACACCTTCTTCAACAGCTGAGTCGCCGCCGCCAACAACGACAAGCTCTTTTCCTTTAAAGAATGCACCGTCACATACTGCGCAGTATGATACGCCGCGTCCGCCAAGTTCTTTCTCGCCTGGAACGCCAATTTTCTTATATTCCGCACCGCTCGCTACAATAATGGCACGTGCTTTATATTCTTTCTTTCCAGCGATTACTGTTTTATATTCTTTTCCATCAATAATTTGTTTCACATCACCATATGCATATTCTGCACCGAATTTCTTTGCATGTTCAAACATTTTATTTGATAAATCCGGTCCTAAAATATGGTCATAACCCGGATAATTTTCTACTTCTTCTGTATTTGCCATTTGTCCGCCCGGAATACCGCGCTCTAGCATTAACGTACTTAAATTTGATCGAGATGTATACACAGCTGCTGTCATACCTGCTGGACCAGCTCCAATAATAATTACATCATAAATTTTTTCTTCTGCCATAGTCTTCATCTCCTGTTCATAACGATCTTTTAACACCCTCATTATACTGTCAGCAATGTTTTTTTCCCAATGATTTGCTCACTCTTACTCATGCACACATCTTACTGCTTGCACATACTTTCGTACAGTTGCTACCGATACATTATATATATTCCCAAGCTCTGCCTGCGTCAATTTATCATGAAATTCGCCTCTTACAATATATTCAACTGCCGCTGACCAGCCATATACATTTGTAAACGCCGTTCCGCTCGTGTATAAGCGTATAAATGTACAAAACCAAAGATGTAAACACTCTTCAATCAGCTCATCATCTTTGTTTGTATAGTTGTATAAAGCATCAGCAATATGAACACATTGTTCAAACGGCTGAAGCTCTTGTGGAATACTTTTATGACTATTCATTAAAAAGAAATAGTGCGCGAGCTGTGATACGATTGGAACACGCTTAGGAGATTGCATCACATCAAAGAAAAAGCCGATTTTCTCTGGTGTTGTCAGCTCATTCATTAAATATAAAGCCAGCATTTGTTCTTCTAACGTTTCACTTTGCTGAAATGATTGCTGCAGTTCTCGAAATAAAATATTTTGGCCTTCATCTGCTAAATTAATAGCATTCCAAGGCTCCTTCCCTTTTTTATCAGGATGTAACTCCACAACATGCGACCACATTTTCTCTGCTGTTTGTTCATCTTTTACCATATAAGCAGAATATGCGAACCAATAATAAAAACTAACATCACCTTCGTAGCCTTGGCGCTTTAAAACTTTTAACCATTTATATGCACTTTCAAAACGACCAATTGTCGCAAATGTTGTCCCTAGTTTTACACGATGCTCAAACGACATCGGATACACTGTCTCCAGTTGCTCCGCTAACTTTTCTACTTGCTTATATTCCCCAATAGAATATAGAAAAATAAGCGTATTACATAAGGCATGAATATTCCCTGGATTTTTCTCTAAAATTAATTCTGTCATTTTCAATGCTTGATCAACATTGCCAAGCTGAAAATGAGCAATTGCTAAATTATTATGTGCCGACCAAAATTCCGGATATTCCGTTATAACGCCTTCAAGCGTAGCAATCGCCTCTTCTAATTGACCGTTCCGAATATAATGATTTGCTTGCTCTTGCATCACAATTAATCCATCTTCATCTTCCAATTCCGGTGCATCCATTTCTTCTTCTTCAATAATCTCTAAAAGTTCCATCGTCTCTGCAATAAATTCTTTATCCGTCGCAATGTCTAAATACCGCTCTGCATACTTTTTTGCTTGTTGAAATAGACCAAGATACGCATAATTATTTGCCATAAAATAATAGCATTCTTCTATTTGTTCACCCGTACGAACAATTTGTAATAAAATTTGATTCGATTCGTGGTACTCTCCCACTTCCGATAACGCCGTTGCTAATTGACATAAAATAAATGGCTCTTTCTGACTTTGTGCCGCTCTTTTAAAATATTTAATCGCATCGTCTAAATGATGATTGCGATAAGCCTTCATTCCTTTATCATAAAAGAAATCGGCTAATTGATTAAAAGAAATAACTTGTCCGTTATCTTTATGAATTTCTTGATTTTTCCCCATAGATCCTCCATTATTTCATTCTTCTATCTATAAGTATAAACGATTCTTCTAAAAACAAAACAGTATATTATACGCAAATATTTCCTTTTCATTCCCGAAAAGAAAAGGAAAATGTTACATTTCTAACATTTCCCTTTTCTCGCTGTCATTTCCTCTTTCGTATAAATAACACGCATCGGATTTCCACCAACGAAAGCACCGCTCGGTACATCACGATGAACAAATGTACCCGCTGAAACAATCGCTCCATCTCCAATGACAACACCCGGTAAAATTGTCGAATTTGCTCCAATCATTACTTCGTTTCCAATTCTAATTTCACCAAGGCGATATTCTGTAATTAAATATTCATGAGCTAATAATGTTGTATTATAACCAATTATCGAATTACGCCCAATCGTAATTTTCTCAGGAAACATGATATCTGGCATAACCATAAGGGCAAATGAAGTTTGCTCTCCTATTTGCATTCGCAAAAATGTACGATATAACCAATTTTTCATCCGTAAAAATGGAGTATAACGCGCAATTTGAATGACAATGAAGTTTTTCATCACTTTCCAAAACGAAACGGTCTTATATACGTTCCATAATGAATTTGCTCCTGACACAGGATAGCGTGTTGTCCGTCGCACTATTCTCTCCCCTTGTCAGCCTAGTTCATGAGGCAAGATCGTTAACAAGTCACTCATTTTTTCTAACACATAATCCGGTTTATAAGACTCTAAGTATTCGCGTCCTTTAATTGTCCATGCAACAGCTGCTGTCTTCACGCCAGCATTTTGTCCGCCAACAATATCATGATGATTATCTCCTACCATTAACGCTTCTTCCGGCTTTGCCTCTAACAATTGCAACGCTCTTTGAATCGGTTCTGGATGCGGTTTCACATGCTCTACATCATCAATTGTCACCACAACATCAAAAAACTGTTTTAATTTCGATAGTTTTAATCCCATTTCGACAGTTTTGCGCGCCTTCGTTGTTACAATCCCAACTTTATACCCTTTCTTTCGCAAATCCTGTACAGTTTCATACACTGTTTCATACTCTTCTACTAACTCATCATGATGCTGATGATTAAAATCACGATAACATTGAATAAGTTCTTCTACTCGGCCTTCATCAATTTTACTGAATGTATCATGCAATGATGGACCAATAAACGGCAGTACGTCTTCACGCTTATACTGATTTGGATAGTACTTTTCTAAAGTATATAAAAATGAAGAGATAATAAGTTCGTTCGTATTAATCAACGTCCCATCCAGATCAAATAACACTGTATTAATGTTCATCTTTTCCACGTCCTTAGCTGTTTTATGATAAAGTGAAGCTTCCATTCGGAGGTGCACTTCCCTTCGAATGGTTAGTTGAACCAATCGGGCTCTTCTGTACTTACTGCTTGTTAGAGCGGGATATGAAAAGAAGCAGCGCCGCATGTATGACGCTACTTTTTCTGATTTACCTCTGAAGTTCTATCATTATTTTTCTGAATATCGTTTATCCGCATATCCCATTTTTCGTCTCACAACAACAAAAATGATAGAAACGAGAATTAAGACAATGGATACAACCTGTGCAATACGAAGGGGACCAAGCATTAAGCTATCTGTGCGCAACCCTTCTACAAACAAACGACCGATGGAGTACCAAGTTAAATACGTAAAGAACAGTTCTCCGCGACGTAAATTTGCTCTTCGAAGAAATAGAAGTAAAATAACCCCAGCAAAACTCCATAACGATTCATATAAAAATGTTGGATGGTAATACACACCATCAATATACATTTGATTTATAATAAACTGTGGTAAATGTAAACTTTCAAGGAATTGACGTGTTACTTCACCGCCATGAGCTTCTTGGTTCATAAAGTTGCCCCAGCGGCCAATCGCTTGTCCAAGTAAAATACTTGGCGCTGCAATATCTGCTAGCTTCCAAAAAGATAGACCCTGTACTTTTGTAAATACAATCCCGGTAAGAACTGCACCAATTAATCCGCCATGAATCGCTAAACCACCTTGACGAATGTTAATAATTTGACTCGGGTTTTGGGAATAATAGTCCCATTCGAAAATAACATAGTATGCACGTGCACAAATGATTGCAATCGGCACTGCAATTAGGACCAAATCAATAAACGTATCTTTCGGAATACCGAGACGCTCTCCTTCGCGGGTTGCAAGCCATAATCCAAGCAACACAGCCGTACCAATAATGACGCCATACCAATAAATTGGAAACGGTCCAAGCTGAACTGCCACGCGATCAAGCTGCGGTACAGACCCTAACAGCATATTCTCTACTCCCTTTCTATTCCACTAATGGAAGCTTCTTATATTTAATTTTGATCTCCTAGTTCAATCGCGCTCATAAGACGCTCTGAAAATTGTTGCGCTGCATTGACGCCCATACGTTTTAAGCGGAAGTTCATCGCTGCTACCTCAATGATGACAGCTAAGTTTCGACCTGGTCGTACGGGAAGAGTAATCTTTGTAATATCTGTATCAATAATTTTCATTTTTTCTTCATCTAAGCCAAGGCGATCATAGTTCTTCTTTTGATCCCAAATTTCAAGATTAATCACAAGTGAAATACGTTTATGATTACGCACTGCACCTGCACCAAATAACGTCATTACGTTAATAATGCCCAGTCCACGAATTTCAAGTAAATGCTCAATTAACTCTGGCGAACTACCAACTAGTGTATCGTCATCTTCTTGGCGAATTTCTACACTATCATCAGCAACAAGACGATGTCCACGCTTCACAAGCTCAAGTGCTGTTTCGCTTTTCCCGACACCACTTTGCCCTGTAATCATTACACCAACACCGTAAATATCAACTAATACACCGTGAATAGCTGTCGTTGGCGCTAATTTACTTTCTAAATAGTTCGTCAAGCGACTCGATAAACGTGTCGTTTTTAACGGTGAACATAATATCGGCACACCTGTCTGACGAGATGCTTGCATTAACTCTTCCGGTACATCTTGACCGCGCGTTACAATAATACATGGTGTTTCTTCTGTACAAAGCGCTTGCATGCGCATTTTCTTTTGTTCTTCTGTTAACGTATCAAAAAAAGTAAGCTCAGTTTTCCCAAGAAGTTGCACACGATCAGCTGGATAATATGTAAAAAATCCTGCCATTTCAATTCCAGGGCGTGATAAATCACTTGTATCAATTGGACGGTGAATTCCTTCCTCACCACTTACTAATTCTAACTGAAAATGTTCAATTAAATCTTTCGTTCGAACTTTTGGCATATGTAAACCTCCACGTTGCGGAATGTATCTAGGCAGCGTACTACCACTCTACCCGCTATTGTACCATTTTTTTCTTAAAACAAGAAATACGGTTTCTTTTGAAAAAGAAAAAAACATTCCACGCTTTGCGCAAAATGTTCTACATTTTGTCGGATACTTCCTGCTGTCTGATTATTTTTTCTCATATAACGGTTCAATAATTACTTTCTCAATTAACATATTTAAAATTGAAATAAAGATAGCCGCCATAATTGCTGCACCAAATCCAGATAAATTAAACGCATTACCAAGTAACGAATCTGTAATTTCTAGCGTAATCGCATTAATAACGATTAAGAAGAAACCAAATGTTAACACAGTAATTGGCAGCGTAATTAAAATTAATAACGGTTTAACAAATACATTTAAAAGAGACAAAATAACGCTCGCAATCACTGCTGTTTGTATATTCGCTATTTCAAACGCACCTGGTGCAAATATTTTGAGAAGACCTGATACAACGATTAGCACAATACTATTTACAATAAGTGATATAACCCATCTCATGTTCTTTACACTTCCTTTTCACTAGGGACAATAAATACTTAAACTATATATCAACAATGATACTTGAAATCTGCTAAAATTACCAAGAACAAATGAAATGAAACTACAGATAAAATAATTCCTCTCACAGGAAATTCTTTACTCATTCACAAGCAATTGTACACCTTTCACAACATTCCAAATGAAAATAACAAGGTTCACTAATCCAAATAACAACAGTGCTATAAGCATCATTACACCAATTTGTTCGGGTGTATTCATCACAAACCCGAGTAGAAAAACGAAAAATAAACAAAAGAACGGTAGTAAATGCGAAACAAAAGCTTTCTTTGCATGAGATTTCACTTCTTCATGAGGAACAACAAAATACACAATGATTGGAAATAATAACGGAGCCACAAAAATACTAAAATAACAACAAGAGGCTAACACTTTTTCGGTAGAATTCACATCCTCAACTCCTTTGGATGTATATAACAGAAAACATGTAACAGGGAAGCACCGCTCCTCTGTTACATGTTCCTTTACTATGTTAATTCTACTTCTTTCACTTTTTCTTTCATACGTGCTGTATCACGTTCTAAAACACCTTTTAAATACTTACCTGTATAAGAGCGTTCTTCTTTCACAACTTGCTCTGGCGTACCTGTTGCAACAATTTGTCCGCCCTTATCTCCACCTTCAGGACCAAGGTCAATCAGATAATCAGCCGTTTTAATAACATCTAAGTTATGTTCAATAACAAGTACCGTTTCACCATTATCAACAAGACGCTGAAGCACTTTTAACAAGCGGGCAATATCATGTGCATGAAGTCCCGTTGTCGGTTCATCTAAAATGTACAACGTGCGGCCTGTTGAACGGCGGTGCAGCTCAGATGCTAATTTCACGCGCTGCGCTTCTCCACCCGATAACGTTGTTGCCGGTTGACCGAGCTTCATATAATCAAGCCCTACATCCACAAGTGTTTGGAGTTTACGTTTAATTTTCGGGATATTAGCAAAGAACTCTACCCCATCTTCAATTGTCATCTCTAACACTTCAGAAATGTTTTTATCTTTATATTTTACTTCCAATGTTTCACGATTATAACGTTTTCCATGACAAACTTCACATGGAACGTACACATCTGGTAAGAAGTGCATTTCAATTTTAATAATCCCATCGCCGCGGCACGCTTCACAGCGGCCACCTTTCACGTTAAAGCTAAAGCGTCCTTTTTGATAACCGCGCACTTTTGCTTCATTCGTTTGTGCAAACACATCACGAATATCATCAAACACACCTGTATATGTCGCTGGGTTAGAACGCGGTGTACGTCCAATTGGGGACTGATCAATATCAATTACCTTATCTAAATGCTCAAGGCCCTTAATTTCCTTATGCATACCAGGCTTACTCTTCGATTTATATAATTTTTGAGCAACTGCTTTATATAGCACCTCATTAATTAATGTACTTTTTCCTGAACCAGATACACCCGTTACCGCAACAAATGTTCCAAGCGGGAATGACATCTTCGCATTTTTTAAGTTATTTTCCTTCGCTCCTATAACCTCAATCTTACGACCATCACCTTTGCGACGCTCTAACGGAACTGGAATAAACTTTTTACCTGATAAGTATTGTCCTGTTAACGAATGATCATCATGCATTACTTCTTGCGGCGTCCCTGCTGAAACAACTTGCCCGCCGTGAATCCCTGCACCAGGACCAATATCTAATAAATAATCTGCAGCCATCATCGTATCTTCATCATGCTCCACAACGATAAGCGTATTTCCTAAATCACGCATATTTTTCAGTGTTTGAATTAAGCGATCGTTATCACGCTGATGTAAACCAATTGAAGGCTCATCAAGAATATATAATACCCCTGTTAAGCTCGAACCAATTTGCGTCGCTAAGCGAATGCGCTGCGCTTCTCCACCTGATAACGTTCCAGCTGCACGGCTAAGCGTTAAATAATCAAGTCCAACATTAATTAGAAAGCTAAGACGCTCTTTAATTTCGCGCAAAATCAGCTTTGCAATACTTTGTTGCTTTTCTGTTAATTCGATATTTGTAAAGAACTCGTGCGCATCCTGCACAGAAAACTGCGCCACTTCCGCAATCGTTTTTCCACCTACAAAAACAGCTAAAGTTTCCGGCTTCAAACGAGCACCTTTACATTTTGGACAGGCTTGCTCCGCCATATATTTTTCCATTTGCTCACGAATATAATCGGAGCTCGTTTCTCGGTAACGGCGTTCAATGTTCGGGATTACACCTTCAAAAATAATCTCGCTTTCCTTTACTTGACCAAAGTCGTTCACATAGCGGAAATACACTTTTTCTTCTCCGCTTCCGTACAACACTTTTTCAAACAAATGCTTCGGAATATCTTTCACCGGTACATCCATATCAATACCATAATGGTTACAAACAGACTTTAGCAATTGCGGATAATATTGTGAGCTTGTTGGCTCCCAAGGTGCGATTGCATGATCGTTTAATGATAAACCCCAGTTTGGAATGACCAAATCAAGATCTACTTCTAACTTTGAACCAAGACCATCACAAGACGGACATGCACCGAACGGACTGTTGAAAGAAAACATGCGCGGCTCCAGTTCACCAATAGAAAATCCGCAATACGGACAAGCGTGATGCTCACTAAACAGCAACTCTTCCTCTCCAATCACATCAATTAAAACGCGGCCTTCACCAAGCTTCAAAGCCGTTTCTAATGAATCGGCAAGGCGACCAGCAATTCCTTCTTTCACCACAATCCGGTCAATCACAACCTCAATAGAATGCTTTTTATTCTTATCTAACGTAATTTCTTCTGATACATCAAGCATTTCTCCGTCAACGCGAACGCGAACGTACCCTTGCTTTTTAATATCTTCTAATAGCTTTACATGCGCACCTTTACGCCCCGATACAATCGGTGCGAGCACTTGTAGCTTCGTACGCTCCGGATACTCTAAAATACGATCTACCATTTGCTCAATTGTTTGCGATGTAATTTCAATTCCATGATTTGGACAAATCGGAGTCCCCACACGCGCAAATAATAAGCGTAAGTAATCGGAAATCTCCGTCACTGTTCCAACGGTTGAGCGCGGGTTACGGCTCGTCGTTTTTTGGTCAATTGAAATGGCCGGCGATAGTCCTTCAATTGCATCAACATCTGGTTTATCCATTTGCCCTAAAAATTGACGTGCATACGCCGATAGCGATTCTACATATCGACGTTGCCCTTCTGCATAAATCGTGTCAAACGCTAACGATGATTTCCCTGAACCAGATAGCCCTGTTACAACAACAAGCTGATTTCTCGGAATGGTGACATCTATATTTTTTAAGTTGTGGGCTCTCGCACCTTTTACAACGATAAAATCTTTACTCATTGCCTTCACCCTTCTGCTTTTAGTTCTAATAATAAATCGCGAAGCTCAGCTGCCCGCTCAAAATCAAGCGCTTTTGCAGCTTCTTTCATTTCCGCTTCCATTTTTGCAATTACATTTTCTCGTTCTTTTTTCGTCATTTTCTTAGGTGGTGCTGCTTCATACGTTTCGGTATCTTCCGCAGCCATCGTTGCACGAATCACGTCGCGCACCTCTTTTTGAATTGTTTTCGGTATAATACCATGCTTTTCATTGTATGCTTCTTGAATTTGACGACGACGTTTCGTTTCTTCCATTGCAATTTCCATCGATTTTGTAATTCGGTCTGCATACATCACAACATGACCGTTTGCATTACGAGCTGCACGACCAATCGTCTGAATAAGCGAGCGCTCTGAACGAAGAAATCCTTCTTTATCTGCATCTAATATTGCTACAAGCGATACTTCTGGAATATCGAGCCCTTCTCGAAGTAAGTTAATACCGACAAGCACATCGAACTTGCCAAGGCGAAGATCGCGAATAATTTCAATCCGCTCTAACGTTTTAATTTCAGAATGAAGATAGTTTACTTTAATCCCAACATCTTTCAAATAATCTGTTAAATCCTCTGACATTTTCTTCGTTAATGTCGTAATTAATACACGCTCATTTTTCGCGATCCGGTCTTGTATCTCTCCTAGTAAATCATCAATTTGCCCTTCAATTGGCCTTACATCAATTTTCGGATCTAATAGCCCTGTCGGACGAATAATTTGTTCCACCACTTCCGGTGAATGTTCAAGTTCATATGGACCCGGTGTTGCTGATACATACACAACTTGATTCGTTTTCTCTTGAAACTCTTCAAACATAAGCGGTCTGTTATCTAGTGCTGATGGCAGACGGAATCCATGATCAACAAGTACTTGTTTCCGCGCTTTATCACCGTTGTACATTGCTCGTACTTGCGGCACTGATACATGCGACTCATCCATCACGATGAGAAAATCTTTAGGGAAATAATCTAACAATGTATATGGTGTTGAACCAGCTGGACGGAGTGTCAAATGACGGGAATAGTTCTCAATCCCTGAACAAAAGCCCATCTCGCGCATCATTTCTAAATCGTAACGCGTCCGCTGCTCTATCCGCTGCGCTTCTAACAATTTACCGTTATCATTTAATTCTTTTAGGCGTTCTTCTAACTCTTTTTCAATATTTTCAATAGCGACTTTCATTTTTTCTTCGCGTGTAACGAAGTGAGACGCCGGAAAAATCGCCACATGCTCACGTTCTGCTAATACTTCACCTGTTAATGCATTTACTTCTCTGATACGATCAATTTCATCACCGAAGAATTCAATTCGGATACAATGCTCATCAAGAGATGCAGGGAAGATTTCAACTACATCACCGCGCACACGAAACGTCCCACGCTGGAAGTCAATATCATTACGGCCATACTGCACATCAACAAGTTCACGAAGCAATTGATTGCGATCTTTCTCCATACCAACGCGCAAAGAAACAACAAGCTCACTATATTCTTCTGGAGAACCTAAACCGTAAATACAAGACACACTCGCTACAACAATGACATCATCTCTTTCAAATAAAGCCGACGTCGCTGAGTGACGCAATTTATCGATTTCATCATTAATTTGTGCGTCTTTTTCAATAAACGTATCGGTTTGTGGTACATACGCTTCCGGTTGATAATAGTCGTAGTAACTAACAAAATATTCAACTGCATTGTTCGGAAAGAAATCTTTGAGCTCACTGTATAACTGTCCTGCTAACGTTTTATTATGAGCCATTACAAGTGTTGGCTTTTTCACCTCTTTAATAACATTTGAAATCGTAAATGTCTTACCCGTCCCTGTCGCTCCAAGCAACACTTGATGTTTCTTACCATTTTTAATCCCAGCTACCAGCTGCTCTATCGCTCTTGGCTGATCACCTTGCGGGGAATATTCTGAGACAATTTCAAATTGATGTTCCAAATAAATCCGCCCTCCTCGTAAAAAATCTGTATTTTCATTTTAACACGAACGCCTATAAAAAAACCAAAAAAACGAACAAGTATTCGATAAACAATTCGACACCCTTTCTACAAATTCAATATATAACAACAAAAAAGATGCTTATTTACTTAGCATCTTCCTACAGTTATTCATGACGTACCTCCAGCAAAAAATAGCTCACATTCTTACGATTTCCTTTACATTCACTTAATTTATAACTTACAGCTTCATCACTTTTTTCTTTCATAATCCCTTTACACACATCACTTTTTTTCCCTTTTTGACTTCCTCCAAATTTGTCGTTGGAATCATCAAAAAGATAGTTTATATTGATTCCATCATAATCTAACGTTTGAAAAATCGGATCTCCTTCATCTGTATAATATACAATACGAACTTTATCAGCTTTGCCATTTTTCACATGAGTTAGAAACTGCTGAAACTTATCTAAATTAGATTCTCCACCTATTTTTACGATGATATCACTCTTTTTATCAACCTTTGTTTCATCATTTTTTTGATTTCCCGTTTTTACAGAGGATAAACACCCCACCAAACCGCCTATATAGAATAAAAAACACAATAAGACAATTCCTTTTCTCATCTTAATCCTCTCCAGCCCATTTTGACTTTATCCCGCTATTCGCGGGCAGTAAGAAGTTCCGCTTTATACTACCATTCAAAATGAAATAACTTAGTGTAGCAACAAAAACACCTATACAAATATCGACAAGAAATTCATCTTTTTTGTATAGGTAGAATTTTCTAAAAAATTTGTATTTACAACACCCACTTTTCATATTACAATACGTTTAAAGATTCGACATTATACGACAAATCGAACTTAAAGTTCAGAATATTTTAACAACTAGAGGGTGGGGGAGCTTATATGGATCTATTTCGAAAAAAATCGATTTCTGCACTACTAGCGCAATCGCAGCAGAAAGGCGCTTCTTTAAAAAAGGAACTAGGCGCATTTGATTTAACAATGTTAGGAGTCGGCGCTATTATTGGAACAGGTATCTTCGTTCTTACCGGCGTTGCAGCAGCAAAACATGCAGGACCAGCACTTATTTTATCGTTTATTTTATCCGGTTTAGCCTGCGTATTTGCGGCATTATGTTACTCGGAATTCGCTTCAACTGTACCGGTGTCAGGTAGTGCATACACTTACAGCTATGCAACATTTGGAGAAATTATTGCTTGGATTTTAGGTTGGGACTTAATTCTAGAATACGGATTGGCATCCTCAGCCGTTGCATCTGGTTGGTCAGGATATTTCCAAGGATTATTATCTGGATTTGGGATTAAATTGCCACACGCTTTAACAAGCGCTTATAATCCGGCGGCTGGCACATACGTAGACGTACCAGCAATTTGTATCATTTTCATCATGACATTCTTATTAACAAGAGGCGCAAAAAAATCAGCTCGCTTCAATGCTATTATGGTAGCTATCAAAATATTTGTTGTTCTTCTATTCATCGGCGTTGGTGCTTTCTATGTAAAACCTGAGAACTGGACGCCATTCATGCCATTTGGCTTCTCTGGCGTAACAACTGGAGCAGCAACTGTATTCTTTGCTTATATCGGATTTGACGCTGTATCAACAGCTGCTGAAGAAGTAAAAAATCCACAACGTAATATGCCAATTGGTATTATTGCTTCCTTGGCAATCTGTACAATCTTATATATCGTTGTTTCATTAGTATTGACAGGAATCGTTCCCTACAACCAATTAGACGTAAAGAATCCTGTTGCATATGCTTTGCAATATATTCATCAAGATTGGGTTGCTGGACTTATCTCTTTAGGAGCAATTGCTGGGATTACAACAGTATTACTCGTTATGCTATATGGACAAACTCGTTTATTTTATGCAATGAGTCGTGATGGCTTACTACCAAAAGCACTTTCTCGTGTAAACCAAAAAACACAAACACCAGTTATGAACAGCTGGATTACAGCAGCTATGGTTGCTTTCTTTTCTGGATTCGTTCCATTGGACAAGCTAGCAGAATTAACAAACATCGGTACATTATTCGCATTTATCGTTGTATCAATCGGCGTTATCATCTTACGCAAAAAACAACCAGACCTGCCGCGTGCCTTTAAAGTACCATTCGTACCATTAGTTCCGATATTAGCAGTTCTATTCTGCGGATACTTAACATTACAACTTCCAGCAACAACATGGATCGGCTTTGTCGTTTGGTTAATTATCGGATTAGTTGTATATTTCAGCTATGGTTATAAAAATAGTACGTTGAGAGATGGTCAAAAAGAAGACGTTGCCTAAAGTGAAACTTCCTTCTGGGAGCGTTTTTTCCCCAGAAGGTTAGTTGAACCAATCGGGCCCTTACAGACGGTTTGTTTGTCTCTCTTCCTTACCTAACTTCTTACCGGCTGTTTGGGCGGGATAAAGTGAAACTTCCATTTTTATTTACCGCTTATTAGAGCGGGATAGCAAAGAAGCTGTTGTCCATTAAGGACAGCAGCTTCTTTTTATAGTGACATACGTCAAATCCATCTAGCTCAATCTTCAACTTAAACGAACAACTAGCTCGTCACGCATTGTCCACACGTGTTTTCTATTTAAGGAATACAATGTATCAAAAATAAAGAAAAGAGGTTTAATCCCAATATGCTTGATCATCATGACAAATTTAATGAAAAATCTCTTAAAGATGAATCAAATACTCCTAACTGTTTTGTTGAAAATCACATAATTGGATCGACAAATTCACCAGTGCTCGTTCTCGTACCAGAAGGCACTAGCCATCAGCCTGTTTTCCAAGATTTCACAGGGTCTCATAATAAAACATTACTTCAGCTAAGCTCTACCTCATTAAAAGGTAAAGATCCTGTCCCTTTGGCGATAACTATTATATCAAAAAGCCCTCGTAACCCTATTACTGCTATAATTACAGAAAGTACAAGAATATTTCAAGTAGAAAACTTTGAAAGCTTAAGTGTCTCAAATGTTGCTTCTACTCCAGGTGGATTGAATGTGTTTATCCAAAAAACGTTCTGTATCTACTGTGAGGAATAAAGAAAAAAACGAGATGTTACCCTAGCGCGACAACATCTCGTTTTTTTCTTTTTCGGGAGAATAACATACGAGAATGTGATCAGCGTATCTACACCGAAAACAATTCTCCATACGTGAAAACTTCTGCTGCTCTTCTCTTACGAACAGCAATTGCTGTTGTAAAAACTCTTTAACATTTACACGCTCTGTTTCTAACATATTCGTAATTTCTTTTAAGGCGAATCCCATTTCTTTTAAAAACAAAATCTGCTGTAATTTCAGCACATCACGTTCACTATATAATCGGTTTCCGCCTTCCGTCTTTCCGCTCGGCTCTAACAAACCAATTTGATCATAATACCGAAGTGTTCTTACTGTAACACCCGTTTCCTTCGTTAATTGCTGAATAGAAATCATTTCCACCACCCTCTCTTTTTCATTACAAAAGGTCACGTAGCGTTAGTTTTAAGAGGATTTATAAAAATAAAAAGCTGTTTACATCTAGGTTCGTGTAAACAGCTCTTATCGAAATCATTCGTATTCATCATCTTCAAGATTTTTTAGCTTTAGTTTCTCCCATGCACAAATCGCGAAAAAGATCGCACTACCAGTTGCCATAATCAGAAATTCCCAACCTGTTTTCCCTTTTGTTATCATGTCGTAAAATGTCCAAATTAACAGGCATGTACTGTAAAATATAAAAGTGTATCTAGAGGCTTTTCCTGTTATGTGCCATTCGTATTCATCGACCCGTCTTTTCATGCTTCATTTCTCCCTCAAAGTCATTATTCACTCTCTTAGAAGTTATTAAATTAATTACATACATTACTTTTTCAACATATAAATTGCTGCTACGCCCGCTTTCCAAATACCGTTGCAACACTAAAACTACCAGCCATCAAAACGCAGCACATAAGAAACATTTCTTGTATTGGTAACGTTTCTCTACCGACCGCTTTACTTATACAAATGTAGAAAATGAGAATAATAAATGACATCATAAAAGAAATATTTAAGTATCTCTTTATATTATCTTGTACCCGTTCATCAATCTCAGGAATTTCTTCACATTCAAACTTTTTCTTTTTGGAATAAGTGTATAAAATCACAAATACTATCGCTAAAACATTACTCAATAATACCGGTATCTTCGGTATAGAAGAATCCATCATAAATAATAGACCATCTCCTATAATTAACCCTAAAAAAGTCCCTATGTATAACGATTTATAACTTCCCATCACCATTCCCCCTATTCCAACGTAAAAATCTCCTCCACACTCATCTTAAAATACTTTGCAATCTTGAGCGACAACTCCAAACTCGGATTGTAATGATGATTTTCAATCGCAACAATGGTTTGGCGCGTCACTTTCATTGCTTTTGCCATCTCAACTTGCGTAATATGATTTTGTTTTCTTAATTCTTTAATTCTGTTTTGTACACTCATGGAATCCACCTTTAAAAAGTAAAGATATCTTTACTTTCATTATAAATATTTTCTAAAACAAGTAAAGATATCTTTACAAAATTTCCAATAAAAAGAGGACTTGCCCAGCAAGTCCTCTACACAAAATGTAACACATAAACAAGCGTATATCCAAGAACAGAAAGTAATACTGATCCAATTAGCCCTGCAACAAATGCTTTCGTTCCTAGCTTACGGAATGTCTTAAACTCTACATTTAAACCAAGCCCCGCCATGGCCATTGCCATAAGCATGTAGGAAATAACAACAATATCGCTTGCGATTTTTTCAGGTACAATTCCTAACGAATGAAACGCACTCACTGCTAAGAAGCCAAAAATAAACCATGGAATCGGAATGTCACGCCAAGATTTTTTTTGTCCTGTTTCTTCTCCGCGCTGAAACCATATGCCAATTAAAATTGCCACAGGTACAAGAAAGGCAACGCGCGTTAACTTCATAATGACCGCAATATCAACCGACTGACTTCCACCAGGTGCTGCCGCTGCAATGACATGAGCAATTTCATGCAACGTTGCCCCTGAAAAAACACCATACCCATACGGAGACAAGTTAAGCACAGGATACAGCAGTGTATATGCTAACGTGAAAATTGTCCCTAAAATCGCAACGATTGCTGCACTCACTGCAATCTCTTCATCCTTTGCTTTTACTTGCGGTCCAATTGCCACAACAGCAGCCGCCCCGCAAATCGCTGTTCCGCACGCTGTTAAAATGCCAAGCTTCTTCTCTACTTTACAAAAACGTGTTAATGCATATACAACAGTAAGCGTAAATATAATGACAATTGCAGCCATGACCAATACCTTTGGGCCCGCCTTCGCAATATCAACTAAATTTAATCGCATACCGAGTAATATAATCCCTAGACGCAGTAGTTTTTTACTTGCGAAATTCGTTCCGGCAATTGCTTGATTCGGTACACCGATTGCTGCTCTCCATATCATTCCGATTAGAATAGCAATTACCAATTGGCCCATAATATTTAAAAATGGAAGCTGCGCCAAATACTTTGCAACAATAGCGATCAGTAACGTAATCCCAATGCCCTGTGCGAATCCGAAACGCTTCTCCTTTTCTAACGCTATCATTTGATTCACTTTTTATCACTCCAATACCTATCTTGTAAACATGCATATTTGTTCTACTCTCATTATAAAAGTATTTTAATCATAAGTTTAATACTAATATGCTATCTCAATCATCAAGAAAACTTATGATAAAATAAAAAGAAAATCGGATGCGGCTCGTTCAGAATGGGAGGGGGATGGAGCTCCTGACAAAGAGGTGTATTGTGCCTCGGAGGAAGGCGCGAAGCCACCGATCATTCTAGCCGCAGGAGCTGGACAGAATAAAAAAACGAAAGGAATGATTCTCATCAACACCGACATTTTAAAAATTTTTGTAACAGTCGTAGAACAAAAACATTTTTCAAGAGCTGCCGAAATGTTGAACCTTTCCCAGCCAGGTGTAAGTATGCACATTCGCAATTTAGAAAATGAATTTGGTACAACACTCATTCAACGCTCACCAAAACATGTCCAAGTCACAGAAGCGGGAAACATTTTATACATACATGCAAAACAAATGCTTACACTGTACGAAGAAGCAAAACAAGAAATTAATGAACTTCATAATATCGTTACAGGGACACTGCGCATTGGCGCTAGTTTTACAATTGGAGAATATCTTCTTCCTAAAATATTAGCAAACTATGCAAAGGAACATCCACGCGTTGAAGTTCATACCTTTATCTCGAATACAGAAGAGGTATTACAGGGTGTTCGCTCGAATCAGCTAGATATTGGCTTAGTAGAAGGGCAAGTCATCTACACAGATGTAGACGTAGAATCATTTATGGAGGATGAAATGAAGCTAGTCGTTCCGCCAAATCATCCTCTGACGATGACAAACCCGATTCAGACAAACATGCTGCAAGATCAAGTATGGGTGCTCCGTGAAACCGGTTCAGGAACGAGAGCTTACAGCGACCGTTTTATTCACGACCATCATTTAAAAATGAAGCGTTACTTTACATTTAGCAGCATTCAAAGTGTAAAAGAAGCCGTTGCTGCCGGACTCGGCATTGCCATTTTATCAGACTGGACAGTGCGTAAGGAACTTCAAGCTGGTGAAGTATGTCACATCCCTGTGCCAAACGAAAAGCTCATGCGCCCGTTCTCCATTATACGGGGAAAATATTTTATTCCTTCTAAAGCGATTCAAGTCTTTTTAGACCATGTGCAAAACTTTGCGAATCAACATCGTTGACCTTTACACTAGTGTCAGGGTTTAAAATGTGAAATGAAGGAGTGATAGATTTGCGCATCGGAGAATTATCGAAACATACAGGCGTAAGCGAACGGTCACTACGGCATTACGAAGATAAAGGCTTACTGACTTCAAAACGACTTGCAAATGGCTATCGTGATTTTGATGAAACAACCATTGAGCAAGTAAAGCTTATTCAAATGTATTTACAGCTTGGACTAAATTTAGAAGAGACCGCTAAAATGCTGCGCTGTTTAGAAATAGAGCCGCACTTATACGATAACCCGTGCAGCAGTATCATCACACTTTACGAAGATAAGCTTGCGGAAGTAAAAAAGCAGATTTCGTTACTTTCTCATATCGAAGCGAATTTACAAAAACATATTAATTTTTTAAACGAAAGGAATTGATATACGATGTTCGTTTTACACGGCAGTTCACGTCCACATGGGAATACAGAACAATTAACACATATGCTGTTAGAAGGCGTCCAAACTGAAGAAGTATATTTACGCAATCATACAATCCAACCAATTACAGATCAGCGCCACGATGCGGAGGGCTTTCAACCAATTGATGATGATTACGAAGGCATCATTAAAAGAATGCTTGAGCATGATACAATTGTCTTTGCAACGCCGCTTTATTGGTACGGTATGAGCGGATATATGAAAAACTTTGTCGATCGCTGGTCACAAAGCTTACGAGATGCATCCCTTCATTTCAAAGAACGTATGAAAGATAAGAAATTGTATGTTGTCATTGTCGGCGGCGACAATCCAAAGTTAAAAGCACTTCCGCTCATTGCACAGTTTCAATACATTTTTGACTTTGTCGGCGCTTCTTTTGAAGGTTATATAATTGGATCTGCCAATGCACCAGGAGAGATTGTGAATGACAAAGAAACAACCGAAAAGGCAAAACTATATAATCAAATTTTCAAGAAAAATTAACAGAATGATTTGACAAATGCACACCCAAATGCATACAATAAAGGTGAAATTATGAAAGGAAGGTACATCGGCCAATGAAGTTCTAATTCTCTTTTTTATTCATCCATCACAAATAGTGAACCAAAATGATGAAAACTAGAAGAGGATTAGTATGCCCTTTTGTCGATAACTTTCTTTTGACAGGAACATGTAAAAATACGTGTACAGTTTTTTGTACATCTCCTTTTACATACTACGGGTGAAATATGTCCTCTCTAGTGAAACTAGGGAGGTTTTTTTATGACCATTTTAACAGCACGAAACATTGAAAAAAGCTTTGGTGATCACACTTTATTTACGTTACAAGCACTTGATATCTATGCGCACGACCGCATTGGAATCGTCGGTGTAAACGGCGCCGGGAAATCAACGCTATTACAAATATTAAGTAAGGAAATAGCACCTGATGCAGGAACGATTACTCATTACGGTTCAATCGCCACCATTCCGCAGTTCCATGAGGAGACATTAGAAACAGCCTCTTCTCTTGCAAAAGGACAATGGGGCATTTCTCACATCACAACAAATATGAGCGGCGGCGAACGCGGACGTTTAAAAATTGCTCATGCTCTTGAACAAGAAGCAGCTATCTTATTTGCTGATGAACCGACAAGTCATCTTGATATGCATGGTACAGAACAACTAGAACAGGCATTACAATCTTATAAAGGAGCGATCATTTTAATTTCTCATGACCGCGCCTTATTGGACGCCATTTGTACAAAGATGATCGAAATTGAAGATGGTACCGTTCGGGAATATAAAGGAAATTACACAAACTACCGGGAGCAAAAGCAGCAACAAAAGAAGCGCCAGCAAGCAGAATATGAAAAATATACGAAAGAAAGACAACGTTTAGAAACGGCAATCGCCAGCAGACAACAGCGGGCTTCTGGTATGACAAAAATCCCAACGCGCTTTTCTTCTTATGAATCTTGTCTATACAAATCCGGAGCAGCTTATAGCCAAGGCAACGTTCAAAAAGCCGCAAAAGCACTAGAAACAAGATTAGAGCAATTAGAAAAGAAAGAAAAACCAAAAGAAATTGTGCATACAAAATTTGATATACAATACCATGCACCCATTCATAGTAAAACGGCCCTGCAATTAAATAAAGTTACGAAAAAAATCGGCAGCCGCACCCTCTTTCACAACATAAATGGAAGTATAACTCCAGGTGCAAAACTTGCGATTCTCGGAAAAAACGGAAGTGGAAAAACAACGCTATTTCATCTTATTCAAGCAAAGGAACGAGGAATTCAGCTTTCAAAAAGCTGTAAAATTGGTTACTTTGAACAAACATTAGCTATTTTACAAAACGACAAAACCATTTTACAAAACATAATGGAAGAAACGCGTTATGACGAATCTTTCGTACGAACAATTCTTGCGCGCCTCTTATTTCGAAGAGAAGATGTTTATAAACGAGTAAACGTATTAAGCGGCGGCGAACGTGTAAAGGTCGCACTAGCAAAAATCTTCTTAGGAGACTATAATCTTCTTCTTCTTGATGAACCGACAAACTATTTAGACCTTGCTACGCAAGAAGAACTAGAGCACATGCTGAAAGATTATCCTGGTACTGTGTTGTTCATTAGTCATGACCGCACCTTCGTTCATAAAATTGCTGACCACATTTTACACCTAGATGAGAACGAACCACGGATCTTTCAAGGAAATTACGAGCAGTATACGAAACGAACTGAACAATCTTCTATCAATCCAGCAGAGCAAGAACTACTACGTCTGCAAACAAAATTAACAGAAGTAATTGGACGCATTTCGATGCCAGGGCGTCACGATGATGTGATTGTTCTGGAAAGTGAATATGAGCAATTACTGCGCGAAATTAAAGAATGCAAAAAAGCTGTCCTCTGATATAACGGCGCTTCGACAATATTAGACACACTAAAGAGGGCTGACCAAAGTCAGCCCCGTTTTTTCTTCCGATTAAAATTTATTCCAAGTTAACACATCATCAAGTGGAAGACGAACTTTTTCAAATCCAGCCTGCATCGCTTTCCCTACACAAATTAACATAACAGGTTCAAGATTTTCTGGAACACAGAAAGCTTCTACAAATTTCTGCGGATGGAAACCACCAATTGGTACAGTATCAAAACCTTTTGCTTTTGCCGCTAACATAAGCTGCATCGCTACTAAACCACCATCAATCATCGCCACGCGAGTAGCTTGTTCATTAGAGAATTTTCCGTAGTTTTCAACAATCGAATTAACATAGAAACTCTTCGTTTCTTCTGTCATTCTTCCTTTTTTCACCACTTCTCCGTAAATTTTCTCCGCATTTTTATAGGCCTGTTTATCTCCTAAAACAGCAATGACAATAGATGCATCGACAATTTGTTTTTGATTGTTTGCGATTGGTAATAACTCTTCTTTCGCTGCTTCATCTTGCACAACAAGAAATCTCCATGATTGCAAGTTTGACGATGACGGAGCTAAAGTTGCGAGCTCTAAAATTTCACGAATATCTTTTTCATCCATTTTAAAATGTGGATCATAATGACGTACAGATTGGCGCTCCTTAGCGATAGTAAAGAAATCTGTGTCCGTAATTTCTTTTGGAGCTTCCGTATGAGTATTAAGCTCATGGATTTTATTCAAATATTCTTCTGTTGCCGATTTTTTTGCTGACATCATTTTTCTCCCCTTTAACTGTTCTGATTTTAAGAACAGTATATTCTTTTAACTGTTCCTTTGTCAAGAACAGTTAATGATAAAAAAATAAAACGAAAACTACAGTTCCGTTTTATTTATTCTTTAGGAAGTAAATCAGCTAGTTTTTTCTTTGCCAGTCCATCTACAAGCCATCTTTCCATTTCATCTCTTAATTCATATAACGCTGAACATGTTGAAGGAGAAAAACATTCTTTCTCATCTACATCAAGAAATCCTTTTGAATACGGATCTGCTCTTATCGCATCATAAACTTCTACTAATGTAATTTCATTTGCTGCTCTAGCTAAATAATAACCGCCATCTCGTCCTTCTTTCGCTACAATCAGTTCTGCTTTAACTAAATGAGTAAGGATTTTTCTTAAAAAGAGTGGCTTTGTTCCTAACTTTTCAGCCATAACTGCACTAGGACAAATACCATCATAATCCGCTAGTACTAATAAAGATTGCACAGCAAGTCCGAACCATTTCGTACTTGAAACCTTCTCTTTCATTCGTTTTCACCTCTCTATTAGTCTAAACGATTTCGCTGAAAAGACAACTTAAAGTCCATATGAAAAGAACCCCTCCTCCTAGTTGAGAAAGGGTTCATAAAATCATTCTCTTATCGAACTTTAACTGCCGTTCCGCTTACAGCTACCATTAACATGCCTTCGCGAACTACTTCATAATCAACATCAATGCCAACAATCGCGTTTGCACCTTTTTGCGCTGCAAGCTGCTTCATTTCTTCCATTGCAATATCACGTGCTTCTTTTAGCTTACTTTCATAAGCACCAGAACGGCCGCCAACAACGTCACGAACAGAAGCAAATAAGTCACGAACGATATTCGCCCCCATAATTGCTTCGCCGTTTACAATATCAATATATTCTTCAATTTCTTTTCCTTGAATAACAGAAGTTGTTGTAACGATCATATCTAATTCCTCCTATGTATAAAAGTTTATAGCCTTAACTTGCACAATGCTTTCCGTTAATATAATACGCTGATTCTGTGAAAACCGTAAACACAACCTCTACTTCAGGAAGTCCGAAATCCATTAAATACGTAGTAATGGCCTTAGCAAATAGATCGCGAGTTTCCTGCCCTCGCTCGAACCATTTCACTTCAATAAGAGGAAACGCCTCTACTTCTTCCCCATTATATACAAATGTAGAACTTGGTAGTTCTAACGTAAAATTATCTGTACCACACTCACAAATCTCTGCGAGCTCTTCTACTAATGGTTTACTTATATCCTTTAATTGTTCAGTAGTAATTCCACGAAACACAACATGTGGCATGTAAATCCCTCCAATAAATTTATCCTACATTAACAATGCATTAAACCCTCCACCTCAAGATTCAAAGAAAACCAAAAAAGATAGGTGGAGGATAAAGCCCCCACTGATGGAAGTTCACTTTATTTGCCCACATCATAGCACAATTTATTTTATTTCACCAGAACAGACAAAGACATTTCAGTGACAGTTTCAAGAAACACAATATCTTTATTTGTTAATAAGATTTTTTAAAATAAACATTTGAAATCCCCCAAAGTATCCCTGCTTTTAAGCTAGATTTTTTCAACTGTTTTTTGTTTCTAAATATTCTTCTGTTCCACTTAGTCTTTTTTTAAACTCTTTGAACTAAAGGTTATATTCTCTCTTAGATTACAGTCTACTTCAAAACTAATTAGATAAAATTTATTCGTCATACAAGGTTGATAAGAGCATTTCTGCTTTAGATAAATAATAAAAACCGACTAATTATACAAAAACAAAAAGAAAACGGCTATCTACTATGTATAGTAAATATCCGTTTTCTTTTTATCTTGAAAAAGCCCTCACCCTCTATATACCCACATTTCGGAAATAACCCCTATAATTCATTGTTAATAAATAGATCAATCGGCAAATTGCGACCGTTGTATTTGTTACAATTATAAAACCGCACGTTCAGTCTCAATATTTGATTCTATATCCCACTTTATTTGATCTGCAAACCATTCGCTTAATTGAATGAGTTTGTTTTCTAGATCTTTACTGTCAGTTCCCTCAATAACTACTTCACAAATTCTATCAATACTTCTACTTGCTTTATCATATTTTTGAAGCGGTTTAGCAACTACTTTATAGGATGTAACAAAAGGAAAGTCTACATCTTTAGGCACCGATTTAAGAGTCCCATATCTTGGCGGTATATACATAAAACCCTTCACCGTATCGATATACTCTTTCTCCCCTTCATTATTCGGAAGATTACAAATACTTCTAAACCAATATACCCCTAAATCTATACCATATGTTTCTAGAACCAAATTCGAAATTAATCCTCCACCTATCCGACTAGCAATTTCACAAACGAAAAATTCATCTTTATTTGTATGAAATACTTCTAAATGGTATACACTTACAGGTGGATGCGGCAGATTTTCTAATACCTCTTTAAACAATTCCCTTAATCTATCGAACATGAGCTCATTTGGATGTAATTGATAACTTCCTAAATTTTGATTATCTTGGAAAGCTAAACAACCATTTAAGTATTTAGAAACCGACAAAGTTACAATATTCCCATCTTCAACTAATGCATCAATATGATACATTTCTCCTTCTACAAATTTTTCTACTTCCCAATTTGTTTCCCATGAAATTTTAGAAAAATCTTTTAAATCTTCATTATTATATAGTACATAAATACCTCTAGAAGCCCCTTGATCTATCGGTTTGATAATAACAGGATAACTATATTGTTCAATAAACTCATATAGATCTTTGACAGAATGTAATCTTCTATATGGAGGAACATTTAACTTTTTTGAAAGATAATCTTTCATAACAACTTTATCTCTAAAGGCAATAGCACTTTCTACCGTTTGCCCTTTAATATTTAACTTTTCTCTTATTAAACCAGCATTGATTAAGTCATACTCATCATCTGCAATAACACTTTCAAATTGATAACGTTCGTATAATTCTAAAGCTCTAATAACTACATACGAAGATAACTGTGAATATGAAATACGCTCAAAATACAAAAATTCATCCGAGTCTTCTAAGTCGCAATAACTTAAAACAACTAACTGATTTTTGATTTCTGGCAACATCTCAGAGTACCTTGCTCTACTAAAATTATTAATAATTAATACACTCATTATCTTCCTCCTCTTTAAGCAATGCGACTTTTAACTTCCTCTTGTTTTTTTGCCGACCTGTAAGCAATAATATAGGTAAATAAACTAGCCATTACACAAAAGAAACTTCCCATAAACAGAATAGATCCAGAATATTTCCCTAACATAAACATGCCAATATTAGGTCCCATAAAATCACCAATTAGCCGTATGCTCCAAGCTCCAAAATAGGCTCCTTTATTTGATTCATCCGACAGAGACAACAAACTATTTTGTGCTCCCACAAATGATAATAATTCCCCAAGGGTAATCAAAATGATGCTAACAATATAAAAATTAAAACTTTTGAAGATACTCATCGATAGAAACCCTATCATAACTAGTAAACATGCATACATGAGCACCTTATATGAATTCTTCTTTCCAAACATATTCGTAATAAATATTTGCATTACTATTACCATTACAGAGTTAATAACAATAAGCAATGAGTAATGCTTTACCCCTAAACTGCCCCATTCCTGTTCTAAATAAATAGGTAGTGTAGTAGTAATTTGACAAAAGGTTAAATTAAACAATATTCCACCTAATGACATCCACATTAATGCTTTATCTTTTCTTAATACATTCATTTGTTCTACTAATTTAGAGTTGGATGATTTATTGACTTTTAATACAATATTGGGATTTTCTTTCACCCCAATCATCACCAATATTTGTAAAACAAACATAATAGTAGCCGAAAAAGCAAAAACTGTTCCCATAGAAAATTGAATAACGATAGACCCTAACAACATTCCTAAAACGGTTCCAACGTTATAAGCAGTATAATCATAACTTAAATATTTAATTCGCTTTTCCTCTGGTAATAAATCTGTTAATAAAGACTGTGCAGCTGGATTAAATGCCATTCTTGAAATTCCTGCGAAAAAGTTCAAAAAGGCAAACACAATGGCATTATCAGCTATAATAAATAATAAACTAGTGATAATATTTAGGGTGAGTGCATAAACCATAATTTTCTTTCTACCAAATAAATCAGTCATTGCTCCACCTAAAACTCCACCCAGCACAGCCGCTAATGGACCTACACTAACAATAATTCCTATGACAGACAGATTATAATCTGTATGCTTATTTAAATATAGAGACAGATAAGGAATCATAGCAGTGGTAGCAATTCCTATCAAAAAACTTCCTAGTATTATAATATTAATATCTCTACTACCCTTACTCAAAAAACCTATTTTCAAATAGCCTCCTCCTCACCCCAAATATCGATGTATCATCCTACACAATGTAATTGTTCTTTTTATCACACCTCTTTTGTAATGACAGTATGAAGATGACTAGCTCCATTTTTAATGTTAATTACGTTCCCTGAAGTAATTGTAGACGCTCTTACAGAACACCCCGCAATTTGTTCACCGATAATGAAAGGGCCTAACACGATTTTAGATTTTTCTAAAATAAGATTACGATCTTTATACCACATTAATTCAAATTGAGGTGTTTCATAATACTCTTGAACAATATATTCTTTAGAATAGACTGCCTTCTCAACAATCTCTTGCCAATCATCATATGACATATCAGCTCCTACATAGATGCCTCTTCCCCCATATAAATCTTTCGGCTTTAAAATCAAACTGTTTTTATTTTCTTTAACAAATTGAATTAAATCAATATTTTTATTTTGGTAAGATGTTGAGCGAGGTTCTAGCATTCTTGTCCAAGGTATATAGGTTTTGCATAAATCCCATTCTTCTGATGTATAAGCATCTTCAAATCTTTCATCAGACAAATATAATAGCAGAGTTTTATCACAAAAAATTTCCTCTATAAAATCACCAATTACTTTCACCTTCTTGTCCTTAGCAGCTTCTATAATATGTTCAATTTCTTGAAAACGACTTTCTACTTCATCAAAGCAAAATCCCCACATAATGTAATCAATTTTAGATTCCCCTAAATATATTCCATTATCGTTAACTTTTAAGTCTTTCGGTTTACAAAAGAATGCTTCTATTCCTTTTTTATTTAAATAACTAGCCATCTCTAAAAAATATCTAGGATTCTCTTCACCCCATTCACATATTGCAAACCTTATTTTTTCCTGCTCGATCTCTAAGCTTTGAATATAATTGTATAATCCATCTAACGGTGATTCAAAAAATGAATTTTCTCCTTCATCAATATGAGAAAATTGGTGTGAAGTAATATGCATATCTGTTAAACTTCCTATTGCACTTGAAATATTGAATTCTATAAATTTAGGCTCGAACTGAGATGTAAAAATAACATCAGGCCTCATAAGTGGTGGCATATAACTTTCAATTTCATTCATACCCACAGTACAGCAACGATTTAGAAAATCAGATGAGATATTATGTTTCTTAAAAAATTCATTATAATCGTTGTTAAAAACCCTCTTTGGTATCTCTAGTATTAATTTTGCTAGTTGAACGGATACATCCCCCAACTCTTTGTACAAATTTTCCGACAAAACAAAAGGCTGCATTGGATGATCCCCAATAATATTCGTTGAAGAGATACCAAACAACTTAGATTGTAAATCCAAAGAGAATTCATTTAATTCCCTTTGGATTTTTAATTGTTCAGTCCAATTAATTTGAAGATTTTTCAGATTACTCAAAGTGTTCATTCCTTTCTAAACATGCATCGAAGTGTTTTTGCCTGAATATTCAATCATAAATTCCGCTAACGCTTCCTCAGCCGATGTATCTGGATCCTCAAATAATGATTTCAACTCAAAATTTGGACATGTATTCACTTCGATTACTCTATAACATTCATTATCTATATCTTCAACAATATCCACTCCGGAAATCATAGCATTTAAACTACGACTAGCTCGCTCAGCAATTTCAGCTAATTCTGGAGTTAATTCTATCATTTCTGCTTTTCCACCTAAGCCTAAATTTGTTATCCAATTGTTCGTACTGGATCTGTATATGGCATGAACTGCCTTGTAATTAACACATGTTACTCTTATATCCCTAGAAGGTTTATTAATATATGGTTGAATATAATAATATTCTTGTGAACCTGCAAGTTCCTCTACTAATCTTTCTAACTCTTCCATTGTGTCTACTTTTACAACGGATTTACCACCAGCTCCTACAATCGGCTTTAAAACTAACGGGAATGACCAATCGCTTGAAAACGACTCTACATCTTTAAATCCATACCCACAAAATACAGGTACATGAGGAATGTGATTTCTATGTAGTGCTTCGCTATTCAAATATTTATTTTGCCCACAAAATAATGTGTTCGCTGAATTAATAACAGGAATTCCAGAACGTTCAAGTGCTTCTAATATATACATCCCTGGAATTAATAAATCTTCATATACCCAACCTAATACCGCAGCTGGATATATTTCTTTCCCATTTACAAAAAAAGAAGTTCCTGATTCTGTGAATTTTGTTGTTACGTCATGCGGATGTATTCGTTCACCTTTTCGCCCTAACTTTTCAAGCTCATTAAATAATGCTTGATGATCTAAGTCATCCTCATCAGTACCTAAAATATAAAAAATCTTCTCTTCCATTATTTTCTACCCCCTGCTATATTCTTTCTTTATACTGGTAATAGTGTTGTATCTGGCACACCTAATGCTTTTACAAGATCCGGACGATAGTTACCATTTTGAATCGGATTAAGACTATACGGTTTAAGGTGCTTTGTTTTCTCTCTAATCTTTTCTATGTTCACTTCTGTCGTTAACGAGCGTTCAATTAGCCAGTCCTCATTATAAATACTGTGTAAATACCTTTCTCCATTATCAGCAGCTAAACAAACGATATTTTCACCCACATTTAACTTTTGTGCAAGATGTAAAGCTACCACCATGGAAGCCCCTGTCGAACCACCACATAAAATACCTTCTTTTCTTCCAAGCACTCGACACATCGTAAACGCATCATCATCTTCTACTTTGTATACTTGATCAATTAAAGATAAGTCAGCTATATTAGTCGGCGTCCAACCTAATCCCATCCCAGGTAATAAATACGCATGAGACTCGCCACCAAATATAGAGGAACCGACCGCATCAACTGCTATAATATTAATATGGGGCGCATTTTCTTTAAAATAACGGGAAAACCCTCCGATTTGTCCGCCTGTACTTACTGGAATAATAATACTATTAATATTTCCTTCGAACTGGTTATATAACTCTTCTGCTGTTTTCAAATAATGCACTTCACTATTTAACATATTAAAACATTGATCAGGCCGAAATGAATTTGGAATTTCTTGATAGAGTTGATTCGCTAAGGAAATTCTTGTTTTATGATAAGATCCTGTATCATCTTGTTGATCTACAACAATTACTTTTGCACCATATGCCTTTAACATCGCAATATTAGATTCTGTTGTCTTCGGATCAACCAAAATTATCACTTCATAACCTTTAACTGCACCAATCATAGCAAGCGAAATCCCAAAATTACCTGAAGAGGACTCAATAATAGTCCCTCCAGGTTTTAACCATCCACGTTTTTCTGCTTCTTCAATAATATAAAGTGCCGGTCTGTCTTTTACACTACCTCCAGGATTGATTCTCTCAAGCTTTAAATATAGTTTTGCTTCATCATTTTTTACAATTTTATTAAGAGGAACAATCGGTGTCCTACCAATTGTACTTAATATATTTTCCATCTCTACATCCCTCACTATACTTCACATAAATATACAGGTTCTGTATATAAACGCAAAGATTCTTTCCAATTTTCTAATAATTCTTTCCAATCATACTCATATGCTTCAGGACTTCTTATTATATTTATCGGAATGTTCAAGTTAAGCAATCTACCACAATGTAAAATAAATCTTGTCACACCTGCTGGTAACACCTCTTTATTTTCAACAACTGATAATATTTCTGAAATTGATAGTTCTGGAAACTCAAAAGTAATAGTAGAAGAATTACATGCATATTCTTCTTTTGTTAATCTTTTAAATCCCCATATATCAGCATACATCTCGACGATTTCTTTCCAAATTAAAAGGAAATTATTTAAGTTTGTACTATTTTCATTCGGATACAGATAATAATTTTTCTCATCCAAGATCATTTTGATAAAGTAATGCTTACCATCCAATGGTTCTTCGAGCAAACATATATTGGAATAACTCTGAATTTTCTCCATTATATTTTGATCTTTAGGAATTTGATGCAACCACGAACTAACACTAACTTGATCCTCATGAACAATTTGAGCTGCAATATTCATACATTTATTTTTTCGTAATGCTAATGTACGATGCGCTCCATCTAAAATAAGATATTGATTTGATTTAGTCATCATAACAATTGGTGGATTTATCAATAATTTTTCAGACGCAATATTACTAATTATTTTATCTAATCGCTTTTCTTGATGTTGTTCATGAAAAAGTATTTTATCAATAGGTATCATTTGTAAGCTCTCTATCATGTTTACAGTTTCTCCTTTTAATTAGTGTTGTTCAGGTAACGTATAAGCTGGTACTGTTTGCTTTTCCGCCGCATATTTATTTTGATTAACATTTGTAGCCAAAATAGAACCTGTTAAAACAAGAAAAAGAGCCATTTGAAAATATTTTCTCAATATAATCCCTCCTAAGTTTTACCTTTTTTCATTATAATATAATCGAAGAGATCTATTTTTTCTGTTTTTTGGTAAAACTAGACTTTTTGATGTGGGTTTTTCCTTTTATTTCACGAATTAACACTAAAATTATAATTATAGGAATATTTTATAGGGGTGAAACTTATGAATACAGAAAGTGTAGGAAAGATAATTAAAAAGTACCGTATATTAAACAGTTATACCCAAGCAGAACTTGCTAAAGGAATTTGTACACAAGCGCAAATCAGTAAATTAGAGAAAGGAACTGAAATTCCGTCTAGCATCATTCTATATGAACTTGCAAAACGTTTAGGTATTTCTATGGAGTGCTTTTTTGAGGAGGAATATACGAGTGCCTATATAGAAGATGCTATATCAATAATTAGACTTTTAATTCGAAAACGTAATTATGCTGAAGTTTATAATATAGTTCAGACAGAAAAAAAACAAGATACTTTTAAAACAATTGAGGCACAGCAATTTTTATTATGGCATGAGGGAATATGTATATATCATCTATACAAGGATAAAGAAAAAGCTTTGGAATTATTAAATCATGCATTATACTTAACCCTTCATAATGAAGTATGGTTAAAAGGAAGAGAGATTGAAATTCTAAATAGTATCGCTATCATTCATTGCGAGTGCCAGGAATATAACATGGCAATATCTATTTATACGAAGCTGTTAAACTCAATTACACATACCCCTTTAAAGGACAAGAATCATATTCAAATTAGAGTTATTTATGGGTTAGCTCGTACTTTAACCCTTTCTCAAAACTACAAAAAATCTTTATTTTATACAGAACAAGGAATAAAACAATGTATAAAGATAGAATCGTTATATCTTCTAGGAGAATTGTACTACCAAAAGGCATATAATCTTTGTTTCCTGAACAAAAAGGATAAGGCAATACCTATTTTTAAAAAAGCACTTTTTATATTTGAATCTCAAAATGCTACCGAGTTTATAGAACATATTAAGTTAAATGTAAAAGATTTTGGAATTTGTCTTGAATGATACCTACAAAATTATCTATTTTAAAGATATTAACTAAAAAATTTATAAAAATTACATTTGTAAACAATTCAAAAAGCTAAAACTTTATATATACTTCTAACCCTTTACTCCTATTAGATGAAGAAATGTTTCATAATCTTTTTATAGCACCTCTTCCTTCATGGTATAAAAAAGAGAAAGGTAAAATTACTCCATTACCTTTCTCTATATGTCTATTCGATTCGTTGTAATAAAAATCAAACTTATTCTATGTCTAAATATAATGAACAATTTATCATTTCAGTGTCTTCCTCAAGAAATGAATTCCATCCTTTTTAAATAATCAAAAAGACATTCAGTTCATTCCATAAAAACAATTAATTACGAAAAAATACAGTTATATAACGTCCACATCCCACTTATGTTCTTGCTCAACAAACACAATCCCAAGTTCGTGATGTTCTCCTTCATAAATTGCATGTTGTACAAGGCGAAGCTCGCCGTTCGTATCAAGAACTTCCATTTTACAAAAAGCACCTGTTGTTCTTAATTGCAGTGCATTGTAGAACTCATCTGCAGTTGTTGGAACGATTCCATTCACTTTCACAATGATTTCCCCTGGTTTCAAATCTAGCTCTTCTCCGGCTGTACCTGGAATTGTGCCTAGTACAACCAGGCCATTATCGCGAGAAGAAAAGTATGCGGGGCGCTTTTCATCTTCCAAACGCTCTTGTACAGCAATTGTCAATCGCCCAAGCATCGCTGCTCCCATAGCTACAATTGCTAATGTATGCCACCAATAACTCGCTATTCCTAATAAAAGGACAACTGCAGCTAGTCCAAATACGCGGCGTCCTGTAAATAACAATGCGCCCTTTGGCTCAAAGCTTTTAATTTTTCTCGTAAATCCAATTATGAACGGGATTAAGAATAAGGAAAACTTTTGTGATCCAACAGAGACCACCGGCCACCAGTATACAAACTTAGTTAAAGCATCACCTGGTATAAGAACGAATAACGGCACTAACCATAATCTATTTGATTCATGGAGTCCAATATTTAAACTGCGTTTTCCTTTTCGCAATTTCGGAGTTGAATAGTTTGCAGCATTCTTAGAAATGAGTAAACCTTCTACAACTAACATTAGCCCAAGTAAAATTGCTAATGATACAACGCTACTCTCTTCTCCTTCTTGGAGTTGTAAGAAAGAGAATGGAATTTTCGAAGATAATACCGCTGCTGCAATGGCAACTCCTAACGTATATGCAGGTGATAAGCATCTATACTGAGCAATGATAGCAAGCGATACCGTCCAAATCGCCATTATAATCACACTTGCTTGTGATACAATCAGTCCTGTTCCAACTGTAATCAGTGATAAAATGATTCCTAAACCAATTCCTGAAAATATCGACGTACGTAGTTCATACCAAACATCATACACCTTAAAGGAAAAATCTTTCCGTTCTCGTAATACTCGTAAATATCCAACAAAAAAACTACTTATAAAGAAAACATACAAAGCCGGATGCGTTAAAAAACGCACGATTGCCTTCATAATTTCTGATAACCAACTCTCCACGAAACGATTCACCACCATTTTTAAGATATTTCATTTCTTCCCGT
This sequence comes from Bacillus sp. S10(2024), assembly GCF_050473865.1. Classification (NCBI taxonomy): domain Bacteria; kingdom Bacillati; phylum Bacillota; class Bacilli; order Caryophanales; family Bacillaceae; genus Bacillus; species Bacillus sp. S10(2024). Next base: position 3,836,283 of record NZ_JBFLUR010000002.1, on the reverse strand, counting down.
ACACATTACCTTATGCAAGATTTACTCTGTTTCATTTTATCTTATCATAATTAATCAAACGTTTGTTTAATACCTAAAAAATATACAGAACATTATACTTATCACATCAAAATATAGAAAAACTGCCGGGATTTTCCCGGCAGTTTTTCTTATTTCGCCATTAATTTCAGTGCTGTTTGAAGCTGTAGATCATTTTCACCAGAACGGATTTTTTCAACAATCTTATTCTGGATTGTCTCTGCTGTCTTTTTATCAAGTTTACCCGTTGCATCCATACTGCTTGCATTTTGGAATGCTTTCACAGCCGCTTCTGTTTCTTTACTAAAGTAGCCATCTTCACGACCTGGCTCATACCCAAGACTCTTTAACATCTCTTGTGCATGCTTCACTTGCTCATCGTTATCATTGTAAGACAACGTTTTTTCAATTTGAATTGGTGTTGCATAATAGTAATCAGGCTGCTTTACTTCAACCGTCGGCTCAATTCCTTTTTTATGAATCCAATTGCCTTCTGGTGTTAGCCATTTAAACATTGTCAGTTTAATATTGCTGCCATCTGTAAACGGTACAGCTTGCTGAACAGTACCTTTTCCAAATGTTTTCTCACCAATAAGAGGATAGCTTTCTCCTTCTTTCAACGCTCCTGCTAAAATTTCAGAAGCAGAGGCGCTGCCCTTATCAACTAATACAGAAATTGGATACGATTTTCTCTCTTTTAAAGATGTGTAGAACTTTTGCTTCTCACCATTTCGCTGTTCTACTTGAAGCATTGGCTTTTTATCTGTCATAATCTCTTTTAAAATGTCTTCAACACTTGTTAAATAACCGCCTGGATTTCCGCGTACATCAATAACAAGCCCTTGTATATTTTTCTTTTCAAGCCCTTTCAACTGATCTTTAAATTCTTTCGCTGTTTTTTCAGAGAATGAGGTAATTTGTATATATCCAATATCCTTTCCATTCTCTTTCTTCACAGAACTAAATACAGTGAAAATCGGAATTTTATCACGCTTAATTTTAAATGTTAACGGATCCGTAACTCCTGAACGCTTCACTTCAAGCGTAACTGTTGTCCCCTTTTTTCCGCGAATTTTCATAACTGCTTCCTCGCGTGATAAGTCTTTCACACCATTTCCATCAACTGTTAAAATTTGATCGTTCGGTTTCAGACCTGCCTTTTCTGCAGGCGAATCTTTAATCGGTGACACAATAATTAATTTCTCATCCGTTTTATTAACTTCAGCACCGATTCCTTCTAGCTCCGGATCAAGCGATTGCTCAAATTGCGTCGCTGTTTTCTTATCCATGTATGTAGAGTATGGATCTTTCAACGTTGCAAGCATCCCTTGAATAGCTCCTTCAACTAACTTGTCATCCTTCACTTCCTCAACATAACGTGAATCAATTAATGCATACGCTTCGCGGATTTTATCCAAATCCGCTTGTTTTACATTGGCATCTTTCCCTGTAATAGATTGCGCGATATAAGGTCCACCAAACCAATATATACCCGCAAACATTCCGCCAGCGCCAATGAAAAACGCTACAACCATTCCTATAATCGCAACTCTACGTTTCAATGCGGAATTCCCCTTTCCGAACACACAATGGTGTATGAAAAGGCATCACACACTGTGCGATGCCTTTAACTATTTCTACTATATGATAAGCTTGTACGAAATATGTTTGCAACTTTTTACACTTTATATTTTTAAGAAACGACGGATTGACATAACGCTTCCCCACATACCAATTAATGCACCGATTAGCATTAACAATGCGGATAGCTCGAAAACGAACGGGCTATATGGAAGCAATTCGAAAATTGTCCCTGCAAATTTCTCATTAAACATAGATTGAAGCGAATTATATGAAGTCAAAATCATAATAATTGGAATGATTGAACCTAGTGCCCCTAGGAATAATCCTTCTAATAAGAATGGCCAACGAATAAACCAGTTTGTTGCCCCAACAAGTTTCATAATTTCAATTTCAGTGCTTCGTGCATAGATTGTAATTTTAATTGTATTAGAGATTAAGAACATTGCTGTGAACAATAGACCAGCAATTAAGATAATCCCAATATTACGGCCAGTTTTTACCGTATCAAATAATTTTTCTACTTCACCTTGTCCGTACTGTACTTTATTTACAAATGACATTTTTGCAATTTTCTTTGCAATAACAGCTGTATCAGTTGGTTCTTTCGCTTTTACAACATATACATCTTTTAACGGGTTATCTTGCTCAAATAGCTCGAATGATTTTCCGCTATCGCCTAAACTTTTAATCAATTTTTTAAGTTCTTCGTCTTTAGAAGAATACTTAACAGAATCGACTTTCGAAATCTTTGAAATATCTTCTTTTAATTTTTTTTGATCCTCTTTCTTAGCTGCTGGATCAATGTGTACACGAATTTCTACATCTTGCTCTACTTTCGTCGCAACATGGTTCATATTCATAATCGCTGTTAAAAAGACACCTACTAGTAGTAATGTAACTGTTACTGCACTTACAGAGGCAAATGTCATCCATCCGTTACGGGATAAATTTTTGACACCTTCTCGTAAATGGCGACTAAGGGTTTTAGTCTTCATATCCGTATCCTCCCTCAATCTCGTCTCGAACAATTTTTCCACCTTCAATTGCAATTACACGATGACGAATTGTATTTACAATATCCGCATTATGCGTCGCCATAATAATTGTTGTACCGCGTTCATTAATGCGTTTAAATATATTCATAATATCCATCGCTGTATCCATATCAAGGTTACCTGTTGGTTCATCGGCAATTACAACTTTCGGACGATTCACGATTGCTCTTGCGATTGCAATACGTTGTTGTTCCCCACCAGAAAGCTCACTTGGCAATGAATCAGAACGCTCTTCAAGACCCACAAGACTTAATACTTCCATAACGCGCTCACGAATCACGTCACGTTCTTCTTCGATAACTTCTAAAGCAAACGCAACATTCTCATATACAGTTAACTTCGGAAGCAACTTAAAATCTTGGAAAATTACGCCTAGCTGACGACGAAAATATGGTACGTCACGCTCTGCTAAAGATTCAATTACTAAACCATTTACATTGATAGATCCTGTAGTTGGTTTTTCTTCACGATACATCATTTTAATAAATGTAGATTTCCCGGCTCCACTCGGTCCTACTACATACACGAATTCACCTTGCTTAATTTTTACTGTGAGTCCATCAACGGCTTTCATGCCATTTGGATACTCCTTATAAACATTCGTCATTGTTATCATTATTTATCACCCAATACTAATGATTTTTTCGACACTTTTTATTCTTCGATGTTTAACTATAGTTGCTAAAATCTTCGGTCGCTTTCATGTCTTTCACAATTGCATCTTCTAAATATGTAAAACTTTTTCTGCAAAATTCTACAAAAAGGCACTACGTCCTATATTGTACCATTATTCGGTTTTAAATTCGGATACAAGTTTGTTACAGTTATGTTACACGGTACGAAATATAAGACATAACACAAACAAACAAGACCTTCTGTTGTCATACAAAAAGGTCTTATTTGTTGGCATTTCATGAAGAGATTCTAAGTTATTCGGCCCTGCCTCCGAGGCACAATACGCCTCTCTGTCAGGAGCTCCATCCCCCTCTCATTCTGATCGAGCCACCTACGCTTTTCTATTTTACTTCTTCTCAGCTAGCCATTCTGCTACTTTTTTCGCATCTTCGCCTTGAATTAGACCAGCTGGCATCGCACCGCGGCCTTTCGTGATAATTTTTTCAATATCTTCTTTCTCGTACTTTCCGCCTACTTTTTGTAACGCTGGTCCAGATAATCCTTGTAAGTCATTACCGTGGCACCCTGCACAGCTTTTTTGAAATATCTTCTCAGCACTATCAGCACTTGCTTCTTGGCCAGGACTTGAAGGTTTACTTTCTTCCTTTTTTCCACACGCTCCTACTGTAAGGGCTAACGATGCGCCTAATACAATCGTCAATAATTTTTTCTTCATCTATATCTCTCCCCACTATTAATTGATCCCTCAATAGCATTATAATGATTTTCCTGCAAATTCAAAACTTACCTGCACAACCAATATTACCCTAAACAAAGATGATCTCTTGCAGACTCAAGGCTTTTTAGTAATTGTTTCAATTTCGTGAACAAATGATAAAATACAAAAAATAAATGTTTTCTGTATAAGTTCATTTCGATTTCCCAATATATAAATCGCCGCTATACAGAATAAAGCACGGCAGGTGCTCCCCCCGCCTAAAAAGAAAAGGTTTTTATGTCGATTTTTCAAATTGTATTTATATCGTATCAAAAATCCAAAATACACTCTATTTTTTGTTCTATCACATGCAGCATTTTGTTATTTTCTACTTTTTACAAAGTAGTATACAGCTTGTATGCTACAACTACACCCACCAAAAAGAGAAGTTGCGATGCAACTTCTCTCCTCTTTCTCTCCCTCTAGTATAGAAGGTATACTTCGCACTTTCTCACGTATGCGCCAACGCCCTGTTGGCATTTTTTTATTTACGAAATACGAGAACGTAAATATGCATCAATAAATGCATCAATTTCTCCGTCCATAACTGCTTGCACATTCCCGATTTCTGTATTTGTACGATGATCTTTTACAAGAGAGTATGGATGGAATACGTATGAACGAATTTGACTTCCCCATCCAATTTCTTTTTGCTCACCACGAATTTCATCAAGCTCAGCTTGTTGTTCGTCTAATTTTTGTTGGTACAGTTTCGCTTTCAACATTTTCATTGCATGCTCACGGTTTTTAATTTGTGAACGCTCAGATTGACATGTTACGACAACATTTGTTGGAATATGTGTAATACGAACTGCTGAGTCCGTCGTATTAATATGCTGCCCACCCGCACCACTTGCACGGTACGTATCTATTTTCAAATCCTCTGTACGTATTTCAATTTCAATATCATCGTTAAACTCTGGTACCACTTCACAAGATACGAAAGATGTATGACGACGGCCAGATGAATCGAATGGTGAAATACGTACAAGACGGTGTACGCCTTTTTCTGCTTTTAAATAACCGTAAGCATTATGCCCTTTAATTAATAATGTAACACTTTTAATCCCAGCTTCATCTCCAGGAAGATAATCTAACGTTTCAACTTTAAAGCCGCGTTTTTCCGCCCAGCGCGTATACATACGAAGCAGCATAGAACCCCAATCTTGTGATTCTGTTCCGCCTGCACCTGGATGCAACTCTAAAATAGCATTATTCTTGTCGTGTTCTTCATTTAGTAATAATTGAAGTTCGTATTCGTTCATATCTGCGGATAAAGTTTTCACTTCAACTTCAAGCTCTGCATGCAATTCTTCATCGTATTCTTCTTTTACAAGTTCATGCGTTACTTCTAGATTTTCAAACGTTTCGTTAAGCGTGTTAAACTTACCAACCATATCTTTTAAAGCATTCGCTTCATTAATGACTGTTTGCGCACTCTTTTGATCATCCCAAAAGCTTGCACCCATCATAATTTCTTCTAGTTCTGCGATTCGCTTTTCTTTTCCAGCGAGGTCAAAGAGACCCCCTAAACGCCGCTAATCTCTTAGCCATTTTCTCTAGTTCTTGCCTAATTTCTACTAATTCCATTTTTGTCACCTCTATGTAATTACTTCACTTATCCCATATGAAAGAGTGGTAAGCCCTTCAATACTTTATCCTAGCAACAAGGCAAACTCTCTCTGCTTTTGCGAGAGAGAGTTCATCTCTTGTTATTATATGAATGTTTATTAAAAAATTCCATTCATGAGAAAAACAATCGGCTCCGCTTTTCTTTATTATTGCCCGATTCCACAGCAGTTTTTGTATTTTTTCCCGCTGCCACATGTACATAAGTCGTTGCGGCCTGTTTGGTCACTTTTTACGACTGGTTTCTTCTTTGCAAGTTCGTCGCCATCTTTCGGGTGAACTGCTTCCCCTTGCGCTACTTCTTGACGTTCTAAGTTTTGTTCAATTTCCGCCTTTAGGATGTAACGAGAAATTTCTTCTTCAATAGAAGCAATCATCGCTTCAAACATCGCAAAACCTTCCATTTGATATTCACGAAGTGGATCAATTTGACCGTACGCGCGTAAATGAATACCTTCACGTAAGTGATCCATTGCATCGATGTGATCCATCCATTTCGTGTCTACAACGCGGAATACAACTACTTTTTCAAATTCACGTATTTGTGCTTCTGGCATTTGCGTTTCCTTCTCGTCGTAGCGTGCTTTCACTTTCGCAAAGATGCTATCGATCATTTCTTCTGGCGCTAAGCGGCGTAATTCTTCTTCTTTCACATCACCGTCTTGTAGAAGAGTTGCATTTAAGTACTCAACAAGACCAGCAATGTTCCACTCTTCTTCTAATTCCTCTTGCGTATGAAGAGCTACCATACGCTCTACTGTAGAATGCATCATTCCTTCAATAATACCGCGCAGGTTCTCTGATTCCATTACATCTTGACGTTGCTTGTAAATAACTTCACGCTGCTGACGAAGTACATCGTCGTATTGAAGAAGCTGTTTACGCGCATCGTAGTTATTACCTTCTACTCGTTTTTGTGCAGATTCAACAGCGCGAGATACCATTTTACTTTCGATTGGTTGTGAATCATCCATACCTAAACGATCCATCATCGCTTTCATATTGTCAGCACCAAAACGACGCATCAGTTCATCCTCCATTGATAGGTAGAACTGCGTTACACCCGCATCTCCTTGACGTCCAGAACGACCGCGCAGCTGATTATCGATGCGTCGGCTTTCATGACGCTCTGTACCGATAACCGCTAAACCACCGACTTCACGTACGCCGTCTGCAAGTTTAATATCCGTACCACGACCAGCCATGTTTGTCGCGATTGTCACCGCACCTTGATGACCTGCTTCAGCAACAATTTCTGCTTCACGTGCATGGTTTTTCGCATTTAAGACATTATGACGTACACCTTTTCTCGTTAACATCTTCGAAATCAACTCAGATGTTTCAATTGCTACTGTACCAACAAGAACAGGTTGTCCATTTTTATGACGCTCAACAATATCGTTTACAACAGCATTAAATTTCCCTTCCATCGTTTTGAAAATTAAATCTGCACGGTCATCACGAATAATCGGCTTATTCGTTGGAATCACAATAACATGCATGTTATAGATGTTACGGAATTCTTCTTCCTCTGTTTTCGCTGTACCTGTCATACCAGAAAGCTTCTCATACATACGGAAGTAGTTTTGGAATGTAATCGTTGCAAGTGTCATACTTTCATTTTGAATTTCTACGCCTTCTTTTGCCTCAATCGCTTGATGCAATCCTTCGCTGTAGCGACGACCTTTCATAAGACGACCTGTAAATTGGTCAACAATTACGATTTCGCCTTCTTGCACAACATAATCTGTATCACGCTGCATAACAACGTGAGCACGAAGCGCTTGATTAATATGGTGAAGAAGCGCTACATGTTTTAAATCAAATAAGTTTTCAATGTGGAACGATTTTTCTGCCTTGTTAATCCCTTCTTCTGTCAACATAACATTTTTCGTTTTCACATCAAACGTATATTCTTTTTCATTTGTTAACGTACGCACAAATGCATTGGCAAATATATATAATTCTGCAGATTTTTGCGCTTGTCCAGAAATGATTAGCGGTGTACGTGCTTCGTCAATTAAAATAGAGTCTACCTCATCGATGATGGCAAAGTGCAGTGGACGCTGTACACACTGCTCTTTATAAAGCACCATGTTATCACGTAAGTAGTCAAATCCAAGTTCATTATTCGTACTGTACGTAATATCAGCAGCATACGCAGCTTGCTTCTCTTCTCGTGACATATGGTTTAAATTGATACCAACTGTTAACCCAAGGAACTCATGTAGTTGTCCCATTTCACCTGCGTCACGCTGTGCTAAATATTCATTGACCGTAACAACGTGAACACCCTTTCCAGTAAGAGCATTTAAGTATACTGGTAAAGTAGAAGTTAACGTTTTACCTTCCCCTGTTTTCATCTCAGAGATATTTCCCTCATGCAGGGCAATACCACCCATTAACTGAACAGGGTATGGACGCATACCAAGTACACGTGTTGCCGCTTCACGCACAACAGCAAAAGCTTCTGGCAACAAATCATCTACTGTTTCACCTTTTGTTAGTCTCTCTTTAAACTCTACTGTTTTTCCTTTTAACTGTTCATCTGTCAGTGGTGACATTTGATCTGCTAATGCTTCTATTTTATCCACGGTTTTTTGCATACGTTTTACTTGACGTTCATTTGTATCAAACACCTTTTTTAAAATACCGATCATGAGAATACGCTCCTCTTTTATTAAAATAAAACTCCCATCAGTGGCTGTCTTCTTTTCACTGGTTGGTAGCTATAAAACTCAATTTCATGTTTGTATAAAAAAATAGAATTGTTTCGCCTACTAAAAAAGTGTAAACCTACTGACAATTGTAACACTTGTTTTGTATGTATGACAACAATCTGCCAAATGCATCTATACATCTATAGAAAAGTAAAACAACAATCTGCTCACATTCCTATACAACCTAAAAAAACGCAGCCATGACAGCTGCGTTTTCTGTTATATTATTATTTAGTTTCGATTAAACCATATTTTCCATCTTTACGGCCATATACAACATTTGTTTCATTTGTTTCTGAATTTGTAAAGACGAAGAAGTTATGACCTAACATATCCATTTGTAAAATCGCTTCTTCTACATCCATTGGTTTTAAGTCAAATCGTTTTGTACGGACAAGCTCTAATTCATCTTCAGCAACCTCTTCTTGCACAGCTGATTGATCTGGAAGAATCAACATTGCTTTTACAGAGCCTTTTTCACGTAACTTACGGTTTACTTTTGTTTTATGTTTACGAATTTGTCTTTCCAGTTTATCTACTACTAAATCAATAGCAGCGTACATATCGCTATTTGTTTCTTCAGCGCGAAGTAATAAATCTGGAAACGGGATTGTTACTTCCACCCTTTGCTTGTCAGAGTATACTTTTAAGTTTACCTTAATTTCTGGAAAAGTATCGAAATAGCGTTCTAACTTACTTAACTTTTTCTCTACATATTCCTTTAATGCTGGAGTTACTTCAATATTTTCACCGCGAATGTTGAATTTCATAGATGAACTCCTCCTTTCAAGCCTATGTATAAGGTTTTCGACAAAGGTATCAAAAACCCTTCCTACATTTTAAAAAATTTTGATAAAATCGATATTTTTTATCGATTTTTGTAGAAAAGAAAATGTATTATCTTTCCTACCCTTATTTTATCCTATTCACATCTTACTTACTGTATGTAGGTGTGAAGAATTAGTTACAAAATTGCTACAACTTCTTGACAACGCTTTCTTTATGATAAAACCTCCGTTAGCTATGCAACGGAGGTTCTCTTATGTGAAACGTTGGTCCTTATGGCGCACCATTTTTCTCTGATAAAATGATTACAACTTTACAACGTTTGCCGCTTGCGGACCACGCGCACCGTCTACAATCTCAAATTTCACATTTTGTCCTTCTTCTAACGTTTTATATCCATCGTCCTGAATCGCAGAAAAATGAACAAAAACATCATCTCCGCCATCGCGCTCGATAAACCCAAAACCTTTTTCTGAATTAAACCATTTTACTTTTCCTTGCATGATCGTTCCATTCCCTTCAATCTTAAAATAAAGGCATCTGCCCCCTACTTTGACTATAACGAATTGGAAAATGGAAAGTCAAAGAAGACTTATCGTCTTTTTATTGTACCTTTCGACATATACTATTTCTCAATATACACAGAACGCACAATCGTCCGCGTATATGCTTTTCCTTCTTTATTTTTCCCTTTAATATCGATCGTTACGTTATACACACCTGATTTTTCAACATTCGGCAACTTCCCAGTGAATGTAGCTGTATCTTCTTTTTGCAACGTATTAGATTGTGAAACTAACTTCCCGTCCCGATCTACAACGTGCACATCAAAGGATACGTTTTCTTGCTTTAAGGAACGCTTTTGATATTTTGTTAACTTAAATTCTGCTTTGTTTTGTTTCACTTTACCAGGCATTTCTAATGTAAACGGCGCAGCTTGTTTATAATTCGCAAGCATCAAATACGCATCGTCCTTTTTCTCTGACATCATTTTCAAGCGCCACTCGCCTTCTTCCATTTGATCTACTTGGAATGTTCGAATCGTCGCTCCGTTAAAATAAGCATATTCTTCTCCAATCGCTGCTTTGCTGCTTTGATTTGTGTACACCTTACCAGATGGAGCAATAAGTTGTATTTGTGCATTTGGATTTGCAGTCAATACAGAAATACTTCCATCTGTTACAGTATCCACTGCAAAAGTTTGTTCCACCCAGCTATTTGATGGGAGTTCCCCTCCAACTACCGTTTGATTCGCATTAGCAGCCAGGCTTTTTTGTGATTCTTCAAATATATTTTCGTTTACGATAGAAGGAGATGGTGAAGTACCACGCAAATAAGGCTCAATCCGTGAAAATACAGCTGATCCCATTCGAATGCTATCATGATCGAGACTAGAATCTGTGAATAAATGTTTTCCATAAGGCAGCTTCGTACTCCATTCGTTAACTAACCCATCATTCCCACCATACCAGGAAAGATAAAATCCACCCACAGACAATGCAGAAAAGGCCGGTCCCCAACTTGTTCCCGCCACTGTATAATAACGGTTCAACTTAGCGTTTGGATTACTATCTGTTATATTACGAAACTGTGCCATTTCCCCTGTCTGCAAAGAGTACGTACCCGCATCCTGTTGTCCTAGCAAAGAAGCAAGCCAGCCTGCCCACCAACTATATGCTAAATCTGCTAGATTCGATCCATAATGCGGCGAGGCAAGCGTCACTACATTTCCAACAAAACGGTTGGCACCGTAATGAATAAGCGCCGCTTGCGTATCTGGTCCACCTTTACTATGGGCAACAATATTCACTTTCCTCCCAAAATGATTATAGATTTCCTCCAGCATAGAAGCGAGCAAACGCCCATTATCCCACTCACTCGCTGAACCTTTTCCAGCCGCATCATATAACTGGATAAAAACAGTTTGATATCCTGCCTTATAAGCATAATTATACATATCGTTCATACCATGATAAACAGTTTCACCATACCAATCCTTAGCGTTTCCATTCTTCCCTTGAACGAATACGATAGGCGGTTTATTCGAACTATTCTCAGGAGTTGCCCCTAAAAACCAACTCCCAGGAGTAAACGATTCTGACGGTGGAAAAATCCCCCCAGATAGTTGCACAGAACTAGCAAAAGCAGATGAAATAGGAAAAGAGCAAGAAATCAAAATAAAAACAGTTAACAAGGCAAAGAAACGTTTGAACTTATGAAACATAACAGGCCCCCTTATCGAATTTAAAATTGTCCCGTACAATTATGTTATGCACAGGTTTATCCAATCATTTGTAATTCATTAAATAATAGACACACGATAAAGTGAAAATTTAATCAGCCCTCACCAATTGGGTGCATGCCAGCAGTTTATCTCCCACCGAACACTCTAGCCGCTAGAGTTGGACAACAAGGAAAAGCGAAAGCGGCTCGCCCAGAATGTGAGGGGGATGGAGCTTCTGACGTAGAGGTGTTCTTTACCTCGTAGGAAGAAGCGAAGCCACCGAACACTCTAGCCGCTAGAGCTGGACAACAAGGAAAAGCGAAAGCGGCTCGCCCACGAATAGCGGGATAAAAAAGGCGGGATTTCTTCTTCCAAAAATTTAATAGTACCATTGCGTAATTCGAGTAGATAAAAACTATGATGATATACAATTTTAAAAAAACATATTGTCATATTTTCAAATCTATAATATACTAAAAATACAAAATTCTTAATTTTCAAAAAATATTAGAGGAGGAATTATTATGACAATCGCAATTGCAGTTTTATCATTTTTAGGTGGGTTAATTCCATTAATAACAACTCTTTTAAAAGCATTCATGTAATCTTCTTGCACTCATAATAAATTATCGTACAAATAATCTGTCTATCAAAGGTAAATTGATGTGCAGATTATTTGTGTGACTCTTAATATAACAAAAATGTTTTAGTATACATATTGAAAAACGAAGCATGTAATAGGTGATATTACGATATTAATTTAAAGGCTTTTATATTTGATAAAAAGGTTTGTTGAATGAATAAGAGCATAATATACTGTTTGATCCTTGCAATTCACACAATTTTCAAAATTAAACACCCCAAATGTCAATATTTGTTATATAATAAACTTACCAAATAACTACTTAGGTAGTTTCCCCTGTTTTGCTTGTTAAAATAGTTTACCCTTATTATTATCTCAAAAAGAACCTGTAGTGATTACTACAAGTTCTTTTTGCTTTTCTAGTTAAGTGTGAAGAAAAACAAATGAAAAATCAGCGACATAACGTCAAAGACAAAACGGTATTCGCACCTTTTTCATAAAAACATTGCGCCGCTTGACGCACCGTAATACCAGTTGTGTACACATCATCAATTAAGACAATGTCTTTTCCACAAAAAGATTCTTCTTCCGCAAAGGAAAAGGGCTGAGAACGCTGTAATCGTTCTGCTCTTGTTTTCTTACTTTGTTTCTCTGCACCACTTCGCATAAGCGATGTTTTCATCACCGGAATCGATAAACATGCCGCTAATAATTCAGCTTGATTAAACCCTCGTTCATATTGACGCGATAAACTAAGCGGAATCGGAACAATACAATCACAATGCGAAAAATGCCGCTGAAAAGCATCGGCAAACGAAGAAGCAAATATGTGCACAAGCGCTGCATCACCACGAAACTTAAACCGAGCTAACACTTCTTTCATCCAATCATTATATACATAGACAGAGCGATTTTTAACATACACATGCCGAAAATATGGATTTTGCCTCCAGCGTAAACAATCCTGACAGTATTCCCCTTTCCTATATTCATCTGCTAAATATTGAAACATCCTGCCACAATCCACACAAATATCTCCAATAATATAAGGAAATTTAAGTTCACAGTACGTGCATACCGTCCTCTTGTCTTGTTCAACAAAAAAAGAAAACCAGCTCGGCAAATGAGAGACAACATCATCACAAAGAAGGCAATGCATTAGTCAACTAACCCTTCTTGCCTTGCTCGTTTATTCATCATTTGAATTTGCTTTTTCGCCGCAACCATCGCCTCTGTCTTGCCGTAATGAAAATAGGTGACATCCCCAGAAGGAGCATGACGACTGCGCCCTGCTCGTCCAGCAATTTGAACGAGTGCACTTTCTGAAAAGACATGCTCTTCTGCTCCTAACACTGCCACTTGTAAATTCGAAACAGTAACGCCCCGTTCTAAAATCGTTGTCGTCACTAATAACGGAATCTCTCCCTTTCGAAACGAAGCCACTTTCTCTTTCCGCTTTGTGTCTTCCGCATGTACACCCTCTATACGATGATCTATACACTTTAAAATAGAAACGATTTCTTCTACATAACAAACATGAGGAACAAATAGAAACATAGGATATTGTTTTTCTAAATAGATGTGGAGCCATCGCAAAATGACAGAAGGTAACGTTTTCTTTTCGATGGATTTTCGCCAATTACCGCACCATCGAAAAAGAGGAATCGGGAGGGGATAACGGTGGTAGCGAGCCGAAATAATCACGCCGTTTTGTTTTCCATTACGAAGTTTTCTTTGCCACTCTTTAGATGGCGTTGCTGTCAAATAAATAAACGAAGCATTTTCTTTACTAGCAAAGCGAACTGCATATTGCAACGTGCCATCCATCGAATAAGGAAAGGCATCAATTTCATCTACAATCATTACATCAAACGCTCTGTAATAACGAAGAAGCTGATGCGTTGTCGAAATAACAAGCTGTGCGTTTTTGGATAAGTCGTCACTCCCCCCGTATAATGCGCAAATTGAAACTGCTGGGAACACTTCTTGTAAACGCGGATAAAGTTCAAGTACAACATCCGTCCGCGGCGTGGCAATACAAATGCGTTCTCCTCGCCGCAATGCTTCTTGTATACCATGAAATAACATCTCTGTTTTTCCCGCGCCGCATACAGCCCAGACGAAAAATGATTCTTTTCGCTTTACTGCCTGGACAATTCCGTCTGCTGCCTTTCGCTGTCCTTCTGATAGCTCACCATCCCACTTCAGACCATTCTCAATTACTTCGTTTTGTATCGGACCAGTCCAGCGAACGAGCTTTGTACATTCACTCACTCTTCCCATCATGATACATTTCCGGCAATACGCACAAACCTTATTGCAGCGATAGCATGAGAACGAAAAAAACAATCGCCGCTCTTTATTTCCGCAGCGCTGACACAAATAACGAGAGTTTTTCTCTACAATGCCTTTCTCGTAACGAATATAACCTTCTCGCTCCAACTGATACAGTTCTTCTTTCGATACACATACTTCCTCTAACAATAGTTGACGACCTTCTAACATCTTACTCCCCCTTTCTGCTTTTACTATAAAAAACATAGAAAGAGTTTGTAAAATAGCAAAAAAGTCGATAACCTACTCTGAAAATAGTAAGCTACCGACTTTATACACATAATTTATTTCATTATAAATCTTATAATCTACCGTATCCTAAGAAATGTTGTTTGTTATACGAGCTATTCAAGTTACCAGTAGTAACACCTGTACTTTCATCAGCAGCGTGAATCATTTGACCATTGCCAATATAGATACCTACGTGAGATACACCCGCTCTATATGTACCTTGTAAGAATACAAGATCACCTGGTTGTGGATCACTTACTTGTTGTACAGAAGCCCATAAGCTACTTGTAGTTTGGCGACCTAAACCATACACATATGATACAAGACCACTGCAGTCAAAACCACCGTTTGCTGGGTCTGAACTTCCCCATACATATTTCATACCAATTAGGCTTTGTGCTTTTTCAATTACGCTACCACCTTTAGCTGGTCGCGGAGTTTGTACACCGCCTTTATTACCATCTTCAGGAGCTGGTTTTGGCGCTGGTGCTGGTGCTGGATTTGCCGCTGCTGCTTGTTGCTCAGATAAACGTTGCAGCACTAATGCTTGTTTTTCTAATTCTTTCAATTGGCTTTCTGTACTTGTCATGCTATTTACAACCGTTTGCATTTTTGCACTTAAGTCATTTGCCGCTGCCTGTTGCTGTGCTTTTTGTGCATCTAAATCTTTCTTTGCCGTCTCAAGTTTCGCTTGTGCATCTTTTAATTCTTTTTGTGTATCTTTAATAAGCGCTACATCTTTTTTCACTTTATTTTGATCATTTTGTTGCATTTTCATAATGTCTTGGTCAGATTCAAGAATTTGTGAAACAGAAGTTAAACGATCGATTAAATCTGCAAAGCTTTTAGAATTTACAACTACTTCAGTTACAACGTTTGGGTTTGGTTTCTCTTGAAGAGCAACTAAACGCTTCTTCAACAGTTCTTCACGCTTTGCAATTTTTGTTTGTAAATCTGCAATCTCTTTATCTTTTTGTTCAATTGTTTTTTGTGCTTCTTCAATTTGCTTTTTCGTTTCAGCAATCTTAGATTCGTTTTCTTTAACAGAACCGTCTAACTCTTCAATTTTCTTGTTAAGTTCGTTCATCTGTTTTTGAATTTCGTCACGTTCTTGTTGTTGTTTATGTAAAGTGTCATTTTGTTGTTGAATTTGTGTTTTTACATCTTCAGCAAATGCGTTTGGTGTTACTACTGAAAACATCATAAATCCTGCTGCTAATGCGCAAGATGCGATTTTAATTTTTTTCATTATGTTTTACACCGCTTTCTTTTCTCTTATTTTCCCGAATTTATCTAATAAATTTATACCATAATTACCAATGTTTTTTTGTAATGTTACGCTTTTGTAAAAGAAATGTAATATTGCGCTTGTAGTTTTTTGACATTTCTGTTCTAATCTTGTGTTTTATTGTAGAGAAACAAGGAAATGAAACGATAATCCTTTTTCTTTTGTCGGACAATTTCAGTTTTTCTACAAAAATGTAACATATTCAAACTCTATTATTATTACATAGAATAATTTTCCAGTCTACCGTTTTTCTGTTATTTTTCTATAAATTCATTTTGATGTTTCAGCATACAACATGACCGATTCTATACACTGTCATACGCTCACACCTCACCAAAAAGAAAGGGGTTTCATATCATTTTTTAACTGGTATATAAAAATAAAAAGTGCAAGAACACCATCTTGCACTTTTTAACAATAAATTCCCACTCAATACAATTTCACTTTATTAATGAACCCATTTCTCCGCCCATTTTTGTACTTCTTGCATGACGCTCTCTAGCGCTTTTCCTTTATCTGTTAAACCATATTCAATACGTACTGGCACCTCTGGATAAACGGCACGCACAACAATTCCTTCGCTCTCTAATTCCTTTAAACGCTCTGATAACATACGATCGCTCATGTTTGGAATAATATCAGCAATTTCACGAAATCGTTTCGGTTCTTCTAATAATGATGTAATGATTAAACCTGTCCACTTTTTACTAAGAAGTGTAAAAGCAGATTCGAACTTTGGACATAAACACGGATTATGTTCCATATGTTTCACCTCTTCTTTATTATAAAATAGTTTCTTATAAAAAGTAAGTTATATCACTTATTTTTATATTTTTACCAAAAAAGCTCTCTACTTAAAAGAGAGCTTCATTTTTATTATTTTGTATACCATCCTAAACCAAGTGAACCTTCGCCTAAATGTGTCCCAATTACTGGCCCAAAATAACTAATTCGAAATTCAACATGCGGGTATATTTCTTTCAATTCCTGTTCCCATTCTTTAGCTTCTTCTTCTCTGTTCGCATGAATAATAACAGCTTCCATTGGAATCCCTTTACTTGCTTGTTCATCAAAGATTTCTACAATACGTTTTAACGCTTTTTTACGCGTACGGATTTTTTCAAATGGAATAATAATTTTATCACGGAAATATAATACCGGCTTTACTTGTAATAAACTTCCAAGAAATGCTTGTGCACTATTTAAACGGCCACCGCGCTGCAAATGATGTAAGTCATCAACGACGAAGTACGCATCTATTGTTTTCTTCATCTCATCAAAACGAGCTATAATCTCTTCTGGACTTTTCCCTTCACTCGCCATTTTTGCGCCTTCATGTACATAAAACCCTTGCACTTCACAACTAATCTCTGAATCGTACGTATATACGTCTACTCCTTCTACCATTTGACCAGCTGTCGTTGCCGTCTGATATGTACCACTAATCCCGCTAGAAAGATGTATACTAACCACCGCATCATACTCTTTCCCTAGCTCTTCAAATAACTCAACAAACTTTCCGATAGCTGGTTGTGATGTCTTCGGCAGTTCTTCTTGCTCCCTGACTTTCTCATAAAAATCTTCCGTTGTAATTTCCACTTCTTCTTGATAAGATTCATTTCCAAAAATAACGTTCAAAGGAATCATATGTATATGTAATTCTTCACGCACATGTTTGGGTATATATGCCGTACTATCGGTTACAATAGCTATTTTCATTTTTGTACCTACCTTATAAACAGTTTTATTATTTATTGTACATGAAAATGGAAAAAGGTGCATTAACTGGCGAAAACGAGAGGTCAAAATTATAAACACTATTTCAACAATTTACAACACAAAAATTCAAATTATAATAGAAAGAGCTAAATTTCTGCAAAAAATATTTGAAACTCCAAACTAGCCCTTTTAGAATAAAGAGTACTGGTAATTTATCCCGTTCTAATTGGGATTAAAATACACGTTGATAGAAGTTGCAATTTACAAAGATAGGAGCGTATATCATTGTTACTACAATATTTCACAGTAAAAGGATATGGCGAACATGAAATAGTCATTCAAAAATCTCGCTTTATTTGCTATGTAAACCGCGCATCAACAGAAGAAGAAGCACAAGAATTTATCCAAAAGATTAAAAAGCAACATTGGAACGCAACTCATAATTGTTCTGCCTACTTAATTGGTGAACATGACCAAATCCAAAAAGCAAACGACGACGGAGAACCGAGCGGTACGGCCGGTGTACCCATTCTAGAAGTATTAAAGAAGCGTCATTTAAAAGATACTGTCGTCGTTGTCACACGTTATTTCGGGGGCATTAAACTTGGAGCAGGCGGTTTAATTCGTGCATATGGAAAATGCACAAGTGAAGGTCTCAACCATGTCGGCATCGTTGAACGAAAACTGATGCGCGTCATGAAAACGGAAGTTGATTATACATTACTTGGAAAAGTTGAAAATGAACTACGTAACTCGATATATACTATTAAAGAGATACACTACTTAGATTACGTTACATTCGATACGTATGTGGAGGAAAACCAAAAACAATCCTTCGCAGAATGGATGATTGAAATCACAAATGGGAAATGTACAATTAACGAAGATGAGATACTATATCTAGAACAAGATATAGCACAATAATAAATATTACTTAAAGGAGATTATTTATGGAAGATCGTTATCAACATCTCCAAAATAGAAGAACGAAAAAGAAAAGAAGACGCAAAGGGTTCATATTCCTCATTTTCGCTCTCCTTATCGGAGGCGCAGGAGTTTATGCTTATAATTCCTATTCTTCTTTAATGGGAATTTATAGCGGCATGCAGCACGATAAATCGAAACTCCGTACAGAAGATGTAGAAATTACGAAAAAACCATTCAGTCTTTTAATTATGGGAATTGAAGATTATGCAACAGGCGGTGAAAACGGACGAACGGATTCCTTAATGTTTGCGACAATTAATCCAAATTCACAAAAGGTATCTTTAATGAGTATCCCGCGCGACTCACGTGTGACAATTGCCGGGCGTGATAAAAAAGATAAGATCAACGCAGCTCATGCCTACGGTGGAGAAAAAATGGCAAGAGAAACCGTCGAAAACTTTTTAAAAGTACCTGTGGATCACTATATAAAACTGGATTTTAAAGGATTTAAAGGTATCGTCGATGCTGTTGGCGGCGTTACAGTCGATGTTCCATTTGATTTTTGGGAACGATCCGATGTGAACTATTACAAAAAGATTGAGTTTACAAAAGGACAGCAGCATTTAAACGGAGAAGAAGCACTAGCTTATGTCCGGATGAGAAAGCAAGATCCAAATGGTGATTTTGGACGTGCAACTCGTCAACGTCAAGTACTTGCAGCGGTCGTACATGAATTAAATTCACCTGCTACCGTATTTAAGATAAATGATCTTGCAAAAGCAATCGGAAAATATATCAAAACAGATATACCTGTATCCGATGGTCTTGCACTCTATAAGAAATTCTCTGGCTTTGATGCATCTAACATTCAAACTATAAAAATGGAAGGCGAAGATAAGAAAATCGATGGAATTTATTATTTCATTCCAAACGAATTAAACATTCAAGAAGTTCGCCATTCCCTTAATCAAAACTTAGAAATACCAGATTCTGCGTCAGGTACGCAAGAACAATCTGAAACAAAAGAACCTGCTAAACCAACAAACGGCCAAAATACAGAGCAAGAAAAACAAGAACCTGCTAAACCGAATCACAATTCGAATACACAGGCTGGAAAGCAAGAAACAACGAAACCAAATCGTAATTCAAATACACAAAAGACACCTCCATCCAATCAGCAACCAAACGAAGAATGGCAAATGTCTGGGCACTAAAAAACCAGCTGTCTCCTTTTCAGGAGCAGCTGGTTTTCTTCTTTTCAAAAATAAGAATTATTATTTATTAAAATATTCGACAATCGCTTTCACAATACGCTCTGACGCCTGACCATCACCGTATGGATTCGATGCTTTTGCCATTGCACTGTGTGCTTCTTTATCTGATAATAACTCGTTTGCTAAGTCGAAAATTGTTTCTTCATCTGTACCAGCAAGCTTTAATGTACCTGCTTCAATACCTTCTGGACGCTCTGTTGTATCACGAAGAACAAGAACTGGCACACCAAGTGATGGCGCTTCTTCTTGTACACCACCAGAATCCGTTAACATTAAGTAGGAGCGAGCTGCAAAGTTATGGAAATCAATGACATCAAGCGGTTCAATTAAATGAATACGATTATGCTCCCCTAAAATTTCTCCTGCAATTTCACGAACAACAGGATTCATATGTACTGGATATACAACTTGTACGTCTTCATGTGTTTCAACAAGACGTTTAATTGCACGGAACATATTACGCATCGGCTCACCTAAATTTTCACGACGATGTGCTGTCATGAGAACAAGGCGATTATCTCCAACCTTCTCTAACACCGGATGTGTATACGATTCTTTTACTGTCGTTTTTAATGCATCAATTGCTGTATTTCCTGTAATAAAAATGTTTGCTTCTTTTTTATTCTCTTGTTGCAAGTTTGTTGCCGACTTCGCTGTTGGTGCAAAATGAATGTCTGCCATTACACCAGTTAATTGGCGGTTCATTTCTTCTGGATATGGAGAATATTTATCCCATGTACGAAGGCCAGCTTCCACATGACCAATTGGAATTTGATTATAAAAGGCAGCGAGGCTTGCAATAAATGTCGTTGTTGTATCACCATGTACAAGAACGATGTCTGGTTTCGCTTCTTTCATGATCTTATCTAAACCTTCTAAACCACGAGTTGTAATATCAATTAACGTTTGACGGTCTTTCATAATATTTAAATCATAATTGGGCTGAATGCCAAAAATGTCTAACACTTGATCCAGCATTTGACGATGTTGTGCTGTTACAGTCACAATAGACTCAATTTGCTGTGAATGTTTTTGCAGCTCCAACACGAGAGGGGCCATTTTAATAGCTTCCGGACGCGTTCCAAAAATCGTCATTACTTTAATGCGTTCTGTCATATTCAATTCCTCTCTTCTTTCAGTTTCTCGATTCGTCATATACGACAACACTTGTTATTATATATGAGAATCTACAACGACAAAAGGGTATATTCCCCAAAAGACATATGAACCAATATGAAAACAAGTCAGCTGCTTCCCTGCAGCTGACTTGTTTTTACTTACTATATCCGTTCGGATGAGATGTATGCCATTCCCAAGCTGTTTGAATCATTTCTTCAAGCGAATATTTCGCCTTCCAACCCAATTCGTTATAAATCTTTTCTGATGAAGCGATAAGTTGTGCCGGATCTCCAGCGCGGCGCTCTACGTGAATCACATTTGCCTTCTTCTCAGTTACACGTTCACACGTTTCAATCACTTCTTTTACAGAAAAGCCTTTGCCGTTTCCTAAGTTGAATACTTCATTTGTCTTTTGCTCATTTTGTAAACTTTGCAGCGCTAAAATGTGCGCCTCCGCTAAGTCTGTCACATGAATATAATCGCGAATACAAGTGCCATCATGTGTATCATAATCTGTACCAAAGACAGAAATCGATTCACGTTTTCCTAATAAGTGCTGAAGCACAAGCGGAATTAAATGTGTCTCTGGCGTATGATCTTCTCCAATTGTTCCTGATACATGAGCTCCCGCCGCATTAAAGTAGCGAAGCACAACATATTTCATGCCATAAGCGGCATGAAAATCTTGTAAAATATGCTCAACCATTAATTTAGTGCGTCCGTATGTATTGATTGGATTTGTTGCAGTCTTTTCTGTGATAATATCTGTCTCCGGAATACCGTACGTTGCCGCTGTTGAAGAAAAAATAAATGATGTTATGCCATGCTCCATCATTTTCTCAAGCAGCGTAATCGTTGCCGACACGTTGTTTTTATAATATTTCAATGGATTGGAAACAGATTCACCAACAAGACTATTTGCCGCAAAATGCATAACAGCATCAATAGAATAGCTACTAAATACACGATCTAAATCTGCAGCGTTACTTAAATCTCCTACTTCTAAGATCGCTCTCTCATCAACACTTTCACGATGACCAGTTGATAAGTTATCTAATACGACTACCTCAAATTTTTGATCTAACAATTGTTTTACTGTATGACTTCCAATATATCCTGCTCCGCCAACAACTAAAATCATGGTTTCTCCCCCTATAAAAATATATCATCTATAGCTCTATATTTATTATACAGCAATTCCTACCTGTAAAATCAATCTTCTCCTAATAGCTCATAACAAGAAAAGCATTTACCTTTATTCTGTTTACACAACACATTTCTATCATGACTCTCATATAACATTTACCATCATCCCTAAATAGGAAATATACATATTTTTCTGTAAAACATCCATATTAAGAATAATTTTCATCTTATAATTCGCTTTAAAAATGTCATATATTTCAGTTATTACAATTTAAAGTCACGCGAAAAAAAGATTGAATTCCATTCTTTTTATGATACCATATGTTATGAGCCAAAAACATATATTGAATTTTGAAGTAAAAGAGAGATTTCAATACGTTAAAATATAAAAGGTGGGGTATTAATGGACTCACGAATTATTTATGCAGTTTTGGCATCATTCATTGCCGTACTAATCGCTACCCCTTTCGTAATTAAGTTAGCCGTTAAAATCGGGGCAACAGACAAGCCAAATGCTCGTAAAGTACACCAAAACATTATGCCTCGTCTTGGAGGACTGGCAATCTTTATCGGAGTTGTAATAGGGTGCTTTGTTAGCGGTTTGTATGAACAGCGTATCGTATCGATTAGTATAGGTGCTGTCATCATTATTATCATTGGAATTTTAGATGATATGTATGAATTATCTGCAAAAGCAAAATTCGGCGGACAACTTGTAGTCGCATTGTTAATCGTGAAAAATTTACAAATACCAGTGCTTTACATTCCAATTTTAGGAGACACTGAACTTGGATGGCTATCTTATCCAATTACGGTCTTTTGGATTGTCGGTATTACTAATGCTATTAATTTAATTGACGGCCTTGACGGATTATCGGCCGGCATTTCTTCCATTGTTCTAGCAACATTAGCTTATATGGCTGCTACTAGCGTAACCGGTACTGGTAGCGCAATTATTTTACCGCTTGCACTCATCGTATTAGCAAGTACAATTGGTTTTTTATTCTATAACTTTCATCCAGCGAAAATCTTTATGGGAGATACAGGAGCACTGTTTTTAGGATATTGTATTGCGGTGCTATCACTACTTGGACTATACAAAAGTGTGACATTGTTTAGCTTTATCGTTCCAATCATTATTTTAGGGGTACCAATCTTTGATACAACATTTGCGATAATTCGCCGCGTTGTAAATAAGAGACCTATTTCAGCGCCTGATAAATCGCATTTGCATCACCGCTTACTTGCAATAGGATTCTCTCATCGAACAACGGTGCTAATTATTTATGCATTTGGTATTTTCTTTAGTGTGAATGCCATTATTTTTTCAAAAGCAACATTATCGCTCTCAATTTTTCTTCTATTCCTTCTTATTTTAATTACAGAAATTGTGGCAGAAATAATTGGTCTTGTACATGATCGCTATAAACCAATTATTTCAATCTATAAAAAAGTAAAAAAACGTGAAGAATAAAAATAGTATAACCAATACAACATAAAAATATACAAACAGGACGATCTCTTTAAAGAAATCCTCCTGTTTTTTTATTTTCCAAAATATAGTTCGTTTGAGAATGACCACCTTGGAGCATGATAACAGTACAATCTTCAAATTAGGGTGAGCATCATGATTAAGCGAACATTTTTACTTATTTGTTTGTTTTCTACTATCATCTTATGTTTTCTATCACCTTTGCAGGCTGCCGTTGTACCTTCACATGAGAATCGCCCTATCTCTCATTCTGAAACACAACTGCTTCGTCAATATACAGCTACTCCGCAAACAAAAGTGGCCTATTTGACATTCGATGATGGACCAAACAAATACACATCACAAATTTTAAACATTTTAAAGCAAAAAAACGGAAAAGCAACCTTCTTTGTTATCGGTGGACGTGTCTCTCGTTATCCTCAAACAACAAAACGAGTAATTGAAGAAGGTCATTATTTAGGATTACATAGTATGTCTCATAATGCAAAATCCCTTTATAATGGTGATCCCTCTATTTTAGTTTCTGAAATGGAACAAGCTCGGGAAATTGTTCGGATGATCACTGGAATTGACACGCATCTCGTTCGCGTTCCTTATGGCAGCATGCCCTATTTAAAGAAAAATTATCGAGATGCTCTTGTTACAGCTCACTATAAAATGTGGGATTGGACAATCGATACATACGATTGGAAAAGTGCTCATAATCCATCTGCCGTACTGGAACGAGTCATGAATCAAAGTGATAATTCAGTCGAAGTCATATTAATGCACGATTCGAACGTCACTGTACAAATCCTACCACAAGTCATTGACTACCTTCATTCACAAGGGTATACACTCCTTCCTTATAACCCTTCTTCTCATTCAGAAGTGAATTTTTGGAAGGACGCGAGATTGTAACAGCTTTAGTCTCTGCTAAAGCTGTTCAACTCCTATATGTGTATAAGCTAAAAAACGACATAAAACCACTTCAACCAAATGAAAAGCACTTGAAATTGGTTGAAGTGGTTTTTATAATGAATTTCTTTATTCAAAATCAATTCGTTAAAAAAGAAAAAGAACAAAAGAAGCCTAAATGAGGAAGTTTCTTTTGTTCTTTTTCAGTGACAAGTAATTTTGCAGAACTATTATCCGTTGGATCAAAGATAGTTAGGAGGCTATCTTCTTACAAATTTACTGTAACATAAAAAGTTACTTCTCAAATATGCAATTTTACATATCCATTACATTCTTGCCATATTCTTATTTACATAGATTCGATATGATGTATAAAGACATATTAAAAAACCGTCCCCTTTGTTAATGGACGAGAGCTTCTGGCCATGCATAAGATTTATAAAAACTTTATTCAAGAAAAAGGTGACTCCTATTACTATGAAACCTAAACAAAATATCGTAAATAAATTACAAATATTAATAGAAATCTTCCTCGTTTCCACAAAGCTCGGGCTCACTTCCTTCGGAGGACCTGTTGCACATCTTGGCTATTTTCATAACCAATACGTTCAGAAGCGAAAATGGATGGATGAAAGAAGCTACGCTGATTTTGTAGCACTTTGTCAATTCCTTCCCGGCCCTGCTAGTAGTCAAGTTGGAATCGGAATCGGATTATCACGGGGTGGTATACTTGGGGCCATTGTTTCCTGGCTTGGATTTACGCTCCCTTCCGTTCTTGCGCTCGTCCTGTTTGCTTCATTACTGCAACAGATTGATATCGCACACACGGGATGGATTCACGGCTTAAAGCTAGTAGCCGTAGCAATTGTCGCTCACGCATTATGGGGAATGGCGCAAAAGCTAACACCAGATCGAAACCGCATAGCGATTGCAGTCATCGCCGCGGCTACTGTTCTATTATTCCAATCAGCTTGGATACAAATTATCGTTATTCTATTCGCGGGCATCGTTGGATGGCTCTTATACAGAGAGCACACAATCACAGCTGAAACAGAAATATCTATTCCTATCTCTCGCAAAGTCGCGGCGCTATGCCTATCTTTATTTTTTCTCTTATTAATAATATTGCCGATATTCCGCTCTTTCTCGCACTGGATTGCTATGTTTGATAGTTTCTATCGCTCAGGCTCTCTCGTCTTTGGCGGCGGTCATGTCGTTCTTCCGCTCCTAGAAAATGAATTTGTGTCAAACGGCTATATAACGAAAGAACAATTTCTCGCTGGCTACGGAATGACGCAAGCCGTTCCTGGGCCATTATTTACATTTGCCGCTTATATCGGGGCCGTTACGGACGGAACAATCGGGGCAACAATCGCGACAATTGCCATTTTCCTTCCTGCCTTCTTACTCGTTGTCGGTGTATTACCTTTTTGGGATGCACTGCGCCGCAAACCGTACGTACAAGGAGCTATGTTCGGGATAAATGCAGCGGTTGTCGGTATTTTACTTGCTGCTTTCTATCATCCTATTTGGACAAGCTCCGTTATGCAGCCCGCTGATTTCGTTGTCGCATTACTCTTATTTACAATGCTTGCCTTTTGGAAAATACCGCCATGGGTCATTGTGATAATTGGTGCGATCAGCGGGGTGATTTTGTCGGTACTATAAAGTGAAACTTTAATCAGTGGGGGTTTTCTTCATCCCCCACTGATTATTAGCCCTCACTAATTGGGCGCATGCCAGCAGTTTATCTACCGCCTAACTTCTTAAGAAAAGCGGAAGCGGCTCGTTCAGAATCGTAGGACGTTGGAGTCCCCTTGGACGAGGCGCTTTTTTGCCTCGTCCAAGGGGGGCGAAACGACCGGGGATTCTAGCCGCTAGAGCTGGACAATGCTTTTGCTGAATTTTGAGGCGGGAGTATTACTGCCCGTTAATGCGGGATAAAAGCTAGTTTTACATCCTCCTCACACTTTGGAGGATGTAATTTTTTAAATATTCAATTTATTACACCTGCAAATTGTGTTACGATTTATAGAACAGACAAATTTAGAAACAGGAGTTGAGTTGCGCATGCCTAAAAATCGGCTCTGGTTCTCTCGAACGATAATTGTTGTTATGTTTGTAATCATTTCATGGGTACTATCTACATTTTCCTTATTTACACAACAGGAATTTAGAAAGTTCATAGGGTGGGGACATTATTATAGCTATGAAGCGGATTGGAAAAAACAAATGCCAGCACCACATGGTGATTCAACAGTAATTACGGACGATGAGGAGGAACTCGAAGGTCCACCTATTCAAATACCATGGAAAGATAAGATTTTTGGTACTATCAATGAAAGCATTCAAAACAACAAAAAATCATGGATAACTACTATTATAATTATCACAGCAACTCTCATTCTCGCTTTCATATATTTCAAAAAGAAAAAGTCAATCCAACCAGCCTCTATTGTACGTCCTACACAACAAACTCACACCGAAACTACTACGATAGCAGATGAACATATCAATGACATCCAGCCGATTCATAATGAAATCCGAAAAGAACTAATACAATGGGAAAAAAAGCTACCTAAACATAACAGAAGAAAACCATATGAAACCGTGCAGCAGTGGCTATTACGACTTAATAAGCCAGCAAATATTATACCGATCTACGAAAAAGTTCGTTATGGAGAAAGGGAATATTCAGCTAGCGACTTGGAACTGGTCAAACTTTGGACGAAATAATAATAGGAGCGCACTCAACGGATACATAAGTACCTTTTGAATGCACTCCTTTCAAATGTCCACCAAATATATCAACGCTTCGACACACGAATCGCCCATTCGCTGGAGCTGAATAAAAAGTAGACTTCTTGATCAGCTCTATTTCTAAAACTTGACAAGCTCCATCCCGCTCGGAAGCTTGCTCTCTGTTAAAATGCGTAACTCTTCAACACGCTTCATCACATAAGACGAACATTTCATCAACTCTGCATCTACATAAGCTGGATGTACCATGATTTCAACTGTCGCCCCGTCCGCTACACGCTCTTGCAAAGTCATAAAGTAGTCGTCCGTTACACCATCTCCGTAAAAATCGTGCAAAAACACATCAGAAAATGGGCGTACTGCACGTTCTTGTTCACAGCGGCGCACCGGAAGATGATATTTCTCTGCTAAACGCTCTAAGACATCATGCAAAATCGGCAGTGCATGTACATGATGATGGCTATCAAGATGCGTCGGTGTTAAACCATAGGATAGAAACTTTTCAACTTGCGCAGTCCATTCTCGCTCGGCGTCATACGGATTTATCCTCCCTTCCCACACCGTACTTTGCGAATGAAACGAACCATCTTCTTTTACAAGCGAAGATACGTCAGAAAGAAGCGGTTTTCCTGCGGTTAATACAAGATGTACTCCAACTCCGAGCGTCTTATATCGCCTCGCTAATTGCACGGCATGCTCTGCCCCTGACATATTCATCATCATTGTTGCGGAGTTGACAAGCCCATTCACGTGCGCATCAATAATGCCGTAATTTACACCTCTTGTTAATCCGAAGTCATCTGCGTTTACAATTAATTGAATCATTACGTCCCCTCCTAGGTATATCTTCTTCAACAGACGCTTGCCTGGTACACAAAGTAAAAAGTGACCCGCACTTGTTTCCTACCTCTCTTTTCACATCGCACGGGGCTAAAATAAGCCCTGACCGCTCCTATACATGACCAGTTCCTCTCGCCCACCCTAAAAAGAAAAGAGCTTTTATGCCTTTTTGAAAAATTGCGGAAGATATTTCTTATGAGCTTCTAGCATTTCATCTAATATTTGTTTTGCTACTTTATCAGATGGTACAAGTGGATTAATGGTCATCGCAAGCAGCGCTTTATGATAATCGCCTGTTATAGCAGCTTCAATTGTTACACGTTCAAACGATTTAATTTGCTGAACTAAGCCGCGAACTGGTACCGGTAAGTCACCGACCGCAATCGGTTTTGGACCATCCTTTGTAATGATGCAGTTTACCTCAACAGCAGAATCAGCTGGCAAACTTGCGATTGCACCATTATTTCTTGTATTTACAGGCTGAATATCACCTTTATTGTTATAAATAGACGTAATTAAGCTGCAGGCCGCATCGCTATAATATGCGCCGCCGCGTTTTTCTAATTGCGGTGGTTTATGATCTATGTTCGGATCTTTATACAGTTCAAACAGATCATTCTCTAACTTTTTCACCACTTCTGCACGTGTACCATTTTTTAGTGACTCTTGCTTTTCTTCTTCTAACATTTCGCGTGTTTTGTAGTAGTAACGGTGGTATGGACATGGGATTGCCCGAAGCGCACGAATGAAATCAGGCTCCCAATCAAGCATCGCAATATTTTGCATCGTAATTTGTTTCTCTGGATCTGTCATGAATTCGAGCACACGGTCCATGACGCTTACACCATCTACATACACATCTAGTCCGTACACCATATGATTTAAGCCTACAAAATCAACGTGTACACGGCTTGAATCTACCTCGAGAATCTTCGCTAACCCCATACGAATCCCAATCGGAACGTTGCATAGCCCCACAACTTTTTGAATGTTTGTATAGCGAAGAATCGCTTCTGTTACCATGCCCGCTGGATTTGTGAAATTGATTAACCATGCGTTTGGACAAAGCTCCTCTATGTCTTTACAAATAGCTAAAATAACCGGAATCGTTCGTAAAGCTTTAAATAAACCGCCAGGACCATTTGTCTCTTGGCCAATTACATCATACTTTAACGGAATAGATTCATCTTTTCCGCGCGCTTCTAACAATCCAACGCGAAACTGCGTTGTCACAAAGTCCGCGTCTTTTAACGCTTCGCGGCGATCTAGCGTCAGATGAATATCAATTGGTACTCCTGCTTTTTTCACCATACGCTTTGCTAAGTTACCAACAATCTCTAACTTTTCTTTTCCTTCTTCCACATCAATTAACCAAATTTCCCGAACAGGAAGTTCATGATAGCGCTTAATAAAACCTTCAATCAACTCCGGCGTATAGCTAGAGCCACCGCCAATCGTTGCAACTTTTATTCCACGCATGCAACATGTTCTCCTTTCGCATTGATTTCTTATTCAGTGTCGTACTGCCATTTCTGTTTTTTCTCCTCTTGCTTCTGATTGTATGAGCTCATGTTAGAAATGATGCGCTTCATTCATCACTTCCTCTGCTTCTTCTATATTTCCTTGTTTAGCCGCTGTGTAAAATAATTTGGAATACACTTAAAATCAATGTTTTAATTAATCTATAAAAATACTAAATTGTCCAAACCTTCTCTCTTCATTTTCATATACTATCATGAACTAACAAAAACTATTTCGCATCAAAAGAAAGGAGTTCAACATGTCCAAAAAGTATAAATCGCATAATTGCGAGAAAGAATATACTTCCCAATCTGAAAAAAAAGAAAAATCTTATCACAGCCAAGGCGACATATGGGACAAGATTAGTCTCTCGGAAATATTGGCAGGAAAACATAAGTCTCTATATCAAGGAACAAGTCAATACCAAAAAATTGACGTACTAAAAGTAAATGACGTCAGAATGTACCTTGACGAACAATTACAATTTAGTTCCGTAGACGAAAGAATGTATCACGAGGCCCTCGTCCATCCTGCTATGACAATTGTAGATTGTCCTGAATCTGTCCTCATCTTAGGAGGCGGAGACGGCCTTGCCTTACGAGAAGTGTTAAAATATCAAAAGGTTCGTCGCGTCGATCTTGTCGATCTCGATGAACGAGTGATTAAACTTGCTACGGAATTACCTGAACTTGTCCAGTTAAATGAAAGTGCATTTTTCGATAAGCGTGTGAACATCCATGCATATGATGCACAAAAGTTTTTACGTACATCCTCGCGGAAATACGATGTTATCATTATTGACTTCCCAGACCCAGCAACTTCCACATTAAGTCAGCTATATACGAAAGAATTATTCTCAACTGTAGCTAGCTTCCTTACAAAAAGAGGCGTGTTCGTCTGCCAAGCCAATTCACCACAAGATGCACCACTAACATATTGGAGCATCGGCAAAACAATTGCCAGCACTGGTTTAACTGTAGCAAGTTATCATACAATCGTTCCTTCTTTCGGAAATGATTGGGGCTTTCACATCGCAACCTATTCCTCTTCGACGCTACGTAACATTAGCAAACGTTCCGTAAACGTTCCCCACCGAACACTTCCGAAAAACTTAGCCTTATTATCCCGCTTTAGAGATGATCTCTTAGAGGAAAGAGAAAATGTCAAAATTAACACACGTGATCAACTCATTTTGCATCGTTACTATGGGAAAGATATGGAGTATTAATCATAAAGTGCAACGTTCATCAATGATGTCTTTCCCCTACTGATGAAAACTCTGCCCAATCAGGCACATGCTCGCAGTTAT
The DNA here is from genome assembly GCF_050473865.1 of Bacillus sp. S10(2024). Taxonomy (NCBI): domain Bacteria; kingdom Bacillati; phylum Bacillota; class Bacilli; order Caryophanales; family Bacillaceae; genus Bacillus; species Bacillus sp. S10(2024). The sequence continues at coordinate 3,805,434 of NZ_JBFLUR010000002.1, read as the reverse complement.
TCCCACCTAGCATCTTCATTATCCCTATATCTCGAGGTGAGAGTCTTACTGCCTATTAATACAAGATAAAAAAGGAGGAAACATGGAGTATTCAACATTCGGAAGACATATACTAGTCGATCTATGGGAGGTAGATGCCGCTTTTTTAGATGATCAGCAATTCTTACAAAAACATCTCATCACAGCAGCAAATATATGCGGGGCAACAGTATTATCCGTAGATGCAAAAACCTTTCAGCCATCTGGGACTACCATATTAGTTCTACTATCTGAAAGTCATATTTCGATTCATACGTATCCAGAAAAAGGATTTGCAGCAATTGACTGCTATACGTGTGGAACAAAAGCAGATCCGCAAAAAGCGATCGACTACGTAATATCTATATTAAAACCGAAACAATTGTATACAAAACGATTCACGCGCGGCTTAGGTGACATAACCGTTATTGAATAAAGTGAAACTTCCATCAGTGGGAGGCTTGTTCCTCCCCTCTGATGGAAAGCTCACAAATAACAGGATAGAGACCCTCGACGTACCGAACTTCCTATTTAAGGTGATTATTTAACCCATCAATCTTTTTCTTCCAATACATTGTCATTGCAAACCATATCATGAAGTAAATGATAATGAAGCTTCCTACACAAATGAGAATGGCACTTGCATGATTAGGAACCCACCCCATCCATATTGCCGCCGGAAGAAATGTTCCTAGTAATATAATGAAATGAATGGTTGTTTGCTTTAACAGGCTCCATTCTTCCCTCTCAAAAACAAAAGAAGCAACAGAGAAAATTACCCCAATTATATTTGCTGCAACAAGTTGAATTAACAATGTCTTTATCTCTATTGTCTCCACCCCATTTGCATAAACGATCCCCAAAAATAGTAAGCTATAAAACATCGCCATCCCCATACCGGCTGCCAACTTTGCACCTATTCTATCCATCATTATACTAACCTCCTATATTCAAAACTTCTTTAATAAGCGCAACATATTTTCGCGAAACATACTCTTTCATCCCATTTGAAAAATGGGCGCACATGCTGCCACTAAACGACATTTCAAAACTTTTCACATGCTTTATATTTGCAATTGTTGATTTTGAGAACCTAACAAATCCTTCTCGCTGCAAGGCACTCTCTAATTCATACAACCTGTGTTTTACTTCAAGATTTCCTTTTGTCGTTTGGGCAAATACCTTTCTGCCTTCCGAATAGAACCAATATATTTCCTCAAACTCCAATAAATAAAACTGTTGATCTTCTATCCCAACAATTTGCTTTATCGTCCCCCCTTCTAATATTTTCAAAATGTGTTGAACATCTTCAGTCATTTCTTTCGTCCTTATCACAATTTCTAGTTCTTCATGTGCTGGGTCTAAATCAATATGAACCTTCATATCAGCCCCCCTTTACTACTTCATTTTTACATAAATGTGGAAAAAATAAATGGATATGTACATAAGTGGTTCCATTATTTGTTTAACTTGGCGTTTTCGGTGCATAAGGTGAAACTTCCATCAGCGGGGAGCACCCCCAGACACTGATGGTTAGCCCTCTCCAATCGGGCTTTTACGGGCAGTTTTCTTCCCGGCTCTTCTCCAACCTTTACTGCCCGCGAATGGCAGGATAAAAAAAAGACCTTGCACCCGCAAGGCCTATTTTCCATCTAACATCTTCCTATATAAATCAACAAATTCACTCGCTAATTCCCTCATTGTTATAGCATTCATAAGGTGATCCTGTGCGTGAACGAACAGCAACGTAAGTTCGACCTTTTCGCCGCCTGCCTCTCGTTGAATCAACGCTGTTTGTAAGCGATGCGCTTCCTTTAACTCGCTGTCCGCCTCTTGCAATTTTTCGTCCGCTTCGGAAAGCTTTCCTTGTTTCGCAAATTGAATTGCCTCCATCGCTGAGCTTCTCGCATTTCCCCCGTGTAAAATTAGATGAAAAGCCGTTGTCTCTATCGTATCCATTTCCCTCTATTGCTCCCCCCTTTCTTCTTCCTGCTTTTGCTTATCCCACATTTTTAAGAATGGGAAATAGATGAAAAAAGCTAAGAAGAAGTTTACTAGCTGCATCACAACACCTGAAACCTTACCGCCCGTTGCTAAATAGCCGCTAAATAGAATTGGTGTTGTCCACGGTACAGCTGCGCCGCTCGGCCGCGCTACAAGGCCCCATTCCATCGCAAAATATGTCACAATCGTTAGAACAAGAGGAACAAGAATAAATGGAATAAGAAGAAGGGGATTTAATACAATTGGCATTCCAAATGTCACCATCTCATTAATATTAAAAATACCTGGTCCAATAGATAACCGGCCTAAACTTTTTAATTGCTGACTTCGTGCAAATAGTAACATCGCTACGACAAGTGCGAGCGTCGCTCCAGAACCGCCCATATAAATCCATAAATCAAAAAATTGCTGCGTAATTGTATTTGGTACATCTTGCCCAGCTTGAAAGGCGACACGGTTTTGATCCATTAATGAGAGCCAAATTGGCCCCATCACGCCGCCAACAATTGCCGCTCCGTGAATCCCGCATGCCCACAATACTTGAATAAGAATAATCGCAACCACTGCTCCAAATAAGCTAGCACCAAGCGCACTAAGCGGTGCTTGTAGCAATTGGCCCACAATATTATGAATGCTGCCAAACGAAGTATGTTCCAAAATTAACCGTATAATCCACACAACTATAATCACAACAAAACCAGGAATCAGTGCAACAAACGAACGCGATACGGCTGGCGGTACCGTTTCTGGCATTTTAATTACAATATTTTTCTGTATAATAACACGGTATATTTCTGTAGATATAAGTGCTAAAATCATCGCCACAAATAAACCTTGGCTGCCAGTAAGTACAGCTGGAATCACACCTTCTACTAAAATACTTTCCTTCGTCACTTCTACAATATGAGAAACTTGAAATGGCGTTGCTAATAAGAATGACACAAGCGACAACGCCCCTGATGCTAATGCATCTACTTTATATTGTTCCGCCAATCTGTAAGCGATTCCAAAAGATGCTATTAAGGACATAATATTAAACGTGGCACTTACCGGATACCCTAATGCCTTTTGCCAGCCAGGTCCAAATAAATTAGCCATAAAATCATTATATCCAGGTATCGGCAACGCACTAATAATTAAGAAAAATGATCCGATAATTAAGAAAGGCATCGTTAAAATAATTCCGTCTCGAACAGCTTGTAAGTGACGCTGCTCTGCAACTCTTCCCGCTACAGGCATAACATATCTTTCTAAAAACCCCGTCATTCTCTCCACTCTCCTTATGCCTTCATTGACAATGCCGCTTGTAACACCGCTTCTCCATTACAAAGTCCGTAGTGCATTGGTTGAATGACATTAACAGGTATTCCTTTCTCTTTACAGAGCTCTTGCATTTTCGGTAAGAGATAGCGTACTTGCGGGCCTAATAATAATACATCCGCTTCATCAATATGATTACGAACTTCCGTCCCAGATACAGCCCAAATTCTAGCTTCTATCCCTTGCGCCTCTGCTGCTCTCTCCATCTTTGTAACAAGCAAACTCGTAGACATGCCCGCAGCGCAGCAAAGCAAAATATTCATATGATGCCCCCTTTCTCATTCGCCCTTTCCAGCTATCCATATGGTTAAGCTAACCTATATATATGTCTAGGGGAATTCTCATATGACGAGCATATAAACAAAAATTTTCTATGCTAAATTCACTTCCTTTAAGAAAGACTTACAATTCCGAAAATCGCATTGAAAAACAGAACGTATTCTTCGCTATACAAAAAGAGGTAACCTTTTTCAGATTACCTCTTTTCCTTTAATGCTATAGAATGAAGTTATTCCTTCACTATATGCTTTCTTTTGCCGGCCGATATAATGCCTGTACGAGACGATCATATTCACGCCTTGTAATTTCTTTATTATATAGCTTTAACAATAAATCTTTATGCTCTTTCGAAAATGCCATTTTTTTAATGACTTCTGGATACATGAAAACTTCCCCCTCCGTTTCATGAATACGACTAAATCCAGTGAACATTAGCATTTCTGCCTTATCGTTTATAAAAACCAAAACGGAACTAACGTTCGCATAAAGCATTATAAAACATTTTTCTTCAAAGCACAATTATAAAATACAAATTCTTCTTTTTGTTTATTTTCTGAAGATTCCAACATTATAATATCATAATCTCTCCTCAAGTACATACATATTTTTTGTCACTTTGTTGAATAAATTTTCCATAATGGTAAGAAAATAATGGCAAAAAAAAGAAGAGGAGTAGGACATATGGATACTGTTACACTATCGCGCGCTTTCTTTGGATCATCGTTAGCTTTCCATATTATTTTTGCAACGCTAGGAATCGGCCTTTCTTTAATGATTTTTATAAGTGAAGTGTTATATCACTGGAAAAAGGATCCCGATTATTCTGTGATGGCCAAAAGATGGACGAAAGCATTTGCGATTCTCCTTGGTGTTGCCATTCCAACAGGAACAATTGTAGGCGTCCAGATTTCCTTGCTTTGGCCTGGCTTTGCGAAGATTGTCGGACAAGTCATTTCCGTCCCGTTTCAAATTGAAATTTTCGCCTTCTTCCTAGAAGCGTTGTTCATGTCCATTTATGTGTATGCTGCTGATAAGTTGCCACCATCCATGCGATTAATATCGCTCTTTTTTGTGATGTTCGGTGCAACTGCATCTGCTGTACTTATTACATCGGCAAATACATGGATGAATACACCAGCCGGATTTTCAATGGCAGCAGACGGCTCAGTCTATAATGTCGACCCTTGGAAAGCCTTTTTTAATCCAAGCTTTGTCACAAGCTCCATCCATGTTGTCATTACAGCTTATGCAACAGGAGCTGCTGTCATCACTTCGATTGCCGGTTTCAAATTGTTAAAACGAAATAAAAGCGCACAGGAGATTACCTATCATAAAAAAGGACTATATTTAGGTTTAATCGTCACATTTATTGCAGGCGCAATCATGTGGCTTTCTGGACATGAATCTGCGATTGCTCTGCATGAGCACTCACCAGAGAAATTAGCAGCAGCAGAAGCATTATATCAGACACAATCACATGCACCGCTGGCTGTTGGCGGCGTACTTGATCCAGAAACAAACAAATTAAAATACGCCATTGAATTTCCAAATCTGCTGAGCATGTTAGTTGGTTTTTCTCCAAGCACAGTTGTAAAAGGATTAAATGAATTTCCGCAAGAAACGTGGCCGCCCTTTTACACTCATCTATTCTTTGATTTAATGGTCGGAACAGCTACATTTACATTTGCCGTCGCTGCAATTTCTCTTGGATATTGGTACTTCATTTACCGAAAAAAAGGAGGACAATTGCCGAAATGGATGCTATGGGCCACTGCGGCGTGCGGTCCGATTATGCTTCTTGGCATTGAATTTGGTTGGATTTTCAGCTGCAGCGGTCGGCAGCCTTGGACAATTTATGGATTTCAACGGACGACAGATGCTGCCACGCGTGCTGATTTTGTCGGACCATTATTCGTCGTATTTGTCGTCCTTTACATCGCTCTTGGTGCATTAACTATCTTCGTATTACGAACATTCTTTAGGCGACATCCATTAAAGAACGACTTACAACCGAACGGGGGGGATTCACATGCATGAAGCAAGTATCGCCATTATCATTCTCTGGGCCGTCATTTTTGTGTACAGTATTTTAGGCTCCATTGATTTCGGAGCCGGCTTTTGGGGGATGGTGTACGCAAAACATCCAACACTTGCTGGAAAGCTGGCGAATCGTTACTTATCTCCAACGTGGGAAGTTACGAATACATTTCTAGTCTTTGTCGTTGTAGCATTTCTCGGCTTCTTTCCAAAGGCCGCCTTTACACTTGCAACAGCAATGTTTGTACCTGTTACCTTAATTCTCATTCTCGTTGCCATTCGCAGTACCTTTATGGTGTTCGCTTACTCTGTGCCAAAGTACGAGCGTATACTGCGCACAATTTCAGGCATTACTGGCCTATTGATTCCAGCTCTCCTAATTACAGTTCTCCCCGTAACAGAAGGAGCCTTCATTACCACTGCTAACGGGAAAGAAACGTTACTATATGGAAAATTATTATCAAGCCCGGTTGTATATTGGTACATGCTCTTTGGCTTAACGTCCGAACTCTTTTTATCAGCACTCTTCCTCGCTGACTTCGCTAGCGAACAAGGCTCTAAAGATACATATCGTCTCTATCGACGAAATGCCATCTTACTTGGTCCTGCAACGCTTGTCACTGCCATCATCGCACTTGTCGTCATGGAACCGGAAACACATTGGCTCATGGAAGGTTTAATTAAACAGTTCCTATGGTTTACAATCTCAATCATCTTTTTTATCATTGGCTATTCCTCACTTTGGTGGACGAACAAAAGGCAAGGAATACTAGGTTGGCCGCGCATTGCAGTTCTGTCTGTCGTCGCCCAATATGGATTTGCAAGCTACGCTTATGGCGTTGCCCATCTTCCGTATATTATTTATCCAGACGTGACAGTTTTCACAAGCTTTACAACGACAGAAACATTTTATGCACTGCTCGTTCTCTATGCTATCGGTATCGCAATTTTACTACCAGGATTCATCTTCTTCTGGAACTTATTCTTGAAGGATCGATCATTTTTAAAGTGAAACTTCCATCAGTGACGCTTTCTCACTGATGGTTAGCCCTCACCAATCGGGATTTTACGGGCTGTTTTCTTCCCTGCTCTTCTTCAGCCTTTACTGCCCGCAAATAGCGGGGCAAAGACGTTACGACATAATTCAACATAGAATAATAAAGACACCATCTCACAAACCAAAACAGAACCTCCACTCGCTCCTGCCCACCTAAAAAATGGTGTTCTGTCCATTATATAATTAAAAATTCTTAGTCAAACATCATCTACTACAAAATAAAGAGTAGATTTCACTCCGCATTTACCTAGCAAAAGAAAATTAGGTAGATGCACGCATTCGCTTTTCTGTTATAAATACCTAATAGGCACATACTGAATATGTGCCTATTTTCACTCCAAAATTCCTATATACTAGATCTTTCCCCTAAAGTATCAAACATACATATTTACAATAGTTAGTGTAATGGCTCATACCTTCTTTTAACAATTTGAATATGATTAAATAGAAAGTCTTGGACAAGTCGAAATACTCTTGTTCAAATTTCAAAAATTAGAAGGGTAGGCTAGCTATGGGTATCGAAATTTGGATTACGGTTGTTGTTTTTCTTCTTACCATGACCATCATATTTTGGCGACCAGGCGGATTAAATGAAGCATGGCCAGCTGCAATTGGAGCGGGAATTATCATTATTGCCGGCCTCGTATCACGCAGTGACATTACCGATATCATTAGTAAAATCGGCGGCGCCTCTATTACCATCCTCGCCACGATCGTTATGGCTGTTATATTAGAAAGTTTTGGTTTCTTTCACTGGGCAGCAGCCAGGCTCGCAAGCTTAGCAAAAGGCTCTGGGCATCGCTTATATTGGTATATCCAATTACTCTGTTTTCTTATGACATTATTATTTAATAACGATGGTAGCATTTTAATTACAACACCAATTTTAATTTTACTTCTAAAAAACCTTCAATTAAAACCGCATCAACAAATTCCATATTTATTAAGCGGCGCATTAATTGCAACTGCTTCTAGTGCTCCAATTGGCGTTAGTAATATTGTAAATTTAATCGCACTAAATATCGTTCATATGACGCTCTATATGCATACAGCGATGATGTTTGTGCCTGCAACATTAGGACTTCTCTTTATGTCATGGCTCATGTATATAGTTGTGAAAAAGAAACTACCGAAACAACTACCAAAATCCGCTTACGACATCGAAGAAGTCTTCTTCACAAAACACTTCCATCCATTAAAAGGAAAAAATTCGATTAATACGAAAAGTAAACGCACGAAATTTATGTTAAAAGTGTTACTGTTTGTCTTCCTTATGCGTTGTCTTCTTTTCGTTGCCTCGTTCTTTGCAATTCCGATTGAAATTGTTGCCGTGATTGGCTCTCTCATTCTCCTCATATGGAGATGGTATTATTTACGAACAAACCCAGTCGATATACTAAAAAAGACACCATGGCACATTCTCATTTTCGCTTTTTCCATGTACGTTATGATTTACGGGCTTCATAATGCTGGATTAACAGCTTGGCTTGTCCAAGCATGCGAACCGATTGTCAATCAAAGTTTATTATATGCTAGCTTTACCATGGGGGGACTCGTTTCAATTCTATCAAACATCTTTAACAACCATCCTGCCTTAATGATTGGAACGATTACCTTAACAGAAATGGGATTAGATCCAGTTACCCTCAAAACCATCTATCTTGCAAACATCATTGGTAGCGATATGGGATCATTGTTATTACCAATCGGTACACTCGCTTCTCTTATTTGGATGTATATCCTAAAGCAAAATAAAATTAAAGTAAAATGGAAAGATTACTTGAGCGTCTCCTTAATTGTTATCCCACTCACCACAATCGTAACCCTCTTCCTCTTATTCTACTGGGTACAGCTCATTTTCGCCCGTTAACTTATCAAACGAAACAAAATCCCCCTGCTCTCGCTCAGCAGGGGGATGATTATTTATATTAGGTTAGGTACACATAATCATAGATTAAGAGATGTTTAGAAAGGCGCTTTCTATTTAAGGCCCTAGCATACAAAACAAAGTAGGCTCTCCACTTCCTTCTATCTTTGTTTTACATCGCACGTGGCAGATTCTATGCACGGCCAAACGCTCTCGCCCCCCTCAAAAAGAAAGGGTTTTTATTTCAGGTTTTCTACTTATTTATATAACTGACTACCCGCTTCTTTAAACTCTTCTGCTTTTTCTTTCATACCTTTCTCAATTGCTTCTGTTGTTTCTAAATCATTCTCTTTCGCATACTCACGAATATCATGCGAAATTCTCATACTGCAAAACTTCGGACCGCACATAGAGCAGAAATGCGCTGTCTTTGCTCCTTCTGCCGGCAATGTTTCATCGTGATATTCCATTGCACGTTCAGGATCTAATGATAAATTAAATTGATCACGCCAGCGAAATTCAAAGCGCGCTTTTGAAAGAGCATCATCACGCTCATGTGCTGTTTTATGACCTTTTGCAAGATCAGCAGCGTGCGCAGCAATTTTATACGTAATCACACCTTCACGAACGTCATCTTTGTTTGGCAGGCCAAGATGTTCTTTCGGTGTTACATAACAAAGCATTGCTGTACCAAACCAGCCGATCATCGCTGCACCGATTGCAGAAGTAATATGATCATAACCAGGTGCAATGTCTGTCGTTAATGGTCCAAGCGTATAAAACGGTGCACCGTGACAAATCTCCAGCTCTTTATCCATATTCTCTTTAATTAAATGCATCGGTACATGTCCTGGCCCTTCAATCATTACTTGGACGTCATGCTTCCAAGCAATTTTTGTAAGCTCTCCTAATGTTTCAAGCTCAGAAAATTGAGATTCGTCGTTTGCATCCGCAATCGAACCAGGGCGTAATCCATCTCCAAGAGAGAAGGAAACATCGTACTTCTTCATAATTTCACAAATTTCTTCAAAGTGTGTATACAAGAAGTTTTCTTGATGATGGTATAGGCACCACTGCGCCATAATCGAGCCGCCGCGTGACACAATTCCTGTTACACGCTTTGCTGTAAGCGGAATATAACGAAGCAGCACACCAGCATGAATGGTAAAGTAATCTACCCCCTGCTCCGCTTGTTCAATTAGCGTATCACGGTATACTTCCCACGTTAAATCTTCCGCAATTCCGTTTACCTTTTCAAGTGCTTGATAAATCGGCACTGTTCCAACTGGTACAGGAGCGTTACGAATAATCCATTCACGTGTCGTATGAATATTTTTCCCAGTAGAAAGGTCCATAATTGTATCAGCACCCCAGCGCGTTGCCCAAGTCATCTTCTCAACTTCTTCAGCAATAGATGATGAAACAGCCGAGTTCCCAATATTCGCATTTACTTTCACATGGAAGTTACGACCAATAATCATCGGTTCTGCTTCCGGGTGATTAATATTTGCTGGTAAAATAGCACGACCTTCAGCGATTTCCTTCCGCACAAATTCAGGCTCCACACCTTCGCGAATGGCTACATATTCCATCTCTGATGTGATGATACCTTTACGCGCATAATGCATTTGCGTAACATTTGCCCCGTCTTTTGCACGGAGTGGCTTCCGTCCCATTTGTGGGAATACAGGCGTATGTGTAGATGCTGCTTTCACTCCATCATCTTCCGGCTTCACTTCACGACCTTCATACTCTTCTACATCTCCTCGTTCCACAATCCAGCAGCGGCGCGGCGCCTGCATCCCCTTTTCTAACTCCACTTTGTAATTCGGATCTGTATAAGGACCACTCGTATCATACACACGAATAGCCGGGTTTGGCACACCGTTTGTATCGCTTTGTGCAATCTCACGCATTGGTACTTTCATGTCTTCACGCGTACCTTCTACATATACCTTCTTGCTTCCCGGTAAACTTGACTTCAACTCAATTTGCTCAGCTGAAACAGATTGTTTCATCACTTTTTCCTCCCCTGTGTCTTCACTTTTCTTGTGACAAGGATGAGAACTAGCGGCTAGCAATGCCAAATAAAAAAGCCAGGCCCATCATAAAGAATAGGACCTGGCTACATAAAGACATTGTTATGTAAAGCCGACAACTTCCCTCCGCTGGTACGAACCAGATCAGGTCCAAAGGGTTAAGAAGCTTCGACACGCTTCTCTCTCAGCCCAGCTCTATCGGGCACCCCCAGTTTTTCACTGATTAAATTTTTACTACGACCCTATCATACATCATTGTCTAAAAAATGCAAAGATATTTAATTTTTTCTTTTTCACTCAAAAATAGTTATTTCACTTAGTACAAGCCGAATCCGCACTTCATACATATGTAGTATAAACCTGTGTAGGAATATATTCTGTACGGACACTTCACTATAAGAACAGGAGTGAAAGAGTTGATAAACCTACAATCTACAATAACCATACTCGCGTTTCTCGGAACTATGCTCATCATCTTTTGGCGACCAAAAGGAATGAACGAAGCAATTCCAGCAACAGTTGGGGCAATGATTGTCATTTTAAGCGGCACGGTCTCTTTTGCCGACTTGGGTGATATTAGCTCAAAAATTATTGGCGCCGCCATAACAATTATGGCGACCATTGTTATGGCGATCGTTCTAGAAAGTTTCGGCTTTTTTCATTGGTGCGCTGTTCAACTTGCCCAAAAAGCTAAAAGCTCTGGTATTCGCCTCTTTTGGTATACAAATCTTCTTTGCTTCCTCATGACATTATTCTTTAATAATGATGGCAGCATCTTAATTACAACCCCTATTTTACTGCTTTTATTACATCATTTACGACTTACACATGATCAAAAAATACCCTACTTATTAAGCGGCGCACTCATCGCCACTGCCTCAAGTGCACCAATTGGTGTCAGCAATATTGTAAATTTAATTGCTTTAAAAATTGTCCATATGGATTTATACATGCATACAGCAATGATGTTTGTTCCTGCCACGTTAGGCCTTCTTTTTATGGCGTCCCTATTATTCCTCATCTTTCATAAACAATTACCGAAAACACTCCCGGTCTTACCGATATATTTAGATGAAAATTTCGTTAAAAAATCTTTTCATCCATTGCAACCAAGGCCCCAAATAGATGCAAATCGTAAGCGAACACAATTTATGTTCGGAATTCTATTATTTGTTTTATGCGTTCGCATCAGCTTGTTTATTGCATCGTACTTTCAATTTTCCATCGCCATCACGGCGGTCATTGGCTCTATTATTTTACTTGGGTGGAGATGGTACAAACTACGCATTTCACCGATTGACATGATTAAGAAAACACCCTGGTATGTGTTAGTTTTCGCATTTTCTATGTACGTAATTGTATATGGACTTCATAACATCGGTTTAACCGAATTTCTCGTCGCAAAACTTCATCCACTTATTACCAGTAGTTTATTTCATGCCGACTTTATTATGGGCGGCTTACTTTCTATCCTCTCTAACATCTTTAATAACCATCCTGCCTTAATGATTGGTACGATCGCCCTTACCGAAATGGGACTAGATCCGATTACATTGAAAACGATTTATCTTGCAAACATCATCGGTAGCGACATGGGCTCACTACTACTCCCAATTGGTACATTAGCAACCTTAATGTGGATGTATATTATAAGAAAAGGAAAAGTAAATATCAGCTGGGGAACGTATATGAAGGCGACATTTCTCGTCATTCCGCCAACTGTCATTTTCACGCTATTTTGCTTATATTATTGGTTGAAATTGGTCTTCGCAGCTTAAAAGCGAGAAAAAGGAACATATGTAATTACAAGAAAGGAGATTATTATGCTTCATTTACAAAAATATATGAATAAACCCATACAAGTAACAATATCCGGGGCGCTTCTCCCATTTGAAGGAATTATGATTGATAAAGGCTCAGATATTATTGTATTGTATGATGGAGAAAAATACATGTATATCTCTAGTTTACACATTCAACATTTAACTCCATCCACAGAATCCTTACTCTTTGAAAATCTCACAATTCCAGAATCTTTACTACCACAAGATATATTATCAACCGAATCTACAATTTCACTTCGAAAAACACTACAAGTAGCAAAAGGACAATATATTGAACTCGCACTATCACACGAACATTTTTTACATGGGTATGTCACTCATATTATGAATGACTATTTTGTATTTCTCTCACCTGTCTATCAAACATTATATATTCCATTTCATCACGTAAAATATCTTATTCCTTATCAAGAAGCTGAAACGCCTTATGGATTAGAAAGAGAAAAACTATCACCAGCAGCCTCCAAACTTACACTTGCCCGGACGTTTTCTGAACAATTGAAAAAACTAAAACAACATATTATATTACTTGATTTAGGCATACATGCTTACAAAGTTGGAAAATTAACGGAAGTAACGGACAATCAAATTGAACTTATTACAGCACGTAATCAACATTTTCATTTCAATTTATACCATATTAAAACTGTTCATTTCCCTTATCAGAAATAATAAAAAGGGGGACCTCATGATAAGAGAGGCCCCCTTGTTGTTGTTTACGGAATCATCCACGTTAAATAATAAGCTTGAATATATGTGATAATACCAATAATTGTTACAAAGAATAAACTATGCTTCACTGTGAAACGGAATAAATCCGATTCTTTCCCAGTAAGTCCAACTGCCGCACATGCAATTGCAATCGATTGCGGTGAAATCATTTTACCCGTTACACCACCTGTTGTATTTGCAGCAACAAGTAATACTTCCTTCACACCTACTTGCTGCGCTGTAATTGCTTGTAGGTTTGAGAACAATGCATTTGCAGATGTATCTGATCCTGTTAAGAATACCCCAATCCATCCAAGGAATGGTGAGAAGAACGGGAATAAGCTTCCAGTTCCTGCTAATGCTAATGCTAACGTCGATGAAAGTCCAGAGTAATTTGCAATAAATGCAAAACCAAGTACTAATCCAATTGATAGAATTGGCATTTTTAATTCTTGCAACGTTTCTTTAAATGTAGCTACTGCTTGTTTTGGACTCATTTTTAAAACAAACATTGTAATGATACATGCGATTAAAATTGCTGTTCCTGTTGCTGATAAAATATCAAGCTTCAATACAGCTTCATACGGCGTTGGTTTATTAACGATTGGCTCTGCCTTCATGACTAAATTATGCAGACCCGGAACTTTAAATTTAAATACTAAACTTTCAAGCGCGCCTCCTGGAACAAATAAATCTTTAAAGAATTTCTGGCTCCAAATAACAACCATTACCGTTAAAATAATAAACGGTGACCACGCTTTCAAAACTTTTCCTGCTACTAAATTCACTGTAGAATCAGCATCTACCGTTGCCGCTGCTTCTTCTTGTCCTTTTCCAGAACGATAAATTTCTTTTGGTTGCCATACTTTTAAGAATAATGCTAAGCTCACTAAGCTTACTAATGCTGATGTAATGTCTGGAAGCTCAGGTCCAAGATATGTTGCTGTAATAAACTGCGTAATCCCGAACGAGCCGCCTGCTACCAATAATGCAGGCCACGTTTGCTTCACACCTTTTAATCCATCCATTAAGAATACGATGAAAAATGGAACAAATAATGATAGAAGCGGTAATTGATGCCCAGCCATTTGTCCTACTTTATGAGGATCAATACCTGTTACTTGACCAGCTACTAAAATCGGAATACCCATAGCCCCAAACGCTACCGGCGCTGTATTGGCGATTAAACAAAGTCCCGCTGCGTATAATGGATTTAAACCAAGTCCCGCAAGAAGCGCAGCTGTAATTGCTACCGGTGCACCAAACCCAGCTGCCCCCTCTAAAAACGCACCGAATGAAAACCCAATTAAAATAACAAGTAAACGATGATCACTTGTTATAGAAAGAACAGATGCACGAATAATATCAAACTGTCCTGTTTTTACTGAAATTTTGTATAAAAACACTGACATAACGATAATCCATGCAATCGGCCATAATCCATAAGCAAAACCATAACCAGTTGCTGCCATCGCCATCGTAAATGGCATTTTATAAACGAAAAGTGCAATTATAACTGTTAATACAACTGTAATAAATCCCGCAACATAGCCTTTCATACGAAAAACTGCTAAAGCCAAGAAGAAAAATATAATTGGAATCATTGCAACTGCTGCCGAAAGCCAAATGTTACCTAGCGGATCATAAATTTGTGTCCATGTGCTCATAGTCCCTCTTCCTTTCTAGTATCTCCTGTTCGCTAACAACCATATAAATAGACCACCAGGTCATCAGACCTTTAGACCTAAAAAAAAATAAAACGTCCCCAAGAAAACGTTTTCACAAATGTTATATTTATACTTTATCATATTTTCCTTTATTTACAATCCTATTTTTCGAATTTTATTCACAATTTCTTTGTTCACTTTTTCACAAATATGATATGATTATATGTTCTGCAATAAAAAACGAGATAACATTGTGATTTAAAGTTCATTCATGAATAGCAAAATAATATTTTCTTATACTAAAGTTGAAAACTAACTTTAGGAGGACTAAAAAATGTCTGAGCAAAATCGAAATCAAGATGCAATTGATGAAGGACGTACTAAAACAAAACGCGGCATTGAAGCAGCAAGCGATGCGATGCAAAATGCAATTGATACTGTCGAAGATGTTGGAAAAGCAGCAGTTGATCGTGTTTCTGAAGCAATGAAAGATGTCACAGCTAGATAATATATTTACGTAAGAAGCTGACTAAAAAATCCATTTTCAATCAGTTTCTTATTTATAAGAATAAAAGCACTTGCAATATGCAAGTGCTTTTACTATCTTCTTTTTCTCCGTTTGCGGCGCATTATCTTTTTTCGCCTTGTATTCACGCCATCCGCTATAATATGTAATGTACTAGCAGCTATAACACCGAGTACAAACGTGATAATTTCTATTTCATGCTCCTTTGCAATTCCAAGCAAATTTCCCTCTAGCACCGTTTTATTTAACACATATAAAAACGGTGAGAAAACAAGCAGCATGTAGAGAAGCCGAATTAAATCACCAATAATAATGGTATGGGTAAGCGGTGAGCGATGCGGCATCACAGTTTGATACGGATACCAAAAGATGCGAAGTAATCCCCATTTCCGATAAGCGGCACTATGAATATCCAAATCCGGCGTTAAAAAGTACGTCCCAACAATAAACCCAATCGCAAACGTAAGTAAAAAATCAAAATTTGTTAACCCGTAAGAAACTAGCATAAATAATACGATAGGAAGAGAAACTAAGTTTATCTTCGTGTGTGTTTTTCCTGATGGCATATTCCATTCCTTCCGTTAGACGCTTCACTTCATGAATCTAACTTTTGATCGATAAGTGACGTATCCACTTCAGAACTAAACCATTCTCCCAATTTTGTACGCGCTTGTTCTTTTACTTCTTCATCGACATACATTGCAGCTTGTACGAGTGCAGCCGTTAATGCACCTAAGTCATCTGTATAACCAAGTCCAGCTACAAAATCAGGAATCGCATCAATCGGTGCAATAAAGTACGCAAGAGAACCAATAATTACAAGCTTTACTCGTTTTGGAACATCTCGTTTTTGTAATACATAAAACAGCAACAAGCTAGCATAAATGACTGAATGCCCCGCCTTAATTGCTGTATTTTTTACTTTATCCCAAAACGCCTCAACTGAAAAATTCCCCTTCATTATGAAATCTCCCCTCGCTATTCTTCCGCGATTTGCGGTCAATTTGTGACGAAATAAAGAAATTTAGTAAGAGCGTTTCATAAGCAAGTGATGTTCTCTTACTAATAGAAGTTTCATATTTATTTCTATAATACCCAGCTTATTTACAACATAAGTAAACTTCACACACATACAATATAGTGTAGATTCTAGCTTGGAACGTTACTTATCATATGCTTTTATTGTAACAAATAAACATAAAAAGAACAAGTGTTCGATTTATGTTTTTATATTTTTCTCAATATAAAATACTCGCTTCTACTACATATTCTTTCCCAATTTTGTTATATTTTTTAGTTGACGAGCATATAAACCAATGTTAAAGTTTTCACTGTCAGCTATAATGGACAAAATACAAAAAATGTAAGATTCTACTGTGTTCCTAATAGCCAAATTTTGTTGTATAATACAAAAATGACGTTGTGCTTACGGAACAACATAGAGACAGGAAAACAAAAGGTATGCATAGTTCAAGTCATATATGGATGTATGAAAGAAAAAAACTCTATCCATGGCAAAGAAAACTATGTATTTTTTATTTGAGCATTTTTCTCTCAAAAATTGACCAAGCCTGATAGAGAAAGGGTGTAAATGGATGAAGGAATCTTTGAAATTACAATTTCAAAACGTGCGATTTACGTTATTTGTTGCCCTTACATTATGGTTAAAAACGTATATAATCACACGTACTAGTTTCGATCTAAAATTAGAATCGTTTATGCAAGAGTTTATTTTATTAATTAGCCCATTAGCAACATCATTATTTCTAGTGGGTCTCGCATTATTTGCAAAAGGTAAAAAACGTAATTATATTGCACTTGGAATCGACTTTGTTCTTACTATAGTTCTTGTTGGTAACGTAATGTTCTATGGTTTCTATAATGACTTCGTAACATTACCTGTACTCGGACAAACGTCAAACTTCAGTAGTCTTGGCTCTAGTGTAAAATCGCTCTTTAACTACAAAATTGTTGTTGCATTTGCGGATCTTATCTTCTTCTTCATTTTGTTAAAGAAAAAGAAAGAGTATGCAAAAACAGAGCGTATTTCACGTCCAATGCGCTCACTATATTTTGTATCAACAATTGCAATTTTCTTTGCAAACTTAGGACTTGCAGAAACAGAGCGTCCTGAATTATTAACGCGTTCATTTGACCGCGTCATGCTTGTGAAAAACTTAGGTTTATACACACACCAAATATACGATCTTGGCTTACAAGCAAAATCAAGTTCACAAAAAGCATTTGCAGATGGAAGTAAGTTGCAAGAAGCAGAAAACTATGTAAAGACAGTACAAGAAAAGCCAGATCCAAATATGTTCGGCGCAGCAAAAGGGAAAAACGTAATTGTTGTATCTCTTGAGTCCATGCAGCAATTCTTAATTGGTGCGAAAGTAAACGGACAAGAAGTGACGCCATTCTTAAACCAATTTGCAAAAGAAAGTTATTACTTTGACAACTTCTATCATCAAACAGGCCAAGGAAAAACATCTGATGCGGAGTTTCTTGTAGACAACTCATTATATCCATTAGATCGCGGCGCTGTATTCTTTACACACGGTAACAATGAATTTGTTGCAACACCAGAAATCTTGCATGATCAAGGGTATTACACAGCTGTATTCCATGCGAACAATGCAACGTTCTGGAACCGTAACATCGTGTACCCAGCACTTGGTTACGATCGTTACTTTAACGAATTAGATTATAAAATAACACCTGAAACAAAATTAGGTTGGGGTTTAAAAGATATTGAGTACTTTGATCAATCAGTGGATATGTTAAAAAATATTAAGAAACCATTCTATACACGTTTCCTTACATTAACAAACCATTATCCATTTGATTATAATGAGGCAACAAAATTAATTGAACCTTATAACTCTGGTGACGATGTATTCGATAATTACGTAGTCACAGCTCGTTATTTAGACGAAGCGTTAAAACACTTTATTGAACGTTTAAAAGCAGAAGGTCTTTACGATAACTCTGTTATTGTATTTTACGGTGACCACTATGGTATTTCTGAAAACCATAACCGTGCAATGGCACAGTTCCTAGGAAAAGAAGAAATTACAACATTTGACCAAATGAACTTACAACGTACACCGTTCTTCATTCACGTTCCTGGTCAAAAAGAAGGTAAAACAATTACAGCACCTGCTGGAGAAATTGATGTAAAACCAACAATCCTTCACTTACTAGGTGTTGATACAACAAATGATATTCACTTCGGGCATGACTTGTTCGCACCAGAGCGCAAACCATTTGTCGTATTACGTGATGGAAGCTTCGTTACTGATCAATATATTTACAAAAATAACACATTCTATAACCGCCTAACAGGTGAAGTTGCACAAGTACCAAAAGCTGAAGCACAAGCAATGGTTGACCGTGCTCAAAATGAATTGCATATGTCAGATAAAATTATTGAAGGCGATTTACTTCGTTTCTATGAAGGTAACAAAACAAAAACAGGTACAATCAAAACAAAAATTAAAGAAAAAAGCGCTGAGTAATCAGCGCTTTTTTATATAGTGACATCTATACAAAAAAGGCTGCGTAATCATTACACAACCTTTACCAAAATTTTACATAAAATTCACGAAACATATCTATAATAAAACATGTAAGCTTTGTCCCTAATAAACAAGCTGCCCTCCTTTATGCAACGTTCTACTCTAGAACGTTGTTTTTTTGTATTATAAAGCAGGATTCTTTCTTTCAACCTTCGAATTTGTATGTGCAAACACTACTCGGAGAAGGAAGGGGAAAACATGACGTATGAACGATTTATATTATGGAATGGAAGAATGATGGATACAACAAAAGAACAACCTCATATTGATTTAGAAGAGCGCGGTCTACAGTTCGGTGATGGCATATATGAAGTTATTCGTATTTATAAAGGTACTTTACACTTATTAGACCCGCATATCACAAGATTATACCGCTCTATGGAAGAAATTGAGTTGTCCCTCAATCTCTCAAAAGCTGAGCTTATCTCATCCTTATACGAACTACTTGAAAAGAATCAATTTCAAGAAGACGGCATCATTTATTTACAAATTTCCCGAGGCATCAAGCCTCGTGTTCATGCCTTCTCTTTTGATACAACTCCAACTATTTATGCCTACATTCGAAAAAAAGAGCGACCTGCTTTATGGATTGAATATGGGATCCGCGCGATAACAGAACCCGATATTCGCTGGCTTCGCTGCGATATTAAATCATTAAATTTGTTACCAAATATACTTGCTAATACAAAAGCAGAGCGAAAAGGCTGCAAAGAGGCTCTTCTCGTTCGGAATGGCATTGTCACAGAAGGTAGTCATTCTAACTTCTTTCTTGTGAAAAATGATGTACTATACACCCATCCTGCAAATCATCTCATTTTAAACGGTATTGTTCGGCAATATATTATATCACTTGCCCACACATTACATATTTCTCTGCGAGAAGAATTATTTAGCATTCATGATGTATATAAAGCAGATGAATGCTTCTTTACAGGCACAACCTTTGAAATAATGCCGCTTACCCATCTAGATGGAACCCCTATTCAAAACGGACAAGTAGGTCCTATCACAAAATTACTACAAAAAACATTTATGCAAAGCTTTTCTACTTCCAACGCCTTTTACCTTAAAAATGAATGACAGTATATCTATTTATTGTAAATATATAGATATAATTGACAGAATAAGGTGCAAGTTGGCACCTTTCTTATTTTTTTAACCTTTTTGTCATATATGGATTTCGTTATAAGCATTGACATCAGTCGACAACCATTTTAGAATTTTTATTAGTTGGTAATTTTTTTCATCACCTAAAATACAGACAGAAAGGAATCGACAAACTATGAAAAAATATCTTGCTGGTCTTGCAGCAGTGTCTGTAGCAGGTGCAGCAGCCCCGGCAATGGGAACAGTTCAGGCAGCAGCTCCTGATCAAAACGCACAACAACCTGCAGCACAAGCAGCACAAACAACTAAGATAGCTCCAAAAAGTGAAACAAAATACACAGTAAATGCAGACGTATTACGCGTTCGCACAGGTCCTAGCACCAACTCTGACATTTCGTCTCGTGTATATGAAGGACAAACATTAAACGTAATTGGCCAGGAAAATGGCTGGTACAAAATTAGCTATAATGGACAAGTTGGCTACGTTAGTGGCAAATTTGTAAATACGGACACTTCTAACAGTGGTTCTCAATCACAAGGCAACTCAACTGTTCAGCCAGCAAGCGGAAATTATACCGTAAGTGTATCTTCCCTTCGTGTTCGTACAGGCCCTAGCACTTCACACACACAATTAGGCTCTGTACATAAAGGACAAGTTGTACAAGTCGTTGGTGAAGTACAAGATTGGTTCAAAATTAGCTACGGTGGACAAAACGCTTATGTTAGCAAAGACTATGTAACAAAAGGCGGTTCTGATTCAAACGTAACACAAGATAACCAACAACAAAATAACAGCAACGTTACAGTTCAAACAGGCGGTACATATGTTGTAGATGCTACATCTTTACGTGTTCGTACAGGCCCAGCTACATACCACGGCATCATTGGCGGTGTATTAAAAGGCCAAACATTAAACGTTATTGGCGCTGAAAATGGTTGGTTCAAAGTGAAGCATAACGGAAATACAGGTTATGTTAGCAGCGAATTTGTGAAATTTGTAAAAGGCGGCACTTCTACAGCTCAAAAACCAGCTGAAAATAACAACAATAACACCGAAACTCCAGCTCAAGGAAGCGGCGAATATTACATTAACGCAAGCGCACTAAATGTACGTAGCGGTGCTGGAACAAACTACAGTGTAATCGGTGCACTACCGCAAGGACAAAAAGTACAAGTACTTGCAGATGAATCTGGTTGGAGCAAAGTTAACTATAACGGCCGTACTGGTTATGTAGGAACTCGCTTCTTATCTAAAACACCTGTAAGTGGTGTACAAGAAAATAAGCCAGCTCAAAAACCAGCTGAAAACAACAGCAACAATAATAACACAAGCAATAACTCTCGTGATACTTCATCACTACTTTCATACGCACAATCAATGGAAGGTGTTCCATATGTATGGGGCGGCACTTCTGCAAACGGTGTTGACTGCAGTGGTTATATCTATCACGTATACAAAAAATTTGGTTATTCAATCAGTCGTCAAAGCGTAGCTGGATATTGGAGCAGCTTCCAACATACATCTAACCCACAGCCAGGCGATTTGATTTACTTCCAAAACACATATAAATCTGGCCCATCTCATATCGGTATTTACCTTGGTGGTGGCAGCTTTATCCAAGCTGGGGACAATGGAGTTAAAGTAGCATCATTAAATAGCTCATATTGGAGCAGCCATTTCTTAGGATATTCTAAGCCTTATTAATTAATAGCTTCAGAGCCTTCTAGATTACTAGAAGGCTCTTTTGTTATATAAATATAAATTAAACAACGACTTAAAAAACCTTTTTTTGGATGAACGAGAGCAGCTGGCCATGCATAGTAGCGGCGGATCAAGGCCTTTTTCTGCTACGGGAACGGTTTAAAATAAAGGGAGACAGCGAGTTTTGTTCGGCGTGGCAGCGATTTTAAAATGCTTTTATATCACTTCTCTATCCTTCCTCTTATATGCGTTAATTCCAATTATTGTTTTCCTATTCTGACTTTTTTACAGACGTTTGACCTCTGATGTCTGGTGTGATAAGTTACATAAGATAATGTTTTCAGAGAAACGGAGCAATCATACTATTTGCAATGTTCCAACAATTCAGAGAGGGGATTTACAAGCATGAATGTTTTATGGGGAATTGGCGGCGTGTTTGGAGTTTTGGTAATTGCAGTTTTACTGTCTTCCAACCGCAAAGCTATTAATTGGCGCACGATTTCAATTGCGCTTGCACTGCAAATTACTTTCTCCTTCATCGTCTTAAGATGGGACGCAGGAAAAGCGGCTTTAAAGCATGCTGCTGACGGTGTACAAACTCTTATTAATTTCTCGTATGAAGGAATTCAATTCGTTGTCGGTGGTTTAGCTAACGCAAAAGGGCCTTGGGGCTTCGTCTTTGTTATTCAAGCATTACTTCCAATTGTATTCATTAGCTCACTCGTAGCCGTATTATATTATTTTGGTATTATGCAATGGTTTATTACAATTATTGGCGGCGGGTTAAGCAAACTTCTTGGAACTTCAAAAACAGAAAGCTTAAATGCTGTTACAACTGTTTTCTTAGGACAATCGGAAGCACCGATCTTAATTAAACCTTACTTAGATCGCGTAACGAATAGTGAATTCTTCGCTATTATGGTTAGCGGTATGACATCTGTTGCCGGATCGGTACTTGTTGGTTATGCGGCAATGGGAATTCCACTTGAACACTTACTTGCAGCTGCTATTATGGCTGCACCTTCAAGCTTACTAATTGCAAAATTAATGATGCCTGAAACAGAAAAAGTAAATAACGATGTAGAGCTTTCTACAGAGCGTACAGATGCAAACGTTATTGACGCAGCAGCACGCGGTGCATCTGAAGGGATGCAGCTTGTTATTAATGTTGCAGCAATGCTCATGGCATTTATCGCATTAATCGCTGTATTAAACGGTTTATTAGGATGGATCGGTTCTTGGTTCCATATCAAATTAAGTCTTGATTTAATTTTTGGATACCTCCTTTCTCCATTTGCTATACTAATCGGGGTTTCGCCTCATGAAGCGATTCAAGCTGCTGGTTATATCGGACAAAAGCTTGCGGTAAATGAATTCGTTGCATATGGAAACTTAGCTAAGCATATGGCAGAGCTTTCTGATAAAACAAACGTTATTTTAGCGTTTGCAATTTGCGGATTCGCAAACTTCTCATCTATTGCTATTCAATTAGGTGTGACAGGTACACTTGCTCCTTCACGCCGCCAACAAATTGCACAATTGGGAATTAAAGCGGTAATTGCAGGTACATTAGCAAACTTCCTAAACGCTGCTGTAGCAGGCATGATGTTTTAATAAATGAAAAAGACCCACCTTAAGTTCATTTTTCACTTAAGATGGGTCTTTTTCATTTACACTTTTAATTTTTCGATATCTAAGTCACATACAGATACTCTCGTCTCCCCCCTAAAAAGAAAGGAATTTTTATGTCATTTTTGAACGTGTATATATAGAGACCCAATAAGCAAAAAAATAAACGCAGAGCTGCCGTATGCTCTGCGCTTATTTTAGCCGTAAAACTTATATATCGAACTAATACCCCTTAGTTGAAAGTTACTTCACGCCCATCCCCCAATGAACGTAATACTTTCTTATAATATATACGAAAAAAAGTGGATACTACTTTTGCAAGACAAGTTGCTTTTCTTGCTCCCCTGTAGTTTTCTCTATTTTCTGCTCTGCGTTTTCATGTATCGCTCGTTGTGTAGCACGCTTTAAACAAATATGTTTCCACTTTCGTTCGTAACGTCTCATTATTCTTGATGTCCTCCCCTGATTGCCATGAAACTTTAATTGAAATCGCTTACAGGAAATAATATAGCACATTTAGAAAGATGTGACAACACATTTTCGACACTTTTTTGTAAATATCATGCAAAATTAAATATCTCATACCTAATGATGCTTCCAACTCGTTCTGCCTGCCTTCTCGTTTGCGCTCATAAACGATATCTTACAAAGACATTTATCTATATAATATTTCAACATCTAATTCGCTGCTATGCAGAATACAATATAATTTGCACTCGCATGTGGCAGGTAAGGCCCTGATTGCTTCTATGACAGCCAGATACTCTCCTCCTCCCCTAGCATTTATGTCTTTTTTTACTTATATATAGAGAGAGAAATGTCACTAAGTAAGCCCCTCAATTATCCCATTCACGTACTATTACAGAAATGAAACAGGCCAAATTTGTTCTATGACACCTTCTTTTTTTGTAACAATTACATGATGATTTTCCTTAAAATCGGACTATAATTTGTGAAAGGTAGCACAAATTGATTATATTTTTATAACTATGCTGCTTGTGAATTAAGAAAATCCTCTGTTTACGCAACACTTCCATAATAACTTTGTAATATGGGTGAAATACGATTAACTACTTTGCAATATCTCATTTCCGTTCCTCAATCCGTAAATATGGAATAGAATCCTTTAAAACATAAGAAAAGAGCGTTTTCCTTATACTCCTTTTTATATTACAAAGTGTTAATGAACTGTTACGAATGGTTTGTAATTGTGTGTTTTCCCCTTTCCCCCAAAAATCTGTTGCTATAATGAGGTCACGAAAACAAAAGCATTGGAGGCTATTTCATGAAAAAGTTACTTGGTATAGCAACAGTAGCAGTTTTTGGTCTTGGGATTTTCACTTCTTCTGCACAAGCAGAAACAGTTGTTAAAACAGAGGTACTAAACGTACGAGAAAACCCAACTATTGAATCAAAAGTTGTAGGAAAAGTACTGGATGGTAATAAATTAGATGTTAAAAATACAGAAAACGGTTGGCTAAAAGTGAACCTAAATGGTAAAGAAGGATTCGTAAGCGCAGAATTTACGAAAAACATCTATTATGTAACAGCAAACGTATTAAACGTACGCGCTGATGCAAACACAAACTCAGAAATTCTGGGTACATTAAAGAAAGATGATGTGATCGAAACAACACATCAAGTTCAAAACGACTGGTTACAATTTGAATATAACGGAAAAACAGCTTATGTAAATGTTCCTTTCTTAACAGGTAATGCACCTGTCGTAACAGCACAGGAACAAGCACCTGCGCCGGCAAAAGCCGGGCCAGCTAAGGCTCAAGAAACGCAGACTGCTACAGAAACAAAAGCTGAAAAAGCTAATGGCCGTGAATTAACAGTTGTCGCAACTGCTTACACAGCTCATCCAAGCGAAAATGGCGGCACACATGGCGGTCGCGTATTATCTGCAATGGGGCATGACCTAACAGCAAACCCAAATATGAAAATGGTTGCTGTTGACCCGAAAGTCATTCCACTTGGTTCAAAAATTTGGGTAGAAGGATACGGTGAAGCAGTTGCTGGTGATACTGGCGGTGCAATTAAAGGAAATCGTATCGACGTCCTAGTAGGCTCTGACAGCGCTGCGAACAACTGGGGACGTAAAAGTGTAAAAGTGAAAATTATAGACTAATTACTATTGTTGCTAAAAAAAAAACGAGCCAGCTCTCATCAGTTGAGAGCTGGCTATTATTTTTCTTATAATAGAAGAAAGGAGGATTTCATATGGATATAAATGCAAGCGTTGACTGGATTGGTACACCAACTCCATATATATATAAAGATGCAGTTACATACGATGCAACTGCAATTGATTTTTCATTAGAGCATGACGATAATCGTTATAGACTCATTATCTTACAGCACGGCAGGGACGTAGAATACAAAATCATACAATACGGCGTCAAGCCTGGCAGCCAAAAGCCATTTCCAATTGATACTGGCTACCACTTCAAAAATAAAACGATTCCTTTAATCAAAATGATTTTGCAAGACCCTTACGTACAAAGCATATTACAGCAAAAGACTACCTCTTCCTAAAAGAGATAGTCTTTTTAGTTGAATGAAAGGGAAAAAATTAGGAGATAACTGCCCATAAGAGCCTAGTTCATTTAACTACTCCCCACTGAGGGAAGTTTCACCTTACCCCGCATTAACGGGCAGTAACCCCCACCTCAAGATTCAGAGAAAAGCGAAGAAGATAGGTGGGGGATAACTGCCCCTAAAAGCCCGATTGGTTCAACTAACCCTCAGTGGGAAATGAACAAAACCCCCACTGAGGGAAGTTTCACCTTATAATAGAAAAGAAGGAAATCTTTTGCGCGGAGGAACAGTATGCTGCAACATTCAATTACGAAAGATGAAATTATGGAAATTGCCAATGAGTTTTTGAAAGGACTCGATCCACAGCAAGCGGCTGACAAGGAACAAGTATCAAATGCACTTCAGCTCTATCGTAGTGGACTCGTGTATAACGTTGATTTCGATGGATATACATTATCAGGAACAGTCGAACATGACGGAGATATTTATAGCGTAAATATTCCGATTCGAAACGTGTCCGAAAGTTACTGTGATTGCTTTTCACCGACGCAATGTGAGCATATGCTCGCCGTATTACTATATGCAGCTTCAAGCTTTGGACAAGTAGGAGACATTCTAACTTTATTTAAGAAGAAAACGAAGCCGGCGCTCCCGCCCATTCGCACCGCGCGGCAAATGCTGCAAATGACCGATTTTAACGATACAAATTATGAAAGCTGGTTTCCGTACTTCGAATCTGAGTACGATGCATTTGTGAAAGAACACGCACGTCTTTCATACAAACAAATGTATTTTCTGATGAATATTTTCACGGAATTCTATATGAAAATTGAACGAAAAGCACCGCGCATTGTTACGGTTCACGAATTATTTAAACTAAGTGCAGCACTCTTTTGTTTTCAGAAGCTACTTAAAGAGATTGAAACATTTGAAGAGGACAAACTCTATTCTTATCATCAACCAATTAATATTGTACGACTCTTTGTTAATAAAATAGAAAACATTGTACAAGATTTGAAAGCTGAACCATTTCAAGATGTACTTCAACCATTTCTACAGCACATCGCCGAAATGCTACATACAATCTTCTTCTCTGCCCCTTCTTATACACAGGAGCGATTTTTTATTTATCGCCACCTATGGGGAGAGCTGTTTGTAGAACCCGACTGGATACAGGAAGAACAACAGCGGATTGAAACAAAAATGCAGCCCTTATCAAAAGCACTTGCATCCGCTCATCTTCTCTTTCTACAGCGAAAAGATAAAGAGGCAATGGATGTACTAAAAGCGCAGCCACCACAAATTGTTGGCCTGTACTTTGATTGGCTTGAAGATTTATTAAGTTCCATGCAGTGGGAGCGGGCAAAACAGTGGCTGTCCTTCACCTACAAGCGAGTGAAAGACACGATAACGACCGAGCACGATTCATACTTTGTGAAAGATGTTGTCCGCTTATTTATGGTGATGTATGAAACATATGCAACGCATACGAACGAACAAGCTGGCTATGAGATGATTCTTCAAGAATTATTACCATATAGCTTCACCAGCTATGAACAGTATGTACTCGCTAAAAAGCAATATCACACATGGACGGAGCTCCATTTACTGTATGGGTTTGAAACCATTGAATTGTTAAAAGAAGCATTAAAAGAAGTTGAAAAAGAAGCGCCAGAAGCTGCTCTCCCACTCTATCATTATGCTGCATTGCAAGCGATTGAAGAAAAGAATCGCAAATCGTACCGCAGAGCTGTTCGTTACTTAAAAAAACTAAGAACACTTTATAAAAAGCTCAAACGGATAGATGAATGGGAGTCTTTCATCATGATCATTGCATCCTCTCACTCACGACTGCGAGCATTACAAGAAGAACTGCGGAAAGGGAAGTTGATCCATGACAACACAAATTGATATTATCATTCGGCTCGAACGAATGAAACAAAACTGGTTTCTTTGGGCAGAAGATGAAACAGGGAACAGTTTGCCTTTAAGCAGCTGGAAACAACATGCGTTCACATGGCACTCCTCCTCTTTCTATGGAACACTTCTGCAAGAAGGAACTTATGAACAGCGGAGCGGCATCATTTTAAATGCTACTCAAGCATTTGAATATATCGCCAAAAAGCCGATAAATTCATTTACCAAGCTACAAACAAGTGCAACGATTAGCGAACTCGCGCCAATGGCAGAAAAAATGTGGGAAGCTTACAGGACAGGAGACTTTCTTCCAGATATAAAACAATGGCATCGATATCCTTCCTGGAAAATCGCTCATGAGGAAGCAATAGATGAGACGGTACAAGCACTGTTTTCAGAAGCAATTAATGAAACACTGCGCCATCATACTCGTTCTGGCGAAACATGGGAAGATGCACAGCGCCTATATGAGCATTATGACTTTACGAAAAGACAGCTCGAAACTGCCATTCATGAAAACGATTGGCTGCGTAAAATTGGCTATATCGAAGATGATCTTCCATTTGCAGTTGGACTCCGCCTCCAAGAACCGGAGAATAATTTTGAAACGTGGCAGCTCGAAACCATATTAACTCCAAAGCGCGGCACTCATCGAATATACGTATATAAAGATGCTGAATCACTGCCGAAAAGATGGTTGAAACACGAAGCACGTATTACGGAAACGCAAGAAGGTTTCGGCAAACTCGTACCTTGGTTAATGGAAGATGATCTATTTCGAAGTGAATTATACGAAACGGAAGCATGGCGCTTTTTAACAGAAGCCAGCAATGAATTGCTAGCAGCTGGGGTTGATATTTTACTGCCATCATGGTGGCAAAACTTGAAAGCAAATAAACCAAAGCTGCGCATCCAAGTGAAACATAATGCAAAAGCAGGACAGGCATTCTTTGGCATGAATACGCTCGTAGATTTTAACTGGCGTATTTCTACAAACGGCATCAATTTATCAGAGACGGAATTTCTCGCGCTCATTGAACAAAACAGACGCCTTATCCATATAAACGGACAATG
The DNA here is from genome assembly GCF_050473865.1 of Bacillus sp. S10(2024). Taxonomy (NCBI): domain Bacteria; kingdom Bacillati; phylum Bacillota; class Bacilli; order Caryophanales; family Bacillaceae; genus Bacillus; species Bacillus sp. S10(2024). Next base: position 3,776,514 of record NZ_JBFLUR010000002.1, on the reverse strand, counting down.
GATGAGACTTGACCCTGCTTTTATCGAAGAAGTGAAGAAGCTGATGAAGAAAGCAGACAAATACGGACTTGAAATGAAAGACGTCGTGCAGCAGCGATTACTTCGCGGAGCAGAAACAGAAGTAATCGAAGAAGACAGTCCATTCGCAGATATGGAAATCGAACTCGATGATTATTATGACAAGCTGTTTGACAGATTGCTGCACATCGGAGAAATTCCATCTATACAAGTACCATCTTCCTTAGAAGCAACATTAAGGCCATACCAACAGCAAGGAGTCGAGTGGCTCCTCTATTTACGAGAGCTTGGATTTGGTGCGTTACTAGCCGATGATATGGGACTCGGAAAAAGTATCCAGACAATTACTTACTTACTATATATAAAAGAACACAAACTAAAAACAGGCCCAGCGCTTATTGTGGCGCCCACATCTGTTCTCGGTAACTGGCAAAAAGAGTTCAAGCGCTTTGCACCGAGCTTACGAGTGAAGCTTCATTACGGCGGTAACCGGGCAAAAGGAGAAGGTTTGTCCACTTTTATGCAAGATGCCGATGTAATTCTAACATCCTATGCACTCACGCAGCTTGATGAAGAAGAACTCAGCTCACAGCGCTGGGATGCGATTATTCTCGACGAGGCGCAGAATATTAAAAACCCGCACACGAAACAATCGCGTGCTGTTCGAAAATTACAAGCAAATCATAAAGTCGCTTTAACAGGAACACCGATGGAAAACCGTTTATCAGAATTATGGTCGATCTTTGACTTTCTGAATCACGGTTATCTTGGCAGTTTACCGCAGTTTCAGCGCCGCTTCGTAACGCCGATTGAAAAGGATCGCGACGAAACAAAGATTCAGCAAGTGCAGCGTTTAATCGCACCGTTCTTACTGCGCCGCACGAAGCAAGATAAATTGGTTGCCTTGAACTTACCAGATAAACAAGAGCAAAAAGCATACTGTCCGTTAACGGCAGAACAAGCATCGCTCTATGAACAACTTGTTCAAGATACGTTAAAGAATGTGGAAGGGTTAACAGGCATTGAGCGCCGCGGCTTTATTTTGCTCATGTTAAATAAACTAAAACAAATTTGTAACCATCCTGCTCTCTATTTAAAAGAAGATGCCCCAACAAACTTAACCAATCGTTCTATGAAAATAGAAACATTATTGGAGCTCGTTGAAAACATACGGGATCAGCATGAAAGCTGCCTCATTTTCACGCAGTATATTCGAATGGGAAATATGTTGCAAACATTGCTAGAAGAACACTTTGGAGAGCGCGTCATCTTCTTAAACGGCAGTGTACCAAAGAAAGAGCGCGATAAAATGATCGAACAGTTCCAAAGCGGACAACATGGCATTTTCCTGCTCTCTTTAAAAGCGGGCGGAACAGGATTGAACTTAACCGCAGCCAACCATGTTATTCATTACGATCGCTGGTGGAATCCTGCCGTTGAAAGCCAAGCAACAGACCGCGCTTATCGTATCGGTCAAAAACGCTTTGTCCATGTGCATAAACTCATTACAACAGGAACACTTGAGGAAAAAATTGATGAAATGCTCGAGCGAAAACAATCGCTCAATAATGCAATTATTACAAGCGAAAACTGGATTACAGAACTATCAACAAACGAGCTGAAGGAACTTTTAGGAGTATAAGCAACTTTATCTTATATCGTCAAAAAGTCTATATAAAAAAGGAGCTATTTCAGCTCCTTTTTCTTTTCCAAACGAAATTGCTTATGAAAATACCTGTGATACCACCGCACGTATCTAATACAGAATCTTGCCACATCGGTGTACGGTCACCTGTGAAGGCTTGATGCATCTCATCTATGCCCGCATACATAGCGACAAGAAGCAGCGCCAACCAGAAGGCTTTCTTTCGCTTAAAGCCGCACTTTAATAACGCGAAATATGACAATGCACCAAGAATACCGAACACAATAAAATGAGCACCTTTACGAATAAAAAATTCGAGAAATCCATCGACCCCTTTGTTCACAATGCTAACAGGAGTACCCCCGCCATAATCAATCGATACCCATGAAAAATGCTCTTTCACAAATTCCACATTCACATATTTTGTGATATCTGGACGTATATCTTGCTCTTGATATGTTTGAGAAGATGAATAAAAAATGATCCCCATCCATATTAAAACGGGAATCCAAAATAACCATTTACGCTTCATGTTTGAAACTCCTTATTTTATTTCTTTTAAGCGTATCAAAAAAAAGAAAAAAATTCACGCCAAAAATCTGACCTTACCACCTATATATATAACGAAAAGGGGGTGAAAAACATGGCGATTCAAACAATTGTATCCGATATGAGCTTACGTCTAGTCCTAAACGGTGGCACAGACAAAAACGGCAAAGCGATCATGAAAAACAAACAATTTAAAAATGTTAAACCAGATGCAGACTTAAACAAAGTACACGAAGTTGCAACTGCAATTGCTTCATTACAACAACAAAAGCTCGATTCCGTTCAGCTTGTCAGCACAACCGACGTATCTAACCTATAACAAAAGGAGGGAATAACAAATGGAAGTACTAGAGCTAGTTTTCTTAAAAGAAGACGGTAAAACAACCACTTTTTCAATCGAAAATCCTGTTACACCAGTAAACGAACAAACCGTAAACAGCGTCATGGATACCATTATATCCGCTGGCATTTTCCTATCACTTGGGCAGCATGCTCGCAAAAAAGGCGCACGCATTGTCGAAAAGAGTATTTCTGAAGTGAAAATTAACATATAAGCAAAAAAGAAAGAGGGGTAACCAATCCGGTTACTTCTCTTTCTTTTTTGGCATTTCAACTGGTATAAAGATATGTGAAATACCGACTGAAACATATTTATAATTTTCTTTTCCTATCTTAAACTCCGTTGTATATGTCGAGAAAAAAATATAGTCATTCCGCTTCGTATAATGATCAATTAATAAACCAACTTGCGGCTCTACATAATTCTTCGCTAATTTCTTTCCAATAGTAGCTAACTCACCAAGAAGTCCTTCTTTATCTTCTTGCTCAACCTCCGTCAATTTCTTATGAATATCATTCCGTGTCATAAACTGCTTTGCTGCCCAGTCTGTATATTCCCCTTTACCCGGGTTACTGTTTGCTAAATATACGAAAAGTACTACAGTCAGAGCGAGAAGCACATATTTCCATTTCATATTTCCTCACCGCCTATCCTTTCTATTTTCATATATATGGAATCCCATTGCAAATTAGACAACCTAAATAGCTACAAATTTCTAATGGAGAATCCCTCCCGCAAATACCGGGAGAAAAAAGTAAATAAATACATTTTTTAACATTAATTTACAAATTCTTTAAATTATTTTTATATTTTATTTTTATAATAGAAAGTGTAATTCATTACAATATGAGGAGGCTTTTTCATTGGCTGATTTAGTTGATTGGTATGAAATTTCCGCGCAAACGATGGCACTTGAGGCATACGCTCATCCTGTTTATCAAACAAAAATTTGGGAAACGCAAAGAATCATCTTTTCAGCGAAAACACCGCTACAACTCATTCGTGAAAGTTGCATTATGCGAAACTACTCAACTTATGAAGGAAAACGATTAGCCATTCAAGAATGTTGTCGTTTTAAACAAAACGTCCCAATCCCTATTGATCACAAAAACCTCATGTGCGCCATTCCTACAAAGTCACCTTCATCTTGGACATGCTCCTGGATATTTTATGCTTACATCGAAAGACTTGAACGTCACGATTCACGCCATACAAACATACATTTTCGTAATGGCAAAAATCAAATTTTCCCTATTAGTCCCAATCAAATGAAGAATCAATGGATGAAAGCCGGTCATATTTTAGCAAAACTCATTCTTCTAGATAAAATGAATCTATCAATAGATCGTTCTTTTCCTCTTCGTTAAGCGAACGCTACATACAGATAGAAAAAGGGTACCTACTCAGTCACTCCATGAAAAAAAGGAAAAAAAGCATTTTTTTCATGGAGTGACTGGCTATGTATAGGAGCGGTCAGTGTCTTTTCCTGCCACGCGCAAAGTTTGGAAACAAATAAAGATAGCAAGGTGCATTGCTATTTTTATCTTCATGGCAGCAATTTATATGCTGGAAAATGAAATGTATGACTGAATAGTTACGAAAAAAGAGGCTATCGCCTCCTTTTTCTATCACTTTTCCATTGCATACGCCCGCATTTTTTTCAGTGCTTGCCTATATATCCAGCGCGCTTGATGATACGTCATACCTAATTCAGTTGCAATCTCATGTATTTTCTTCCCGCCGTAGAAATGCTCAAATAAGACAAACTGCTCATTCTCCTCTAGCATACTCATATACTCAAACGTCTCTCTCTGCTCCTCTTCTCTACCAATATTTCCTAAAATGTGCTGCTCCGTACAAACCTCCTGTTCTTGAACACGACACTCCTTCTTTAATCGTTCTAACAAATACCCACGAACCGTCACAAGCGCATATGTCGGAAAGCTTCCCTTCTCCTCATCATATTTCTCATACGCCCGCCAAAGTGCAATAAGCCCACATTGATAATACTCTTCATAATCTCGATAAATAAGAAGCTTCTTCATTTGATTTTTAATCATCTTCTCATACAGCGCTACTGTTTCCGTAAAGGTAACTGGCTTCACGTTTAACCCATTTCTAAAAGGTATACCTCTTCGTTATTCCGCGGTACCTTTACCTTATAAAAAAACAGTGCCCCTTTCACCGCACTGCATTTCATGATAGACTAGCAAAATTTCAAATTTACCTATGTAGCATTTGAAATTTTACTGGCCTTATATGAAATTCCATAGCAATTTTGTCTTTAGCGCCATTATGCAACATAAAAAAAGGTTGTCGGGAAATCCCGACAACCCTCTCATCATTTTACTTAAGCACCAAAACCTTTGAAAGTACTAAAAACAAGAGAAATAACAAAGAAAATTACAATAAGAATCGTTGCTTGTTTCTTGCTTAAGCCTGCTGCAATGTGTAGTCCTAACCATGTCACATACATGCCCCAAATTGTAAAGATTTCAATTGAGTTTCCAATTTCAAATGCGGTTGTCCCTTTTTCAAATAAAGATCCTAAGCTTGTATAGCGTGCGGTTCCATCGCTGCCTAGTCCAATTGCTAATACAGCATTCACTAATAAACCGATGTATGTAATGATACTTGAATATACTGTAATAGATAATAATTTCTTGTATGATGTATCATTACCCATAAACATCATAATGATTTTATAGAATGCAGCAGAAATGAAGAACATAATCATTGTTATAATGAGACCCGTAACAAATCCCCCACCCATTATAAAGTACTTAGCAGTTCCAGTAGAATCTTCTTTAAGTGCTTTTACTAATTCAGGGCTGTTTAACGATGCATAGCTAACCGCCATGAATGCAATACCACCAAATAAAACTAATAAGAAAAACGCACCCCACACCGGTGCATTCGTTCTCATTCTCTCAAACTGCAAACCAGGCGATGTAATCATTCCAAATAATGATGGCTTCTCTCCACTTACCTTTTGCGTGTTTACGTTCGCTTCCATATGTAAAACCTCCTTTATTTTTATACCCGTTCTAACGGGTGGTGAATCCCCACTTTTTCAAACAGAGATTCACCACCCATAAGAACTGGGTGTTATCCCGCTATTTGTGGGCAGTAGAACAGAGAAGAAAACTGCCCGTAAAAGTCCACCCACTGAGGGAAGTTTCACTTTATTCATAGCGCAGCGCTTCGATTGGATCTAATTTTGCTGCTTTGTTTGCCGGAATCAATCCGAAAATAATGCCGAGCGTCATAGAGAATAAGACGCCGCCAACGACAACTTCCCATGAAACAAGAGGTGGCCATTTCGCAAATGTAGAAACGATATAAGCGCCTCCGTATCCAAGACCAATTCCAATCAAACCGCCAAGAAGTGTTAACATCACAGCCTCGATTAAGAATTGAAGCAAGATTTTCCCGCGCGTTGCACCGAGCGCTTTCCGAACACCAATTTCACGTGTACGTTCCGTAACAGATACGAGCATAATATTCATAACGCCGATGCCACCAACGACAAGGGAAATACCTGCAATACCGCCGATGATCATTGTCATAATATTCGTCACCTTCGAAATACTTTCTTTCATTTTCTCAATATCGAAAACTTCATACTTTCCTGGAATATCATTTGATTTTCGGTCATTTAAAACGCCAGCAGCTTTTTTCCCTGCCGATTCCATTTGATTAACATTTTTTACTTGTACTGCAATATTTTGAATTTCATTTTTTCCATATAGTGTTGGCCAAAGCGAAATCGGAATTAATATTTCCGACGGGCCCATGCCCATAAAGCTATTATCTGATTTATACACCCCGATAATTTGCAATGGCTGACCTTTTACCTCGATAATTTTTCCAACAGGATTTTCTTTCGGATAAAAAGTATCCTTTGCTTTCGTACTAATCATCACAACGTTATTGCCCTGCTCAACATCTGATTCATGTAAAGAACGGCCTTCGGTCAATTTAATTTTATTCACCGCAAAATATTCACTATCAAGTCCAATAATATTCGTCATGTCTTTTTTATCATTAATATTGAGTGCTTCCATACCCGAATTCGTCGTAACAACATGACTAATTTCTGGCAATTCTTTCAGCGCGATAATATCTTCATCTTTTAATTCTGGACGTTGCCCCATCCCCATCGAATATGGATCGTCAATATCCTCTTGAAACTGAAGCTGAATCACATTATTACCTGTACCTGCAAATTGAGATTTCAGCATCGCTTCCCCGCCTTGCCCAATCGCAACGACAGTAATAATGGAACCAACACCGATAATAATCCCAAGCATCGTCAATGCGGAGCGCAGCTTATGAGCTAGAATAGAAGAAAGAGCGATTTTAATACTATCTAGTAAGCTCATACAGCACACCTTCTATCTTCTGTAATTTTCCCATCTCTAAGCACAATGCGGCGAGACGAATACGCTGCTACTTCCTCTTCATGCGTAACCATTACAATTGTTGTACCTTCTTTGTTTAGCTGAGTGAAAATATTCATAACTTGTTCACCTGATTTTGTATCAAGCGCACCTGTTGGTTCATCGGCCATAATAAATGTTGGATCATTGGCAATCGAACGTGCAATGGCCACACGTTGCTTTTGTCCACCTGATAATTCATTTGGCAAGTGATGCACGCGATCTGCGAGTCCTACCTTCCCTAATGCCTCTAATGCTCGCTCACGGCGCTCCGCCTTCTTTATACCGCCATAAATAAGCGGAAGCTCTACATTCTCCACCGCCGAAAGACGCGGCAGTAAATTAAAATGCTGGAACACAAAGCCGATATATTCATTTCGAATGAGCGCCAATCTTGACTCATCTGCTGTTAAAATATTCACATCATCCAACATATATTCACCCTCTGTTGGACGATCGAGACAACCAATAATATTCATAAGCGTTGATTTCCCCGATCCAGATGGCCCCATAATCGAAACAAATTCACCGTTATCAATCTTTAAACTAATACCGTGTAAAATTGGTACAGCTAAACTTCCTTGATAATACGTTTTATGAATATTGTTTAAGGTAATCATTTTTTCTTCACTTCCATTCCGTCATGCACTTTATCGGAAGGATTTTCAACCACCTTTTGTCCTACTGTTACGCCTTCAACTACTTCGGTCCAATCTCCATCACTTGAGCCTTTCTTCACAATTTGCTTGCGAAGTTTCCCTTTCTCCTCTACATACACAAATGAATCATCTTTTTCTGTTACAATACTTTTACTAGGAACAGCAACCATTTTCTTATTCTCTAAATTTACTTGAATAGACACATGGTATCCTGGTGATAATCCATCTTGGGAATCTAATGATGCTTTATATGTATAATAAGACATATTTGCGCCTGCTTCCCCGCCTGCTGAAGCTTGTGTATTTACTTCCGCACTTGTCGGATATTCACTTACCTCTGTAATTTTCCCAGCCCATTTCTTCTTCGGCGCTGCCTTTGCTGTCACTGTAACCGTTTGATCTTTTTGAATTTGTGATTTTTGAAGTTCAGTTAATGTACCTTGAATTTGAAATGCATCTTTAGAGGCGATTTGTAAAAATGCTTTCCCTTGACCAGCCATCGCTGACGTAGAACCTTGCGAAGCATCTTTATCAAGCTTTTGCACAACACCGGCAAAATTACTGTAAACCGTAAGCTCATCTCGTTTTTTCTTTAATTCTTCGATATGAAGATTCCCTTTTTCTTTTTCAAGGTCCGATGTTTTTTGTTGCATTTCTAATTCATTTAATTGCGATTCTAACTGATCGATCATCTCTTTCGCCGCTCCGCTATCCTTCGCTTTCTTAATATCTTGTTTCAATGAATCTATTTTTTTCTTCCCTTGATCAAAGCGCATAGAAGCCACCTTTTGTTCGATTTCTGCTTGCTTCACTTGTAAATTAACTTCTTCATTATCATAAGAGAACAGCTTGTCCCCTTTATTCACTTCTTGACCTTCTTTTACAGCAATATCTTTCACTTTTCCTTTAGTCGCATCCGCATAGAAACTCTCAATATTCCCTGGTTTCACTTGACCAGAAACGAGCTTTGTATTATTGAGCTGACGTTCTGTTACTTCCGTAAACTTCACATCTTCTGTGCTGCCTGTTTTCTTACTCTGCATAATAAAAATATTTACAGCAGCAACGATAATAATAAGCGCAATAACTCCTATGATAATCCACTTTTTCTTCTTATTCGGAGTACGAACGGTATCTGGTAACATTGTCTCTCTCCCTTTGTTTAAGTTGTCATTACACTTAAATTATACAAACTTTTCCAAAATATCTCAACAAACATAAGACATTTATTACATTTGTATGTCATAGTTTGGCACAACTACTATAAATTGTATCAAACTATGTCGTGTTTTGAAATTCATCACTTGTGAATATGCATATATGCATATCTTCCTTAAACAAACGTTTGATTAAAAAAAAGAGAACCTACCAATTGATAGATTCTCCTCTCCAAAATCATTAAGCCAGCTTCTTCTGAGACTCTTTTCTCTCATGACCAAATTGAACCATGAATAAGAATACAGTAGATAAAATACCGCCGGCTAATAATAGAATGAAGCAGCCGTCCCAACCAGAGCGCTCAACAATAATACCAATCACTGCGCTTGCAACAAAGCTTCCGCCTAAATAACCGAACAAGCCGCACATACCAACTGTTGTACCTACTGCGAATTTTGGTACTAATTCCATTGCACTTAAACCAATTAAAAATTGTGGTACGTAAATTAAGCAACCAATAATGGAAACTGCAGCACTCACAACAAATATATTCGATGCTTGCCAATATACTAGCGTTCCAATAACAACACCAACCATACTAATGACACATAGTGGCATACGTTTTCCTTTAAATAACTTATCACTTAACACACCTACGATTAATGAACTTGGAATTGCCATTACTTCAAAAATGGAGAACGCTGCATGCGCTTCTGTTTTTGTAAATCCTTTAACCGTTGTTAAATAAATTGGTACCCAGTTAATAATGCCGAAACGAATTAAATATACAAATGCGTTCGCAATACATAAATACCAAATAAATTTGTTTTTCACTACATATTTCAACAAAATTTCTTTTGGTGACATTTTGCCCGCATTGTCTGCCTTCTCAAGGTCTTCATAATCATTGCGATATTCATCAATTGGCGGAAGACCGACAGATTCTGGTGTATCCTTCGCATTGATCCACATAAGAACTGAAATGACCATTGCAATGATCGCCGGGAAGATAAACACAGCGGATTGCCAATGACTTTCACCGAAAATACCAATTCCAATTCCAACAAGCGGTGCTACAAGCGTCGCACCAACATTATGTGAAATATTCCAAAGTCCTGTTTTTGTACCACGCTCTTTCTTCGAGAACCACTTCGTCATTACGGTACTACAAGGAGGAGCTCCCATTCCTTGGAAAATATAATTGAACACTAATAATGTTAAAATCATGCCAAATGAAGATGCAAAACCAAGACCAATATTTATAATTGCCGATATGAATAAACCGACCGCAATAAAGCGCTGCGCATATGCTTTATCTGATAAATTCCCCATAAAGAACTTACTTAGTCCATACACAATCGCTGTAACGGAACCTAATAAACCATATTCCGTTGTAGTAAAACCATATTCTTTTATTAAGTACGTACTAGATAATGTAAAATTACTACGAACTAAATAATACGCTGCATACCCAACCGAGATTCCCAGTAACACACGAATACGTAGTAGTGTGTATAATTTATCAATCATATTCGCTGGCAAACGTTCGATTGCTGGTGCAGGCTTAAGCCATTTAAACATATTATCTCTTCTCCTTTTTTCACTTTTGAGAGAGACGTTGTCTATTCCATAACTCGATGATTCCACTATCTGATACTGATTGATTCGTTCTTCCAACTGGCTGACCTTGCACTTCTTGTTGACGCTTTGCAAGCATCGTTGGTACGCCAAACGAAACCTTTTCTAAAATATACCCCGCTTCTTCCGATAAACAATAATCAATAAATAAATCCGCTATAATACCATCCGGTGCATGTTGTATTTTAGAAATCGCATTAACAGATAACCCTGTTTGCTTCGGTACCTTACTTACAATTGGGAAGCCTTGCTTTTGCAGCATACGCTGATCTCCGATGAAATTAATGCCGACAATCGATTCGCCGCTTGCAACATATTCCGCAGGCATATAACCATTAACCGTTACTTTTGCAACTTGTTTGGCAAGCCCTACCGCAAATTTGTTTGCTTCTTCTTCTCCAAACGTATCTATTAATGATTGAAACAACGTATACGCTGTTCCTGATACATTCGGATCAGGTATGACGATTTTCCCCGCATAAGCAGGATGTAATAAATCTTTCCATTCTGTGGGATACGAAATTCCAAGCGGTTCTATTTCCTGCTTCCATCGCTCCTTATTAATAGCGATCGCCAGCTGCTCTACTTCATAACCATACCAATAGCCCTCTTTATCTTTTACGGCTTTTGAAATGTTATTAGCATGCTGACTTGTTACAGGAATCGAAATGGCCTTTCGCTTCATCATTTGATGAGCATCTAATGTGCCCCCAATAATCACATCTGCTTTTGGGTTATCAGCTTCCGCTTCTACTCTTCTTAACATTTCCTCTGTAGAAAGACGAATAAATTCATACGTACATCCGCGCGCCCTGCAAAAAGACGATAACAATGCCTCGCCTACTTCTTCACGCGCTGCAACATAAGCAACGAGATGACGGTCCTTTAAAATCGGAAGACCGCTCTTATCATATTTAATAGTGGTAGTATCTCGAGAGCAACTAGACATCGTTCCTCCAATTACTAGCAAAAAGAAGAAAAAGGCTATCTTTTTCATGAAACATTCTCCTTTACAAATAATGCTGCTAGGGAGCCTTTCATATACATAACATTTCCATTATTATCGCCGAGATATTGGACAATAAAGTAATCTCTATATACAGAAATCGTAAGAATATCCTCGCGTCTATTCTCTATTTGTTTTCCATTTTGATAGGCGGTTATATAAGCGATTGGATTTTTCTGCGCATACAGCAGCTTTTGAATTTCTGCATAATCCGTAATTTGTTTCGCTTGCCGGATTCGCGCAAGTATGGGATCCAAATCGGCAGCACGTACATCATCACCTTGCCGCACAACCACTTCCTTTGCATTCGCAAAGAAATCACCAATTCTCTCAGGCGTATAATATAAACTTAATAAATACGTTTGAAACGCGGAAATCATTGGATCTGTACCATTCTTTCCATACACATCTGTCTCATACTGAAACAAATCACCTACTGCGAACGTACGCTTATGCCCGTTCAAGTACGTTATTTCTCCAGTAAATACTTTCTCTCCGGCATCTGCATGATTCTTTTCCATTCGAATACGATCAAAAAATGAGATAATCGCATGCAGACGAACTTCGTCTGTCACAACTACTTCTCCCCACTTTTCATGCTTTACTCTTACTTCAGTAGGAACAGATTCATTTGCTCCTTTTAAAACTGCTTGCTTGTCATTTACAATTGTGACACGGTTGTACAACTGCTCTTCAATGAAATAAAACAACAGGACAAAACACATCATACAGCAGACAAACAAGAGCGCTTGAAATGATAGCCTTTTCATTTCTGCCTACCTCCAAGATAAAAAAACGTTGTTTCGAAAATACCGCATAAATGTTTCATAAATGTATCATTTAATCGCTTTCAAATGTTTTATATCTTCCATATATCCTGGTAACAGAAATGTGATATATACCATCGTCCCCATATCATTGCTTTCAATCCGCATACTTCCTCCTTGCTTACTCATAATCTCCTTGCAAATCAATAAACCATATCCGTTCCCGTAACTAGAAGATAACACTTTCCTATGAGGAGAACGATTCCATTCCGCAAGCACCTCTTCATCCATTCCAATACCATCATCATAAATAAGCACCTTTGCTTCCTGTTCATTTCTAACCGTACTCACTCTTAATTGCGAAGCATCACTATATTTAATCGTATTATCAAATACATTTAAGAAAATCTGCTTTGTCTTATCAAAATCAGCCACAACATATGTAGAATATAACTCATTCACAACCTCGATCTCATACTGCTGTAAGCGTGGCTTTACAATCGAAATGGCCTCATCCACAATTTGCTTTATATCCACAATCGTCGGTGAAACTTCAAACGTACTCGTTCCATACTTCGAAGATTGCAATAACTCCTCCACCAGCGACAATAAACGCTGACTCTCTACCGAAATATAATGAAGACTTTCCTTCACATCGCGCTCCTGCTGCAGCTTTGGAATTAAATCGACATAACCAATAATGGCAGTGAGCGGTGTTTTCAACTCATGCGTAATCCGGTCCAAGAAATCCTTCTGCTTCTCCTTCTCTTCCTTTAATTGCGTTACATGTAACTCAATTGCATCAGCCATCGCATTAAAAGAAGCCGACAACTGCGCAATTTCCACATACTCTGTTAACTCAATTTTGCTTTTATAATCACCATTGGCAAGACGTTTTGCCATTTGTCTCAATTGATCAATCGGCTTATGAAGCGACTTCGCCAAACGAATCGCAAAGAAAATGCCCCCGGCCACTAAACAAATCGATGTCACGACAAATGTCCAGCTCACACTCATCAATACGTCCTTCTCATCACGCAGTTCATCTACAAACCGAATTGCCCCGATCACTTCATCTCCGTAATAAACGGGACTTGAAAACAATAAAAGCGGAGCTGGATCACCATTTTCCACAACATAGGCCTTCTTCCCTTGCAACGAACGCTCAATATCGACATTCCGGTACAGAAGTGCTCCTTTTTGCGTATCCGCCACAACTTCTCCGTTCTTCCCAATCATCTGAACACGAACATCCATCCGCTTTGCTAAATAAGAAGCAATCAATAACGAATTGGGCCCAAGCGTCTCCACTTCCGCTTCCTTCTCCAAATAATTCATCGTATATATTTGTGCTTCCACACTTAACTTCTCGAGTGAACTTGCCGCATTTCGATACATACTCTTTTCAAGCGAAATATAAATCACCATATAAAGAAGAAACAAAATGGGAATCAATAACCCTACTATACCAAGTACCATATTTCGTTTTAATGACATCCAATCACCTTTAACAATCTAACTTATAGCCAACGCCATAAATTGTTTTAATACTCTCTCCGCTACTCCCAAGCTTCTTCCGCAGACGCTGCACCATAATATCAACCGCTCTCGTATTGCCAATATACTCAAAACCCCATACTTTCTCTAACAACTCATCTCTCATAAAAACACGCTGAGGATTCATCACAAACAACTGGCACAAATTAAACTCGCGGTACGTCAAATGAATTTCTACTCCATTCACATGCAGCTTTCGTTCCTTTGGACAAATCACAAACTCGCTGGCCTGAATCACTTCGTGATGAATCGTTTCCTTCTTCTGTACACGCCGTGTCATATTTTTCACACGCAAAAGTAGCTCTGCATAATGAAAAGGCTTCGTCACATAATCATCAGCACCAAGCTGTAAACCGAGCAACTTATCATTCATCTGACTCTTCGCCGTTAACATTAACACCGGAATATCGCGATCCTTCTCCCGAAACAGCCGAAGAAGTTCATAACCATCTATATCAGGAAGCATCACATCTAAAATCAATACATCAGGCTTCTCTTCCCATCTTTGTAGCGCCTCATTTCCATTCGCAGCCGTAAGTACTTCATATCCTTCCATCTCTAACTGCATCCGAATTAAATTACAAATGCTAGCTTCATCATCGACTACAAGTATTTTCATAGGGTACCTCCTTTCGAAGCTATATAAAAACCTCCTTTTCTTTTTAAGGAGGGCAAGAGCATCTGACCATGCATAGCAACAATTTATTTATGATTTATATAGTATAACAAACAGCAAAAATAAAAATAGAGGAAATTATCGACTATATATTGACGACAATTCCCTCTATTATATTCCCTAATTATTCTGTGAAACTATCATTATTTTGCAACAAAATAATTCGTCACATACTGTGCCCAAAGCTCATGACCTTTCGCACTTGGGAAACCAAACTCATCTTGTAAATATGGTAAGATACCCTTCGTCGTTGGATCTGGCCATACTTCCCAATGATTAATATATATATAACCGTTTTGCTCAGCAAACTGTTTCAAAGCAGCAATCGCTTTCGGGTAATTCTTTGCATTATACACTGGGTTTGGCGGTTGAATCATAATCACAGCATCCTTCGCACCTGCCTGCAACGATTGTACAAACTTTTGCGTATTTGCTACAGAACTACCGTTACCCATTTTACTATTATCTGTAACAAACGGCGGTTCAAATAAAATCACATCTGGCTTTGTATCTGCAATTTCTTTATCGCGCTTATGTGCAATTAAATCATCTGTACTTTCATCCTTAAACTCTTTCACAGTAACATTCCAAAGTGATTCCCCATAAGCCTGCTTTAAATTAGCAGTCACCTTCGCTGGCCAAGCATTAGCCGCTGAAGCTTGATCGCCAACAATCACAAGATTCACAGCCTTCTTATCAGCTGCTGCTTTCTTCAATTTTCCCTTTACCGCATCAGGTAAATTCTTTGCATAAGCTTCATTAAAGGACACTTTTGTTTCCGGCTTTTTTTCTTCTGTCTTTGCACTTTGCTTTTGTGTACTTACTTCTTCCACCTTAGCCTCTTGCTTCGTTTCCCCCGCTTGCTGCGTTGCATTGGCAACTTTCTTATTCCAATACAACTTACCGCTTACAACAGAAGCAACAAACAACACAAAAACAAAAAGCACAAGTAATGCTTTTTTATTCATTCGTTCACCTCATCTGTTTATCTCATACTACATATATATTAGTATAAAAGCATGTAAAAATAAACCCAACTACTGTAAGAGTAATTGGGTTTATGAAAGATTATTTCTTAGGCAGCTCAAGATGTTCTCTTAATTTATTAGATAAATCTTTACGAGTCTGGTCTGTTACAAAGTAGTACCAAATACCATCCTCAGCTTTATGACCATCACCAGGAATTTGAACTTCTTCACTGTTTTTCGTACAATCCTTATAATTTTTTTGAATATCAAACATTTGCTCTTGCGTTAAGCTTGTCTTTACATTCTTTTGAATTGCTTGTAATACATCACCATAGTTTGCAAGTGAAGAAACATTTGCTCCTTTTTTAATTACAGCTTGAATCATTTGGCGTTGACGCATTTGACGTCCGAAATCGCCGCGAGGATCTTCATAACGCATACGAGTATATAAGAGAGCCTTATCACCATTTAAATGTAAATTTCCCTTTGCATAATGAACCCCATCAATCGTAAAGTCCAAATCATTATAAACATCTACACCGCCAACCGCGTCTACAATATCCTTAAATCCAGCCATGTTCACTTCGATATAATGGTCAACAGGAACATCAAGGAAGTTTTCCACTGTTTTCACAGCCATGTCAATTCCGCCAAATGCATAAGCATGATTAATTTTATCTTTCTTACCTTTCCCGATAATTTCTGTATAAGAATCACGTGGAATGCTTGTAATTTTCATCGACTTTGTCTTTGGATTTAAAGTAAATAACATTAAAGAATCCGAGCGACCAGTCTCATCTTTTCGTTGATCACTACCCATTAATAAAATCGAAATCGGTTTTTGATCTGCGACATCTACTTTTTGTTCTCGCTTCTCTGATTTTTCACGATCTAACGGTTTATGAACTGCTTCTAACGTATTTGATACATTAGAATAAATATGATACGCATAAGCTCCTCCAGCAATTGCGAGAAGACCTATAATGCCTAGAATCCAAAATAAAATTTTCTTTTTCATCTTTTATGCCTTCATTCCCTTCAACTAATAGATTATTAACAACATTTATCATAACATAAAAAATTTACAATTAATTTGAATTTTTAAACTACAGATAATATAATCTATCAGCTTTCCCAGTAATATCCCTTATTGTACGCCGAACAGGTTTTATTATTCCAAAAGAGTTTCCTTCCTTGCTGAATCTTCAATGTTTATATCTATTACATATAAAAAATGCCATGCTTTCCCACATTTATTACAAATTTAAAATATAAGAAAACAAAGTAGAAAAACATGTCCATTATATAGTAGAATTATTTCATATGCATTCAACAATTTTATTTATATATATCTAGATAACTAGAACACAGTGGAGGCTCTTATGAAAAAAAGAAAGAAAATATGGAAAATTATTGGTATCAGTTTTCTGGCAATACTCATCCTTGCTGTTGGTGGAGGCGTGTATGCCTACAAACAACTGCAGCCTGAGAACCATTTCAAAAATGTTCCTGTAGTCAATGCCAATTCTAATTCTAATAAAAAAGCAGATCCAAGTCAGAACACAAAGGTACAAAATGGTGTCTTTAATGTTTTATTAATCGGTTCAGATGAGCGAAAAGGCGACAAAATCGGTCACTCCGATTCTATGATGATTGTCCATATGGATCTGAATAAAAAAGAATATCACGCAATGAGTATTCCTCGTGATACACGTGTACACCTTGACGGCTACGGTTATACAAAGTTGACAAGCGTACAATACATCAAACAAGCGACTGAGGGCCAACAAAAAGGTGTTGAAGCTGCAATACAGGCCATTACCGAACTAACTGGTGTAAACATTAACTACTACGTAGAAACAAACTACCAAGGCTTACAAGGCATGGTCGATGCAATTGGTGGTATCGAAATGAATGTACCGTTCGATGTAAAACTTACACATCCTTGGTACCCTGAAAATAAAAATAAAGTGATCAATGCCGGTACACATTCAGTAGATGGCAAAATGGTAACAGAGCTTGTGCATGAACGCTATTCTCTTAAAAACGGCGAATATGATCGTCAAAGATTACAAGAGGAAGCATTAGTAGGGATTGCAAAGAAAACACTGCAACCTTCAAACGCGACGAAATTGCCAGCATTTGTTAAACAAATTCCAAACTTCTTAATCACAACCAATATGACAACAACAGACATGTTAAGCTTAGGAATGGCTGTAAAAGACTTTGATCCAGCAAAACAATTGCAATATCATCAGATTGGCGGCGAATGGAAGACTATGTATGATGATATTTTAAAGAATAATAACGATGAGTTGATAATGGATAAGGAACAATTGAAGCAAGTTGTTTCACAATACTTTATGAACTAACGAATTAAAAATAATACAAAAAATGTGTGGAGAATGCTTTCTCCACACATTTTTATATAGTCTGAACAATAAAAAATTATTATGATGAACGTATAATAATTTCTCTAGAAAAGTTAACAACACATATCTTATATTCTACGTGTGAGATACAATTGCAATTACATTTCCCTTTATAACAAAGTTCCCCATGTTAGCAGGTAAAATAAAATGATCCCCTTTTTTAATAACAAAATTACCATCTACCGTTGTCACTATCGCTTCACCCTCTACAATGCTCACTAATTGAAAATCTTTATTCTGTTGAAATGAAGCTTCTTGTTGAATCTCCCACTTGTAAACAGAAAAATACTCTTCTTGTACATACGTAGTAATGATAGCACCGTTCTCTTCATTAACTTGTACTGTTATATCATAATCAATATGAGGAACGGACGAAACTTCTACCGCTTTTTCAAGGTGAAGTTCGCGTTTATTTCCTATTTGATCAACACGATTATAATCGTACACACGATATGTTGTGTCCGAACTTTGTTGTGTTTCTAACACTAATGTCCCTTCACAAAGTGCATGAATTGTTCCACTTGGTACATAGAAAAAATCACCTGGTTTAATTGGTATACGACGTAACAATTGCTCCCAAGCACCATTCGCAATCATTTCTTTAAATTCTTCTTTTGTTTGAGCATAATGGCCATATACCATTTCTGCTCCTTCCTTACAATCGATAATATACCAACACTCTGTTTTCCCGAGTTCACCATGTTCATTTTTACAAGCATATTTATCATTAGGGTGCACTTGAACAGATAGGTCTTTATTTGCATCTAAAATTTTAGTTAGCAAAGGAAACTTTTTTCTATTATAATGACCAAATAATTCACGGAATTGATTCCACAACTGTTCAACGGTCATTCCTTTATATAAACCACTCTTTACCACACTATGCCCATTCGGATGAGCAGAAATCCCCCAGCACTCACCGATTAAATTAGAAGCTAACTTGTAACCAAACCCTTTTAAAGATTCGCCTCCCCAGATTCGCTCCTGTAATACCGGTTCTAAAAATAACGGCTGTTTATACAAATTACGTTCACCTCTAAAACAAAAAACAGTGCTATAAGAAATAGCACTGTTTTTAATATTCCTCTGTACTTACTTTATTGTATAACAAAATTGTTCAATCTCTTCCCATTGCATATAAACTCGAACAATATCTTCTTCAATCAATTCACTGCCTGATTGTACTTCAATAAATTCTAAATCTGTTACGGCTTTAATAGCATGTTTTTCACTAGGTTTAATTTCTAATACATCACCTGGGCGAACAACTTTAAATTTATCATTTAACACAAACACGCCTTCACCTTTTACAACTGTCCATACTTCACTACGATTATTATGATATTGATAGCTTAAATTTTTTCCAGCTGTAATGCCGATGCGTTTTGTTAGTACTTCATTTCCATCTTCATATTTTGTATAATCCAATACACGGTACCAGCCCCAACGACGTTCTTCATACATTGGACGTTGCTCCCAATCTCCCACTAACTCTTTCACTCGTGGACTTGCTTCCTTATCAGAAACTAGAATACCATCTGGACTTGCTGCTACAATAATATTGGAAAGACCTAACACGGAGACAGGAATATCTAATTCATTAATAATATGATTACTCTCACATTCATCACTCATATTTCCTTTTCCAATCATATTTGTTCCCATTTCTTCAGTAAGCGTATTCCAAGTCCCAAGATCTTTCCAAGATCCATTATAAGGAAGAGCAATAATATCTTTTGTTTTCTCAACAACTTCATAATCAAAACTTATTTTAGGTAAATCACTATATTGTTTTGATAATTGATCATATTGAACGGGAAATCCTTTTTGATCTAATAACGATATAATTTTATCTAATTTAAATGCAAAAACACCACAATTCCAAAGTGCTTTCAATTCAATGAGTTTACTTGCCTCTTCTTGTTTTGGTTTTTCTTTAAAATGACTTACTTGAATATAGTTCGAATGACTTTCCGCTACATTAGGAACGATATAGCCATACTTTTCAGAAGGATACGTAGGAGTAACTCCCATTAAAGCCAAATCAGCATCTGAAGATTGTAATGCTTTCTCTAAATCCAATAGTCTCTCAAAGAAGTTATCCTCTACGTATGGATCTACAGGTAATACTCCGATAATTTCATTCGTATCTACGTTTTGTTTTGAGTATAAATAAGAAGCTGCTAAAGCAATAGCAGGAAACGTATCTCGACGTTCTGGTTCAATAATAATCGGTACATTTTGTCCTAATTGACTATTAATCATATCTACTTGAGATTTACTTGTTGCAATAACAGTATTTTTCTCCAATCCAAGTGCTGTTAATTGGCCCCAAACTCTCTGAACCATAGATTGTAGCTCATTATTATCCGCTTTAAGAACTTTTAAAAATTGTTTTGAACGTGAATCATTAGATAACGGCCATAGGCGTTTTCCTGATCCACCTGATAATAATATTAATTTCATAAATATCTCTACCCCTTTTCATAAGAATTAAAAGAGTGAAGGATATACTTCCTTCACTTAGAGAATCTTTCCTTATATCGTTCTTCTACCATATTTTTTAGCTCTTCTTTAAATCTCTCTGGAGAAAATCTAATAGAATTTTCTCTACAATTAGCAGAACTAAACTGATTATAATTTCGTTCAAATTCATCTACCGCTTTTACAATACTTTCTACAGTTTGTTCTTTAAAGAACAATCCTGTTGGTTTTTCATGACTTAAATCTAATACGGTTTCTGTTGCTCCACCTTTACCATAAGCAATAACAGGTGTTCCGCATGCTTGTGCCTCTACCGGTGTAATACCAAAGTCTTCTTCCGCAGCAAATACAAAGCCTTTTGCACGTTGCATATAATCTTTTAACACCTCAAAAGACTGATACCCTAAAAGCTCAATATTTCCTTTTGCCTTAGACTTTACCTTTTCAAAATCAGGTCCATCACCAATTACAACTAATTTTCTATCTGGCATGGATGCAAAGGCTTCTACAATTAAATCAATTTTTTTATAAGGAACCATACGGGATGCAGTTACATAAAAATCTTCCTTTTTTTCATGCAGTGTAAATGCAGAAATATCAACAGGCGGATAAATAACCTCTGACTCTCTTCGGTATACTTTCCATATTCTGCGTCCAATAAATTTAGAGTTACCTACAAAATAATCTACACCATTAGCAGTACGATAATCCCAATTTCTTATTTTATGAAGAATAGTCTTTGTAATAAATCCCTTAATTCCTTTTTCTAAATTGGATTCTTTTAAATATTGATGTTGTAAGTCCCATGCATAGCGAATAGGCGAATGTACATAAGAAATATGCAACTGATCTGGCCCAGTTAAAACCCCTTTTGCTACAGCATGTGAACTAGAAAGAATAACATCGTATTTAGATAAATCTAACTGTTCAATTGCTAATGGCATTAAAGGTAGATAGTTTCTATATTTCTTCTTCGAGAAAGGTAATTTTTGAATAAAAGTAGTTTTTACTTCTTTATTCTTTATAAATTCTCTATTATCTCCTAAATGATCTACAAGACTAAATAGATCCGCTTCCGGGAAAACTTCTAACATTTGCTCTACAACTTTTTCAGCTCCTGCATATGTCACAAACCAATCATGTACTATTGCTATTTTCATTTAGATACACCACTAATCTTAAAATATATTTGTTTTGTACACTTTACCATTTGCTGCACGCTATATTTATTAATAACCTTTTTTCTAGCTCCATTTGACATGTTCATCCATTTGTCTTTCTCATGCAGCTTAATAATTCCATTAACCGCTCCGTTAACATCTTCTAAATCGTATAAATATCCTTCTTTGTCATGCTCTACAACATCTCTATTACCAACAACGCTAGATAATACAGCTGGCAGTCCTAATGACATAGCTTCCAACACAGCTAGTGGCATACCCTCCCATTTAGCAGATGACAAATAAAGATTATGATTTTTCATTTCTTTTATTACATGTTGAGTTGGACCGAAAAATAAAATGTTATTATTTATATTTTTTTGATTCACATACTCTTGCAATTCCTTCATTTGAGAACCTTGTCCTATAAAAGTTAAAGTTGAATTCTCAAAACCAGGATTTTTAATCAACTCTTCCATTATTTCTATAGATTGCTTAGAGTTTTTCTGATTATCAAATCTTGTAACAGATACAATCTTTAAAGTTTTATTTTCATTAATCATTCTATCTTTAGGAATTTCTACACCGTTCACAATAACATTCAGTTTATTACTTTGTACCAAATTCACCGTATTCACTTTATCTTGTTCCCCATCTGATACACAAATAAACTCATTCGTAAGCCGAGATAGAATTCGTTCAATTAATATATAAACTTTATTGATTACATTTTTATAATCTAAGTGTATACCATGAAAAGTGTGCACTATTTTTACTCTCTTAGGAGCAAGAACTTTTAATAAACGACTGTAGATACCAGCACCTTTACCATGCGAATGAATAATATCGATATTATTGTCCTTTATAAATTTCAATATTTCTAAATAGGCTTTTAAGACGAACTTTCTATGAGGAATTTTTATTAGCTTCTCCTCACCTACTAATTCCTTATACTTATCCCAATATGGTTCTTCTTGTGGGCAAGCAACATAAAATTCTATATCATTATCCATATTTTTCATTAAGCGGTATACATGTTCGGGTCCCCCACCATAATCTGCCCTAACTGTTATTAATAACACCTTTTTTTTCACAAGTAATCACCTATTCTAGGACTTCTTTTAGCAGATTATCTACTCTACTAGCCCAGCTATGTTTTTTAGCAAAACTAATATATTTCTCTTTATCAGTATCTTGTACCGTTTCTCTGATTGCTTCTACGAATCCCTCTAGGTTTTCAGCTAATTTAGCTGGACTATTTATATACTCCAGCTCTTTCCACTTTGTACTAACAACTGGAATTCCACAAACCATATATTCATACAGCTTTAAAGGATTCACATAGTCCAATAAGTGTGCATAATCTTTAACATTAAACGGTATAATCCCTACATTAGCATGTTGAAGATAAGCCGGCAGTTGATCATAACTTCTTCTACCTAAAATATGAACATTTTCACGATCACCAATATGTTCTTTCGCTAATTGATCAGGTCCAATAACTACAAACGCAATATCTGGCATCATTTTTGCCATTTCATTAAATAAATGAAAATCAAACCATTCTTCTATAGCACCTACATAAACAACGATTGGTTTATCAATTGATTTATATTCAATCGGTTGCTCCTGCTTTTGCAAGAAATGATCTAGATTAACACCATTTGGAAAATATAATGTATCTTTTGGCTTCAAACTATTTACATGCTCTTCTAATGTATGAGCTGTATATAAAACACAATCTACATTTTGAGATAACTTCGTTTCCGCATTCCCTAATGCGTTCGTATGATTAGAAAAACCAGAGTTTTTATCTGCCATTCTAAAAACTGATTTTTTACAATCTATAAAGTCTAGTAGGTAATTTTGAAGACCATTATCGAAATAAAGCAAATCTACTTTTCTAAACCCTTTGGAATCTATTAACTTATTAATGTTAGGGGAAGTAAGCTTATTCCAATTATTATATATAAACTCACTTCTTAAGATTGGTTTATTATTGGGTGTTAATAATGCTCCCGGCACATACGACCAAACTTGTCCATCTTCATACATCTCTCCACCCTTTTTATACACTTCATATCGGTCATAAAACTCCTTAGTAGGTGAAAATACTCTATGAACCGGTGAAATAGGTGCCGAAACATAAGCAATCTCCCAGCCCTTTTTCACTAATTCTTTAGCAATGTGATGTGTCCCTACTTGAAACGGAGAATTCCAATAGTTACTAGTTGCAAACAAAGCCTTCTTTTTCATTTAAATTTCTCCTTGGTAACTCTATATTATTAACTTTATCCTCGTTCGTTTGAATGTTTAAACTAAGTAGAATCCCACCAAAGAATATTAACCAATATCCTAATGAAAAATCAAAAGGTCTTTGGTATATGGACATGAAATAAAATAATGCGAAAACCATCGCTGTTTTATTTTTTTCTTTAAGGCATATATATATAAAGAATAGCGAGTGTAATAGTAAGAGAATATACCCATTAATAATTGTGAAAGTTTTCCACGACAAAGCATCTGATTTATAATTCAAAGCTTTATCAAAATACTCCTTTTCGCCCATCCCAAAAAGCTGTTCTCTTATACTACTGCTTTTAAAATCATTATATACATAAGTAAATCCATCATTGGTACGATTATTCCCAACTACACCCTTGTCGGTAATTTCAAATCGATAGAGAATTCTATTATATAGGTATGAATCTTTAGGAGTAAGAGAAAAAATAAGAATATATGCAATGATAAATAAAAAGGCATATTTTTTACTTCTTAGTAGCAGATACAAGCCAATTAACAAATAAAATGCCATGGATAAAGATAAAATTCCCGCTATAAGAATTATCTTTTCGTATAATCTATTTAATTTAAATCTCTTAGAAATTAAAATTAAAGCACTCACGGTTCCTACTACACCAGGTTCATTGAACATGGCACATACTCTATCGATACTTCCTCCAAACGAAAAGAAATACTGTTCAGAGAGACCATGATACACTGCGTAATTCGCACTCCATAAATACTGACGATAATATGATTTACTGGTAGAATAACTAAATAAATTATCCCAACTCAAGTCAACACCTATTAGTAATAACAGTGCAACAATTATTGCAGGAATATACGAAATAGCTATTATTTTAATGAAATAATCGTATATCTTTAACTTCATTTCATTAGTTAATAGCACAAAAGGAACTAGCAAAGTACATAAAAATAAAAAGCTATATAAAATTTTGTATCCTTCTTCGTATCTAAAACTATATAGCAATACTAAAAAAATTACACCAAATGCCAATTTTATATTTTTTTTAGAAATAATATTATACCTAATGGTGATTAGGGAAAAATAAGAAATATAAACAAGCCCTACTACTTCTTTTAATTTATTTCCCCATACAAAAAAAGGCTCTAGTGTTAAAAAAGCTAAAAAAGCTGCTAAGAATATAAATATTTTGATGACCAAGCTGTTCGTAATAGCATTATGATTTTGCAAATTAATCATCCTAACTACAATTAAAATATTTAAATTGATACTTTATTAAAACAATCCACCTATAATTAGGACGTTTTTTTCAATAAAATATTGATCTATAGGTGCCATGAATAATACATCATTATATAAAAACTTCATAAATCAAAATAGTTACGAGTAACATTTCAAGAAAAAACAATTTGTAATAACAAATAAAAGGTATTTTAAAAACACAAAAATTAACAAGACTATCAATAAAAGATAATCTTTCTATTTAACACCCTGTTAATTCTATAAATGTTCTACTTTTCTATCCACATCATTTTATCTCAAAACATATATTAAATTAAACTAATTATTCTACCATAACCATTTGAATAATAATTAAAATGAGTAATTCTTTGACTAGTTCCATAATCAGAGATAACTATTTTATCACTCATAATCTCTATTATCCTATATACTTTCGTATCGAAGCCATTATGACATCCAACAAATTTCATTGAACAGAACTCTAAACACTCGCTTTTTGTACCTTCTTTTAACATAAACAACCCAGGTAATCCTTGATAATATTCATTTTGCTCTTTATTATCGACCTGGATAGTGAAGTGAGCATTCGTAGATCTAAATAAATTTCGTTTCTCTGGAATCGCTGTATATAGATACGTTCCAGGATCTTTTATTATTTCTTTCCCATCAATCACTAACTCAAGACTAAGTTGGTCGTTATGATCATGACTCCCCTTCCCGTTACTTCCAAGGGGCCCACATTTAATAGCTAAATATAGATTTTTTGAAGAGTAAATGTATACTCCAAATTTAGGATAAGAAACAACTTTTAAGTTTTCTAGTAAATTTGAACTGGATGGATATATATATTCAACAAATTGTGATTGCTTTCTTAATAACTGTATTCTTTTCTCATCTTCTTTATTTAATGATTTTACCAATCCATTATTAATCACTACTTGTTGATTACTTTTATCATTTTTATTAAAATGATCCTTTATTAGCTCTTTAATAATCTTATTCTCTATAGAAGGACCCTCTACATATCGATCAAGATCGTCCCTTTCAAAAAAAGCATTAATTCCCGCTACTAAATAACGATGATTCAAGAAATTTTCATCCCAATAATTTTCATCGTCACGTACATTATAATTTTGTAAATTCAAATATACTTCTTTCGCTTTTTTTACAGACAACAACTGATATATGGGTTGCATTTTTAAGAATCGTCCACTATCATTATCACCAAATTGTATAATCTCTTTATTCGGTTTGGTTATAGCTACAGTAAATTCTGCAATTTTTTCTAATCGATCCATATACCAATCAGGGAAAATTGGACCATCTTCTATATTCCAAAAACAACTTGTATCAGGATTAAAATCTTTTTTCTTACAAATTACATTATGCTGTTCTACACTATAATTCTTTAATATATTCTTTTTATGTTCTGGTAATCCATACCCTAAAGCAGTAACATATAATGCTAATTCTCCTGATAATCGGTGGTATGCAGTCGAATGTTCAAAATTTGCACCGTCATCATAGAATTGTGCATGCATTTCTTGAATACTTTCTTGGAATGCAAAACATAACCACTCCTTCGTTTCCTCCGTAATAGGAAGATATGCAGCAATAAAAAATAAACCTACAATATTAGAATAATAGTGATTATTACGCACTTCACCGTTACGCTCTAAATGATTGTAAATAAATTTCCCATGATCATATATAGAAAGACTAAATGCCTTTTCGAATTCTTTGCTAAACGTTACTCCTTGTGCCCTAAATAAATCATATACTAATAACCAATTAGCGGCCCTAATTGCAACATCCATTGCACAAACCCAGTTCACTCCAAATTTAGGTGGGTTCATAGATATAAAATCTAACACTTCATCCTGAAACTCAATCACATATATTTCTGCCTCTTTGAAATCTTCTTTTCCTTGATTCGCTAACATATATGCCCATACATATTGAACTAAATGTTGCATACGTGATAATTCCCATGGAACTTTAATGTCTGCACCTAAGTCTTGACCATAACGAATTTGAGAATAGTGTAACTTTGAATCCCAGCAGTAACCCGATTTGAAATCTAAACGCCAGTCAATTGGACTGTAGCTGCTAGTTATCATATCTCTTATTTTTTTACTATATAGCTTATTTTTCTTATTAATAAGACATGAAATATCCTCATTGCTATCTACTATAGGTGCTTTATATTGAAATTCTTCTATACCATTACAGACCATATTATATTTTATATTTACCCAACCAGATCCTAATAAATCAAAATGATGCTTTAAATATAATGATGATAATTCATTAATTTGTAAAATCTCTGTTTCTAAAAAATCATATACTATAGGAGCTGATAATATGCGCTCTATCTCATAACTATCTAAAGTTTGGGCGTATGTAGGAACCCAACTATCTTTTAACGCTTCTGTTCTTTTCGATAGCTTATTTTTTATTTTTCCCTTTATTTTTCCTGTTAGTTCCTTGGGGCTTAATTCTTTCGCTTTTTTTAAATAGTAAGACATAAAAAATTCTTCTCCTATGTTTAAATATTACATGCTAGAACTAATCCTTGCTAAAATATCTACTAGGATCAGTATTTATAATTTTAGCAGGGACACCTGCTACTACACTATTATCAGGGACATCTTTAATAACAACCGCATTAGCGCCTATAACAACATTGTTACCTATTTTAAAATCTCCTAATAACCTTGCTCCTGGCCCTATATAAACATTATCACCAATAATTGGTGGCCCACCATGTCCTGCTCGTCCTCCAATGGTGCACCCCTGACCTATAACACAATTTTCTCCGATTATACAGTTTCTGTGTAATACAACTCCTATACCACCATACCCAAAAGAACTATTTTTACCTATTTCTGCAGTAGGAGGTATTATTGAATTATGCAACATATTGTTAATTTTCGTGATTATTTTCGCTATTTTATGATTACCCTTTAATTGCTGTTTTCTAGCAATGCAATAGAGCTTATATGCATCTAACATAGATTTCTCACCTCTTTATTTTTACCTATCTCGTGTTATTCTTTAACACCCTATATACAAATAAATACTGTAGAAACAGTATCACTAGTCCATTAAATACCTGAGCCCATGCCATTCCCATAATAGAAAAATTCTGTAAAGCTACGTAATTACTGATTAATACAATAGGCATCGATATGAGTGTTACATAAAAATTTTCTTTCATCTTCCCTATTGCTACCAGCATAGCCCCCATAATCGCATACGATGAATACAATACATATTTAATCATTAATATACCAGTGTATGTGATTGTACTTTTATATGCATCTCCATAAAAGAGCGGAACAAATACGAGAGAAACCATGTATACTGCTAATCCTGCAAATATACTTAAAATTACTGCCTTTTTCTGAACATTAAAGGCCATTTGCTTTAAATCTTTATAGTTATTACTTTTTTCTGTTAAGTAAGGCGTGTATATGCTTTGCAGTGTTGCCGTAATTTGAGTAGCACCTAACAGGAATATCGTAGCAATCGAATAATACCCCATTTCAACACGATCAGTTACAAAGTTATCCATAATAATAATATCTGCATAGTTCCCTATGTTGTTTACAAAATTAGCTAGAAAACTAAAAAAAGCAATTCCCCAAAATTGCTTAGGTATATCTATGCTCATGTCATCTAGTCTCTTAGCAGGCTTTGCTTCTTTAAATAAAGGATATAATCCAATAGCTAACCCTAAAACGGTGGCAATAATAAAACCTTTTACACCAAATAACCAAGTACCAACGATTATAAATAATGCACTCTGTACTTTTATAATCGCTTGTACACTTGCCATCTTATTAACTTTTTTTAAAGCTAATAAATAATTCATTAATATATTCGTTAAAGCTAATATAGGTACACATAAAGTATATATGCTCCAATGAATCGAATATTGTTTAGAGATAAATATTAAAAATATATTAAATAACACAATAGATAGGGTAGAAAACAACAAGCTATTTTGCACAGAATAAGCAAGAATTTTGTCTTTCTGGCTATCATCTCGCTTTTCTGCACAAAATTTTAATATAGTCGTATCTAGACCAAAAGTTCCAATTATGACCGCTAGTGTTAAATACGTTTGTAAACTTCTGATTTGTGCCATACTTTCGGGAGTGATAAATTTAGCAACTAATATAATACTTCCAAACCCTAAAAATTGAACTAAGAATTTAGTAAGTAATAGACTAAAGAAACCCTTTTTACCTAACTGGACTAAACTATTACGGATCTTATTATTAAGGGTTATTAAACGATGTTTCATTTTATACGTGCTCCTTCAATGCCTCATTCATCTTACTTATGCAATCATCTACTTTAGCTACAAAATCATCTAAATCTCTATTTTTAAACCGTACCGTTCCTTTTGGTCTCTTACATACATCACTCGCAACCGCTGAACACCCTAAGTATATAGCCTCTTCTATACTAATCCCGTATCCATCACTATATGTTGGTCGTATCATTAAATTTGCATGTTTAAAAAGTGGCCATAATTCTTTTTGTCCAGTAATAAAGTGAATATTATTTTCAAGTCCACTTAACTTTATTGTTTCTTTCATTTCATTAAAGTAATTCTCATCACCAATTTCTGCAATTGCAAAAATCAATCCAATATCTTCATACTTTTCTTTTAGTTTAGCAATCATCTTAATACTTATATCTAAACCATATAAATCAAATCCATTATGGAATGTAATTACAGAAGCATTCCCCACTATAAGGGGTCTTGCTTTTGTTATAAACTCCTTCGTTTCATACGAATAAGTATCCATAATTCTTTCTTCATCTTCCATTGGAGGAGGTACGAAAGGAGATTGTATAGTTATCTTCTTTGGTAATGGCAGATTGTTTTTCACATAACCATCTTTCAAATGCTCTCCTACCATAATACATTCATCTATTTTTTTTACAAACAGGCTAGCAATCCATCTTTGGAGTTTCCCAAGACTATCTAATCTCCTGATTGAATGATGATGTAAAATAACTTGGGCTTTAAATGGCCTAAGTATTAACATTATCATTAAGGGAAATTTAAAACCGTCTAAATGAAATGTATGATGAGAAGGCGATAGAAAGCTTGTAATAAATAAAAATTTTAATTTCTCATAAGAAGACATTCTTGAAAAATCAATTACTTCAACCTGAGTCCCCATTGATTCTAACCTTTTTTTAGAACGGTAAATATAGACACTTACCCCTCCTAAAGGAGGGGGATAAGGTCCTATCAAAAAGTATTTACTTTTGTTCATCTCCAAATTCCTCTTGTATCAATAACAACTTTTTCATTTAATGTTAAACGATCAATATCTTTAAATGAATCGTGGTCTACCAATAATACAATTATATCTGCTTTAGAAATGGTAGCTGCTGTAGAATCAAGTTCAATCCCTAACTTACTTAGTTTATCAGGTAATTGTTGAATATTAGGTTCAGAAACTACAATTTCTCCTAATTGTTGCTTAGCTAAATACTCCACTATTTCAACTGCCGGACTCTCACGCAAATCATCAATATTAGCCTTAAATGCCAAACCTAAACAAGCAATAACAGGATTTTTAAATTTATCTGCTTTTTCACGAATCTTATCTACTACATAACCTGGTTTATAGTCATTCACTACTCTTGCCATATGAATAAGTTTCGCTCGCTCTGGTGCAGCATCTACAATAAACCAAGGATCAACTGCGATACAATGTCCACCTACCCCTGGTCCTGGTTGTAGAATATTTACACGTGGATGTCGGTTAGCTAAGTTAATTAGTTCCCAAACATTAATATTTAACTCATCACAAATCATAGATAACTCATTAGCAAATGCAATATTTACATCTCTAAATGAGTTTTCTGTTAGTTTTGCCATTTCTGCTGTTCTAGCATTTGTTTCAAGTATTTTACCTTTTACAAATTTCTTATAAAAATCTACCGTTTTCTTTGTAGATTCTGAATTAATACCACCGATAATACGATCGTTTTCTACTAACTCCCTTAAAATGTGTCCTGGAAGTACTCTTTCTGGACAGTGTGATACGTAGAAAACACCTTTATTTGAATTTAATTCTTCATTTATAGTTAAGTCTTCCCGTTCTTCTAAAATCCATTTTGTAACTTTTTCTGTCGTTCCTACTGGACTTGTAGACTCTAAAATTACTAGATCTCCTTGCTTTACATATGGTGCTATTGTTTTTGTTGCTTGCTCGACATATGTTAAATCTGGCTTATGATCATCTTTAAAAGGTGTCGGAACAGCTAATATAAATATATCGGCTACTTCAGGTTCTACTCCAGCCTTTAGATTTCCACTTTGTACAGCGGCCTTTACCATAATATCTAGATCCGGTTCATAAATGTGTACTTTTCCGCTATTAATCATTTCTACTGCATCTTTATTAACATCTACTCCATATACTTGAAACCCTTTAGTTGCTAATAAACTAGCTGTTGGTAATCCAATGTAACCCAATCCTACTACACAAACTTTTTCGTTCATCTCTGACATCCTTTCTGTGTTAAACCAGTGAAACTAATTAATAAGCACCTTTTCTTAATACCACATTTACTACTGTTAAAAATAGAATCTTTATATCAAAGAATAAAGAAGCATTATATACATAATGTAATTCTAAATCTACTCTTTCAGGATATCCTACATTACTCCTGCCACTTACCTGCCAATAACCCGTTAATCCAGGACTTACAGATAAGAAATCCGCCTTCTTAGGTCCGTACTCTTTAAGTTCTTCTTGCACGACTGGTCTTGGTCCAACTAAACTCATTTCTCCCTTAAGCACATTAATAAATTGTGGTAATTCATCGAGACTTGTTTTTCTTAAAAAACGGCCAATACTAGTAATACGAGGATCTTCTTCTGGCTCAAGTTTATAGTTATTGTCTATATATTTTTTATATAATACCTCATTCTGTTTTAACCTTTGCTCAGCATTTACAATCATCGAACGGAATTTATAAATGTAAAATACTTTCCCATTTTTTCCTATACGAACTTGTTTAAAGAATACCGGTCCTTTATTATCTCCTCGCATATATAGGATTGGAATAAGAATAAATACAGGGGAAAAAATAAGCAAACCTACAACTCCACCAACAATATCTATCATTCTTTTAAAAAACAAATATAAAGCACTAGGTTTGTTTACTACAGTAGCACTTTGTTGTATAGATTCACTTAGCGCACTTTGGTTTTCCAACTTTATCTTCCTCCCTTATACATGCACATTCTCTTTCTCTACCAACTCATTCATATACTTCATCAACTCGTCTTTTAGTTCATCATGCTGAAGTGCCATTTCAATTGTCGTTTTAATAAAGCCAAACTTCTCTCCAACATCATATCGTGTTCCTTCAAAGTCATAAGCAAACACTCTTTGAATTTCATTTAAACGTTGAATAGCATCCGTTAATTGAATTTCTCCGCCCGCACCTGTTTGCTGGTCTTCTAGGAACATAAAGATTTCTGGTGTTAACACGTAACGACCCATAATCGCTAAGTTAGATGGCGCTGTTCCTTGTGCTGGTTTTTCTACAAATTTACGCACTTGGTAGCTGCGGCCCTTTTGTATAGTTGGATCAATAATGCCGTAGCGATGTGTTTCGTTGTCTGGTACTGTTTGGACACCAATGACAGAAGCACTTTTTGCTTCGCATTCATTGATTAACTGACGTAAGCATGGCGTTTCTGCTTGTACAATATCGTCGCCAAGTAATACCGCAAATGGTTCATTTCCGATAAATTTACGAGCACACCATACTGCGTGTCCTAACCCTTTCGGTTCTTTTTGACGTATATAATGAATGTTAATCTTTGAAGATTCTTGTACTTTTTCTAAAATTTCATATTTACCTTTTGATAGTAAGTTTTCTTCCAGTTCAAAGGAATGATCGAAATGATCTTCAATTGCACGTTTTCCTTTTCCTGTTACGATAATGATGTCTTCAATACCAGATTCAATTGCTTCTTCTACGATGTATTGAATTGTCGGTTTGTCTACAATTGGTAACATTTCCTTTGGCATTGCTTTCGTTGCTGGTAAGAATCTTGTTCCCAGTCCAGCCGCTGGAATAATTGCTTTTTTTACTTGTTTCAAAATAATTCCCCCTAACTATTTTTCCATTCCTCTTTTATCTTTATATAAGAATACTAAAATGATAAAAACTCTAGCTACAGTGTCATTCTGCACAACTCCATAGCTAGAGTTTTTATAAAATATATTGGGCATCTAACCCATCCTCACGCCATGCTCCCGACGACAAGCGTCTAAGGTAGGTTGAAATATAATTTCTACCCACAGCACAACCGAGTGCCTCCGTTGATAACGGTTAGGAGACATCACCATTGTTTACCTTAAAAAATACCAAATATTTTTTTACGGCGAATTTGTTGTGGATCTTCTTTATATATCGTTTTTCCATTTATTAACAAATATGGGTTTTCTTTGAAGTCTATGAGCGTATTTGTGCCAAATTCATTTTCGATAACATCATAGCCAGCTTGTAAATGAAATGCTCTTGTCGTTGTGTTATGCGCATCTGATGCGATCATATGCGTTAAGTTATGTTCAACAAGCTGCATGGAGAACTTTTTAATTTTTTTACCGAAGTTCCCGAGCAGACTCCCAGCTGTTACTTGTGTTAACGCACCTTTATTTACGAGGTTATATAATTTATCTGGCTGCTCGATTAACTCCGCATTGCGTTCGGGGTGAACAATAATAGGAATCATACCCTTTACTCTTAATTCGTATAACATTTGTTCAGCATAACGCGGTACATGATTGGATGGAAATTCAATTAGTATATATTTATTCATTTCATTTAATGTAAGAATTTTACCAGCTTCATAATCTGCTAATAAGTCCCCGTATAAACGAACTTCTTGACCTGGTAACACAGTTAGAGGAATATCATGTTCTTGGAGTGCTTCATTTAATTGTTCTATTTGATGAAGAATCTCTGCGCGTTCATTTATATATTTACCATTTTGATGATGCGGAGTCGCAACAATTGTATGAATACCTTCTGCCACTGCTTTTTGTGCCATTGCAAGACTATCCGTTAACGTCCCAGCCCCGTCATCGATACTAGGCAAAATGTGACAATGCAAATCGATCATTGTCTTCACCCTCTCTTCTTATGAATTTTCAAGATGAAAGAGAAGTGCGCCGTGCGCACAACCCTTTAGTTTGCACCGTAGTAGTAATATAAGCTCTGTTCACGTTCACGATCGTTCAGAACGACACCTAGCAATTTACCTTTTGCAGATTCTAATAATGTTTTTGCTTTTACTGCTGCTTCTTTTTCAGTTTGTTCACTACGTACAACAAGTACAGATGCATCACACTGGCTCGCCATAATTTGTGCGTCTGTTACTGGTAAGATTGGTGGCAAGTCGAAGATTACTAGATCATATAAGCTGTAAGTTTGAGCAAGCAGTTCTTTCATCGCATTAGATCCAAGTAGTTCTGCAGGATTTGGCGGAATTGGGCCAGATGAGAGAAAATCTAATTTATCTACTGCTGTTTTTTGAATGCACTTTTCTAATCGTTCACCAGCTGTTAAGACGTTTGTTAAACCGAAAATGTTGTCAACTTGAAACATTTGGTGCGTTGCTGGTTTTCGCAAGTCTGCATCGACAAGTAGGACGCGCTTTCCTTGCTGAGCAAATACAACAGCAATATTTGATGTTGTCGTCGTTTTTCCTTCACTTGGATTCGCAGACGTCACCATTAAGGAATGGATTTTTCGATCTACTGAGGCAAATTCAATATTTGTACGAATGTTACGATATTGCTCAGAGATTGGTGATTTTGGCTGTTGGTATGCAATTAATTGACGGCGTTGACGATGATTATTCTTTTTCTTAAATAAGCTTTTAAGAACCAATTGTTTGCCCCCTTACTTTCTTCGCTGATGCTGCACGTGATTTACTCCCTACTTCTTCTGCATCCATACGCGCAACGATACCGAGAACTGGTAATCCTAGTAATTTCTCTACATCTTCTTCTTTCTTTACAGTGTTGTCTAAGTATTCTAGTAAGAATGCTAGTCCAACAGATGCCATTAATCCTACAACAAACGCAATCGCAATATTGATCATCGGACGCGGCTTAATTGGAGATTGATCGTCTGCCACTTCTGCTTTTGATAAAACAGTGACGTTATCTACACTCATAATTTTGGCAACTTCGCCTTTGAATATTTCTGCCGTTGTGTTAGCAATATCACGAGCTACCTTTGGGTCTTTATCTTGCGTTGTTACCGTTACAACTTGTGAATCTTTTTCATTAGCAACTTCAATCTGTTTATTTAACTCTTGTGTTGTTATATTTAAGTTTAACTTTTCTTTCACTTGATCTAAAATAACAGGACTTTTAATAATGACCTTATATGTGTTAGTCAATTGAACGTTCGTTTGAACTTCATTAAATTGAATCGCTGCTCCTTCTTGCTTCTTTTGGTTAACAAGAATTTGCGTTGATGATTGATAGATTGGTGTCATAAAGAAAAAGCTCACAATCGCACTAATGATTGCTGCTCCAAATGTAATAGTAAGAATCATTGCGAAGCGCTTTCGTAAAACTTGAAATAATTCTTTTAAACTAATCGTTTCTTCCATAAGCTCCCCCAGCTCTCATAATTTTACATAACAAAAAGTATAACATAAAAAAATGTACGATTTTTATAAAACCTAAGATTTTTATAAAAACCTCTATGTTATTGTCAATTCACAGTACCTATATTCATTCTTTTAAAAAACCTAATTTAATATTACAAAATCCTACTAAATCTGACAATATCCTCGCGGCAATTTACCAACAAACACCTAATAAACATTCCTGTATTTTTATACATCTAAAATATTTATATATATAAAAAACCTAGGAGTCAATAAATTTCACCTAGGTTTCTTATTTTCTTAAAATTTAATAATATCCGTAAGTATGTTCAGACTGAGGTTTCCCATTAAGCACAACACCGAGTAATGTTGTGTTTGTATGATGTAATACATTTTTCGCTTTTAGTGCTTGCTCTTTTTCCGTTTTTCCGCTGTATAGTACAAGTATCATACCTTGACATTGATTTGCAACGACTTGAGCATCTGTAACAGCAAGAACTGGTGGTGTATCGAAAATGATGAGATCGTAGTGCTTCTCTGCTTCTTTCAATAACTCCCCCATCATCGCTGAGCTTAGTAATTCTGCTGGATTCGGCGGGATAGGTCCACACGCTAACAGATGCACGTTTTCTACATCCGTTTCTACAATGCATTCCTGCAGTGTCCGCTGCCTCGATAATACATTTGTTAATCCAAAAACGGTATCAACTCGAAATAGTTGATGAAGAACTGGTTTTCGTAAGTCCGCATCGACAAGCAAGATTTTTTCTCCTTGTTGTGCAAAGGCGACAGCAAGGTTGGCAGTCGTCGTTGTTTTTCCTTCTCCTGGTTTTGCCGATGTTACAACGATAGAACGGATCTTTTGATCAATAGAAGCAAATTGTATATTCGTTCGGATATTACGGTATTGCTCAGCAAGAACAGATTGCGGCCTTTCATATGCAATGAGTTTCCGCTTCGACTGCAGACGTTTACGAAAAAACATATACGACATCCTCCTCATATAAAGTGACACCTTCATCCATTGGGAGCAATTCCCCATTAATCATCAGCGCATACTAGAGGTTTTTTCTATTCTCAAGATGACATATACACTTTTCTAGCATAAGAAAATCACAATTTATTCAACCGTTTCTAGCACATACAAAATCATACATTATTTTACTTATATTAACAATGAGTTTTTTGAATATATTTTATATTCAAAAATGTAATGTCGTATAAGGAAAAAGAAATAGATAAAATAAAAAAACCGTCATCATCATGACGGTTTACTCTTTCTTATCTCCAAGTGCAAATGTAATTTCCGCTTCACATGCTACTTCACCATTTACAGTTGCGACTGCTTTTCCTTTGCCAATCGGACCGCGTACACGTGTCATTTCTACTTCTAAGCGAAGCTGATCACCTGGGCGTACTTGTCGTTTAAAGCGGCAATTGTCAATGCCAGCAAAGAAAGCAAGACGACCACGGTTTTCTTCTTTCTTTAAAACAGCAATTGCTCCAACTTGAGCTAGTGCTTCTACTATAAGAACACCAGGCATTACCGCGTAGTCAGGGAAATGACCATTAAAGTATTCTTCATTTGCAGATACGTTTTTAATCCCTACCGCACGTTTTCCCTCTTCTACTTCAAGAACTTGGTCAACAAGTAGAAATGGATAGCGATGCGGGATAATTTCTTTAATTTGCTCTATATTTAACATCACATCTGGCCCCTTTTTTAGATATTAGTCTTAGTACTAGGTTGTATATATTATCCCACTTTATATATTATTTGTCATTACAAAAAAACGAAGCAGATTTTTCTGCTTCGTGTCATTTAAAAAAATGCATATACTCTTTCTTCCCTACAAATTTTGGTATAACAAACATAAATACAGTTCACACGGAGAGAGAAAAAGCATATGCCCAAGTTAGGGGAAGTCAATATACCAAAGGCATATTCACCTCAATTTGTCGTATTCGATTTCATTATAATACAATTGTATACGATATGAAAACGACAAATTTCTACAAATTTCCCCATAATAATCTATTTTTCTCTTTTTCTCTTTATTTTTCTTCATTTTTCGTAAAAACGTTATATTTTTAAAAATAGATAAAAGGATATATAAACTAAAAAAAACGTTAGGATGTATGCCTAACGTTTTTCGTTCTTTCAATTGATTCCATTACGTCTCTATCGCAGGGCGCGTCGTGGTAATTTGTCAATGTTCTCAAGCATGATACCTGTTCCAACCGCTACACAGTGCATTGGATTTTCCGCAATTAATACAGGTACTTTTAACTCTTCTGCAAGAAGCATGTCAATGCCGTGTAATAATGCACCGCCACCTGTTAAAATAACACCACGGTCAATAATATCAGCAGATAATTCAGGTGGTGTACGTTCTAATACACCTTTTGCAGCTTGTACAATAACAGCTGCGTTTTCTTTTAGTGCCTCTGTAATTTCTTCAGAGCATACTGTAATTGTGCGAGGTAAACCTGTTACCATGTCACGACCGCGAATTTCAAGTTCTTCACTACGTGCACCTGGGAACACTGTACCTACTTTAATCTTAATATCTTCTGCCGTACGTTCCCCAATTAATAGCTTATACTTACGTTTAATATAGTTTAAGATCTCCATATCAAACTTATCGCCCGCCATTTTAATGGAAGAGGAGGTAACGATATCGCCCATAGAAAGTACTGCAATATCTGTTGTACCTCCGCCAATATCCACAACCATATTTCCGCTTGGTTGGAAGATTTCCATACCAGCACCAACAGCAGCTACTTTTGGTTCTTCTTCTAAGTATACTTTCTTGCCGCCAGATCTTTCAGCAGCTTCACGAATTGCTTTTTGTTCTACAGACGTGATGTTTGTTGGACAGCAAATTAAAATGCGAGGTTTTGATAAAAAGCCTTTTACGTCAAGTTTGTTGATGAAATGTTTTAACATCGCTTCTGTAATTTCGAAGTCAGCAATTACACCATCTTTAAGCGGACGAATCGCTACAATGTTTCCAGGTGTACGCCCTACCATACGTCTTGCTTCTTCCCCTACCGCTAATACTTTTCCTGTATTGCGGTCAATTGCCACAACAGACGGTTCATTTAATACGATTCCTTTACCTTTTACATGAATTAATACGTTGGCCGTGCCAAGGTCAATTCCGATATCTCTCGCAAACATTCCTGTGTCTTCCTCCTCAATATCTAAATCAGGTTAAACCCGAATTCTTTTATACCTAATTTCTAATTTTAGCATATTATTTCCTGAAACGTAATATTGAAGAAATGAATTATCCTGAAAAAAAGTTACTTTTTTTGGAATGTTTGCTTAATGTCAGATTATTAACGCACGATTTTTTCTGTATCCTCTTTTTGATACTTTTGTTTCGTCGCTTCGCCGCCCCGGAGATGACGAATTGACTTATGGTAATCAAGAATTTCCTTCACTTCATTTGCGAGCTCTGGATTAATTTCTGGTAAGCGTTCTGTTAAATCTTTATGCACAGTACTTTTTGAAACACCAAATTCCTTCGCAATAACACGAACTGTTTTTCTTGTCTCCACGATATACTTGCCAATCTTGATTGTTCTCTCTTTGATGTAATCGTGCACACCACTCGCCTCCCTAAGTTGGATGTGAGAAGGGTGAAATGAGACTCGCTGCATGTGACTAAGCTGTAAGTTCGAGTGCTGTTTGTAAGCGCTACACTTTCTGGGATTTATAATGAAATGATCCACGATTTCTCACCTCAAACACTCTCTTTGCTTTGGTTTATAACCATTGTATTGCCCGCATTGTATTTATATGCTACAAGTTCTCTATTTTTGCGGACTACGGTGACAAAAATTACATTTTTTTTTGAGAAATCGGTGAAAAATGAAAGTTTTACGTTTGAAACAAAAGGGAAACAAAAAATGACGCCTTCTAAAAAGCGTCATTCCTCTCGATCAAATTCTTCCTCCAAAAGGCTTTGATGGGGGACTTCTTTCTTACTGGTAATCAAATAATATAAAGAAAACAAAACAAATAATAAAATAATTGCAATTGACACAACAAATAATAACGACAAACCAATCCCCTCCCTTTAGTAATATATATTCGAGAATTCTGTCCAATTTCCTTGCCGTTACAATGTTTTTAAAAACATTGTATTTTTATATAAAAATAAAACCATCAATTCTCGTATAGAGAGTTGATGGTTTTGTACATTACTCAGCTTGTTCAGAAGATGTCGTTTCGTTCTCTGTTGAACCATTTGTTGATTTCTCTTCTTTTTTCTTGTCATCAGCTGAGCTGTTTGTTGATTTTTCTTCTTTTTGCTTATTGTCAGTTGAACCACTTGTTGACTTCTCTTCTTTTTGCTTATCATCAGCCTGACCGCTTGTTGATTTCTCTTCTTTTTGCTTATCGTCAGCTGAGCTGTTTGTTGACTTTTCTTCTTTTTGTTTATCATCAGCCTGACCGCTTGTTGATTTCTCTTCTTTTTTCTTTTCTTGCTTTTCAACTTTAATGTCCGCAACAGACTTATCAAAGAAGCTCTCTGGGTTTACAGCAACATTATCTTTACGAACTTCGAAATGAACGTGATAGCCTGCATCTTTATTCACTTCGCTTAATCCTGCTTTCCCTAACACTTCACCTTGATTAATTTTCGCGCCTTTTTCCACTTTTGCATTTGCTAAGCTTTGGTAAAACGTTGTAATACCGTTGCCGCTGTCAACTGTTACAACATAGCCAAGAAGTGGATCTTTTTCCGCTTTTGTAACGGTTCCACTTAATGCTGCTGTTACATCAAACTCTTTTCCATTTTTCGCTGCGATATCGATTCCTGTATTTGCAGAGTATGTGTTGTTATAAAAAACAAGTGCTTGTTCTTGCTCCTCAGCCGCTGCTTTATCTTCGTAAAACTTCTTCTTTACAACAACTTCTGTACCATTTGCAGTTGGCATCTTCACAACTTCTGAAGATTTGATTACTGGCATTGTCGGATTTTCACCTTGGCTTTGCTGCGTTGCTTCATTTTTCTCAGGCATCTTTTTCGTATTCGTTGCCTGATACCATAATGCAACCGTTAAAATGACTGCTGCACACACAATGTATAGTGTCGGGAATACCCAACGCTTTTGAAACAAATGGACTACTTTTCGAGAAGACTTCTTGTTTTCCCTCTCTCTCATTCTATCATCACCTCAGCAATCATTTTGAACAAGATTCATACATCCTATACAATCTATAACTGATTACTTTTCGACAAAATTTGTAAATATATGCATCGGAATTACAAAATTTCCGAGGAAATGATAAAAAAAGAAAAAACCGAGCCAAAATGCTCAGTTTTTTAGTCTAGTTTTTTCTTTTTGTAGACGAAGAGAAACAGAATAAACGTAATCAAAATCCAAACGGAGATATTTATTATATATTCACTCAATGCAGGAAAGCCTTTTCCCTCTAATGCACCTGTAATTGCGTTAAAAATATGATTTGTCGGGATATGATAGAGAATTTTTTTTGCGATTTCATTCTTCACAAAGAGATGCAATAAAGGCCCTGCAAAAAAAATCATCATAATCGGTGTGCCAAGCACAGAAACCTGCACTAGGTTTTTAGCTAAAAGACCAATCATTGTCCCTATTATAATAAATAGCAGTACTCCCAATAAAATAATGATCATTAATAAAAAGACATTTCCCTTTAACGTATCTAACAAAAATAAACTTATTATACTTAAAAAGAACGATAAAACCATAATTGGTAAAGACTTCCCTAAAATGACTTCTATAGGAGACGCTGGTGATAGCATCATAACGCGAAGAGTGTGTTTTTCTTTTTCTTCTGCAATTAGAGTCGCTTGTGTAATTGTTGTCACCATACTCAATACCATAATAACTACAATTCCCCCTAGAAGCTCTTTCCCGCCCCCCATTTGTTGATAAAATAACGCTAAGCCAAGTGGTAAAATCGCCATTAATAATACTTGGGCATTCGTTTTTAAATCTTGCATCTCTTTCCGTAAAATTGCCGAAAACCGCTTCATAGAAAATGTCATCATAATCCCCTCCCAGTTACTTCAATAAAGATATCCCCGAGCGTCGGCTCATAAGAATGAATCGATAGTAATTCACCTTTTTTCATCCATTCCGAAATACGTTTTGCTCCTAATTCATCTTTTTGCACTGTTTCTTTTTTCTTATCTTTTAACACAACTTCAATTTTATCTTTCGCATATTGCAGTCGTAGGTTTTCTGGTGTATCAAGTGCAACAATTTCCCCACCGCACAAGAACGCAATGCGGTCGCAAAGTGTTTCTGCTTCATCCATATTGTGCGTCGTTAAGAAGATTGTCGTTCCTTCTTTATTTAAATCTCTTAAGATGTTATGAATGTTTTGAACATTCACTGGATCAAGCGCTGATGTTGGTTCATCTAAGAAGAGAATATCTGGTTTGTGAAGAATTGCTCTTGCTAATGTCACCCGTTGTTTCATCCCTTTTGAAAGCTTTTTCACCTGTGTTTTTTTATCGTCTAATAAGTTTACCTCTGCTAACACTTCATCAATTCGTTCTTTTTTACAGTCGTATAAGTCACAAAATAATAGTAAGTTATCATAAATGCTAAGTCTTTCATATAGACCGCTGTTATCTGTTAAAATACCAATTCGTTTATAATCAATGCTTCCTGACCCTGTAATATCTTGTCCTAGCACTTTTACCGTTCCTACACTATGAAGTAACTGAGCGGTTAAAATTTTTACAGTTGTTGTTTTTCCAGATCCACTCGGACCAAGAAACCCGAAGATTTCTCCTTGTTTTACTTCAATACTTACATTGCGAAGCGCTGTTTTGCTGTCGAATGTTTTCATTACGTCTTTCATTTCAACTGCCAACGTCATTTCGTCATCCCCTTTGCTTTTCTTTTATAGTTGAAGTCTGCTTCAGCGACTTGCTAGTTGCCTCCGCTTGTTTGTTTACGCTTTTCTTGAGTCAATCATATGAAAAATAAAGAGGCTTGGCAGTAAAATACCGGTAAAAGGAGTATTTTTACCGGTGAATGGAGCGTAATATGAGTTCAGTGAAACAGTATATGGGTGGTTGGAGCAATAATCGGATTGAATGAAGCACCAACTTACAGTCCAATTACATCTTTCAATTCATCCATTCTTCCTTTTGACAGCGGAATTGATGTTTTTCGTTCATCATCAAGGATTAAACTGTAGCTGTTTCGCGTCCATGTAATCACTTCTCGTACACGTTGTAAATTCACAAGGTAAGAGCGATGACATCTGAAGAATCCGAATCCTTTTAGACGTTCT
The DNA here is from genome assembly GCF_050473865.1 of Bacillus sp. S10(2024). NCBI lineage: Bacteria > Bacillati > Bacillota > Bacilli > Caryophanales > Bacillaceae > Bacillus > Bacillus sp. S10(2024). The sequence goes on along the minus strand of NZ_JBFLUR010000002.1, from coordinate 3,733,511 downwards.
TCTAATTCACTTAACGTAAGTACACAAATAAAATCACCTTCATGCACATGAATATGTGTAGTACCATTTTGCGTTTCAATAAATTGAATTTCCATCGGATCCAATAAAATGATTTTATCGTTTACTTTTGCCGGGATACGTTCTAATTTCATTTGCGGAATCATATTGATCACTTTTTCGTCTTCTACTTCTACTTGTTCTTCTTGTTCAATTTCCACCTTTTTCACGCCATCTGGATGTAACACATACACATCCTCTGTTAAAGATAATGCGTCTGAAAGAAAGGCAGAAGTAATGAAAATTGCTTTTCCTTGTTCTTTTAATTTCATAATTGCCTTCCGAATAATAATCGTACTCTCTATATCTACGTTTTGTTCCGGTTCTTCAAATATAACGAGATCGGGGTTATGAATCATGACACGTCCAATATGAAGACGACGTTTCTCTGAAAATGACAACTTTCCTATTTGGACATTTTTCTTATCAAGTAAACCAACATGCTGAAAGACCTCTTCTATATTCATACTAGATTCATACAATCCGGATAAAAAGGTGAAATATTCCTTCACTCTCAAACGATCATATGCCTCATCTTTTAAAAAACAAAAACCAATACGTGCATACACTTGTTTTTGAATAGGCTTTCCTGCAAATAACACACTTCCTGTCGATGCCTCTTCCTCTCCAATGATAATACGGTGTAAAACTTTAGCTGTATGATTATTACATTGCAGCACAACGCATTGTCCTTTTTCGATTTTGAGCTGAATCGTTGGCAATTGATTTGTCTTTCCCAATTGTTTTAGCTCAAGTAGCGCCATATTTTTTCCCCCATGTTATTTTTTCTTCTCATTATAACAAACAACAACTGGAAAATTATGATAATTATACGAAAAACAAGCCAACGACTTGATTCACTGGCTTGTTCATACAATCTCTATTCTGCTTTATAAGCTACTTTTACTTTTGTGCTTTCTTTCATTCCTGTACGCGTTACAGAAACATAAGCATAACCTGCTTGTGTTCCCAACTGTTTCACCTCTGCCGTAACAGTAGTTCCCGTTGCTTGCGGAGAAGTGACTAAGAGCTTACTGTTTGCATCATACACGCGCACTGTATCACCCTTAACAACTCCACTTACTACTATGTGATCTGCTTTCCCTTTATTATTTGTAATTTTCACTTGGCTTACTTGTAATGAGTTTGATACTTCCCCCTCAAACTTATACGCCGTTCGTGTACTTTCATTCATACCAGGCTTTGTAACAGTCACGTATGTCGCTCCTGCTTTCTCACCTAACTGCTGCACACTCACTACCGCTTGTGTGCCTTTTGTAACTGTTGCTGTTCCTAATAATTTTCCGCCTGTCGCGTTGTCATATACTTTTACAACGTCATTTACTTGTAAACCACTTACTGTGATAACATCAGCTTTCCCTTTGTTGTTAACAACGTTCACTTGGTTTGCTTGTAGTGCATTTGTTGGTTCACCTGCAAATTTATATGCTGTTCGTGCACTTTCTAATAAACCAGATTCTGTTAACGCTACATATACACTACCTGCTTTTTCTCCAATTTGATTCACATTTATAACTGCTTGTGTTCCACTTGTTACTGTTGCTGTGCCCAATACTTTTCCGCCTGTTGCTTGATCATATACCTTTACAACACTGCCTTGTTTCACATTACTTACTGTAATAACATCAGCTTTCCCTTTATTATTTACAACTTTCAGCTGACCTGCTTGCAGTGCATTTGTCGGTTCACCTGCGAAACTACTAGCCGTACGCATACCTTCTCCCATTCCTGGTTGTGTTAAAGAAACATACACTTTACCAGCTTTCGGTCCAAGTTGCTTTACGTTCATACTCACCTGTGTTCCTTTTGTTACTTTAGCCGAGCCTAACAATTTACCACCCGTTGCTTGATCGTACACCTTTACAACATCGTTTACTTTCACACCATTTACTGTAACAACATCGTCTTTCCCTTTATAGTTATTCACTTGTATTTGTTTTTCTGTTAATTGTGGGGAACGATCTAAAACGCTAAATTGATACGGATTCTCCACCACACCCTTCCCATTAAATACTGTAATGTAATATTTCCCTTTTGTTAACGTGTATGTACGTTCTTCACTTCCAACTCCATTTTTTCCATATTCAGTCGAGAAGTTACTCATATACTTTTGTTTGGCATCATAAAGCGTTACGTCCCAAGAACTTTCTTTAGATCTTTCCATTTTTATACGGATTACTTTTGTTGCATCAACTGAAAATGAATAATAATCAGTATCGATACCATTTATCGACGCTCCTCTATAATTTTTATTTAATTCAATAGAATTAGCTTGCGCAAAGCTGTCATTGAATTCTTTTTCAAAATAGTTACTCGCTTGAAATTTCACTTGGAATTCATACGGAATATTCATTGCTTTTTGATTATCCATTATCTCTACATAATATGTTCCCTTCGGTAAACCAATTTGTTTTTCTTCATTGCCAGTAGCATTTGCACCATTTCCTGTTGTGAAATGTTTGTAAGAGTTCCCCTTGCTATCTGTAATATACAAATACCAACTCGCTGTTTTATTGCGTTTCATTGAAAATGTTACATTTCCATCAGACGGAAGCGTAAATGTATAATAATCATGATCCCAAGATTCTTTTAATGCCCCTTTATATACTGTATTTAATTGAATTTTATTTGCCGTTTGCCGTGTATTATTGGGTTCTTTTTCATATCCATTTTGAGCACTACCTGCAGAGTCACGATTCATAGCAATAGAAGTTGCATTTTTCATATCTGCAAAAACAGGTGCTTCGATAAAAAAATTCATAAAAATAAAAATAAATACTGTTAAAAAAGCTATTTTATTACGCCATTTTACCATTTTCTTTCTTTCTCCCCTTTTTTTATATGTTATACCAATTTCAGAATATTACAATTTACATATTTTTTCAATTATAATTACCATATTTTATAATAAACATATACATATCACTTATCTGCACTTCGACAACATCAGATACTCACTCCACATAAAAAAGCATAGCGCCGCCGCGCTATGCTTTCACTCGTTCATTTTATCTTTCTACTTCACCATATAACTCTTCAACTGATCGCGAAGTGCTCGCTTCAAAAACTTCCCGACAGATGTTTTCGGAATTTCTTCGACAAATAAAATATCATCCGGCATCCAGAATTTTGGAAATTGATTTTCTAATAAATCATATAGCTCTTCTTGATTGACCATTTCTCCTTCTTTTAGAACGACACATGCGACAGGACGCTCTTGCCATTTTTCATGCGGAACAGCAACGACAGATGCTTCTAATACTTTTTCGTGTGTCATTAAAGCATTTTCTAAATCGACGGAGGAAATCCATTCGCCCCCACTTTTAATCAAGTCTTTCGTGCGATCAGCAATTTTAATAAAACCTTCCGGGTCCACTGTTACGATATCTCCTGTGTGTAGCCAGCCGTCTTTCATCGATTCTTCAGTACGTTCATCATGATAATAACTGCCGGCAATCCATGGCCCGCGGAGGCAAAGCTCCCCCATTTCTTCACCGTCCCATTTTATTTCACCCTCTTGACCGATGACTTTCATTTCAAGACCTGGGAGTAAATAACCTTGGCGGGAGCGTAATTCATAATACTCTTCTTTCGGTAAATCACGTTGATACGACTTCGGACAATTAATGACAACGGCCGGACTTGTTTCTGTCATGCCGTAGATTTGTCTGAACGCAATTTCATATTTTTCTTCATAGGTACGAACCATACCCTTTGGTGCTGCTGATCCGCCTGACCATATCGTACGGACACTGCTAATATCATACGGATATTTTTCAAGCTCTTGCAGTAAGCCAATCCAAATAGTTGGAACACCGGCAGTAATCGTTACTTTCTCACGTTCAATTAGCTCTGCTAAAATTCCCGGGGTAAAGTGCGGTCCTGGTAAGACGAGCTTTGTACCAAACCATGTACTTGCGAATGGGAGCCCCCACGCATTGACATGAAACATTGGAACAACAGGCATACAAGTGTCCGATTCTGATATGTCCCCTCCGTCTACAAGTCCAAGCGTATAACTATGGAGTGCAATACTACGGTGCGTATACACAACACCCTTTGGTTTTCCTGTCGTTGCGGAAGTATAGCACATACCGGCAGGTGCTTTCTCATCTAAATCTGTTATAAATTGAAATGTTTCATCGCCTTCTTCAAGGAGTTTATCATAGTGATATGCTGGTGATAGCGTTGTATGAGGTAGTGCATCGTCATCTGTCATAATGATAAATGCTTTCACATGAGGAATTTCGTGTTGAATACTTTCTAATACAGGAACCATATCTTCATCTACCAAAATAACTTTATCTTCGGCGTGATTAATAATGTAGGAAATGTGCTCTGAGGAAAGTCGTAAATTAATCGTATGTAATACCGATCCGATTCCTGGAATTGCAAAATACGCTTCTAAATGGCGATGGTGATTCCAGGCGAGTGTCCCTACTTTATCTCCTGTCCTAATCCCCATTTTCGTTAATACACTTGCAAGCTTTCTTGTCCTCTTTGCAATTTCTCCGTATGTTAATGTTTGAATTCGTGATGCCGTACGCGAGACAACTTCCTTTTTGGAAAAGTACTTCTCTGCCCGTTCCATCATTGCCGGAATGAGAAGTGGTACATCCATCATCATCTTCCATACCCCCTATCATCATTGTATATCTAAAGATACAACTGTATTATAACACGACAAACCTAGGCAAAAACTAACAACCGTTCTTTCCTTTTCTACAAAGTCTGACAGAGGGTTACATCATACAAAATGATGTATTCATACCTTTACCACTGTTTATCGGCAGTTCGACACACCTTAAAGATCCTTCGACAAAACGAGATACTCTAACATAAAATAAGCATAGCGCCGCCGCGCTATGCTTTCACTTCTTCGCTGTCAATTTTCCCTCATATTGATTCAGTGCCGAAATGGCTACACCTTTATAATAATGGGCAACAATATCTGTATATGCCTTCCCTTCCTTAGCCATTCCGTTTGCACCGTATTGGCTCATTCCGACGCCGTGACCATAGCCTTTCGTTGTGATGACAATTTGATCACCTTGCTGCTTCCACGTAAAGTCAGAGGAACGTAAGCCTAATTTGTCCCTTACATCTCTCCCTGTTAATGTCTTTCCTTGAAAGTCAACTTCCTTAACGCGCTTTCCTTCTGTGCGTTCTTTAATGTTGCCAACATTTCCGTTTGCCAACACTTTTATGCCAAGACGCTTTTGAAAGTCAGCAACAGTAAAGGTTTGTTCACTCGTAAATTTCGGTGCTTGTTGATCCCAAGGACTATTTACACTTTTTAAGTACGGATAATCACTGCCCCAATAATCTGCGGCATTTTCTGTATAGCCATTGCTTGTCGAGAAAAATGATGCTGTAATCGGACTGCCGTCATACGTTAAAACTTGTCCGGCTGTCTTTGCTACCGCTTCTTCAATTCGCTTCATTTTGCCTTCGTACTCTTTGCCCCATTGTTCTTTTAGCTCCGCTTTACTTTTGTACACTTGATTTTCTACCGTATCTGTTACGTCCGCTTTATTTTGAAGCTTTTGTCCGCTTAACATACGCTTCACAACGAATGTACGCGCTGTTAATGCCTGTGCTTTTAATGCTTCCATTTCAAAGTTTGCTGGCATTTCTGCCGCAACAACACCGGCAACATAGTCTTCAATTGAAACTGTTTCGGTCTTTTTTTGCTGACTGCGATACACAGATACTTGCACATCAGTTTTTGTAGGAGAGGGAGCTGGTATGTCTTGTGCGGACTTAAGAGCAGAAGGTAAATGACCCTTCCCTTCTTTCACTTTCCCAAATGGAAAAACAAGCAAGCTTGGTACGATAATCACTAACGCTATTAACAGCGTTATGATGACAATAATGGGCTTTGTCGTTTTCATGATCTTCCTCCACTATGAAATTAGACTCATTTCATTCTTATGGAGTAAGACAAGCATTTAGAACACGTTCTTTTTCATCTGTTTTTTGTTTTAATTTTTAGAATTTTAAATGAAACAGGCATAAATATTATGTTTCTTGACTATAACAATAAGAGTACACAAAAAAGTAGCTTCCATGCCTTTGCATAGAAGCTACCTTTATTAAGCGTGAAGATCAGATACTTGCTGTTCTACTACTTCTTTCACTTGTTCAGTTACACGTTCAATATCTGCACCTAATGCAGCTAACTTGCCGTGGAAGTTTACATATCCGCGGTCAAGATGTTTTAATTCTGTTACACGCGTATGGCCTTCAGATACTAAACCGGCTAGGATTAATGCTGCTGCAGCGCGTAAATCTGTTGCTGCTACTTCAGCACCTTGCAGGTTACCTGGTCCATTCATAATTACAGAACGACCCTCGATTTTAATATCTGCATTCATACGACGGAACTCTTCCACATGCATGAAACGGTTTTCGAATACTGTTTCTGTAATCATGCTTGTGCCGTTTGCTTTCAGTAATAATGCCATCATTTGTGATTGCATGTCTGTTGGGAATCCTGGGTGTGGCATCGTTTTAATATCAGCCGCCTTTAACTTCTCAGGACCGATAATGCGGATACCTTCGTTTTCCTCAATAATTGTAACGCCCATTTCTTCCATTTTTGCTGTAATAGAGCGTAAATGTTCTGGTACAGCATTTTCAATTAACACGTTTCCGCCTGTAATTGCTGCTGCAACCATAAATGTTCCTGCTTCAACACGATCAGGAATAATGGAATGGTTTGCACCATATAATTTATCGACACCTTCGATACGAATTGTGCCAGTTCCAGCACCACGTACTTTTGCTCCCATTGCATTTAAGAAGTTCGCTAAGTCTACGATTTCTGGTTCTTTTGCTACGTTTTCAATAACTGTTGTTCCCTCTGCTAATACAGCGGCAGACATGATATTTTCTGTTGCCCCTACGCTTGGGAAATCTAAGTAAATTTTCGCACCTGTTAACTTACCGTCTACATGCGCCTCAACAAATCCATTACCAACTTTTACTTTTGCTCCCATTGCCTCAAAGCCTTTTAAATGTTGGTCAATTGGACGTGAACCAATTGCACATCCACCAGGAAGCGCAATACGTGCACGGCCATTACGTGCTAAAAGCGGCCCCATTACAAGAACGGACGCGCGCATCTTACGTACATATTCAAATGGTGCTTCGATGTTTAGTTCTTTTGATGCGTCAATTGTTACTTCATTGTTTGCAAAAGATACTTCTGCATTCAAATGACGCAAAACCTCATTAATTGTGTATACATCTGATAATTCTGGTACTTCAGATAGTACATTCTTTCCATCACTCGCTAATAGGGCTGCAGCGATTATAGGTAATACAGCGTTTTTTGCGCCCTCTACGCGCACTGTGCCGTTCAACCGCTTTCCGCCACGGACGATGATCTTTTCCAAGTTATTCCCCTCCGTGTCCTTTTTTCACATCTATTCAATACTCAGAAGTTATGATCGGTGTGCCAACCACAATTGTATTCTTGTTGTTCGTAGAACGTATTGCTATTTGCACATTGATTTTCTCTTTATTTGTTGAAAGAGCGTCATTCCACTTTTTATTATATGCGGAGACTGACACAAATGCTCTTTCTTCTATTTTTTCAATCGTTGTTGCTGAAAGATCTTTCAAAACTTCATTTGCTCTATCTTGCAAAACACCTTCAATCTTATCACTGAGCACACCTTGAATACAAGTATAAATTTTTGGTTTTGTATCAAAAATTTTAATCGTCTTATCTGTATATTTTGGATCCCATTTTGTTCCGCTCAATTCATATATAATGAAAGTGTTTTCTTTAGTATTTTCCATTGTCCACGTAACTACTAGTCTTTCTTCATAAGAAGAAAACTTTTTTTGCGCGGTTGCTTTATAGCCATCTTTAGATTGCTCAATTTCCCATTCTGTTACATTTGCACGTTCCTTCACTTGACTCAATAACTTTTCAAACGTATGTATATCGGAAATTGTCTTTGTTTCCCTTGCTAACCAAGACCAACGCTGAACATCAGCACCGTTCTTTTTTAAAGCAGTAATCATACTTTCCATTTTTCCCTGATCGCTCACAGGTTTCATTTCTCGATATCCAACTAAAAATATAACTACACTCAGGACAATCAACATCATGGCTTGCATTTTTTTCACGTTCATCCCCTCCTAGTCCCCATTGTTGACGGAGAAGGATGGTTCTATACGTTGTACTTTTTTACTTTACAAGGTACGTTAAACTCTTTGAATAGCCTAAGTAATCAAGGAAAAAGTTACTTACAGATGTACCGATGGCAATCGTTACAAGAATAAGAAGCACCCTCGTTTGCATAACTTTCCCTGGCTTCATTAATCGTTCTAGATGAAGACCTTGCAGCGCCCACCACGTGATAGTAATAAACAGTAAATGCGACACAATTGCAATGAGTGCTTGTTGCCCTAAAATTTGTGCCATAACCAATCAACCCTCCTGCTCAAACGGGAAGCTGCCCGTATGAACCAGACTTTCTTACTACTCATGTAGTAAACGAAAATTTACCAAAATAAAAAGTGCAGAGTTTAGGCTCTACACTTTCAGTTTGTACTATTGTACCATGTTCCCAAGAAAGAAGAAATCCTTCATCAATGGAAAATAATTATAAAAGAAATTGTAACCGCTTGCTGGTAATATACCAAGTACAACTGTTGCAATCGCGCAAATACTTACAACGACTTTCAAGTTAACCGGAAGAACAATGCGCTCTTCACTTTCTGCCCGTCGAAAAAACATTTGCTGTAAAATGCGAAAATAGTAAACGAATGAGATAACCGTTGTTCCCATCATAATCGAGGCTAGTACGTAATGAGTTGGCTGGACGATAAAGGCCCCTAAAAAGATGTTAATCTTCCCGATAAATCCAGCTGTCCCAGGAATACCAGCTAGTGACAAAATAAAAATCGTCATCATAGTCGCAAGAAATGGTGATCGTTTATACAAACCAGCAAAAGCGGAAATATTTCCCTGCCCTGTTTGTAAGATTATCCCGTGGATAATTGCAAATGCTCCGATATTCATCAGTACATAAGCAAACATATAAAACCACATACTATCCATAAGAAATGGCGACATGGCAACAAGTGGTACGAGTAAATAACCAGCATGCGCCACTCCCGAATACGCAAACATTCGCTTTATACTGCTCTGCTTTAAAGCAACGCTATTTCCAACAATCATCGTTATCCCAGCAAGAACAGCGATATAGATGCTCATATTTCTAAATAGTGATGTTGTCTCATTTTGCACAGGAATAGCTGCGAAAATGATTAAGAAAATGCGCACAATCATTACAAACCCAGCAATTTTCGATACAGTTGCTAAGAATGCCGTAACAGGCGTTGCTGCTCCTTCATACACATCAGGTGCCCACATATGAAATGGGACAGTTGCAATTTTAAAAGACAACCCGACAAAAAGCAGGATAAACGCAAGCGACAGTAAAAGTTGTATATCACCGCTCACACCTTGCACGAACAAACGCTGCATATCTAAAATATTTGTTGAGCCTGTCAATCCGTACAAATAGCTCATTCCAAACAACGTAATTGCCGTAGAAATACCACCGTTTATGACATACTTCATTGCCGCTTCATTCGAATATTTATGCTCCTTACGAATGCCGACTAAAATGTACGAAGACAATGACAATAACTCAAGACCAATAAACAGTGTAATAAAATCACTACTAGATGCCATAAACATCGCGCCAAGAAGCGCCGTTAAAAATAAGTAATAATATTCTCCTCGATCTTCAATCGGCTGCTTATCATCATCGCTCATCGCAAGAAGTAATACAAGAATGCCACCGAGCGATAAGAGTGTTTTAAATGCTTTTGAAAATCCATCTAATATAAAAGATCCGTCTAATATCTCTCCGGCTGGTGCACCGTACAATGTAACGAGCGCCACAAGTGCAAGTATGACCGTCCCAATTGCCCCGTATGCTAAATTTCGGCGCTGAAACGTTTGTTTCGCAAACAGATCTAGAAGTGATAGAAGAATAGCCCCGCCAAGCAGGATGAATTCCGGCGTCATGAAATGCCATGATAAGCCTAGTAATGTTTTCATATCCATTCTACCTACCTCCTAACGATTGTAATGTGTCACGAAGCGGTTCACCCAGCACATCCGGCAAAATACCGATGATTAGAATACAAACAAGCAAGGTTATCACTGGAATATACTCCAATCCGTGTAGATCACTCTTCGCCTCGCATTCGCTTTTTCCAAATATAACTTGCATAGCTGCCCGGAGTACGTACACGGCTGTTAAAATAATTCCAATCGCCCCAATTGCCGCTAATACCCTGTGCTCTTGAAACAAGCCAAGAAATGCGAGAAATTCACTCACAAAGCCAGACATTCCAGGAAGTCCAAGCGAAGCCATACTTCCCGCTAACAAGAATCCACTAAGCACCGGTACTCGCTTCGCTAAGCCGCCAAGCTTTGTAATGTCAGAAGTATGAAAGCGCTGCTCGATTATACCAAGCAAGAAAAATAACAACGCCGCAATTAAACCGTGGGAAACGACTTGAAACAATGCCCCCTTCATTCCCGCCGCGTTCAGCGCAGATAGACCGATTAGTACAATTCCCATATGCGAAATACTGGAATATGCGAGCACCTTCCGGAAATCTGTTTGAACAAGCGCTAAGAGTGCTCCGTACAACAAGTTGATAACGCCTAAAACGCCTAAAACAACCGCGAACGTTTCAAACTGCTCTGGGAAAAGTCCCATTCCAAAGCGAACAATCCCGTATGCTCCAATCTTTAAGAGAACACCTGCATGCAGCATGACTACCGCCGGGTGCGCCTCTACGTGGACATTTACCATCCAGCGATGCAGCGGAAAGACTGGAAGTTTAATCATGAACGCAATCATAATTGCTATAAATAAACCAAGCTGCAAGGAGTTAGACAGTTCACCAACGGTTGTCATTTCTTTTCCTGCTAAAACAGCTTGCAGCTCTGCAATATTTGTTGTACCTGCTCTTGCGAATAAAATGGAAAAGGCAATGAGTAAAATCGCTGAACCGATGCCGTTATAAATTAAATAGCTGTACGCCGCTTTTTCACTGCTAAATTTGCCCCATTTCCCAACAAGTAAAAACATAGCTGGCAATGTAATTTCAAAGAACACGAAGAACAGTAGCAAGTTTTCCGCTGCGAAGACGCCAAGCATGCCGACTTCAAGCATAAGCAAGAGCATGTAAAAACCTTTTACGTGCTTTGTAACGGAAAAGGCCGTAATAGCTGCCAAAGTCGCCAATAATGCCGTCAGAAACATCATGACGAGCGAGAAGCCATCAATGCCGAGTTCGTAATAAATGGTAAACAATTCTTTCTCTACACTTGGAAATTTTCCAAATTGAATCCACTTTACCTTTTCTGCAAACATCGTTAAACTTTTTCCCGATGCATATGTACTTACGATAAAGAGCGCGGAGCCAAGCGGAAGTAATGTTCCAAGCAAACCAACCATCCTCGCCGCTCTTTCCTCTTTCTTCGGTACAAATGCCAGCAGGATGATACAAAGAAGCGGGGAGAAAATGAAGAAAGATAATAGAAAGGAACTCATTGTCCATACCCCCCTGTCAATAACAGAATCATTACGAGCGCGGCTAAGCAAACCGCTGTAACCGTGCCGTACATTTGCACTTGTCCGTTTTGGAGTTTCGAGCCAATCGTACTTACACCTTTTACGCTGCCGCTAATAAGCTGCATGATCCCTTCGACAATATACGTTTCAAAGAAATATAGAACATATGCAATTCCTTTCACGAGCGGAAGCACCGTTACACTATACAATTCATCAATATAATATTTCTCCTTGAGCAAGCTATACATGGCCGTATTCTTCCCGCCAAGCCAATCACGGGAAATGGTACGTTTTCCATATATCAAATACGCTAAACCAATCCCAGCCAATGAAACGATCGTTGCCACAATCATAATCCAGGCGGGGCCATGAACCTCTCTCACTTGAATCGCCGCGTCCTCTGTAAGCCAATCCCCAAGAAACGTTCCGAACCAAGGTGTATTCACATAACCAGCCACGATTGCTAGAATGCCAAGAACCATCATTGGCACTGTCATTACCTTTGGAGACTCATGCACATGTTTCTGCTCCCCGCGCGCCTCTCCCATGAAGACAAGGAAGTACAAGCGGAACATATAGAAAGCAGTGAAGAAAGCTGCGACTACCGCTAGGACGAATAAACCGTAATTGCCGCGCTCCCACGTCGCCGCTAAAATTTCATCCTTACTAAAGAAACCAGAAAATAATGGAACACCGCTAATCGCAACCGTTCCAATTAAAAACAATAAGCCGGTCACTTTCATCTTCTTAAACAGGCCGCCCATTTCTTCTATGTTTTGCGTATGCAGGGCATGAATGACGCTGCCGGCCGCTAAGAACAATAAAGCCTTGAAGAAAGCATGCGTCGTTAAATGAAACACACCCGCCACGTACCCAGCAGAACCGAGCGCGAGCATCATATAACCAAGCTGACTTACCGTGGAGTAGGCTAATACACGCTTAATGTCCGTTTGCACGATACCAATAGATGCTGCAAAAATTGCCGTAATACCGCCAATAACCGCAACAGTCTGCATCGCTGCTTCGCTCGCTGCGAAAAGCGGGAACATAGTAGCAACTAAATATACCCCAGCAGCAACCATCGTTGCCGCGTGGATCAGCGCTGATACCGGTGTCGGACCTTCCATCGCATCTGGAAGCCACGTATGGAGCGGAAACTGACCTGACTTCCCCATTGCGCCGACGAAGATTAAAATCGCCGTCAATGTAATCATCGTTCCAGAAATTTCTCCAGCTTGTACGGCCTGAAAAATGACATCGTAATCAAAGCTGCCAACTTGCCAGAATAATAGAATCATCCCGATAAACAAGCCGATATCACCGATCCGCGTCATAATAAACGCTTTTTTCGCAGCAGCCTTTGCTGCTTCTTTAAAGAAATAGAAACCAATCAATAAGAAGGAACCGAGTCCTACTAACTCCCAGAATATATAAAGTTGTAATAAGTTAGTCGAGATGACAAGCCCCAGCATCGCAAATGTAAACAACCCTAAGTATGCATAAAAGATATGGAGTCTTTCATCGCCGTGCATATATCCCTTCGAATACATATGAACGAGCAAACTTACAAGTGAGACAATAAAGAGCATTAATACGTTTAATGCATTTACTTCGAAGCCAAAAGAAATGTTTATATCCCCAATTTGAAGCCAAGTCCATTGCTGCTTTACCGTTTCTGATGATAGCCGTTCTATTAATACAACTACCGCACCCGCAAATGAAAGAAAAGTAAGCAAGATACCAACCCAGCTACTTCCTTCTTTTAGCTTCTTGCCAAATATCACGAGTAAAACGAAAGACACAAGCGGGAAAAGCGGTATTAGCCATGCATAATCCATCATGAATTTCTCCCCCCTTTTCGGTCATCACCTTAATGCTTTAACGAATCCATTTCATCTGTATTAACAGTTGCGCGGTTTCTATATAAAGCAATTAAAATCGCCAAACCAACCGCTGCTTCAGCTGCAGCAACGGACATTGTGAACAATGCAAAAATTTGTCCCTTTAAATTTGGAAACATCCCTAATTTACTAAAGGCAACTAAATTTAAGTTCGCCGCATTTAACATAAGTTCAATACAAACCAATACAATTACTGTATTACGCTTCGTTAATGCTCCAAATAAACCGATGCAAAACAGTATAATCGCAAGCGTCAGGTACGCAGAAGCTGGAATACTATTCATGCGAATCCTCCTTTTTCTCGCCCTTCTTCGCAAGTACAATTGCTCCCACAAGGGCAACAAGTAATACAACAGAGGTTAACTCGAAAGGTATTATATATTTCGAATACAACAATTCTCCGATCTGACGTGTATTTTGTTCATGAAGTAGTGAACCGCCTTGAACACGTCCACTCTCAAAATCGACGTTATTCACCGCAAAATACATTACCGCACCGAAGATTACTACAGCAAGAAAAACAATGAATTTACGAAAGCCAAAGCGCAATTCTTCTTGATCATTATGCTTCGTTAACATAATGCCAAAAATCATAATAATCGTAATCGCACCGGAATAAATCAAAATTTGGACAACCCCGACAAATTCTGCTGATAACATGAAATAAAGCCCGGCAATACTAAGGAATGTAAATACTAGAGCGAGCATCATATGCATCACTTTCGTTAAGTTCAGCATAAGTACACCGCCCATGATCGCAAGCAGGGCTAATGCTAAAAATGCTACTAACTCGCCGCTCATGCTTTATTCTCCCTTCTCACATGTTGATCATTTTCATCAAGCCACTGTAAGTTTTTAAATAAATCATCTCGCGAATATTCGGCCAACTCAAAGTTATTTGTCATCACGATGGCTTCTGTCGGGCAAACTTCCGTACAAAGATCGCAAAGAATACAAATTTCAAAATTAATATCATACGTATCAATGATTTTCCCTTTCTTCTCTGGATCTGGGTGCTTTTTCCCTGTTAGTTGAATGCAGTCTGTCGGACAAATATTTGCGCATTGATTGCACACGATACATTTTTCCGGATAAAACTTTTGAATACCGCGAAAGCGATCTGGGAGTGGTAGTGGCTGATTTGGATAGTCGTACGTTACTTTCTTCTTACTTAAATTGCTAAGTGTATACTTTAAACCTTTAAATAATCCCTTCATTGTACTCCTGCCCCCTTTTAGATTAGAAGAACAATTCTTTTATCAATGCTGCTAAGAAAATATTCGCAAGTGCTACCGGCAGTAATACTTTCCAGCCAAACTCCATTAATTGATCGCCTCGTATACGCGGGAACGTTACGCGGAACCAAATCAACAGAAAGACAACCGCACTAAATTTGAGCGCGAACCAAACAGCCCCTGGAATAAACGCTAGAAACGGAATTGGCTGCCAACCTCCTAAAAATAGCACTGTCATAAGCGATGCCATTCCGAAGAAATACACATACTCAGAAAGCATAAAGAACGCCCAGCGAAATCCCGAATACTCCGTGTGATATCCAGAGACGAGCTCCGATTCGGCTTCCGGTAAATCAAACGGCGTTCGGTTCAATTCAGCAACAGCCGCGATTAAAAAAACGATAAAACCAATTGGCTGCACGAAAATGTACCAAACCCCTTCTTGCGCCTCTACAATATCATTTAAATTTAAGCTGCCCGTTAGAAGGACAACCCCGATTACGCTCATCACAAGTGGAATTTCATAGGAGATCATTTGTGCTGCGGCGCGCATTCCGCCAAGTAATGAATATTTATTGTTAGACGCCCAGCCCCCAGTTACAACACCAATTGTCGTAATACCTGAGACTGCAATGTAATACAGTAAGCCAACGCCGATATCGGCAAACTGCAACTTATCTGTAAACGGAATGACCGCTAGTACCATGAATGCCGGCGCAAACGCAATGACCGGTGCTAATATGAAGAGCGGTTTATCGGCCAATTTCGGAATCGTATCTTCTTTTAACAAAAGTTTTAACACGTCTGCCACTGTTTGCAGGAGTCCAAAACGACCGCCCACTTGATTCGGCCCTATACGTCCCTGCATAAACCCCATTACTTTTCGTTCTGCTAAAATCCCATATGTAACAAAGCCAAGAACGACAAACAATAACAACGTTGCCAATCCGAAAAAGATAAGAAAATTCGTCCAGCTTGCGGGTGACTCCAAGAGGTTTTGTATCATCACCCATCAACCTCCCCAAGTACAATATCAATGCCGCCTAAAATTGTAATTAAGTTTGCGATATTCTCGCCTTTCAAGATATGCGGTAAGATTTGCAGATTATAAAAAGATGGGCGACGGAACTTTAAGCGATACGGTTCTTTCTTTCCCTCACTTGCAATGTAACAGCCAATCTCGCCGCGCGGTGACTCAATTCGCACGAATGCTTCACCTTTTGGTGGTTTAATAATCTTTGGCACCTTCGCTAAGATTGCTCCTTCCTTTGGAAACTGCTCTACCGCTTGTTCAATAATTTTCAGCGACTCTTCAATCTCCTCCATTCGGCAAACGTAACGATCCCAAGCATCACCCACTTTACCGACAGGAACATCAAACTCAAATCGGTCATAAATAGAGTACGGCTCATCTTTACGAAGATCCCATTTCACACCTGTGCAGCGCAGGTTTGCTCCGCTTAACGAATATTGCAGGGCGTCCTCTGCCGAGTAAGTACCGACTCCCTTTACTCGATTTAAGAAAATTTCATTGCCGCTCACAAGGTCGTGGTACCCCTCTAGCTGCTCTCTCATATAAGGAACAAATCCCTGCACTTTTTCAATCCAGCCGTCCGGCGCATCCCACTTCACCCCGCCAACACGCATATAATTAAACGTTAAACGCGCTCCGCATAATTCGTTCAGTAGGTTAATAATCATCTCGCGTTCGCGAAATGCATATAGAAATGGACTGACAGCTCCAATATCAAGCAAATTGGTTCCCCACCAAACAAGGTGACTCGCCACGCGCCCAAGCTCCATTGCAAGTATGCGCAAATATTCAGCACGCTCCGGTATTTCCAGCCCCATCATCGTCTCCACTGCGTGACAAATGACATAATTATTTGTCATTGCCGCTAAATAATCCATTCGGTCTGTGTATGGAATAATTTGCGTATACTGCAAACTTTCCGCAATTTTCTCTGTACCACGGTGCAAATAACCAATTACAGGCGTAGCTTCCTTAATGATTTCCCCATCAATTTTAATAACGAGCCGAAATACACCATGGGTACTCGGATGCTGCGGTCCTACATTTAAAAGCATTTCTTCTGTACGAATCATGTTTTACACCCCCGCATCAAAAGGCTCATAATCTTTTCGTAGTGGATGGCCGATCCAATCATCAGGCATCAAAATACGCCGTAAATTTGGATGTCCTTCAAACACAACGCCAAGCAAATCATATGCCTCGCGCTCCGGCCAATCAGCCCCGCTCCAAAGTGGTACAATTGAAGACACCTTTGGCTCGTCCCGGTCAAGCTTTACTTTCACCGCTACAGATCGCTTCTTACCGTATGAAAATAAATGCACATACACTTCCATATGCGTAGCAAAATCTGTTGCATGCAATTCTGACATATAACTAAATACCAATTCAGGATCTTTCTTTAAAAGCTCCATCACTTCATAGTAATGCGCTACTTTCACAACGAGCGTTGGGACATCCTTAGACAACCTATTAATATAGAAATCTTCCAGCACACCTTCGCCAAATTTCGCTATAACCGCCTGAACATAGGCATCTAAATACGGCTGATTTTGCGAAGGTTTTTCTACTTTTTCTTCTTCCTCTTTCTTTCCTCCAGCAGCGCGGGCCTTTGCTGCAGCTACTGCTTTCGCCTTTGCAACCGCAATTGCTTTTTCTTTCTCCGCATCTATGTTTCCGCCTTCAGATTGCTTCGCTAACGCGGCCGCCTTTGCTTTTGCTGCGGCCGCTGCTTTTGCCTTCGCGGCGGCGATTGCTTTCTCTTTCTCACTATCTTCCGAATCTGATTCTTTCTCTTTTTCTTTCTGCTTCGCTAGTGCGGCCGCCTTTGCTTTTGCTGCGGCCGCTGCTTTTGCCTTCGCAGCGGCAATTGCTTTTTCTTTCTCACTATCTTCTGGATCTGATTCTTTTTCCTTTTCCTTCTGCTTCGCTAGTGCGGCCGCCTTTGCTTTTGCTGCGGCCGCTGCTTTTGCCTTCGCGGCGGCGATTGCTTTTTCTTTCTCATTATCTTCTGGATCTGATTCTTTTTCCTTTTCCTTCTGCTTCGCTAGTGCGGCCACCTTTGCTTCTGCTATATCGATTTCACTTTCGACTGATAGCGCTTTCTCTTTTTCTTCTACATGATGAACTTCATTTTCCTGACGTGCCGCAAGCCTTTTTTTTGCTTCTTCCTTTGCACGTCTTGCCGCTTCTTTCTTCAGATCATCTATATTTTTATCTTGATCGCTCATTTATTCGTCACCTGCTTTCCTGTCTTTGCTTCGTAACGAATTTTTTCTTTTAATTTATTAATCCCGTAAATTAAAGCTGCTGGATTCGGCGGACAACCAGGAATGTATACATCCACCGGCACGATTTGATCCACTCCCTTTACAACAGCATATGAATTTACATACGGTCCACCCGCCGTTGCACACGATCCCATTGCAATGACCCACTTCGGTTCTGGCATTTGATCATATAAACGCCGAACAATAGGGGCCATTTTTTTCGTAACCGTTCCAGATACAATCATGACATCCGATTGACGCGGGGATGTACGAAAAAACGAGCCAAATCGATCTAAATCATAATGTGAAGAACCTACTCCCATCATCTCAATTGCACAGCATGCCAATCCAAATGTCATTGGCCATAATGAATTGCTGCGTGCCCAACCTTTTACTTGTTCAAGCGTCGTGAAAAATATATTTCTTTCTAACTCAGCGCGTTCCTGTGGATGAATATCTTCAAAATTTATAGCCATTGTAACACCTTCTTTTTCCAAGCATATGCAAGACCAATGAGTAGCATAATAACAAAAATGAGCATTTCCACTAATGCAAATAACCCCAGTTCGTCATACGCTACCGCCCACGGATATAAAAACACAGTTTCCACATCAAAAATGACAAAAAGCAATGCAAAAATATAATAGCGGGCATGGAAGCGGACGTTTGCATCATGAAACGGCTCAATTCCACTTTCATATGTTGTTTTCTTCGCTGCACTTGGTTTATGTGGACGTAGCAATTTCCCCAAGGTGAGTGCTACAACCGGTAACAATATACCTAATAGCAAAAAAATACTGACAATCATATAACTATTTTCATATACATTTACCATTGTGAAACTCTCTCCCCCCTCATAAAAACAAGTTCACTCAGTACACGTTATGATTCATTTGCATTATTTATTATTTTTTAATTTTTCTAAATAATGCAATTATAGATATTATAGCAAATTTCAAATTCTTATGTCGATACATTGAAAAAAAGAAAAACCAAGTAACCAGAGGAAGACTTTTCCTTATGTTACTTGGTGTACAGTAATTGTAACTAATTTCATTCTCATAAAGTGAAACTTTAATCAGTAGGGGGTTCTTCATCCCCCACTGATTAAAAGCCCTCACCCAGCGTTAACGGACCGATAATAAGCATCGCCACAATACTTACTGTAATAGAATCCTTTGCCTCTTTCCACCCCCAAAACATTGAAAAAGCACCTGTAGTTGCTAACTCTACAGCACCAATAAGAATTCCGATTAATAAAGTCGCTCCTACCGCTAATCCCCATCTTCCTCTTAATGCATCAAGTGCTTCTCTTTTTAATTCGCTGATCATATATAACCTCCTAATACTCTAAATGATACTATTATATATATGGAATTTATTTCACAATAACCCCAAATTTTGTTAAAGGTATCTCCCTTTTGATATATTTTGATAAATATGAGCTATTGTAAATAGCAAGTCATAACAAAATTCTAACCACGTTACTTTTTTCTCTTCCATTTTTAACACTCCTTTTCATACAAAACGTAATGGTAAACAAGTATAACATTTACATTTATCAGTTTAATTATAAACCGATTTTATCTAGGAAACTTATAACAACGTCACGTACCGACTATAAGCCTTGACATTCTATCAGTTTAGTCATAAATTCAATGTAAAAATGAAAGAATTAGGTGACATGATGAAAGAAAATGCAAGCAATCCTTCCTTATCTAAACAAGAGGAACGTCTCGGTTTAATGTTATGGTTCCGTCTCTCAAGAGTATATAACCAAAGTATTCGCGAATCGAATCAACACTTAAAAAAATGGAATCTATCGGTAGCCCAGTTTGACGTCTTAGTTCAAGTCGGTTCCCATGAAAAATTGTCTCAACAAGAATTAGCAGATAAGCTTTTTGTTACGAAAGGCAATATTACGCAACTGTTAAGCAAAATGGAAGGATTGGGATTCATTAAACGCGAGCAAGAATGGAAAACAAAATACCTTTCATTGACTGAAAAAGGAAAAAAATTATTTCATGAAGTGGTTCCAAGTCAAGAGCACTTTCAGGTAGCACAATTTTCTAAGTTGGATCATGAGGAAAAAAAACAACTTTTAGATTTACTTAGGAAAGTTCAAAAATAACCATTATTTACGGGAGGGAGATTCTATGGATGATGAATGCAAACGTTATACAGGGAAAGATATCGATATGTTTTTTAACACCGAAATATGTGCACATGCAGCAAAATGACTCAAATATCCATAACATAGTTATAAAGGTCCGATTTCCCTACACTTTGGAACAATCGGGCTTTTTTTATTGTGTGAGCAAATATATTTTGAGTATACTATTCCCTTAAAAAAAATGACATACTATAACATGACATCTAACTTCATAGGGGACTTATTATGGTAAAAAATGGACAAACCCATTTATTTTTTCTTATATATTCTTTATTGATTTATATTGCATTTCATTATATGGCTTTGCAAATATGGGATGCATACTCATTCCCATTTCAATTACAAACAAGTATCGTAACTTTCATTCTTAATGTGATTATATGTTGCTCGTTATTGTATTCTACTTCTCGTAAAGAAGGGCATGCTTATACGTTTTGGATGCTCTTAACAATCGGCTCATTCTTTTATTTTATCGGCGACACAATTGTTATGTATCAACACTTCATTTCGCATAGTTACAAAGCACTTATAGATTACTCGGATCTATTCTATTTGTTATTTGTACTTTTCTATACGCTAGCTTTTTTCTATAAAAATATGTATGAGTGCACAAATTGGGAAAAAATCTTTATGTTATGTGATGTTTGTATCATCGTTACAGCAGCATTTACCTTACATTGCTATCTATTCTTTAAAAATACTGTACATCCAGATGCGCTCGCTAACATTCACAAATTTATATTACTTGTATATCCAATTACAGATCTACTATTTTTAGTCATGGGCATTAGCTTATTATTTCGTCCCTTATCATTTGTTTCTCGAGTAGTTATTGCTTTATTAAGCGGTTCACTCATTTTATATGCACTGCTTGATTCCATGTATGGATATATTAAATATTTTGCAACCAATCATTCTTTATTCACAATAACACCTTTCTTCCAAATTGTATTAGGGCTAGTCGCAATCGCTTGTCTGCTTCATACACACGAAGAAAACAAATCTGAACAAATATTTTTCAATCCCGAAATAGGCGAGAAGGTTCGATTATCACTTCCTTATTTAGCAGTTGCGTCATTAATTCTATTTACCTTACATGAAGAAAACTTTTCTCCCATTTTAGAAAAAGGCGTGTTTATAACATTTTTCTTCGTACTTATTCGCCATATGTTAGTACGGCATCAAAATAAAAAACTATTGCAAAAGCAACAGCTGTTTAATCTAGAGTTAGAAAAACAAATTGAACTACGGACAGAGGACTTAGTCAAACAAACAAATGAATTATATAAAAGCCAACAAATGTTTAAATCACTATATGAGCATCATCCAGATCCTATTTTCACATTAGATTTACATGGGAATTTTTTAAATGTAAATAATGCAGGGATTATATTACTTGGCTATCAAACAGATGCACTTTTACATGAATCCTATCGCTCTCTCGTATATGAGGAAGATTTAGAAAAAGCCATAAATGCTTTTCGTTATGTGAAAGAGGGACACTCTACAACTTTAGAAATAAGAGCGTATCATCAGAACCGAGATATTTATTATTTACATGTAACCGTAGTACCCATCATACCGCAAGCACGCATCACAGGTATTTACTTAATGGTGAAAGACATTACAGAAGGAAAACGACAGCAAGAGCAAATTAACTTCTTAGCGTATCATGATACATTGACACAGCTTGTTAATCGTCGTGCATTTGAAAAACAACTTAATCATGCGATTCTTCACGCTAAGAAAGAAAACATAACACTCGCTATTATGTTTCTCGATTTAGATCGCTTCAAAATTATTAATGATACACTTGGGCATAAAACTGGAGATTTCCTCTTAATTGAAGTTGCAAAACGCTTGCAACATGCGGTTGGACAAAACGGAATGGTTGCCCGGTTCGCGGGCGATGAATTTACCATTTTAATCGAAAAATACGAAACCCTTTCAGAAATTAAAAGTATCGCAAATGCTATCTTACAAATCATGAACGCACCAATTGAATTAGAAAATCATACGTTACAAATTACACCGAGCATTGGGATTGCCACATATCCAGACGCCGGTGAAGACGCGATGTCACTCCTACAACATGCTGATATGGCAATGTACGAAACGAAAAATAAAGGAAAAAACGGTTTTTCAATTTATACAAAAGCCCGACTGTGAATATATGCAAAGTTATTACTTTAGTAAACCGTTAAACAGTAAAGATTTTCTTCATTTTTTACGGGCAATTTATCTCCTGTCTAGTTTCTTAAGAAAAGCGGAAGTGGCTCGCCGCCGAACATTCTAGCCACTAGAGCTGGACAATGCTTTGGCGGGAGTATTACTGCCCACGAATAGCGGGATAAAACATGACCGCTACTTGCTTTCTCTCTTTGTTTTAAACTTTGCACGTGGTAGGAAAAGGCCCTAATCCCTTCTATGCACGGCTAGATGCTCTCGTCCCCACTAAAAAAGGGTTTTTTGTCATTTTTTCAATTTGTATTTATATATAAATGAGAAAAAGCCGCAAAGGTTTATCCCTTTACAGCTTTTTCTTTACTTCATATTTGAAACGTCCAAACGGTTAATCGCACGTTTAAGTGCCATTTCTGCACGTTTGAAGTCAACATGTGCTTGTTTATCTTGCATACGTTGCTCAGCGCGGCGCTTCGCTTCGTTTGCGCGATGAACGTCGATATGATTTGCTGTTTCAGCAGATGGTGCTAATACTGTTACTTTCTCAGGGCGAACTTCAATAAAGCCACCGCTAACTGCTACGTAATCTGTATGTCCACCATTTTTTAAGCGAATTGCACTAATTTTAAGTGGTGCAACAGTCGGAATGTGACCTGCTAAGATCCCCATTTCCCCGCTCTCTGCTCTTACGCTTACCATTTCAACTTCGTTTTCATAAACCGGTCCATCAGGAGTTACAATACTGACTGGAAATGTCTTCATAATTCGTCCCTCCTAAGGCCTTATGCCATCATTTTCTTCGCGTTTTCAACAACTTCTTCAATACCACCAACAAGACGGAATGCGTCTTCTGGAAGGTCATCATGTTTTCCTTCTAGAATTTCTTTGAATCCACGAACTGTTTCTTTTACAGGTACGTAAGATCCTTTTTGACCTGTAAACTGTTCTGCTACGTGGAAGTTCTGTGATAAGAAGAACTGAACGCGACGAGCGCGATGTACAACTAATTTATCTTCTTCAGATAACTCATCCATACCTAAGATAGCAATGATATCTTGAAGCTCTTTGTAACGTTGCAGTGTTTGTTGAATTTGACGAGCAACTGCATAATGCTCTTCTCCTACGATTTCTGGAGATAGTGCACGAGATGTAGATGCTAATGGATCTACCGCTGGGTAAATACCCATTTGTGTTAAACGACGCTCTAAGTTTGTTGTTGCATCTAAGTGAGCGAACGTTGTTGCTGGTGCTGGGTCAGTGTAGTCATCGGCTGGTACATATACCGCTTGGATAGACGTGATAGACCCTTTATTCGTTGATGTAATACGCTCTTGTAATTGACCCATTTCTGTTGCAAGTGTTGGTTGGTAACCTACCGCAGATGGCATACGACCAAGTAGGGCAGATACTTCAGAACCAGCTTGCGTGAAACGGAAGATATTATCGATGAACAGAAGTACGTCTTGTCCTTGCTCATCACGGAAATGTTCAGCCATTGTTAAACCTGTTAACGCAACACGTTGACGTGCCCCAGGCGGCTCGTTCATTTGTCCGAATACCATCGCTGTTTTCTTGATTACGCCGGAATCACTCATTTCGTGGTATAAGTCGTTACCTTCACGAGTACGCTCACCTACACCAGCGAATACAGAGATACCACCGTGCTCTTGTGCAATGTTGTTAATTAATTCTTGGATTAATACCGTTTTACCTACACCGGCACCACCGAATAGACCAATTTTACCACCTTTAATATAAGGAGCTAATAAGTCTACTACTTTAATACCAGTTTCAAGAATTTCTACTTTTGTAGATAACTCTTCGAATGCAGGTGCTTGACGGTGAATTGGATCACGGCGTACATCCGCTGCCACTGCTTCACCTAAGTCAATTGCATCACCTAATACGTTAAATACACGACCAAGTGTTGCATCACCAACTGGAACAGAAATTGGTTTACCAGTATCTTCTACTTCTGTACCACGAACAAGTCCGTCTGTAGAAGACATTGCTACTGTACGAACTGTATTATCACCAAGATGAAGCGCAACTTCTAAAGTTAAGTCCATTGCTTCTTCTTTGATTCTAAGGGCATTGTAGATTTCAGGTAGCTTTCCGCCGTCAAACTTAACGTCTACAACCGGACCCATGATTTGCGTAACGCGCCCTTTATTCATCGGGTTCCCTCCTAGCTTTCTTTAAATTAACCGGCTTTTCTACGAACAGTCGGTTTTGCATTTTTTATATTTCATTTCGCATAAGGATTATCGCTTCTGCTTTTTACTTAATCCAGCTCCAGCGTCTAGAGTACTCGGTGGCTTCGCTTCTTCCTACGAGGCAAAGAACGCCTCTACGTCTGAAGCTCCATCCCCCTCCCATTCTGAGCGAGCCGCTTCCGCTTTTTATTACTATTCTAACGCAGCTGCACCGCCAACGATTTCCGTAATTTCTTGCGTAATCGCTGCTTGACGAGCGCGGTTGAAAGAAAGTGTAAGTGTATCGATAACTTCCATTGCGTTGTCTGTAGCACTTTTCATTGCTGTCATACGCGCTGCGTGTTCACTTGCTTTACCATCTAGTAATGCACCGTAAACTAAGCTTTCTGCGTATTGTGGCAATAATACTTTTAAAATATCTTCTTCAGATGGTTCAAATTCATATGAAGTTGTTGCTTTGTCAGATGCCACATCCGTAAGCGGTAAAATTTTCTTCTCCGTTACTTCTTGTGAGATCTTACTTACATAATGATTGTAGTAAATATACAATTCATCATAAGCGCCATCTGTAAACATAGAAATTGCTCTTGAAGCAATGTCTTTAATATCAGCGAATACTGGTTGATCTGATAATCCAAGTACTTCATCAATGATATTAAAACCACGACGTTTTAAGTAATCACGTCCTAGACGTCCAAGTACAATAATTGCGTATTGATTTGCATCCATGTTATGACGCTCTTTCACTACGTTGCTTACTGCACGTAAAACGTTACTGTTATATCCACCTGCTAGTCCGCGATCCGATGTAATAACGATGTATCCTGTTCGCTTCACAGGACGCGCTGTTAACATTGGGTGATTTACCCCGCTACCTTGCGCTATGCTCGCTACTACTTCTTGAATCTTATCCATATACGGAACGAAAGATTTAGCATTTTGTTCTGCACGGCTTAACTTCGATGCAGATACCATCTCCATCGCTTTCGTAATTTGACTCGTTTTCTTTGTCGAGTTAATTTTCGCTTTTATATCGCGTAAAGATGCCACAGGTTTTCACCACCTTTTTTCCGGAAGTTGGCATGATTAGAAAGAGTTCCACTTCGTCAATCTTTCTAATCGTTATACTTGTTCATGATTGAAGGAAAAGAATAGGTGCACCTACTCTTTTCCTCTTCATATCCGTTAGCACTCTATGTAAGAGTCCTGCTTATATAAAAGTGGAGCGGCCAAACAAGCCGCTTCCGCTTTTTATTATTACTCAGAAGCCACAAAAACTTTTTTGAAGCCGTTAATAGCTGCTGCCATTTTGTCGTCTTCAGCAAGTTTTGTTGTTGTACGAATTTCAGTTAATAGTTCAGCAGCATTTGTATCTAACCAAGCATGGAACTCGTCTTCGAAACGAGTGATATCTACTACTGGGATATCATCTAAGAATCCGCGTGTTAATGCGTAAAGAATCATAACTTGCTTCTCTACTTTTAATGGCTTATGTAAGCCTTGTTTTAATACTTCTACTGTACGTGCACCACGGCTTAATTTCGCTTGTGTTGCTTTATCAAGGTCAGAACCGAACGCAGCGAACGCTTCTAATTCACGATAAGATGCAAGGTCAAGACGAAGTGTACCAGATACTTTGCTCATCGCTTTGATCTGAGCCGCACCACCAACACGAGATACAGAAGTACCTGCGTCGATCGCTGGACGTACACCAGAGAAGAATAGATCAGATTGTAAGAAGATCTGTCCATCTGTAATAGAGATTACGTTTGTTGGGATGTAAGCTGATACGTCCCCTGCTTGTGTTTCGATGAAAGGTAATGCTGTTAAAGAACCAGCGCCTTTTGCATCACTTAATTTCGCCGCACGCTCTAGTAAGCGAGAGTGTAAGTAGAATACATCCCCTGGATACGCTTCACGACCTGGAGGACGACGTAATAGTAATGACAGCTCACGGTATGCAGCTGCTTGTTTTGATAAGTCATCATATACAACTAATACGTGTTTGCCGTTGTACATGAACTCTTCACCCATTGTTACACCAGCATATGGAGCTAAGTATAATAATGGAGCAGGTTGAGAAGCAGATGCAGTTACAACGATTGTGTACTCTAATGCACCGTGCTTACGTAACGTTTCAACTACGTTACGAACTGTAGATTCTTTTTGTCCGATTGCTACATAGATACAAACCATATCTTGATCTTTTTGGTTCAAGATTGTATCAAGTGCAACAGCTGTTTTACCAGTTTGGCGGTCACCGATAATTAACTCACGTTGTCCGCGTCCAATTGGTACAAGAGCGTCAATCGCTTTAATACCAGTTTGAAGTGGCTCATGAACAGATTTACGATCCATTACGCCTGGTGCTGGGTTTTCGATTGGACGAGTTTTTGTTGTGTTAATTGGACCTAAACCGTCTACTGGTTGACCTAGTGGGTTTACAACACGACCGATTAATTCTTCCCCTACTGGTACTTGCATGATGCGACCTGTACGACGTACTTCGTCACCTTCACGAATTTCAGTATAAGGTCCTAAAATAATGATACCTACGTTATTTTCCTCTAAGTTTTGTGCTAGTCCCATAACGCCGTTAGCGAACTCAACAAGCTCACCAGCCATAACGTTATCCAGACCATGAGCACGTGCAATACCGTCACCAACTTGAATAACTGTACCAACATCGCTAACTTCGATCTCAGACTGATAGTTTTCAATTTGTTGCTTAATCAGTGCGCTAATTTCTTCAGCTCTGATGCTCATGCGCTTCACCCCTATCTATTCTTCATAAGTTCACGCTGAATACGTGCTAACTTTCCTTGTAAACTGCCGTCGTAAATGCGGTTTCCAATGCGTACTTTAATACCGCCTAGTAAATCTTCATCTACAACATTTTGAACGCGAATTGCATCTTTTCCTGTTTTCTTTGCAAATGCCTCTGCAACGCTAAGCTTCTCATCTTCTGTTAGAGAACGAGTAGAGTAAACCGTTGCATCCGCTACGTTACGCTCTTCATTGGCAAGTGCAACGTACACATCTACAATTTCAGGTAATAATGTTTCGCGATGATTATCGATTAAAATATATAACGTGCTTAAAATCGGCTGAGAAACAGTAGAAAACACGTTAGAAAGAAATTGTTTTTTCTTTTCAACTGAAATGCTTGGTTGTCCTAAAAATGTATGTAGTTCTTTACTACTTACAAAAACACTTTGCACAAGGCGTAGTTCTTCCTCAAACATTTCTAGTACGTGTTTTTCTTTTGCGATTTGAAAAAGAGCGACGGCATAACGTTTAGCTACAATCTCATTGCTCATCGCGCTTCTCCTACCTCTTTAATATAATCGCGAATTAATTGAACTTGGTCTTCTTCTTTCAGTTCTTTTTGCATAACTTTAGAAGCAATTTGGACAGATAAAGAAGCAACCTGTTCTTGAAGAGCAGCAATTGCTTGCTCTTTTTCGCGTTGAATTTCTTGTACAGCAGATTCTTTAATAGATACTGCTTCTTCTTTTGCAGCAGCAACGATACTTTCTTTTTGATCCTCTGCTTGCTTTTTCGCTCTCTCGATTAATTCTTGCGCTTCAATACGTGATTGTTTTAACATGTCACGTTGTTCTTCTACTAACTTTCTCGCCTCTGCATTGTTCTTTTCTGCAGCGTCGATTTCGCTAGAAATATGATCTTCACGTTCCTTCATAATTCCCATTAAAGGTCCAAATGCATATTTACGAAGTAATGCTAATAGAATTAGGAAAACGACAATTGTATAAATCACTGTTCCGTATGGGACAGCAGCAGCTCCTAATAATAGAGTTGGCACAAGGATTCACTCCCTTCAAAAATCTAAATTAAACAAATGAAAAGACAAGTAATGTTTCATTCATAAAGCAATGGCGAAGAAGGTCCCAAAACGATCTTCGCCACTTATTGTAAGGGGAGCTATCCCTTATTTGTTTAATACGATAAACGCGATTACTACACCGATGATTGGAAGCGCCTCAACTAACGCTACCCCGATGAACATGATTGTTTGAAGTACACCACGTAATTCTGGTTGACGAGCAACACCCTCAACTGTGCGAGATACGATAAGACCATTACCAATACCAGCACCTAATGCAGATAAACCAATTGCAATTGCAGCTGCGATTACACCTAAACTCATTTTAAAAGTCCTCCTTTTTATCAATAAAAAATAAATTTTGTACTTACTTTAAATATATTAATGGTCATGGCTTACTTTATGAGCCATGTACACCATCGTTAACATTGTAAAGATAAATGCTTGGATAGCACCTACGAAGATACTGAAGCCCATCCATGCTAACATCGGCAGAACAGCACCTAATGCGCCAAACGTTCCGCTTGCTCCTAACTGAGCAAGTAACGTTAATAAAATTTCACCTGCATAAATGTTACCAAATAAACGCAGACCTAACGTCAATGTATTCGCAAATTCCTCAATTACCTTTAATGGGAATAAGAATTTCATTGGTTGAATATAGCCTTTTAAATATTCTTTCGTACCCTTCATTTTAACTCCATAATAATGGGTGAGGGCAACTACCATCACGGCTAAAGTTAGAGTAACTGCTGGGTCAGACGTTGGAGATCTCCACCATGCAATATGCTCTCCACCTTCAGCTGTCGCAATCATGAACGGCAAACCGAGCATGTTTGCTACAAAGATGTACATAATGAGTGTAACTCCAAGCGTTAAAAAGCGTCCACCTGTTTGCCAATCCATCGTACTATTAATCATACCTTTTACGAAGTCCACAACCCATTCAAAGAAATTTTGCATTCCTGTTGGACGTAGAGCTAAGCGACGGGTACACATAATAGCAATGATAAATACGATTACTGCCGCAACAGTCGTCATCATAACAGAGGACAAGTCGAACGTTAAACCTAGAAATTCAACTAATTTACCGTGTTCCACTAGTAATTCACCTCTCTTCCCTGCTCTTATACTGTAGATAAAGAAAATCTATGATCATGACAAGATATCCTGTCAGCAATCCTAATGCTAAGCTCCACATCGCCATTAAATGTTGATATTTTGCTGCAAATAAAATTAATAGCCCTATCGCGGCTAATCTCGAATATGTACTCACTGCAGTCGCTTTATACTTCACTGTCTCACCTTGTGTAACGCGATCTAACAGTTTGTCCGTCTTGTGTGCAACGATGCGCAAACTAAGAAAACCGAAAATCGTTCCGATAATCAGTCCTAGAAAGACATCTTTGTATGAGGTAAAGCCCCATCCTAATACAAAGAGTGCGAGAAGGTTGTACATATATTTCTTTTGTCTTTGGACAAGTTCATGTACTTCTATCATCATTGCTCTCCCGAATAAAATTGTCGAATGAGTCGAATCATCGCATAAACCCCTGTTCCAAGTCCTAATAATAAACCGATTACTAGAAATAATGGAAACGTTCCAAGCTTACTATCAATCCATTGCCCGCCAAAAATTCCAACTAAAATCGCACCAACGAGCTGAGAAAGAATTCCGGTCATTAAAGCATATGCCTTAAATGGACTACGCTTGTTTTCCCCCAAGGATTCATCCCTCCATATGTAACGCCTCATTCACTATGTGTTTAAGAATGTGTTAATAATAACTCATTTTTTTGCATAAATCCTATTTAAATGAGAAAATTATTTTTTTTGTCAAAGAATAGACGAAAATTTGTCAATGAAAACCCTACCATCTATCCCCGTTGTTAGCATACAATAGGGTATTAAACAGTGTCAACGTCAAATCGAAAAAAATCAAAAAATTTGAGTATTAGGTATTTATTCCCATAACTGAAAACGTTCTCCTTCAAAAAAATGTTAAAAGTCGTCTAACTTCTAGACCTTTTCTCATTATAATAGAAGAAAAAAGTTCACAACTTTGTCACTATTATGTTTTCTTGATATATAAATTTTCACATTTAACATACCTTTCTCAAATATGATGTTTCTATATTATATGCGATTTCACCAATTTTTATGTTGTATAAAAAAACAGACGAGAAGGATGCCCTCTCGTCTGTTGTCTTACTTCGTTCCAAATAAACGGTCGCCAGCATCTCCAAGACCTGGTACAACATATCCATGATCGTTTAATTTTTCATCTAATGCAGCCACATAAATATCTACATCAGGATGGTCTTCTTGAATCACTTTTACGCCTTCTGGAGCACCAACGATACACATTAATTTAATATGTTTCGCACCGCGCTTCTTTAATGACGTAATGGCTTCTGATGCAGAACCGCCCGTCGCTAACATTGGATCAAGTACAATAAAGTCACGTTCTTCTACATCAGTTGGAAGCTTCACATAATATTCTACAGGTTGTAATGTTTCTGGATCACGGTATAAACCGATATGACCTACTTTCGCTGCTGGAATTAATTTCAAAATTCCATCTACCATTCCTAAGCCCGCGCGTAAAATCGGAATTAAACCAAGCTTCTTACCTGCAATCACTTTTGTTTTCGCTTTACTTACAGGTGTTTCAATTTCAATCTCTTCAAGAGGAAGATCGCGTGTAATTTCAAACGCCATCAAACTTGCTACTTCATCTACTAGTTCACGAAATTCTTTCGTACCTGTATTCTTATCGCGAATATATGTAATCTTATGTTGAATTAAAGGGTGATCAAAAACATACAGTTTTCCCATGTGAATCGCTCCTTCGGATGATATTGATGCGTGAGAGCACCTGTTTTTACACTATGTACGATTGTAAAGAAAACGCTTCTAATATTCAAGGGCAAATTTGGTAAAATTTCAAACACTTCTTCCTTTTACAAGAATAGCTTTACCAATTATAGAGACGGCATCCCTCATTATATATTTAGAATGTCTTCAAGATTTGTATACATAGGTTACCTTGAATGTTCTTCTCTTCATATATAAAGTTTTATGAAATACTGTTTTTTAGTTTCTTACTATTAATTATGTTATTTCAATAGAACATAATTAATATAAGAAAAAAATGAACCTTTCATTTAATAAACTCCTTCAAAACTATGTCTTTGCAATTCATTTCAGGAAGCACTTCATCTAAATCCGTTATTTCGAAAGGAAGAAATCCCCCTTTTACCTTACGTTTTCCGAAATGCTCCACCTGTTTTGGATTACACAATAGCTTCTTGATATATTACATCCACTTACTGATATCATATTTGTTTCCATTTAATATCAAAAGAATAATTGTCTTAAAAAAAGCTGTTGAAACAATACGTTTCAACAGCTTTTTTTATTATAGCTCTTTATACATTGGGAATTTATCAGTTAAGGTATTTACACGAATACGCGCTTCTTCTAATGCTGCTTCATTATCATAATTTTTTAATGTGTAAGCAATAATTGATGCGATTTCATCCATTTCAGCAAACCCAAAACCTCTTGATGTTACAGCTGCAGTTCCAATACGAACGCCACTTGTTACAAATGGGCTAGCTGGATCAAATGGAATT
Organism: Bacillus sp. S10(2024); assembly: GCF_050473865.1. Lineage (NCBI taxonomy): Bacteria > Bacillati > Bacillota > Bacilli > Caryophanales > Bacillaceae > Bacillus > Bacillus sp. S10(2024). The sequence continues at coordinate 3,701,318 of NZ_JBFLUR010000002.1, read as the reverse complement.
GTATTTTTGTTTACTGTGATACCAACTTCATCTAATACATGCTCTGCAACTTTTCCGGTAACATCCAAATTGCGAACATCGATTAAAATTAGGTGGTTGTCCGTTCCACCAGAAACAAGAGTAATCCCTTCTTTTTGCAGACCTTCAGCTAAACGATTTGCATTGTTAATAATATTTTGTGCATATGCTTTAAAGTCATCTTGTAATGCTTCTCCAAATGCAACTGCCTTTGCCGCGATTACATGCATAAGCGGTCCGCCTTGAATACCAGGGAAGATGGATTTATCAATTTGCTTTGCAAATTGTTCTTTACATAAAATCATACCGCCGCGCGGTCCGCGTAATGTTTTATGAGTTGTTGTTGTTACGAAATCAGCGTATGGTACTGGGTTTGGGTGTAAGCCTGCTGCTACAAGTCCTGCGATATGTGCCATATCTACCATTAAATATGCGCCAACCTCATCAGCGATTTCACGGAATTTCTTAAAATCAATCACACGAGGATATGCACTAGCACCGGCAACAATTAATTTTGGTTTATGCTCTTTCGCTTTTTCTAATACGTCTTCATAATTGATGTGATGTGTATCAGGATCTACACCGTATTCAATGAAGTTGTATTGCACACCGCTAAAGTTAACAGGACTTCCGTGTGTTAAGTGACCGCCGTGAGATAAGTTCATACCAAGCACAGTGTCACCTTGCTCTAGAATTGTGAAGTATACAGCCATATTTGCCTGTGCACCAGAGTGTGGTTGAACGTTTACGTGCTCTGCGCCAAAAATTTCTTTTGCGCGATCACGTGCGATATCTTCCACGATATCTACATGTTCACAACCACCGTAATAACGTTTTCCAGGATATCCTTCTGCATACTTGTTCGTTAATACAGAACCTTGCGCTTCCATTACCGCTTCGCTTACGAAGTTTTCAGATGCAATAAGCTCAATTTTTGAACGCTGTCTTCCTAATTCTAATTCAATCGCAGCAAACACCTTTTCATCTTGACGTTTTAAATGCTCCACCAAAATCCCCCTTTTCTGAACGAACTACACCTATTTCCGATATTTTCCCTTCATTTCCTAAGAAAAAACGAAAGTTCTAGCTGTAATCCTATTAAATCTTCACATTTTCAACTACATTCTAACACGACTCCACACATGATAAAAGAAAAAAAGACCAAATTCGGTCTTTTTTTCTTACTTAACTACAAGTAAACGTTTCCTCTTTTATTGCATATACTGCACGTGCTCCGCCAATTAACTTCGGACGCGTTTTTGCCATGGTTACATGAGCATGCCCAATCTCTTTCACTCGCGTACGGACCGGAACAGCTACATGTTTTAAATGCATACCGATAAATGTATCTCCAATATCAATACCTGCATCCGCTTTTACAAACTCTACGATAACGGGGTCTTTCATATTATGATATGCATATGTTGCAAGAGCCCCACCCGCTGATCTGACAGGCGTAACAGTTACAATCTCAAACTGATGCTTTTCTGCGACTTCTCTTTCTACCACTAAAGCACGGTTTAAATGTTCGCAGCACTGAAATGCTAGAGTAATGCCATAATGCTCTTGAAAATGTGTTAACTCAGAAAAAATCGCCTCTGCAACTTCCATCGTTCCGGATGTTCCAATTCTTTCACCAAGCACTTCACTTGTACTACATCCCACAACAAAAAGGTTCCCATTCCGCAGCGTGGCTTGCTCTTGAAATTCAAAAAGCGCTGTTTGCAACTGCTCTTTTAATTGTGATATTTCACTCATTACGCTCTTCCTTTCGCAGGTAGGTTCAACAAATTATATTATCTCTTACTAGAAGTTAGACTACAATTACTTCGCTTCGTACGCTTTAATTTTCCCTACACGATTTTCGTGACGGCCGCCTTCATAATCCGTTGTTAACCAAATTTTTGCGATATCGCGTGCTAATCCAGCTCCAATTACACGCTCACCCATTGCTAACATGTTTGTATCATTATGTTCTCTCGTTGCTTTTGCACTAAATGTATCATGTACTAATGCGCAGCGAATACCGTGTACTTTATTTGCTGCAATTGACATACCGATGCCTGTTCCACAAATTAAAATACCGCGATCCACTTCACCGTTTGCAACCATTTCTGCTGCTGGGAATGCAAAATCTGGATAATCTACAGAACCCGCTTCGCACTCACAACCTAAATCAATATATTCAATGTTCAATTCCTCTAATAGACTTACGATTTCTTTACGAATATTCAATCCGCCATGATCAGATGCTACAACTACTTTCATTCTAAACCCCTCCAAATATAAAATGAAACTTCTATTAGTAGAAATCTCTTCTTTCCATTAAATCAGCATAATCTCCAATATCGTATTATACACGAAACATCAGCTTTCTGAGTGTTTTTTCACTAAAGTTTGCATAAGTTGTTCTATTTCTTCCAGTGTTGCTCGATAGGTAGCAAGCGAACCGCCAAAAGGATCAGAAATGTCCTTATTTGTACCTTCTACAAATTCATATAATGTATGCACTTTTTCGCTTATTTCCGGATAGTGTGTTAATAAAAGTTGACGATGTCCCGCTGTCATCGTCAATACAACATCCGACCACTCCAGCAACCCTTCTGTCACTTGCTTTGAAGAATGCACAACCCGGATACCTTTTTCATCCAGTGCACTTTTGGCATGAGAAGATGCATCGCTGCCAACCGCCGCAAATACACCAGCAGATTGCACATCAAACTGTCCATTACCATGATGACGTAATAGCGCCTCTGCCATTGGACTGCGGCACGTATTACCTGTACAAACGAATAATACTCGCTTCACCAAACACCACTCCTTATGATGAATATCTATTTTCATCATAACTCACAATGGTAGCGAAAAAAAGAAATGTATATATAAGTTAAAAAATTGACATAAAAAAGAAACCCATTTCAATTATGAAATGGATTCCCTACTCATCAAATGATTATTTCATTGTTACTTTCATTACTCCAGTTGAACCTTTTGTAGCTGTTACACCTACAGTTGTTTCAATAGATTCGGTTGCATCTGTGTTTGTAATAACGATCGGTGTAATTGTACTTTTCGCTTTTGCACGGATTAGTTCTAAATCGAAAGAGATTAATTTATCGCCAGCTTTAACAACTTGTCCTTCCGATACGTGTGTTTCGAAGCCTTCGCCTTCCATTTTTACAGTCTCTAATCCAACGTGGATTAAGATTTCTGCGCCGTTTTTCGATTTAATCCCTACAGCATGTTTTGTATGGAATAATTGGACAACCTCGCCATCTACCGGAGATACTACTACACCTTCAGTTGGCTCGATGGCAACACCGTCTCCCATCATACGACCAGCGAATACTGGATCTGGTACTTCTTCAATATTTTTCACTTCTCCAGTTAATGGAGATACAATTGTTTCTGCATTTGTTTTAGAACCAAAACCAAATAATTTTTTAAACATAGGGTAATCCTCCTTATCATTCACCGCTTTAGGGATATAAAAACGTTTCCATAAAGTGAAACTTCCATTAGTGATGCTTTTCTCACTGATGGTTAGTTGAAATTGTTAACCAGACCCTTATTGTATCTTCTTGGAAAATTCTAGTCAATTCAGACTGTCTGAATTCAATTGAAAATGAAGCGAATTCCTTTCAATTTTACCCACAAATTGTCTAAACTCCTTAACAACATCATTATCTTTTCATTTATTGTTTGTAAAATTAATTTTTGTTTTTTTGATAATCCACTTGACTAAAGTAAGTAACTATTTTATTATTACTTACATAAGGTAAGTAAATAAACTTTTTGGAGGTTTTATAAAATGATGAACATTGGTCTTCTTATTATTCGTCTTATTATCGGTATTACTTTCATGGGACATGGCGCTCAAAAGTTATTTGGCTGGTTCGGGGGGTACGGTTTAAAAGGAACTGGCGGCTGGATGGAATCAATCGGCTTACGACCAGGCGTATTGATGGCATTTATGGCCGGAGCAACTGAATTACTAGGCGGTTTCTTATTTGCTGCTGGTATTTTCACTTGGATAGGCGCTCTATTTATTGTTGGTACAATGTTAGTATCGATCATCACAGTTCACGGTAAAAACGGCTACTGGGTTACACAAAACGGTTTCGAATATAACCTTGTTTTAATCGCGGTTGCCGTTGGCGTAGCACTTATTGGTCCTGGTGCTTACACTTTAATTTAACTAAACATCTTGAATTCAAGATGTTTTCAATCCCTCACAATTGTGGGGGATTTTTTTATCCCCTTTACAAAAATATATTTTTTCAGCAGGAGTTTCCCCCTTTTATCTTGTAAACAAACAAAGAAGTGTTACACATGTTAAGAGGGGAGATTACATATATGCTATCGATTAATCCAAATGAACAAACTGAGAAAGACAATTACAAATTACTAACGGGGAGTATTATTCCGCGCCCAGTCGCATTCGTCACAACTGTTACAAATGAAGGAGTACTAAACGGCGCCCCATTTAGCTACTTTAATATCGTTGCGGCGAATCCGCCTCTAATCTCCGTTTCTGTACAACGAAAAGAGGGCAAACCAAAAGATACAGCACGAAATGCAATGGAAAAAGAAGAATTTGTCGTTCACATTTCTGATGAATCTTATGCAGAAGCCATTAACGAAACCGCAGCCAATCTTCCTCCGAATGAAAGCGAAATTGAACTTGCCAAACTAACACCAATTGATAGCGATATCATTTCTGTACCAGGGGTAAAGGAAGCAAGCATTCGTATGGAATGTGTATTGGAGCGCGCTATTCAATTAGGTGGAACAGAAAATTCCCCAGCATGCGATCTATTAATCGGTCGCATCGTACGATTCCATATCGCTGAGCACTTATATGAAAACGGACGCATTCATGCTGAAGAACTAAAACCAATCAGCCGATTAGCTGGACATAACTACGCAAAACTTGGGGAGCAGTTTGAGCTTGTAAGGCCATAATTAAAAGCGGAGGCGACTGCTTAGCCCCGTCGGCTAAGGTTCTTTCGCACAAAAGGTGCTCTTTACCTTTTGGTGCGGAAGGCTCTTAGACAGAAGGGGCTAGGAGCCGGAGCTAGATATATTAAAAGCGGAGGCGGCTTGCTCAGAACAAGAGGGGGATGGAGCTTCTGACATAGAGGCGCTTTTTGCCTCGGCGGAAGACGCGAAGCCACCGACTGTTCTAGACGCCGGAGCTAGATATATTAAAAGCAGAGGCGGCTTGCTCAGAACAAGAGGGAGATGGAGCTTCTGACATAGAGGCGCTTTTTGCCTCGGCGGAAGACGCGAAGCCACCGACTGTTCTAGACGCCGATATTTTATGTATACAACTATGAAAGCCCAGCTACTTATCGCATCTGGGCTTTCATACTATTCCTCATAAAATGATTCGACTTCTTTTTTCTTCGGTTTCGCTAATTTAACAACAAAAAAATATAAGGAAATAAGAGTTACAATAAATACAATTAAAGTTGACTACGTTCATACTGAAAATAATAATTTTATCCCAAATCCAACAAGTATAATACCGCCAAGTACTTCTCCATATGTTCCCAGAATACTATGTGCCTTACGGCCAATTAACAATCCGAACCAAGTAAGCATCATACTCACAACACCAAATATGAGAATTGTGACAAACGTACGCGCTCCGTAAATACCGAGACTTAAGCCAACAGAAAAACTATCCATACTCACACTAAAAGCAAACAATAGTAAACTCGCCCCGGCCGGAGCATTCCTATACTCATCACCGCGGGACATTGACGTATACACAATGTGAAATCCTAATCCCATTAATAAAACACTACCTATAATAGTAGCAATAGAGCCAAATTGCTCTGATAAAAAACGCCCAAGCATCATACCTATAAAAGGCATAATTATATGAAATGTACCAATTGTAATGCCGATATAAAAGATTTGACGCACTTTAAGCGTAATCATCCCCATACCGAGACTAACAGAAAACGCATCAAGTCCTAGCGCAAATGCCATAATAAATAGCGGCAACAATTCGCTTATAATATGTTCAATTGTCATAATGTCCCCCCTCGGACTTGCTACTTCAAAATATGCACGTCCGAGGAAAGTTAGAATTTATTTTTCGAATATGATTCGGTGACCTGCAGCTTTTGTTAAGCGATTCATGATGGCACTACCAATCCCCTCACTTGGGAACGACTCGCTAAAAATAATATCAACACCGCTTGCGTCAAATGTACGCAATACATCATAAAGCTTCGTCGCAACGGTTGCTAAATCACTGCGCTTTCCACAAGATAAAACAACGTCTGCTTGATAGACGTGCTCATATTCCTCTGTTGTTAATACACCTACTTTATAGCCTTCTTGCCTTTTATTATCCACAAGTTGTTGGATAAATGTACGTGAACCTTCTACAATACTAAGCGGAGCTTTCGGTGCATAATGCGTATATTTCATCCCTGGTGATTTTGGTTTTTCCGTTTCATCCTTTAATGCCGGATCCAATAAAACAGGACCAATTACTTTTTCTAATTGCTCCTTCGTAATACCACCCGGACGTAAAATCGTTGGTATTTCACTCGTACAATCTAGTACGGTTGATTCCACACCAACACCAGTTGCCCCGCCATCCACAATACCAGCAATTTTCCCATCTAAATCTTCATATACATGGGAAGCGAGCGTCGGGCTAGGGCGCCCAGAACGATTCGCACTTGGAGCCGCTACCGGTACACTCGCTGCTTCAATAAGCGCTAATGCTACCGGATGATCTGGCATACGAACTGCCACCGTCTCCAATCCAGCCGTTACTTTTTCAGAGATCCCTTCCTTTTTCGGAAAAACAAGCGTTAATGGTCCCGGCCAGAAATGCTTCATTAATTCATTCGCAACTGGCGGAATATGAGCTACAATACCATCTAATTGTTCTTCCGTACCAATATGTACAATAAGCGGATTATCGCTTGGTCTTCCTTTTGCTTCAAAAATTTTTGCAACAGCTTCGTCGCTTAATGCATTCGCACCAAGGCCATATACTGTTTCAGTCGGAAACGCTACCGCTTCATTTTCTCGTAATAAATGCGCTGCTTCTTGTAATTGTGGATAATATTTTTTTATTTCCACAACATTATCCACAGTCCACATTTTTGTGTTCATTTTTTTCCACGTCCTTTTCTACCATGAAATACTTGTTATTTGTAGTTTACTATGAGATTTATCCAAAAGACAAATAAGATTTATCCACAAAATGTGGATAAATCCTTTTAATCAGTGGATAACTTTGTGAATAGCTGACAATTTAGTATAATTACATTCGGTTGTTTTATATTTTTACAAAAATGTTCTAATTCCCGAATTCCTTCTGCTACAACATCCTTTTCAACCATTTCAAATCGAAAAAATTGAAATATTGTCACAGATTGTGGACTATTTGTGAGTAAATATAATTGTTCAATATTTTTCTCTTTAATATACTGTAAAAACGTTTCGAAAAAGTGCAAAAACATAGCTTTATCCACAGCAGGTGTGAATAAACAAGAACGAAGAAGCGCATCATTTCCAGCTTGCTCATATCCAACAGCTGCTTGAATTTGTTCCTCTTCTTCTAATATCATAAAATTCCCATGCAATTGATCTAAGCGTTCTTCTTTCATTCGAGCTTGTCCAAAAAAGGTTTGCAATCTTTCCACATCTGTTTTTGTAGCAAAACGAATTTGCTTCATACACAATCCCTCCTCATACTTGTATATATGAGGAGGGACTCTTTTTTAGAACTTACTTTGAAAATAAAGATGTAAATGCTTCTACAATAAACAATTTTACTTCTGGCTTTTCTTCCGTTTCTTCTACTACCTTCACTTGTTCTTCCTGTTTACTAATACGTGGTTCTTCTTGCTTGCTTTCTTCTTGTAATTCTTTTTCGATACGATTTTCTTGCACAGCCTTTGCTTTCAATTTTCGCTTAGGTGCGATGTGCGTCTCTTTCTTATCCTTAAGAGATTGTTTTACTTCTTCTTTTACAATTTCCTTTTGCACATAATTTTCTTCTACATCGTCCTCATCAATTGTTTCGGCCTTTACAACATGCTCTTCTCGCTTAACAGCTGTACCACTAGAGAAGTCTAAGAAACACATAGGTGGAAATAACACGCACCACCAATTTGCCCCTTCACCTTTTCCAATTGTCACAAGTACTGCTTCATACTCTCCAGCCGGATAAATAAAATTCCCATATACTTTCGTTGGAAATTTGATATTTTTATTAAACTGAACAGTAAAAGTTTCCTTACTGCCTTCTCGTTTCAATGCTTTTGCAACTGTTTGTTCAAGTTCTGGGATACGGCTTTGAATGACGCGACGTGCGTCTTCAAACGATTTTAACTCTGCCACCCAACCATCGATTTGCGCTTTCACTTCATCACGCACTTTACGTTTTAACTCTTGATCTTCCTTCGAATCACTATTAGCCAAAATACGTAATCGAATCGCCTCTTTCGGAATTACGACAGGTCCTTTTGCATCAACTTTCATATATCCAAAGTGCGCAATCATCTGTGCACCAATTAATAATAAAAGCAGATAAGCAATCGCTTGTTTTTTCATCTTATCTCCACCGCCCCTTCAGTAAAACAGTGTAGACAAGTTTTTTTCTTTCTAAACTAGTAAATTTAGAATCTATTCATTTTTTAGACTGACGATTGCATGTCCACTAATATATCGGCGGTTCGACATGCTAAATGCACAAAAGAGAGCTGACAAAAATCCGTTCCCAGGTCAGCTCCCTGTTAAAATCACATTTCCGCAAAGACCATGCGATCTTTCCCGTTAATATCAAATACAACCTCTACATGCGCATGAGGGAATGTTTCTTGCAGCAAGACACGCACATCTTCACCTTGTCCTACACCCACTTCAAACGCAACAATCGCTTCCTCTTGCAGCACCTTTGGCAATTCCTCCATAAAGCGTCTATAGAAATCAAGCCCATCTTCACCGCCAACAAGTGCACGCTTTGGCTCATGCTCTTTCACTACAGAAGAAAGACCTCTCCAATCCTCTTCTGGAATATAAGGCGGATTCGACACAACAACATCTAGCTTTTGCTTTGTTTCCAGAAATGGCGACAATAAATCACCGTAATAGAACGTTACATTCGCCTCAAGTTCTGCCGCATTTTTCTGCGCCACTTCAATTGATTCTGGAGCAATATCAACTGTGTATACATGTAAATGCGGATTTTCTAAAGCCAGAGTAATTGAAATTGCTCCGCTCCCAGTACCAATGTCTGCCACGTGAACATCTTTATCTCCAAATTTACGACGAATACGTGTTAACACCCCTAGCACCAGTTCCTCTGTTTCTGGCCTTGGAATGAGCACTTCTTCATTTACGAAAAATGGGCGCCCATAAAACATTTCATAGCCAATTAAATACTGAACAGGAATACCCTCTACATGCTTATGAATAAAGTTTGTAAAAGTTTGCTCTTGTTCTTCCGTTAATTCTTCACGCATGTTCATCATTAAACCTGTTCGATTTGTATGCAGTACATGACAAAGGACGATTTCTCCCGCGTTTTCATCACGTCCATATTCACGTAAAAAAGAAGAAGCCCATTTCAGGGCTTCATATAGGCGCATTACTCAGCTGCCTCCATCTTTTGCGCCTGATCTTCCATCACTAAGGCATTGATGAAATCATCTAACTTACCTTGTAAGATTTGATCCAGCTTCTGAATCGTTAAACCGATTCGATGGTCTGTAACACGATTTTGCGGGAAGTTGTACGTACGAATACGCTCAGAACGGTCTCCCGTACCAACAGCTTGTTTACGGTTTTGATCGTACTCAGCTTGCGCTTCTTGTCTAAACTTATCATAAACACGTGCACGTAATACTTTCATTGCTTTTTCTTTATTCTTAATTTGTGACTTTTCATCCTGACAAGAAACAACTACGCCAGTCGGTAAATGCGTTAAACGTACCGCTGACATCGTTGTATTAACACTTTGTCCACCAGGACCACTGGAAGCAAACGTATCCACACGAACATCTTTTTCATGAATATCGATTTCTACTTCTTCTGCTTCTGGTAATACAGCTACAGTTGCTGTAGAAGTATGGATACGTCCTCCAGATTCTGTTTCCGGAACACGCTGTACACGGTGTGCACCATTTTCAAATTTCAACTTTGCAAAAGCACCTTTACCGTTGATCATAAAAATAATCTCTTTATATCCACCTAGTTCTGTATAGCTCGCTTCGATAATTTCAGTTTTCCAACCTTGCACCTCAGCATAACGGCTATACATACGGTATAAATCACCAGCAAATAATGCCGCTTCATCACCACCAGCAGCACCACGAACCTCTACGATAACGTTCTTATCATCATTCGGGTCCTTTGGAACAAGTAAAATTTTCAGACGCTCTGATAATTCCTTCTCTTGCCCCTCTAGCTCAGACACTTCTTCTTTTACCATTTCACGCATGTCAGCATCTAACTTCTCTTCTAACATCGCTTTTGCATCTCTTAATTGTTCACGAGTATCTTTATACTCACGGTACACCTCTACCGTCTCTTGTATATCAGATTGTTCTTTTGAATACTCACGAAGTTTGTTCGAATCACTTATAATCTCTGGATCACTTAAAAGCTCGTTTAACTTTTCATAACGGTCCTCTACAGCTTGCAAACGATCTAACACAACATTCACCTCAACATCCTAGTCTCTAATCTAATACAAATAGTATATGGTACATAACAAAAAAAACGCAAATTATATTTAAAAGTGGAGGCGGAATTAGATATCTCCTAAAAACAGAGCCACATCTAATCTGCCCGCACTTTCTAAAAAAACCCGCCTTATGTAGCGAGTTTTTATCTCTGTTTAGTTGGTACAGCATGGCAATGACGACAACGTGGCTCATATGACTCAGATGCGCCAACTAAAATAATGGGATCATCAAAAGAAGCTGGTTCCCCATCGATTAAACGTTGCGTACGACTTGCAGGAGATCCGCATTCAGCACATACTGCTTGCAGCTTTGTTACATGCTCCGCAATTGCCATAAGCTGAGGAACTTGTCCAAATGGTAGACCGCGGAAATCTTGGTCTAAACCGGCAACAATTACACGATAGCCACGGTTTGCCAATTCTTGCACCACTTCCACAATGTCCCCATCAAAAAATTGTACTTCATCAATTGCTATAACATCAATATCTTCTGTTACGTGTTCAAACATCTCTTTTGAAGCAGCAACAGGAACCGCTCTTACTTTCAATCCATTATGCGACACAACATCTTCTTCACTATAACGATTATCAATACACGGTTTAAATACAATCGCGTTCTGCTTTGCAAATTGCGTACGGCGCACACGGCGGATGAGCTCTTCTGATTTCCCTGAGAACATGCTTCCACAAATCACTTCAAGCCAACCGTGTTGATTTATTACGTACATAAAAGCTCCTCCTTTCACCTATATGAGCCCATTTTGATTTTTCGACATATAGATTGCTGCTATGCAGGAAAAAAGGAGCCTGCTACTTTCTTTCTCCTTTTGTTTGAACTTCGCATATGGCAGTAAAAGTCTCTGACCGCTTCTACGCATGGTCAGATGCTCTCGCCCACCTAAAAAAGATGGTTTTATGTCGTTTTTTACTTTGGATTTATATACTTATTCCTACTCTAAGTAGGTAAAGCTTTATATTTTTGCAAAAAAAACAGACAAGCGGATATATACACTTGCCTGCTTTATGTTTGTTATTACTTAAGGCCGTATTTCTTATTGAAGCGGTCAACACGTCCGTCTGCAGTAGCAAACTTCTGACGTCCTGTGTAGAATGGGTGAGAATCAGAACTGATCTCAACTTTTAGTAATGGATAAGTGTTACCATCTTCCCACTCGATAGTTTCGTTAGAACCTTTTGTAGATCCGCTTAAGAATTTGAAGCCTGTGTTTGTATCCATAAATACAACTTTCTTGTAATCTGGATGGATTCCTGCTTTCATTCTTTTCATCTCCTTCCGCCCTGAATCATTTTCGAAACAGAGTTTTTTCATCGTTAGCTGCAATCACAACTATAGTGATGAAACGCACATGATGAAATTATAACAAGGCTATCTGCATTTTGCAACTACCTGTTTTTAGCATTACTTCATTGTGACATATCTCTTTGAATCTGCAGGGATATTTTGCAAGAATTCTTCATTTGTCTTTGTCTGACGCAACTTACGCAAGAAGCTTTCTATGAAGTCTGGCGTATCTCTCATTGTTTTACGAATACCCCATAACTTATCTAAATGTTCTTTTGGAATCAATAAATCTTCTTTACGTGTACCAGAACGACGAATATCAATAGCTGGGAAAATACGACGTTCTGCTAAAGAACGATCTAAGTGAAGCTCCATATTTCCCGTTCCTTTAAACTCTTCATAAATGACATCATCCATACGAGACCCTGTATCGACAAGAGCCGTTGCTAAAATTGTCAAACTACCGCCCTCTTCAATATTACGAGCCGCTCCGAAAAAACGCTTTGGTCTGTGGAATGCCGCTGGATCAATACCACCAGATAACGTACGTCCGCTTGGCGGAATCACAAGGTTGTAAGCACGTGCTAAACGGGTAATACTATCCATTAAAATGATAACGTCTTTTTTATGTTCAACAAGACGCATCGCACGCTCTAGTACAAGTTCAGCTACTTTAATATGATTTTCTGGTACTTCATCAAAAGTAGAACTTACAACATCGCCTTTTACAGAACGTTCAATATCCGTTACTTCCTCTGGACGTTCGTCAATTAAAAGTACAATCAGTTCTGCTTCTGGATGATTTGTTGTAACGCTGTGTGCAATTTCTTTTAACAGTATCGTTTTACCAGCCTTTGGCGGTGCAACGATAAGACCACGTTGTCCAAATCCAACTGGTGCAATTAAATCCATGATACGTGTTGATAATTTCTTCGTTTCCGTTTCCAATTTCATTTGACGATTTGGATATAACGGTGTTAACGCTGGAAAATGCACACGTTCTTTTGCTGATTCTGGATCATCTCCATTAACCGCCTCAACTTGCAACAACCCGAAATATCGTTCATTCTCTTTTGGAGGTCGTACCTTACCAGAAACCTTATCTCCATTACGCAAATCAAAACGACGAATTTGCGAAGCTGAAATATAAATATCTTCAGAACTCGGAGAGTAGTTGATTGGACGTAGGAATCCAAATCCTTCTGATTGAATAATTTCCAGTACACCTTCCATGAAAAAGAAACCTTCTTTTTCTGCTCGCGCTTTTAAAATTGCAAAAATTAATTCTTTCTTCGTTAATTTGCTGTAATAAGAAATCTTAAATTCTTTTGCAAGTTCATATAATTCTTTTAACTTCATGTTCTCTAATGCTGAAATTGTTAAATTCATTCGGACACCACACTTTAATATTATTCTCTTTTTTCATTGGGTAAGGGAAATTACGGAAGGCTAATACATATTAATGAAAGGCAATAAATACAAGTAGAGTAATATTCCCTATTGTAACCCTTTTACCTCATTTTAATCAATACATTGCGAGACAAATACAAGAAGCGAAGACAATAAAATTTGTCTTCGCCCTATCCATCACTTTTACACGTCTTATTTTATCTATGCAAACAGCTAAATCCTTATTAGCTATAATTTCCAGTAGCGGGAATGAAGAAAAATTCCCACTCATGGAAGTTTTACTTCATAACTAAATTTGGTTTTTTATTTAAACTGTGACGCCCATCAACAAAGCGAACTGTTCCCGATTTCGCGCGCATAACAAGAGAGTGTGTTGTACCAGTACTTCCTTTAAATTGAACACCGCGCAATAATTCACCGTCCGTAACACCTGTTGCTGCAAAGATTGCATCGTCACCTTTTACTAAGTCTTCCATACGAAGAATACGATTAATATCATCGATACCCATTTTTTTACAACGTTCTAATTCTGCTTCGCTTTGTGGAAGAAGCTTCCCTTGAATTTCTCCACCTAAACATTTTAATGCTACAGCAGCTAGAACCCCCTCCGGCGCACCGCCAGATCCGAATAAAATATCAACACCTGTGCGATCAAACGCTGTGTTAATAGCACCAGCTACATCACCATCGTTAATTAATTTAATACGCGCTCCCGCTTTACGGATTTCCTCAATGATTGCTTGATGACGCGGTCTATTTAAAATAGTTGCTACAACATCTTCAATATCTTTATTTTTTGCTCTCGCAACAGCACGTAAGTTATCAATAACCGGTGCATTAATATCAACAGCGCCAACTGCTTCTGGGCCAACCGCAATTTTATCCATATACATGTCAGGTGCATGTAGCAAGTTTCCATGGTCTGCTACGGCAATGACTGCTAATGCATTCCATCCTCCTGCTGCAACGATATTTGTTCCTTCTAATGGATCAACCGCTACGTCAACGCGCGGACCATATCCAGTCCCTAATTTTTCACCGATATACAGCATTGGTGCTTCATCCATTTCCCCTTCACCAATTACTACAGTTCCTTTCATCGGTACTGTGTCAAACACATCGCGCATCGCTGAAGTTGCTGCTCCATCTGCTTCATCCTTCTTACCGAGTCCCATCCAGCGCGCTGATGATAACGCTGCAGCCTCCGTTACACGTACTAATTCCATGGATAAACTTCTTTCCAATCTAATCCCTCTCCTTTAAACCTTAATATTTCTCCCACAATTCATATTCAATCCCATTTACCTTATGCCCTTTGGCAACCGCAAAGCTCTTTAGGCATTTTTTATCTGTTCAATCTCTTGTTCTGTCATTTTTTCACGCCAAATTTTGGCTCCAAGACCTCGAAGCTTGTCCTCTAAATTTTCATAGCCGCGATCAATATGCTCGAGCCCCGTAACCTCAGTAATTCCTTCTGCCATTAAACCTGCAATGACAAGAGCAGCTCCGGCACGTAAGTCACTCGCTTTCACTTTAGCTCCTTGCAGCGAAACAGGGCCTGTCACAATAGCAGAACGGCCTTCTACTTTAATTTGCGCATTCATTCTTCTTAACTCATCTATATGTTTAAATCGCGCTCCGTAAATGGTATCTGTTACAACTGCCGTTCCACTAGCCTTCGTTAATAACGTGGTAAACGGTTGCTGTAAGTCAGTTGGAAACCCTGGATATACGAGCGTTTTTACATCTACCATTTTTAATTGGCGATCCCCGTCTACCAAAATTTGATCATCGTGCGTTTCTACTCTTACACCCATTTCTCGAAGCTTAGCCGTTATAGATTCTAAATGCTGCGGAATCACATTATCAACTACAACTTCACCGCCAGAAGCCGCACCCAAAATCATATATGTTCCAGCTTCAATACGATCTGGAATAATAGAATGATAACAACCGTGAAGCGATTCAACACCATCAATACGAATCACGTCTGTTCCTGCCCCTTTAATACGAGCTCCCATACTTGTAAGCAGTGTGGCTACATCAATAATTTCTGGTTCTTTCGCTGCATTTTCAATGATTGTTCTACCTTTTGCACGCACGGCAGCAAGCATAATGTTAATTGTCGCACCTACACTGACAACATCTAAATAAATACGCGCACCCCGCAGTTCATCTGCACGTAAATATATTGCACCTTGCTCATTCGTGACATGTGCTCCAAGCGCTTCAAACCCCTTAATATGTTGGTCAATTGGCCTAGGCCCTAAATGGCATCCACCAGGAAGCCCAATTACCGCTTGTTTGAAACGACCGAGCATTGCTCCCATTAAATAATAAGAAGCACGCAACTTTTTTACCTTTCCATTCGGAAGAGGCATTGCTACCATCTTAGAAGGATCAATTGTCATTTCCTCATCTTGATGATACGTGACAGATCCACCAATTTCCTCTAACAAATCACCGAGGATTTTCACATCAGAAATATTAGGTACACCACCAATTGTAACTGGTGTTTCTGCTAAAATGGTCGCAGGAATAAGCGCAACAGCACTATTTTTCGCACCGCTCACACGAATCGAACCATGTAAGGGCACACCGCCTTCAATCAGCAACTTATCCATCTTAAGCCCCCTTCATGTGAATTCATTTCCCGATCTACTCCCTACTTAAACCGGTAAATTTACTAATTCGGATACATTCTTACACTTACGAGTATGTCCATGCTATTTGTTCCCTTTATTTTTACACAATTACAAAAATATTTCTCTTTAAATGCCCTAACAAGTAGAAATTTGTCTATTCCATAAAATGTTCGCGCTTTCATTATACAACGAAACGAAACCGTCTAAAAGGCTAGACGGTTTCTAAAGTCATTCTTAGAATTATGCTTGACCGTTAGAACCAAACTCACGGATTTTACCGATTACAGTCGCTTTAATTGCTTCACGACCAGGTCCGATAAATTTACGAGGATCGTAAACTTCTTGGTCTTTATTTAATACTTCACGAACCGCTTTTGTAAACTCGATTTGGTTTTCAGTGTTTACGTTGATTTTAGAAGTACCTAAAGAGATAGATTTTTTAATGTCAGCTGTTGGGATACCAGTACCACCGTGAAGTACTAAAGGTACACCAGTTAAGTCACGAACTTCTTCCATTTCTTTGAATCCTAAGTTAGGCTCACCTTTGTAAGGGCCATGTACAGAACCTAATGCTGGAGCTAGGCAGTCGATACCTGTTGCAGCTACTAGTTCTTTACATTCTTCTGGGTTAGCGTAGATAACACCTTCAGCTACTACGTCATCTTCTTGTCCACCAACTGTACCAAGCTCAGCTTCTACAGATACGTTACGAGCATGTGCATATTCTACTACTTTTTTAGTAGTTTCGATATTTTCTTCAAATGGGTGGTGAGAAGCATCAATCATTACAGATGTGAAACCTGCATCAATTGCTTCTTTACATTTTTCGAAGCTTGAACCATGGTCAAGATGAATCGCAACAGGAACAGTGATGTTCATTTCTTCGATTAAAGCTTTAACCATAGCTACAACTGTTTTGAAACCAGTCATATGACGAGCTGCACCTTCAGATACACCTAAAATTACAGGAGATTTTTCTTCTTCCGCAGCAGCTAAGATAGCTTGTGTCCACTCTAAGTTGTTCATGTTGAATTGACCAACTGCGTATTTTCCTTCTAGCGCTTTGTTTAGCATTTCTTTCATAGAAACTAAAGGCATGGTAAATCCTCCTAAAAACGTTTTTTGTATCCGATAAGTTCTTATCGGTGGTAGTATCACCACAACGAGGAAAAATATGTATAATCACATACCGGACTTTCTTCTACACTCCATAGGATACCAACTTGTACTCAAAAACTCAACTGCATTCACCTGCTCATCAGCCCATGAAAACGCTTTTTCTATATTTTTTAATAAAAAATTCACGATTATGCTTGTACAGCAATTTCTTTTCGCACAGCACCACGAATTTCATCAATATCAAACGGCTTTGCAAAGTGCATTAACGCACCGAGTTCTTTCGCTTCTTGAATCATATCTAATTCACCATAAGCCGTCATTAAAATCACTTTAATGTCTTGATTAATTTCTTTTATATGTTTTAAAATTTCAATTCCGTCCATTCCTGGAATTTTCATATCTAAAATAACTAGATCTGGGCAATCTTTTTTCACGATATCAAGGGCTTGAAAACCATTTGCCGCTTGGAATGTTTCGTAACCTTCCTTTTGAAACACCTCATGTAATAAAACACGAATACCATATTGATCATCAACGATTAAAATTTTCCCTTCCATGCTCCCCAACCTTTCTATAATAAACCCATAATTTATATTTTTCG
This sequence comes from Bacillus sp. S10(2024), assembly GCF_050473865.1. Lineage (NCBI taxonomy): Bacteria > Bacillati > Bacillota > Bacilli > Caryophanales > Bacillaceae > Bacillus > Bacillus sp. S10(2024). Next base: position 3,683,496 of record NZ_JBFLUR010000002.1, on the reverse strand, counting down.
CATCTCTTTCGATTATTTTCGCTACTTTTTATCAAATTCCTTCCTATTCTTTCTTATTTTACCGCCTCTCATTCCCTAGTGCTAGCACCATTGTGAATAAATAAGCTATAATAAAAGCCGTCAAGCACGCTAGAAAGGAGCATCACCATGTTTAAAATTTTTTCTACTCAGCTAAGTGGCTATTTCACAAACATTGCTCAGAAAGAAGAGATGAATATAGAAGATAGCGCTCGTTTACTTGCACAAGCCTTAGCCTCAGATGGGCACATTTATTTGCATGGTACGAAAGAGATGGAAGGTGTAATTTACGAGGCTTTATATGGAACCGAGCCTATGCAAAATGCAAAACGTCTATTTGAAGACGGTAAACAAGCAGACGTAACTGCTACCGATCGCGTACTACTTATTAGCCGTTTTTCCACAGATGAAGAAATTATTTCACTAGCAAAACAATTGCAAGAAAACGGTTCTTTTATTGTTGGTATGTCAGCTAAACAAGAAGGCGAATTATCATTAGAACAATTCACCGATGCACATATTGATACAAAACTTGTAAAACCATTAATTCCAGATGATGACGGCTCTCGTTATGGTTTTCCAAGCTTAATGACAGCTTTATTTGCATATCACGGATTAAAATTTACAATCGATGACATTATGAATGAATATGAGTAACAGAAAAAGGCGCCCTATAGTAGGACGCCTTTTTCTTATTACTTACTTTCTTTATTAATAATAGAAGCTTGTACGAAGTCACGGAACAACGGTTGTGGACGGTTTGGACGAGATACAAGTTCTGGGTGGAACTGTGCTGCCACGAACCAAGGATGTTCTTTTAACTCGATAATTTCTACTAAACGGCCATCTGGGCTTGTACCAGAGAACAGGAATCCTGCGTTTTCCATATCTTGGCGGAATTGGTTGTTGAACTCATAACGATGACGATGACGCTCGTATACAACCGGTTCGTTATATGCATTGTAAGCATTTGTTTCTGGTGTAAGCTTACATGGGTATAAACCAAGACGAAGTGTACCGCCTAAATCTTCAACATCTTTTTGTTCTGGTAATAAATCGATAATTGCATAAGGCGTGTCAGGATTAATTTCAGAAGAGTTCGCACCTTCCAATCCTAATACGTTACGTGCAAATTCGATTGATGCAAGTTGCATTCCTAAGCAAATTCCTAAGAATGGAACTTTGTTTTCACGAGCATATTGAATTGCAGCGATTTTACCTTCTACACCGCGGTCCCCGAAACCACCTGGTACAAGGATACCATCTGTATCGCCAACTAATTCTTTCACGTTTTCTACTGTCACATGCTCAGCATTTACCCATTTTACTTCTACATCAGTATCAAATTTATAACCTGCATGACGAAGTGCTTCTACAACAGAAATGTATGCATCTTGAAGCTCTACATATTTACCAACAAGAGCGATTTTTGTTTTCTTAGACAGGTTGCGTACTTTCTCAACTAATGCATTCCATTCTGTCATATCTGCAGCTGGATTGTTTAATTTCAAATGATCGCAAACGATTTGGTCCATGTTTTGCTCTTGAAGAGATAATGGAACTGCATATAATGTATCTGCATCACGTGCTTCAATTACTGCTTTTGTATCAATGTCGCAGAATAATGCAAGCTTATCTTTCATATCTTGAGAAACAGGAAGCTCTGTACGAACAACGATAATATTTGGTTGAATACCTAAGCTGCGAAGTTCTTTAACGCTATGCTGTGTTGGTTTTGTTTTCATTTCGCCAGCTGCTTTTAAATAAGGGATTAACGTACAATGAATGTACATTACATTGTCACGACCAATATCGCTCTTAATTTGACGAATTGCTTCTAGGAACGGTAAAGACTCGATATCACCAACAGTTCCTCCGATTTCTGTAATAACAACGTCCGCATTAGTTTCGCGGCCCGAACGATATACGCGTTCTTTAATTTCGTTTGTAATGTGAGGAATAACTTGAACAGTTCCTCCTAAATATTCACCACGGCGCTCTTTTTGAAGCACAGAAGAGTAAATTTTACCTGTTGTTACGTTGCTATATTTATTTAGGTTGATGTCGATGAAACGCTCATAGTGACCAAGGTCTAAATCTGTTTCTGCACCATCATCTGTTACGAATACCTCACCGTGTTGGTATGGACTCATTGTTCCTGGGTCTACGTTAATGTATGGATCAAACTTTTGAATTGTTACGTTTAAACCACGATTTTTTAATAGTCTTCCAAGGGATGCTGCTGTGATCCCCTTTCCTAGAGATGATACTACACCGCCTGTTACAAAAATATACTTAGTCATGAATGTACTCCCTTCTACTTTGCTGTTATATAATTACCGCTGCAAATCGCAACGTATGTAGATAACACTTACCTTACCTTATTGTTAGACTCTTTCATTTTTCTAAACAAAAAACAAAAAAGAAAATTGCTCCCTTTATCACAAAAAGTAATAAATAGGGAGCAATTTTCTTTTATATTTACACGTAAAAGTTATTATCGTCTTTTTTAAAGAGCCCAAAAATGATTCTACATGGACGATAATGAAAAGTCAAGAACTACAGCTCTTCCTCTTCTTCTTCTTCTGATTCGTCGTATTCTAACTCATCTTCATCAACGAAATCATCATCTTCCTCATCTAAGTCATCAAGATCATCATCATCTTCGTCAGCAAGAAGTTCATCAAGATCTTCTACTTCTTCCTCTTCTTCTTCGAAGTCGGCATCTTCTTCGAAGTCCTCATCTTCATTGACATAGGCATCTAACTCATCTTCGTCAGCTTTACGTTTCTTCTTAGGCTTCGGTTGAGGTAAAATTTCTTCATCAATTTGCTCGTATGGGTACCATCCACGTAATCCCCAACGATTTTCTCCAAGGTTGATAAAACGCCCATCGATATTTAAATCTGTATAAAATTGCGCGATTTTCGCAGCAACTTGTTCTTCGGATAGTTCCAGTAATTGAGCAATTTCTTGAACTAGATCATGAAACGGTGTTGCTTGTTTTTTTTCCTCTAACAAGCTATGTACAACTTCGATCATAGACAATTCTTTTTGCTCTTCTGGTGAAAATTGCTTTAAATTCACTTGTGCGGCACTTCCTTTCTTAAAATATATCCTAATTATATAAAGGCCTGTTCAAAAAAAATCCATACTATTCATTATAAACAAAACTGCACCAAATATGCCACAAAAAAATAGGGAATTGTAAAGTGAAACTTCCATCAGTGGGGGGCTCTTCCCCCCACTGATGGAAGTTTATTTTCCTTTTTCGTTTTGAATCATATGAGCGCCATTTAACACATAGCAAATTTGCATCTCTGTATACTCTTCCAGTGTATAAAGTTTCTGCAACGCCCAGCGACGAAATCCCCACATTTGCCCTTGAATAAAAATATTATGAGCAAGCAATTGAATCTCTTTTTTTGTTAAAGTAAATACTTTATTTTGAACACATTGCTGCAAAATATCTTCGAACATCCCTACCATTTGAAATTCTTTCTCTAGTACGTAAGGCAGCGATTCTTTTGGTAGAAAACGAACTTCTTGATACATAATAAGAACCTCTTCTTGCAATTCATCCATAACTTTAAAATAATTTGTAATCGCTGCTTTCAAACTATCAACATTGCCATTTCCTTTACAAAGCACTCGTTCTAAGCGCTCTTTTACATGTTCATAAATACTATCACACACTAAATAAAGCACATCATCTTTCGTTCGAATATATTCATAGAGTGTACCAATGCTAAAGCCTGCTGCCTTTGCAATTTCTCTCGTTGTTGTGCGCGGAAATCCTTTTTGTTTAAAGAGCTGCACAGCACCCTTAATCATTTGTTCACGCCGAAGTGCAATGAGTCTTTCATCTTTCACAGATGCTTGTACATTGTGCTTAGCCATCTCCTTCACCCCTTTGCATGAAGAAGCGTAGGGGGCTCCTACGCTTCTTCATAAATTCTACTTTGTTAACATACGTGAAATAACAAGGCGCTGAATTTCTTGCGTCCCTTCGTAAATTTGCGTAATCTTTGCATCGCGCATAAAGCGTTCCACTGGATAATCCTTTGTATAACCGTATCCTCCAAATACTTGTACAGCCTCTGTTGTCACTTTCATCGCTGTATCTCCTGCAAATAATTTAGACATTGCTGATTCTTTTCCATACGGTAAACCTTCTGATTCAAGCCAAGCCGCTTGATATGTTAACAAGCGCGCCGCCTCTACTCCCGTCGCCATATCCGCTAGCTTAAATCCAATTCCTTGCTGCGCGGCAATTGGTTTCCCAAATTGATGACGTTCCTTCGCATAATCAGCAGCAGCATCAAGTGCGCCTTGTGCGATACCAACGGCTTGCGCGGCAATACCATTACGACCGCCATCTAACGTTTGCATTGCAATTTTAAATCCTTGTCCTTCCTCGCCAAGTAAATTCTCAGCAGGAATGCGGCAGTCCTCAAATATAATCTCCGTCGTCGGTGAAGAACGAATACCGAGCTTGCTCTCTTTCTTCCCAACAGAAAACCCCGGCGTACTGCTTTCCACAATAAATGCACTTGTACCGCGCTGCTTTGATTCTGTATCTGTCAGTGCAAATACAACATAAATATCTGCAATTCCACCATTTGTAATGAAAATTTTCGAACCATTTAAAATATAATGATCGCCGTCACGCTTTGCTGTTGTTTTCATTCCGCCAGCATCTGAGCCAGAACCCGGCTCCGTTAAAGCGTAAGCGCCAATTTTCTTTCCTTCTGCCATCGGGCGTAAGTACTTCTGCTTTTGCTCCTCTGTACCGAATGTAAAAATTGGCCATCCTGCAAGCGATGTATGCGCCGATAATGTTACACCTGTAGATGCACAAACACGCGACAACTCTTCTACTGCAATTACGTACGCTAAGTAATCGCTTCCAATTCCGCCGTACTCTTCAGGCCACGGAATACCAGTTAAGCCAAGTTCCGCCATTTGATCAAATAAAGTGCGGTCAAAGCGTTCTTCTTCATCGCGCTCTGCTGCCGTTGGTGCGACTTCATTTCTCGCAAAATCACGAACCATTTTTCGAATCATTTCATGCTCTTCTGATAGTTTAAAATGCATCTCTATTTCCCCCTTAAAGTGCTCTGCTAATAACTAAACGCTGAATCTCACTTGTTCCTTCATAAATCTCACATATTTTTGCATCACGGAAGAATCGCTCTGCAGGATACTCTTTTGTATAACCGTAACCACCTAACACCTGCACACCTTCAATTGCCACTTCTACTGCTGTTTTGGAAGCAAATAATTTTGCAATTGACGCTTCCTTCCCGCACGGTAAACCTTGTGCTCTTAGTGACGCAGCACGATATACAAGCAAACGAGCTGCTTCAACAGACGTTGCCATATCCGCTATCTTAAACCCTAGTCCTTGCTGCGCAGCAATTGGCTTGCCAAATTGATGACGTTCTTTCGCATAATCAGTAGCACACTCCAGCGCTGCTTCAGCGATACCAAGTGACTGTGCCCCGATACCGATGCGACCAACATCTAAATTTGCCATCGCCACTTTAAAACCTTGCCCTTCTTCACCAAGCAAATTCTCAGCAGGAACTTTCATATCTTCAAACGTTAATTGCACTGTACGAGAACCTAATAACCCCATTTTGTGTTCATCTTTCCCAATAATTAAACCCGGTGTATCTTTTTCAACAATAAATGCCGATATTCCGCGCGTACCTGCCTCCGGATTCGTCGAAGCAAAAACAATATATGTATCTGCCTCGCCGCCGTTTGTGATAAATACTTTCGAACCGTTAATAACGTACTCATCACCTTGCCTAACTGCTCTTGATTTTAAACTCCCTGCATCCGATCCGGCGCCTGGCTCCGTTAACGCAAATGCTCCTAAATATTCACCAGTTGCCAACTTCGGAAGATATTTTTGTTTTTGCTCTTCTGTTCCAAAATATAAAATCGGATTCATTCCAACAGATGTATGTACAGCTAAAATCACCCCTACGGTAGCGCTTACTTTTGAAATTTCATGAATGGCTAAAATATACGAAATAAAGTCCATTTCCGCTCCGCTGTATTTTGCTGAAATCGGTATCCCCATTAGTCCAAGCTCACCCATTTTCTTTAGGATTTCTCTAGGAAACACCCCTTGTTCCATAATTGGAACAAAGGGAGCTATTTCCTTCTGAGCGAAGTCCCGAACCATTTTTCGCATCATTTGCTGCTCTTCTGTAAATTGAAAGTTCATCTGCTCCACCTCAAATTATTTTTTATTGTGATTGAATGACTTGGTAAGACCACTAGTAAATAGAAAGAGGTATTACTTATTCATAAACGTAAAAGCCGCGTCCTGTCTTCCGTCCTAGCCAGCCTGCGTTTACATATTTACGTAGGAGCGGGCATGGTCGATATTTGCTATCTCCTAATCCTTCATGCAGTACTTCCATAATGTATAAACAAGTATCTAAACCGATAAAATCAGCAAGTGTCAGCGGTCCCATCGGATGATTCATGCCAAGCTTCATAACTTCATCGATTGCTTCTTTCGTTGCCACGCCTTCATATAGCGTATAAATTGCTTCGTTAATCATCGGCAATAAAATACGGTTAGACACAAACCCAGGGAAATCATTTACTTCAACTGGGACTTTACCGATTTTTTTTGTAATATCCTCAATCGTTTCATATACTGCGTCCTCTGTTGCTAAGCCGCGAATAATTTCAACTAGTTTCATAACCGGAACCGGGTTCATAAAGTGCATACCGATAACTTTTTCTGGACGATTCGTAACAGCTGCAATTTCAGTAATTGGCAGCGAAGATGTATTTGTTGCTAAAATCGCATGCTCCGGTGCTAATTCATCTAAGTTAGCAAAAATTTTCTTTTTAATGTCCATTCTTTCTACAGCCGCTTCAATGACAAGATCTGCTTCTTTTACACAGTCTAGCGTAAGTGTTGCTGTCAGACGATGTAACGTTGCCTGCTTATCGTCTTCGCTCATGCGGCCCTTCTCAACTTGCCTAGATAAATTTTTCGTAATAATTGCGATGCCGCGATCTAACTGTTCTTGCTTTAAATCTTGCATATATACGTTATAACCTGCCATCGCACACACTTGTGCAATGCCAGAACCCATTTGCCCCGAACCAATTACAACAATGCTTTGTACCGTCATGCTTATAGCCCCCTTTTAATGAACCTCAATCATAATTGCGTCGCCTTGGCCACCACCACTGCAAATAGAAGCAATCCCAATTCCGCCACCGCGCTGCTTCAATGCATGAATAAGGGTCACAATAATGCGCGCCCCGCTCGCTCCAATTGGATGCCCCATCGCAACAGCTCCGCCATTTACGTTAATCTTCTCTGGATCAATGCCTGCAATATTCGCACTTGCAATTGCCACAGCAGCAAACGCTTCATTAATTTCAAATAAATCAATGTCTTCTATTTTCTTGCCAGTTTTCTTTAATAGCTCGTTAATGGCATAACCCGGTGTTCTTGGAAAATCCTTTGCTTCCACCGCTATCGCTGTATGCCCTAAAATTGTTGCAAGCGGCTTTCTTCCTTCTTCCTTCGCACGCTCTTCACTCATTAATACGAGCGCTGCTGCTCCATCATTCAAACCTGGGGCATTTCCAGCTGTAACCGTTGCATCCTTATCAAATACAGGTTTTAGCCTTGCTAATTTTTCAACTGTTGTATCTTCGCGCGGCGCTTCGTCGCGCGCTACGACTACCGGCTCCCCTTTTCGCTGTGGCACAGATACAGAAACAATTTCCTCTTCAAAGCGGCCTTCCTTTTGTGCTTGGATAGCAAGCATGTGGCTTCTGTATGCCCATTCGTCTTGCATTTCGCGGGAAATACCATCTTCTTTGGCAACATCGCCGCCGTACACCCCCATATGCACGCCAGTAAATGAGCACGTTAAACCATCTGCCACATTTAAGTCGACAACTTCGTTATGCCCCATGCGATATCCCCAGCGTGCGCCGCGTAAAATATATGGACTATTACTCATTGATTCCATGCCGCCTGCTACAAGTAATGAATGATCGTCAGTACGAATAATTTGATCCGCTAACGTTACAGCACGAAGTCCAGATGCACAAACTTTATTCACTGTTTCCGTGCGAGTCTCCCACGGAATCCCAGCTTCTCGTGCTGCCTGGCGCGATGGAATTTGACCTTGTCCTCCTTGAATAACCGTCCCAAATACAACCTCTTCAATATCACTTGCTGCAACATTCGCGCGCTCTAATGCCGCTCGAATTGCAATTCCTCCAAGCTCCGTTGCCTTTACATCCTTTAAAGCTCCCCCAAACTTTCCAACAGGTGTTCTTGCAGCACTTAAAATTACTGTTCTTGTCAAAACATATTCCCCCATTTCTTCTTATTTATGGCGTTGATTGAACGCTCGTTCAGTGCAGCTGTTGTGAGAAAGAGGTGCAAGGTTTGCACCCCCCTATATCTAAAGTTGTACGGATTCTTGCATTGCTTCTTTCTTCGGTCCAATGACAGAGCGCTCTAAAATCTCTGTTATATCTAGCGTTTGCACGCGCTCTTCTACCTCTTTCGCCTTCGTACCATCGCTGATCATCGTTAAGCAATACGGGCATCCCGTACCGATAATCGTCGGCGATGTCGAAAGTGCTTGTTCAGTACGTGCCACGTTAATACGTGAACCAGCCGTCTCTTCCATCCACATCAGACCGCCGCCCGCTCCGCAGCACATTCCTGTTTCACGATTACGCTCCATTTCAACAACCTTCACACCTGGAATTGCTTTTAAAATATTACGAGGCGCTTCGTACACTTCGTTGTAACGACCTAAATAACAAGAGTCGTGATACGTAATCGTTTCTTCTACGTGGTGAACTGGCTTTAAGCGCCCTTCTTTCACCCACTGTGCTAACAATTCTGTATGATGATAGACTTCTGCTTTTAAGCCAAAGTCCGGATACTCATTTTTAAACGTGTTGTACGCATGCGGGTCGATCGTAACAATCTTCTTCACGCCTGCTTTCTCGAACTCTTCAATATTTTTATTCGCCATCTCTTGGAAAACAAATTCATTTCCAAGGCGGCGCGGTGTATCTCCTGAGTTTTTCTCTTTATTTCCGAGGATAGCAAAGGAAATGCCAGCTTCATTCATTAATTTCGCAAACGATAACGCAATTTTCTGACTGCGATTATCATAAGATCCCATAGAACCTACCCAAAATAAGTATTCAAACTCTTCGCCTGCTTTTGCTTTTTCTTTCACAGTTGGAATGGAAACTTCCTCTTCCATCGTACGCCACGTTTCACGCTCTTTACGATTCAGTCCCCACGGGTTTCCTTGACGCTCGATATTTGTTAAGGCGCGCTGCGCTTCTGGATCCATTTTTCCTTCTGTTAAAACGAGATAACGGCGCAAATCAATAATTTTATCAACATGTTCATTCATAACTGGACATTGATCTTCACAGTTACGACACGTTGTACAAGCCCAAATTTCTGTTTCAGTAATGACATCACCAATTAAACTTGGATTGTATGCGAGCGTTGCTGCAGATTCATGTTGTCCATCTCCAGTTGCCATCATCGCTAATTGGTTTCCTTTTGTATTGTTAAACGCAACAGTTGGTACCCACGGTGCGCGCGACGTTATTGCTGCACCTTTATCTGTTAAATGGTCACGCAATTTTAAAATCAAATCCATTGGCGACAGCATCTTACCAGTTCCCGTTGCCGGGCACATATTCGTACAGCGGCCGCACTCTACGCATGCATATAAATCAATAAGCTGCGTTTGTTTGAAGTCTTCAATTTTCCCAACGCCAAACGTTTCTTGCGTTTCATCTTCAAAATCAATTTTTTCTAATTTTCCTGGGTTTGTTAAACGGCTAAAGTACACATTTGCTGGTCCTGCAATTAAATGCGCATGTTTCGATTGTGGAACGTAAACTAAAAACGTTAACAAAATAAGCAGATGCATCCACCAAGCAAAATAGAATAGGGCAATTGCAGCTGTTTCGCCAATCCCAGAAAATAAGTAAGCGATTGCAGAAGCAATTGGTTCGCTCCATGATAATTCCTCTCCATGCCAAATGATGCCCATTCCATTACCAAGGAGAACAGATAACATTAAACCGCCGATAAAAATTAAAACAAGTCCCGCTTTAAAGTTCCTCTTTAAGCGAACAAGTTTCTCAATATACCTTCTATAAAAAGCCCAAAAGACTGCGATTAAAATGACGAGTGTGACGATTTCTTGGAAGAATGTAAATGCAGAATATAGTGGTCCAAGTGGAAGATGTGATCCTGGTGCTAAGCCTTTCCATATGAAGTCAATTGCTCCAAACTGGACAAGAATAAATCCGTAAAAAAACATAACGTGCATGATACCGCTTTTTTTATCTTTGAGCAGCTTCTTTTGTCCGAAGACATTCCCTTTAATAAGATCCCATCTTTCTTTGAAGCGGCGATCAAACTCTACTTTCTTTCCTAATCGTATGTAGGTAATTCGTGTGCGTATAAGATACACAAATAAATATGCTGCATACGCTATGATGGCAATTGTCGCCAACCAATTTACAATTAACAAGCTATTCATATTTCTGCCAACCCCTCTACATGTAGTATACTTATTTATTTTCGAATCTTCAAAAATAAATAATTTTCTGAATTCACTACCCCTACTCCCATTATATGATGAGTGAGCATTCAGTCAACAGTTTTTTGTTATACAACAATATATTTTTTCATAAAGCTTTTTATTTCGGTGAAACTATAAAGCGACACTTCCATCAGTGGGGTTTTTCATTCTCCTTTGATGATGAGTTGAACTAATCCATTACTACCTTCGAATAATCGGATAAAAATGAATACAGAGTGGGAATGATTGCATGAAATTCTTATTTCTCGCCCTTGTCTTTCTCTTACTATGGGCAACTTTTGACTTCATCTACGGAAGAAAAATTCATTTAAACAACCTTAAGACGCGTTCCTTTCCTGTACGCCATAGTAATTTTAAACTTTATACATATGGCGAAGCGTTATATAAGGAGCTGTTTACTGATATACAACACGCTAAACATCATATACATATTTTATTTTTTATCGTAAAAAATGATGAGATTAGTCATACATTTTTACAGCTTTTGATGGAAAAAGCGCAACAAGGCATCGAAGTGCGCCTTCTTCTTGATCGAATCGGCAGTCATCATTTGTCAAAACAAATGATTATTAAACTAAAGCAACATGGTGTGCACTTTTCATTTTGTCATAAAATCCGCCTTCCCTTTCTCTTTTTCTCTGTTAACCAAAGAAACCATAGAAAAATTACAATTATTGATGGGAAAATTGGGTACATTGGAGGCTTCAACATCGGAGAAGAGTATTTAGGGCACAACCAAGAACTAGGGCCTTGGCGGGACTATCACCTACGCCTTACCGAAGAAGGTGTACAAGATTTGCAAACGCAGTTTCTACATGATTGGCGCGATGATACAAATGAAGACTTATTACATGAAAATTATTATTTTCCTATACTAAAAAAAGGAGGGACTTCTCATCAATTCGTACCAACTGACGGCGCATATTTACAACAAATTTTTCTCGATCTTATCGAAAATGCAACAAAAGAGCTGTATATTGGTACGCCCTATTTTATTCCTAGCAAAAAACTAATGAACGCATTGCTACGCGCTCAAAAAAGAGGCGTTCATATCACTATACTCGTACCTAAAAAAGCAGATCATCCGTTTGTTCGCGAAGCAAAACTTCCATATTGCCGGAAGCTTATTAAAGCAGGCTGTCATATTTACGAATTTCTAGATGGATTTTTTCACGCGAAAATTGTAATGGTAGATGGTTGTATTTGTGATATCGGAACGGCAAATTTTGATAAGCGAAGCTTATATATTAATCATGAAATTAATTGTATATTATATGGCTCGCCATTTTTAGAACAAGTGAAGAAAGAAATTGAGCAAGACTTAGAATCCTCCGTTTTACTTTCTATGGACGATGTGTCTTCGCTCTCTCTCCTTGACAAAGGCAAGGAATGGATTGGAACGCTATTTTCTCTTTTCCTATAAAGTGAAACTTCCATCAGCGCGGGGCTTACTACCCTTTAAAACAGGATAAATACAGAAAGGCAGGATACAAATGCGCATCAGATTTGGATATGTCTCACATGCACTTGCACTGTGGGACTGTTCTCCTTCAAAAACACTTACATTTACAAAGTGGAAAGAAATGAATAAACAAGCACGCGATGAAAAATTATATGATGTGACAAAACAAAATATTTTGCATACGTTACGCATCTTGCACTATAATATCGCACATGAAATTGAATTATATCGCCTATCTTCTTCTATTGTTCCATTAGCTACACATCCAGAGGTAAAATTCGATTACATCAACCCCTTTAAAAATTTATGGAAAGAAATGGGGGTACTAATTAAAAAACATCATTTGCGCGTAAGCTTTCATCCGAATCAATTCACGCTGTTTACAAGTGAGAAAACACATATTACGACAAATGCTATTCTTGATATGACATACCATTACAACTTGTTATCTGCCATGAACATTGCGGATTCTGCATACATTAACATTCATGTCGGAGGAGCATACGGGAATAAAGAACAAGCCTTGCTTCGATTTCATGAGAATATCAAAAAACTTCCTGTTTCTATTAAAAGGCAAATGACACTTGAAAATGATGATAAAACATATACAGCAACCGAAACATTAACGGTTTGTAAACAGGAACAAATTCCCTTTGTCTTCGATTATCATCACCATGTTGCAAATCCATGTGAAGAATCATTAGAAGAACTGCTTCCAGCTATTTTTGCAACTTGGAATCATACAAATGTCCTACCAAAAGTTCATATTTCTTCGCCAAAATCAAAAAAAGAGTTTCGGGCGCATTCTGATTATATTGACGTTCCATTTATCCAAAAGTTCCTATCGACTGCAAAAGAATTAAATCAAGACTTCGATATTATGATTGAAAGTAAACAAAAAGATTTAGCACTCTTTCAACTAGTAGCGGACCTTTCATCTATTAGAGGCGTAAAACGCCGAAGCGGCAGCATCCTTGAATGGTAAACCTATGCCAAAAAGTATTATAAAAAAAAATAAGACCTAAAAAAGAAACAACCGCCTTGAATAGACGGTTGTTTTTATATCTTAGTGCTCAAATGGTAAATCTGAAGCTAACTGTACTACATCGCTATGATTTGTTACTGCTTGATTTTGATCTACTAGCGTACCGCCAAATGAAATACCTGCTAACATTGCTAATGTCAATAAACTACCAACAAGAAGTTTCTTCATATTCCATTCCCCCATGTCTTTTTTTCTAATATAACATGAAATTTTATCCATAAAACATGCAATTGTGCATACCCATTTTTTGCCTATCTAAATTTTCATCTTTTTTAAGAGCGTATTTTTGTAAGAATTTAAGTCTAATAGTTCAAAAAAGAAAAGTGCTTTCTCATAAGCAACTCTAATATCATCTTCTAAATGTCCTAGTTTCTCAAGACATTCTCCCTTTTGATAAAATAACTGCCCAATGAGTGTCATGTTACTAATTCGGCATGATGTTTCGATTGCTTTTTCAACGTGATAAAGAGCTTCTTCATACTGTTCATCTAAATACAATGCCTTTGCATGATTATAGCCAACCTTTATGGCAAACTCCTCGTTACTATGTAATGATTCCAGCTGTTTTAAAATATCTTGATAAAGTTCAATGCTTTTTTGAATACATTCATTTTCCGCATAAATATTTGCAATTGAATTTTCAATGTATAAATTTTGAAATACGTCGATTCCCACTAATTGCTGATTTATTAATTTTTTCAGCTCCAAAATGCAGTATTCATAATTCACTTTTTTCAACACATACGCTGACAGGTGATAATGCCAAAGAAGAAACTGTTGAAACTCTGGATGTTCTTCTTCTTTCTTTAATTCATCCCATACCTTTTTATAAATTTCTTCATATTTCTTTTGTTTGCATAACGCTTTAATATGAATCTTAAATTGTTTTTTTCGTTCAATATCAGAATAAGCCAGTACTTCATAAAAATGAATAATTGGTACTTGTAGCTTCGCTGCAATCCCTTGCAATATATCCATACTCGGATATACTACTCCTGATTCAATTCTACTTACTTCTGATTGATGACATATATTATCAGATAGTTGCTTTTGTGTCAAACCTCTCATCATTCTAATCTTTTTAATTTCGGCTCCAAGTTTTTGCGCGTGCATATTCGTCCACCATCCCATTTATAGCAATTTAGTTTTAAAAATGGCCACACCACTACAATAATGCCAATTCGACAATTTTCGATATGAAATATTGCATAATTTATATAAAATTCAGCAATTTCCTCTTACAATTCATCTCATACAAATACAAGATTAGGAGTGTTAAAGATGAATTACAAAAAAATGACTAGTGCTCTTTTTGCTTTCGGCTTGCTCTGTCCTTTATCAAGTGAAGCAATTCATGCTCAAGAAATTGATAATAACCAGGTGAAAGTTGACGTTGCTCAACCTGGTCTAACAATCGGAACATTAACAGAACCCCAAAACGATACGAAAGAAAATATCGCGAAAAAATACTTAAAAGGTGACGTACAAGGGGCAAAGGCACAACAAGAGCAAGTTACCACTGAAAAAAGTGCTGATTTCAAACTAACAAATCAAGAAACAAAAGAAAACCAAACAGAAGTACGTCTTACCCAAACTTATAAAAGCTACAAAGTATACGGCCAAGACTTAATTGTAAAAGTAGATAAAAATGGAGTAATTACAACTGTCAGCGGTAAGGTTACCCAAAATTTAGAACAACAACCTAATCTTACTATAACAAATTTTTTGTCGAAAAATGAAGTAAAAACTTCCTTACGAAATTCTCTTCAAATTCCAAACGATGCGTTAGAAAAAGAATTCACTAGTGAAACTGTCATTTATAAAAAGCAAGACGGCAGCTATACATATGCAGATGTTATTACATTTACATATGAAAATAATGATCAAATCATTAACGGTCAAGCAATTATTGATTTAATTCATAGTGAAATGTTATTCCAAGAAAAAATGGTAAAAAATAAAGAAAAACAACCTATTCCACAAGCTGGGATTCCTCAGTTCTCTCCAGCAAAGAAACACGGAGCTGGTGTAAATACACTACTAGAAAAGGTATTATTTAATATCGCAAAGGGAACTGATGAAAAATTTTATTTAGCTGATTTAACGCGTGGTAATGGTATTTATATTTATGATGCAAACTATGCGGATTCACAAGGCGGATATAACCAAACTGGTTATCCTGGCACACTCGTTTCTAGTACATCAACTACATTCGCAGATAAAGAAGCTGTTGGTGTTATGAAAAACATGAGTGCTATTTATGATTATTATAAAACAAAGCACAATCTAAAAAGTTATGATAATAAAGATGCAAAAATTGTTGCAAGCGTACACGGATTTGATTCTACTGAAGTAAATGATGGCGTAAAAACAAACTATGAAAACGCTTTTTGGCATCCAGGTTGGAATCAAATGGTATTTGGCGATGGCTTAAACGGAAAATTAACATCTGCTATTGATGTAACTGCACATGAATTTGGACACGCTGTATTTAGCGGAACAACTAAAAATAAAGTTGTAAAATATCCAAACGATGAAACAAATGCATTAAACGAAGGACTTGCGGACTTCTGGGGAACACAAGTAGAGTTTTACGTAAAAAAAGACAAAGGAAATTGGATTATGGGTGATACATTAGACGGCCAAACAATTCGCGATATTCCAAACGAAATTGGTGACCGTGGTAAAAAACTATATACAAATTTACAAGATTTCTATAATGACGGAAACAACCAAGAATCTCACGCAAATTCAGGTATTATTAGCCACGTTCTTTATCAATTGGTAGAGGGAAAAACATATAATGGTGTAACAGTCGCGAAACAAGGGAACGAGAAAGTAAGCAAAATCGTTATGCGAACCCTGCAAAACTATGCAACATCAGCAGAAGATTTCGAGTCCCTTCACTCTCACATTGTACAAGCTGCAAAAGATTTATATGGCAATGCAGTAGCGACACAGGTGGAAAAGGCATTTATTGCTCATGGTTACAAAGCATTACCACAAGTAAATAACGTAATTGAAATACAAAAAAAATAATAATTAAAAAGATGTTTACCGATTCACATTGGTAAACATCTTTTCTCATATCCACCCTTTTTCTTCCGCAATCGTAATCGCCTCGATCCGATTTTTTGCATCCAATTTCGTTAAAACATCGGAAATATAATTTCGAACAGTTCCAGATGAAAGATATAGTATTTTGGCGATTTCATTTGTCGTCTTTCCTTCTTTGGCTAATAGAAGAACTTCTTTTTCCCGATCTGTTAACGGATTTTGTTCTTGCCAAAGTCCAAACATAAGCTCCGGAGAAATTTCTCGTTTTCCGTTCATAACATTACGAATTGCCGCTGCAAGATCTTCACTCGGACTATCTTTTAATAAATATCCATGAACATTTGCTTTCATTGCACGCTCGAAGTAGCCAGGACGAGCAAATGTTGTTAAAATCATAACTCTGCACAGTGATTGTTGTTTCCGTAATGTTTCAGCAACATCCAGCCCGCTCTGAATCGGCATTTCAATGTCCATAATACTAATATCCGGCTGTAATGTTTCAATTAGCTTTAAGGCCTCTTCTCCATTCTCCGCTTGTCCAACAACTTCAATATCATCCTCTAAATCCAGCAAAGCTCCTAACGCTCCGCGAAGCATACGCTGATCTTCGGCAATGATGATTCGAATCATGCACGCGCACCCTCTTTCCCTGTTCTTATGACAATTGGAACATGTATTGTTAACATCGTTCCATTATGAACATCATTTAATTTAAGCATTCCATCAATAAGGGCCAATCGCTCCCTCATGCCAAGAATACCATTCCCATCATGATTCTTTTGTAATCCAACACCATTATCCTTTACTTGTACAGCCAATTTCCCTTGTACTTCAAGTAGAGTAATTACGCACTCCGTTGCCTTACTATGCTTAACAACATTTGTCACCGCTTCACGTATACACATTCCTAAAATGTTTTGTTCTAGCGGTGATAATACATTCGTACTTGTCTCCTGCTGCACTTCTAACGATATGCTAGCAGCTTGAAGAATCACCTTCACTTGCTCTAGCTCTTCTTCTACAGTAATCATCCGCATATCAGAAATTAATTCTCTCAGTTGTTTTAACGCTGTTCTTGATGTTTGCGTGATCTCCTTTGCCTCCAGACAAGCACGCTCTGGATTTTTCACAATAAGCTTCTCAACAAGCTGGCCTTTTAATGTAATAAGCGATAACGTATGTCCTAACGTATCGTGCAAATCTCTTGCAATGCGCTGCCGTTCTTCTCGTTTTACTAGATCACGAATTTGTTCATTCGCTTCACTTAACTGTGTTCTTAATATCTTTTTCTGATTAAAATTCCGCATGCCAAATGGTGTAACAATCATTAAAATAAACATTGGGATCATAGTTATAGCAGACGTGTTTGTAAACTCGCTGATGTTCACCAACATAAAAGAACCAATCATTACAATAAAAAAGAAAAACAACAATCGAAATTGTTTCTTTGTCGGTGTAAACCCCATTGCATTTGCTGTAAAAAATCCAAAGAAAATCATAGATG
Organism: Bacillus sp. S10(2024); assembly: GCF_050473865.1. NCBI lineage: Bacteria > Bacillati > Bacillota > Bacilli > Caryophanales > Bacillaceae > Bacillus > Bacillus sp. S10(2024). The sequence continues at coordinate 3,665,755 of NZ_JBFLUR010000002.1, read as the reverse complement.
GGTGATAAAACGTACCAAATAAGAAAGTAATTACAAATTGAATACAAGCCCATATAACAAAGTTCTTTGGCACAAAATAAAGCTGGCGGTATGCAATAACAAAAAGTACAAGCATCCCGCCTCCTAATATCAACTTCCAACCTGATTGCCCCATCAAGTAGTAAAGAGGGTACAACAAATATACGAGCCATATATAAGGGAAGACTCCCATATGTCTTGGAAAGATTTCAAACTGCTTCTTTTCGATCATGTTATACCGCTTCCTGTCTTTTTCTTATATATATTGATAGTACAACAAAAGCGATAAAATAACCTCCCAAAATCGCCGCATTTTCCCAACCGATTGTCTTACCAGCAACAATGTCCCAAGCTCCGCTTCCGAAATGATATGTCGGTGTCCATTCCCCAATACTTCTTAACGTCTTTGGAAATATTTCAATCGGCATCCACAAGCCTCCTAGAATCGCTAAACACATATTTAATATATTTGCTAGTCCGGTAGCCGCATCCGCTTTCTTAATCGCACCGATAATCGTTCCAAGTGCTAAAAATGGTGTAACACCAACCAATAGCCATAATCCAGCGCCAATCCACTGTCCAATTGTTAACTGTACATCATTAATGACTATACCCGCGATGAAAATAACGATGATTGAAAAAGCATTTACAACCGTTTGAGCAATAATTTTAGCTGTTAAATATACTCCTTCTGGCAGTGGTGTAATTTGTAAAAGCTGTGTCCACCCTTGCCCTTTTTCTTGTGAAAGACGAACACCGAAACTAAAGAGTGCTGTTCCTACAATACTAAAAGTAGCCATTGAAATTAAATAATGCGCTTTCCATGCATCTCCGTTTCGCGGCACTGACACAACATTTGTAAAAATATAATAAAATATAACTGGCATTAATAAAGAGAAAAAGATAAATAATTTATTGCGAAACGTACGTAATATTTCTATCTTACATTGCATCCAAAACGCTCTCATGCGATTTCCTCCTTCTGATTAGCGACAAATTGTTCAAAAGCTTCATCTAAGCTGCCCCGATCAACAGCAATATCCATAACAGGCAAGTTTTTATGAAAAATTTCTCGAAGCGTAGCATCCGTATCATCTGTTGTCAGCACCACACGTTTTTCATGCCACTGGACACTTGTAACATGAGATAGGCTGCGAAGCATATTCGTCGGCAATTCCTCTTTCACATAAAATGAAATTGTTTTTTGAGAAATTGTTGCTTTCATTTCATCTGGCGTTCCATCAGCAATGATTTTTCCATTACCAAATAATAAAATTCGATCTGCTAACGCATCTGCTTCTTCTAAATAGTGCGTTGTTAAAATTATTGTTTTTCCTTCACCTGCTAATTTTCGAATTGTATCCCAAAAGCTTTTTCTAGATGTAATATCCATCCCTACTGTTGGTTCATCCAAGAAAAGTAAATCGGGATTTCCCGCAAGTGCAAGTGCAAAATTTAAACGTCTTTTTTGACCGCCAGATAGCTTTTCACACCTTTGCTTTCTTTCTGATTCTAAATTGGATAACTTAAGTAATGTCTCTTTTGCAATTGGATTCGTATAATAACTACGAAACAAGTCAATTGCTTCTTCTACTGACACGCTATCAATGACGCTCACTTCTTGCAGCATTGCTCCTAGGCGATTGCGAACATCTCGGTGTTTTGGGCTCTTACCGAAGATAGAAACTTTTCCTTCTGAAGGATCCCTTAATCCAAGCATCATCGAAATTGTTGTCGTTTTCCCCGCTCCGTTCGGTCCAAGTAATGCAACAATCTCTCCTTTCGCTACTGTAAATGAAACGTTATTTACTGCCTTTTTATGTTTAAATGTTTTTGAAACACCATTTACTTCAATTACTTGTTTCATTCCTCCACCTCCGTCGTTCTTATATTTATATTGTATAAATTGGAAGGGATGGAAAACAGTATGAGACGTCATGACATGAATATGACAAATGTCAGAAAATCTTGAAATGGGTGACTTCCCACGTTGGTAGCAGGACAAAAATAAACATGATACAATCATATAAGATGTACATTCGAGGAAGGACAGTGGTTTTCATGATTATTCGCAATGAACAAGATTTAGAAAGCTTACGAAAAATCGGCCGCATCGTTGCGCTTGCTCGCGAGGAAATGAAAAAACAAGCGCAACCAGGCATGACAACAAAAGAGCTTGATTTAATCGGTAAGAAAGTATTAGATGAGCACGGTGCTATTTCTGCACCTGAAAAAGAATATAATTTTCCAGGGACAACTTGCATTAGCGTCAATGAAGAAGTTGCACACGGCATCCCAGGAGACCGCGTTCTAAAAGAAGGCGACTTAGTAAACGTCGACGTATCTGCAGCACTTGATGGTTACTACGCAGATACAGGTATTTCATTTGTTCTTGGACAAGACGAAGCAAAAGAAAAGCTTTGCGCTGCTGCTGAGAGTGCATTTTGGGCAGCTATGAAAAAAATAAGAGCTGGTGCAAAACAAAACCAAATTGGTCGTGCAGTTAACAATGATGCTCGTAAAAATGGCTATAAAGTCATTGAAAACTTAACGGGACACGGCATTGGCCTTAGCTTACACGAAGCACCAAACCATATTTTAAACTATTTCGATCCAATGGATAGCACTCTCTTAAAAGACGGCCTTGTCTTAGCAGTAGAACCATTCGTATCAATGGGAGCAGATCATATTATCGAACGTGGCGACGATGGCTGGACATTTGTCACACCAGATAAAAGCCTTGTTGCTCAGTGTGAACATACAATCGTTGTAACTCGCAGTGAACCGATTATTTTAACAGCGCTATAAGCAAAAAATACAGGAATTATAGTAATCTAACCCCTGTCATAAAAAACGAAATCAGCGCGTCCCAGTACTCAATTTGGACGCGCTGATTTCATTTTAAAAAGCTTTCAGTTTTCAGCATAGAAAAAACCCTTTAGGGCTCATTCTTTTCTTCACCTGTCCATGAAGTTTTTTGAATGATTTCCTAAAGGGGCTATCAATAATACTCTAAATCTTTTTATTGTTTCATTCGTTGACGAGCGAATAACATTCCACCTAAAACGAACAATACCATACCGCCAACAATCGAAAACATCTCCGCTGGTGTTCCTCCTGTTTTAGGAAGTAATATTGTCGTCTTGTCGTTTTCTTTATTAGGTGGAGCTTTTGTATCGCCATTTGTGTTTGGATCTTTCGGATCTACTTTTGGACCCTTGGATGGATCTTTGGGATCTTCATCTGTCCATGCCGGAATCTTTGTATTCGTAATGTCATAACCATTCACTTCTGATTTATATCCTGCTACTTCTTGTTCTTTTATTTCGTACTTATATGCTTTGCCGTCTGCATCGTACGCCTGTAAATTATCAAACGTGTACTTCCAATTGGTTAACGCTGTTACGTCCTGTGTTTGAATCACTGTACCATTTTGTAGTAAATCTACTTTAATTGTATTCGGACGAGCTACCGCGTTGTCGTCTTTCCATGTTTTTGTTCCTTCTACTTTTGTTTGACCAACTTTTGTATTCGTAATGTCATAGCCTTTTACTTCTGATTTATATCCTGCTACTTCTTGTTCTTTTACTTCGTACTTATATACTTTGCCGTCTGCATCGTACGCTTGGAGATTATCAAACGTGTACCTCCAATTGGTTGCTTCTGTTACGTCCTTCGTGTCAACTACTTGACCGTTTTGTAGTAAGTCGACTTTGATTGTACTTGGACGTTCTTTCGCATTATCGTCTTTCCACGTCTTCGTTCCTTCTACTTTTGTTTGACCAACTTTTGTATTCGTAATGTCATAGCCTTTTACTTCTGATTTATATCCTGCTACTTCTTGTTCTTTTACTTCGTACTTATATGCTTTGCCGTCTGCATCGTACGCTTGGAGATTATCAAACGTGTACCTCCAATTGGTTGCTTCTGTTACGTCCTTCGTGTCAACTACTTGACCGTTTTGTAGTAAGTCGACTTTGATTGTACTTGGACGTTCTTTCGCATTATCGTCTTTCCACGTCTTCGTTCCTTCTACTTTTGTTTGACCAACTTTTGTATTCGTAATGTCATAGCCTTTTACTTCTGATTTATATCCTGCTACTTCTTGTTCTTTTACTTCGTACTTATATGCTTTGCCGTCTGCATCGTACGCCTGTAAATTATCAAACGTGTACTTCCAATTGGTTGCTTCTGTTACGTCCTTCGTGTCAACTACTTGACCGTTTTGTAGTAAGTCGACTTTGATTGTATTCGGACGAGCTGCCGCGTTGTCGTCTTTCCATGTTTTTGTTCCTTCTACTTTCGTTTGACCAACCTTTGTATTCGTAATGTCATAACCTTTTACTTCTGATTTATATCCTGCTACTTCTTGTTCTTTTACTTCGTACTTATATACTTTGCCGTCTGCATCGTACGCTTGGAGATTATCAAACGTGTACCTCCAATTGGTTGCTTCTGTTACGTCCTTCGTGTCAACTACTTGACCGTTTTGTAGTAAGTCGACTTTGATTGTACTTGGACGTTCTTTCGCATTATCGTCTTTCCACGTCTTCGTTCCTTCTACTTTTGTTTGACCAACTTTTGTATTCGTAATGTCATAGCCTTTTACTTCTGATTTATATCCTGCTACTTCTTGTTCTTTTACTTCGTACTTATATACTTTGCCGTCTGCATCGTACGCTTGGAGATTATCAAACGTGTACCTCCAATTGGTTGCTTCTGTTACGTCCTTCGTGTCAACTACTTGACCGTTTTGTAGTAAGTCGACTTTGATTATACTTGGACGTTCTTTCGCATTATCGTCTTTCCACGTCTTCGTTCCTTCTACTTTTGTTTGACCAACTTTTGTATTCGTAATGTCATAGCCTTTTACTTCTGATTTATATCCTGCTACTTCTTGTTCTTTTACTTCGTACTTATATACTTTGCCGTCTGCATCGTACGCTTGGAGATTATCAAACGTGTACCTCCAATTGGTTGCTTCTGTTACGTCCTTCGTGTCAACTACTTGACCGTTTTGTAGTAAGTCGACTTTGATTGTACTTGGACGTTCTTTCGCATTATCGTCTTTCCACGTCTTCGTTCCTTCTACTTTTGTTTGACCAACTTTTGTATTCGTAATGTCATAGCCTTTTACTTCTGATTTATATCCTGCTACTTCTTGTTCTTTTACTTCGTACTTATATGCTTTGCCGTCTGCATCGTACGCCTGTAAATTATCAAACGTGTACTTCCAATTGGTTGCTTCTGTTACGTCCTTCGTGTCAACTACTTGACCGTTTTGTAGTAAGTCGACTTTGATTGTACTTGGACGTTCTGATGCGTTGTTATCGTTCCAAGTCTTTGTTCCTGTAACAGATGTAGTCTTCACTTTATTTGAAATTGATAGTTTAATTCCATCTTTAGTATCTGCTTTCACTTCAAACTCTATTTTTTTCTGAGAATCGAAATCAATATATTTTGGAGCCGAAACCTCTTGCACATAATATTTACCTGGTGGTAAATCCTTAATTTCGATTATGCCTTTTTCATCTGTTTTATATCCATCTCCAAGTTGTTCACCTGACTCTTTATACAACTTAAATGAGACATTCGGTATTACTTTTTCTTCATCTCCTTCAAGATGCTTAACAATCCTTAACGTTCCTTTAGGAGGTAAATCACCTTGAGCACCACCGCCAGATGTTATATTATTGACTTCGGAACTACCCGACTCAGAAACCGGTTGTTTGTATAGAACTTGATAATTAATCTTATAATCATTCTTAAAAAACTCTTGGCTCTTTCCGCTTTCCGTTATAGCAGTTGTATAATAAATCTCAAATAAGGTAGCATGTGCTTTATCCCTATAAATCCCAACTTTAAATGAGGTAGGACTAGTAACCTCAATCCTTCCATAACCTTTAGCTTCAAATTCTTGCAGTGATAAGGCTGTACGGCCGATGCTACTATTCTCAATAGTTATCCTGAAACTATCTTTATTAAGTGTTTGACCTTCTTGTAAACTATCAGACACAAAAATATCACTACCTAAATATTCTTTGTTTAGGTTTATATTCAAGAACCAACGCACTTCATCAGTGTTATTTGTTTGAATATCACCAGTTTTGTAGAAAAATGGACCAGAGCCTGTACCACCACTGGTTGGACCAGCAATCGTTACAGTTTGCTTATTTAAAGTTGTACCTAAATTTGTTTCAACATCTTTCTTTTGGTCCGTCCCTACATTAGTAGCTTGAATCGTAAAATTAAAATACCCTTTAATATTGTGAAATTTCTCCACCATATCATTAAATGTACATACCACATTACTTGCACTTACTTGACAAGTACCAAAATTATTACCTTGTCCATCATTTAATGAAATCGTTGCGTTATACCCTTGTAATTCCGGAGGCAGTGTTAATGTTAGTGTGTCTCCAGCCTTCATCTTATTTCCAGATTTATCACTAAAAGTTACATTTAGTTTAGTCTGTTCTCCATATTTTAGATTTGTTTTATCAATCGTAAAACTATCTACAAATCCTGTTGTACTTAACTCTTGTGCATTAGCTATTATAGGCAGTAAACTCTGACCTATAGTAAACATAAAAATCATTATAATTGAAAAAATCGAAGTTGCTCTTTTTAAATGCATGTGTTCCCTCCTGTAAATTCTAAATATAGATACAGTCCGATACAAACAAACTATAACAATGGTTCTATTATTCAATGTCATTGGGATGCTTTACTTAATTCTCAATAAATATTATCCCTCTTTTTCAGTCCTTCCATCGATTAGATAAAGTAACACTTCCATCCACGGGGGTCTGATCCATCTAGTTTTCTCGATGTATGTAGGCCTCAACTATTCTGTTCTATATTGTTTAACAAGAATAGATAAGGATACCGATGAATATATGGGAATGATTTCATATCACAAATACAAAGGTAGTAGATAAACAACCATGATAAAACACGTGACAGTTATTCGTCTTATTATGCTGTTAGGAGTGCGAAGCTACTTCAACCGAATCTGATACGGATCTCCTAAAAAGGCAATAAGTAATGTTTATAATTGAATGCAGCATAACCGCTAAAGGACGTTATAGCTGTAAAATGTACTGGAATATTTGTATTCTAAAGGATAATTTTGAGGATACGCTTTTTGTTACCGTGAATCAGGGTAGAATTAATCCTTCATTACAAAATCACCCTACACACCAAAACAAACAAGGAAAAACTAACGAAGATTTTCCTACTTTTACGTTATTACTATGACAAATATCTTTAGAATAAAAAACCCTTTAGGTTTCATTCTTTTCTTCACCTATCCATGAAGTTTCTTGAATGATTCCCTAAAGGGGCCATCTATAATACTCCAAAGCTTTTTATTGTTTCATTTGTTGACGAGCGAATAACATTCCCCCTAAAACGAACAATATCATACCTCCAACAATTGAAATCATCTCCGCTGGTGTTCCTCCCGTTTTAGGAAGTAATACTGTCGTCTTATCGTTTTCTTTATTGGATGGAACTTTTGTATCGCTATTTGTGTTCGGATCTTTCGGATCTATGTTTGGACCCTTGGATGGATCTTTGGGGTCTTCATCTGTCCATTCCCGAATCTTTGTATTTGTAATGTCATAACCTTTTACTTCTGTTTTGTAGCCATCTACTGGCTGCTCTTTTACTTCATACTTATATGCTTTGCCGTCTACATCATATGCTGCTAAATCTTTGAATTCATACTTCCAGCCTTTTTCAGCTGTTACTTCTTGTGTTGCGATTACTGTGCCGTTTTGTAGTAAGTCTACTTTGATCATTTTCGGACGATCTTTTGCATTATCGTCTTTCCATGTCTTCGTTCCTTCTACTTTTGTTTCGCCTACTTTTGTATTTGTAATGTCATAACCTCTTACTTCTGTTTTGTAGCCATCTACTGGCTGCTCTTTCACTGTATACTTGTACGCTACTCCATTTGCATCGTATGCTTGTAGTTTTTCAAATGTGTACTTCCAATCTGTTGCCGCTGTTACTTCTTTTGTATCTACTACTTTATTGTTTTGTAGTAAGTCGACTTTGATCATTGCTGGACGATCTTTTGCATTATCGTCTTTCCATGTCTTCGTTCCTTCTACTTTTGTTTCGCCTACTTTTGTATTCGTGATGTCATAACCATTCACTTTGGATTCATATCCTGCCACCGGTTGTTCTTTCACTTCATACTTATAGGCTTTTCCATTTGCATCATAAGCTGCTAAATCTGCAAATGTATACTTCCAATCATTTGCTGCTGTCACATATTGCGTAAGTAGGAACGTATCATTTTGGTATAAGTCTACCTTAACTGAGCTTGGACGATCTGTCGCGTTACCGTCATTCCACGTTTTCGTTCCTTCTACGTTTACTTCTCCTACTTTTGTATTCGTGATGTTAAAACCATCTACTTTGGATTCATATCCTGGTACTGGTTTTTCTTTCACTTCATACTTATATGCTACTCCATTCACATCATAAGCTTGCAGATTATCAAACTTGTACATCCAATTTGTTGCTTCACTTACTTCTTTCGTGTCAATCACTTGACCGTTTTGTAGCAAGTCGACTTTGATGGCTTTATGCTCTTCCTCTGTGCCACCTTTCCACGTCTTCGTTCCTGCAACGGATGTCTTTCCTACTTTTGTATTCGTAATGTCATAACCATTCACTTTTGATTCATATCCTGCCACCGGTTGTTCTTTCACTTCATACTTATATTCTTTACCATCTGTATCGTAGGCTGCTAAATTTTCAAATTCATATTTCCAACCCGTTGCTTCACTTACCTCTTTCGTGTCAACCACTTTTTCATTTTGATATAAGTCGACTTTGATGGCTTTCGGGCGATTTTGATTGTCGTCTTTCCACGTCTTCATCCCTGTAATGGATGTAGTTTTCACTCTATTCGAAATCGGTAATTTAATGCCATTTACAGTATCTGATTTTACTTCAAACTCTACTTTTGCCTGCGGATCAAAATCAATATAATTTGGAGCTGAAACTTCTTGCACATAATATTTTCCTGGTGTTAAATCCTTGATTTCGATAATACCTTTTTCATCTGTTGTATATTGACCTCCAACTTTTTCGCCTGAATCTTTATACAAATTAAATGAAACATTCGGTATTACCTTTTCTTCACTTCCTTCAAGGTGCTTAACAATTTTTAGTGTTCCTTTTGAAGGTACATCTCCGCTAGCTCCACCACCAGCTGACATATTTTCGACTGGATAAGTACCCGAGTCAGAAACTGGCTGTTTGTCTGCTACTTGGTAATCAATTTGATAATCATTCTTAAAGAAATCTTGTTTCTTTCCAGCTTCTGTTATAGTAGATGTATAACCAATCGAAAATGAGTTACCATTCGCTTTATCTTTCGGAATTACAACCTTAAATGAGGTATCACCAGTAAACGTAATCGTCCCATAATTATCTTGAAAATCTTGGAATGATATACTTTTCCGATCAATTCCATCATCAACGATTATATAGAAACTATCTTTATTAAGCTTTTGGCCTTCTTGTAAATTATCAGTCACAGTAATATCATTCTTTAATTTTTCTCTGTTTAAGTTTATATTCAAAAACCAACGCACTTCATTATCATTACCTGAGTTCATATCACCAGTTTTATAAAAAAAAGGTCTCTCTCCAGGATCTGTACCACCACCACTAGTTGGACCGGTAATTGTTATAGCTTGCTTAGCTACAGTTGTACCAAAATTTGTTTCAATCTCTTTCTTTTGGTCCGTTCCTACATTATCAGCTTGCACTCTAAAGTTTAAATACCCTTTAATATTTTGATATTCACTCACTTTATCATTAAATGTACATACCACAGTACCATTAGTGACTGTACAAGTACCATAATCATTTAAATTAAAAGTTGTATTTAATCCTGTTAATTCTGGAGGCAGCGTTAATGTTAGTGTGTCTCCGGACTTCAGCCTAAATCCATTTTTTTCACTGAAGTTTATAGTTACTTTCGTCTGTTCCCCGCTCTGTAGATTTTGCTTAATCGTAAAACTATCCACAAATCCTGCTGTATTTAACTCTTGTGCATTTACTATTATGGGCATTAAACTCTGACCTATAGTAAACATAAAAATCATTATAATTGAAAAAATTGAAGTGATTCTTTTTAAATACACGCTTTATGTTACCCCCTCTTAATTGCAATATAGGTAATTTCGGGGTGAAGAGGCTATAACAAAAATTCTATTACTCAATGTCATTGAGCTATTTTATTTATATATGTTGAATAGCCATTATAATCTTCGTCTCTTTCCTCACCCCTTCTATTAATTCGAAACTCAAAATGTTACTTCTATATAAACTCATCTAATTTTTCCTAATATATCTAAACAGTTAAATTATTGATTTGTACTATTTAACAAGAACAAATTTTAAAAGGATCTATGGTAACCATTCGCCTTTTTATGTAAGAGTATTCTGTGGTAGAGATTGCAAAACTTCTTCATATCCATTGCAAAATGCTAAGTACGTAAAAACTCTAATGTGGGCAATATGGACGAGCCATTTCGCAATAAATATGCATCTAGCCACCTTACTTAATGATTCTCCAGATGAAGAACAAGAAGTACGGCGTATGACACAAGTCGAAAAAAAGCAGCTTTGAAGCGTGCTAGTATACTCATATTCTAAAGAATGTCATTGAAGATAAGTTTTCTGTGACCATGAATCGAAGTGAAATCAGTCATATGCTAAATTTAGAGATACAAAACTGACCTACACGCCGAAACAAACTGGTAAGAAAAACAAGAAGTATTTTAACCTCAGCGCTATATGATTAAAAACGCTCCGGACGAAGTTTTTATCATTCATCTATACGGATAAATAATCATATTCTCCAAATCTGAATACAGTACAAACTTGAGGTAGTAAAAAAGCGTAATTGCCAACCAAATTTATATGCATGATGCAGAAATACATCAGTCAGTATTTTCATTTTTGGAGTATATAAATGTGTATTACAAAAAAGGTCTTCGCCTACTGGTTTTTATGTCGAAGAATGAAAGTGAAATTATATACAATAATTTTTCTAAAGAGGAATAAAATCCAAGAATCGAGATATTGACATATCTTAATGATCAATGGTAATATCGAAATTGAAAGATTTATATCCTTTCATTACCCTTATCAAATTATGAAAAATTAAATTGTACCGCACGTACTATATAAATTCATTTTGATTTATCAACATATAATTCGTTATTATGCAGAATAAAACATGAGTTGCATTCGCGCTTTCTACCTTTATTCTCACCCTTACATGTAGCAAGAAAAAGTATTGACCACCTTTTATGCATGATTAACTACCCTCGCTTACCTAAACAGAAAGAGGGTTCTTATGTCATTTTTAAAATTTTATATTTGAGACACATAATTCCCTAGTTAATTGATTAGGTTAAACGTGTTCAAAGTTACTTGCTAATCGTTTAGACACTTGGTTAGATGAAGTATTATTTTAAATATGTGAAACATAATTTATAACAATCAGGTCATTCCTCCCCCTAAACAGAAATTATTTCTCAAGCCTATTATTCTAAAGTAATTACAAAAAAGCAATATTTTCTATTTTTTACGTCAATAATATTACACATTTTTGACACATATATATTTAGAACAAAAAACCGAAAACGATTTCTTAGGGATAATTTCCCAAAATCAAACTGTATATGCGATATTTCTTCATGACCTTCCAAATTTCTTATTTTTAATATCTGATCAGTCTATAGACTGATCAGATATTTTTATATCACTTCTAAATAAAATAGATATATTCTTCATTACATCTTTTCTGGTGCAGATACTCCAACTAATGCTAATGCATTTTGAAGTGTAATGCGTACCGCACGCATTAAATCGTAACGAGCTTTGCTTAATTCTAAGTTATCTTGGTTTAATACTTTTTCTGCATTATAGAAGCTATGAAGTGCTGCTGCTAAATCAAATGCATAGCTTGTAATGCGGTGCGGCAGGCGTTTTTGTGCTGCTTCTGCAACTGCTGCTGGGAATTCACCCAATTTCTTCAATAAGTCTACTTCTTTCTCTGAAGCAACTAATTTGTAGTTCACATCGCCGCCTGCAGCTAATCCAAGTTCTTCACCTTGGCGAAGAATACTGCATACGCGTGCATGTGCGTATTGAGCATAGTATACAGGGTTTTCATTTGATTTTGATACCGCTAAGTCCATATCAAAGTCTAAATGAGAGTCACCGCTGCGCATTGCAAAGAAGTAACGCATTGCATCCACGCCCACTTCTTCCATAAGCTCACGAAGTGTAACAGCTTTACCTGTACGTTTACTCATTTTTACTTTTTCACCGTTTTGGTACAGTTGTACCATTTGAATGATTTCTACTTCTAATGTATCTTTATCGTATCCAAGCGCTTGAATTGCTGCTTTCATACGAGGAATGTAACCGTGGTGGTCAGCGCCCCAAATGTTAATTAATTTATCAAAACCGCGCTCTAATTTATCACGGTGATATGCAATATCTGGCGTTAAGTATGTGTAAGACCCATCGTTTTTAATTAATACGCGGTTTTTATCATCACCATAAGTTGTAGAACGGAACCATGTTGCGCCCTCTTCTTCAAACACTTCACCACGCTCTTTTAATACTGCAAGAGCTTCATCAATTTTACCGTTTTTATATAATGATGTTTCAGAATACCAAACATCAAAATTTACACGGAAGCTTCCTAAGTCCTTTTGAAGCTTTTCTAGTTCATATTTTAAACCGTACTGACGATAGAACTCATAGCTTTCTTCTGCGTCTGCTTGCACGTAACGATCGCCGAATTCTTCTGCAAGACGCTTACCAATTCCGATAATATCAGCACCATGGTACCCGTCTTCTGGCATTTCTTTTTCTAAACCTAACGCTTGCATGTAACGAGCTTCAACAGAAAGCGCTAAGTTATGAATTTGATTACCTGCATCGTTAATATAATATTCACGCGATACATCGTAACCTGCTTTTGCTAATACGTTACATAGCGTATCACCAACTGCCGCGCCGCGTGCATGACCTAAGTGAAGGTCACCTGTTGGATTTGCAGAGACGAATTCAACTTGTACTTTTTCACTTTTACCTGTGTTTGTTTCACCATAAGCTTCGCCGGCTGTAATAATTGCAGGGATTAAATCTGTTAAATAACTGTTATCCATGTAGAAGTTAATGAAACCAGGACCAGCAATTTCGATTTTTTCAATAGAAGCTTTTGCTTTATCAAAGTTTGCAATTAATTCTTCTGCAATCATACGAGGTGCTTTTTTCGCTACACGTGCAAGTTGCATCGCCGTGTTTGTAGAGAAATCACCGTATGTTTTATCTTTTGGCGTTTCTAATATAACGTTTGTAATTTGTTCTTCTGTCGCTAATTCTGCTTTTACTACAGCCGCCTTAATTTCCTCTTTAATGAGTTCTTTTACTTGTTCTAAAGAGTTCATTATTGTGCCTCCTTAAGATTAATGGTAATTGTATATCGGCCTGCTTCTTGTTCACTTAGAAGCAATGCATACGTTAGAAAGAGTTGTCCCTTTTTCTTTTCTTCCGACCATTTAAAAAGGACGTTATCTGTTTTCGTTTGCAATGCAAACGTTCCAAGCTCACTTGTATACGTTCCTGTTGTCCACTCACCTTTTTTATGAGTTTGGCGCATCGAAACAGCACCGGAACGCATAATGAGAACTTGATCATCTTGGATTTTAATAATTGTCTTCACTTCGCCTTGTTCGTTCGGCTCTTGAAACGTTACATATGTACTTTGACCTTTTACATAGTATAGACCATTTATATCAAAAGCAATAGTTTCCTTTCGCACTCCCTCACGAATTTCTGTTACAAAGTGAACTTGTACTGGTAAGCCTGCAAGTTGTTGCTTCTCCACGTCTTGCACACCTTTCAAAATGTTATAGATATAGCATTTGTCTAGCTCCAGTGTCTAGAATATTTGGCATTCTTCTTCACCTATTCCAGACAAGCTACTGAAGTTTTCCTAAAAATAAAACACTCTTTCTATCATATCAAAAAACAGTGGTGTCTGTCTGCTGAAAGCTGTATTTCCAAAAACAATTTATACAATTTGCTTTCTAAATTGGCAGAAAAAAGAAAATCCCCACTCATAATCACGATATAACGATTATCCATGTGAAAAATAGAAAACCAAGTTCTTTGCAAACTCAGTTTTCCACTATTTCTTCAATTTTTCTAGCACATTTGTTGGCACTTCATTCTCCCGCAATTCAGCCCATCCTTGACCTTGGCTTCCTTTTGCATAGATTTTCAAATATTCTCCATGGCGCAATTCACGATTTATCATTTTTTTCACAACTTGCTTATTTCCTTCTCTATCATAAGCAGTAAAAGCATACAAATACGAATCTCCTTTTTTTTCACCTTGATTTGAGATAGCATAACATGCCTTTACTTCCTTGTTTGAAAAAAAGTTATCTACAAAGGCTTGCAAACCTTCTGTTTTTGATTGTAAATAAAAGGCTCCTGCCCCGCATAAAATAGCAACTACCACTACAACTTTCAATATTGTACGCATAAAGCTTTTCACCTCTTACGTAATAATTCCTTATTATTATCTTCAGTATAAAATCTATATAAGATAGTCACTATCGATTTTCCTTACACTTTCCTTACATCATTGTAAGAAAAGGTACTGAATATATGTTCCGATGAAAAAGCGAAGGCTATTTCGAATTCATTCGAAATAGCCTTCGCTTTTATTTTATCTAGCTACGCCTCCTAGGCCCTCGCGTCTAAGAACCTTCCCCGCCAAAAAGTAAAAAGCACTTTTTGCGAGAAAGAACCTTAGCCACCAGGCCTAAACAGTCGGCTTCGCTTTTATTTCTGCACCCATCCAAGTAACATTTCGCGCACAAATTTACTTGCTGCGATTGGTGTTTGATCACTGTGATCATATATAGGAGCTACTTCTACTAAGTCTGCTCCAACTACGTTTATATTTGAATTTGCAATTGCAACAATGGAATCTAATAGTTCTTTTGATGTAATACCACCAGCTTCTAACGTTCCTGTACCAGGAGCATGAGCTGGGTCTAATACGTCAATGTCAATTGTGACATAGACTGGGCGTCCTGCAAGTGTTGGCAATACTTTCTTTAATGGTTCTAATACATCAAATTTGTATAAGTTCATACCAACTTCTTTTACCCACTCGAATTCTTCTTTCATACCAGAACGAATCCCGAAAGAATATACGTTTTCTGGGCCAATTAAATCGCACACTTTACGAATTGGTGTAGAGTGAGATAAAGGCTCACCTTCATAAGATTCACGTAAATCTGTATGAGCATCCATATGGATGATCGCTAAATCTGGATATTTTTTGGCCATTGCCTTAAAAATTGGCCAAGACACTAAGTGCTCACCACCAAGACCTAGCGGAAACTTACCCGCATCTAATAGTTTTGTTACATATTCTTCGATCATGTCTAAGCTACGCTGTGCATTACCGAAAGGAAGCGGAATATCACCCGCATCAAAATATTTAACTTCCTCTAGTTCACGATCTAAATATGGACTATATTCTTCTAATCCAATTGATACTTCACGAATACGTGCTGGGCCAAAACGAGAGCCAGGACGATAACTTACTGTCCAATCCATTGGCATCCCGTAAATAACTACTTCAGCATCTTCAAAACTTGGATGACTTTTAATAAATACTTTACCTGAATAAGCTTCATCAAAACGCATATTCTTTTCCTCCTATCTGGAACTTAAGGTATCCCAACCTTTCATTTTGTCTCAAATTTGGAGCTATTGGCTCCTCTTTATCGATTTACCACGTCCTTCCCTGCGCGAAGGACGAAACTCCTTCTGCGGGAAAGACCCTTAGCCAGCAGGCCTAAACAGTCGGCTCCGCTTTTCTTACTGTCTAGCTCCAGCGGCTAGAATGCTTGGTGGCTTCGCGCCTTCCTCCGAGGCAAAAAAACGCCTCTCTGTCAGGAGCTCCATCCCCCTTCCATTCTGAGCAAGCCGCTTCCGCTTTTCTTACTTAATCAAATCCCCAACGAATTTCGGTAATGCAAATGCTGCTTTATGAAGTTCTTTTGTGTAATACTTCGTCTCGATTTCGTGGAAACGCTCTTCACTTACTTCTAACGGATCATACTTCTTAGATCCGATTGTGAATGTCCAAAGTCCACTTGGGTATGTTGGAATGTTAGCTGTGTATAGACGCGTAATCGGGAAGATTTCTTTTACGTCTTTAAACACGTTTGAGATTAATTCCGGTGTAAACCAAGGGTTGTCCGTTTGCGCTACGAAAATACCGTCTTCTTTTAACGCTTTAGAGATTCCAGCATAGAATCCTTTTGTAAATAAGTTTACAGCTGGACCTACTGGCTCTGTAGAATCAACCATAATTACATCATACTCATTTTCACTTTCAGCGATATGCATAAAGCCATCGCCTACTTTTACATCTACGCGTGGGTTTTCTAATTCACCAGCAATTTCTGGTAAGTACTTTTTAGAGTATTCGATTACTTTTCCATCAATCTCAACAAGTGTCGCTTTTTTCACGCTTGGGTGTTTTAATACTTCACGAATAACACCGCCATCACCGCCACCAACAACTAAAACGTTTTCAGGGTTTGGATGTGTAAATAATGGTACGTGCGCTACCATTTCGTGATATACGAACTCATCCTTTTGCGTTGTCATAACCATGCCATCTAAAATAAGCATGTTACCGAATTCTTCTGTTTCAACCATATCAAGCTTTTGAAATTCTGTTTGCTCCGTATGTAAAGTGCGGTTAATACGCGCTGTAATTCCAAAATGCTTTGTTTGTTTTTCCGTGAACCATAGTTCCATTGTGCGATCACGCCTTTCATTGCAATTTATAATGTGGATACACCATTAATGTCCCCTAACAAAAATAAAACAAAACATATAAAATGTATAGTTAAAAATATAAAAATACCGTAAATATATTTGAAACAAATTGTTTTTGTTCGTATATTTAGTCAATTATGTATAAAACAGTCAGAAAACCCTTTCCTAGGAAAGGGTTTTGCTATCATTTTTTACATTTTCACGAACTGGTATACAAATCATTACACAGCCAACTAGCGCCACAATTCCTCCTACTAAAAACGGACTTTGTGGTGAAATCACGTGACCAAGAATTCCAGATAGAATTGGTGCAATCGCTCCGCCTAACCAACGAACAAAGTTATATACACCAGACGTGATAGATCTTTCATAAGGTGAAATATCCATTACATAACTTGTAAATAATGCATTATTAAGACCAGACGCTAATCCTGATAAAACGATAAGTACAATTTGTAACCACATTACATGTACGAAGAATAATAAAATTAAAAAGCCAGCAAATACGAGTAAACTATAACGCAATAACATTTTCGGCTCATATTTCTCTTCTAATCGATGCGCAAGTTTAGCAGAACCATACGCTAACGCAAGACCCCATCCGCAAAAGACGAATCCAAGCTGAATAGCAGATAAATGTAAAATAAGCGGTGAATACGCCAAAACAACAAAGAAAGCATAGTAATATAACATCCCAGAAATGGCACCTTGTATGAAAGGTTTATATTTCACTAAGTTAATTAATTCTTTCAATCCAGCTGATTGACGCTTCACTTTGCGCTCTGGTTCTTTTACAAAAAAGAAAACGAGAATAAATGCTAAAGCAATTAAAACACTTGTCGCAAAAAACGGATAACGCCAAGAATACCCACCTAATAAACCACCTAACAACGGACCTCCCGCCATACCTAAACCAATCGCGGCCTCATACAACCCAACCGCTTCATGCACCTCTTTGCTCAGCGCAATTAATAATGTCATCGCCGTTGCAAAAAACATTGCATTTCCTAAACCCCAGCCAGCACGAAAAATAGATAACTGTGCAATGGTTTGTGATAACCCGCAAATACATGCAAATACTGTTACAATCGCAAGACCGATTGTCATCATACGCTTATCACCAAACCGTGCCGCAAGAAGACCAGCTGGCAGCATCATAATGGCCATCGTTAAAATATAAGCTGTAAATAACATTTCTACTTGCCAATGTGTTGCCCCAATCTTCTCTGCAATGATTGGCAAAATCGGATCGACTACTCCAATGCCTGAAAAGGCAAGAAACGTAGCGACAACTGTAATAAGCCTTCCAAATCGTTGTTTACTCTCCATATGAATTATTCTCCTCTTTCTAAAAACTTCGTTGCTCTTTCCAGGCTATGTTCTAATTCTTCTTTTACACGCTTCATTTGTAACATTTTCTTGTCTAGTGTCTCGATTTGATTCGCCAGCATATTTGCTATTTCTTGAATGACTTCTCGATCACGCGGATTTTCACTATTTTTTCTTTGCTCCATCCGTTCTTTAAGTGATAAGAAATACTGCATTTCTTGAAGCGTAATCCCTAATACTTCTTTCGCTTCTACAATTTTTTTAATTCTCTCCACGTCTTCGTCTGTATATAAGCGAATATTTCCTTCGCTGCGCTCTGGTGGATGAATTAAACCAATTTCCTCATAATAACGAAGAGTCCGCTTTGTTAAACCAGTTTGTTTAGTTACTTCCTCAATTTTATACACGTCTATCCCTCCTAATATTATTACATTTTACGTTAACGTTAACTTTTATGCAACTATTACACCTTTGTAAATTTTTCCTACAAAGGTTGTCTTTTAAATTACTCAGTTTCATAATTGAGTTAAAACAAATAAGAAGGAGAGCCTATTACATATGAAACAACCACTTATTTTTGCGCATCGCGGTGTGAGAAGTACACACCCCGAAAATACAATGATTGCTTTTCAAGAAGCAGAGCGTGTTGGTGCGCACGGCATTGAGCTTGATGTACACGTATCAAAAGATGGCGAACTTGTTGTTATTCACGACGAAACTGTGGACCGAACAACTAATGGAACAGGGCTTGTCTGTGAACAAACCGCCGAACAATTACAAACACTCGATGCTGGTAGTTACAAGGATTCTTCTTTTCATGAGGCAAAAATCCCAACGCTCCGCGAAGTGCTTATTTGGCTTTCTACAACAACACTACAATTAAATATTGAATTAAAAACAGATGTCATTCGTTATCCTGGTATAGAAGCGAAAGTTGTAGATCTTGTTCGCGAATTTCATCTTGCTAATCAAATTGTATTTTCTTCGTTTAACCATGAATCTGTTGCTCTACTTGCAGCTTTAGCACCAGAGATTCCCCGTGCGATTTTATACGATAAACCACTCGTAGATCCAATTGCTGAAGCAACAAAAAGACAGGCTAATGGCCTCCATCCAAACTTCGAATTACTCACAAAAGAGTTTGTACAAACGGCCCAGCAACAAGGATATATATTCCGCCCGTATACAATTAATGAATACGACGATTTACAAAAGATGATAGATTACGGCGTTGATGTCATCATTACCGACTGGCCTACACGTGCCTTTGAGCTTCTTTCTTAATAAGAAGCTCTTTTTTATATAAATACGAATTGAAAAAACGACCTGAAAATAACTTTCTTTTTAGGTGGACGAGATCATCTGGCCGTGCATAGCAGCGACTTATATTTCGAAAAATCAAAATGGATTTATATGGTTTAAAAACAACCCAAAACCTCAATACTAGTAAAGTGAAACTTCCTTTCATGGATGATTTTACTATGAAAGGTTTGCCCGCCCAATCGGGATTTTACGGGTAGTTCCCCCCTACCTATTTTCTTTAGAAATGCGGAAGCGGGGGGTTACCGCCCACAGATAGCGGGATAAAAGTATGCTATGAGGGGTGACAAAAGAAATGGAACTTACAACAAATGAAAAACAAGCGAAATATAAGCGCTTTTTCCTTACTGCACTGCTATCATGTGTCCTTTTCTTTGTTCTTACTATTTTCATTGTGTTACTTGTTGCAAAAATTCTAGGACCACCACCTGTTGCAGTTCCACAAACAACTATCTTTTATGCAAATGACGACTCGGTTATGGGGCAAAGTCATGGGGCGCAGGAACGCTATAACGTGTCACTCGATCATATTTCACCTTACGTAAGAGAAGCGGCACTTTCTATTGAAGACCAGCACTTTTATAACCATCATGGCTTTGATTTAAAACGCATAGGCGGGGCGATAATTGCCGACATCAAAGCGATGGGAAAGGTACAAGGTGCGAGTACAATTACGCAGCAATACGCACGTAATTTATATTTGGATCACGATAAAACATGGAAAAGAAAGCTATTAGAGGCAATGTACACCGTTCGTCTAGAAGTGAATTACGATAAAAACAATATTTTACAAGGATATTTAAACACGATTTACTACGGGCACGGTGCCTATGGAATTGAGGCAGCGGCGCGTCTTTACTTTCATAAAAATGCGAAGGATTTAAACTTAGCCGA
Organism: Bacillus sp. S10(2024); assembly: GCF_050473865.1. Taxonomy (NCBI): domain Bacteria; kingdom Bacillati; phylum Bacillota; class Bacilli; order Caryophanales; family Bacillaceae; genus Bacillus; species Bacillus sp. S10(2024). The sequence goes on along the minus strand of NZ_JBFLUR010000002.1, from coordinate 3,645,265 downwards.
GGCAAGTATGCTTGCAGGTATTCCAAAAGGACCAAGTTTGTATTCTCCCTATTTGCATAAAAACAGGGCAAAAGAAAGACAAGCTCTCATTTTAAATGAAATGGTGGAACAGGGATACATCACAAAAAAAGAAGCAGTAGCAGCAAAACAAGAACAACTCAGCTTCGCTCCGCTTGAAAAAGAAGAAGTGGCAGAAGTTGCACCTTACTTTCAAGATGCAGTACAAGCTTCTCTCATCAATGATGCTGGTCTCGATGAGCAAACGGTAACACGCGGCGGCCTGCGTGTATACACAACACTAGATCCAAAGCTACAAAAGATTGCCGAACATGCAGTAAACGAAACCATTCCAAGTACAACGGAGATTGAAACTGCTATTGTATCCATGAATCCAAAAACAGGCGAAGTTATGTCCCTTGTCGGCGGACGCGATTATAAAAAAAGCCAATTCAACCGGGTAACTCAAGCGTACCGACAACCAGGTTCTACGTTTAAACCTTTTTTATATTACGCCGCTCTTGAGCAAGGCTTTACACCAGCAACCCGCCTAAAAAGCGAACATACTGTGTTCACATTAGGCGACGGTGTTTCAAAATATAATCCGACCAATTATAAAAACTATTACGCCGATGACTTCATTACAATGATGCAAGCACTAGCTGTTTCCGACAACGTATACGCTGTAAAAACGCATCTTTTCTTAGGAGAAAAATCACTCGTAAAAACAGCGAAGCAATTTGGAATTACAAGTTCATTAAAAGATGTCCCATCGCTTGCGCTTGGAACATCTCCTGTAAAACCTCTTGAAATGGTAAACGCTTATGGTATGCTTGCTAACGGCGGCAAACAAGTAAACCCAACATTTATTCGGCGCGTGGTCGATCATGATGGCAACATTTTATATGATGCTCATTTAGAAAACAAACAAATTCTTGATGAAAACAATGCCTTTGTAATGGAAGAAATGATGACTGGCATGTTTAATAAAAGGCTAAGTAGCTACGCCTCCGTCACTGGACAAAACCTTATTCCAAAGTTATCTCGCACGTATGCCGGAAAGTCCGGTTCAACCGAGACAGATAGCTGGATGATTGGCTTTACACCAGATCTCGTAACAGGTGTTTGGGTCGGCTATGATAAACAAAAAACAATCTCTAATCCAGCTGAGCAAGTCTATGCAAAAAATATGTGGGCAACGATTATGGAGCAAGGGTTAGAAGAAGCTCCAAAACAAGGCTTTAAAAAACCCGCCAATGTAGTCGCGTTAAACATTAACCCTGAAAATGGGAAAGTCGCCACGAAAGGGTGCCCTGTTTCTGTTAAAATGTATTTTGTAAAAGGGACCGAACCAACAGAGTACTGCATGGATCATATTGATGAGAAAGATGAGTTTGAGGCAGTGCTAAAAGAGAAGGACAAAAATAAACAAAGCTGGTGGAAGAAGTATTTTCCGTGGTAAATAAAATTGACTGAAAAAGGGAGCGTATTCTATCGCTCCTTTTCTTTCTATTCATCCTTATTATTTACAATTGCTAATACTTGATGGTCTTCCCATTTTCCATTTATCTTTACATTTTTCCTTGCAATTCCCTCTTTATGAAAGCCTGATTTCTCTAAAACTTTTATTGATCCGATATTATGCGGCATAACGCCCGCCTCAATCCGATGAAGCTTTAACCCATCGAATGCGTAAGACACGACGAGCTTAACAGCCTCCGTCATATATCCCTTCCCATTACGGTGTTTGTCTAAGGTATATCCAATAAAACAGCTTTGCAAAGGACCGCGTAGTACTTCAAACAATGTAACAGACCCAATTAATTCTCCTGTTTCATTTAGATAAATGCCAAATGAATACTGCTCATCAAGCTCCTGCTTTTCATTCCCTTTTCTAATACGTTCCTTTTGACCCTCTAACGTATAAAAATTATCCTCTCGTAACGCTGTATACAGTTGAAAAAAATCTTGGTTTTTCGATTCCAAATGCATCATAGCTTCCGCATCACATTCTTCTAAACTTTTTACAAAAATAGACTCTCCGCTCATTCTCACATTCCCACCTACATCCCTTTATTTTCTATTTATATATTTTTTCTGACATATACCATAATTTTCCTGCGCAGTTCAATTAAAAACATGTTTTCAAACAAATAAAAAGCCCCTTTCAACAAGAAAGGGGCTACCTATTACTCTCCTAACAATTCACTACGTAATTTTTCACTAGAAAAATTCCATAGCTCCTCATTATGCTCTTTCAAGAATGTTCCGAGCACTTTTTTAGAAGGCTCATCCATATGATCAACCATGATGTGACGCTTTAATGATTTATCCATTTTATTTACATGCTCAGGAAGAGATTTGTAACCGCGGCGAATTTCACGGTCTACTGTCATTTCACATGCAGTTACACCTGCATAATACGCACCATTTGCCGTACGCTCAATTGTTACCCACACGAGCCAGTAGGGTTTTGCATTTGGTACTTCTTCTTTATTGATTAAAAATTTAATTCCTTTTTCAACAGCACTGCGGGCATGCATTGCTCCGATATCCACAACTGCCGTTCCTTCAGTTACATCAATAATAACAGGAGAAATATTTTCAAGACTTAATGCGCCGACTCCAAAGCCACCATGTCCATCTGTAGAGTCATTTTTAATAATATTAAAACCGATTTGTTTCTTTTTCTCTGCCATAGAAAAGCCTCCCCTTCTAATACAATCCAAATAATGGCCCAATTATAGTATGCAACATACCTAAAACTCGCGGAATGATAACTTGAAATATTGGTTGAATCGTATAGCGATCTAACGGTGTAATGACAAGAATTAATAAAATGATTGCACCGTATTTTTCATATTGCGTCATTTTCGCGCGTATACTGGTTGGCGCTAAATCTTCCAAAACACGATAACCATCTAGTGGCGGAATTGGTATCAAGTTAAAAACAAACAGAACAATATTAATCCCAATAAAGATTTGAAAGAACTGAAATAGTGTCTCTCCTACCGCTACTGGGACCGCGTCAACAACTCCAAATTTCAGCAAACTATACCAAGCAACAAGTCCAAAAGCCCCTAATAATAAATTACTAATTGGCCCCGCAATCGAAACACAAACTCCCGCAAGGCGCGGACGCTTAAAGTTATATGGGTTTACCGGTACAGGGCGAGCCCATCCAAAACCAATAAATAAGAATGCGAGTGCACCGATTGGATCAATATGAGAAAGGGGCGATATTGTTAAACGCCCTTGATTCTTCGCCGTTAAATCTCCAAATTTATAAGCAACATATGCATGTGCAAACTCATGTACAGAGAGTGCCATTGCAACTGCAAGAGCTAACAATGGTAACTCATGCAATGGGTATCTAAAGAAATTATCCATACTTCATCTCCTTCTTAATTATCTAAGCAAAAAATCCTTCATTTTCTGATTGTTCTTTTCAAGAATCCGTTATAATAGTACTGTAATCTACATAAAAGGAGCGATACATATGCCATACGTAACAGTAAAAATGTTAGAAGGCCGCACAGAAGAGCAAAAGAAAGCCCTTGCTGAAAAAGTAACAGCTGCAGTAAGTGAAACTACTGGTGCTCCAGAAGAAAAAATCGTTGTATTCATTGAAGAAATGTCTAAAAATCATTACGCAATTGGCGGAAAACGCTTAAGCGATCAAGAGTAATCATTGATATAAGAGAAGTAGCTGTGCTGCTTCTCTTACTCTTTTCCTTCTAATAAACGAATAATTTTTTCTTTTACTTTTCCTTTTCTCCCATCTTCATACAGTAAATCATGCGGATAGAATAGCTTTTGATCTGTTCGCTTCTTACCTGTAATTGCTTCTACAATGTCCGATTCACGAGACAATTCGCGCAACTCTCCATTTGGCATAAGCAGTAAAATTGGCAATCGTTCTTCCTCTTCACCTGCACGGTAAAAGTCATACGGCAAATCCGACGTAGAATCTACTACTAAGTAATATTCCGGATCAAGCCCAATCTTCTTAAATAAACTATTTAATTCCACCCAATTGTTTAATCCGTGCTTTTCCGTAAAATCAACGCACTTGAACAAGTTACGGTTCATAAAACGACGGCATAAATCACTTAAAATAGCATCCTCTTCTTCTTGCCATACTTGGAAGTAATAATACATGACATTCTCGTCTAACTTTAAATAATCCTCTACTGTTACTTCTCCTTCAAATAAAGAATAGAAATGAACGGGGTGATATTTAAATGTATAGTACTGTTCATGCAACGCTTTCGCGCGGTGCAAAATTTTCGTTAAAATCACTTCAGCACTGCGCGTGACTGGATGAAAATACACTTGCCAGTACATTTGATAACGGCTCATAATATAATGCTCAACAGCATGCATACCGCTATATTTAATCACAACTTGATTATTAAATGGACGCATTACCCGTAATATCCGTTCCATATCAAAGTTTCCATATTTCACACCTGTGAAATACGCATCTCGTAATAAATAGTCCATGCGATCTGCGTCAATTTGGCTAGAAATCATACTAATCGCTAATTTATTAGTAGACGTTTTCGCAATGACATCCGCTACTTTTTGCGGAAATTCACGATCAACGCGGCTTAACACCTCATGAATTTCTGTATCACCGACAATAATTGCTTGTGTAAATTTTTCATGGTTTAGTTCAAAGACTTTTTCAAATGAATGCGAAAAAGGACCGTGTCCTACATCGTGAAGAAGTGCTGCACATAAGCACAACAAACGATCTTCGGCATTCCAATCTGGTCTTCCATCAAACACATCATCAATCATGCGGCGAATAATTTCATAGACACCTAGTGAATGAGTAAAGCGACTATGCTCCGCACCGTGAAAGGTAAAAAATGTCGTCCCTAGCTGCTTAATGCGACGCAGACGTTGAAACTCTTTCGTTCCGATTAAATCCCAAATTACGCGATCGCGTACATGCACATATTTATGCACTGGGTCTTTAAACACTTTCGTTTCATTTAATTTATCACTTACATATGCCATTAAAATTCACCGCCCTCCATTATACGTTCTTATTCCTATTATAAACGAAAGGCGAAACAGAAAGAAATGAAAGACTGTATATTCCTGCATAAAAAGAAAATCACCATCCAAAAAACGAAGGTGATTTTCTCTATCATTATTATTTTCCTAAAATAAACGTAGATAGTTCGTCTAATAACATCTCTTTACCAAGTGGGAAGTATCCTTTATTTAAATCTTCGTTTTTAATCGTATACACGCGGTTATTTTTTACAGCGTTCATATTCTTCCAGATGGTTTCTTCTTGAAATTCTTTTAGACGCTGTGCACCATCACCTGTTGTGAATACAAATAAGAAGTCTGGATTGTAATCAATTAATGCCTCTTTTTGTAACTGTACTAACGGTTTATCTGCTGGTGTACCATTAACTGCTGGCAATTTTAAATCTTTAAATAGCATACTGCCGTATCCATAGTCACCATATACACGGAATGCATTCGGATATACAGCCATTACCATGAATTTTGCATCATCAGTTTTCGCAGTGATTTTATCATGTAAATTACTTGCTTTTTCATCGTATTTCTTTAACCATGCAGCTGTTTCTTGTTCTTTATCGAAGATTTTCCCTACTTCTTCAAACTTCGGACGCCATTGATCTAATGGAGTACTTAACATGACTGTTGGTGCAATCTTAGATAACTGATCATAAATTTTTTCTTGACGGTTGTTTACTAAAATTAAATCTGGTTTTGCAGCAGCTACTGCTTCAATATTAATTTTATCTCCCCAAGCAGAACCAACTGGTTTCACACCTTTTAATTTATCTTCAATATGTGCATCAATTTTTTCTTGCGTCGTATTTGCCGTAATAACCGGCTTCATACCTAAAATTAATAACTCTTCTGTTGACCCACTTAAGTCAGCAATTTTCTTTGGATTTGCTGGAATTTTAATTTCTCCTTTTGCATGTTTTACAACACGCTCTTCACTTTTTGCGTCTGCTTTCTTTTCTTCTTTCTTATCAGAAGAACACGACGCAAATAATATAGAAGTAATCGCTAATACGAAAACTAGTAGAGTAGCTTTAAATTTCTTCATGTTTCCCTCTCCTTATTCATTGTAGTAAAAGTGCTACAAGGGCTCTTTCAGTAAAGACAACTATCTATACAAATTTATGGAAATTAAACTTTTCCCCGCTAGAACAAACTTAAACCTGCTTACGCACTTGTCATCAAGTCATAAGTCAGACAAATTGGGTTGCCATTAACAGGACACGGAACCATTTGTGCTTCAATTTCAAACACTTCGCGGAGCGTTTCAGATGTCATGACTTCATCTGGCGTTCCTTGTTTCATTAATTTCCCATCTTTTAATGCAAGCATATGATCAGAAAAACGAGAAGCGTGATTTAGATCGTGAATAACCATCACTATTGTTCTTCCTTCTTCTTCATTTAACTTTTTTAATAAGTTCAGCACTTCAAGTTGATGTGCCATATCAAGGTATGTTGTTGGCTCATCTAGTACAAGTAAATCCGTTCCTTGTGCTAATGCCATTGCGATCCAAACGCGTTGACGTTGTCCGCCTGACAGCGCCTCTGCTGGACGATTAGCAAATTCCTGCATACCAGTCACATCAAGCGCCCAGCGAATGTAACGATAATCTTCTTCTGATAACGTACCGAACCCTTTTTGATGTGGGAAACGCCCATATGAAACAAGTTCAAGTACGGTAAGACCTGTTGGCACTTCTGCTGTTTGTGGCAAAATTGCCATCTTTTTTGCAATTTCCTTCGTCGGCTGTTTCTCAATTGCTTTTCCGTCCAAATAAACAGTACCCCGTTTCGCTTTTAAAATACGCGATGCTGTTTTCAGGAGCGTAGATTTCCCGCATCCATTTGGACCAATGATGGTCGTAATTTTCCCTTCAGGTATTTCAACAGACAACCCATCAATAATTAAATTTTCACTATATCCAACAGATATCAACTCAACTGATAAAGATGGCATACAGATCGTCTCCTTATCTTGTTTTTATAAGTAAATAAATGAAATACGGCGCGCCAATTACCGAAATGACAAGACCTACCGGTATTTCTGATGTTGTAAGTAAGCTGCGCGAAAGAAGATCGGAAAACAATAGCAATAATGTTCCAATTAACGCAGCAGTTGGCAGCATAATTTGATATTTTCCACCTACTAAACGGCGGGCAAGATGCGGTGCTATTAATCCAATAAAACTGATTCCCCCCGCAACTGCAACAGATGCACCAGCTAAGCAAACAGCGATAAATAATAGCTTACGGCGTTCTTTCTCTACATTCAGACCGAGACCCGTTGCCACCGCATCTCCTAAATTCATTACATTTAAAACGTGCGCTTTCATAAAAGCAATCGGTAAGAAAATAAGCATCCATGGCAGCACACTTAATACGAACTTCCAATCTGTCCCCCATAAGCTTCCCGATAACCAAATCGTAGCAAAACGGAAATCATTCGCTGTCATTTTCATCGAGAATACTAAACTCACCGCACCGAACCCAGCTGCTACTGCAATCCCAACGAGAATTAAACGAACCGGCGAAACACCATCTTTCCAAGCAAGTGCATAGATGATGCCTGCCGCTACTATTGCACCAACTAAAGCAAAAAACGGCAGAATGAATACAGATAAAAACGAGGTCATCGTCACTTTCCCAAAGAAGAAATAAACGAAGATTACAACCGACAATCCCGATCCAGCATTAATACCAATAATTCCTGGATCGGCAAGTGGATTTCGTGATAACCCCTGCATAATTGCACCGGATACTGCTAAAGCTGATCCGACTAAAAGAGCGACAATCATTCGTGGCATCCGAAAATCAAATAAAATCGTTGTTTGATCTTCTGCTCCAAGACCAACGAGCGTTTTCAACACCCCAACTGGTGAAATTTTGAACGTACCCGTATTTAAGCTAATTAAAAATACGACGCAAATTAACAAACCAATACTAGATAAAATTGAGATGTTTTTTCTCGTTAATATTCCTTGTCTCACATTTTCCCTCTCCCTTCTTTACGTGCTAAGTAGAGGAAGAATGGTACACCAACCATCGCTGTTACAGCTCCAATCGGCGTTTCAAACGGCGGATTAATAATACGTGAAATCATATCTGCACACTCAATAAGTAATCCACCTAAAACGGCAGAACACGGGATTATCCAGCGATAATCTGATCCTACAAGAAAACGTGTTAAATGCGGAATAACAAGACCAACAAATCCAACAGACCCAGCTATAGAAACCGCACTACCTGTTAGCACAAGTACAAGAATTGTTCCAATAAACTTAATGAGCTTCGTATTTTGTCCAAGACCAATGGCAATTTCTTCGCCAAAACTTAAAATCGTAATGTATCTCGCTAGCATAATCGCAATAATAAGACAAACAAGACCAACTGGAAGTAACATGTTTAAACTCGTCCCTTTCACGCCAGCAACGCCGCCTGCATGCCACATACTAACTTCTTGCGCTAGATTAAAATATAAGGCAATCCCAGATGAAATTGCGCCTAGTAAGGCACTAATTGCTGCTCCAGATAACGCTAGTTTAATTGGTGTTAATCCGCCCGGAGACGCTGCTCCAATTCCATATACAATACTTGCACCAAATGCTGCACCGATAAAAGAAGCAATTACAAACATTAAATATGGCGAGTTTGGGAAGAATGCAAACATGATGGCGATGCCGAATACCGCTCCATCTGTAATCCCCATAAGTGATGGAGATGCAAGTGGATTTCTCGTCATCCCTTGCATAATTGCACCAGATACTGCTAAAAATGCCCCTACAGCTGCTCCTCCAATTGCCCTTGGAAGACGCAATTCTTGAATGACACTATGATATGTAGTAGATGCGTCAAACTGAAATACCGCTTGCCATATTGTTTTCAAGCTAATATTAGCGGCACCAAATGAAATAGAAACTGCCATACTTAAAGCTAATAAAACAGTTCCAACGATTAAAATCGTCAAGGCGATAAGCGGATGGCTTTTTATCTCTTTTATGTCTACCGATTCTTCTTCATAAACCTTTCTCATACTCACTTCCATCTACAACATCCTAACTTTCAATATGTATAACAAGAAAATGAAACTCATTCTCATTAAGGGAAAAAAAAGAAAACCAAGAACGAACTTGATTTTTGATAATGATTCTCAATATCACCTTTTTTATTCTACAAACGCAAACTAAAATTTGTCAACCACTAATTTTGTTATATAAAACTTTTTTTCGTTTCATAAAACAAAAAAAGATACGACATCGTATCTTTTTACTTGTTTAACTTTGCTTCAATTTTTTCAATTAACTCATCTTCATTTGGCGCTGCAACTGGACGGTTATTTACAAATGCAAATGATTTTTTACGACCAGGACCACAATATGATTGACAGCCAATTTGAATATCTGCACATTCATCTATTTTCTTTAAACGTGGTACTAACGTCTTGATATTCGTTGCCTGACAATCATCACACACACGAAATTCGTTTCCCATTTTATATAACACTTCCTCTATTTGAAACTTTTCTCAAGTACATATAACAATAAACACTAAATGGTATTTTACCTTTCTTTTCGATGCGATGCAAGTTTTCTTCCTGCAAGAAACAAATGGCATACAAACATATTTCCACTCAAAATCTACCATAATTTTGACAGCTTTGTATAAAAGCGATTCATTTTGTCCATTCTAAAAATAAGATATTGATAAAAAGAAAGGGAGATGAATCTATGAAAGTAAGACAAGATGCTTGGACTGAAGAAGATGATTTACTTCTTGCTGAAACAGTTTTACGTCACGTACGCGAAGGAAGTACACAATTAAATGCCTTTGAAGAAGTTGGTGATAAATTAAATCGCACTTCAGCAGCTTGCGGTTTCCGCTGGAATGCTGTCGTACGCTATAGTTACGATCAAGCATTACAACTTGCGAAAAAACATCGCAAAGACAAAATGCGTGCAAATGGGGGCGAGCAAGCGAAAAAACGTCTTTTATATACACCGCCGACTCCATCTACGGTAACATTGGATGACAATATTAATATTGAGATTGATATTGAACAACCTGTTCAACCCGTTCAGCCTATGCAAACTATGCAAACTACGCAAGCAATGCCAACAGATTCTTCCATTGCGATGCATGACGTTATCCGTTTTCTACAAACTCTCGGAACTTCTAATGTAAAAGTATCCGCACTCGAAAGAGAGAATGAGAGATTGAAACAAGACATTGCTGAGTATATGAGAAAAAATGCTGAGTTGGAACAGAAAGTTGAAAAATTAGAACAACAATCAACAACCGTTCAAGAAGATTACGAGACGCTCATGAAAATTATGAACCGTGCAAGGAAATTGGCATTAATGGACGATGAAGAGCGTACACAAACATCATTTCGCATGGATCGAAACGGGAATTTAGAGAAGATTGCAGAATAAGAAGGATGCTATAATAGCATCCTTTTAATTTTGGCTTCACTCTAACCTATAAAGTGAAACTTTCACTCGTTTTCTCTCTTTGTTCTAATCCTGGCATGTGGTAGAAAAGGGCCCTGACTGATCAGTTCCTCTCGCCCTCCTAAAGCAGAGGAGCTTTATGTCCGTTTTCAGCTTATATTTATAATCACTCTTTTTTGCTATAATAAATATTGTCATTTTATAGATAAGGGGTTATTTACATGAGCGATTCTCGTTCGATTTTATCTCAGCCAGAGTGGCGCATTGTTGATCAGTCAAGCTTAGGTCCACAATTTCATGCGCTGCAATCTTTCGCAATGGATGATACGTTATGTACAACAGTTGGGAATGGTACATCTGCCGCAACAATGCGCTCTTGGGTTCATCACAATACAATTGTTCTTGGCATTCAAGATACACGATTACCTTATTTAAAGCAGGGAATTGAATTTTTGAAAAAGAAAGACTTCCATGTTATCGTCCGCAATTCAGGTGGACTTGCTGTTGTATTAGATGAGGGTGTTCTAAACATCTCTCTTCTGTTCCAGGAAACAGATAAAGGTATCGATATCGACCTTGGCTATGATACAATGTGGCATTTAATTAAAGAAATGTTAAAAGATTACAACGTTACTATTGAAGCAAAAGAAATCGTTGGCTCTTACTGTCCTGGCAGCTATGACTTAAGTATTAACGATAAAAAATTTGCTGGTATTTCGCAGCGCCGTATTCGCGGCGGTGTCGCAGTACAAATTTATTTATGCGCTACCGAAAGTGGCTCTGCACGTGCGGCACTTGTTCGTGATTTTTACAACTTAGCAATTCAAGGTGCAGAAACTAGATTTACGTATCCTGAAATTGTCCCAAGTACAATGGCTTCACTATCTGAACTACTTGGTGAAACAATTACTGTACAAGATTTAATGATGCGCCTTTTACAAACATTACAGCGTTTTACGCCGCAATTAACGCCATCACAGCTGACAGTAGATGAAGTACCGCTATACGAGCATCACTTACAGCGCATGATTGATCGCAATAACAAATCACTTGGGTTAGAAAGCTAAAAATCCCCGCATATGCGGGGATTTTTTTTATAATTATAGCGCTTGTGCTGCTGTAATTAAAGCAAGCTTGTACACTTCTTCTTCGTTACAACCGCGAGATAAATCATTTACTGGCATGTTTAAGCCTTGTAAGATTGGTCCCACTGCTTCGAAGTTACCTAAGCGTTGTGCAATTTTGTAGCCGATATTGCCAGCTTCTAAGCTTGGGAATACGAATACGTTAGCGTCACCTTTAATAACAGAACCTGGTGCTTTCTTTTCTGCTACAGATGGTACAAATGCAGCGTCAAATTGGAATTCACCGTCTAATGTTAATTCAGGAGCCATTTCTTTCGCGATGCGAGTTGCTTCTACAACTTTTTCTGTTTCTGGAGATTTCGCAGAACCTTTTGTAGAGAAGCTTAACATTGCAACGCGTGGATCAATACCAAATAATTCAGCAGTTTTTGCACTTTCAATACCAATTTCAGCTAAATCTTGGCTGTTTGGTGCAATGTTGATTGCGCAATCAGCAAATACATATTTCTCATCACCGCGTACCATGATAAATACGCCAGAAGTTTTTGTAACGCCTGGTTTTGTTTTAATGATTTGAAGTGCTGGACGAACTGTATCAGCTGTAGAATGAGCTGCACCGCTTACTAAACCATGTGCTTTGCCCATGTGTACAAGCATAGTACCGAAATAGTTTTCGTCTTTTAAGATTTCACGAGCCGATTCCTCTGTTGCTTTCCCTTTACGGCGTTCAACGAAAGATGCTACCATTGCATCCATTTCTTCGTATGTAACTGGGTCATAAATATCAACACCCGCTAATGTTAAGTTCATGCTAGCAGCTTTCGCGCTAATTTCTTCTTTATTACCAACTAAGATTGGTTTTACTAATTCTTCTTTTGCTAAACGCTCTGCAGCGCCTAAAATTCTTTCATCAGTACCTTCAGGAAGTACGATAGAAATGCCTTTACCTTGAACTTTTTCTTTTACTGTTGTAAATAAATCGCTCACTAATAACCCTCCTACGAATTGAAATCCATATTTAAGAATACCGCTTTTTATCTCTATTTTAAACGTATTGCTTCTAAAAAATTGATAAAATAAAAATGATTATATTTTCCCAAAATTCTGCTATAAAATGTGACAATTTTGTGCGCCTGAGACTAAGATACATGCTTTTCCATCTATATATGATATAGTTAACGTGTAAAACTTGACTATTCGAGGTGAATCTAATGAGTGAAGCAGCAAAAACGTTAGATGGTTGGTATTGTCTACATGATTTCCGTTCTATGGACTGGGCAGCATGGAAAACATTGTCTAGTGATGAACGTCAGCAAGCAATGTTCGAATTTTTAAACATCGTTGAAAAATGGAATAAAACAGAAGCTGCAAAACAAGGTAGCCACGCCCTCTATACAATCGTTGGACAAAAGGCTGATATTATGTTTATGATTTTACGTCCAACAATGGAAGAATTAAATGAAATTGAAGCTGAATTCAATAAAACAACATTAGCAGAGTATATGCTTCCTACATACTCTTACGTATCTGTTGTGGAACTAAGTAACTATCTTCCTGCTGAAGAAGATCCATATCAAAATCCACAAATTCTTGCGCGTTTATACCCAATGCTTCCTAAAGCAAACCATGTTTGTTTCTATCCAATGGACAAGCGTCGTCAAGGCGAAGACAACTGGTACATGTTACCGATGGAAGAGCGCAAAAAATTAATGTATAGCCACGGGAAAATTGGCCGTCAATATGCAGGAAAAGTACGTCAAATCATTACTGGTTCTGTTGGCTTTGATGATTATGAATGGGGCGTAACATTATTTGCCGACGATGTTCTTCAATTTAAGAAACTTATATATGAAATGCGCTTTGATGAAGTAAGTGCACGCTACGGTGAGTTCGGGACATTCTTTGTCGGAAACATTTTACCAAGCGAAAAAGTTGCAAAATTTTTACACGTATAACAACAAAAAAGGACGAAAATTGTCCTTTTTTTATTGTTTTATATAATAGAAATCTCTAATTAAATAGAAAAATTATCCAAATCACTTACAAAATTGTAATCTTTCCATATTCAAACTCATGTTAGAATAGTACAAGCTACATGCTAATAACGATGCGAAGGTGATAATTTATTATGAGGAAAATGTTATCTATTTTATTAGGGCTCACACTCATGTTTTCTTTCATAGGAGCAACTCCCTCTTATGCGAAAGAAGACATACATATTGAAGCCGCTGCTGCTATTCTGTTTGATGCAGATACAGGAAAAATACTACACGAGCAAAACCCCGATGAATTACTTGCAATTGCTAGTATGTCAAAACTCATGGTTATATACTCCGTTTTAGAAGCCATTAAAGAAGGGAAAATCACCTGGGATACAAAAGTGAATATCTCTGATTATGCTTACGAAATTTCCCGTAACAATGAATTTTCCAACGTTCCATTTGAAAAAGGACGACAATATACAGTTAAAGAATTATATCATTCTATTCTTGTCTTCTCAGCAAATGGATCAAGTGTTGCACTTGCTGAACTTCTTGCAGGAAGTGAAAAGAACTTCTTAAATCTTGCAAATGAACATGCAAAAAAACTAGGGTTAAAGAAATATAAATTTGTAAATGCTACAGGATTAAATAACGCTGATTTAAAAGGCAAGCACCCGGAAGGAACAGATCCAAACGGTGAAAACTCTTTATCAGCTAGAGACATGGCAATCTTATCTAGAACAATTATGACAAAATATCCAGAAATATTGGAAGATACAAAACAAAGATTTAGAAATTTCCCTGATAATCATCCACGCCCAATTCGTATGGAAAACTGGAACTGGATGTTACCAGACGCTGCATTTGCATATGAGGGGACAGATGGCTTAAAAACAGGAAGTTCTGATTCAGCTGGATATTGCTTTACCATTACAGCCAAACGCGGTGATTTACGCCTAATCTCCGTTATTATTAAAACAAAATCAATGGATGAGCGTTTCATAGAATCCCGTGCATTAATGGATTACGGCTTCAAAAACTTTGAAAAACAGAAATTGAAAATAGATAAAAATAATACAATTCCTGTCGTAAAAGGAAAAGAAGATACTGTAGCTGTGACACCTGAAAAAGAAATAACGGTAGTCACCAAAAAAGGAAGTAAACCGCCTTACAAAATTTCTTATGAAGCAAACAAATCAATCTCCGAAGATGGAAGCTTAGTTGCACCTGTGAAAAAAGATTCCAAAGTCGGCTCACTTGTTTTAGAATCCACTGATCAATATGGTTTCCTTGATGGAAATAAACAAACGAAATTCGATGTAAAAACAACGCAGGAAGTAGAAAAAGCAAATTGGTTCGTATTGACAATGCGATCCATTGGAGACTTCTTTTCTAATATGTGGTTAAAATTATTTGGATAATAAAAAGCTAGCAAATTTGCTAGCTTTTTATTATCCAAATCTTCCTCAGCGTATTCCTTATTTCTTCTGAATAGTAATAACTTCACTTTAATTTCCTAATATATAAGTCGCTGCTATGCAGCAAGAAAATGTCCGCTACTTGCTTTCTCCCTTTGTTTTAAATGTTGCATGTGGCAGGAAAAATCCCCTAACCGCCTTTATGCATGGCCAGATGCTCTCGCCCCTAAAAAGAAAGGGGTTTCTATTTCAGTTTTTCAACTAATATCTATAGAGATACATATTAAAACATGGTTTGGTTGTCATATCTGCCCCCTTTTTTTCATACCTATGAATTAGTAATTATTCTACACTTTCTTTTCTCTAGCGGAGTAATAAGAGAGGTGAAACAGATGGGTGTTATTGCATATACAGAAGAACATGTAAAACTACTTGCCAGATTAATGCGGGCAGAAGCAGAAGGAGAAGGACCTCAAGGAATGCTTATGGTTGGAAATGTCGGCGTCAATCGCGTAAAAGGAAATTGCTTAGACTTTAAAAAGATTCGAAACCTTCGTCAAATGGTATTTCAAAGTCCTGGTGGATTTGAGGCTACGCAAAAAGGTTACTTCTATCAGCGTGCTCGTGAAAGCGATATTGCTCTAGCAAGACGTACGATTCAAGGAGAGCGATTCTGGCCCGCTAATTTTTCGTTATGGTTTTTTAGGCCAGGAGGCGCCTGTCCACCAACTTGGTTTAATCAAGAAAACTCTGGTCGCTTTAAAAATCATTGCTTTTTCCAACCAAGTGCTGAGGATTGTCCAAGTGTGTATTAGTGAACTGAAAAGAGGAGGGATTTCGTATGGCACAGCAACAAAACCCATACTATGGGGGAGGATTTTATCAACCATCTGGCGGATATATGCAACCACAGCCCGGACAACAAGGACAACAAATGCCAACAACGCCGCAAGCTGCACAAGCACAACTTGCCGTTTCTCAAGGGATGCTTCCACTTGAGCAATCATATATTGAAAATATCCTTCGCTTAAACAAAGGAAAACCAGCAACTATATTCATGACATATGAGCGCGGCAGCACACTTGGTACACAATCCTATACAGGCATCATTGAGGCTGCGGGACGCGATCACATCATTTTAAGCGACCCTAAGTCTGGAAAACGTTACTTACTGCTTATGATCTATCTTGATTATGTAGAATTCCCAGGAGAAATCATTTACTTCCCAACACAGCAACCCGCAACTTATCCTCCAAGATAATAAGAAAAAGCTGGCATATGCCAGCTTTTGTTTTATTGCTATCCTGTACAAACCATTTGTAAGGGCCCAACTAGTTCAACTAGCCTCCTGGGAAGAAAAGCGTTTCCCAAGAGGAAGTTTCACCTTATAGCCCTTTTACAATCGCAGTCCCCAGTAAAATCCATCCTACAATAAATGCTACACCGCCAAGCGGAGTAATTGGACCAAAAAATTTTATACCAGTTGTACTTAATGCGTATAAACTTCCGGAAAACAGCACAATACCTGCTACCATACACCAGCCTGCCGCGCCTACAAGAGAAGATTGAATCTTATCCATTAATAAAGCAACAACAAATAATCCCCCTGCATGAAACATTTGATATGTAACACCTGTTTTCCAAACCTCTAACATTTTCGCTGAGATTTTCCCTTCAAGTCCGTGCGCTCCAAATGCTCCAAGCGCAACAGATAATGCTGCTGCAATACAACCTAATAAGAAGAAAATTTTCATTGGAATTCCCCTTTTTCTTTTTACTTTTATAATAAAAAATTTCCTCGAACACTCCAACTATTTAGCGTCTAAAAATCCAAAAGAGAGTTTCCATTTGCATCATCCTCTTTCACATATACAGGCTCTCCTGAAAATGAAGCCATTGGCTGAACAGGCATTTGCGGTGCCACAACATTTGTTCTTAATGTTGGTTCAACATATGCAGAAGCTTCTGGCTGTTCTTCAAGTAATAGATCACATAATGCACGAACAACTAAAAGATGTTCTTTTGCTTTATGTGAGTCACCCCCTTTCGCTTTTGCAATTTCACTTGCCATTTTATTTAAAATCTTATCGCTAGATATTTGCATGCTTTCTCACCTCACGTATTGTAATTCTTTTTCAAATCGTCCCAATTTCTCTACTGGACCAAATACTATTATCATATCACGTTCTGCAAATTTTTCCGCTCCTGTTTGTTCCGATGTTTCATGCACTCAAACAATACTTTCATCTCTTTTCTCTATTTTCAAACTTTGCCATAACGAATCAAACACATATATACTAGAAATGGAAATACGAAAAAGAGGTCGATATATAATGAAAACATTTCTTTCTGCCCTGCAATGGGCATTATTTATTTTAGCCGGCAGCTTAATTGTTCCCATTAGTGTTGCCGCTAACTATGGACTAGAAGGCGCAGAAGCAATTGCATTCGTCCAACGAACATTATTTGTTCTTGGATTTGCAGGTATTTTACAAGCTTCCTTTGGTCATCGCTTACCAATTCAAGAAGGGCCTGCTGGACTTTGGTGGGGCATCTTTTCCTTATATGCAAGCTTAGGCGTTGTATTATTTGGATCAACCGGTGAAACGCTACGCGTACTGCAATATTCCTTCTTATTAAGCGGTCTCATTTGCATTCTTCTTAGTATATTTGGACTTATTGATAAACTTGTCCGCTATTTTACATCAACTGTTATTGGAACCTACCTATTTTTACTCGTTGCACAGCTAAGTGGATCATTCTTAAAAGGCATGTTTGGACTTAACGGACAGCATACTGCTGTTCAAGGTAAAGTCTTTATTCTTTCTCTTATCATCATTTTTCTATCTTTCTTTGTTACGAAACTACCTGTTATTGGTCAATATTCTGTACTGTGCAGTATTGTAATTGGGTGGATCTTATTTGCATGTTTTGGTCTATCAAATCCAATCACACCTGTATCAGACATTATCCGTATGCCATCTATCTTTGTATTTGGTACGCCTCGCTTAGAATGGAATATGGTTATTACCATTCTCTTTGTTACGTTGTTACTACTAACTAACATGTTAGCAAGTATTCGCGTTGTTCAACAAGTAGTTTCGAAATACGAAGCAACTGCCGTGCAAAATCGATTCAAACAGGCAGGAATTATAACCGGTATTAATCAGCTTCTTGGCGGTCTGTTTTCAGCAATTGGACCTGTCGCTATTTCTGGATCAGCTGGTTTTATTGCGACAACAAATATTTACAAACGACTACCGTTTATTCTTGGATCAACCTTTATTATTCTTATGAGTCTATTTCCAAAGGTTACTTCATTCATTGCAGCAATTCCGGTAGCTGTTGGCTATGCAGCCATTTATCCGGTATTTGCTAGTATGATCGGACTAGCATTTCGAGAATATGAAACTGTGAAAGATAAAGAACGCTTATTCAAAGTTGCAGGTCTCGCTCTCTTTACCGGAATTGGCGTTATGTTCATTCCATCAGATGCCTTTTCTTCACTGCCGCCATTCCTAGCATCCTTCTTAAGCAACGGTCTTGTACTCGGCTCTGTAATGGCAATTATACTAGAAATACTATTCTCTCGTTCAACAGATAAATAAGCGGAGTAAAGTGAAACTTTCCTTAACGAGTGGGTTTCTCGTTGAGGATTAGTTGAACCAATCGGGTCCTTACAGATGGTTTGTACTTTGTTTCCTTGTCCTAACCTCTTACCAGCTGTTTGGGCGGGGTAAGGTGAAACTTTCCTCAACGAGTGGGTTTCTCGTTGAGAATTAGTTAAACCAATCGACACAAAACGTAAACAAAATTGGCACGCTTCAAGCATTGCAGTCTATTTTAAGAATTGTTACGATAATAGAAACATATATGAGCAAGCAAAATATGCTTGCTCATATATACATTCATATAAAATCGATTCCATCTTCAAAGAGGTTCGATGTCTTACAATTCATTTCACATTATAAATTCATATTAGGAAGGATTGTTCAAATGTCTTATAAAATGATTGTACTAGATTTAGATGATACATTACTTCGCGATGACCATACGATTTCACCGCGTACGAAAGAAGCCCTAATGACCGCCCAAGAGCGCGGTGTAAAAGTTGTACTAGCTTCCGGCCGTCCAACATTTGCGATGTGGCCAATTGCAAAAGAACTAAAATTAGAGGAATACGGCAGCTTCATTTTATCGTTTAATGGCGCAAAAATTATTAACTGTAAAACAAACGAAGAATTATTTAGCAGTACTTTATCACCTGAAATTGTCCATAATTTATATAAAACAAGCCAAAACGAAGATGTGTGGATTCATACGTACATTGGTGATGGCATTGTGACAGAGGAAAATAATGAATATACAGAAGTCGAAGCTTATATTACAGGTATGCCAGTTATAGAGGTTAATAATTTTGTAAGTGCAGTGAAAGAACCTGTTGTGAAAGTATTAATGATGAAAGCACCAGAACGTCTTGCAGAAGTTGAAAAGAAATTACAACAAGAATTCGAAGGACAATTAAGTGTTATGCGTTCTAAGCCGTTCTTCTTAGAATTCACAGAATATGGTGTAACAAAAGGAACAAGCTTGCACCAACTTATCCAAAAACTTGGTATTACACGTGAAGAAGTGATTGCGATGGGTGATAGCTATAATGACCAGGCTATGATTGAATTTGCTGGCCTTGGCGTTGCAATGGGCAATGCACCGGACGACATTAAAGCCATTGCAAATCATGTAACAGACACAAACATGAATGATGGCGTTGCAAAAGTTGTAGAACAATTTGTTTTGAATAGCGAAGTGCTAGTTTAGAACTGTTTTCACGTTGAAGAGAACTAATCATCCATAAAATCGCGCCTGAGTCAAATACTTAGGCGCGATTTACTTTTTATATGTATTAGCTTGTGAAGATATTTTGAACTTTACACCATTATCATAGTGTAAAGTTTATTTTTGATTATAATGAAATAAACTAGGCTATTTTATTTACCAAAAGAATACAAATATATCATATACAAGCATACATAACTTAGGAGGCCATTTTATGTTATCAACACCGATTGGACGTTTAAGAGTCATTGGGGTACTGGAAGGGATTTCTTTTCTAATCCTTCTATTCATTGCAATGCCGCTGAAGTATTTTGCAGATTTTCCGAAAGCTGTTACTGTAACGGGTATGGCACACGGTGTCCTGTTTATACTATTCATCTTCGCTGTTATTCAAGTAACGACAATTCATAATAAATCAAAATTATGGGCGTTTGGTGCGCTTGTTGCATCTGTTATTCCATTTGGTACGTTCGTACTAGATGCAAAATTAAAACAAGAAGATAATAAATAAAAACAGACCGCTGCATCCGTAGTGGCCTGTTTTTTTACGTATAAATTCCTAAACGAAAGAATCCTTACTTATAGATTCGGAATTTGCCAATCAATCTCCCGTTCTCCGTTACTTACCAAGAAATGGTTTGTTTTTGAAAATGGTTTGCTGCCAAAGAATCCTCGTCGTGCTGATAATGGACTTGGATGAACAGATTCAATAATATGATGATTAGAATTTGTAATGAGCTTCTTCTTCGCCTGCGCAGGGCGTCCCCATAATACAAAGATAACTGGTTTTTCCCTCTCATTTAACAACTCGATAATGCGATCTGTGAAAACTTCCCACCCTTTTCCTTTATGAGAGTTGGCCTCTCCTTGACGCACCGTTAATACAGTGTTTAGTAAAAGCACACCTTGCTCTGCCCATTTTACTAAATAACCGTTATTCGGAATTGGGTACCCTAGATCATCCTGCAGCTCTTTGTACATATTTTGCAGTGATGGCGGCGTTCGTACGCCAGGTTGCACCGAAAAACTTAAACCATGCGCTTGATTTGGCCCATGATATGGATCCTGTCCTAAAATAAGGACCTTCGTATCTTGATAGCTCGTATAACGCAAAGCATTAAAAATATCCTCCTGCTTTGGATATACAACATGTGTACGGTACTCTTCTATTAAAAATGATTGCACTTGTTGATAATATGATTTTTCGAATTCAGGTGCTAATAGCTGTGCCCAATCATTATTTAATATTTGTTTCATTCTGTCACTTCCTATCGAATTAATTTACCATGTCTTGTTTTGTAAATACTACAAAAGCGATCATGAGCGATACAACTGCCCATACCGTGAGATTGAGTAATGAAAAACTCATCGATAATCCTTGCAACGCTGGTAACTGTCCTGACAAATAATCCGTTAGCGATAAGTTAACACTAAAAATATATTTTGCCCCTTCCCAGGACGTTGCAAAATTATTTAAGATACCTCCAGCAATTAACGCTGCCAGCATAATTCCCATACCGGCTGGTGTATTGCGAATCAGTACAGACACCATAAATGAGATTGTGCCAACAACAATTGCTACAAACCAAGCAAGTCCGTAAGCCATAACAATGTATTGCCACTGCGGAATGAGATGAACAAAACTTGTATTTAACGTATCCTTCTCAGTTGCAAAACCCGTCAGCACCGGCAAATCCCATCCAGCATAACCAAATACAATGCCTGATAACAAATAGGAAAGAACCCCTACAAGCAACAAAATGAGTGAAATAAACAACACCATCGTCACATATTTACTTAAAAGAATTTTCCAGCGCCGAATCGGCCGCGTAAGGAGCATTTTCATTGTTCCGTCGCTTCGTTCTCCCGATACGATATCAATTGCTACAATCATGATAAGAAGCGGGATAAATAGTGTAATTCCTTGTTCAATAAACATACGTACAAAAGTCGGTGCGCCCGGTGCACTTGGATTAATATTATGGTCTAAATAATATTGTTGCTGCTGCACTCTTACCTTTAACCACGATTTCCATTCTTCGGGAAGACGCGAATTATTTAAACGGTTTTGTGAATCAACGATTTGCTGCTGTAATGATACTTTCCAATCGCTCGTACCAAGGCGCTTTACAGTCGTCTGCACTTCTCTGTACTGTGCATAAACAAAAATCGGAATTAAAATTGCTAAAATAAGCATGACTACTACAATACGTTTCTTTCGATATATTTTCTCCGCCTCATTATAGACGAGGTTCGCAAATTCACGCATGTTGCTCCCCCTTTGTCAGTTCCATAAATAGATCTTCCAATGTAAATACAACTTGTTTTACACTATGAACGTCTACAGCGTGCTCAATTAACTGCTTATTATAAAAGCTTACACGCTCTTGATTCATGCGGCATAGTAGTCGCCCTTCTTCTATGACAAGTTCTGTCACTTCCCCCGAATCTTCAAGCAACGATTTCGCTTTATCTAGCGGCGTCACAACCCACTCCACACGGTCGCTTGCTTGTTTCACTAACTCTTCAACACTTGCGACCGTAATTACTTTCCCCTTATGAATAATTGCAACGCGGTCACATATCATTTGTACTTCGCTTAATAAATGACTAGAAATGAATACGCTCATGTTTTCTTCTTTCACAAGCGTATGCACAAACTCCCGAAGTTCCCGAATACCAGCTGGGTCGAGACCATTTGTCGGTTCATCTAATATAAGGAGTTTCGGACTGCCAAGAAGAGCTTGTGCAATCCCAAGACGTTGCTTCATCCCAAGTGAATATGTTTTCACTTTATCATGAATGCGTTCATCAAGATGTACCATTTTGGCAATTTCCATAATCCGCTCATCGGAAATCCCACCTAACATACGGGCAAATTGCTTTAAATTTTCAAATCCCGTTAAATATGTATACAATTCAGGGTTTTCAACGATACTTCCAATTTGCTTCATCGCACCGCAAAAATTTTCTTTTATGTCATAACCACCAATCGAAATACTTCCTTCTGTTGCCGTAATGAGACCGACAAGCATTCGAATCGTCGTTGTCTTCCCTGCCCCATTTGGGCCTAAAAATCCAAATACTTCCCCTTGCTGTATATCAAATGATACATTTTCAACGAGCGTTTTCTTCTTAATAATCTTCTTTAAGTTTCGTACAGATAGAATCGCCGTCATTTTTTCTCACCTCCAGCTAGTTTTAACTGGCTAACAACGTTTTGTAATAAACGATCTGCTATTAATGTATAACCGGCTTCATTCGGGTGAAAATGATCCGAATATAATAAATCCTTACCACGATTTTGGAACATATCAAACGTTGGGACAACATATACGTTTGAATAACTAAGCGCAAGCTTTTCTAATGATCCATTCCAATCGACAACAATTGGAGACGAGCCTTTTAACTCTTCTACATCTTCAAATGGATTATACAAACCAATCCAAAAAATTGAGCTGTTTGGGTTTAAACTCCTTAATTGTTCCAAAATTTCCCTTGCGTTAGCTTGAAATGTTACGGTATCAGGACGATATGTCGTTAAATCAATGTTTCCAAGTGATTCCCATCCGGGAAATAAATCATTTCCACCAATTGTCAAAACAAGTACATCCGCTTGCTTAATTGCATACCTGGTACCGCTGCTTTCCATTTGTTTTAGTAAATCTGGCATTTTTGCACCGCTCACCGCCAAATTTGTGAGCGCTACCTTTTGTTTGTATTTTGTTTGCAGTTCATTCTTCATCCGTCCAATATATCCAATACCTTCTTTATCTCCAACACCGCGAGTTAACGAATCACCTAGGCTAACAATTTGTAATGTTTCCTTTTGTTGTTTCCCTTTCGCTTCTTTTTGCACGGTAGGAGTTAGCTTAGATGTTTTCGGATTTAGAACATCACTCACACTAGTAATAAATCCGTATGCAAATAAACAAAAAGACGCTAGTGCAACGAATAAAATAACTTTCACAAATTTCGATCTCATGCTACCCCCCCTTATAGATTGACCATATTATACCAAACGGAATTTTGAAAAGCGATTTTCATTCTCTTATGAAAAAAGCACAATCATTTTGATTAAGATTGTGCTTTTCGTTCATGTTGTCAGTCTTTCCGTTAACTTCGCAAATAACTCAATTCTTTTTACTTCTGCTTCCTTATTCATAATTTGTTCATTTAAAATTGTAAATGCACCTGCACCAACTTCCACACTCGAATGAGCAATGGTTGTAATATCTAATATCTCTGCAACCTGTTGATCATCGCATCCAATAATTCTAATATCCTCTGGAATCGAAAGACCATTTTTTTGAGCAGCTGTTACAATACCAGCTGCAATATGATTACAAGATACGAGAAGAGCCGTTGGACGCTCTTTCATATAAAGTAACGATTGAACAATACGAGCCCCATCTTCTACTGTGAAACAATCTATAAATTGCCACTCTTGTCGTGGCGTAACATGAATAGATGATAAAGCATCTGCGTAAGCCCTTTTTCGATTTTGACTATTAAAACTATCGCTTCGTCCAATGCAGTAACCGATTCGAGTATGTCCCTTTTCTATTAAGTACTCCATTCCTAATGCAAACGTTTTGTAGTGATCAATATGAATACTAGAAATTGTATTAGATATCGTGTCTTCACACGTCACAATCGGGCCAAATGTTGCGTATTTTTCAATCTCCTCACAAGCATTTATTTTCGAACATATAATGACCCCGTCTAACTTTTTCATCTTTAACATATTCAAAATTTCTATTTCTTTATCAGCACTATAACCCGTTTGGCAAAGCATCATATTGTAATTATGTTTTGCAGCCTCTCTTGAAATACCCTCTATAATTGCACTGTAATATTGATTATTTACAAATGGAAGAAGCACACCAATCACATTTGTTTTTCCTCGTACTAAATGAATCGCATTCGAATTTTGCGTGTAATTTAACTCTTCAATAATGGCTAATATCTCTTTTCTTTTCTGTTCATTTACATATGGATGATTATTTAAAACGCGAGAAACAGTAGAAATCGAAACCCCTGCCATTTCTGCGATTTTTTTAATATTTGACATCAAACAAGCTCCCTTCTTCCTACATATTACCGCATCCAAAACAATTTTAGAATTTAGAAATATCCCCCTTGACCTGGTAAGCTTTCCACATTATATCCTGTGCTAGCAGAAGAAATAAGGAAGGATTGGTGTTTTATTATGCCATTAAAATTAGAACATATCTTTTTCATAGGTGGATTACTGTTACTTTCTCTCGGAATCAATATGATGACAACCATCACTTCATTTGGCCTTAGCCCGTATGATTCCCTTTTCATTGCTTTATATCAAAACTTTGGTTTAAGCATCGGCTCTTGGATGTTTATTATTAATTTGATTTTTACTCTTATCGTACTGTATATGAATCGAAAGCGTATTACAATTGGGACAATTGTGACGATGGTGCTAATCTCTGTCTTTGTTGATATGATTGGCTCAGTTACAGTTATAATGGATGGCATTCGATCTCTTCCAAAGTATATAACACTCATATGCGGAAATGTATCTGTCGGCGCAGGTATTGGTATCTATGTTTCATCACAGCTTGGGACTGCACCGCAAGAAGCATTTGTATTAACAATCTCGGAAAAAACAAAATGGTCCTTTCAAAAAACTGAAATTTCTCTAGCTTGTTTATTTCTAACTGCTAGTTTCATGCTAAATGGTCCTATCTATTTCGGCACCATTATTCTCTCTTTTACAACTGGCTGGCTCATTCAAACATTTATTCAAGTTGGTACAAAAGCATTACAAAGTTGTCGTACGCAAGAAGCCCATTGAAAGTTATACACTTTCAATGGGCTTTTGTTGTTCATATATAATATGAACTCCTTCATTTACAACTTGAAGCGTTTCTACTACGCAATAGCTGAAAATTGATTGCAGCCATACCCTTATTTCTTCAGCACTTCCTTTTTTCACATAACAAAGTACAGTTGGCCCGGCGCCGCTTAAAGAAACACCATATAAATGTTCATGTTCTAATTCTTGAAGCTTTTGTAATTCAGTTACGAGCTCTTTCCGGTATGGTTCATGAAACATATCCTGTTTCATCATTTCCCCAGCAAGCACCCAGTCCTCCTTACATAGGGCCGCGACAAGTACATTAGCAACGCCGCTGCCACGAATACCGTCCATATACGGTAACGTACTCGGAAGCACATCTCTCGAATGAACTGTTTTTAGTTCATATGAAGGAATGACCGCGACAAGTTCTATATCATAAATAGGTTGAGACAAAAATGAAATATCTTTTCCATCATATGTTCCTATCATAAGGCCGCCATATAAGGCCGCTCCAACATTATCAATATGCCCCTCCATTTCCGTTGCAATCAATAACTTTTCTCTTCTAGATATATGTAATTCGCAAAGCTGATCAGCAAGTTCAATGCCCGCAATAATTGCCGAAGCGCTGCTTCCAAGTCCGCGCGCTAATGGAATATCACTGTCTAGATGAAGATGACAATAGGGAAGCTCCTTACTATAACGGGCAGCTACCATGCGCGCCGTCTGAATGAGTAAATTATTCTCACCTTTTGGAATCCCTTGAAGAATTGTTGTTTTCGCTGTGCATTCCCAGCTAGAGTGTGAACATACATCCACCGTTAAATATTTGCTTACTGCAAGACCAATTGAATCAAAGCCTGGCCCAAGATTTGCTGTACTAGCCGGCACACGAATTGTAAACATAGGAGCCGCCTTCATCGAAGGACAACTCCTTGAATATGCTCAAACACAACCTTCTCATCATTTGGCAGCACAAGCGGTTGAATTTTTTTTGTATCAATCGCAATATTTGGGTCCTTTAAACCGTTTCCTGTTAAAACAGTGACAATGCTGCTTCCTTTTGCTATTTCTCCTGTTTGTACTTGTTTGTAAATTCCGGCAAGCGATGCACAAGAAGCAGGCTCCGCAAAAATCCCTTCATACTTAGCAAGCCATTCATATGCCCTAAGAATTTCTGCATCTGTTACCTCATCAATTTTCCCATTTGAATCATGAGCAGCAGCAACGGCCTTATCCCAACTTGCGGGGTTCCCGATACGTATTGCAGTCGCAACTGTCTCCGGTTCCTCAATTTTATATCCACGCACAATCGCTGCCGATCCTTCTGCTTCAAAGCCGCGCATCTCAGGTAAACCCGTGCCGCGCTTTTCGTTATACTCCTTAAAACCTTTCCAATACGCTGTAATATTCCCTGCATTTCCAACTGGAATGGCTAAAATATCAGGTGCTTTCCTAAGTGCATCACAAATTTCAAATGCTGCTGTTTTTTGTCCTTCAATGCGATATGGGTTCACTGAATTCACAAGTGTAATCGGTGATGAATCGCTAAGCTTTCGTACCATTTGCAAGGCATGATCAAAGTTTCCATCAATACTAATAATTTCAGCTCCGTACATGACTGCCTGCGCTAGCTTGCCATAGGCGATTTTTCCATTTGGAATCATAACAATACAAGATAAACCTGCGCGCGCTGCATAAGCAGCTGCCGATGCAGATGTGTTTCCTGTTGAAGCGCAAATAACCGTTTTGCTGCCAACTTCCTTTGCCTTTGCTACAGCCATAACCATCCCGCGATCTTTAAAAGAACCCGTCGGATTTGCCCCTTCTACTTTCGCATAAACAGAAACACCCCATTTTTCTGAAAGATTTTCTAATAAAATAAGCGGTGTATTTCCTTCTGATAGCGAAAGCGACGGTGTTTGCTCATTAATCGGTAAATATTCTTTATAAGCAGCAAGTAATCCGTTCCACATTAGCGAGCATCTCCTTCAATACGGTAGTTTGCTTTCACACAATCTACTTCTTCATACGTCTCTAGTGTTTCGAGAATGTATGTATAATCTGCAAGGGATGCACGATGTGTAACAATAACGATTTCTGCTGCTCCTTTCTTTTGTAATGGCATTTGAATAATCTTTTCAAAGCTTACGCCTCGTTCAGAGAATAGTGATGTAATTTTCGCAAACACACCTACTTCATCCTTCACATGAAGGCGGAGAAACTTCTTCACATAAATTTCGTCTTCTGCTTTTAATACTTTTTTATATTGCGGCGTTACTGCACTATTTCCTGTTACACCAAGACGTACATTTTTCATAACCGCTACTAAATCAGATACAACTGCTGTTGCTGTTGGCAAACTTCCCGCACCTGGTCCGTAAAACATTGTTTCTCCTACCGCTTCGCCATATACATATACTGCATTATATTCGTTTTGAACGGCGGCAAGCGGGTGTGTATTTGGTAACAATGTTGGTTCTACTGTTACCTCTAATTTTTCACCATCGCGCTTCGCTACACCAATTAACTTAATTGTATAGCCTAGACTCTTACTATACGAAATGTCCTCCTCCGTAATAGATGTAATTCCTTTTACATTCACATCATGAAGTTCTACATTTGTAGAAAATCCAAGTGTTGCTAAGATCGTCATCTTTCGTGCCGCATCTAAACCTTCAACATCTGATGTTGGATCTGTTTCTGCAAATCCAAGCCGCTGCGCTTCATTTAACACGTCGTCATACGCTCTCCCTTCGTCAGACATTTTTGTCAAAATAAAATTCGTTGTTCCGTTCACAATACCCATCATTTTCGTAATCCGATCAGAAGAAAGACCTTCTACAATGCTTCGTAGAATCGGAATACCACCTGCTACACTCGCTTCATAAAACAAATCCGCTTGATTTTCCTTTGCTACAGTAAGAAGTTCTGCACCGTGAAGTGCCATTAAATCTTTATTCGCTGTGACAACATGCTTACCGTTTTGGAGCGATTGTAAAATATATGCTTTTGCCTCTTCTATACCGCCCATCACTTCAATCACAACATCAACATCTGGATTATTTATAATTTCATCTGGATTCCTCGTTAATAATGTAGGGGTTACTTGGACCTCTCGTTCTTTTTCTAAGTTTTGTACTAATACTTTTGCTACTTTGATAGGACAACCGATTTGGTGTGCTAAACGATCTTGATGATCTTCAATAATGCGCACGACACCGCTTCCTACAGTTCCAAGACCTAATAGGCCAACTTGAATTTCGTTCATAGTACTGTCCACCCCTTTAAAAATTGTATTTAGGTGCCATTATATAAGGTCAGATCATAAAAAACAATATATTTAGAACATTCTGAATAATAAAGATCGTTCTTTACAAAGAAAACGTTACCACGTGTTATGCTCAACTTCCTTTACAAAATATAAGGAGTTTCCTGATACACATAGTAATTCAACCAATTTGAGAATAGTAAATTTCCATGACTACGCCACCTTACTACTGGATTTTCCAAAGGATTGTCATGCTTAAAATAATTTTTGGGAATAGCAATATCCAATCCTCTTTGCTGATCGCGCTCATATTCTTGCTTTAATGTCTCACAGCTGTATTCACTATGACCAAGAACAAAAATATGCTTTCCATCTTTATTTATAACGAGATGAACACCGGCTTCTTCAGATGTCGCTAACACATCAAGCTCCTGTACGCGTTGAATATCAGATGCCCGTACTTCTGTATGACGAGAATGCGGTGCAAAAAAGCTTTCATCAAAACCGCGTAATAGTTTCACATGCTCCTGCTGCACTTCATGTTCAAATACCCCAAACATCTTTTGTTCTAGCGGATATTTCGGAACGTTGTAGTGATAATACAATCCTGCCTGCGCCCCCCAGCAAATATGAAGCGTTGATGTGACATGTGCATTCGAATACTCCATAATTTGTTTCAATTCATCCCAATAATCTACTTCTTCGAAAGGAAGTGTTTCAACCGGAGCACCAGTAATGATAAGTCCGTCAAATTTTTCTCCTTCAATATCACGAAATGTTTTATAAAAGCTTGTTAAATGCTCCTGCGTTACATTTTTTGCTGTATGGGACTCCATATGAAGTAAGTGGATATCGAGTTGAAGCGGTGTATTCCCAATTAAACGAAGCAACTGCGTTTCTGTTTCTTGTTTTGTTGGCATTAAGTTTAAAATAGCAATCTTCAAAGCACGAATATCTTGCGTTTCTGCTCGTTCTTTCGTCATCACAAAAATATTTTCATTTTGCAATACTTTACGAGCTGGTAAATCTTTAGCAATGATGATCGGCATACTGTTTTCCTCCAGAAAGTGCTGCCCCTAAATCAGCAATAATATCCGCCGCATCTTCAATACCAACTGATAACCGAATTAAATCAGGTGTTACACCTGCCAAACATTGCTGCTCTTCTGTAAGCTGACGATGCGTTGTGCTTGCAGGATGAATGACACAAGTTCTTGCATCTGCAACATGCGTCACCAATGTGGCAAGCTTCACATTTCCAATAAACTGTTTAGCAGGTTCAAGGCCGCCCTTTATTCCAAATGTTAAAACACCGCTCGCACCTTTCGGTAAATATTTTTGCGCCAATGCATAATTTTCATTACTTTGAAGTCCAGGATAATTGACCCACTCAACGCATTCATGCTGCGATAACCACTGTGCAACGGCTAGTGCATTTTGGCTATGACGCTCCATGCGAAGATGCAATGTCTCTAAGCCAATATTGCTCATGTACGCATTGAATGGGCTCATACAATTTCCATAGTCTCTTAATAACTGTACACGAGCTTTCACAATATATGCCGCTTGCCCAAACTTGTTCACATAACTCACACCATGATAGCTTGGATCTGATTCAACAAATTCAGGGAATTTACTCCAATCGAAATTCCCTCCATCAATAACAATGCCGCCTAGTGAGCTTGCATGACCATCGATATATTTCGTTGTAGAATGAACAACAATGTTTGCACCATGTTCAAATGCATGACATAAATACGGTGTCGCTAATGTATTATCCACAATAAACGGTACTCCAAGCTCTTTTGCCGCATCAGAAAACTCTTTAAAATTCAGTACATTCATCGCTGGATTCCCAAGCGATTCCGCATATACAAGCTTTGTTTTCTCATTTGCGAGAGCAACAATTTCATCAGCAGATAAGTTTGGATTAAAGAACGTGACCTCAATCCCAAGCTTTTTAAGACTAACTGCAAATAAATTAAATGTACCGCCGTATACTGTTGATGAGCAGAGCAAGTGATCACCACTGCCACAAATATTTAATATTGCTAGCATAATTGCAGCTTGCCCTGATGCCGTTGCAACCGCACCAACGCCGCCTTCTAACTCTGTGAGCTTTTGCTCAAAGGCCGCAAGCGTCGGATTTCCAATACGCGTATAAATATATCCTTCCGCTTCCAAATTAAAGAGGGCCGCTAAATCATCAGAAGTATCATATTTG
This sequence comes from Bacillus sp. S10(2024), assembly GCF_050473865.1. Classification (NCBI taxonomy): domain Bacteria; kingdom Bacillati; phylum Bacillota; class Bacilli; order Caryophanales; family Bacillaceae; genus Bacillus; species Bacillus sp. S10(2024). The sequence goes on along the minus strand of NZ_JBFLUR010000002.1, from coordinate 3,614,103 downwards.
TACGTCGTGCTTTGATAAAGCGGCAAAACACGCGGCTCACCATTTTTTGGCGTATAGCCACCTTGCACACAAATCGTTCCTTTTCCCCATGATTCTTCCATTTCTCAATCTCCTTTCTTTTATAAAAAATAAAAAACTGCTCCTTTCCTTAATAAGAAAGAAGCAGTTTAGATAAACGCTCGCCATGTAGCCTTTCTTATCTTTCAGGAAATACCTGCAGGATTTAGCACAATTCCGATTTACGGCTGTTGCCAAGGTTTCATAGGGCCCGTTCCCTCCACCTATTCTTGATAAGACATATGCAATTACCGATGATTTTATAGAAATTATTTCCTTATGTCAACTTTTTTTCTGAATGTTCTTAAAATATTCCATTAATTCCCCCATCATTTCCACCACCAGACTTTACCGAGTAAAGAATATTCTGTAAAATTCAAGGTATGAATGACAAATCATTCACAAACCAATAGGAGGCGATACATACATGAAAGTCGGGGAAATGTTAACTTTTGAAAAATCATTTACGAGAGAAGATGTAGAGCTATTTAGTAAAATTTCTGGTGATGCCGGTGAACACCATGTCGTTCCAGATGAACATGGACGCGTAATGGTACAAGGATTACTAGTTGCAACATTACCTACGAAAATTGGCGGCGATTTAAATTTTATCGCAAGAGATGCGGAATTTACTTTCTTACGTCCAGTCTTTACCGGAGATACCGTTCGATGTGAAGTCACACTTACTCATCACGAAGAACAAGCAGATCGAGTAATTGCCGTTTCAAAGGCAGAATGCTTTAATCAAAACGGTAAAAAAGTGTTGGAAGGATCTTTTCAAGGAATTATTCGTCAATAATTAAAGTAAAACTTCCATCAGTGGGGGATGCTTCATCCCTCACTGATAGAAAACCTGCCCCGCTTATTTTTTTACTTCTCTCTAAACCGTGAAATGAGATTTTACCACCTACCACTTTCCAGAGACACAAATAACATATATACATGAATTTATTATATGAATAGAATGAAATAGGGCTTTAAATTTGAAAAAATACAGGAAATGTTCTATTTTAAGATAAAAAATACATTTTAAAAACCTTACTTACTATGTAAAATGAAAGAGTTATATTTTATTCATTATGGTAACCCTGAAAATACTATTTGCAACAATGTTATACCTTATATAAATGTTTCTACATCACTTATTATAAAGTGATCTTTTTTCTTTATAGGGATACTTTCAAAACTTAAGTTGATTGGTATATCACTGTGCCCCCTACACATTTTTCATATGAATTTCAAATAAAATTCATATAAACCCTTTAATATTAAACACTATAGGTAATTCTCTATCTTTTGTATCAATTCTCTTCAATAAGTTCTTTATAAAAATGGAAAAAGAACTGTTATAACATTTATAAGTATAATTATTTTCGTATCAAAATCCCGAATTTTTTCATAACAGAATATAACATAAAGGAGGCATAAAAAATGGAAATTAGGAGAGGCATGCATTCTTTACTTATCATGTACGGTATGTTTCTAGGTGCTATAGTTGGTGCTACAGTCTGGTTATTTTTAGTTACCACAAATGCTGGAATTCATTTTATTTGGGGATATTTACCTAAGGAATTTTCATTACCACCTTATTACACAATTTGTGTAACAGTGCTTGGCGGTGTTCTTGTCGGACTGTCACAAAAGTACTTCGGTACATGCCCGCGTTTAATGCCAGAGGTAATGGGTGAATATAAGAAAACAGGTAGGATTGAGTACCGTTTTGTGCTTCAATCTACGTTAACAGCTATTATTGTTTTAATATTTGGTGCAAGTTTAGGACCGGAAGCAGCACTTGTTGGAATTATCGGTGGACTTTGTACGTGGGTTGGCGATCGTTTTCATTTTACTTTAAAAGGAATGAAGGGACTAACTGAAATTGGAATTGGCGCTACTTTAAGTGTTATTTTTAATGCACCATTATTCGGTTATTTAGCTCCAAGTGAAAATGAGAATAAACCAATTGACGAAATTTCCAAAGGAAAAAAGACTATTGTATATCTCGCTACTACTTTTGCTGGTTTTTCTGTTTATTTATTACTTAGTAAGTTTGATAATCGAGGATCTTTTATTGTTGATTTTGGGAAAGGGTCTTTTTCATTACATGAATGGCTTGCCTTTTTACCTCTGATTTGTATAGGAGCTGGTGTCGGCTATTTTTATTTCAAGGTAGAATATATATTGGAAAAAATAGTCCATCCTTTTCAAGAATATAAAGTTACATTAGGAGTTATAGGTGGCATTCTTTTAGGGATTGCAGGAACTTTACTACCCTATACAATGTTTTCAGGAGAACATCAATTAAAAGACTTAGTCCATGAGTGGACAGCATTATCATTTGGGATGCTGCTTCTTTCAGGGGTTTTAAAATTATGTGTAACGGCAGTTTGTTTAAGTACAGGTTGGCGCGGCGGACATATTTTTCCAATTGTATTTGCTGGTGCAAGTATTGGATATGCTGTCGCTACTGTCATACCACTAGATCCAATTGCTTGTGTAGCCATTGTCACTACAGCCATTTCAAGCTATGCAGTACGAAAACCAATCGCTATTACATTATTATTACTCATGTTCTTCCCAATTAATTTATTGATACCAATGATTGGAGCTGCAATGATTGGTAATCTATTTCCACTCCCTAACCATAATGAACAGGAAGGAATAGTACAAAGCTAAAGTAAAAATATATAAGCAATACTACCGCTATGAAAGTGTTAGTACTGCTTGTTTTGATTGAACTACTTTCTTTTTTCACTTTGTACTTCCTCATATCATTGATATAATAATTAAAAATATGGTTTTCATTCTATCACCCAAGGGGGCTTTCAAAATGTCATTAAATAAAGCACTGACAATTGCTGGATCGGATACAAGCGGCGGCGCTGGTATGCAAGCAGACTTAAAAACATTCCAAGAGCTTGGTGTATACGGTATGACAGCTCTGACAACAATCGTAACAATGGACCCGCATAACGGTTGGGCACATAACGTGTTCCCAATTCCAGCGTCTACATTAAAACCACAACTAGAAACAACAATTGAAGGTGTTGGCGTTGATGCATTAAAAACAGGTATGCTTGGCTCTGTTGAAATCATTGAGCTGGTTGCTGAAACAATTGAGAAGCATAATCTACAAAACGTAGTAATAGACCCAGTTATGGTATGTAAGGGTGCAGATGAAGCACTTCATCCAGAAACAAATGACTGCTTACGTGACAAACTCGTTCCAAAAGCTTTAATTGTAACACCAAACTTATTTGAAGCGTATCAACTAAGCGGTGTCAAAATTAACTCACTTGAAGATATGAAGCAAGCTGCTGAAAAAATCCATGCTTTAGGAGCAAAGTATGTACTTATTAAAGGCGGCAGCAAGCTAGGAACAGACAAAGCAATTGATTTATTATACGATGGAGAAACATTTGATATTTTAGAATCTGAAAAAATTGAAACAACGTATACACATGGCGCAGGTTGTACATACGCTGCTGCAATTACAGCAGAACTAGCAAAAGGAAAACCTGTAAAAGAAGCAGTTCAAGTGGCAAAGGAATTTATTACAGCTGCCATTCTTCATTCTTTCAAATTAAATGAATATGTAGGACCAACACATCACGGTGCATATCGTAGATTTGGCGCTGGAAAAGAACTTGTATAAAAAATAAAGTCGTCATTTGTGACGACTTTATTTTTTATGAAACACGATTTCTACCATTTCGTTTAGAAGAATACAATGCATCATCTGCAAGTTGAATAAACTCTTGTGGTGAATCTTTATAAATTGAAGTACCTACTGAAATCGTGATATTTAAACAACTATTATTTTGCAATCGAAACACATGATTCTCTACACCTGTTCTAATTTTTTCCCCTATATCTACAGCGAACTGTAATGTTGAATTTGGTAACAATAACGCAAATTCTTCTCCACCTTTTCGGAACACTAAATGCGGAAATGGAGAACTATTCTTCAAAATTTCTCCTACTTGCTGTAAAACTTCATCACCTGCTGGATGCCCATACTTGTCATTCACACGCTTGAAATAATCGATATCTACCAACAATAAACAGAGCGAATTTTCATCGCTTTTCTTATCTTCAATATGTCTATTCAATTCTGTATCAAACTTACGAACATTCCCAAGTCCTGTTAATGCATCTATCGTTGCTTGCTGTTTCATCACATGAAATAACTCGTTTGATTGCAAAACATAATGTGCACTTAAAAAAGTAATATATCCTGTCGTAATGCTAATAAGTAAGTATAGGCTTAATACAAAAACATCTTGGAAAACAAAATAAATCGCAAGCGATGAAATTGTTAAGCAATAAACATGTAACCATATCCATTTTTTCAGCATTGAAATATGAAATGTTGAAATAAGAGCACATCCAATACCCGTTAGTACAAGAACACATACAGATGGACACATTGAATAACCTGTAAACAACAAACGTGCAATTAAGAGAATGCTAGCCGATAGTAAACTTGCAATGGGCCCACCAATAATAGCAGCTAATATAACCGCAAGATATCGTAAATCTAACATTACACTCTCAACTTGAACACCAAACTTTATAAGCAGGGCACCTAAAGCACCCGTTACAATACCAACAAAACATTTCACTTCAAATGATAATGGCTCTTTTAATGAAGTATTTTTTAAAAGTTGCCCCCCAACAAAAATAAAGGAAAGAATAATAGTTGTATTAATAAATAGATCGTCTAGCATAAACATATACCTGGCCTTTCTACAACTTAACACTTTACAAAAAACTTGTCCCTTTCCTACTTATTATTGTATATTATATCCCTATAACTCCCAAACATTTTTTCTAGATGTTTCACGTGAAACTTTCAAACAAAAAAAGAGCGAAATCTCGCCCTTTTTTCACTATAACCTCGTTAGCAACATCTCGAAATTTTCCCACCCTTTGCATTAAATCTTGCCTCTTGCGCTTCAGCAAAAAATTGTTTTCGAGATAATACTTGCTCGTTTGGATGATATTGTTTCATATGCACAACGTACTTTTCATAACTCGGTACACCAACAAGTAAGCTAATAAATTGTTTTCGATATCTCCACATGTTAATTACTGTTTTAAGCATAATGCTGTGCCTCGCTTTCATCACGCGGAACATACGCTGCTTCTTTTAAAGGTATCGCTTTATTATTTAATACTTGTATCCATATTCTAATAGACGATATTAGTACTGCAATTACAACAAGCATAAAAATTCCACAAAGCGCTGCATCAATATAATCATTAAGAATAATTTGTTTCATCTGCGCTACGTCTTTCGCTGGTGCTAATAGTTTACCTTTATCTAGTGCACCTTGGAACACTTTTGCATGAGAGAGGAATCCAATTTTCGGATTTTCATGAAATAACTTTTGATAACCCGCTGTCATTGTCACAATTAGTAACCATGTTGTCGGAATGAGCGTCACCCAAACGTATGCCTTTTTCCCCATTTTAAACAAAACAGTCGTTCCAAGTAATAATGCAATCCCAGCTAACATTTGATTTGCAATTCCAAAGAGCGGCCATAATGTATTAATACCGCCAAGCGGATCAACTACCCCTTGATATAAGAAATAACCCCACCCCAGTACACATATTGTCGTTGCTACAATATTTGAAAGCGTAGAATCTGTTTTTGCGAACGGTTTATAAACTTGCCCTAAAATATCTTGAATCATAAATCGACCAACTCGTGTTCCTGCATCAATTGTTGTTAAGATAAAGAGCGCTTCAAATAAAATGGCAAAATGATACCAAAATGCCATTAACGCTTTTCCACCAATAACTTGAGAGAAGATATGAGCCATCCCAATTGCAAGTGTTGGTGCTCCGCCTGTACGAGATAATATCGTTTGTTCTCCAACGTTTGCAGCTAGCTCTTTCAATTCATTTGGTGTTACAGTAAATCCCCAAGAACCAATTACTTGTGCTGCCTGTGTTACATCCGTTCCAATAAGTGCTGGCGGGCTATTAATCGCAAAATATGTACCTGGTGTTAGTACACAAGCTGCAATCATTGCCATCGCTGCAACGAATGACTCCATCAACATAGCACCGTAACCAATTGATTGGGCGTGCCCTTCTCTTTCTATCATTTTCGGAGTTGTACCAGAAGAAACAAGTGCATGGAAACCAGAGACAGCTCCGCAAGCAATTGTAATAAATAGAAATGGGAATAAATTCCCCGAAAATACCGGACCTGTTCCATCAATAAATTTTGAAACTGCTGGCATTTGTAAATCTGGTGCAACAATGATAATACCGAGCGCTAAACCAACAATTGTTCCAATCTTTAAAAACGTACTTAAATAATCACGCGGTGCAAGTAATAGCCAAACAGGTAATGCAGAAGCAATAAATCCATAAATAATTAGCATAATGGCAATTGTTTCACCTTTAAATGTAAACATAGTCGCAAGCATTGGATTTTCTGCTACATATTGACCCGCTACAATCGATAAAAGAAGTAAAATAACACCAATAACTGAACCTTCTCCAACACGACCTGGGCGAATATACCGCATATATACACCCATTAAAATAGCAATTGGAATAGTTGCTGCAATTGTAAACATTCCCCACGGACTTCCTACAAGCGCTTTTACCACAACAAGAGCTAATACCGCTAATAAAATAATCATAATACCTAAAATACCAATCATTGCAATAAAACCTGTTACAGGACCGATTTCTGCTTTAATCATTTCACCAAGTGATTTTCCGTTACGGCGCATAGATGTGAACAAAATCACAAAATCTTGAACAGCTCCAGCTAATACAACTCCAACAATAATCCAAAGTGTTCCTGGTAAATATCCCATCTGTGCAGCAAGAATTGGCCCAACTAACGGACCAGCTCCAGCGATTGCAGCAAAATGGTGTCCAAATAAGACCCATTTATTGGTCGGAACATAATCTTTCCCATCATTTAGAAGCTCTGCTGGCGTTTTTCGGTTGTCATCCAACTCAAAAACTTTTTTTGCAATAAATTTACTATAAAATCGATACGCAACCGCATAGACAGAAACGGCAGCAACCAATAACCAAACTGCATTAATTGTTTCACCGCGAGATAATGCTAACACCGCAAATCCCGCTGCTCCTAAAGCCGCAATCACACCCCAAAGTAAAATAGATTTCCATGCTTTCAAATATAATCCCCTCCTATGTTATGTCTTAGAGGGAATTGTACTAAATTTTCAAAATATTTAGAAATAATATTCCTTATGATGAGTATTTCCTATTGTAACATGTCCAAATTTGGCCACGACCTGCTACAACTCAATTTTATTTCGAAGTCGTTTTACATAATTTCTGCTAACAGGAATTGGCTGATTATCATACTTTTCTAAATATAAATTATATGTCCCGTTATAATAAGGCTTTAATTCTCTCACATAAATAACATTAATAAGATAACTTTTATGCACACGTAAAAAATCATATGCCGCTAGCCTATTTTCTAATTCTTGTAATGTATATGTGGAAATATATCGATTATTATTTGTATAAATAGAAACGGTTTTATTTTCTTTATTCTTGCTTATGTATACAATATCATCTGGAAGAATATATGTAATTCCTTCATGGTTCTCAATCGGAAGCTTTTGCAGTCGATTCTTCCCTTGCTTTATTTTTTCTTGCTCAATACTATGCAATAAAAATTGCAAATCTTCCTGCCCAAATGGTTGCAATAAATAATAGAAAGCGTGGAAACGAAATGATTTAATTGCATCTTTTATATCATTTCCCATGAATATAAATTTTGTGCTTAACGTTAATTGGCGCAGCAATCCTACAACTTCAAATCCTGTTCCATCTGGTAAATCTGTATCTAGAAAAATAAAATCTGGCGTATGCTTTTTCGCTAATTGTAGTGATTCCATTCCCGTCTTTGCTTCAAAGCATTCCAAATTATTTACGTGTTCTGTGAAAAAATCTATTAATTGACCCCTGTCTTCTTCTCTTTCATTTACAATTAAAATTTTCATGTCTGTCCAACCACCTAATCCTTTTGTCCATAAGCCTCGTTGTATACATTCGCTTTTCTAGAAATAAACCCTTTTTACAAGCCAGTTTTCTATCAAATATATTATATTTTTGTCAGAAAACAATGAAAAGGAAGCTATATACAGCTCCCTTTTCATTATACTAATTCTCGTTGTTTTGTTTCCTGACCAAGCACAAGGACAGCAAGGGTACCAATTACAATGGCCGTACAAAAGATTGTAAAAATATAAGAGAGTGAAGCATGTGTAGCTACAAGATAACCAACTAATAATGGTCCTAAAATACCACCGATGCGTCCAAATGCTGCCGCCATACCAGCTCCTGTACCACGAATAGCGGTTGGATACTGCTCTGGCGTATACGCATATAATGCTCCCCAAGCTCCTAAATTAAAGAATGAAAGCAACATTCCTGCAATCATTAGCGTGATTACTGAATCTGCGGCTCCAAAGAAATATGCACTACATGCCGTTCCAAGTAAATATGTGACTAACACAAACTTCCGGCCAAGACGTTCAATAAACCAAGCTGCTGTAAAATAACCTGGAAGCTGTGCAAGTGTCATAATTAACACATATTGAAAACTTTTAATTAAACTAAATCCTTTTAGCACTAATACACTCGGAAGCCAAAGAAACATTCCATAATATGAAAATACAACACAAAACCATAAAATCCAAAGCATAATTGTCGCTCGTCTGTACTCCCCTGACCAAACGGCCTTTATGTTTGCAAATACAGATTGCTTTTGTTTTGCTTTTTGAAATTGCGGTGAATCAGGTAAACCCCATCGTAAATATAGTGCATAAAAAGCTGGAAGTGCACTTAAAACCATCGCTGTTTGCCAACCGTATGTTGGAATAATAAAATATGAGATAAGAGCAGCAATTAACCAACCACCAGCCCAAAAGCTTTCTAACAAAACAACAATTTTACCACGTTCATGAGCTGCAACACTTTCAGATACAAGTGTTGATGCAACAGGCAACTCTCCTCCAAGACCCATTCCAATACAAAAACGAAATATAAGAAATACGGTTAATGTTGTTGATAAAGCAGTTAACCCGCTTCCAACAGAGAATAATAATAATGTAATAATAAAAACAGATTTTCGACCGATTTTATCTGCTAATATCCCAAATACGAGCGCTCCAACTGCCATTCCAATGGAGTTAATACTACCAATCCACCCCATCTGCTGTGCACTAAGCTGCCATTCTTTTTGCAAAGCAGCAATAATAAATGAAAGAATCCCAACATCCATTGCATCAAATAGCCAACCAAGCCCAGCAATTCCGAGAAGCTTTCGATTTGAGATTTCCTTAATTTTCCCCACTACAGGCCCTCCTCAACACAGGTGTCTTTACATCATATTTTACATATGTATATCATAGAAGTAAAACAATTTATATGTAAAGATAATCATTGTTCATATGATTCTTATCATTTCCACAAAAAAACACCTCATACATAGGCATTTTTCAATGAGCAGCCGGATCCATACCCTTATGCCTGAAAATAAATATTTAAAAAAAGAAAAAAAGCAGCGATATTTCGCTACTTTTTCGACCGAACAACCTCTTTTAAAAATTCAACTAATACAAGTTGACGACGCCAGCGCGTTGGATTACTGCACAAACGGTAAAACCACTCTAAATGAATAGCTTGAATCCATTTCGGGGCACGCTTTACTTCTCCAGCCCAAACATCAAAGCTACCACCAACACCAACAGCTACTTTTGTATGTAAACGATGTTTATTATTTTGAATAAAGTTTTCCTGTCTCGGAAATCCAAGTGCAACCAGTAAGATGTCCGGCTTCACTTCTTGAATACGTTCGATAATTTCTTCTTCTTTCTCTTTTTTAAAATATCCATCTTGTGTTCCAACAATAGATACAGCTGAATATCTTTCTGTTAAAGTTTGAGCAGCTCTTTCGATAACGTGCGGCTTTGCTCCAAGTAAAAAGACAGATACAGCCTTCTTTTCTTGTGATAATCTTTCAAACAAATTACACATTAAATCAAAGCCTGCCACACGTTCTTTTAACGGTGTTCCTAGCATACCGCTTGCCTTTACAACACCAATCCCGTCTGGTGTAATAAGATCTACCTGAAGAAGCGTCTGATGAAACGCAGCATCCTTTTTAGCACACATCACAATTTCAGGATTGGCTGTTACAACTTGAAACGTATTCTCTTGTTTCTTTTCCAGTTGCTGCATTACATAACGAACTGTTTCTTCCATTGTCATCGTTGAGAAGGGCACGCCTAAAATATCAACTGTTTGCACTGCCATATTTACATATCCTCTCTATTTCAAATATCTTTTTCCACTACTAATTATTCTAACCTCTTACTTTTGCATACTCATTACTACCAGACAAAACCTTCTCATACGCTCCATACGTATTTTCATATAAATTCCGTAACGAAAAATGAGAAGACGCATGGGTATACAAACGCTCACCCATCTCTACTAATTCACCATTTTTCCACTTTTCATATGCCTCTTCTAACACACGAGTAAGCGCCGCAGCATCACCAATTGGAATAATCCAGCCATATGTATCATCAACAATAAGTTGGGACATATCACCAACATCTGTAGCAATAGAGGTTAAACGCTGATTCGCCCCTTCTAATAAAACAAGGGGGAAACTTTCACTATACGATGTTAATAAATTTATATGCGCTGCGGCATATAAATTCTTTGCATCTTCACGATGTCCTAAAAATAGAACTTTATCTTCTAATCCTTTTTGTTTCACTGTTTCTTTTAACTCATTCTCAATCGGTCCATCACCAAGTAACAGCACTTTAATTTTGGGAATTGTTGTGTTTTGCAACGCTTCAAATAATATTTCATGCCCTTTAACAGGGTGTAAACGGGCTACTTGAATTGCTGTAAATACATCTTCTTGTATATCAAAATTCTCTTTTAAATCATAAGGCTTTGCTGGCGTATGATCATATTCAATCCCGTTATAGATTGTACAAATTTTCTCTTCTGGTACACCTAGTGTTACCGTATTCATCTTAAAACGCTCTGTAATAGCAAAAAATAAATCAACTTTCTTAAACGAACGTAAATTTAACTTTGTAAAAATCCAACCTTTTAAACCACTCGTCATAAAATCTAACGTTGGATCACTGTGAATGGTTGTAACCCATTTTGCTTTTATCTTTCTTTTTAATAAAGAAAGATAAAAGTTGGCTCTTGCCCCGTGTGTATGCACAATATCAAAACCTTCTTTATTAATAAAAGAACGTATTTTTGAAAGAATAGATATATCATAACGAGATGATTGTGAAAAAACGTGTACTTTTATCCCTAATGCTCTCGCCTCGCTTGCTATTGCACCTTCTTCAAATACCGCTAATTCTACTACATCTTTTGGGAATTGTGACAAAAGTGAAATAATATGCGTTTTTCCGCCACCTGTTTCTGCTCCAGCATTCATATGTAACACTTTCATCTTTTTTCCTCCATTAAATATATTTTCTTATTTTTTACTATAGCAAAAAATAAAAGCTAACATAATGCTAGCTTTTATTTTTCCATTATTCTATTTCTAAATCAACGATTAAATATGCTAATAATACGACAAAGTAAATACTTACTCCCGGTGCCGTTAGCACATGTCCTGCTGTAAATGCAATTCCTAATGCTAATCCAAGGCCTGCCGCTAACAATGCGTACTTAACTGTCAATACTTCACGGAACCTTGTTATTAATACCATTAAGATTCTCAAACCATAATACAAAAACGGAATCATAAGAAAAATGAAACCGATAATTCCAAAAGTATAAAACCAATCATGGAAATCTCTCTCAATTATTTTTAGTTCTGAGACATCTTTAAGGTTACCACCATACCCCATACCAAGTAATTTCTGAGACATAGGTGCTTGTTTATAAAACTCTTTATACGTTTGCATAAATAATTCACGTCCGCTAAAAATAATAGCTTGTGTCTCAGCCTTTTTCTCTTCTTCTTTCGTTTTTTCTGTCCCTTTTACCGTTTCCTCTTGTTTAACATGATTCTTTTGTTGCCTTTCTTCCTCTTGCAATTTAAATACTTTATGACTGATCCCTGTATTTTTATATATTGGAGAGAATGGAAAATATCCTGCTACTCCTACTAATATAACTGTTGCAATTAAACCATTTAACAAATATGGCTTTTTATTACGCTCTTTCCGTTGTAAAAATGCTTGTATAAAGCACATAAAAACAGCAATAACAACTGTGCAGACAATAGCTCCAGCCCCTACTTTTGTACCAATTGCAAACAATGAAAATATGATTAAAAGAGACGGAATCCAAAAATAACTTTTTGCTAAGCTTGTTGTTTTTTCAATAGAATATAAAACAACAACTGGGCATATAATCGCTAAAATCGATCCAAGTTCGTTTCCTGCAAAAAACCAGCCACGAGAACCTTCTTTAAAATAATCATAACTATTATAATCCGTTCCAGTTGCGATAGCTGCAACCATCGTTACATTTATAATTAGAGCTGCATATGCTATATAATTTCTCATCTTTGTATGCATTGTTTCTTTCATCTTTAATGACTTGAATACGAGAATATAGCAACTTATCATCACAAATGGATATAACGCCTTTGCAATAAACTTAAGGTCTTCCATTTGTAACATCGGATGTTTAATCATTTTATTATTTAAAAATCCTAATCCAAGGACAATTCCTAACCCAAGTAAATAGATAACATATTTTCGATTTTCTTTCATACGGGCTTGTGTAAGAATATAAATGCCACCAAGAGCCATAACAAATAAGCGTGTTATTACTCCAACCGTTGCATCGATTTTAAGCTCTAAAATACAAAACGATGTAAGTAAATCTATAATTGGTTGTAATATAATAAAAATCAATAGAAATTGTTCAAATTTATAACTTAAACTATTGTGATTTAACATCTTTACCCCCTATAAATATAGTTGCGTCATTCCAAATACTTATTATAGCATAAGTTTTCAATTGACTAGATGGTATTTTAATTGAATCATAAAATCCTATAAAATGTAATTTTCATTTCTTCCTTATTTACTTGCAAATACAGAAATCATCGCTATGCAAAATAAAACATATCCGTCACCCCAAGAACATTTATCCCGCTATTTGTGGGCAGTATAAAGATTAAGAGAGAAGAGTTGTCAAGCTCTATCAGCTAGAATCTCCGGGCTTTTCATCCCCTCGAGAGAGGAAAAAGGTCCCTCTCCACCTTGTGCGTGGGCGCCCTGCGATTCTGAGCGAGCTGCTTCTGCCTTTCTAAAGAAGATAAGTGAGAATAGCTGTTCATAAATTCCCGATTGGTGAGGGTTTTCCATCAGTGGGATACAAAGAAGAAGTTTCACTTTATATGACATTTTCAAACGCTTTCTTTCCTTATTCTTTCATTTTTTTTACATGTAGCGAAACAGTAATTGTTATTTTTATAACTTTAGTGTATATTCTTTCCTTGGAACATCTTTAGAAAGAAGGGATCGGAGTGATGTTTTTAATTGATGTGTTTACGTTTCTCGGCCTTATCGCAGCTGCCATTTCTGGTACATTAGTAGGTTTAAAAAAAGAACTTGATTTATTTGGTGTCCTTTGTTTGTCTGTAGCAACTGCACTTGGCGGCGGGATCATTCGAGATGTTATGATTGGAAACTTACCTCCAGTTGCATTTGTTCAACCCATTTATTTTTTTATTAGTATTTTAGCAGCATTATTTACTTGTATGTTTTTTGAACGAATTCATAAATTACAAGTTGTAATTATGCTCTCAGACGCCGTCGGTTTAGGCGTATTTACTGCTATCGGTGCAAATGCGGCCATTACTCATCATATGAATGCTCCTTTCTTAGTTGTTTCTATGGGAGTCATTACAGGTATTGGTGGTGGAATTTTACGTGATATGTGTGCGCAAGATATTCCATATGTCTTTCGTAAAGAAATTTATGCAATTGCCTCCATCCTAGGCGCAATTAGCTTCCTTATTACTTATGAGATGGGATCACACGTATTAGCTTTCTATATTTGTTTACTCGTAACATTTTTTATACGTGTAGTAACTTTTATCTATAATGTACATTTCCCAGTCTTTTTTAAAACACATGCAAAAATCCATAAAGGTCATTGACCTATTTTATAAAAAGGGAATTCTTTCATGGATTCTCTTTTTTTATATCAAATAAATCCATTTAATTTCATATAACGATATGGAGAAATTTCAATAAAGTATATATAATAAATAAGGCACAGATATTGGAAATGCTTTAACAAGGGGTTTTTTACAAGTAGAGAAAGACATATATACAGGGGGAACGATTATGCTAAATTTTTTTAAAAGGGAAAGTAATCAAACGAAAGAAAGAAGTATAAAAGAGCAAAGTAAAGATAAAACTGTAACATTTATTGTACCCAAAGGTTCCGATTTAGCCGCACAAATGAACATGTTACACGTAACAAAAGAAGATTTACAGATTGTAAAAGTGCTACAACCTTTTATTTATGAACAATTGGATTGGATTACAAAGAAATTCTATGAAAATATTACAAAGCAACCATACCTTATACAAATCATTGAAAAACATAGTTCCATTCAAAAATTACAAATAACATTAAAAAAACATATTGAACAACTATTTAGCGGTGATATTGACGAGGATTTTATTCAACGTCGCGTTCAAATTGCACGAAGACACGTAAAAATTGGTTTACATAGAAAATGGTATACATCTGCATATCAAGAATTATTCCGTTCCATCATTAAAATTTTCAAAGAGAAATTCACAAAAATTGAGGATTTTTCCTGCGCTGTACATGTACTAAACAAACTCTTTACGCTCGAGCAGGAACTTGTTTTAACGGCATATGAACAAGAATATGAAGCGATTCGAAAAGAACATGAGCAAGAAAAAGAAATGACCCAAATGACAATCAGCCATATCGCTCAAGAACTTGCTGTTGTATCAGAGAAAACAAATGCCTCCATTCACCAATTAACACAGCAATCAGAGAATATGATTGACATTGCCAAAACAGGTACATCACTAGCAATACAATCAGAACAAAAAGCAAATCAAGGAAAACAGCAGCTACATATTCAAAATCAGCAAATGGAAAGCATGAAGGGCAGCATGCAAACCATTATTCAAGATACACAAGAGCTACTTGTCATTTCCAAAAAAATTAACGAAATCATCGACATTGTAAAATCGATTGCTGATCAAACAAACTTACTTGCCTTAAACGCAGCGATTGAATCTGCACGTGCTGGTGAATTTGGAAAAGGATTTGCAGTTGTAGCAGGGGAAATCCGTAAATTATCAGAGCAAACAAAAGAATCTATTTCAAATGTAACGAAGCTTGTCAAAAAAACAAATGAACAAATTACACATGTTTCATCTTCTGTTGAACAAATTAATAACTTTGTCTCTGATGGAACAAATAGCATGAATGAAACCGACAGTTACTTTGAAGAAATTGTAAAAGATATGTCGAATTCAAAAGAACAAACTCAAAAAATTGAAAGTGAACTTGAGTTAATTACACATGTTATAAAAACAATTAAAGAGGCTTCTACAAAAATGTCCCTAACAGCTGATAGTTTAATGTCAGAATTAAATCGATAAAGTGAAGCTTCCATTCGTGGGGATTTTACTATCAACGAATAACGTGATAAAACAAAACTCCTATGAGTGTGGAAGCAAAACATCCACACTCATAGGAACCCTACTTTTTAAAAAATAACTTTTGACAATATTGATTTATCATATATATCCCATAGCTTTGTAATATCAATAGACTTGGGACTAATACACCCTCATATACAATATGCATATTCATAAACTTTGTATACAAATGGCTCGCAATTATGAGTAGAAACAGCATATAATTTCTATTTTCCTGTTTTTGAACTAGAAGATGTAACATAGAGATTGCCGCAAATATCGTAATCATCATGTATATAAAATATCCACCTTTTATAAAGGTGTTTTTCATTTCTTGTTTCTCTAGCTTTCCTAAACTCATTTGAATAGAAGAAAAACGATCCTTCTCTATTTTATTCAACTTTTTGTTTATAAAATCCATATTATATTCTTTTTTCCCTTGTTCTGCTCTTTTTTCATTTTTTCCTACTAGGACAGATTGAATATACCCCTCGTTTGTAAAGGTGTATCGCGAATTACTTGATGTTCCAAGTGCATAACTTACTGCGTAATGAACACCATAAAATATAACACATACACCTACTAGTCTAATCAACATTCCTTTTCTATCTGGACTTTGTAAAACTTCTACTAATACAAGATACAAAACAAGAACTATAATTAAAAATAAGCCTAATGGACGAATCATATTACTGAAAGCAAATAAAGCAACGGCGACTCCCCACATATACGAATGACTTAATCCTTTATGTATAAGTAAGTAACAGGCAAAATAAAATAAACATGTTGCCAAATGCTCATTCGTTAACACAGAACAAAGCATGATATTAGGAATATACAAAGCATATAATACCGCTGCAATTCGGCCACATTCTTCATGAAATAGTTTTGAAGCAAGCTGATAAATAAAATAAGCGGTAGCTCCGCAATATAAAACATTACATACCTTTAAGACAAACGTTGCATCTCCGAAAAAACGAATTAAAAAGGATTCGTACATAATAAAAGGAGATTGAACTACAGTTTCTAGACTGCTAAAAATAGTATTTCCTTGTGCAACTTGTTTAGCAGCTTCATACATCACATTCATATCACTTTCGATCGGATCTTTCATTAATACAATAGATAGAAACCGGAGGAACACAGTACCAGAAATGAGAAAAATAATAAATTGTTTATCCGTAAATCGATATTGTAAAATAGAGGTAGTCAGCAAAAGTAAAATGATACAAACACCTAATATAATTGCTAAACTAGAAGATTTTACATCAAAAACAGTTTTTGCCTCTCCAAAAGAATACCAAAAGGAATATGCAAAAAAGAGGAACATGAGTCCAACTACTACCTTGTAAAAAAAAGCTGAAAAACCTATCTGCATCTTGTCCATAACTTTATCCTATCGCACCTCTTTTTTCTCTTGTTAATAGGTATATATACCCTTAACTTCATATTTGTAACAAAACGATTTTATCACGAATAAAGAGAATACCGGTACTCTATTTCTATGACAAAGTTAGTAACATCGTATATTCTCCTTGCAATGTAAGCGAAATCTCTTTTACACTACAATCTATATACAGAGAAACTTTCATCCACTATTTCTAATGAATGATGGATGGATGAAATAAATTAAGTTCTGATGAACATCATTAGAACACACGAAACAGGAGTAGATAACATGGAAAAGAAATTTATGAGAGAGTCAAGAGCGATAAAAACAACACGTGTTTTCCCCAATGACTTAAATAACCATCAAACATTATTTGGCGGGAAATTATTAGCAGAAATTGATAGCATCGCATCTATCGCCGCTGCCCGCCATAGCCGTGAGCATTGTGTAACTGCTTCTATCGATTCTGTTGACTTCTTAACACCAATTCATCAAACCGATTCTGTTTGCTATGAAGCATTCGTTTGTTATACAGGAAGATCTTCTATGGAAGTGTTCGTAAAAATCGTTGCAGAGGATTTATTAGGCGGAGAACGCCGCATTGCCGCTACTTGCTTCATCACTTTCGTCGCATTAAGAGATGGAAAACCAGCCTCTATACCAGGTGTAATTGCTGAAACAGAAGAAGAGATCTGGTTATATAACACGGGCGGGGAACGTGCAGAAAAACGAAAAATGAACCGATTAAAAAGTAAGGAAATGGCAGAAGTGCTAACAATTCAAAAACCGTGGAATGTGTAACTCCACAACCTCTTCTTGGCGAATATATTCGCCAAGTTTTTTATATTTATGAAGAAATACCAAGCCCTCTTATATGCTATTTCCATACATTATATGCTATTTTTAATACAATTAAGAAAAGAATCCACTGTTGCTTTACAAAGTTTATCTGCGGTAAACTTATATCCGTAATTACTTAGAATGAAATACCTTACATAATTTGTTAGCTAGAAGAACATTTCGTACATATCACTCAATAAAAAAATCTTATACTATATATACAAGTTATAAAACCGGCCTAAAAACCCTTTTCTTTTTAGGAGAGACGAGGGAATTTGGCCTCGCATAAAGGCCCGTATGCAAAGCTTAAAACAAAGGTAAAAAGCGAGTACAGATCATATAGCAGCGACTTATATGTCGAAATTTAAAATGAATTTATATAAAATGGAATTGATTCACAATATCCGGCAGGTCATAACAGTCAAAATTATAGAATTAAAAATGCAAATTAGACTTCCAATATTGAATTCCTTTCAATAGAAAACACAAAAACATTTTATTTCAAGAACTATCAATGAAAGGTGAAATTATGCAAAAATCAATTGTATCAAATATTTTTTATAAATTATTGCTCAACACCTTTAATATCATCCTTCCACTTCTAGTAGGTCCATATGCATATCGAATGCTTGGGTCTCATTCAATGGGGACAGTTAACCTTAGCGAAACAATTTTTAATTATTTCTTTGTTTTTGCTACATTTGGCGTATATCAATATGGTTTACGTGAAATTAGCTTAGTAAAAAAAAATAAGAAAAAAACTTCACAATTGTTTACGAGTTTATATCTTATTAACTTTACAACTAGTATCCTTGCTTTAATTGCATTTTTACTTTTTAGTTACATTGGATATGGGAATAAAGAGGAGTTTCCAGTCCTTCTTATTTTTGGATTCAACTTTATTTCAAGTTTATTTTATGTAGAATGGTACAATGAAGCACATGAAAATTATGATTTCATTGCGAAAAAAACAGTTATTGTTCGTCTCATTTATGTTGTCCTTCTATTTATTTTTATTCATGGTGCAAATGATTACAAACAATTTGCAGGTTTATTAGTTTTATCAACATTTTTAAACCATTTTATCAGTTTTATATATGTAAAACGTCAAGTTAAGTTTGATTTTTCTAACATAACCATTGTTCCGCATTTAAAACCATTATTTTTAGTTGTTATTTTTTCAAATGCAAGTATCCTGTATACACAATTAGACCGACTTTTATTAGGGGAGTATGCTGGTAAATCCGAACTTGCTTACTATGTAATGGCTTTTCAAATTATGACGATTATTAATACACTTATGTTAAGTGTAATTCAAGTTACCGTTCCGCGGCTCTCTTATTTATCAGGAAATGCAGATGAAAAAGAGTATGAAGCATTATTAAATAAAATCTCAAAAGTGTACTTTATTACATTATTTCCAGCAGCTATTGGCTTAATGCTTATCGCTCATGGAACTGTTGTTATTTATGGAGGAAGTGAATATGCTAACGCTGGTAACACATTAGTTGCTTTTGCATTATACATGATTTCAATAGGTATCGAGTCCATCTTATCTAATCAAATTATTTACGTAAAAAAGAAAGAAAGCATTTTAGTACGTTTTTTATTCATTGGTGGTTTCCTAAACCTGATTTTAAATATCTCGCTTATCGTCTTTCATGTATTCACACCAACAACAGCAATTGTCACAACTACGATTGCTTACTGCTTGTTAATTGCACTGGAATATATATATGTAAAAAAGAAACTAAAAGTAAACTATACATTATTCGATATGTCGAAACTGAAATATCTCTTCTACTCACTTACATTTATACCGTTATCATTTCTCGTCCATATAACAATAGCAGGAAAAATCCTTTCTGTTCTTGTTACCATCATCACATGCGGATGTGTATATGCCTTGATTTTATTGATAACAAAAGATGAGATATTGTTTATGTTTTTAGATAAAATTAAAGGAAAACTGAAGAAAAAATGATGTAAGTAACAAAACACCATCTTGCTTGTTTAAGTGAATGAAACTTCTTTAAAGGAGCTGTTCCGATTGAAATTCTCTTTAATCATGGCGACCTGCGGCAGACGTGATGATATTATAGATCTACTAAAATCGTTAGAAAAACAAACATATAAAGGATTTGAACTCATTGTAGTCGACCAAAACGATGCACCAATCGCTGATTTATTTAATGACTATAAAGAAAAATTCCCAATCAATTATATATACACACCAATCAAAGGGCTTTCCCGTGCACGAAACACAGGTTTAAAAGTAGCTGATGGTGATATTATCGCTTTTCCAGATGACGACTGTATTTACGAAACAAACGTGTTAGAAAACATTCAAGAAACGTTTAAACAAAATAAAAATATTCATTTTATTTCTACCAATACAACAAATGTAGAAGGGACAGGCTCTTTAATACACGCTCCTAAAACAGATATTATTTTAAATAATAAATATGGATTCATGGGTCCTTCCTTTGCCCTTTTCTTCACAAAACAATTTGTACAAGATGTAGGCACTTTTGATGAAGACTTAGGAGTTGGAGCGGGAACAATTTACGGAGCTGGTGAAGAAACTGACTTTGTACTTCGCGGTATGAAGAATGGGTATACAGGTTTATTTAAAAAAGATCTTTTCGTATATCATCCAGTAAAAGAAGAGATTATTAATGAACAATCATTAAAAAGAGCTATTTCCTATGCCGGCGGTTTCGGAAGAGTCATTCGCTTACATTATGGATTCCCTTACTTTCTACGCGCCATTGCCGCTGCTTCATTCCGTGCAGTGCAAAACGTCTCTACTGATAAACGAAAATTCCATACAAATCGCTTAAAAGGGATTGTTAGAGGATACTTTAAATAAATAAGTTCAGCAGTAAGCCCCCTATTTTAGCAGGGGGTTTACTGCTGGAAAACAGCACAATCAACTGACGCTTTCAACAGCTAATCTCAAATAAGTAGAATAAAAAAACAACTGTCCAATACAGGAACAGTTGCTCTTTCTACAAGGGGTCTTTTCGTAAAAACAAGGGGTTTCTTTATAATCTCTAAACAATTATAAAATGAATAGACTAATGACTATTTATCATATTGGTATACAGCACACATTATCGTAGTTTTTTTATCATTATGTTTATTCACCTTTACAGTGTTTGTACCACCTTACTAACTAAAGTTTATAATATATACAAGAACTCCACTATCGATTTAGCTTACAAGAACATTACAATATTGTAATAAAAATCACATTATCTCAATAGAAAATCCCATAAAATTACAGTCGATTTCCATAAGAAATATGCGATAATTCAAAGATAAAAGATAGCATTATATTTAAGAATTTAGTATCATGATTCAAGATACTATTCTAAATAAAAATTGAAAAACCGACCTAAAACCTCTTTCTTCTTAGATAGGCAAGAGCATCTGAACATATAAGGATGAAAACAAAGGGAGAAAGTGAATGAGGTCATTTTTTATGCTGCGTAGCAGCGACTTTTATATTGAAAAATTAAAATGAACTTATAGATTTGAAATAGAGCGGAGGACACTATGAGCTTATTAACAGTTGAAAACCTAGGTCATACTTTTGGTGATCGTACACTATTTAAAGATGTATCAATGCGTTTATTAGCAGGAGAACATGTTGGATTAGTCGGTGCAAACGGAGTTGGCAAATCAACCTTTATGAATATTATTACAGGACAACTGATTCATGATCAGGGACGTGTAGAATGGACACCTGGCACCCACTATGGATACTTAGATCAGCACACAATTTTAACACCTGGACG
Organism: Bacillus sp. S10(2024); assembly: GCF_050473865.1. Classification (NCBI taxonomy): domain Bacteria; kingdom Bacillati; phylum Bacillota; class Bacilli; order Caryophanales; family Bacillaceae; genus Bacillus; species Bacillus sp. S10(2024). The sequence goes on along the minus strand of NZ_JBFLUR010000002.1, from coordinate 3,592,294 downwards.
AACTATTCGTGATGTATTAACAGATGCGTTCTTATCTTTATTTGAAAAAGAAAAAGAATTAAATACGATTGCTGAAAACATGGCAACAGCATCACCAGAAGAATTGGAAGAACTACTTGAAAAAATGGCAGAAGTGCAAGATGCACTTGAAGCAGGCGGCTTTTATTTATTAGATATTAAAATTGAAGAAGCGGCACGCGGCCTTGGAATTGATGCAATTGGCCTAGATCGTGATGTTTCGGCGTTAAGTGGTGGACAACGTACGAAAGTATTGCTTGCAAAGCTATTACTTGAACAACCTGAAGTACTATTACTCGATGAGCCAACTAACTATTTAGACGTTGAACATATTCAATGGTTAACAAGCTATTTAAAGGAATATCCTCATGCGTTCCTTTTAATTTCCCATGATACAGAGTTTATGAACAAATGTGTAAATGTTATTTTTCATCTTGAATTTTCAAAAATGACACGTTATACAGCAACATATGAAAAGTTCTTAGAACTAGCAGAACTGAACAAAAACCAACATTTACAAGCATATCAAAAACAACAAGAATTTATTAAACAGCAAGAAGATTTTATTGCACGAAATAAAGCGCGTTATTCAACAACTGGACGTGCAAAAAGTCGTCAGAAACAACTCGATCGCATGGAACGTATTGATCGTCCAGAAACTGCTATGAAACCGGAGTTTTCTTTTAAAGAATGCCGTGCAAGCAGTCGTTTTGTCTTTGAAGGAGAAGGTGTAGAAATCGGCTATACGCACCCTCTATTACCAAAATTAACAATGACTGTTGAACGTGGTGAAAAAATTGCTATTGTTGGATGTAACGGGGTCGGAAAATCAACATTACTCAAAACAATTCTTGGAAAAATTAAACCGCTGAACGGGAAAATTAGCCTCGGTGATTTTTTAGAGCCTGCTTATTTTGAACAAGAAGTTAAGGCTGAAAATATTACACCAATTGATGATGTATGGAATGCGTTCCCACACTTAGATCAACATCAAGTACGTGCAATGCTTGCAAAATGCGGCTTAAAAAATGAACATATTTCTCGTCCATTGAGCCAATTAAGTGGTGGTGAACAAGCAAAAGTTCGTTTATGCAAATTAATGGCAACAGAAAGTAACTGGCTATTATTTGACGAGCCAACAAACCATCTTGACGTAATAGCTAAGGAAGAGTTACAGCGTGCTATGAAAGCATATAAAGGTACAATTATTCTTGTTTGCCACGAACCTGACTTTTATGAAGGTTGGATTACAAAAGTTTGGAACGTAGAAGAATGGGCAGAGAAAGCGGCTCAACAATAAAGTTTAACCAATTGGAGTCTTACTATTTACACATAGTGAGATAAAAGTATGCCTCTTGTCTAAAACAAGGGGCATATTTTATTATTTTTCTTCTTCAAAAACATTTTACCTTGTTGAAAAAAATTGTATTCTTATAAAGTGAAACTTTGAGTTCTTAAACGTGATAAATAGTGCTCTTTATTCCTGTATAAATCATTCTATTCAACAAGGGGTGTATCAAATCATGCTATCTATACAATGGAATCGTTTCAATTCATTTTTAGCAAAATGCTTCGTAATTTTGTGCTTATTTATCTTTTCTTTTTCTATTTGGAATTCTTATTTAACTGTTAAAGAAACCCTATTCGTTCGAACACTTATTAGTGCTCCCAGTATAATTATCATCATGATTTTGCTTATACTACTAACTTATCTTTGTAATACATACTTTTCAAAAACTACATTTATTATTTTATTAACACTTTGTGCGTTTATCACTCGATTCATTTGGATTCTAAAAATCCCAACACCAATTGAATCTGACTTTGCATTAATGTATAAGGGGGCTGTACAAGCGGCTCAAGGTGACTATAGTTTTTCAAGTTCTCCATACTACACAACATGGGTGTATCAATTTGGATTTACAACGTACCAAGCTTTCGTCATCAAATTATTTGGTAACCATATATTTATTTTAAAGTTGTTAAATGTTCTTTATTGTACAGGAATTACACTATGTGTATATAGCATTACAAGCGAAATTTTCAATGAGTGGACTGGACGCATAGCTGGATTATTGTATGCTTTTTTTATTCCAAGCATTATGATGAGTTCAGTCTTAACTAATGAACATCTTGCAACATTTTTATTTTATTTAGGGTTCTATTTATTAGTAAGGTTGTACAGTAAATATACTTGGATCTTTGTCGGAATTACACTAGCATTTGGTGATATAATACGCCCTTTAGGTAGTTTCGTCTTATTAGCTGTTATCATTTATCTACTCCTTCATGAATTTCTTGGAAAAGATAAAAAAACAATGTTTACTACAACAAAGAAACTTATTGGTATTCTTGTGACCTTTTTCGCGGTCCATTATATTGTAAGCTCTATATTCATTGCTACAGGAGTTACAAAGTATCCTTTATCTAACCGTGATCCTCTTTGGAAATTTGTCTTAGGACTTAATTCTGAAACAACAGGGACATATTCAGCGTCAGATGCTGAACAAATCATGAGTCTAGAAATAGGTGAAGAACGAAAAGCAATAGAAATGAAACTCATTAAAGAACGAATTGCTGATAAAGAAAAGCTATTCACACTCTTTGGAGATAAATTTTCCTCTATGTGGGGTGATACTGACTCCGCTGGTTACTGGAGTTTAAATCAATTAAATAAAAAAGAATTAATTGATACATCCATGAAGTATGAAAAATATGTGTATATGGCAACTATGTTATTTGGTGTGATAGGATCATTATCCCTTCTTTTCACAAAACAGAAAAACCTTCAATATACATTATTTCTCTTACTTATTATCGGATATATAGCTGTGCATTTTTTAATAGAGATACAGACAAGGTATCGATATTTTATCATTCCTAGCTTCTTCATTATTCAAAGCTATGGAATCTATGTAATTCATCGATATATGAGAAAAAAACCTCTTTCTTTTTAAGGTAGAGACCAGAGCATCTGGGCTGTCAGGGCCTTTTCTTGCCACATGCGGGGGTAAGTGCAGGTCATATTTTGAGTAATCCATATGTTTAAACGTCACTATAGATATATAAACTTGTAAATTTCATTGTTCTTTAAATTACATGTAAAATATTCACACCTAAAAAGATACTGGTGATTTCTGAATCGTCGATTGTGCCAGATATGTTCCAATATAATAACAGCCTGTCCAAAAATGAAATAAACGGAACAGGCTGTTATATTTTTAGCGTCTAAACAGGATGAGAAAATCCCCATATCCCTCTTTTTCTAAATCCTCTTTAGGGATAAAGCGTAATGCAGCAGAGTTAATACAATAGCGCAAACCATTTGGTCCCGGTCCATCTGGAAATACGTGTCCCAAATGAGAATCTGCCTCTTTACTGCGCACTTCCGTTCTCGTCATATTATGACTTACATCTGTTTTTTCTTTAATACTTGCTGATAACATTGATTTCGTAAAACTAGGCCACCCACAACCGCTATCAAATTTATCTAACGAACTAAATAAAGGCTCTCCTGACACGATATCAACGTAAATACCTTCTTCTTTATGGTCCCAATATTCATTTTGAAAAGGTGGTTCTGTTCCGTTTTCTTGCGTAACATAAAATTGCATGTCAGTAAGCTTTTCCTTTAAATGAGCATTATCCTTTGGCCAATATTTTTTGATAAACGCATCACGCCCTGAACCTTGGCGATATAAAGCGTATCGAAACGAATTTTTCTCATGGTAACCTTGATGATAATCTTCCGCAGGATAAAATGTTGCAGCTGGTAAAATTTTTGTGACAATCGGCTTCGAAAAGCGCCCACTTTCTTCTAACTCACGTTTAGACGTTTCTGCGGCTTTACGTTGCTCTTCATTATGATAAAAAATGACTGTTTCATATGATTGTCCACGATCATGAAATTGACCTCCGGCATCAGTTGGATCAATTTGTTGCCAATATAAGCACAGCAATTGCCCATACGACATACGCTCTGGATCAAAAGTAATTTGTACCGCTTCATAATGCCCAGTTGTTTCTGAGCAAACTTCTTTGTATGTTGGATTTTCCTTATGTCCACCTGTATATCCAGATACAATCTTTATAACGCCATCCATTTCCTCAAATGGCGACACCATGCACCAAAAACAGCCTCCAGCAAATGTTGCAAATTCATATTTTTCATTTACAACCACTTCTTCACCCCATTATCTTTTTTTTACAGTATGGCATACAAAAATGTAAGTTATAAATAAAAAAGCATCAAAATAGATGCTTTTTATTTCTTATTTACCATTTCTTCTTTCTCATCACTTATTACTTCTAACACATCGAGTAAAAACATAAAAATTGGAATTCCTATAATCAATCCCCATACACCTAAAAAATGTTCAGAGAAAATTAAAATCATAAATGTATAAAATATAGGTAAATTTGTTTTTTCTGACATAAACTTTGGATTTAAGAAATAACTTTCAATCGCATGAATAACTGCCACAATAATTAAAACATATAAAATATACACCATGCCACCGGTATTATAAGCAATTATACAAAGTGGAAACAGCGAAATAATTACACCCGCGACTGGAATAAGCCCCAACAAGAAGATCATTAACGCTAGTCCAAGTAACTGTGGGAAACCTAAAATCCAAAGTGCAATGGTCGATAACACACAATTTACAATCGCAATTAAAAATTGCGCCTCAATCACTTTTCCGAATGAGCGAGCAAATTTTCTTCCAAAATACTCAATTTCATTATAGAAAATGGCTAGTTTACTCTCTTTGAACTTCGCTGTAAACATAACAATTCTTGACTTTTCTAGCAAGAAAAACAAGCTCAAAATAAGTGAAAGTAAAATTTGCAAACTTACTTTCCAAACGTTTGTAAGTGAATTATAAATAATATCAACGCCTTGATTCACATACTTCGATAATTCCACATGATCAATTGCAGAAACTAGATATCTAACTACCTCATTATCAGGTGGATTTCTTATAAATACATTAAACTGATACACAAGTTGCGTAATTTGTACCATTAAAACTGGTACATATTTGTATAATGTAATAACGATTCCACTAATTAATGCTGCATATAAAAATGCAATAATTATTTTCCTATTAATTGGTAAAAAATGTTCCAACTTGCGAGAAATAAATTTTTGAAATCTATCCATTAAATACGTAAGAATAAATGTAATCAAAATTAAATTAAACATGCTTTTCATCCCATATAAGATGAGCACAAGTAACCCTAATATGGCTAATCTCTGAAACCCTTTACTTTGAAACAGGTTTTTCATTTGCATAATCGAAGCGTGATCTCTCCTGTCCTTATAATTCATTTTTATTTTATTGTACAATATAAACGATACTTTCAGAACGTATTATTATAAACTAAATAAAAAGTTTTATTATGAAACATTAAAAACTGACGTATAAACAGTCAGATACAAGGTTTAAGAAAACCAGTACACGCCACAGTAACTTATAGAAAAATTTAAATGGATAGAAAAAACCCTCATCTGCTTTAACTATAGATGAGGATTTTTTTCCATATACTCCACTTGCTTCTGTTTCACATTAATGTCTTAACTAAAGAATAGAGCAAATCTTTTTGTTGTTCAGTTGTCATAGTAAACCACAAGTTTTACAAACTTTTATCCTTATAGAGTAGGTATTTTCTTTCTGCTCCTTCTACAAATTGCGTATGCTCAGCAACTAAACGATAATTTTCACGAAGATAAGGAACTGTAACCTGATTTGGGCTCATTTTTGGATCAACTCTTAATACAACAAATTTAACTTTTCTCTCTTTTATATAACGATGTTGTTCATCCATATTTTCAGGATATTCATTATAATCAATGTTTTGTCTTTCAAAATAGCGGATATTCGGTACAATATCTGCCACCAAATAAAACCCTCCGTCTAACTCACCATAATTTAATAACGTTGGATTCGGTTCTTGATGCATGATTTCTGCAAATTTTTCTTGTGCAAGAGGTTCCTTCTGATAGAACTTTGAAGACTTCATATTTGAATTATAACCGAAGCAAAAGAAAATTGTTGCCATTGCCATCATTGATAGGGCAAACCATTTACTTTTATCAAGAGTAATCTGTGACTTGATATTAGCATTTTGAATAAAATGAGCGATTGCTATCAATCCAAATAGTCCTAAAGGAGTTATAATAAGGAAGTAGTATGGATAGCCTCTTCCCCCAATATATACTCCTACTATTAGGAAAATGATCGTACTTAAAAGCATCCATTTTTGGCTTCTATCTTTAAAATACTTCCATGTAAACATAAAATCAATTAGACCAACAAGAATTAACACTTTACTTTCGAAATTACCATTAAATGCATCTCCAAAAGTAAACGCAAAATTGGCTAGTTTTTCAACTTTACCAACTTGTGATGAATAGGTACCAAGATTAAATTTTAAATACACATCTATCAAATCTTGAATTGCATGATTCATACCAAAATAGATAAACCATGGAATACTTGCAAGAACTAGCCCCGCAAATGTGAAAACAATTGCGTTCACTAAGTCCTTCCATCTTTTTTCACCTATACAAATAATTAAAATTGCAAGATAGAATCCAATCCAAGCCCCGACAAGGGTAAATTTAATCCAAAATACACAGGCAATCATAATCCCATTTAGAAGAAAAATTCCTCGTTTAAATAGAGAATCAGAGCCATACTTATAATATTTAAATATCATATAAAGAAGTGTCATTATAAAAGGAATTGAAAACTCTTCAGCACTATCCCCAAAACGAAATGCATTTTGATTTAATACTAATACTGGGAAAAAAATAGATATAAGTGCAGAAGGCATCCACTTCAAATAAAGACGGGAAATCTTGAATGCTAAAACAACGTTAGCAAACATCGCAAGACTTTCCAGTATGTATACTCCAACGAAAGTAGTATGAGAAAACGAATAAGCTAATGCATGCAAACCATATAACAAAGGACCCTTTTGTTCAAAAATATCTTGATAAGGGACTACTCCATTAGCCATACCTTTTCCAACTGTAAAAAAGGCATTAGAGTCTACCCACTCACTTAACGTAAAGAATGGAGATGTCTGCGTAAAAAACAGCATAATAAAAAAGGAATAAAAAAATAAAAAGATATTTAGTTTTTCAAATGATATTGTATTTATCCTGAGATCATTAAATCTAACTGACTTTTTCATTTCTTTTAAGTCTTCCTCTCATTCATTTAATTAAGGCCAGGAACATTTGATAGCTAGCTTTAAATGCCACGCTAATGTAATACCTACCCTAAAAATTCATCCCCATCTTCAGACACGTACTAGGCAATAACCCAGCAGTAAGATGGGGATGATTTTGATTAGACACAGCCTAAATAATTGTTAGTAAATACTTATAAGGTTTGTCCATCCTAAGAATATTTTTCTATGGAATTCTCCTTAGCCATACATTCAACGAAAAACTTATACTAGACTCATAGCTTTTTTACGAATATCCACTCCAAAATACTTTTGTGAGGATGAATTTTCTGGCTTTTCATTTACTTTTTGATCAAGTCTGATACGTACTCTTTTTGTTTCTCAAGAACACTATTTTTTTCAATTGTATATCTCGGTCGCCCTTTTGTTTCTTTGAAAATTTTCCCTATATATTCACCAATAATTCCAATTGCCAACAACTGTACTCCTCCAACAATCCAAATGGATAGCATTAACGAGGTCCAGCCACTAGTTGTATATGAAAAAACTTTTGCAAATAATGCATAAAGAGCAATTCCGATCCCAATAAGCACCATTAAAAACCCTAAATATGAAACGAATCTTATTGGTGCAACGCTAAATGAAGTAAGTCCGTCAAAAGCGAAGGCAATCATTTTCTTTAATGGGTACTTCGATTCGCCAGCAAATCTTTCTTTGCGGTCATAATAAACATTAGTAGATTTAAAACCTAATAGAGGAACAATTCCGCGAATAAATAAGTTTTCTTCTTGATATTTTATAAATTCGTCTAACGCTCTTTTGCTCATTAAACGATAATCTGCATGGTTGGGTACTAACTTAACACCCATTTTTCCCATTAGACTGTAAAACCATAAAGCAGTATTTCTTTTAAATTTAGTGTCAGTGTCTCGCTTATCCCGAACCCCGTATACAATCTCATAACCCTCTTGATATTTATCAATAAATTGATAGATAACGTTAACATCATCTTGAAGGTCAGCATCTATTGAAACTACGCAATCTGAAAACTCTCTTGCTGATTCTAAACCCGCGATTAACGCTCCTTGATGACCAAAATTTCTACTTAATTTTAAACCTTGAACATAAGGGTTTGTTGCTGTTTTCTCTTCAATTATGCCCCAAGTATTATCAGCGCTTCCATCGTCTACATAAAAAATGATACTTTCATCACTTATTTTGTTATTTGCAACTAAATCGTCCATAACCCTTGTTAGTTCTTTTGTTGTTTCTTCTAATGTAGCTTCTTCATTGTAGCAAGGAACAACAATCGACAATAGAGGTACATTGCGTGCCATTTTTCCACTCCTTAATTTTCAAAAAACTCTATTTCATATATCTTAAAAATTTTTAGCTTCAGTAATGCCTCAACTATTTTAACATATCCAGTTATAAAATGTAATAATACCCAGTAGCTTTTCAATTTAAATTAAAATTATTGTTAAGTATTTCTTTAACGTCTCTCCTAAGAAATGAGGAGCCTATTTGCTTATGGGAAGGTTTTCTTTGACTAATTTAGTTATAAAATGAAACTTCCATCAGTGGGGACCTACTGTCCGTTAATGCTGATAAACTTTTTAGCACTGACCTAATAAAAATTAATTTTTTATCCCTTTCGAATCCCAAAATAAAAAAGAAGAGAAATATTGATTCCTTTATTTCTCTTCTCCTTTTCATTCAGTTGATACCCTTAATCGTAATGAACCTTATCTACTTATGATAAGGTTCATTACGATTAATTCGAAATGCTCTATATACTTGTTCTAACAGTACCAAACGCATCAACTGATGCGGCAACGTCATTTTCGAAAACGACAATGACTCATTAGAGCGTTTCATCACTTCTTCACTTAATCCAAGCGATCCCCCAATAACAAATGCCACTTTGCTCTTCCCATATGTAGCAAGACGGTCTAAATTTGCAGCAAATTCTTCTGATGATTTTTGTTTTCCTTCAATTGCTAATGCAATCACATGCGTATCATCAGAAATTCTATCCAAAATACGAATTCCTTCCTTTTCTTTTACCATTTGCATTTCTGCTTCACTCAAATTTTCTGGTGCTTTTTCATCTGGCAATTCAACAACTTCCACTTTCGCATAAGAAGATAGTCGTTTTAAATATTCTTCAATACCTTGTTTTAAATATTTTTCTTTTAACTTTCCGATTGAGATAATTAAGATATTCACATGTACTCCCCACTTTACAAACACATTATCCACAGAAGTTATCCACATATCCACATGCATCATCCACATATTGTGTGGGAATCTGTGTTCGACACAACATATATCGCCTTATTTTGACAAAATTCACATATTTTTTTCTCGTCTTCTGCATTATCCACATTGTGGATAACTGGAGCTACTTCACATTCATCCACAATGATATCTAGCGCCAACTCTACATGTTCTAAACAACAAGGTAACTTCATAATTTTCACCTCACTTATCCACAATAGAAAACAGGAGGGGGCCGCCTCCTGTTTTAATACTGCTGACTGCCTAATTTTACAGTTGTTGTTACTCGTTTTGCACCACGATAATATGTAATCGTCATCTTATCGTCAATTTTCTTATTGTATAGAATTTTTCGGAATGCAATAATATCCTGGACTGTTTTTCCATCAACCGCTACAATGACATCATATTCATGTAAACCAGCATCGTTACCTGGCGATGGACTTTTTACATCTAAAATACATACACCTTCCGTTACATTAGCTGGGATATGCAATGTTTTATCCCAATAATAAGTAGGAATTTCATTTAAAGATCTAAGCTCAACTCCAACATAAGGCCGTCTTACTTTCCCATACTTTTCGAGCTCATTCATCACAGGGACAGCTCTTGCAACAGGAATTGCAAGTCCAATTCCCTCTACCTCTTTTGCAGCAATTTTCATGGAGTTAATGCCAATAAGTTGCCCTGCTTCATTTACAAGAGCCCCACCACTATTACCAGGATTAATCGCAGCATCTGTCTGCAATACTTCTACTTGCCAATCATAATGTCCATCTTGATCTAAATCAACCGGTACAATGCGTTCATTGGCTGAAATAATCCCTTGTGTTACAGTACCTGAAAATTGTAAACCTAGTGGATTTCCGATTGCAAGTGCAGCTTCACCACGTTTAACTTTCGTAGAATCACCAAGATTAATAATCTTTTTCGCATATTTTTCATCAATTTGTACGACAGCTAAATCTGTTACAACATCGGTTCCTAAAATTTTTCCAGGAACTTTTTTTCCATCGCTCAAACTTACTTCAATGCGATTTGCTCCTGCTACGACATGATTATTCGTTACAATGTACGCGTGTCCATTTTCTTTCTTATAAATCACACCAGACCCTGTTCCTGCTTCTGAATCTGCTTCTGAAAAATTATCACGCTGAATGTTAATAATACCAACAACTGCTTCTGAAGCGCGGTCAACAGCCTTAACAAAACCATCTCCGGTATTCGCAACCTGAGGAGTAGACTGTGCTATATACTGTTTCTCTTCACTCGCCTCTGTTTCTCTTATTGTAGTCCAACCTAATTTCGAAAACGTTGGAATAGCAAAAGCAAATAATGTAGCACCAATGACTGTTCCCGCTACACCAGAAATAAAAATATGTTTATGCTTTTGCTTTCTTTTTCGTTTCATTTGCATATCTTCTTCATCAATAAAGGACATGTTTGCTCACCTAACCTTCCGAAAGCATCTCTATTTTCCTTTATTGTTTACCAAAATGAAGAATTATACGTATTGAATTTTAGTTGGCGCTTTCGGATCAGTATCGTGCAGCTGGAACGCTTCTCCTACAGCAAGTCCTCTTTCTTCAAGCACTTGCGCAACAGACATACGAGCAAGTTCTTTCATATTGTTATCTAAACTAAGGTGAGCCAAATAAATATGCTTTGTTTCATCAGTAATTACATCAGTCATTGCTAGAGCTGCATCTTCATTACAAACATGCCCTACATCACTTAAAATTCTTCGTTTAACACTCCATGGATAACGTCCCATTCGGAGCATTTCAACGTCGTGATTACTCTCAAACACAAAAGCATTGGCTCCCTTAATAATCCCTTTCATTCGGTCGCTAACATACCCAGTATCTGTAATAAGCGCTAATTTTCTTCCGTTATGATGAAACGCATAAAACATTGGCTCCGCAGCGTCATGTGAAACGCCAAATGATTCCACTTCAATATCTCCAAATGTTTTCACTTCTCCAGTCGAGAAAACAAATTTTTGCTCCGTTGAAATATTGCCAATTAAGTGCTCCATTGCATTCCATGTTTTCTCATTTGCATAAACAGGTAAATGATACTTACGAGCCAACACACCTAGCCCTTTAATATGATCACTATGTTCATGTGTGACAAGAATACCAGATATACTATTTATATCTAATTCGGCTTGGTGAAACAACGCTTCCATTGCTTTCCCACTCAATCCCGCGTCTACTAATAATTTTTCACGTTCTGTCCCTACATACAGCGCATTTCCCGTACTGCCGCTTGCGAGTACACTAAAATGCAAACTCATTTAGCCTCACTCCATTGCTCAATTTCCTTGTTGTCCTTACCTAATTGAATAATTTGTCCTTCTATTGCATTTACAAAGTAGTCCATTTTGTCTGTATACAAATTCCAGGTTGGAACAAGAACTTGTACATTTGAGGAAGAAGGAGCTACCACTGTTGCATAGCCTAATTTTGCTCCTTTTATATGAATCCCTTGTTTCAATTCAGTTTTCGTATATAACGTTTCTAATGCATTTCGGGCAGAAATAATATCCAACTCTTTATTTCGATCTCCCATCTCTTTAAATTCATACAGCATTGTTTGCGTATACGATACAATTTCCTTCTTTTCATTTAGTTCAGCAACAATCATCCCATGTTGATTATAAAAAAGTGGTTTATCCTTATATTTTTGAAAAAAATACACTCTCGATCCTTCCACTTTTCCTGCAGCACTGTATTTTTGTCCATCAATTACATAAGAACGTAGAAATTCACTATAATTATCACTTGCTGTTGTTTTTGCATTCCAAAATGGCTCTTTAAGCTTACTTACAAGTGTATTTGTCTCTTGTAGAGACACCGTTTGATTTTTTAAAGAATGTATATCTTCATCGGAAAAAACTCTATTTTTCGCCATAATATACGTATCTTTCGTCGGTTCTTTCGGAAAATTCTCAGCTGTAATTTTATCTGCCTTCATTTGTTCTTCAATATTCGTTTCCGTCGTATAATCAAGTTGGCTACTATCTTTTTTGTCTACAAACTGAAAGACGAGGAAGAGATCTAAAATGAAAAAGGTAACAATAAAAATTGTTTTAATCCTATTCCAATCCAATGAGCTCTCCCCCCTTCTCTTCACACCACTCTTGAACTTTATTGTCTTCACCGTACACAACATACCAAATAGGTTTTAAATTTACTGCAGCAATATTTTTCCCATCTGTCCCTGACTCCGGTGTAAGCTTATAACCTAATCGAATATCCTGAATTAATTTCATATCCACATTTTCATTTTTCCCCAGGGATTGTATAACAGTCTTACCATCCGCAAGAGAGATTGTTTGATCATCACCATATTTCCATGATAGCTTAAACAATGGACGCTTATAGGAAATTAATTCTTCTCCCCCCCATACTTCTTCTAACGTTGCCATGCCATTTTCGTTAAATACAGGTAAGCTATCAACATATAAACGATACGTTGTTTGTCTTTTTCTAGGGTTCATATATTCAAAACGATAAGCATCTGTTAAACCACCATGACCATTAATAAAATCAAAACTACGTTGAACAAGCGCATTTCCAGATATATTTGCTTGTTCTGATACAGCTGAATTTGTGTACTGTAACATTTGCTTTTTCTTTACTACCTGCATGAGGCGAATTCCATCTGTATATGTGTTTTCACGTTCATCAGATACTTTTTTTACATAACGAGGATCTGTAAATAGTGCATTTATAAATACATCCTCGGATATGTCACTTACTAAATACCCCATACTCTGCATATCCGTTTTCGTATCTGGTAAAAATATCTCTCTCGTTTCACTTAGTGCGTATTGAGAGTAATCCCTCGCACTAGCTGCAAATTGATCACGTGCCGTTTCAAGCTCTCGAAGCATAACTCCTTTTAATACCATATGATATACCTTGTGATGTTCATATGAAATGAAATATACAGGAATATTACCATCCCGACTTTTTTGTAAATCAATCATTATACGATTAAAGCTATATGACTCTGGGATTTTTTCTTTAATGGAAAAAACGCCTCTCGTAGAATCCAATGGTATATGTGTAGGAAAAATCATTTCAATCTTGTTTTTACCACGAATAAAGGAGAAGAATTGCTGTTTTGGGATATCATTTGATATATCTTTAAAGTCGGACAATTCTCCTCTTTCAAGCAACTTATATAACGGGTCAATGCTATCCATATTTTCGCTTCCAAGATGCGTATTCTCTTTATGAAAAAGAACTACAGAAGGCAAAATTACATTTGCAAGGCTCTTCTGTTCTCCTTCTGTATTATCTTGTAAATATTTCGCATTTTGCAACTTACTAGAATCAGGTACATAGGTCCATAAATTAAAAGTAAGAAATATACTAATAACAACTAAGTTAATTAGCAAGACTGATTTTAATTTCTCAATATTCATTCCCAGTCATCCTCTTCTTCCTTTTCCATTGGAAGCGTGAAATAAATAGTTGTCCCTTTTCCTTCTTCGCTTTTTGCCCAAATGGAACCGCCATGAGCTTGAATCATTTCCTTGGCAATTGCTAGACCTAATCCTGTTCCGCCCAATTTACGTGAACGCGCTTTATCAACGCGATAGAAACGTTCAAAAATCTTATCTACGTTCTCTTTCGGAATCCCCATTCCTTGGTCGCTAACGCTTATTTCTAACATATCTTCTCTTTCCCGTAAACGATATGTTATTGTTCCACCTTCTGGAGAATACTTTAATGCATTTGAAATAATATTATAAAGAACTTGTGTAATTTTATCTTCATCGATCTCAATAAAACGTGTTCTCTTAGAAAATGAACGTTTAAACGATACATTCTGCTCTTTCGACATTTCAAAACGATCAATGATATTACTAAAGAATTGTGTAAAGTCTACCCATTCTTTCATTAAACGATATTCTGTACTATCTAATTTTGAAAGTTGTAGCAATGCGTTAACAAGTCGAATCATTCGCTCCGTTTCTTCTTGTGTTACCTGTAAGAACTGCGGTGCAATATTCGGATCTTGCCACGCCCCTTCACCCAATGCTTCCAAATAGCTTCGCATCGTTGTTAATGGTGTACGTAGTTCATGAGAAACGTTTGCCACAAATTCACGACGTTCCCCCTCAATTCGTTCCTGTTCTGTCACATCATATAGTACAGCGATGAAACCATTTACCTTTCCATTGTCTTTTTGAATAATAGAAAAGCTAGCTCGTAAAATATATGGCTCATCTCTTGTACTAAAATCTAATATAACTGAGTCTGGTTCTTCATATAAGTTCTCTAATGTGTAATCTTCTTGGATGCCTAATATTTCTAAAATTGATTGATCTAATGCCGTTTCACGTGAAACGTTGAGCATTTTTTCTGCCGGATCATTTAATAAGATAATATCTCCTTTTCGATCCGTCGCAATTACTCCATCTGTCATATGAGATAATACAGACGAAAGCTTCCTTCTCTCGCTCTCTGTAGAAGAACGGGCTTGTTGCAACTTCTTTGATAAGTTATTAAATGCCAATGCTAATTGACCAATTTCGTCATTACCATGCACTTTTACTTTACGAGAGTAATTTCCCTTTGCCATTTCAATAGCTTGCTTTCGCATATCTGAAATTGGTCTTGTAATGGTTTGTGCTAATAAAATACCTAGCACAGCTGTTACTAATAATGCGATAACTGTTCCCGTTGCAAAGATTTGATTAATGAGCTTCATTTGTTTATAAACATCTTCCATAGAAGCAACGATATAGATTACACAAGGTTTATCATTATTTGCTTGGATGGGCACCTTGATTGGAGTAGCAACAACCTGCACACGATTTCCTGTATTACGGTCTATTTCCAGTTTTTCAACAGGTTTTTCTTGCACTAAAGCTCGCTTTACCAATAAATCCGTTGTTTTTTTTCCGACAATACCTTGATTATGTTGATTTGATGTTGCTAACACACGACTATTCTCATCAATGACGCGAACCTCTTGGATGTCTGCTTTTCGATCAGAAGCAAAATCTTCTATACTCGTCTTAAGTGCTTCTTCAAGGGTAGAATCTTTTGTTTTATCTCTTTCTTTTGCAAATTCCTGCTTTAAATTGTAAGCAAGTAAGTTCGTTCGTTGTGTTAATGATTCTTTAAAACTCTTCACAAGATTTTTCTCTAACTCTCGAACGAAATAGACACCAATAATTTGCATTGCCATTAAAATTAATAGCATGTAAATTAATACGAACTTTAAGTGAATAGACTGAAAAAAACCAACTTTCTTCATAATATTACTCCTGCTCTGGATCGCGTAAGTAATATCCCACACCACGTCTTGTTACAATTAAAGTCGGATGACTTGGATTATCTTCAATTTTCTCACGTAAACGACGAACCGTTACATCTACTGTACGCACATCACCAAAATAATCATAGCCCCAAACGGTTTGTAATAAATGTTCACGCGTCATAACTTGTCCTAGATGCTTCGCTAAATAATGAAGTAATTCAAATTCGCGATGTGTTAACTCAATATTTTCCTCGCGTTTTGTTACACTATATGCATTTGGGTTAATCACAATTGGACCAATAACCATCTCTGCATTTTCTTCTTTTTCAGCTGCCCCTCCTTGTTGATGACGACGTAAATTCGCTTTTACTCGTGCTAATAATTCACGTGTACTAAACGGCTTTGTTACATAGTCATCTGCCCCCAGTTCTAATCCAAGAACTTTATCAATTTCAGAGTCTTTTGCTGTTAGCATAATAATTGGCATTTCATAGTTTTTTCGTATTTCACGACAAACTTCTAAACCATCTTTTCCCGGTAACATAATATCTAATAAAACCATATCTGGTTGTTCTTCATTTGCTTTTTCAATAGCTTCATCACCATCATGAGCCATTACAATTTCAAAACCTTCTTTTTCTAAATTAAACTTTAAAATATCTGCAATTGGTTTTTCATCATCAACGATTAAAATTTTCTTTCCCATCATATTAGTTTCCTCCTAAACATTTAATGCCTTCCTTACAGAAAAACCTCTAGCTTCAAATGCTAGAGGCTTCCTTTCATTCTATTTTAAAAGAACTAATCCCATTTGTAAAATTGCACAATATAAAAAGGATATTAAGCGGGCCCACTTAATATCCTGGAAGTGGCTCGGGACGGAATCGAACCGCCGACACGAGGATTTTCAGTCCTCTGCTCTACCGACTGAGCTACCGAGCCAAAACATATATATAAAACCACTAATTGTGGTATTAAACAAAAGTGGCGGTCCCGACCGGGGTCGAACCGGCGATCTCCTGCGTGACAGGCAGGCATGTTAACCACTACACCACGGGACCAAAACATACTATATAAAGAAGTGACCCGTACGGGATTCGAACCCGTGTTACCGCCGTGAAAGGGCGGTGTCTTAACCACTTGACCAACGGGCCACGAAAATAAAAATGGTGAGCCATGAAGGACTCGAACCTTCGACCCTCTGATTAAAAGTCAGATGCTCTACCAACTGAGCTAATGGCTCGTGTTCACCAATGTCATGTTTTCGTGACGACAGGATTTATAATATCATGAAATGTTTTCTTTTTGCAATACTTTTTTAAAATTTTTTATAAAAACGTGAAAAAAGAACCCATTTAATGTGGGTTCTTTTTTAATATACCGTATTTTTAAGAAAAAGACAAGATTAGATACCGTATACGTTACGAACAATATTTGTTTGGCTACGGTCTGGACCAACTGAGAACATAGATAATTGAATTCCTGTTAATTCAGAAACACGCTCTACATATTTTCTTGCATTTTCAGGAAGCTCATCTAATGACCTTACACCAGTAATATCTTCCGTCCAACCTGGAAGCTCTTCGTAAACAGGCTCACATTTTGCTAAAATGTTTAAGTTTGCTGGAACTTCATCTAAAACTTCTCCGTTGTATTTGTAAGCAACACAGATTTTAACAGTTGGAATACCCGTTAATACATCGATAGAGTTTAATGATAAATCCGTTAAACCACTAACACGACGTGCATGTCTTACAACAACACTATCAAACCAACCTACGCGGCGTGGACGACCTGTTGTTGTACCATATTCACGACCAACTTCACGAATTTGATGACCAATTTCATCATGAAGTTCAGTAGGGAATGGACCGTCACCAACACGGCTTGTATATGCTTTACACACACCTACTACACGATTAACTTTTGAAGGACCAACACCAGATCCGATTGTCACACCACCAGCAACTGGGTTAGAAGATGTAACGAATGGGTACGTACCATGGTCAATATCAAGCATAACACCTTGTGCACCTTCAAATAATACGCGACGGTTGTCATCTAATGCATCATTTAATACAACAGATGTATCGCATACATATTGTGCGATTTGTTGTCCATATTCGAAGTACTCCTCAAAGATTTCTTCTACACTGAAACCTTCTGTATCGTACATTTTTTCAAATAAACGATTTTTCTCTGCTAAACTGCGTTCAAGCTTTTCTTTAAATGCTTCAC
The DNA here is from genome assembly GCF_050473865.1 of Bacillus sp. S10(2024). Classification (NCBI taxonomy): domain Bacteria; kingdom Bacillati; phylum Bacillota; class Bacilli; order Caryophanales; family Bacillaceae; genus Bacillus; species Bacillus sp. S10(2024). Next base: position 3,574,270 of record NZ_JBFLUR010000002.1, on the reverse strand, counting down.
GATCTAATAAATCAGCCATACGGATACCAATACGAGCAGCTTTATCCATATATGCAGGACCGATACCTTTTTTCGTAGTACCGATTTTGTTATCGCCTTTACTCTCTTCTTCTAACTCATCTTGTTTTAAGTGATAAGGTAAGATAACGTGTGCACGGTTACTAATACGTAAGTTATCAGTGCTTACACCACGATCGTGTAAGTATTTTAACTCTACAAGTAATGCTTTCGGATCTACTACCATACCGTTTCCGATTACACAAATTTTTTCTTTATAGAAAATACCAGATGGAATTAAGTGTAATTTATATTTAACTCCGCCAAAAACAATTGTATGCCCAGCGTTATTTCCACCTTGATATCTTGCAACTACTTCCGCATGCTCAGAAAGAAAATCAGTAATTTTACCTTTTCCTTCATCGCCCCACTGTGTTCCTACAACTACTACTGAAGACATTATTCAAGCACCTCCGAAATTTTCAAACGAACTTTTCAAACAATATAATTGTACCAAAATGCAAAGAGAAGTCAATTTAAAAACGAACATTTTTTTCTCTTTTATCTTTTTCGTTCGTAAGAATTTCTCCTTACCTATGTAAAGCATGATTTTTTACAAACAAAAAAAGAAACACATTTTATTATAAGAAATGTGCTTCTTTTTTATACTCTCACTATGCCGACGGTGCATGCCCATCATCAAAGCGCCGTTCTAAGTTTACGAATTTGTTAAATTCCTTCACAAACGCCAGTTCAACTGAACCTACTGGACCATTACGCTGCTTAGCAATAATAATTTCAATTGTATTTTTATTTTCTGTTTCTCGGTCATAGTAATCTTCACGATATAAGAATGCTACTATATCAGCATCTTGCTCAATACTTCCTGATTCACGAATATCCGACATCATCGGACGCTTATCTTGGCGAGATTCTACACCACGAGAAAGCTGAGATAAAGCAATAACTGGAACTTCTAGTTCACGCGCAAGTCCTTTTAGTGTACGAGAAATCTCTGATACTTCTTGCTGACGGTTTTCGCCAGATTTCCCGCTACCCTGAATAAGCTGCAAATAATCAATTAGAATCATTCCAAGACCATGTTCTTGTTTTAAACGTCTGCACTTTGCTCGAATTTCACTAACACGAATACCTGGCGTATCATCAATAAAAATACCTGCATTTGAAAGACTTCCCATTGCCATCGTTAGTTTCGCCCAGTCTTCTGAAGTTAAAGTCCCTGTACGAAGACGCTGTGCATCAATATTTCCTTCTGCACAAAGCATACGCATAACAAGCTGGTCAGCACCCATCTCCAAACTAAAAATCGCAACGTTTTCGTCCGTTTTCGTCGCAACGTTTTGAGCAATATTTAAAGAAAATGCTGTTTTCCCTACAGATGGACGCGCCGCTACAATAATTAAATCATTGCGCTGGAAACCCGCTGTCATACGATCTAACTCGGTAAAACCAGTTGGAATTCCTGTAACTTCACCTTTTTGATTATGCAGTAATTCAATTTTATCGTAAGCTGCTACAAGGACATCTTTAATGTTTTGAAAACCTTTTGTATTCGTACGCTGAGATACTTCTAATATTTTTTTCTCAGCTTCATTTAATAGGCTCTCAACATCATCTTCTCGTTCATAACCATCCGACACAATATGCGTTGCTGTCCGAATAAGCCGACGCAAAATCGATTTTTCCGCGATAATACGTGCATAATATTCTACATTGGCAGCCGTCGGTACAGCTTCCGCTAGTTCAGCTAAATAAGAAACACCGCCAATTTCTTCTAACAAATTTTGATCAGCAAGTGCTGCTGTTGCGGTAACTAAATCAATGGGCTCTCCTTTATCAGAAAGATCAAGCATCATCTGATAAATTTTTTGATGCGCCGTTCGATAGAAGTCTTCTGGCATTAGCATTTCCGAAGCTGATGTTAACGCTTCTTGGTCGAGAAAAATAGCTCCTAATACGGCTTGTTCGGCCTCAATATTATGCGGAGGGGTACGATCAGCAAATACGTCACTCATACGCAAACCTCCTCTTCAATCTTTTGTTTATTGTTCAGTAACATGCACTTTTACTGTTGCCGTTACTTGTGGATGTAATTTCACAATAACGTTCGTATATCCTAATGCACGAATCGCATCGTCCATTTCAAATTTACGTTTATCAAGTTTAATATTATGCATTTTTTGTAAGTTATCTACAATTTGTTTACTTGTAATAGAACCAAATAAACGGCCACCTTCACCAGATTTTGCTTTTAATTCTACTGTTAACTTTTCTAGAGTTTCTTTTAATTCTTTGCATTTTTCAAGCTCTAATTCTGCATCTTTTTCTTCTTTACGCTTTTTCGCATCTAATGTTTTCACATTTGCATTTGTCGCTTCAATTGCAAGTCCTTGCTTTAATAAAAAGTTATTCGCATAACCATCTGGTACGTTTTTTGTTTCCCCTTTTTTCCCTTTACCTTTTACGTCTTTTAAAAAGATTACTTTCATAATTGTATTCCTCCCTCTAAATACTCATTTATAACAGATTGTAAGTTCATTTCTGCTTCATCAATTGATATGTCTTGTATTTGCGTTGCCGCATTCGTTAAATGACCGCCCCCGCCTAAATTCTCCATAACAAGCTGTACATTTACTTCCCCTAATGAACGTCCACTAATTCCAATCACACTTTCACTGCGCTGCGCAATCACGAAAGAAGCAACCACTCCTGTCATTGTAAGTAATGTATCAGCTGATTGGGCGATTAATACTTGATCATAAAACCCATCACCATCTACCTTTGCAATTGCAATACCATTTTTATAAATGTACGCATTTCGAATTGTTTTTGCAATTTGTAAATAATGGGCCATATCTTCTTTTAATAACTTTTGTACCAATATAGTATCCGCTCCATGAGAACGAAGATAGGAAGCTGCATCAAACGTACGTGCTCCAGTGCGGAATGTAAAACTCTTCGTATCCACTATAATACCTGCTAGTAAAGCTGTTGCCTCTAGCATATTCATTTTCAAACGCTTAGGCTGATATTCCAACAGCTCTGTTACAAGTTCTGCTGTAGATGATGCATAAGGCTCCATATAAACAAGCAACGGATCTTCAATGAAGTCCTCACCGCGGCGATGGTGATCAATTACAACAACATTTTCAATCTTATCAAGTAACTTCCTTTCCATAACCATAGATGGTTTATGCGTATCTACTACAACCAGAAGCGAATCATCATTCGCAAATTCAAGAGCCTGCTGCGGTGTAATAAAGCGCGACCATAATTCTTCGTGCTGCTTAACTTCGTCCATTAAACGCTTAATCCCTTTATCAGAATCATTTTCATCTAATACGATATATCCTTCGCGCTCATTCAGTTGTGTTACTTTTAAAATCCCAATTGCTGCTCCGATTGCATCCATATCCGGCGCTCGGTGCCCCATAATAATGATATTGCTACTTTCTAACACAAGATCTTTTAAAGCATGAGAAATCACGCGTGCACGTACACGAGTACGTTTTTCTACAGGATTCGTTTTCCCGCCATAAAACTTTACTTTCCCTGTCGCTTGTTTAATAGTCACTTGATCTCCACCCCGACCAAGCGCTAAATCGAGACCAGATTGCGCCATAGCTCCAAGTTCTACTAATGATAAATCACCAGAACCAACACCAATACTAAGAGTAAGAGGAATATTTCGTTTAGACGTCTCTTCACGTACTTGATCTAAAATATCAAATTTCCCTTTCTCCATCTGCATTAAAATACTTTCATTTAATACAACGAAGTATCGTTCCGATGAAGCTCGCTTCAAATACGCCCCATGCTTCACAGCCCATTCATTTAGCAAAGATGTAACATGACTTGTAATATTTGTACGCAATTGATCATCTAATCCTTGTGTTACTTCATCGTAGTTATCTAAATAGATAACAGCAAGTACCGTCCTTTGGTCTTCATACATTTTCTCAATTTCTGTTTGCTCTGTTACATCAAAGAAATAGATTAACTTCTCTTCTTTCCTCGCAAATACACGAAATTTCCGATTGTTTAAAGATACAATATCATTAGCTGTTTCCCCTTTTGTAAATAAAAGCAAGGTTTCTGATAGATCATACAAGTGCCATCCAGCTAAAGAATGTTGTCCTAAACAAGAAGATAAATATGGATTTGCCCAGTCAATCCCGTAATCCTTATTATATAGTAAAATTCCAATCGGCATTTGATTGAAAGCCTCATTACTTACTTTTTTTACCCTTGTAATCGTATCATTCGTATACTTTTCAACACTTTTTTGAAATGCAAGTTCAAATTTAATAACGAAAAATAAGACAATACAAAAAACAACAAAGGAAATCATCCCTGTCATCCAATGAAAATAAAGAAGAATGGTAATGAGTAAAAATGCTAAAAACGCCAATACATAAACAGGATATAGAAACCGCTGTTTCTTATAAAATTCAGGCATATATACAACTCCTATAAAGTGAAACTTCCATCAGTTAAGTTTTTATCCTCTACTGATGTTCAGTCGAGTCAGCTACACTTATCCTAGACGATCAAAGCCTGACCGTTTAGGATAAAAGCTTCGATTTCTATGTTTCGTTACAAAAAAGCCTTATAAAAGCACTTTTTTTCAAATATTTATTTTACCTGTACTTTCGATCGTAACGAAAAACCTAAATCAATTATACCTAAGATTGTCATAAGAGGAAACAAAACCGGCACAAACAAACCTACAACAAAGATTAAGATTGGAACAGCTTTAGTATATCCTTTTGTATTTGTAAAAAAAGCAAGGAACGAAAAACCTTGAAACAACAGTAAAAAGGTAAAAATTGTTGATAAATTCAAGAACATCATTTCTACATATGAACCAGCTTCTATTTTTACAAAAGAAGCGGACAAAATAATCACGACATACAACCAAACAATACTCTTTGGAATTTGTATATCACGAAATTTGGGCCAAGATGCCGCCGTGTACTTTAATCGTTTTAAAACACGATTGGCAATTAAAATAGTAATCCAAGAAGAGAATAGCGAAGCCATAGCAAGTACAGTTGGTAAAAGCATCCCAATTGTATTAACCGCTTTTTTCAATTCAGCTAGCTGCCCTTCATTTACAGATGCACCCGCCATTTTCATAAACTTCTCGCTTTGTTCCATCGATTGTTTGAACATATCTTGCATCTGTTTCACAATATCTATATTAAAAAACTGTATGCTAACAATATACAGCAATACAAAACTTACAAGATATACAAGTGTCCCAACCAATAAAATTTCAATAACACTTTTTTTCTTTTTATACATATACCCTAATATAACACCTGTTACTCCGAACATAAGTGTATTCGCAATACTAAGAGGCGAACTCACAATAAGCGTTACTAGAACTGCCGCTCCTAATAACATACAAGCACCACTTAACTGATATCTTATCGTAAAAATAAGAAATGGCAACGGCAATGCAAACATAAATATAGCCCCTAAAACAGGCATATACAGAGAAGCAAGAAGCAAAATAGCATATAAAGCAAGTAATACTGCTCCTTCTGTAATGAGTCGTGTGCGTTTCATTTTTCACACCCTCTTTCTATAAAGTGAAACTTCTATCATGGTTAACAAAAAGAAAAGAATAGCAAAATGCACAGTAGAGTATCACTCTACTGTGCATTTCATACCTTTTTATTCACCAACATATGGTAAAAGTGCCATTTGACGAGCACGTTTAATTGCAACTGTTAATTTGCGTTGGTATTTTGCGCTAGTACCTGTTACACGACGTGGTAAAATTTTACCACGCTCAGAAACAAAGCGTTTTAGTAAATCAACATCTTTATAGTCGATGCGAGTGATACCGTTAGATGTAAAGAAACACACTTTACGGCGTTTCGCACGTCCACCTTTGCGTCCTCCTGCCATGTTCATTTCCCTCCATTTCGTGTTAAAATGTTCCGTCTACCCCATTAGAAAGGTAAGTCATCGTCTGAAATATCAATCGGTTGACCTACATTTGCAAATGGATCGTCATTTCTAGTAAATCCAGCATTATTGCCATTGTTACCAGATTGACCAAATGGGTTTTGAGAGCCTTGATTTCCGAACCCTGCTCCCGATGGTTGCTGATTGAATGAACCGCGTTGCTCACCACCGCTATTACGCGGCTCTAAAAATTGTACGTTCTCCGCTAGCACTTCTGTTACATATACACGCTTACCATCTTGTCCATCGTAATTACGAGTTTGAAGACGTCCGTCTACGCCTGCTAAGCTACCTTTTTTCAAATAATTTGCCACGTTCTCTGCTTGTTTACGCCATATTACACAGTTAATAAAGTCAGCTTCACGCTCACCTTGCTGATTCGTAAATGCGCGATTTACAGCTAACGTGAAAGTAGCTACTGCAACACCATTGGGCGTGTAACGTAAGTCAGGGTCCTTAGTTAAACGACCAACGAGTATAACACGATTCATCAATCGAACCACTCTCCCTATATATCTTAATGATTATTCTTCTTCTTTAACAACGATGTGACGAATGATATCTTCGCTGATCTTAGCTAAACGATCGAATTCATTAATCGCTTCTGGATTAGAATTTACGTTTAAGATCATGTAGAAACCGTCACGTAAGTCGTTGATTTCGTAAGCTAAACGACGCTTACCCCAATCTTTTGTGTTAATGATTTCTGCACCATTTTCAGTTAAAACGCCTGCAAAACGTTCAACTAAAGCTTTTTGAGCTTCTTCTTCCATGTTTGGACGAATGATGTACATGATTTCGTACTTTTTCATTACACTTTCACCTCCTTTTGGTCTAAACGGCCCATATTGGGCAAGGAGCAATTAATTTATAGTAATTACTCACGAGTTTAGATTATATCATAGTAAGTTAGAGGAATCAACTCACGAAAACATAAAAAACTTGGCAAATCCAATGAATTTGCCAAGTTAAATACTTTATTTTTTCCTAGGAAATAAAAATATTATACATTAAAGCGGAAGTGTACAACATCTCCGTCTTTCATAATGTATTCTTTTCCTTCTAAGCGTACTTTTCCAGCTTCTTTAGCAGCTGTCATAGATCCATTTTCTACTAAATCATCATAAGATACTGTTTCTGCACGAATAAATCCACGTTCAAAATCCGTATGAATGATTCCAGCACATTGTGGTGCTTTCATTCCTGTTTTAAATGTCCAAGCACGAACTTCTTGTACACCAGCTGTAAAATAAGTAGCTAATCCTAATAAATCATAAGCTGCACGAATTAATTGATCGAGACCAGATTCTTCAATACCTAGCTCTTCAAGAAAAACTTTTTTCTCTTGTTCATCTAACTCTGCAATTTCTGATTCGATTTTTGCACAAACCACAATTACTTGTGAATTTTCTTTTGCAGCAAACTCTTTTACAATTTGTACATATTTATTTCCAGACGGATCGATTACATCGTCTTCAGAAACGTTTGCTACATATAGCATTTCTTTTATTGTTAATAAGTGAAGACCTTTTACTACTTTCATTTGCTCCTCAGTAAATTCAACTGTACGAGCCGGCTGTCCTTCTTCAAATGCTTCTTTTAAACGAACTAAAATTTCATGTTCAAATACAGCATCTTTATCTTTTTGTTTCGCTAATTTTGTAACGCGTTCAAGACGCTTATCAACAGATTCTAAATCCGCTAAAATAAGCTCTAAATTAATTGTTTCAATATCTGCAATTGGATCTACTTTTCCTGCTACGTGCGTAATATTCTCGTCTTCAAAACAACGAACTACTTGGCAAATTGCATCTACTTGACGAATATGAGATAAGAATTTATTTCCTAACCCTTCCCCTTTACTCGCACCTTTTACAATACCTGCAATATCTGTAAATTCAAATACAGTTGGCACAGTTTTCTTTGGTTCTACAAGCTCAGTTAATTTATTTAAACGATAATCTGGAACTTCTACGATTCCAACGTTTGGATCTATTGTACAGAATGGGTAGTTCGCAGATTCTGCCCCTGCTTGTGTAATTGCATTAAATAGTGTTGACTTACCTACGTTCGGTAATCCAACGATACCAGCCGTTAATCCCATGTAATCCACTCCTATGACTCAATCTTCCATCATTATAGATAGTAACGAATAAAATGACAAGCTTCATCCAAACTTATCAAGTGAAACGAATAATCTTTTATAGACAATTTCTCCCCTTCCATCTTCCGCGGATTTCTTATAAATTTGAAGCGGGAATCTTACTACCCATTAATCGCTAAATAAAAAAACAGCAGCAACAACGCTGCTGTTTTCTATTTCATCTATTCTTCATGTTTTACAAGTACTTTCTTCACCTTGCGATCAAATTCTCTTCGAGGAATTAATACCGAATGGTTACACCCCTCGCACTTAATCCGGATATCCATTCCCATCCGGATAATCTTCCAACGATTTTCGCCACAAGGATGAGCTTTCTTCATTTCCACTATGTCATGCAAGTTATATTGTTTTTGCTCCATTCTCTAAACTCCCCTCACTGCTAATTTACTTTCTCATTCATCAGTTCTTCACGGTTGTATAGAACCATACGCGGATATGGAATTTCAATCCCGTGTAAATCCAAACGATTTTTAATTTCTTTACGCAGTGCTCTCGCAACCACAAAATGTTGCATCGGTTCTACTTCAGCTGTAACCCTCAAAACAACCTCTGATGCTGCTAAACTCTGTACACCTAATAATTCCGGACGAGCAACCATTTGCTCATACCTTGTTGGTAATTCATCTAACAACTTTTCAAGAACTTGTTCTGCATGTTCAATATCACTTTCATATGAAATAGCTACATCTACAAAGGCAACACTATTAGTAACAGAGAAATTTGTTACTTCCTTAATACTTCCATTTGGAATAATGTGAATTTCTCCTGTCCATTTCTTCATTTTTGTTGTGCGTAAACCAATTTCTTGAATAACTCCTTCAAATTGACCTAAGCGTACATAGTCCCCTACTGAAAATTGATCTTCTAATAAAATAAAGAATCCAGTGATAACGTCTTTGACTAAGTTTTGTGCACCAAAACCAACCGCCAAACCTACAACCCCTGCACCGGCTAATAATCCTTTTGTATCAATTCCAAATACTCCTAAAATCGCAATTATTACAATAAAAAAGATAACATATGTTAAAATGTTTTCTAACAATTTCGCTACTGTCATCGTTCGTCTTTCAGAAATTTGAATTGGTGATTTGGCCTTCATTTTGAAAGCATTACGGATAATCACCCTGCCGAGCCGAATAACGACACTTGAAATAATAAAAATAAGTATGATTTTCAGCAAACCGAGACCGATATTCTCCCATAATCCTACGTTTAATAACCAATTTGTAAAGTCTGTATATAAGTCGTGAAATCCCTTCATCGCGACCTACCTTTCTATCTCATATTCATTATTTATTGTAACAGAATTTCTCCTATATTTTACGAAAAAAGTTCTTTCATACACTTTTATTTTCGCATTCCATGAGGTATAAAATAACACATTTTTTTATATACTAGTACTAGTATTCTCCATACTACATGGTACGCTTCATCCTTTTTATACTTTATAAATCTATAAACAAGAGTGCCCTCCTCTTCTGCTCATATCATATCTTTTCAAACACTCTTATCCCATAAGAAAGCAACATCTACGCAGCAAGAATATCCGAATACCTAACATAGCATCAAGTTTCCCCTAGACTAAAAGTAAAATAGTTCTTACCTTAAGAGAAATATGTAATATGCAAAATCAAGTTTATCACGCTATTTTGGGGCAGTAAGACTCCCACCTCAAGATTCTGAGAAAATGGTGTCCAATTCTAGCGGCTAGAACCTCCGGTCGTTTCGCCTCCTCGAACGAGGGCAAAAAGCACCTCTCCGTTGGGAGATCCAACGTCCTACGATTCTGAACGAGCCGCTTCCGCTTTTCTAAAAAAGATAGGAGGGAGATATAACTGCCCGTAAGAGCTCGATTGGGCAGGCTTTCCATCAGTGGGAGATGAGGAAAAACTCTCCACTGATAGGGGTTTCACTTTATATGAAATATACTAAATTCTATTAAAGGATGGATGCTTCATGAATATCGGAAGTTTTCGTTTACCTTTTTTTGAAAAAGATTCACAGCAGATTATGTATCATGATGCAAATTGCAATCAAACCATTAGTAGTTTTCTACTTTCTCATCTCCCAATCGAACAAAACTCTCCACTTATTATACTGTGTATTGGAACGGACCGCTCAACAGGTGATGCATTAGGACCCCTTGTTGGCTCAAAGCTACAAGACTGCAATATTCAAAATTTTCAGTTATACGGGACGCTAGAATCACCTGTCCATGCTTTAAACTTAGAAGAAACAATTACAGAAATACAAAAATCATTTATGAATCCCTTTATCATTGCAATTGATGCTTGTCTAGGAAAATCACAAAATATTGGTTCAATTACAGTTGGAAAAGGGCCCAGTAAACCTGGAGCAGCTATGAATAAAAATCTTCCCGCGATTGGTGATATGCATATTCATGGTATTGTAAATTTAAATGGATTTATGGAGTTTTTTGTACTACAAAATACAAGACTAAATCTTGTTATGAAAATGGCTACTGGTATTGCAGAAAGTATTATTGAAACTGATAAAAAAATTGCTGTAATGAAAAAAATAAACCATCTATAACTGAAGATGGTTTATTTTTTATCATTCTCCCGCTAAAATCTCTAAAATGCGTTGCAAATCATCTTTATTGAAAAATTGAATTTCAATTTTCCCTTTTTCTTGTTTCGTTTCTTTAATTTTCACAGATGTTCCAAATCGGTCTCGTAGTACCGTTTCTTGTTCCACAAAAAAGATATTTTTTTGTGGTTTTTGTTTCTTTGTTTCACGTGAAACATATTCATTCATCTGCTGAATAATTTGTTCCAACTGACGGACATTTAATCCTTCTTTTTTAATTCGTTGCAATAAATTGTTAATTTTTGTTTTGTCTTTTAACGCAAGTAGCGTTCGTCCATGTCCCATAGAAATGCTTCCATTTACAATCATGTCTTGTACGAAAGATGGGAGAGAAAGTAAACGAATGTGGTTTGCAATATGCGGTCTGCTTTTTCCAAGCCGCTTTGCTAACTGTTCTTGCGTTACCTTAAGCTCTTCCATGAGCATTTGATAAGCTAATGCTTCTTCAATAGGCGTTAAATCTTCACGTTGCAAATTCTCTAGTAGCGCAAACTCCATCATTTGTTGATCATTTAACTCTCGAACAACGGCAGGAACTGTTTTAATCCCTGCTTCTTTTGCAGCACGAAATCTCCGTTCTCCTGCAACGATTTCATATCCTTTAATACTTTTCCGAACAATAAGAGGTTGTAAAATCCCATGTTCTTTAATAGATAACGCTAATTCTTGAATTGCTTCATTATGAAAATATTTACGCGGCTGATATGGGTTAGGACGTAATTGATTTACTTGCAATTCTTGAATTGTTTCTCCCTCTTTCACATCTAAATCTGGAAAAAACGCATTAATTCCTCTTCCTAGTCCTTTAGCCACCTGCAATCACTTCCTTTGCTAAATCTAAATACACTTCTGCCCCCCTTGACTTAGCATCATACATCATAATTGGTTTTCCATGACTCGGTGCTTCACTTAAACGTACATTACGCGGAATAATGGATCTATATACTTTATCTCGGAAGTATTTCTTCACTTCATCAATTACTTGTAATCCTAAATTTGTACGAGCGTCCAGCATTGTTAGTAAAACACCTTGAATTGCTAAATCTTTATTTAAATGCTTTTGTACAAGGCGAACTGTATTTAATAATTGACTTAACCCCTCTAGGGCATAATACTCACATTGAACAGGGATAATAACAGAATCTGCAGCAGTTAATGCATTAATGGTTAATAAACCTAAAGATGGGGGACAATCAATAATAATATAATCATATTCATCACGAATTGGTTGCAGCGCACGTTGCAGACGAACTTCCCGGGAAATTGTCGGTACAAGTTCTATCTCGGCTCCTGCTAGTTGAATGGTAGCAGGGAGTACCTCTAAATTTTCAGTTGTTGTTCTCTGTATAACAACGCGAACATCCATGTCTTCCACCAGCACATTATAAATACATTCATTTAAATCTGATTTTTCAATTCCGACTCCTGTTGTTGCATTCCCTTGTGCATCAATATCAACAAGAAGTACTTTTTTTCCTGCTTGTGCCAATCCAGCTCCTAAATTTACCGATGTTGTTGTCTTTCCAACTCCACCTTTTTGATTAGCAATGGCAATGATTTTCCCCATGATGTCACCTACTTTCAACCTTTATATCTTATTCTTCAAATGATTATTTTCATTTTAACATGAAACAATCACGCTTCATTTGCTTCTGTATATTAAACTTCAAAATTTATTTACAAACTCCTTCTTAATTTTAAAAGAAAATATAGTACTTATAAAGTGAAACTTCCATCAGTGGGATGCTTTTCCCCGCTGATGGTTAGTTGAACCAATCGGGCTCTTAGGGGCAGTTATACCTCATCTTACTTCTTTGCTTTCCTTAAAATCTCAAGGTGAGGGATATTACTACCCCTTAGTAGCGGGATAAAGTGAAACTTCCATCAGTAAGACCTCACTATATAAATCAATTTTGATTTTTCGACATATAGATTGCTGCTATGCATTGTCAGATGCTCTCGTCCCTCTAAAAAGAGAGGGGAAGTGTCATTTTTTAATTTGAATTTATATAGTTTTTAATGCGTGACAAAACAAAAAGACCTCTACCGGCGGTTTGAGGTCTTTCTATTTTTCTTACTTCTTTTTGGGAATTTTAATTGTAATTTGATAGTATTCATCAAATTCTTCTTCTTCTGAATTCACATTTAAGCCACTATTCGCAACCATTTGTAAAGATTGACGAATGGTATTCATTGCAATACGCATATCACGGCTTACCGCTTTTTGTTTTGCTTTTCGTTTCGGTTTCGTTTCTTCTAACAACTTAGCAATTCTATCTTCTGTTTGCTTTACATTCAATTGCTTTTCAACGATTTCTTGCAAAAGTTGTAATTGAATCTCTTCATTTTTAAGTGGAATAAGAGCACGAGCATGGCGTTCTGTAATACTCTTCTCTAATAGTGCTTGTTTAATCTCTTCAGGTAACTTTAATAGTCTCAATTTGTTCGCAATTGTAGATTGTCCTTTGCCTAATCGCTGTGCTAATGCTTCTTGCGTTAAATTATGTAATTCAATTAACTTTTGATAAGCAACAGCCTCTTCAATTGCCGTAAGTTCTTCTCGTTGCAAGTTTTCAATTAAAGCAACAGAAGCAGTCTCAGTATCGTTCAAATTTTTTATAATAGCCGGAACAGTTTCCCAACCTAATTTTGTAGCAGCTCGAAAACGTCTTTCACCAGCGATAATCTCATATTTGCCCTCTTCATACTGTCGAACAACAATTGGTTGAATTAATCCATGTGTATGAATTGTAAGAGCAAGCTCTTCAATACGAGCATCATCAAAAATTGACCGTGGCTGATAACGATTCGGAACGATACTTGCTAACGGAATTTGTTTAATTTCTTCATGACTTTCTTCTTGTAGTGCTAATTCAGCCTCTTTATCTCCAAAGCCAAATAAACGAGAAAATGTGTTTTTCATACATATTCCACCACCTTGAATCCTATTGAATACTCTATACAAAAATGTTCCATGTGAAACATTTACGTTTTTATCCCGCATTAACAGGCAGCAATATCCCCATCTCAACATTTTTCCACACATTAAAGAAGGCAGGTTGAGATAAACTGTCCGCAAAAGCTAAATTTGTTGAACTAGCGATTAATAAGAAGCGCAGCCTCCCTACTAATCAAAGTTTCACTTTATTTCTTTCGCTCTAACGGGCAGTAAGCTCACGCCTTAACATTGTAATAAATCTAAAAGATAGGTGGTGGATAACTGCCTGTAAAAGCTCGATTCATTCAACTAACCATCAGTGCTAATAAAGTAGCTTACTGATATATAACTTAATCTTACGTCTAATAAGATTTATTTTTCAATAGGTAATTTATTCGGTGTTCCTGGTTTACGCGGATATTTCTTTGGCGTTTTTCTCTTTTTCTCAATCAATAAAACGTTACGATCACTTTCCTCAAATGGTAATTGAAACGTAAACATCTCTTTCAATTCGCCACCAAGCACTTGCAGAGCATACTTACCATTTTCAATTTCTTCGTTTGCAGCTGCACCTTTCATCGCAATAAATGTTCCCCCTACTTTCACAAGCGGTAAACACAATTCACTTAAGACAGAAAGGCGAGCAACAGCACGTGCCATTACAATATCAAAGGATTCACGTACTCCTTCCTTTTGCCCAAATGTTTCAGCACGATCATGACAAAATGCTACGTCTTGTAATTCCAATTTTGTTGCTAAATGATTTAAAAACGTAATACGTTTTTGCAAGGAATCTACAATTGTAATTTTTAAATTCGGAAAACATATTTTTAATGGAATGCTAGGGAACCCTGCTCCTGCACCAACATCACAAATAGAAAATGGCTTTGAAAAATCATGATAAAAAGCAGCTGTAATAGAATCAAAAAAGTGCTTTAAATACACGTCTTCTTTCTCTGTAATTGCAGTTAAGTTCATTTTTTCATTCCATTCAACTAATGTCTCAAAATAGATTTCAAATTGTTCTAACTGCCTATTAGAAAGAGTAATCCCTCTTTCTAATAGCATAGATTGAAATTGTTCTATATTCATCTCGCTATATCTCCTAACTATTTATTGGTTCGATACTCGTGCAATTTTTCCTTGTTCTATATACACAAGTAAGATGGAAATATCAGCTGGATTTACCCCGGAAATACGAGATGCTTGCCCCATAGATAGCGGACGGACATCTTTTAATTTTTGACGTGCTTCAGAAGCTATTCCAGAAATTGCATCGTAATCAATATCAACCGGAATCTTTTTACTTTCCATACGCTTCATTCGTTCTACTTGTTGTAAAGATTTTTCAATATATCCTTCATATTTAAGCTGAATCTCAACTTGCTCTGCTACTTCATCACTAACTTCTACTTCACTTGGAGCGAGAAGATGAATATGCTCATACGTCATTTCTGGACGGCGTAATAAATCACTCGCACGTATACCATCTTTTAATTCACTTCCGCCAGCTCCACGAATGAGCTCTTGTACTTCAGGACGTGGCTTAATAATAATGCTTGCTAAACGTTCTTTTTCTTTTTCAATTTTCTCTTTCTTTGCTGTAAAACGTTCATAACGTTCTTCTGGAATTAAACCAATTTCATGCCCAATCCCTGTTAAACGCAGATCTGCATTGTCATGACGTAATAATAATCGGTATTCTGCACGAGATGTTAATAAGCGATATGGCTCATTTGTACCTTTTGTGACTAAATCATCGATTAAAACGCCAATGTACGCATCTGAACGATTTAAAATTACTTCTTTTTTGCCTAATGAGCGGCACGCAGCGTTAATACCGGCCATTAAACCTTGTCCTGCCGCTTCTTCATAACCAGAAGTTCCATTAATTTGACCCGCTGTATATAAATTTTGTATTTTCTTTGTTTCAAGTGTTGGCCACAACTGCGTTGGTACAATTGCGTCATACTCAATTGCATATCCTGTGCGCATCATTTCTACGTTCTCTAGGCCTGGAATGGTCTTTAACATCTCACGTTGCACATCTTCTGGTAAACTTGTTGATAAACCTTGTACGTATACTTCTTGTGTATTACGACCTTCTGGCTCTAAGAAAATTTGATGACGCGGCTTATCGTGGAAACGAACAACCTTATCTTCAATGGAAGGGCAATATCGTGGGCCTGTTCCTTTAATCATGCCAGAATACATAGCAGAACGATGTAAGTTTCCATCGATTAAACGATGCGTTTCTTCACTTGTATATGTTAACCAGCATGGAATTTGATCCATGATGAACTTTGTTGTTTCAAATGAGAATGCACGTGGTATATCATCACCTGGTTGAATTTCTGTTTTGCTATAATCAATTGTACTACTATCTACACGCGGAGGCGTACCTGTTTTAAAACGAACTAGTTCAAAACCAAGCTCTTCTAAATGCTCTGATAATTTGACAGATGGTTGTTGATTATTTGGACCGCTTGAATATTTTAAATCCCCAACGATAATTTCACCGCGTAAAAACGTACCTGTTGTAATAACAACTGTTTTCGCTGTATATTCTGCTCCAGTTTGTGTAACAACACCTTTACATACACCGTCTTCTACAACTAAGTGTTCAACCATTGCTTGACTTAATGTTAAATTTGGCGTTTCTTCGATTGTTTTTTTTAATTCATGCTGATACGCAAATTTATCTGCTTGGGCACGAAGTGCACGTACTGCAGGACCTTTTCCTGTGTTTAACATACGCATTTGAATATGTGTTTTATCAATATTTCTGCCCATTTCGCCGCCAAGCGCATCAATTTCACGAACAACAATTCCCTTTGCAGGTCCACCAACTGAAGGGTTACACGGCATAAACGCAACCATATCTAAGTTAATTGTTAACATTAATGTTTTTGCTCCCATACGGGCTGCTGCCAAACCAGCTTCACATCCTGCATGGCCAGCACCGATTACAATAACATCATAAGAACCAGCGTTGTATCCCATTTTCCATTCCTCCTTACAATTACTTTCCTAAACAAAATTGAGAGAATAACTGATCAATTAAACTTTCGTGTACAGTGTCTCCCGTAATTTCACCTAGTATTTCCCATGTTCTTGTTAAATCAATCTGCACCATATCAATTGGCACGCCGCTATGAATAGCCGCGATTGCATCACCTATCGTCTTTTCTGCTTGTGTTAATAAACCAATGTGACGGGCATTCGATACGTATGTCATATCAGCCGCTTCAATTGTTCCTTTAAAGAAGAGATCAGCAATTGCCTGTTCTAGCTCATCTACACCTTTCTCTTCAAGTAAAGCAGTTGTAATAACACGAGCTGAACCAGCTAATTTTGCAACACACTCCATATCAATTTGCTGCGGTAAATCTGTTTTATTTACAATAACGATAAAGTCTTTTCCTTGCACCGCTCGAAATAACTCTTCATCTTCATTTGTTAACACTTCGCTATAATTTACAACAAGAAGAACTAAATCTGCTTTATTCATCATATCTTTTGAACGTTCGACACCAATTTGTTCTACAATATCCTCCGTCTCACGAATACCAGCTGTATCAATCAGTTTCAGAGGTACACCGCGCACGTTCACATATTCTTCAATAACATCTCGGGTTGTTCCTGCTATATCTGTTACAATTGCTTTCTTTTCTTGTACAAGGCTATTTAATAGCGATGACTTTCCAACATTCGGCCTTCCGATAATAGCCGTTGCAATTCCTTCACGCAAAATTTTCCCTTGCTTTGAAGTTTGTAACAACTTTTCAATTTCTGATTTGACATAGGTTGCCTTCTCAATTAAAACACCATGTGTCATTTCTTCTACGTCATCGTATTCCGGATAATCAATATTTACTTCTACATGAGCTAACGTCTCTAAAATTTCTTGTCGCAAACGACCAATTAATTTTGATAATCGACCTTCCATTTGATTAATCGCAACGTTCATTGCACGATCTGTTTTAGCGCGAATTAAATCCATAACCGCTTCTGCTTGCGATAAGTCAATACGTCCATTTAAAAAAGCACGCTTTGTAAATTCTCCAGGCTCTGCCAAGCGAACACCTTGTGATAAAATAAGCTGTAATACTTTATTTACAGAAACAAGGCCACCATGACAATTTACCTCGACAATATCTTCACGCGTAAATGTCTTTGGTGCCCGCATAATTGAAACCATAACTTCTTCAATAACTTTATTTGTATCTAAATCCACAATATGCCCATACTGAATTGTATGAGATGGGACTGTCGTTAAATCTTTTCCTTTAAAAATACGGTTTACCTTCTCTACCGCATCATCTCCACTTACTCGAACAATGGCAATTGCACCTTCCCCAAGAGCTGTGGAAATCGCAGCAATTGTATCAAATTCCATGTTCTTTCACCTCACTTGCTTATTTCTCTATATTTCAACACGATTTTTTCTTTCACTAAATTATTAGGATACCATAACGAAACTGCGTAAAAAAGAATAATAACTTATTTTATTATGTCCTCACCTAAATCGCACTAAACTTATACACAGTGGATAAGTTTAGTGCAATTTGTTTATCCACAGTTTATTTTTCTGTCTTTATATTTTATCCAGTAAAAAACCGGCACTCAAACGAGTTACCGGTTTATCCCGCTATTCGCGGGCAAGTAATATTCCCACCTCAAATTTCAGCAAAAGCATTGTCCAGCTCTAGCGGCTAGAATCTCCGGTCGTTTCGCCCCCTTGGACGAGGCAAAAAACGCCTCTCTGTCGGGTGCGTGGACGCCCTGCAATTCTGAGCGAGCCGCTTCCGCTTTTCTTAAGAAGTTATGCAGGAGATAAACTGCCCGTAAAAGTCCGATTGGGAGGGCTAGTAATCAGCCTGGGATGCCCCCCACACACTGATTAAAGTTTCATTTTATTTCGGAGATACAACAACATGTCGATGTGGTTCTTTACCTTCAGACGTTGTAATCACATATGGATGATTTGAAATTGCTTGATGTATAATTTTTCTTTCAAAAGAAGGCATCGGTTCTAACACAACTCTTTTTTTCGTATTGCTAACTTGTTTCGCTAACCGAAGCGCAAGCGACTCTAACGTATTTTTTCGTTTATCACGATAATTTTCAGCGTCGATTGTTACACCGATATATTGTTTCGTGCTACGATATGCAACAAGTTTTGTTACATATTGTAAAGAATTTAATATGTTCCCTCTTTTTCCAATTAATACACCTACATCACTACCAGAAAGTGTAAAGTGGACATCACGCCCTTTTACATCTGTTCCAACAATTACATCAACATTCATTTCTTTTATAATGCTTTTCAAATAAAGTTCTGCTTCTTCTACAGGATCTTTTTTTACAATGACCTCTACAATAGCAGGTCGTCCTCCAATAAAACCAAGAAAAGCTTTTTTCCCTTCATCAACAACATGTATCTCAACTTTATCTCTTGATACTTGCAATTGTTCTAATGCGAATTGCACTGCCAGTTCGACTGTTTGTCCTTTAGCAGTAATCATACTCACTTACTTGATCCTCCTGCCTTACTAGCCTTAAGATCCGGCCCTTTGATCAAATATGTTTGAGCAATACCAAAGATGTTACCTACCACCCAGTAAAGGGATAATGCAGCCGGGAAGTTAATTGCGAAAACTAAAATCATAATAGGCATAAGCCAAAGCATCATCGCCATTTGTGGATTTTGTCCCGCAGTACCAGCCATTGCAAGCTTTTGTTGAATAAACGTTGTAATCGCTGCAACAATTGGAAGAATATACAATGGATCAGCATGACCTAAATCAAACCATAAAAAACTATGTTGTTTAATTTCTGCTGTTCTAATAATTGCATGATAAAATGCAAATAAAATTGGCATTTGAATAAATATTGGTAAACAACCTGCTAATGGATTGATACCATGCTTTTGATACAATTGCATCATTTCTTGTTGCAATTTTTGTTGAGTTGCTTGGTCTTTAGAGCTATATTTTTCTTTTAATTTTGCCATTTCAGGTTGTAATACTTGCATTGCTTTCGTACTCTTTGTTTGCTTAATCATTAATGGTAATAAAGCAAAACGAATGATAAGAGTCGTGATAACAATCGCTAAACCATAGTTATTGCCAAATAACTTTGCAAAATACGTGATTAATTGAGAAAGCGGGTATACAAAATATTCATTCCAAATTCCCGTACTTTGCGGTGTAATCGGCTGATTTGTTTGATTACAGCCAGCAGCAATTGCCATAACAGCAATAAGCATGACTAGTAAGCCTATCTTTTTTTTCACAGCCTGCTCCTCCTTGTTTAGGTATGTATATAGTGTAATTCATTTTCCTCTTTTTTCGCCATTTTTTGCCCGTTTAACTCCCGAGCGCTGCAGAGCATGAATTAAACTTTTCTTTAATTGTTCATAGTCCATGTCTGAACAAGGCTTCCTTGCTATTATAACAAAATCTTTCCCAGAATCTATCTCATCTTTTAATTCTGTAAAAGCTTGACGGATCATACGTTTAATACGATTACGCATGACTGCATTTCCTAATTTCTTACTAACGGAAAGACCAATTCGAAAATACGCTTGATCAGGCTTCTCTAACTGATATATAACAAATTGACGATTGGCATTTGATTTTCCATTTTGAAAAACAGCTTGAAATTCCTCATTCTTCTTTACACGATTCTTTTTCTTCATATCAATTGAACACTCCTGTATTTCGCCAGTGGAAAATTCATAATTACTAGAAAAAAAGACCACTGAACGATCAGTGGCCTACGCAGATAATACTTTTCTACCTTTACGACGACGAGCTGCTAGAACTTTACGTCCGTTCGCTGTGCTCATACGGCTACGAAAACCATGTACTTTGCTGCGCTTACGTTTATTTGGTTGATAAGTTCTTTTCATTATATGACACCTCCCTGAGGAATAACTGTTAAAGACAGTCCTATAAATTATAGTTAATTTGCTATGAAAATGTCAATGCTTCTAAAAATTTTAATCAAATATTCATTTTCTCCCTATTCACAAGGTTGTTCACAGCACACTCTATTCGTTGTGGATAATTTTTTTCGCCACTTTTTTCTATCCACAAATATTTTTTTCTTTTTTACACAGTATATCGTACTGTGGACAAGTTTATTCCACAAGGTATTGATTTTGTGGATAACTTTCCGAAATACATTGCTATCGCTATCTTTTTTTGATATTATAGTTGTGTTTTCACCTTGAACAAGTTTTTTATAATTATTTTTTATCCACAGTTTGTGTATAACTTGTGGACAGATATAATCACATGTGCATAAATAGTTTTCCACAATGTGTTTTTTTGTCGAAAACTCTATCTTATTATTTCAAGCGCTTTTTTCTTTTAAAAAGTGTTTCGTATAAATATACAGCGTTTTCCGCTTACGTTATACAAATATTAAACACACTGTTTACTCATCATCTTTTGTAAAGGAGGGACACCTATTGGAAAATATTTCGGATTTATGGAATAGCACCTTAAAAGAATTAGAAAAAAAAGTGAGTAAGCCTAGTTATGAAACTTGGCTTAAGTCTACAAAAGCGTATTCCTTAAAAAAGGACGTTTTAACAATTACTGCGCCAAATGAGTTTGCACGTGATTGGTTGGAATCCCATTATTCTGAACTTATTTCAGAAACAATTATTCATTTAATGGGAGCAGAACTTACAATTCGCTTTATCATTCCACAAAGTCAAACAGAAGAGGAATTTGACTATCCTCCTGTTCAAAAGAATAAAACGATGCATGATGAACCTAATCATTTCCCACAAAGTATGCTGAATCCAAAATATATATTTGATACTTTTGTAATCGGTTCTGGCAATCGCTTTGCCCATGCTGCTTCTTTAGCTGTAGCGGAAGCACCCGCTAAAGCATATAATCCCTTATTTATTTACGGAGGGGTAGGACTTGGAAAGACGCATTTAATGCATGCGATTGGTCATTACGTCATCGAACATAATCCAAACGCAAAAGTCGTTTATCTATCATCTGAAAAATTTACAAATGAGTTTATTAATTCTATTCGTGATAATAAAGCAGTTGATTTTCGCAATAAATACCGAAACGTCGATGTTCTGCTTATAGATGATATTCAATTTCTTGCTGGAAAAGAACAGACACAAGAAGAGTTCTTTCATACGTTTAATGCATTGCACGAAGAAAGTAAACAAATTGTAATTTCGAGTGATCGTCCACCAAAAGAAATCCCAACATTAGAAGATCGCTTACGCTCACGTTTTGAATGGGGACTCATTACAGATATTACTCCTCCAGATTTAGAAACAAGGATTGCGATTTTACGTAAGAAAGCAAAAGCTGAGGGGCTTGATATCCCAAATGAAGTTATGCTTTATATTGCCAATCAAATTGACTCTAACATTCGTGAATTAGAAGGTGCCCTCATTCGTGTTGTGGCATACTCTTCTTTAATTAATAAAGATATTAATGCGGATTTAGCTGCTGAAGCACTAAAACATATTATTCCAAATTCAAAGCCAAAAATTATTTCAATTTATGACATTCAGAAGGCTGTGGGGGATGTTTTCCAAGTAAAATTAGAAGACTTTAAAGCAAAAAAGCGAACAAAATCTGTCGCTTTCCCTCGTCAAATTGCAATGTATCTGTCTCGTGAATTAACTGATTCCTCTTTACCAAAAATCGGTGAAGAGTTCGGCGGACGTGATCATACTACAGTCATTCATGCTCATGAAAAAATTTCAAAGTTGTTAAAAACAGATACACAATTACAAAGACAACTTGAAGAAATTCGCGATATTTTAAAGTAATAATCAAATAATGTGAACAACGTGAATAACTATTCCTGTTTTACACACAGTCTATCCACATGTAGATAGACTGTTTTTCCGTCTTTTTCACGGGTTATCCACATATCCACAAGTCCTATTACTATTACTATTACTACTAATTTTTTATTATTATTAAATAAACTCAATTTCATACTTACCGGAGGTTTTCGATATGCATTTTTTAATTCAAAAAGACTACCTTGTCAGAAGTGTACAAGATGTAATGAAAGCTGTTTCCTCTCGTACAACCATTCCAATTCTTACAGGGATTAAAATTGTAGCAACTGAAGAAGGTGTTACATTAACAGGTAGTGACGCAGATATATCCATTGAATCTTTTATCCCAGTCGAAGAAGATGGGAAAGAAATTGTAGAAGTAAAACAACCTGGAAGTATTGTTTTACAAGCAAAATATTTCAGTGAGATTGTAAAAAAATTACCGAAAGATACAGTTGAAATTTCTTTAGAAAGTCATTTTATGACAAAAATAAAATCTGGAAAATCTGAGTTTAATCTAAATGGTTTAGATTCAGCTGAATACCCATTATTACCACAGATTGAAGAACATCATGTATTTCAAATCCCAACAGATCTTTTAAAACATATGATTCGTCAAACCGTATTTGCTGTATCTACATCAGAAACACGTCCAATCTTGACAGGTGTAAACTGGAAGGTATATAACAGCGAGTTGACTTGCATTGCAACAGATAGTCATCGTTTAGCACTTCGTAAAGCAAAAATCACAGGACAAACTATTGCGAATGAATTTCAAGCTAATGTTGTTATTCCAGGAAAAAGTTTAAATGAATTAAGTAAAATTCTTGATGAATCAGAAGAAGTGGTAGATATTGTTATAACGGAGTATCAAGTTCTATTCCGTACAAAACATTTATTATTTTTCTCTAGACTATTAGAGGGCAGCTATCCTGATACTACAAGACTAATTCCGCCTGATAGTAAAACGGATATTTTTGTAAATACAAAAGAATTTTTACAAGCGATTGATCGGGCCTCATTATTAGCGAGAGATGGACGTAATAATGTTGTGAAATTATCAACTTTAGAAAATCAAATGTTGGAAATTTCATCAAATTCTCCAGAAATCGGAAAAGTAGTAGAGGAAGTTCAATGTGAGCAATTTACTGGGGAAGAGTTAAAAATTTCGTTTAGTGCAAAGTATATGATGGATGCATTAAAAGCATTGGATAGTACAGAAATCAAAGTTAGTTTTACTGGTGCGATGAGACCATTTTTAATTCGTACTGTGAACGATGATTCCATTACTCAATTAATTTTACCGGTACGTACGTACTAAAATTATGATAAGGGTTACTAGTACAAATCTACTGGTAACCCTTTTGATTTCTCGCTATTACTTTCCTAATGCTTGTTTATTTAGTACAATGAAAGAATGAACACTTTTAGAAAGTGAGCGATTTATGATGAAACGTATTCAAATTTCGACAGAATATATTACATTAGGACAATTTTTAAAGCTGGCTGACGTGATTGATACAGGCGGAGCGGTAAAGTGGTTTTTACAAGAGTACGAAGTGTATGTAAATAAAGAGCTTGAAAATCGACGAGGCCGAAAATTATATACAAATGATATTGTTGAAATTCCGGAGATCGGAACATTTCAAGTTCAAGGATAAAGGGGGATCCCTTTGTATATTACAGAATTACATTTACAAAACTATCGCAATTATGAGAGGTTAGATCTTTCCTTCGAAGATAAAGTAAACGTAATTATTGGTGAAAATGCGCAAGGAAAAACCAATTTGATGGAAGCGATCTACGTATTAGCGATGGCAAAGTCTCATCGAACTTCTAATGATCGTGAACTTATCCGATGGGATGAGGATTATGGTAAAATAAAAGGGAAACTACAAAAAAGAAACAACTCTTTGTCTTTAGAACTAAATGTTTCTAAAAAGGGAAAAAAGGCAAAGTTAAATCAACTTGAACAACAAAAATTAAGTCAATATATTGGCGTAATGAATGTTGTTATGTTTGCACCAGAAGATTTAAATCTTGTTAAAGGAAGTCCTCAAGTACGAAGACGTTTTTTAGACATGGAGCTTGGACAAATAGCTCCTGTGTATTTGTATGAATTAAGTCAATATCAAAAAGTCCTTACACAGCGTAATCATTTGCTTAAAAAAATGCAAGGAAGCAGTAAGAATGATGAAACTATGCTAGATGTGTTTACACTCCAACTCGTTGAACATGGTGTAAAAGTGTTAAAAAAACGTTTTGAATTTTTACGTCTATTGCAAGAATGGGCAGCTCCAATTCATCGAGGAATTAGCAGAGGACTTGAAGAGCTAGAAATAGTTTATAAACCAAGTATAGATGTATCAGAATCCATGGATTTGTCGAAAATAGAAGAAGTATACTATGAAAGTTTCCAATCTGTGAAACAACGTGAAATCTTCCGTGGTACAACCTTAATTGGGCCTCATCGTGACGATTTGCAATTCTTTGTTAATGGGAAAAACGTTCAAGTTTTTGGTTCGCAAGGACAACAACGAACGACCGCGCTGTCCCTAAAGTTAGCTGAGATCGAATTGATTTATTCAGAAGTTAACGAATATCCAATCCTTTTATTAGATGATGTGTTATCGGAACTAGATGATTACAGGCAATCACATCTGCTTAATACGATTCAAGGAAAAGTGCAAACGTTTGTAACAACGACAAGTGTTGATGGAATTGAGCATGATACATTAAAACAAGCAAAAACAATTCATGTAACGAACGGCACAGTGGATTGTGGAGAAGAAGATAAATAACTTCTGTCTAAATGGAAAAGTAGGTGATCTTTGTGTCAATGGAACAAAAGCAAATGCAAGAGAATGCATATGATGAAAGTCAAATACAGGTGTTGGAAGGACTAGAAGCAGTTCGAAAACGTCCAGGGATGTACATTGGTTCGACGAGTGGAAAAGGTCTTCATCATCTTGTATGGGAAATTGTTGATAATAGTATTGACGAAGCATTAGCGGGATATTGTGATGAGATTAATCTAGCTATTGAAGAAGACAATAGTATTACAGTAACAGATAATGGTCGTGGTATTCCAGTTGGGATGCACGAGAAAATGGGCCGCCCCGCTGTAGAAGTTATTATGACAGTCCTTCATGCGGGTGGGAAATTTGGTGGCGGCGGTTATAAAGTTTCTGGTGGTTTACATGGTGTAGGTGCTTCTGTCGTAAATGCATTATCAACGGAGTTAGAGGTATTTGTTCATCGTGACGGGCAAATTCATTATCAAAAATATGAACGTGGTATTCCAGTTGCAGACTTAAAGGTTATTGGAGATACAGATCACACAGGAACAGTAACGCGTTTCAAACCAGATGCAGAAATTTTTACTGAAACTACGGAATATGAATTTGATACGTTGGCAACTCGTTTACGAGAACTAGCGTTTTTAAATCGTAATATTAAACTAACAATTGAAGATAAACGTGAGCATAAACAAAAGAAAGAATTCCATTATGAAGGCGGTATTAAGTCTTATGTTGAGCATTTAAATCGCTCTAAAGAACCGATACATGAAGAGCCGGTATATGTAGAAGGTGCGAAAGATGGAATTCAAATTGAAGTTGCTCTTCAATACAATGAAGGATATACAACTAACATTTATTCATTTACAAATAACATTCATACGTATGAAGGTGGTACGCATGAGGTAGGATTTAAAACAGCATTAACACGTGTGATTAACGATTATGGTCGAAAAAATAATATTTTAAAAGATGCTGATAGTAATTTAACAGGTGAAGATGTTCGTGAAGGTTTAACGGCTATTGTATCCATTAAACACCCAAACCCACAATTTGAGGGGCAAACGAAAACAAAACTTGGAAATAGCGAAGCGAGAACAATTACAGAATCAGTTTTCTCTGAAGCGTTTGAAAAGTTTTTACTTGAAAATCCAAATGTTGCTCGAAAAGTTGTAGATAAGGGAACGATGGCAGCACGTGCACGTGTAGCGGCAAAAAAGGCTCGTGAATTAACACGTAGAAAAAGTGCGCTAGAAGTATCGAGCTTACCAGGAAAACTTGCAGATTGCTCTTCCAAAGATCCTTCTATTAGTGAAATTTATATCGTAGAGGGTGATTCAGCGGGTGGTTCAGCAAAACAAGGGCGCGATCGTCATTTCCAAGCAATTTTACCGCTTAAAGGGAAAATTATTAACGTAGAAAAAGCTCGTTTAGATAAAATTTTATCAAACGATGAGGTACGTACAATTATTACTGCGCTTGGCACTGGTATTGGTGGAGACTTTGAGATTGAAAAGGCGCGTTATCATAAAGTTATTATTATGACGGATGCTGATGTCGACGGTGCTCATATTCGCACCCTATTATTAACGTTCTTCTATCGTTATATGCGTCAAATTATTGAGCACGGTTATATATATATTGCACAACCGCCATTATATAAAGTGCAACAGGGTAAACGAGTTGAATATGCTTACAACGATAAAGAACTTGAAAGTATATTAGCGGAGATTCCGAAGCAACCAAAACCAGGTATTCAACGCTATAAAGGTCTTGGAGAAATGAATCCAACGCAGCTATGGGAAACAACAATGGATCCAGAAGTACGTTCGCTTCTTCAAGTTTCGCTTCAAGATGCAATTGAAGCGGATGAAACATTTGAAATTTTAATGGGTGATAAAGTTGAACCACGTCGTAACTTTATCCAGGAAAATGCAAAATATGTAAAAAATCTTGATATTTAATGATTGATGACAGGAATCGGAGTATTCCTGTCTTCTACGTATAAATGAACATGATATATCGATCGGAAATGTAATGAGGAGGTGCTGGTTGATGTCAGACAACCAACAACAAGGCCGAATTCGAGAAATTAATATTAGCCAAGAAATGCGTACCTCGTTTTTAGATTATGCGATGAGCGTTATCGTATCTCGTGCACTGCCAGATGTTCGTGATGGATTAAAGCCTGTTCACCGCAGAATTTTATATGCGATGAACGATTTAGGAATTACTGCTGATAAAGCGTATAAGAAATCTGCACGTATTGTTGGTGAAGTAATTGGTAAGTATCATCCACACGGTGATTCAGCGGTATATGAAACAATGGTGCGAATGGCCCAAGATTTTAGTCAACGTTATATGCTAGTAAATGGACATGGTAATTTCGGTTCTGTCGATGGTGATTCGGCGGCTGCAATGCGTTATACAGAAGCAAAAATGTCCAAGATTTCTATGGAACTATTGCGTGATATCACAAAAAATACAATTGATTATCAAGATAACTATGATGGTTCGGAAAGAGAACCCATTGTATTACCCGCACGCTTTCCTAATTTATTAGTAAATGGTGCAACTGGTATCGCGGTTGGTATGGCAACGAATATTCCACCGCATCAGCTTGGGGAAGTAATTGATGGGGTATTAGCATTAAGTCATAATCCGGATATCACGATTGCAGAATTAATGGAGTATATTCCTGGACCGGATTTCCCAACAGCTGGTCAAATTCTTGGAAGAAGTGGAATTCGAAGAGCGTATGAAACAGGGCGTGGTACAGTAATTCTTCGTGCAAAAGTAGAGATCGAAGAGAAGGCAAATGGAAAACAATCTATTATTGTAACTGAACTACCATATCAAGTGAATAAAGCAAGATTGATTGAAAAGATTGCGGAGCTTGTTCGAGACAAAAAGATTGATGGTATTACAGATTTACGTGATGAATCAGATCGAAATGGTATGCGTATCGTCATGGAATTACGACGAGATGCTAATGCAAATGTGTTATTGAATAACCTATATAAACATACAGCACTTCAGACAAGCTTTGGTATTAATATGCTATCGCTCGTAAATGGAGAGCCTAAAGTATTAAATTTAAAAGAATGCCTATATTATTACCTGGATCATCAGAAGGTCGTCATCCGTAGACGTACTGCATATGAATTAGAGAAGGCGGAAGCACGTGCTCATATTTTAGAAGGTTTACGCATCGCGTTAGATCATCTTGATGAAGTAATTACTCTAATTCGTAATTCGAAGACAGCAGACATTGCAAAGCAAGGATTAATGGAACGTTTTGGCTTAAGTGAAAAGCAAGCACAAGCAATTTTAGATATGCGTTTGCAACGTTTAACGGGGTTAGAGCGTGAAAAAATCGAACAAGAATATCAAGAACTACTTGCATTGATTGCGGAGTTAAAAGCAATTCTTGCAGATGAAGAGAAAGTTCTTGAAATTATTCGTGAAGAATTAACAGAAGTTAAAGATCGCTTTAATGATACACGAAGATCAGAAATTACAATTGGCGGTATGGAAGCAATCGAGGATGAAGATTTAATTCCAGAGCAAAACATTGTAATCACACTTACTCATAATGGGTATGTGAAACGATTACCAGCTTCTACGTACAAAACGCAAAATCGTGGCGGACGTGGAGTTCAAGGTATGGGAACGAACAATGATGATTTCTTAGAACATTTGTTAACAACATCTACACATGATCATATTTTATTCTTCACAAATAAAGGGAAAGTATACCGGACGAAGGGATATGAGATCCCAGAGTATAGCCGTACAGCGAAAGGGATACCGATTATTAACCTGTTAGAAGTGGATAAAGATGAATGGGTAAATGCGATTATCCCGATTCGAGAATTTAGTGATGACCATTATCTATTCTTTACGACTAAACAGGGAATT
>NZ_JBFLUR010000002.1:3525000-3540000 GCF_050473865.1 Bacillus sp. S10(2024) | reverse complement strand
GGAGACAGTGTCAGGTGGGCAGTTTGACTGGGGCGGTCGCCTCCTAAAAAGTAACGGAGGCGCCCAAAGGTTCCCTCAGAATGGTTGGAAATCATTCGTAGAGTGCAAAGGCATAAGGGAGCTTGACTGCGAGACCTACAAGTCGAGCAGGGACGAAAGTCGGGCTTAGTGATCCGGTGGTTCCGCATGGAAGGGCCATCGCTCAACGGATAAAAGCTACCCCGGGGATAACAGGCTTATCTCCCCCAAGAGTCCACATCGACGGGGAGGTTTGGCACCTCGATGTCGGCTCATCGCATCCTGGGGCTGTAGTCGGTCCCAAGGGTTGGGCTGTTCGCCCATTAAAGCGGTACGCGAGCTGGGTTCAGAACGTCGTGAGACAGTTCGGTCCCTATCCGTCGTGGGCGTAGGAAATTTGAGAGGAGCTGTCCTTAGTACGAGAGGACCGGGATGGACGCACCGCTGGTGTACCAGTTGTTCTGCCAAGGGCATAGCTGGGTAGCTATGTGCGGAAGGGATAAGTGCTGAAAGCATCTAAGCATGAAGCCCCCCTCAAGATGAGATTTCCCATAGCGTTAAGCTAGTAAGATCCCTGAAAGATGATCAGGTTGATAGGTTCGAGGTGGAAGCGTGGTGACACGTGGAGCTGACGAATACTAATAGATCGAGGACTTAACCATATAATATGAAGCAAATGTTATCTAGTTTTGAAGGAATATACCTTCATAAGTCTGGTAATGATGGCAGAGAGGTCACACCCGTTCCCATACCGAACACGGAAGTTAAGCTCTCTAGCGCCGATGGTAGTTGGGACTTTGTCCCTGTGAGAGTAGGACGTTGCCAGGCAAACGAAAGACGAGTCAGTGGACTCGTCTTTTTTATTTCCTAAGAAATCACGTTATGTTGGCTCATTAGATATAAATAAATATAGTACGGTACTTTTTCAGCTGTAACAGCTAGAAATTCAGAGATGAACGGATAATCTTCAGAAGCATAACTTCCAAGCAAATCGTACCACCAGTCTGTTTCATAGCGGGAAATCATACTTAAGTTATAAAGCAAAAGATAGTGTATAAGTAATTCTGGAAGAGTCGTTTCACTATTAGCAGGTAAATAATAAGTATTTGTATAATGATTGTATGTAAGAGGAGCACTGTATAATGGGTTCCATTGTCTCATGGAAGCTGAGAAATACAAATGAGAGTCACCTTCTGTAAAGTTTGTATATCGAACGTTAAGATCTCTCCCGATCCCTTCCATATACCGTATAAAGCGTTCTTCAGTCATATGGAAGGTATCTAAAATGCGGGTAGGAAAAGTAAAGATATTTTCCGTCACTTCTTTTAATTTATATAGGTTATTTTTTCTTTTGCTGTACCGGAATAAATCTGCTAATTCAGCGATTCGCTGCAGTAACCCTTCCATTGTGTATTTTTCTCCTTCTAAATGTTTCACATGAAACATTTGTTCCGCAACGTGAGTAAATAGTCCGTGTTTTTGAATTTTCACTTCGTCATCTATAAATTGATATCCTTGTTTTTTTCTTTTTCTTGTTGTAACCCCATGTGCTAATACAGAAGTTAATTCTGGATAATTAGGGTCAACTGTAAGCAAACAAGCTTTTAGAAGCTGGCTCATTCCATAAAACAGTAATACTGGCTTAATGGAAAATGGAGCAGTATTACATAATTGGTAATAGTTTTTTCCGTGTTCTAAGTAATAAATAAAGGGATAACAATTTTCAAAGCTTTTTTTCTCAGTATTTGTATTACCTAATTTTTTGTAGCAATGGGTAAGATAATGTTGCGTGTGAGTAGACGAAAGAAAAAAGCTTAATTTTTGCCAAATCATTGTGGAATGTTGCATATATACGCCCCTTTTGTTTTTAGAAAATTCTAACATATAAAGACTTTCTTGACAGTATTTTAACCAATTGTTAAGCTACTAATAATAATTTCAGGTATCATGGGGGGAATCATTTATGTGGGAATCTAAATTTGTTAAAGAAGGTTTAACGTTTGATGACGTATTACTTGTACCAGCTAAATCGGATATATTACCAAGAGAGGTAAGTGTAAAAACAGTTTTATCCGAAACTTTACAATTAAATATTCCTTTAATTAGTGCGGGTATGGACACGGTAACAGAAGCTGATATGGCTATCGCAATGGCACGTCAAGGTGGAATTGGAATTATCCATAAAAATATGTCTATCGATCAACAAGCTGAGCAAGTTGATAAAGTAAAACGTTCTGAAAGTGGCGTTATTACGGATCCTTTCTTTTTAACTCCAGATCATCAAGTGTATGATGCAGAACATTTGATGGGGAAATATCGCATTTCAGGTGTTCCAGTTGTCAATAATGAAGAAGACCGAAAACTAGTAGGGATTATTACAAACCGTGACATGCGTTTTATCCAAAATTATTCAATTAAGATTTCCGATGTAATGACAAAAGAAGATTTAATTACAGCTCCAGTGCATACTACACTAGAAGATGCTGAAAAAATCTTACAAAAACATAAAATCGAAAAACTTCCTCTTGTTGATGATAACGGTGTATTACAAGGCTTGATTACGATTAAAGATATTGAAAAAGTAATTGAGTTTCCAAACTCTGCAAAAGATAAACAAGGTCGTTTATTAGTAGGTGCAGCTGTTGGAGTAACAGCTGATGCAATGCAGCGTATTGATGCATTAGTAAAAGCAAATGTTGATGTAATCGTTATTGATACTGCACACGGACATTCACAAGGCGTATTAGACAAAGTGAGAGAAGTTCGTGAAAAGTATCCGAACCTAAATATTATTGCTGGTAACGTTGCAACAGCAGAAGCAACTCGCGAATTAATTGAAGCAGGTGCAAACATCGTTAAAGTTGGTATTGGACCAGGTTCTATTTGTACAACACGCGTTGTAGCTGGTGTTGGTGTTCCTCAATTAACAGCAGTGTATGACTGTGCAACAGAAGCTCGTAAGTACGGTGTTCCAGTAATTGCTGATGGTGGAATTAAATATTCTGGTGATATTGTAAAAGCATTAGCAGCAGGTGCACATGTTGTTATGCTTGGAAGTATTTTTGCTGGTGTAGCAGAAAGCCCTGGAGATACAGAAATTTACCAAGGTCGCCAATTTAAGGTATATCGTGGTATGGGTTCTGTTGGCGCAATGGAAAAAGGTAGTAAGGATCGTTACTTCCAAGAAGGTAATAAAAAGCTTGTTCCAGAAGGAATTGAAGGTCGTGTGCCATTTAAAGGTCCTTTATCAGATACAGTACATCAATTAGTTGGTGGATTACGTGCAGGTATGGGATATTGTGGTGCAGCTGATTTAACATTCTTACGTGAAAATGCACAGTTTATTCGTATGTCAGGTGCTGGATTACGTGAAAGTCATCCGCATGATGTTCAAATTACAAAAGAAGCACCAAACTATTCATTATAATGTCTAATATAAAAATAGACAGAGGTTTAGTACCTCTGTCTATTTTTTTTTGATTGTGTTAGAATAACGTTTATGTGAGTACAAATGTATTGGGGGTAACAACAGTGAAAGGTATGTTTCGTAAGCAAATGATTGCTATTGTAACGGTACTTACACTATTCTGCAGCATGTTTTTTACGTACAGCAGCACGTTTGCAGAAACAAATTCTGCGTTGAACGTTGAAGCAGGTGCAGCAATTTTAGTGGAAGCGAAATCTGGAAAAATTTTATATCAAAAAAATCCAGATGAACGATTAGCAATTGCAAGTATGACAAAAATGATGACTGAATACTTAGTTCATGAAGCAATAGCAAAAGGTAAAATTAAGTGGGATCAAAAAACGAAGATTTCTGAGTACGCTCATATAATTTCCCAAGATCGTTCCTTATCAAATGTTCCTTTAGAAAACGGTGGTTCATATACAGTAAAAGAGTTATATGAAGCAATGGCAATTTACTCTGCCAATGGTGCAACAATTGCTTTGGCAGAATTAATTGGTGGTTCAGAAGCCAGCTTTGCTAAAATGATGAATGATAAAGCAAAGGAATTAGGATTACAAAATTATAAATTTGTGAATTCTACGGGATTAATTAATAAGGACTTAAAGGGAAAACAACCTGAAGGTACAAGCCCGGATGAAGAAAATGAAATGTCTGCTAAAGACTGCGCTTTGTTAGCACAACATTTACTTCAAGATTATCCAAAGGTTCTTGAGACAGCAAAGATTCCAAAAATGACATTCCAAAAAGGTGGAAAATATCCAATTGATATGTCAAACTGGAATTGGATGTTAAAAGGGTTAGTTAAGGGTTATGAAGGCGTAGATGGTTTAAAGACAGGTCATACTGATCAAGCAGGTTATTGCTTTACAGGTACAGCAGAACGTAATGGTATGCGTTTAATCTCTGTTGTTATTAAAACAAATTCTGAGACAGCTCGTTTTGATGAAACGAAGAAACTATTTGATTATGGTTTTACAAATTTCCAAACGAAAACGGTATATTCAAAAGGTTCTCAAGTAAAAGGTCATGAAACAGTTCATGTAAATAAAGCAAAAGATACAGAAGTACCAGTGCAGACGAAGGAAGAAATTATACTTCCAACGCCAAAAGGTAGTAAAGATATTTATAAAACAGATTTCAAAGCAGTAAATAAAGAGAATGAAGCACCAATTAAAAAAGGTACAACACTTGGTTATATGACCGTAACAGCAAAAGATGCTAATGATGTAGGGTTTTTAACTGGTAAATCCATTCAAGTAGATCTTGTAACAAAACAAGAGGTAGAAAAGGCAAATTGGTTTGTTCTTTCTATGCGAAGCATTGGTTCTTTCTTTAGTGGTATATGGAATGGTACAGTTGATACTGTAAAAGGTTGGTTTTAAAAGCTCCCGATAAGGGAGCTTTTTCATTTCCTATTTTTCGTACCTATTTTGTCAAAAAAATAGTAGACAAATCTCTGATAGATAATGGTAGAATGTAAGAGTATTCTTAATTTTCTTCGTTAGCGGGGAAAAGCAATTCACCTAGGGGGGTTTTTTGTACATGTTAAATGTAACAGGAACAGAGCGCGTAAAACGTGGAATGGCAGAAATGCAAAAAGGCGGCGTCATTATGGACGTAGTTAACGCTGAGCAAGCAAAAATTGCAGAAGCAGCAGGTGCTGTTGCTGTTATGGCATTAGAACGTGTTCCAGCTGATATTCGTGCAGCAGGCGGCGTTTCGCGTATGGCAGATCCAACAATTGTGGAAGAAGTAATGGGTGCTGTATCAATTCCGGTTATGGCAAAATGTCGTATTGGTCATCTTGTAGAAGCCCGCGTACTTGAATCATTAGGGGTAGACTATATTGATGAGAGTGAAGTATTAACTCCGGCTGATGAAGTGTACCATTTAAATAAACGTGATTATACTGTTCCGTTTGTATGTGGATGCCGTGATATCGGTGAAGCAGCACGCCGTATTGCTGAGGGGGCATCAATGCTTCGTACAAAAGGTGAGCCTGGTACAGGAAATATCGTAGAAGCTGTACGTCATATGCGCCAAGTAAATGCAGAAATTCGTCAAGTTGCAAGTCTGCGCGAAGATGAATTAATGACATATGCAAAAAATACGGGTGCTCCGTATGAAGTATTACTTGAAATTAAGCGCCTTGGTCGTTTACCAGTTGTAAACTTTGCAGCAGGTGGTGTTGCAACACCAGCAGATGCTGCATTAATGATGCAACTAGGTGCAGATGGTGTATTTGTAGGTTCTGGTATTTTTAAATCAGAAAACCCAGAGAAATTTGCACGTGCGATTGTTGAAGCAACAACGCATTATGAAGATTATGAATTAATCGCTCGCCTTTCTAAAGGACTAGGTAATGCAATGAAAGGTGTTGAAATTTCAACATTATTACCAGAACAACGCATGCAAGAGCGTGGCTGGTAATTAAAGGAGTTTTTGAAATGGTTACAATCGGTGTATTAGGACTTCAAGGAGCGGTTCGTGAGCATGTACGTGCAATAGAAGCAACTGGTGCACAATCGGTGATTGTGAAGCGTACAGAGCAATTAGAGGAAGTAGATGGGCTTATTTTACCAGGCGGTGAAAGTACAACGATGCGCCGTCTTATTGATAAATATGGTTTCATGGAACCTCTTCGTGAATTTGCTAAAGCAGGAAAACCGATGTTTGGTACATGTGCAGGTATGATCTTACTTGCAAAGAACCTTGTTGGATATGAGGAATCACATATTGGTGTAATGGATATTACAGTTGAACGCAATGCGTTTGGCCGTCAAAAAGATAGTTTTGAGGCTGCTCTTTCGATGGAAGGGGTAGGCGAAGACTTTATTGGCGTATTTATTCGTGCGCCATATGTTGTAGACGTAGAAAATCATATCGAAGTATTATGCACATATGAAGATCGTATGGTCGCGGTTCGTCAAAATCATTTATTAGCAGCTTCTTTCCATCCGGAATTAACAGATGATCATCGTGTTACGGGTTATTTTGTGGAGATGGTAAAGGAAGCGAAAATGAAAAAAACTGTATAAGTGACTTGAAACTTGTGCAAGATTATAGTAAATTGATGGTAACTATTTTATATGATAAATGTGTTGATAGGAAGTAGTAGCAAGAGACGTTTCTTATAGAGAGTCGGTGGTTGGTGAAAACCGATAGAAGCGATTTGCGAATCCATCCTGGAGTGAAGTGTGGAACAGTCTGTTGACTAGTAAACATTTCCGGTGAAGAGCCGTTATCTCTACTTGAGAGGAAAGCAATTATGTTTTCAATTAGGGTGGCAACGCGGGTTAACTCCCGTCCCTTTGTATAGGGACGGGAGTTTTTTATTTTTGTAAAAATAAAGGAGGAAATATTATGCTTGATATTAAATTTTTGCGTGCAAACTTTGAAGAAGTGAAAGCGAAACTGCAACATAGAGGCGAAGACTTAACAGACTTTGGTCGTTTTGAAGAATTAGACATAAAGAGAAGAGAATTACTTGTACAAACGGAAGAGCTGAAAAGCAAGCGTAATGAAGTATCCCAACAAATTTCTGTATTAAAGCGTGAAAAGAAAGATGCAGAGGCGCTTATTTTAGAAATGCGTGAAGTAAGTGATAAAGTTAAAGAGCTTGATAACGAGCTTCGTACAGTTGAAGAAGATCTTGAGCGATTAATGTTATCTATTCCAAACATTCCACATGAGTCTACACCAAATGGTGAGACAGAAGATGATAATGTGCAAGTTCGTACATGGGGAGAAGTTGAAGAATTTACGTTTGAACCAAAGCCACATTGGGATCTTGCAACGGATTTAGGAATGCTAGACTTTGAACGCGCTGGAAAAGTAACAGGTAGCCGTTTTGTATTTTATAAAGGTGCGGGTGCAAAATTAGAACGCGCTTTATTTAACTTCATGCTTGATCTTCATACAGAAGAACATGGCTATGAAGAGATTTTACCTCCGTATATTGTAAATCGTACAAGTATGATTGGAACAGGGCAACTTCCAAAGTTTGAAGAAGATGCGTTTCGTATTGAGAGTGAAGACTATTTCTTGATTCCTACAGCTGAAGTACCTGTAACAAACTTACATCGTGATGAAATTTTAAATGGTGAGCAATTGCCAATCCGTTATGCGGCGTTTAGTGCATGTTTCCGTTCTGAAGCAGGATCTGCGGGTCGTGATACACGTGGTTTAATTCGTCAGCACCAATTTAATAAAGTAGAGCTTGTGAAATTTGTAAAACCTGAAGATTCTTATGAAGAACTAGAAAAGTTAACAAATGATGCAGAGCGTGTATTACAATTATTAGGTCTTCCATACCGTGTGATGAGTATGTGCACAGGAGATTTAGGATTTACAGCAGCGAAGAAATACGATATTGAAGTATGGATTCCTAGCTATGGTACATATCGTGAAATTTCTTCTTGTAGTAACTTTGAAGCATTCCAAGCACGCCGTGCAAATATCCGTTTCCGCCGTGACACAAAAGCAAAACCAGAGCATGTTCATACACTAAACGGATCTGGACTTGCAATTGGCCGTACGGTAGCAGCTATTTTAGAGAACTACCAACAAGAAGATGGTTCTATTATCATTCCAGAAGTTCTTCGCCCTTATATGGGAGGAAAAACAGTAATTAAATAAATTTATTGTTATTAATATACACTCACTGTTATTTTAAAATAATAACATCTTTAGCTATTTAGTAGGGTAGAATACATTTTATGAAAAAGGAGAGAGAAAAAATCTCTTTCCTTTTTATATTATCTATAATAGTAGGGTTGACGAACAGTTTTTCTTTTGATATTATATTTCATGTCATGTTAACACGGAGGAATACCCAAGTCTGGCTGAAGGGATCGGTCTTGAAAACCGACAGGCGGTGTGAGCCGCGCGGGGGTTCGAATCCCTCTTCCTCCGCCATATATAATTGACAACAGCGCATATAAGTGGAGATTGGAGAACTCGTTACCAACACGTAACGAGTTTTTATTTTAACCAAACAGGAAGTAGCATATAGGAGAATGAACCTCTTATAGGAACACTCATATTCCGAGGATTATCTTCATAGATATGAAAGGAGCTACCATGGCCATGGATATTATTATACAAACGTTTCCGCTTGACGGAAAAACACTATATTATGTACAATGTCCCGTTTGCAAGAAAAATAAAATCTTAAACAGTGCTGCAAACGTATCTCGTATTGTAAGCGATGAAACATTTCGTAAACTTTGTGGTTGCATCTGTGATGTGAAAAAAGAAGTGAAGAAAGTAGAAACGCCAATGCAAGTTGAGAAAAAGGCAGATTCAAAACGTAAAGTAATTACAGCCGTTATTAAAGGAAAAGAAATGACGGTAAAAGAAATTGCTGAAGCGTATAATATTAGTGTAAGCACTGTGCGTCAGCGTATTAGTGCAGGGAAATCAGAGAGTGAAATTATTGCTCCGACGAAAAAGAAAAACTAAGTTCATAGGAAAAACCCGTGCGATTGCACGGGTTTTTTATTTTACAAGTTTACGTGTTTGTTGTAAGAAGTGACCGATTTTCTTAATAATTGGTTCAATTGAATTTTCATTTTGTAAAATATCATATTCGTTAATATTAAGACGCAATACAGGACAAGCATTAAAATCATTAATCCAATTTTCGTAACGTTCATGCATTTCTTTCCAATATTCAATTGGTGTTTGTTGTTCCATTGGTCTTCCGCGTTCTTTAATGCGATCTACAATATCTTCAAATGATCCTTCTAAGTAAATTAGTAAATTAGGATGTGGGAAGTAAGGTGTCATAACCATTGCATCAAATAAACTTT
This sequence comes from Bacillus sp. S10(2024), assembly GCF_050473865.1. Classification (NCBI taxonomy): domain Bacteria; kingdom Bacillati; phylum Bacillota; class Bacilli; order Caryophanales; family Bacillaceae; genus Bacillus; species Bacillus sp. S10(2024). The sequence goes on along the minus strand of NZ_JBFLUR010000002.1, from coordinate 3,530,700 downwards.
TATATGTTTCATAATCTGTAGCGGTCATTGTTCCTTTTTCATAATGCATTTTGGCAAAAATTCCCGTGTCCTCATAAATAGAACGGTCTTGAATAAATCCTCCGCCATATTCGAAGATTCTTTTTTGTTCTTTAAAGCGCTCTGCTAAGAAATAAACTTGTAGGTGGAAGCTCCAACGTGTGAAGTCTCCATAAAATTTATCTAAATATGGATTAGAGTCTACTTTTTCAAATGATGTGCGGTAACCAAGTGTATTGGCAAGGGCGTTTGTCATTGTAGATTTCCCAACACCAACTGTGCCGGCAATCGTAATAACAGCATCATTTGGAATATCATATTTTTGTCTCAAATTCATTACTGGTTAATCTCCTTTGTCAGTGTGTTTTGTAATGTTGATAAGATTACATTTAAGTCCGATTCATTTTTTACAAAATCCATGTTATCTCCATTGAATTTTAATACGGGGATGTCTGGATGATCTTTTTTGAATGTTTCCATTGCTATTTCGTAATCTTTAATGAGTTGCAATAAATAATTAGGATCTATATTTTTTTCGAATTCACGTCCGCGCATGGCAATTCTTTTTTGTAGCGTTTCTAAACTTGCTGTTATATATACGATGACATTTGGAACTGGCATATCTTGTGTTAAGATACGATAAATTTGCATGTATTTATCGTATTGAGCACCTTGTAATGTTTGAGATGCAAAAATCAAGTTTTTAAATATATGGTAATCTGCTACGACAGGTATATGTTGTTTTAAATATTTTGTATCAATGTCTTCTAATTGCTTATATCGGTTGCATAAGAAAAACATTTCTAATTGAAAAGCCCATTCCTCAATATTATCGTAAAATTTTCCTAAAAAAGGATTTTCATCAACGATTTCTTTTAATAAATGGAGTTGCATGTGAGTCGATATCGCTTTCGCGAGTGAAGTTTTTCCAACACCAATGGGTCCTTCAACTGTAATAAATGGTACTCCAGTCACACTGTTGCCTCCTCTCAAAACATGATTTGAAACGAATAAAAAGCACAAAACAGAATTATTGTAGCATAAGAGGAGTGAGAAAGGGTTAGTTTGTCATAAAAAGTTGAAAAATTGATTTATCCCGCATTAACGGGCAGTAATACTCCCACCTCAAGATTCGGTGAAAGCAAAGAAGTTAGGTGGGAGATAAACTGCCCGTAAACGCTCGATTGGTGAGGACTTTTAATCAGTGTGGATAAAGAAAACCCCCACTGATTAAAGTTTCGCTTTATCCGGCACTAACTCGCAATACGATCCTCCACTGGTGGGAATTTCATTTTATGTTATTACAGTTGCAAATGAAATGATGAAGAAGTATCTGCCTTTAAGGTGGTTTGCATAATACGCAGGGCATGTTCGTTATCTTGATCGCAATTAGAGGCAATACAATCCTTGGGTACATATAATTGATAGTTTCTCATATGGGCATCATTTGCGGTGAAGAGGATGCATATATTTCCAGCCACTCCTGTTAAGATAAGATTTTCTATTTTTAAATGACCTAATAATGAATTTAATGGTGTTTCATAAAAAGCAGAATAATGTGGTTTAATAAAAATATAATCATCGCTGGCGGGGGCGATCTTTTTTATAATTTCTTCACTGTATTCATTTGTGCAATAGGTGATGAGTTCATTAATATCAGCTCTCCATAAATGATAATGATCATTTACATAAATAATTGGGCAGTCGGAGTTTTTCATTTTTTGTTTAAGTTTTAAAATCGATTCTGTAATGGGTTTGCATTTTCGTGCTAAGATAGGTCCGTGTGAAAATTTGAAGTCATTAATCATGTCGATAATAAGAAGTGCTGTATTTTTCATATGTAATCTCCTTTCCTTTCTCTTTAGATTGGATTGAATATAGAAAAGTTATTTGTGATGAAAGGACTTTGTTATGGAACAAGATATTTATTTTATGAAACTTGCGATAGAAGAGGCAAAAAAGGCTGAAGAAATACAAGAAGTACCAATTGGTGCGGTTGTTGTTGTAGGCGGCGAAGTAATAAGTCGTGCGCATAACTTACGTGAAACGGAACAACGATCAGTCGCTCACGCTGAATTATTAGCAATTGATGATGCTTGCAAGAAATTAGGGACTTGGCGTTTAGAAAATGCAACGTTATATGTCACATTAGAACCATGTCCAATGTGTGCTGGTGCTATTGTATTATCACGTGTGAAACGCGTTGTATATGGTGCGGCCGACCCAAAAGGTGGATGTGCTGGTACATTAATGAATTTATTAACAGAGGATCGGTTTAATCATCAATCCGAAGTTGTAGCTGGTGTATTAGAAGAAGAGTGCGGAAGCTTATTAACAAACTTTTTTCGAGAACTACGTAAAAAGAGGAAGAAAGAGAAGGAAGAGTTGGATAAAAATACTCCTTGCTAGCACGTTGCAATTTTTTAGGAAACAAGTTATACTGAGATTGCCTTTAAATGAGGCAACTAAATATGGTTTTAACTTTGCCGTGCTAAGCGGGGAGGTAGCGGTGCCCTGTACTCGCAATCCGCTCTAGCGAGGCTGAATCCCTTCTCGAGGTTATGTTACTGTAGGGTCTGCCTTAAGTAAGTGGTGTTGACGTTTGGGTCCTGCGCAACGGGACCCCGTGAACCTTGTCAGGTCCGGAAGGAAGCAGCAATAAGCGGGTCTTCTCGTGTGCCGCAGGAGTGCCTGAACCGAGCTAACTGCTTAAGTAACGCTTATGGTACGTAATCGACAGAAGGTGCACGGCAGTTATATATGCATATAAACCCATCCTATTCATATAGGATGGGTTTTTGTATGGAAAATAACTTTTGGAATCTAGAATCAGAATAGGTTATAATAAAGTGAAACAATAATCAGGCTTTTGCGGGCAGTGTATCCCGCCTAATTTTTTTGTTTGAGTTGGCGAGATTACTGTTTACGAATAGCTAGATAAACGAGAGAATAACTTTTGGGGGAGGCCGTATTTTCGTGTCATACCAGGCGTTATACCGAACATGGAGACCGCAGAAATTTGAAGATGTAGTCGGTCAAAAGCACGTAACGAAAACGTTGCAAAATGCCCTTCTTCAAGAGAAAGCGTCACACGCTTATGTGTTCTCTGGCCCAAGGGGAACAGGGAAAACAACAATTGCGAAAGTATTTGCAAAAGCAATCAACTGTGAGCAAGCTCCTACAGCTGAACCTTGTAATCAATGTCCTGCATGCTTAGGAATTACACAAGGTGCCATTTCAGATGTATTAGAAATTGATGCGGCTTCGAATAACGGTGTAGATGAAATTCGAGATATAAGAGATAAAGTAAAATATGCTCCAAGCGAAGTTCGCTATAAAGTATATATTATTGATGAAGTTCACATGCTTTCGATGGGTGCGTTTAATGCACTATTAAAAACATTAGAAGAACCTCCGCAGCATGTTATCTTTATTTTGGCAACGACAGAACCGCATAAAATTCCACCGACAATTATTTCTCGTTGTCAGCGTTTTGAGTTCCGCAAAATATCAGTACAAGATATTGTAGAACGATTAACTACTGTTGTGAACAACGAAGGAACGAAAGTGGACGAGGAAGCACTTCAAATTGTAGCGCGTGCCGCAGAAGGTGGTATGCGTGATGCATTAAGTTTAATTGATCAAGCGATTTCTTATAGTGACGAAGTGGTAACGGTAGAAGACGTATTAGCGGTTACAGGTTCCGTTTCACAGCGCTATTTAGCGAACCTTGTAGAAAGTATATATGAAAATGATGTATCAAAAGCATTGCGTCTTGTTGATGATATTATGAATCAGGGGAAAGATCCGCTTCGCTTCATGGAAGACTTCATTTACTATTACCGAGATATGCTTTTGTATCAAACCTCACCGAAGCTAGAAGATATGTTGGAGAGAGTTATTGTTGATGATTCATTTCGAAAGTTAAGTCAGGAGATGCAGCCTGAAGTGATTTATGAAATTATTCATACACTTAGTAAGAGTCAACAAGAAATGAAATGGACAAATCATCCTCGTATTTTTTTAGAAGTGGTTATGGTGCAATTGTGTCAGCAGTTTGCGATGAAAGCAAACGGAGCGGATCGCTTGCAAGTCGTTTTACAAAGAATGCAGCAGTTAGAACAGGAATTAGAGAAGGTGAAACAGCATGGTGTACCAGTTTCGATGCAACAAGAAGTGAGAGAAACAAAGGCTACGCCGAAGCCGAGCCGTTCTGGTAGTATGAAAATACCGGTTGGTCGTGTTCATGAAGTGCTAAAGCAAGCAACTCGTAAAGAATTGGAGCAGTTGAAAAGTGCATGGAGTGAACTGTTAGAGCGATTGAAAAGTTATAATAAAGTCGCTTATGCTGTTTTGTTAGAAAACAGTGAGCCGGTAGCAGCATCTACTACTTCTTATGTTCTTGCTTTTAAGTATGAAATTCATTGTAAAATGGCGAGTGAAAATCGCGAAGCAACAGATACGGTAGAGCAAATTCTCTTCGAACTATTTGGGAAAAATTTACAAATGATTGCAATTCCTAAAAGTGAATGGGGAAAAATTCGTGAGGGGTTCTTACAAAGTGAAGGTGATTCTTCAGAGGAAGCAGAGAAACCAAAAGATCTCCTTGTAGAAGAAGCCCTAAAAATAGTTGGAGAGCAATTAATTGAAATAAAAGAATAAAGTATGCCTTAAATAGAGTTTTATTTCTGAAATGTAAATATCCATTAAGTGAAAATTAGGAGGAACTATTATGATGCGTGGAATGGGAAATATGAATAACATGATGAAACAAATGCAAAAAATGCAAAAACAAATGGCGAAAGCACAAGAGGAACTTGGTGAAAAAACAGTTGAAGGAACAGCTGGCGGCGGTATGGTAACAGTTATTGCAAATGGCCATAAACAAGTTCTGGAAGTGAAAATTAAAGAAGAAGTTGTAGATCCAGAAGATATTGAAATGTTGCAAGATCTTGTATTAGCTGCGACAAATGATGCATTAAAGAAAGCGGAAGACCTATCGAATTCTACAATGGGACAATTTACAAAAGGATTGAATTTACCAGGCGGTATGTTCTAGGAGGTTAGTCATAGATGCACTACCCGGAACCAATCTCGAAGTTAATTGATAGCTTTATGAAATTACCAGGTATCGGACCGAAAACAGCGGTTCGTTTGGCTTTTTTCGTATTGGATATGAAAGAAGATGACGTATTAGATTTTGCGAAGTCACTTGTAAATGCAAAACGAAACTTAACGTACTGTTCTGTTTGTGGTCATATAACAGATCGAGATCCTTGTTATATTTGTGATGATTCTCATCGTGATCAATCAGTTGTTTGTGTTGTGCAAGAGCCGAAAGATGTGATTGCGATGGAGAAGATGAAAGAATATCAGGGAGTATATCATGTGTTGAATGGTGCCATTTCTCCAATGGAGGGAGTTGGTCCGGAAGATATTAATATTCCTCAGTTGTTAAAACGACTACATGATGAAACAGTCCAAGAAGTTATTTTGGCAACAAACCCGAATATTGAAGGGGAAGCAACAGCGATGTATATCTCTCGTCTGTTAAAGCCAACGGGAATTAAAGTGACTCGTATTGCACACGGTCTACCAGTTGGTGGTGACTTAGAATATGCGGATGAAGTAACGCTATCGAAGGCGTTAGAAGGCCGCAGAGAATTATAAGTAGGAGAAATA
>NZ_JBFLUR010000002.1:3462500-3520000 GCF_050473865.1 Bacillus sp. S10(2024) | reverse complement strand
CGCTGGTGGGATACCGCCCTGGCTGTATTGAAATTCTAACCTACGGGTCTTATCGACCCGGGAGACAGTGTCAGGTGGGCAGTTTGACTGGGGCGGTCGCCTCCTAAAAAGTAACGGAGGCGCCCAAAGGTTCCCTCAGAATGGTTGGAAATCATTCGTAGAGTGCAAAGGCATAAGGGAGCTTGACTGCGAGACCTACAAGTCGAGCAGGGACGAAAGTCGGGCTTAGTGATCCGGTGGTTCCGCATGGAAGGGCCATCGCTCAACGGATAAAAGCTACCCCGGGGATAACAGGCTTATCTCCCCCAAGAGTCCACATCGACGGGGAGGTTTGGCACCTCGATGTCGGCTCATCGCATCCTGGGGCTGTAGTCGGTCCCAAGGGTTGGGCTGTTCGCCCATTAAAGCGGTACGCGAGCTGGGTTCAGAACGTCGTGAGACAGTTCGGTCCCTATCCGTCGTGGGCGTAGGAAATTTGAGAGGAGCTGTCCTTAGTACGAGAGGACCGGGATGGACGCACCGCTGGTGTACCAGTTGTTCTGCCAAGGGCATAGCTGGGTAGCTATGTGCGGAAGGGATAAGTGCTGAAAGCATCTAAGCATGAAGCCCCCCTCAAGATGAGATTTCCCATAGCGTTAAGCTAGTAAGATCCCTGAAAGATGATCAGGTTGATAGGTTCGAGGTGGAAGCGTGGTGACACGTGGAGCTGACGAATACTAATAGATCGAGGACTTAACCATATAATATGAAGCAAATGTTATCTAGTTTTGAAGGAATATACCTTCATAAGTCTGGTAATGATGGCAGAGAGGTCACACCCGTTCCCATACCGAACACGGAAGTTAAGCTCTCTAGCGCCGATGGTAGTTGGGACTTTGTCCCTGTGAGAGTAGGACGTTGCCAGGCAAACGAAAGACGAGTCAGTGGACTCGTCTTTTTATTTTTATCCCGCTATTCGTGGACAGTAAGGCCCACACTTCAAAATGTAGAGAGAAGCAAAGAAGATAGGTGGGGATGAAGAAACTCCTCACTGATGGAAGTTTCACTTTATCCTATTTTGGGCTAGCAAGCTTAACTAAGTATTAGACAGACACTTCGCCTAGAAATGATTCATACACTAAAAGTATAAAAGGTGTATATATTTCGAAAAATTGTTAACGCTTATAAATGTATATTGTTATTTCTTATAGAGGGGAGGAACAGTTTATTTATCGTTGGTCTAATTTTATATAGTAATGGTTAGATAGAATACGATAAATAGGCGAATAATATGGGGTATGTCACAACAAAAGAAGAAGTTTGTATTGTGTGTGAAGATAAAAAGGATAGTGGAATTCATTTGTATACGAGTTTTATATGTGAATCATGTGAACGAGAAATGATAGAAACAAATACAAATGATCCAAAGTATATGTTTTATTTACAGCAACTACGAAAAATACAAGTATAGCCCTAGAAAAATACAAATCTTTTTAGGTAGACGAGAGCGTCTGGCCATGCATAGCAGCAACTTATATGCTGAAAAATTAAAATGAATTTATATAGAAAAATAGGCATGTTTGCCTATTATTTTTTTTATGAAAATCTCTGTATAATATAGAGAGAATGAATAGTAAGGAAGAGTGAATATGGATCAAAGAAAAATGCCCTTATATGAAGCATTAAAGTCTTTTGCAAGTAAGAAACCGATATCCTTTCATGTTCCAGGACATAAAAATGGAACGAATTTTCCCTATGAAGCACAAAAGTATTTTCATGATATACTTTCTATTGATGTAACAGAACTTACTGGACTTGATGATCTTCATAGTCCATTTGAATGTATAGAAGAAGCACAGTGTTTATTAGCAGAACTATACGAAGTACAAAAAAGTTATTTTTTAATTAATGGTTCAACGGTTGGGAATTTAGCTATGCTGTTAGCGTGCTGTAATGAACATGATATAGTTCTTGTACAAAGAAATGCTCATAAATCAATTATGAATGGCCTTAAATTAGCTGGAGCACGTCCTGTCTTTCTAGAGCCATGGATTGATGAAAAATATGGTGTACCAGTTGGTGTCCCGTATGAAACGATTGAAGATGCAATTTTGCAATATCCACAAACAAAAGCCCTTATTTTAACGCATCCAAACTATTATGGTATGGGTGTAGACTTAGAAAAGAGTATTGTGTTAGCGCATAAAAATGGTATCCCTGTTTTAGTAGACGAGGCGCATGGAGCGCATTTTTGTATCGGGGAACCTTTTCCAACATCAGCGCTTGCATATGGGGCTGATGTTGTTGTTCATTCGGCACATAAAACATTACCAGCAATGACAATGGGTTCATACTTACATGTAAATAGCTCGCTAGTTGATGAAGAAAAAGTTTCTTCTTATTTAAATATATTGCAATCTAGTAGTCCATCTTATCCAATCATGGCTTCTTTAGATATAGCGCGTTTTGTATTAGCGAAGATAAAAGAAGAAGGAGGTAAGGAAATTGCGACATTTACTCGGCAGTTTCGCGGGGCATTAGATCGCATTCCACAACTTGCTGTTTTAGACTATCCAATACTAGATGCATTAAAAGTAACGGTACAAACACGCTGTAAGCTCTCTGGCTATGAATTACAACGTCTATTTGAAGAGGTAGGTATGTATGTTGAAATGGCAGACCTATATAATGTTTTACTTATTTTACCACTCCAAGTAAATGGAGAGTATATAAAAGTAATTGAGAAGCTACAAGATGCACTATGCTCATACGATGTGGAAGATAGTAAGCTGTGTATAAATTATCCTTATAATAATCATTTATCTTCTTTGTCATTTACATATAAGCAATTGGAAAAATATAAGAAAAAAGTTGTACCATTAAGAGATGCGTTAGGCATGATTGCGGCTGAAATGATTATACCGTATCCACCAGGGATTCCGTTGGTCATGTATGGAGAGGAAATTACATTAGAGCACATAAAGCAAATTTCTAATTTAGAAGAGACTGGTGCACGTTTTCAAGGAAATATAAAAAATATTACTGTATACGATATATAGAGAAAGAAGGTTTTATGAATGAAGGGATTGTTTGTAACAATTGAAGGGCCAGAAGGATCAGGGAAATCTACATTAATTACAAAATTAATGCCATATTTTGAGAAGAAGAAACAAAAAGTAGTGGCAACACGTGAACCGGGTGGAATTATGATTTCAGAAGAAATTCGCACTATTTTACATAAAAAAGAGCATACAATGATGGAGGCACGTACAGAAGCATTATTATATGCTGCAGCACGCAGACAACATTTAGTAGAGAAGGTCATGCCGGCCTTAGAAGACAATTATATTGTAATATGTGATCGTTTTATAGATAGCTCTCTTGCTTATCAAGGGTATGCACGCGGCCTTGGTGTTGATAAGGTATTTGAAATTAATCGTTTTGCAACAGAAGATTGTATGCCGGATATTACAATCTATTTAGATATTGAACCAGAGGTTGGCTTAGCACGCATTAGAAAAGATGGTAATAGAGAAGTGAATCGTTTAGATTTAGAAAGCATGGAATTTCATAAACGTGTTCGTGAAGGATATTTACAATTAGTAGATCGATTTGCAGATCGTATCGTCGTTGTAAATGCAGATCAACCAATGGAAGCTGTTGTAGAAGAAGTTACTCAGCTTATTGAACAAAAATTGTTATAATAGAAGAAAGTATAAAAAGTGAGGTATGGAATATGGCGAAGACGTGGGAACAACTGTCTCTTATACAACCCATTGTTGTAAAAATGTTAATGAATAGTATTGCAAAAGAGCGTATATCCCACGCTTATTTGTTAGAAGGGCCAAAAGGAACAGGTAAACTAGAAACAGCTATGCAAATGACGAAAAGCTTTCTTTGTTTACAACGAAATGGAGTAGAACCTTGCCATACATGTACGAATTGCCGACGCATTGATTCGGGCAATCACCCAAACGTATATATTGTTGCACCAGATGGTCTATCCATTAAGAAACAGCAAATTCACGAATTACAAGAAGAGTTTTCGAAAACAGGTCTAGAAGCAACTAAAAAAATTTATATTATTGAGCATGCCGATAAGATGACAACAAATGCTGCAAATACATTGCTTAAATTTTTAGAAGAACCGAGTAGTGACACAGCGGCAATTTTGTTAACTGAGCAAAGCCATCAAATTTTAAGCACTATTTTATCACGCTGTCAAATTGTTACATTTAGGCCGCTTCCCAAAAGTGCTTTGGTTAACCGTTTAGAAAATGAAAAGGTAAGTATTTCTTTAGGGAATCTTGCAGCGGAACTTACAAATAGTTTTGATGAGGCACTATCGTTTTGCAATGATGAATGGTTTGCACAAGCACGAACTTTAGTGATAAAATTATGTGAAGCCCTAGAGAAAGATACCACGTCTCTTTTTTTTGTGCAGGAGAAGTGGGTGAAGCATTTTGGAGAGAAAGAACAACTACAGCTAGGATTAGATATGTTGCTCCTTATTTATAAGGATTTATTATATGTTCAATTGGAAGAAGAGGAGCGTCTCGTTTTTCAAGACCAAAAAGAGTTATTCCAATCTTTTTCCTATTCTCAAAAGCGCATTGTATCGGCTCTTTTCAATATATTAGAAGCAAAAAATAGAATCAACGCTAATGTAAATGCGCAGCTTGTATTCGAGCAGTTAGTGTTGCGGTTGCAGGAGGGATGACCGTTTGTATGATGTAGTAGGTGTTCGATTTAAGAAGGCCGGAAAAGTGTATTACTTTGATCCAAATCAATTTGATATCTCAGAAAATGAGTTTGCAATCGTGGAAACAGTACGAGGAATCGAATATGGGAAAGTTGTCATCACGAAGAAACAAGTCGATGAAAATGATGTTGTCTTACCACTAAAGAAAGTTATTCGAATTGCAAATGAGAATGACCGTACAATTGTTGAGGAAAATAAACGCGCAGCAAAAGAAGCGTATCAAGTTTGTCAGGAGAAAGTAATCGAGCATGATCTTGATATGAAACTTGTTGATGTGGAATATACATTTGATCGTAATAAGGTTATTTTTTATTTTACGGCAGACGGTCGCATTGATTTTCGCGAGCTTGTAAAAGATTTGGCGGCTATTTTCCGGACAAGAATCGAATTAAGACAGATTGGTGTTCGTGATGAAGCAAAAATGTTAGGTGGTATTGGTCCATGTGGCCGAATGCTTTGCTGCTCTACTTTTTTAGGGGATTTTGAACCTGTATCCATAAAAATGGCAAAAGATCAAAATTTATCATTAAATCCTGCGAAAATCTCAGGGTTATGTGGGCGATTAATGTGCTGTTTAAAGTATGAAAATGATGAATATGAAGCAGCAAAAGAGCAGCTTCCAGATTTAGATGAGAAGATACAAACACCGCATGGTCTTGGTCGTGTAATCGGATTAAATATTTTAGAAAGATTAATTCAAGTGGAATTAATAGACAAGGAACGGATAGTAGAATATACGTTAGATGAATTAATGAATAAAGGGGTCGTTTCGAGTCAAACCACAGATTAATGAGGTGGGTGCTTGTGGAGAAAAAAGATATTTTTGTAGCGGTTTCCAGTATGGAAGAGCAAATTGGACATCTTTATAAACAGTTGGGAGAGTTAAAGCAGCATCTTGCAGAGCTATTGGAAGAAAACCAACACATTAAAATGGAAAATGAAAATTTGCGAAATCGTTTTGAAGAAGTTCAGAATAAGCAGAAACAGAAAGCGAATAGGCAAAAAGAAATAAAACCTAAAATAGATATCGGTGAAGGATATGATAATCTAGCACGCCTGTACCAGGAAGGTTTTCATATTTGCAATTTGCATTATGGAAGTGTACGTAAAGAAGGGGATTGCTTATTCTGTTTATCATTTTTAAATAAAAAATAAAATTACCTTTCCAGTAAATTGGAAAGGTAATTTTTTGTACATATAACCAAAATAGAAGTAATGGACGTTAGACTGTTGTAAACATAGGTAAATTGTCTTAACGTTTGCTAAAATAAAGTTTGAATGATAAGGAAGGAAAGAATGATATGCAGTTATATGGAGATGAACGTCTAGATTATTTACTATCAAAAGATATGAAAATTATTCAAAGTCCATCAGTATTTAATTTTTCATTAGATGCAGTATTATTGGCGAACTTCGCATGGATGCCTATTCAGAAAGGAAATATATTAGATTTGTGTACGGGCAATGCAGTGATTCCTCTTTTATTAAGTTCTCGTACGAAAGGGAATATTACGGGAGTTGAAATACAAGAGCGTATTTACAATATGGGTGTTAGAAGTGTTCAATATAATGAGTTAGAAGAGAGAATTCGGCTTATTAACGGTGATTTAAAGCATATGCCAGAGCAATTGGGAAGACATCAGTTTGATGTTGTTACATGCAACCCGCCATACTTTCAAACGCCAAAGCCATCTGAGCAAAATTTAAATGAACATTTAGCAATTGCCCGTCATGAAATTATGTGCACACTAGAAGATGTTGTACGTGTTAGCAGCCAACTTGTTAAGCAAGGAGGAAAAGTTGCTTTTGTACATCGCCCTGGTCGTTTGCTTGATATTGTAACTCTTATGAGAAAATATAAGATTGAGCCAAAGCGTCTCCAATTTGTGTATCCAAAAGCAGGTAAAGAAGCTAATACATTATTAATTGAAGGTATTAAAGATGGAAATGCAGATTTAAAAATTTTGCCACCTCTTTTTGTATATGAAGAAAATAATAAATATACGAAGGAAATGAATGCAATTTTATATGGAGCAGAATAAACATTATTTTTATGTTGTTGAATGTGCTGATGGAAGCTACTATGCAGGATATACAAATCATTTAGAGAAGCGAATTCAGGCCCATAATAGTGGGAAAGGAGCACGTTATACAAGAGCAAGACGTCCTGTTATATTAAAATACTTTGAAACTTACGAAGAAAAAAGAACTGCGATGCAGGCAGAATATCGTTTCAAGCAGCTAAAACGGAAACAAAAAGATGAGTATATACAAAAAGGAGATTATTATGTGGCAGCAAAAAAGTTTTCAGGTGAATGAGAGAGGAACATTATATTTAGTTCCTACTCCAATTGGTAATTTGGAAGACATGACATTTCGGGCAATTCGTATGTTAAAGGAAGCAGACTTTATTGCAGCAGAAGATACAAGGCAAACGAAAAAGCTATGTAATTATTTTGAAATTGAAACACCAGTAATGAGTTATCATGAGCATAATAAAGAAGTGAGCGGACAAAAAATTTTAGGTATGTTAGAGCAAGGAAAAACAGTAGCACTTGTCAGTGATGCGGGGATGCCATGTATCTCAGATCCTGGCTATGATATTGTTGTACAAGCAGTAGCAGAGAAGTACTCGGTTGTGCCTCTTCCTGGCCCCAATGCTGCGCTTACAGCATTAATTGCATCAGGGTTAGAAACAAAACACTTTTATTTCTATGGGTTTTTACAGCGCCATAAAAAAGAACGTAAAGCAGAATTAGAGAAGCTGCGTTATATTCCATATACAATGATGTTTTATGAGGCACCACATCGATTAGGGGAAACATTAGTCTCCATGAAAGATGTATTAGGGAATAGAAACGTTGTATTATGTCGTGAGCTTACGAAGAAATTTGAAGAGTTTATTCGCGGCTCTTTAGAAGAAGTTATTCATTGGGCAAAGGAAAATGAAGTGCGTGGAGAATTTTGTGTTTTAGTAGAAGGCTCTACAGAAGAAGCGGTTAGCGAAGAGGCGTGGTGGGAAGCATTAACAGTTGAGGGGCATGTCGAATACTACATAGAGGAGAAAGGTCTTTCTTCTAAAGAAGCTATTAAAGTTGTTACAAAAGATCGGAATATGTCGAAAAGGGACGTATATCAAGCATATCATGTTGAAAAAAAATAAAGCTTCTCTAAAAGAGAAGCTTTATTTTGCTGCTGCGATAAATTGTTGTAGTTCATTTAAGATTTGCTCTGCGCCTTCTGGGCTTAAAATAATTTTACCTTCAGCTAATGAAAGGTTACTATCAGAAACTTCACCAGTTACTTGGCAAGTCATGTTTGGTTTATATTTTTTTAAGATGATTTTTTCATCATCAACATAAATTTCAAGAGCATCCTTTTCTGCAATACCTAATGTACGACGTAATTCAATTGGAATTACAACGCGGCCTAATTCATCAACTTTACGAACGATACCAGTAGATTTCATATTCGTTTTTCCTCCTCATATTTTGCAAGTCTATTTTAATTCGCCATTTTTCGACAAAATACCCTATGAACATATGATACCAATCATTTACATTTCCGTCAATTCTTTAATTATAAAATTTTTGTAGATTTTCGCATCTATTAATAAGTTAAAAAACGATATAAAGACCCCTTTCTTTTTAGGGGAGACGAGGGCGTCTGGCCGAGCATAGAAGCGGTCAGGTCCTTTTCCTGCCACATATAAGGTTTAAAGCGGCCAGCGTAGGTCATTTTTTATTTTCTACTGTAGCGATTTATATGTCGAAAAAGTATATATATTTATTATATATACTAAAAAATAATAGATGTATAGAAAGATTTATTTTATTCTTGGAATTTTAATGATAGTGTCGAAATATAGAAATGTATATTTTTTATTAATATGAGTAATAGATGATAAAGATATAGTACATACACTCGTCTTTATACATAAATTTTTGATATACTGTTTATAAATACATATGAGGTCATTTGGGAGGTTTAAAATAATGACAGAGGAAAATAAGACCTTTTACATTACAACTCCGATTTATTATCCAAGTGGAAAGCTTCACATTGGACATGCTTATACAACAGTAGCGGGAGATGCAATGGCGCGCTATAAACGTATGCAAGGGTACGATGTGTACTACTTAACAGGCACTGATGAACACGGACAAAAGATTCAAAAAAAAGCAGAAGAATTAAATGTTACACCACAAGCATACGTTGACAACATCGTAGCGGGAATTAAAGAACTGTGGGGAAAAATGGATATTTCTTATGACGATTTTATTCGTACAACCGAAGATCGTCATAAAGAAGTTGTAGAAAAAATCTTTAAACAACTCGTTGATCAAGGTGATATTTATCTTGATGAATATGAAGGTTGGTATTCTGTACAAGATGAAACGTTTTATACAGAGCATCAACTTGTTGATCCAGTAATGGAGAATGGAAAAATAGTTGGTGGGAAGAGCCCAGATAGTGGTCATCAAGTAGAGCTTGTTCGTGAAGAATCCTACTTCTTTAGAATGGGGAAATATGTAGATCGACTTTTAAAGTTTTATGAAGATAATCCAAGCTTCATTCAACCAGAATCACGTAAAAATGAAATGATCAATAATTTCATTAAACCAGGATTAGAAGATTTAGCTGTTTCTCGTACTTCTTTTGATTGGGGTGTTCGTGTACCGGGTAACCCGAAGCATGTTATTTACGTATGGGTAGATGCGTTATCTAACTATATTACGGCATTGGGTTACGGAACGGATAATGAAGAAAAGTATAAAAAATATTGGCCAGCAGATGTTCATTTAGTAGGAAAAGAAATTGTTCGTTTCCATACAATTTATTGGCCAATTATCTTAATGGCTCTTGATTTACCACTTCCGAAAAAAGTATTTGCGCATGGTTGGATTTTAATGAAAGACGGAAAAATGAGTAAATCAAAAGGGAATGTAGTAGATCCGGTTACGTTAATTGATCGTTATGGTTTAGATGCACTTCGTTATTATCTACTTCGTGAAGTACCATTTGGATCAGATGGCGTATTTACGCCAGAAGGATTTGTGGAGCGTATTAATTTTGATCTTGCGAATGATTTAGGAAATCTATTAAATCGTACAGTAGCAATGATTGATAAATATTTTGACGGAGAAATTCCAGTCTACAAAACAAATGTAACGGATTTTGATGAAGCTTTAGTAATATTTGCAAAAGAAACACTACAAAAAGTGGAAGATGCAATGGAGAACATGGAGTTTTCAGTAGCACTAAGCACAATTTGGCAGCTTGTTAGCCGTACAAATAAATATATCGACGAAACACAGCCGTGGGTATTAGCAAAAGATGAAAACAATCGTGAGAAACTGGCTTCTGCTATGGCACACCTTGCAGAAATGCTTCGTCAAACAGCAATTTTGTTAATGCCATTCTTAACAGAAACACCAGGGAAAATCTTTGAACAAATTGGAATTACAGATGAAAAATATAAAACGTGGAATAGCCTTTCGACAATTGGCTGCATTCCAGTTGGTACAAAAGTTGTGAAAGGCCAGCCTGTATTCCCACGTTTAGAAGTAGAAGTAGAAGTGGAATATATTAAAGAAAAAATGAAAGGATCTGCTCCAAAAATAGAAGAAAAGACAGAAGCAGCGCCAGAGGTAGAAGAAATTACAATTGATGATTTCTTTAAAGTAGACTTACGCGTAGCAGAAGTATTGGATGCGGAGCCTGTAAAAAAAGCAGACAAGCTATTAAAGATCCAACTTGATTTAGGTACAGAAAAACGACAAGTTGTCTCTGGAATCGCCAAATTTTACTCTCCAGAAGAGTTAAAAGGGAAAAAAGTCATTTGTGTTACAAATTTAAAACCAGTAAAACTACGTGGTGAGTTATCACAAGGTATGATTTTAGCGGGTGAAGAAAATGGAAAATTGTCGTTAGCAACGGTCGACCAAAACTTACCAAATGGTACAAAAATTAAGTAATAACGACAAAATGAGAGATGTTTCACGTGTAACATTCGTGAAGCATCTTTTTTCTTGTCGGAAATCTTTCTAAAATTTCCTTTTTTGTATCAAAATTGTAATGTAGTTGTTATTACGGTGTTAGGAAAGTAATTTTCCACTATGATAGAATTTATTTCAAATAAAAGGAGTTCTTATTATGTTGTTTGATACACATTCACATTTAAATGCAGAGCAATTTAAAGAGGATTTACAGGAAGTAATTGCAAGAATGAAAGAAGTGGGTGTTTCTTATACAGTTGTAGTTGGTTTTGATGAAGTGACCATTAAAAAGGCAATTGAATTAGCAGAAACACATGATTTCATTTATGCAGCTGTTGGTTGGCATCCTGTTGATGCAATTGATATGACAGAAGAACATTTAGAATGGTTGGAAGAGTTAGCAGCTCATCCCAAAGTCGTTGCACTTGGTGAAATGGGCTTAGATTATCATTGGGACAAATCTCCGAAAGAAGTGCAAAAAGAAGTATTTCGTAAACAAATTAGGCTAGCAAGAAAAGTAAATTTACCAATCATTATACATAATCGAGATGCAACGCAAGACATCGTAGATATTTTAAAAGAAGAAAATGCATCCGAAGTAGGAGGGATCATGCATTGTTTTAGTGGCAGTGTTGAAGTTGCAAAACAATGCGTGGAGATGAACTTTCTTATTTCATTAGGCGGTCCAGTAACCTTTAAAAATGCAAAGAAACCAAAAGAAGTTGCGATGGAAATTCCAATGGAACAACTTTTAATCGAAACAGATTGTCCATATTTAACTCCTCATCCGTTTCGTGGACAACGAAATGAACCAAGCTATGTAAAGCTTGTTGCAGAGGAAATTGCAAAATTAAAAGGATTATCTTATGAAGAAGTAGCGATTAAAACAACAGAAAATGCAAAAAAACTATTCGGCATTCAATAATGGGAAGTAGGGGGGAATTCCTCCCCTTTTTCTCCCTTCACCTATGTTTATCTTCAGATGAGTAACACTACTAGAAATAGTAGGAGAATGAGAGTTAATAATTCTGATCTAGACAGGGAGGGTATTTTATTGTGATTGCAAATGCTAAAAGTTTATTATCCAGGTTAGAAGTGAGCAAAAAGTTAGCAGTAAGATTTACGAGTGCATTAATTATTTCAGGATCTGTTGGGACAGTAGCGTATGCGGGGACAACAGATAAAATAACTGTTGAAGTAGATGGAAAGAAACAAGAAATTTATACACATGCGAATACTATAAGTGAGTTGTTGCAGGAAGAAAAGATTCAAGTGGCAGAAAAAGATTATATATATCCAGCACTTTCTACGAAAATTAAGGGTGAAATGAAAGTAGTTGTAGAAAAGGCGAGGCCATTTATGATTATAGTGAATGGAAAAGAGAAACAAGTACAATCAACAGCAAAAACAGTAAAAGATTTGTTAGTAGAAGAACATATTGAAATGAGTGAACATGATAAAGTATATCCTAGTTTGCATACATCGTTGGAAGGTACTCAAAAAATCATGATTCAAAAAGCATTCCCGGTTACATTACATGTTGGCGGTCAAGAACAACATGTATGGTCGACTTCGACTACTGTCGCTAACTTTTTGAAAGAACGACAAGTATCACTAAATGAAATGGATAGGGTGGAACCAGCTTTACAGGAAGTGATGCAGCAAAATATGAAGGTCAAAGTGGTTCGAGTAGAAAAAGTAAGCGATGCAGTGGAAGAGCCAATTCCTTTTACTGAAGTGAAACAAGAAGATTCTTCACTCCGTAAGGGAACAGAAAAGGTGATTCAAGAAGGAATAGAAGGAAAAAAGAAGAAGGTATTTGCAGTCATCAAAGAGAATGGAAATGAAGTTTTAAGAAACTTACAGAAAGAAGAAATAGTACAAGAAGAAAAAAATCGTATTGTAGCTGTTGGCACAAAGGAAGAAGAGCCAATTTTAGGTGATGCAGAAGGTGTAGTTGCTAACGAATTTTATGTGCAAGCAACGGCGTATTCCCCGTACTGCGGCGGATGCCAAGGTGTAAGCGCAGGAGGTTATAATTATAAGGCAAATCCAAATATGAAATTAATTGCAGTAGATCCACAGATTATTCCTCTTGGAACAAAGGTATGGGTAGAAGGATACGGATATGCAGTTGCTGGTGATACGGGCGGGGCGATTAAAGGGAATCGTATTGATGTTCTTATGCCAACAGAATCACAGGCAGAAGCTTGGGGAAGAAAACAAGTGAAGATTAAAGTGTTACAATAATAGGGTAAGCAGAGGAATTTTTTCTCCTCTGCTTTTTAAATTGTATGGACTAGGAAAATAATAATGGAAAAATAGGCGTTTTTTTGTTTTACTAATTAGAGATGTGAAATGAGTGTGGAGGAAGTTATGAAGATTAAAGAAATAATTGTTGTAGAAGGTAAAGATGATACGGTTGCCATTAAGCGTGCAGTAGATGCAGATACAATTGAAACGAACGGTTCGGCAATTGGAAATCATGTGATTGAACAGGTGAAATTGGCGCAACAAACACGAGGTGTTATTATTTTTACAGATCCTGATTATCCAGGAGAGCGTATTCGTAAAATTATTTCTGAGAAAGTACCAGGTTGTAAGCACGCGTTCTTACCGAAAGAAGAAGCATTAGCAAAGCGAAAGAAGGGCGTTGGAATTGAACATGCCTCTAATGAATCTATCCGGCGCGCTTTGGAAAACTTACATGGAGAGATGGAAGAGTACACAAGCGAGATTGAGTGGATTGACTTAGTAGAAGCGGGACTCGTTGGTGGAGAAAAAGCAAAAAGCCGTAGAGAACGAATGGGTAAGCTATTAAAGATCGGTTATACAAATGCAAAGCAGTTACATAAACGTTTGCAAATGTTCCAAATTTCAAAGCAGGATTTTGCAAAAGCGTATAAGCAAGTATTACAGGAGGAAAAGAAATGAAAGATATCGCAACGCCAAATCGTACGAAAGATATTGTTGAAAAGTATGGATTTTCATTTAAAAAGAGTTTAGGACAAAACTTTTTAATTGATACAAATGTATTAAATCGTATTGTAGATTATGCAGAGGTTGGATCTGAGAGCGGGGCAATTGAGATTGGACCTGGTATTGGAGCATTAACAGAGCAGTTGGCAAAGCGTGCTAAGAAAGTTGTAGCGTTTGAAATTGATCAACGCCTGTTACCTATTCTAGAAGAGACATTAGCGCCTTATGATAATGTAACTGTAATTAATAAGGATATTTTAAAAGCTGATGTAAATACAGTATTTCAAGAGCAGTTTGAAGAAGGTCAAGATGTAATGGTAGTAGCGAACTTACCATACTATGTGACAACACCAATTTTATTTAAGTTATTAGAGGAACAATTACCAGTGCGTGGTTTTGTGGTGATGATGCAAAAAGAAGTAGCAGATCGCCTAGCGGCTCGCCCAGGAACAAAAGATTATGGTTCGTTGTCAATTGCGATTCAATACTATACAGAACCAGAAACGGTGATGACGGTTCCGCGTACAGTATTTGTACCACAGCCAAATGTAGATTCAGCAGTTATTCGTTTACTAAGACGTCCAAAGCCGCTTGTGGAAGTTAAAGATGAAGCGTTCTTTTTTGAAGTAGTTCGTGCTAGCTTTGCGCAGCGACGTAAAACATTAATGAATAATTTATCTAATAATTTAAATGGTTTTCCAAAGGATAAAATATTACTTGAGCGTATATTAGCAGAAGTTGAAATTGATCCGAAGCGAAGAGGCGAAACATTATCAATTGAAGAATTTGCAAAGTTAAGCAATGCTTTATTTTTATCCCGCATTAATGAGTAGTAATACTCCCACCTCAAAATTTGGCGAAAGCACTGTCCAGTTCCAGTGGCTAGAATGTTCGGTGGCTTCGCTTCTTCCTATGAGGTAAAAAACACCTCTACGTCAGAAGCTCCATCCTCCTCACATTCTGGGCGATCCACTTCCACATTTCTTTGTTGTCCAGTTTCAGTGGCTAGAATGTTCGGTGGGAGATAAATTGCTGGCATGCGCCTCATTGGTGGGGGCTGATTAAAGTTTCATTTTATATAAAATGTAAAAGGTAGCTCGTTTTGAGTTACCTTTTTTGTCACCTTTTTCCTATAAGTTCATAGGCTAAAACAGAACGTAGTGAGTTATATGTCCCTACGAGTTTGGAGGTAAAAGGATGGCTGTACACGTTGGAGATTTAGTGGAGAGAAAGTCTTATAAGCGCGACCTTCTTTTTCGAGTAACAGAAATAAAAGACACAATAGCAATTTTGTTTGGGGAAGAATTTCGGCTCGTAGCAGATGCACCCATAGAAGATTTAGTTCTTGTCGATCAAAGGGATTACACGAAAAGAGTGAAGCAGGAACGAGAAACAATGGAAAAGACATATCGTTTATTTCAACAAGATTATGTATTAATGAGAGAGCGCCAAGAATATCAGTCAACAGGCGGCTATGCAAATGAAGTAAATTATTTTCAAATGCCAGGTAAAGTGCTTCATCTTGATGGAGATCCTTTATATTTAAGAAAATGTTTAGATTTATATACGAAAATAGGTGTGCCTGTACAGGGAATTCATTGTAAAGAAACGGAGATGCAAGAGAAGGTTCTAGATTTAATTGAGCATGCTCGTCCTGATATCTTAGTAATTACCGGGCATGACGCTTATACAAAATCAAAGGGAGAAATGGGAAATTTAGCAGCTTATCGTCATTCTAAGCATTTTGTACAGGCTGTACGTACAGTACGAAAAAAGTATCCTTCATTAGATCACCCTGTTATTTTTGCTGGGGCGTGTCAATCGCATTTTGAAGCTCTAATTCGAGCCGGGGCAAATTTTGCAAGTTCTCCGTCCCGCGTTAATATTCATGCGTTAGATCCAGTGTATGTTGTAGCAAAAGTGAGCTTTACATCTTTTATGGAACGAGTTAATGTTTGGGATGTCATACGCAATACAGTAACCGGTGAGAAGGGGCTTGGCGGAATTGAAACAAAAGGAATTTTACGAACAGGATTGCCCTTTCAATATTATGAAGAGTGAGCAAGGTAAGTATTTGCCTTGCTTTTTATGTACACGCTTTTGGGGAATTGGATAAAAAAGTATAAGAACGTACAGACTATATATGTATGACTTGTATTTCTATACTTTCCATTCCAATAACAGCGAGGTGTAGCATGATATGTCAAAACGTTTAGATGAAATTAAAAGTGCTTTGGATCATCATCTTGGTCAGAGGCTTATGCTAAAAGCAAATAGTGGAAGAAGAAAGACGATAGAACGGTCTGGTGTGTTAGCAGAAACATACCGTTCTGTTTTTGTAGTTCAACTTGATCAACAGGAAGATACATTTCAGCGTGTTTCTTATAGTTATGCAGACGTATTAACAGAAACTGTTGAGCTTACATTTTATGATGCACAAGATAATGAAATTATGTTAGGTGAACAATCTGTTTAAGGATGGTTTTTTGTTACATATATTTTCCAGAGTTGAAGGGATTCGTAGTGTCACATACTAAATATACCGTAGCGATAAAGGGGGACTTGCGTTGAGTAGACGAAGAGGAGTCATGTCGAATAAATTTAAAGAAGAGCTTGCAAAAGAGCTTGGATTTTATGATGTCGTGCAAAAAGAAGGATGGGGCGGAATTCGTGCGAAAGATGCTGGTAATATGGTTAAGCGTGCAATTGAAATTGCAGAGCAACAATTGATGAAACAAAACCAGTAACAGTAAGATACTTCTATGCTACGGTGGCCGAGGAGATATTCCTCGGCTTTTTGCACGCGAAAAAGTTGTATTCATAGTGTATAAGTAGTTTCATTCTTGATGCTTTTCGTTATAATTAGGAAAGTGTCATCGTTCTACTATAAATTTATGGTAAAATAAACGATAAAAGATTGAGTACATAGAGTAGGTGAATAGATTGAAGCTACTGGTTAAAGCATCAGCAAAGATTAATTTGTCGTTAGATGTACTAGGAAAAAGACCGGACGGTTATCATGAAGTTAAAATGATTATGACAACAATTGATTTAGCAGATCGGTTAGAACTAACAGAGTTATCTGAAGACCGGATTGAAATTGTATCTCATAACCGTTATGTGCCAGACGACCAAAGAAATTTAGCTTATCAGGCGGCAAAATTGTTAAAGGAACGCTTTCAAGTAAAAAAAGGGGTATCTATTGCAATTGAAAAAACGATTCCAGTTGCAGCGGGATTAGCAGGTGGAAGCAGCGATGCAGCTGCAGCATTAAGGGGCCTGAATCAATTGTGGAATCTCGGACTTACAATTGATGAACTTGCAGAACTAGGTGCAGAGATTGGATCAGATGTATCGTTTTGTGTATATGGAGGAACTGCCATTGCAACAGGTCGTGGAGAGAAAATTGAACATATAAAGACACCTCCTTCTTGCTGGGTTATTTTGGCCAAGCCACATATTGGTGTATCAACAGCTGACGTATATGGGAATTTAAATTTAAATCGTGTAACACATCCAGATGTAAATCGTATGGTTGAAGCGATTCAAAATGGTGATTATGAAGGAATTTGTCAAGCTGTTGGCAATGTGTTAGAGGATGTAACATTCTCTATGCATCCTGAAGTTGCACATATTAAAGCTCAGATGAAACGTTTCGGTGCAGATGCGGTATTAATGAGCGGTAGCGGTCCAACAGTTTTTGGTTTAGTCCATCACGATTCACGTATGCACCGCATTTACAACGGTTTAAAAGGATTTTGTGATCAAGTATACGCAGTTCGTTTGTTAGGAGAGCGAGAAGTTCTTGAATAAAGCCGTATAATAAGTTATGATTTGTTTAAAATATTCGTAATTTGAGGTGAGAGCATGAAAATTAGACGAAGTACAAGGTTAGTCGATATGACTTATTATTTGCTTCAAAACCCTCGTCAGTTAGTTTCTCTCACTTTTTTTGCTGAACGGTATCAGTCTGCTAAATCTTCTATTAGTGAAGATTTAGTTATTATTAAACAAACGTTTGAACAACAAGGGGTCGGCACATTACAAACGGTACCAGGTGCAGCAGGAGGAGTGAAGTATATCCCATATATAAGTCAGGAAGAAGCGAAGCAAATTATTAATGAGCTTTGTAAATTATTTGAGAATCCTGATCGTATTCTGCCAGGCGGTTATTTATATATGACGGATCTTTTAAGTAACCCGCGTTACATTAATGGTGCAGGGAGACTTTTTGCTTCTGTATTCGCAAGACAGCCGATTGACGCTGTTATGACAGTTGCGACGAAAGGGATTCCTTTGGCGTATGCAGTAGCCAATTATTTAGATGTCCCAGTCGTAATTGCTAGAAAAGATAATAAAGTAACAGAAGGACCGACAGTAAGTATTAATTATGTATCAGGCTCTTCTAAGCGTATTCAAACGATGACATTGGCAAAACGTAGTCTTCCAGAGGGTGCGAATGTATTAATTATCGATGATTTTATGAAGGCCGGCGGAACCGTACAAGGTATGATGAGTATGCTTGAAGAATTTAATGCAAATGTTGTTGGTATTGGAGTTTTAGTGGAATCAAGTGATATTGAGGAAAGACTTGTCGATAACTTTATTTCATTAATTCGCCTGTCTGAAGTAGATGTGAGAGAAAAGACGATTCAAGTGGAAAAAGGAAATTATTCTTTAAGTCCATTTACTGACATGATTGTAGAAGTTGAATAAGATAAACAATCTTTTTAATAGATTGTTTTAAAGGGGATACTGTTCGTCAGAGTGAGGGAAAAGATAAAGCGACTGCTTTATCTTTTTTTATAAAGTGAAACTGTTATCGGTGGGGATGTTTTATATTGATTGATAATAAGCTTTTACCAGTTAGGTACTTTGGCATGTTATTTGTGAACATTAGGTTTTAGCAGGTGATAAGCTCCCAACTTTGGAGGCTTATCACCTGCTAAAACAATAGGTTCCTTATTAGGGGTAGCTTGTAAAAGCAGGATAAAAAAATATAAAAGGGTGAGGAACGATGAAAGTAGTTCAAACAAATGAAGCGCCGCAGGCGATTGGTCCATATTCACAAGGTATGATTGTAAATAATATGTTTTACAGTTCAGGACAAATTCCTATGACGGTAAATGGTGAAGTTGTGACTGGGGATGTAAAGGAACAAACAGAGCAAGTGTTTCAAAATTTAAATGCAGTATTAACAGAAGCGGGAGCATCGTTTGAGACGGTGGTAAAAGCAACTGTATTCTTAAAAGATATGAATGATTTTGATGCGGTAAACGAAGTATATAGTACATATTTTTCTACGAATAAACCAGCACGCTCTTGTGTACAAGTAGTGAAACTACCGAAAGATGTATCCGTTGAAATTGAAGTTATTGCCCTTGTAAAATAAGGAATTGTAAGCGATAACTTATGTTCATTTATATATTTCACTTATATAAAAATTTTTATCTTAAAAATTTTTGAAAAATTGAAGGAAAAATAGAACATTTGTGGAATTTATAGAAATATATCGCTTATTTAGAAAAGGGTGGTGAACACAAGATGGAAGTGACTGACGTAAGATTACGCCGCGTAAACACAGAAGGGCGCATGCGAGCGATTGCCTCTATTACACTAGACCACGAATTTGTTGTTCATGATATTCGTGTAATTGATGGCAATAATGGATTATTTGTAGCAATGCCAAGTAAACGTACTCCGGATGGAGAGTTCCGTGATATTGCTCATCCAATTAATTCTAATACTCGTTCTAAGATTCAAGATGCGGTTTTAACTGAGTATCACCGTTTAGGCGAGTTAGAGGAAGTTGAGTTTGAAGAAGCTGGAGCTTCGTAAAATTCGAATAAGAAGAGCTCTAAAAGAAGAGCTCTATAATTTTGGCAAACTCCTGTAAGCATTTACAGGAGTTTGTTGTTGTTTCCATATATTATATAAATCGATTTTGATTGTTCAACATACAAGCCGAGATTGTGCGTGGCCAGGTGCGCGATTCCCCTAAAGAAGAGGTTTTTATATCGTTTTTTTTCAATTTGTATCTATAGCAGCTACCTCAATTTTTCGTGAAAAAGGAATAGTATAGCTTATTTCATAAAAAGATATGAAATACTAAAACATTATATAAAAGTTATGGTAAAATTTAATAGTTATAAGGTGTTTCTTGAAATATATAGTTATTTAGGATAATATCTTTAATGGATAAATAGGTTGCGATGGAGGGTCTATATGTCGAAAAGATATGCAGTGATTCTTGCTGCAGGAAAAGGCACGCGTATGAAGTCTAGTTTATACAAAGTGTTACATCCTGTATGCGGGAAACCGATGGTACAGCATGTAGTTGATCAAGTCTCTCAGCTAGAAGTGCAGAAGCTTGTTACAGTTGTTGGACACGGCGCTGAAAAGGTACAAGATCAATTAGGAAGTGCAAGTGAATTTGCATTGCAAACAGAGCAGTTAGGAACTGCACATGCTGTTATGCAAGCAGCTGATGCACTGGGGAACGAGGAAGGAACAACATTAGTAATTTGTGGTGATACACCTCTTATTACAGCAAAGACAATGGAAGCTTTATTAAAGCAGCATGAAGAAGCAGGTGCAAAGGCAACGGTATTAACAGCCTACATACAAGAGCCTGCTGGTTATGGCCGAATTGTTCGTAATGAAAATGGTCACGTTGAAAAAATTGTTGAACATAAAGATGCAAATGAAGTAGAGCGAGCGATTAAAGAAATTAATACAGGTACGTATTGTTTTGATAATAAAGCGCTATTCGCTTCCCTTTCTAAAGTTTCCAATGAAAATGTGCAAGGGGAATATTACCTTCCAGATGTAATTGAGATTTTGAAAAACGAAGGTCATATTGTATCTGCCTATCAAACAGAGCATTTTGATGAAACGTTAGGAGTTAATGACAGGGTCGCTCTATCGCAAGCGGAAGACATTATGAAAAAACGTATTAACCATCAACATATGATAAATGGTGTTACGATTATTGATCCGAATAACACGTATATTTCTGTTGATGCAAAAATTGGTAATGATACGGTTATTTACCCAGGAACAATTATTGAAGGTTATACTGTTATTGGATCAAATTGTGAAGTTGGGCCGCATACGGTCATCCGTGATAGTGAAGTGGGCGATAATACAACAATTCGTCAGTCTACTGTTCATGATAGTAAGATTGGTATCGATGTTGCAATTGGACCGTTCGCTCATATTCGTCCGCAATCTGTTATTGGTAATGAAGTTCGTGTTGGAAACTTCGTTGAAATTAAAAAGACTGTTTTCGGAAATAGAAGTAAAGCTTCTCACTTAAGCTATATTGGTGATGCAGAAGTGGGAGAAGATGTAAATCTTGGTTGTGGTTCTATTACAGTAAACTACGATGGCAAGAATAAATTTAAAACTGTAATTGGTGATGGTGTGTTTATTGGTTGTAACTCAAACCTTGTTGCTCCTGTAACGGTTGAAGATGGTGCTTATGTTGCAGCAGGTTCTACAATTACAGAAGATGTGCCAGCAAAAGCGTTATCCATTGCACGTACACGTCAAATTAATAAAGAAGACTATGTTGCTCAATTGCTGAATAAGAAAAATTCATAATGTGGAGGGTTAATCTAGATGTCGACTCAATATCTAAATTCTAATTTGAAAGTATTTTCTTTAAACTCTAACAAGGCGCTTGCTGAGCAAATTGCAAAGCACATTGGAGTAGAATTAGGAAAATGTTCTGTTGCACGTTTTAGTGATGGAGAAATTCAAATTAACATTGAAGAAAGTATTCGTGGTTGCGATGTATTTATCATCCAATCTACAAGTTTTCCAGTAAACGAGCATATTATGGAATTGCTTATTATGATCGATGCATTAAAACGTGCATCTGCGAAAACAATTAACATTGTTATTCCTTACTATGGTTATGCACGCCAAGATCGTAAAGCACGCTCTCGTGAGCCGATTACAGCGAAACTGTTTGCAAACTTACTTGAAACAGCGGGTGCTACTCGTGTAATTACTCTAGATTTACATGCTCCACAAATTCAAGGATTCTTCGATATTCCAATTGATCATTTAATGGGTGTACCTATTCTTTCTGACTACTTTAAGAAGAAAGGTCTTAAGGATATTGTAATTGTATCTCCTGACCATGGTGGTGTGACACGTGCTCGAAAAATGGCAGATCGTTTAAAAGCACCAATCGCTATCATCGATAAACGCCGTCCGCGTCCAAATGTAGCAGAAGTAATGAATATAGTAGGTAATATCGAAGGAAAAACAGCAATTCTAATTGATGACATCATTGATACAGCTGGTACAATTACATTAGCAGCAAACGCTCTTGTAGAGAACGGTGCTTCTGAAGTATATGCTTGCTGTACACACCCAGTTTTATCTGGTCCAGCAATTGAACGTATTCAAAATTCAAATATTAAAGAGTTAGTTGTAACAAACTCTATCGTATTACCAGAAGAAAAGAAAATTGATAAAGTACAGGAACTTTCTGTTGCTCCATTAATTGGAGAAGCAATTATTCGTGTTTACGAAGAAGAATCTGTAAGTGTACTATTTAATTAATTGGATAGAATGAGACGTAACCAGTGTTGGTTACGTCTTTTCGTATCGAAAAAAGAAAGTGGTGTTACAATGAAATTAATAGTAGGACTTGGTAACCCAGGCAGAGAATATGAATTAACAAGGCATAACATTGGGTTCATGGCAATAGATGAATTATCTAAACGCTGGAATATCCCATTAAATGAGCAAAAATTTAAGGGGTTATTCGGTGCGGGCTTTGTAAATGGAGAGAAAGTCATTTTATTAAAGCCGCTTACATATATGAATTTATCTGGAGAAAGTATTCGTCCGCTTATGGATTACTATAAAATTGATATTGAAGATTTTATAGTAATTTATGATGATTTAGATATTCCGGTTGGAAAATTGCGTCTTCGTATGAAAGGCAGTGCGGGTGGACATAACGGTATAAAATCAACAATCGCACATTTAGGAACACAGGAATTCCAACGCGTTCGTATGGGGATTGATCGTCCTAAAAATGGCATGAAAGTAGTTGATTATGTATTAGGACGTTTTACGACAGATGAGATGCCTGAGATGAAACGAGCAATTGAAAAAAGTGCAGATGCATGTGAAGAGTGGTTGAAAGTTCCATTTTTACAAGTTATGAATATTTTCAATAATTAACATTTCCAAAATGGAATATTTTTTTATACTTATATCCATAATAGTAGTAATTGTACGGCTAGGAGGAAGTTATGGACGGACATTATTACTGCAGACATTGTGGATATAGAATAGGTATTATTACAGCGGAAAAAGTATACGGCCTTGTGCTAGGTCAACTAACAGAGCAAGAGCGGTTAGAAATGATTCATTTTGATGAAAACGGAAATATATATATAAAAACAATTTGTGAATCGTGTCAAAAAACGCTCGCATCTTATCCAGAGTATTATGAATATGAACTGTTCTTACAATGAAAATAAGGTTTCTGTTAGAGCATGTATTTCTTACCGATGGTTAGCTAAACACCTTGCCCCTTGATAACGGGGGAACTTCCATCCTTCTCTTTTCTGAATATGAAGGTGAGAGACTTACAGGGATAAGGGATAGGGTGTACTGCTTCGCTTTGGCTTGTCCAAAGCATTTTTCTGTTTTCTTTTTCCGAAATGTTTGCATAAAATATAGTAGCTTGCTCTTTATGTTGAGAGGAGTTTTGAAAAATGATAGGTTTACTAGAGCAATTTTACGAAAATAAAGAAATACGATCAATTATAGATGGGTTAGAAGAAGGTTTAAAAGAGCAGCTTATCTCAGGTATGGCAACCTCTTCGCGTTCATTATTAATGGCTAGTTTATATAAAAACACAAAGCAGTCACAGCTTGTTATAACGCATAATTTATATCAGGCGCAAAAAGTGTATGAAGATTTAGTTTCATTAATTGGAGAGCAGAATGTTTGGTTATATCCTGTAAATGAGTCTATTGCATCAGAAATCGGTGTTGCGAGTCCAGAATTGAAGGCCCAGCGCATTGAAGTGTTGAACCGCTTAGCGGCTGGAGAAAGTGGAATTATTGTGGCACCTGTTGCTGGTTTGCGACGTTTTCTACCGACAAAAGAGATGTGGGAGAAACAGCAAATTGAATTAACAATGGGACAAGAAATTGATCTTGATGAATTGCTTCGCGTGTTAACATCTGTGGGCTATGAACGTAAATCTATGGTAGAGGCACCGGGTGAATTTAGTGTTCGCGGTGGGATATTAGATATCTATCCATTAACAGAAGAATTGCCAGTTCGTATTGAATTTTTTGATACTGAAGTAGATTCCATCCGTTCCTTTACTGTAGAAGAACAACGCTCGCAAGAGAAGATGGATAGCATATCATTTGGCCCAGCTACTGAATTTGTATTTTCTAAAGAAGAAGTAGCATTTGGAATTCAGAAGCTAGAATCAAGTTTAGTTCATACATTAAAAAAAGTATCTGATGAGAAACTAAAAACAACAATATTAGAAACTGTTACGTATGAATTAGAGTTATTGAAAAATGGACAGACAATTGAACAGATGTTCAAATATTTATCTTTATTTTATAAGGAACCTGCTAGTCTAATAGAATATTTACCGGAAAACGGTGTGGTTATTCTAGACGAGGTCTCTCGAATCCAAGAAACAGCAGATCATTTAGAAACAGAAGAAGCAGAATGGTATATATCGCTTCTTGGAGAAGGAGCGATTGTTCAAGATTTAACTTTTTCTCATAGTTTTTCCCAATTTTTGAACCATAAAAAACGAAATTTCTTATACTTAACTTTATTCTTACGTCATATTCCATATACAAATCCGCAAAATATTGTGAATTTGACATGTAAAACAATGCAAGACTTTCACGGTCAAATGAATTTATTAAAAACAGAAATTGATAGATGGACGAAAAGTAGGTTTACAACAGTTGTATTAGGTGCAAATGAAGAAAGAACGAAGAAGTTGCAGAATATTTTAAATGATTATGATATTGAAGCAGATATTATTGAAGGAACGGATGTATTGCTCCCAGGTCGTATTCAAATTGCGGTGGGTGATTTACATGCAGGTTTTGAAATGCCAATGCAAAAGCTGGCGATTATTACCGAAAAAGAATTGTTTAATAAAAAGGTAAAAAAATCACAGCGTAAGCAAAAACTTTCGAATGCGGAGAGAATTAAAAGCTACTCTGAATTAAAAGTTGGTGATTACGTTGTTCACGTAAATCACGGTATCGGTAAATTTTTAGGAATTGAAACATTAGAAATTAATGGTGTTCATAAAGATTATTTGCATATCAAGTATCAAGGAAATGACAAGCTATACGTTCCGATTGAACAAATTGATCAAGTACAAAAGTATGTGGGATCCGAGGGGAAAGACCCAAAGATTTATAAATTAGGTGGAAATGATTGGAAGAAAGTTAAGGCAAAGGTAGAAAAATCCGTTCAAGATATTGCAGATGATTTAATTAAGCTGTATGCAGAGCGCGAAGCATCAAAAGGTTATGCTTTTACTCCGGATACATCTGAGCAACAGGAGTTTGAATCATCATTTCCTTATCAAGAAACAGAAGATCAGTTACGCTCAATTGAAGAAATCAAGAAGGATATGGAGCGCGGTCGTCCGATGGATCGTCTGCTTTGCGGCGATGTTGGATATGGAAAAACTGAAGTTGCGATCCGGGCTGCTTTTAAAGCGATTATGGATGAAAAGCAAGTTGCAATTTTAGTGCCGACAACGATTTTAGCACAGCAGCATTATGAAACAATTCGAGAGCGATTCCAAGATTATCCGGTTAATATCGGGTTATTAAGTCGCTTCCGTACAAGAAAACAGCAAAATGAAACGATTAAAGGATTAAAAGATGGTACTGTTGATGTTGTTATCGGTACACACCGTCTTCTGTCAAAGGATGTCATATATAAAGATTTAGGATTACTTATTATTGATGAGGAGCAGCGGTTTGGTGTAACGCATAAAGAAAAAATTAAGCAATTAAAAGCTAATATCGATGTACTAACATTAACAGCAACGCCAATTCCGCGTACGCTTCATATGTCTATGTTGGGTGTTCGCGATTTATCTGTTATTGAAACACCGCCAGAAAATCGGTTCCCGGTGCAAACGTACGTTGTGGAATATAATCCAGCGTTAATAAGAGAAGCGATTGAACGTGAACTGGCACGAGGAGGGCAAATATATTTCTTATATAATCGTGTTGAAGATATTGAGCGAAAAGTAGACGAAATTTCAATGCTCGTTCCTGATGCGCGTGTAACTTTTGCGCATGGAAAGATGAATGAAGGTGAATTAGAATCGGTTATGCTCTCCTTCTTAGAGGGGCAGCACGATGTACTCGTAAGTACAACAATTATTGAAACAGGTGTTGATATTCCGAATGTAAATACATTAATTGTGTTCGATGCAGATCGTATGGGATTATCGCAGTTGTATCAGTTGCGTGGTCGGGTAGGACGTTCTAATCGTGTTGCCTATGCGTATTTCACATATAAGCGGGATAAAGTGTTATCTGAGGTTGCAGAAAAGCGTCTGCAAGCCATTAAAGAATTTACAGAGCTAGGTTCTGGATTTAAAATTGCGATGCGTGATTTGTCTATCCGCGGAGCAGGTAATTTATTAGGTGCAGAGCAACATGGATTTATTGATTCCGTTGGTTTTGATTTATATTCACAAATGTTAAAAGATGCAATTGAACAGCGAAGAGGTACGGGGGCAGAAGAGCAAACGCTTGATGTCGAGATTGATCTAGAAGTAGATGCATATTTACCAGATGCATATATTTCCGATAGCAAACAAAAAATCATGATGTATAAGCAGTTTAGGGGCGTTTCTACTATTGAGGATATTGAAGAGTTACAAGAAGAAATGATTGATCGCTTTGGTGACTATCCACAGGAAGTTGGATATTTACTACAAATTGCAAATATTAAAGTGTTAGCAACGCAAGAAGGAATCGAATTGATTAAGCAAACGAAACAAGAAGTGACACTGCTGTTTTCAGAAAAGACTAGTCAAAATATCGATGGTGGAAAATTATTTATGCTTGGAAGTAGTTTAGGGCGAATGATTGGTCTTGGTATGGAAGGTTCACGCTTGAAAATTGTGATGAATGTGCGTGAACTAGAAGTAGCAAAGTGGCTTACAATCGCTGAAAATTTATTAAAAGGTTTAAAAGATGTGAAAAAAGAAGAGATAAATGCCTAAATGAGAATAAAAAATACCATTCGACGTGTATAGAAGAACTAATGTGTAAAATACTATGTTTAATAGTTGGTGATTTTTACATGAACAGGTAAAAGCACCACTTTTATCATCAGTAGAAAGTGAGGCAGCATTAGAATGAAAGCAACTGGAATTGTACGTCGAATTGATGATTTAGGAAGGGTTGTTATTCCGAAAGAAATTCGCAGGACTCTCCGTATTCGGGAAGGTGACCCATTGGAAATTTTTGTTGATCGCGATGGAGAAGTTATTTTAAAGAAATATTCTCCAATTAGCGAATTGGGTGATTTTGCTAAAGAATATGCAGATGCTTTATATGATAGTTTAGGGCATAACGTACTTGTTTGTGACCGTGATTCCATTATTGCTGTCGCTGGCGTTTCCAAAAAAGAATACTTAAATAAAAGCGTTGGAGATTTAGTTGAGAAAGCGATGGAAGAGCGCAAATCGGTTATCATGACAGACGAAAGTGAAATTTCTATTATGGATGGAGTGGCCGAAAAGGTACAATCTTATACAATCGGTCCGATTATCGCAAATGGTGATCCGATTGGAGCTGTTATTATTTTTTCAAAAGAAGCAATCATTAGTGATGTAGAACATAAAGCTGTGGATACAGCAGCAAGCTTCCTAGCAAAACAAATGGAACAATAAAGCGAAACTTCCATCAGTGAGTGTTTTCCTCGCAGATGGAAAGCTCTCACCAATGGGTTTCTAACAAGCAGTTAAGTTTTATGATACACCGTAATGTACTGTGGGAGTATAAAGGTAGCATTTTGCTACCTTTTTTTATATGATCACATTGAAAGCAGAAAGCTGTTTTTTTCTTTGTGATATAATACGTAGGATGAGTATAGAAAAAAGGGAGATTGCATGGTTATGGAGACGAAGAAGTACCACGCTTTTTGGCGCGGAGCGATTATATTAACAATTGCGAGCTTTGTTACAAAAGTATTAAGCGCCTTTTACCGTATTCCATATCAAAATATAGCTGGTGATATTGGTTTTTATATTTATCAGCAAATTTACCCGTTTTACGGGTTTTGTTTAATTTTAGCGACATATGGTTTTCCAGTCATTATTTCAAAAATGATTGCAGAACGTTTAGAACGAGGAGAACGGAAAGAAGCAGAATCCATTATATGTATTTCTTTTTGGTTTTTATTGGCTATTGGGATCATAGGATGTAGTGTATTATTTTTCGGTGCACATACAATTGCATCTTTAATGGGAGATGCAAATTTACAAAAACTAATTTGCGTTATTGCATTTTCCTTTTTATTAATGCCATTTCTCGCGGTAGCGCGAGGTTATTTCCAAGGAGTTGGAAATATGGTGCCAACAGCTGTATCGCAGGTAATAGAACAAACGATTCGCGTATCCATTATCGTATTTTTATCATTATTTCTTATAAAAAAGGGGTTTGATTTATATACGGTGGGAGCAGGTGCTATGTTTGGCTCTATAGCAGGTAGTTTTATTGGTGTGATTGTATTGCTATTTTATTTGCGAAAGGAATTTTGTTCTATTTTTCTGCAGAGTTTTAAGGGGATTTCCAATAAAAAGACCATTATTCGTACATTGTTTTGGCAAGGAATTGCGATTTGTATTAGTAACTTAGTGTTAATTTTTATACAAATGGCAGATTCTATTTCACTTTACAGCTTACTTGTTCAGAATGGGGAACCAGTAGAAATAGCAAAGATGTTAAAAGGTGTATATGATCGCAGCATTCCTCTTATGCAGCTTGGGACGGTCGTGACAACATCATTTTCACTTTCTTTAACCCCAATGATTTCGGCTGCAAAAGAGAGAGGAGATCAAGAGTTCATTCGCGAAAAAGTACAGCTAGCAATTAAAATTACGTTTGTAATTGGGCTTGCTGCATCATTAGGACTCGCGAGTATCATTCGTCCAACAAATGTTATGCTATTTGCAAATGGCGACGGCTCTGCCATGCTAGGGATTTTATCTATTTCTATTCTGTTTAGTTCATTAGCAATTACAAATGCATCTATTTTGCAAGGATTGGGAGAAACTGTAAAACCAGCCTTGTTTGTTGTAGGTGGTGCATGTGTGAAATTATTACTCAATTATATATTCATGCCGCATTTTGGTGTAATCGGTGCAGCGATTGCAACTGTGATTGCGTTATTGTGTATTGCTATATTGAATAGTGTATTACTGATTAGCGTTGTTAATGAGCCACTTATACAGAAAAAACCTATTGTAGGTGTGACAATTGGAGCATTAAGTATGGTGTTAGTGCTTGCTGGATGTATGTATATGTTTGAGTGGTTTGGATTACAAGCTAACGAGGGACATAGAGGATTAGCAGCGATTCAAGCGTTACTATGTGTCGGTGTTGGTGGGTTACTATATGCATTTTTAATTCTGAAGCTGAAAGTATTTACAACGCAGGAACTTGGGACGGTTATGAAACAAGAAAAAGTACAAACTTCTTTGAAGAAGAGTGGATAGAGGTGGACTTTATGACAAGAACAATTACGATTTTAGGGTTAGGAGCTGGTGATTTAGACCAGCTTACAATGGGCGTATATCGAAAAGTTAAAGAAGCAGCGCACATGTATATTCGAACGAAAGAACATCCAGTTATAGAGGAGCTTGAGAAAGAAGGTGTATTGTACACATCTTTTGATGCTGTATATGAAGCGTATGATACATTTGAAGAAGTGTATGAAACAATTTCTAACACATTGATTCAAAAAGCCAAGGAAGCTGATATTTTATATGCGGTTCCAGGTCATCCGCTTGTGGCAGAGCGTACTGTACAACTTTTACTACAAAAAGGAGAAAAAGAGAACGTTGATGTGCGCATCGAGGGTGGACAAAGCTTTTTAGACCCAATGTTTGCAAGTTTGAAAATTGATCCAATTGAAGGGTTTCAATTGATTGATGCGACATCATTTGAAAGAGGACAATTAGAGCTTCGTCAGCACTTAATTTTCTGCCAAGTGTATGATGCATTTATTGCATCTGAAGTCAAGCTAACATTAATGGAAATGCTCCCGGACGATTATGAAGTATATATTGTGACTGCAGCAGGAACGTCATTTGAACAAGTGAAGAAAGTGCCACTCTATTTATTGGATCATGAGGCAGAGCTTAATAATTTAACGAGTGTGTACGTACCACCGGTGTTAAATCGACAATCATTGTATCAAGAATTTGCTGTATTACGTGATATTATAGCGGAGTTACGCGGACCAAACGGATGCCCGTGGGATAAAAAGCAAACACACCAAACGTTAAAGAAATATTTAATTGAAGAAGCATATGAGGTATTAGAAGCTATCGATGAGGAAGATGATGATCATCTTGTTGAAGAGCTTGGCGATGTTCTATTGCAAGTTATGCTCCATGCACAAATTGGTGAAGATGAAGGTTGGTTCTCGATTGATGATGTCATTCGCACGTTGTCTGAAAAAATGGTACGTCGTCACCCTCATGTATTTGGAGAGGTTAGTGTAGAGACCGCTGATGATGTTGTGACGAATTGGGAAGAAATTAAGAAACAAGAAAAAGGAAATGTAAAAGAGTCTATCTTATCAAGTATCCCGAAAAGTTTACCTCAGTTAATGCGCGCTTATGAAATTCAAAAAGAAGCAGCAAAGGTTGGTTTTGACTGGGATAATGTTAAGCCGATGATGGAAAAAGTAGATGAAGAATGGGAAGAATTTCAACGTGAAGTGGCGGTTATGGATGAAGAAAAGATGTTATCGGAATTTGGGGATTTAATATTTGCATTTGTGAATATTGCTCGCTATTATAAAATCAATCCGGAAGAAGCACTTCATAAAACAAACGAAAAATTTATAAGCCGTTTTTTATATATGGAAGCAAAGGTTGCGAGTATGGAGAAGGAAATGAAAGATTTTTCTTTAAAAGAGCTCGATGCATTATGGGAAGAAGCAAAGCAAATAGAGAATGAATAAGGGGGAGTTGTTGTGCGTTTAGATAAATTTTTAAAAGTGTCTCGTCTTATCAAAAGAAGAACATTAGCAAAAGAAGTTGCAGATCAAGGACGAATTATGATTAACGGTCAAGCAGCGAAGGCGAGCTCAGCTGTAAAGGTAGAAGATGAATTAACAATTCGTTTCGGTCAAAAAGTTGTTACGGTAAAAATTAATGAATTAAAAGAAACGACAAAAAAAGAAGATGCTGCAAACTTATACACTGTTGTTCGTGAAGAGAAAGTTGAAGTAAAAGCAGAAGATAGCTTGTTCTAAATAATTTTGTCCTTTCATACATTGATACTAGTATAAAGTTATGGGGGGATGGACGTGAACAAAGGCTATTCAATGTCGTCTTCTAATCAACAAAATGTTACTGTAGAACATGACATTGTAATGAGAGGAAGACGCGTTCTTGATATTACAGGAGTCAAGCAGGTAGAGAGTTTTGATAGTGAAGAATTTTTGTTAGAAACCGTCATGGGCTTTTTAACGATACGTGGTCAAAATCTACAAATGAAAAACCTTGATGTTGAAAAAGGGCTTGTATCCATTAAAGGGAAAATATATGAGATGGCTTATATTGATGAGCATCAAGGGGAGAAAGCTAAAGGGTTCTTTAGCAAATTGTTTAAATGAGCTTAACGGTTCAATTATATACAATGCTTTCAATGATTGGGATGGGCGTTTCACTTGGAGCGGCTTTAGATACATATCATCGCTTTTTGAAACGCGGAGAGCGAAAGCGTTGGCTCGTATTTATTTATGATATTTTATTTTGGATTGTCCAAGCCCTTGTTGTGTTTTATATATTGTTGCTTGTAAATGAAGCAGAGTTACGTATGTATGTATTTTTAGCATTACTGTGTGGTTTTGCCGCATATCAAAGTTTGTTAAAGTCATTGTACATGAAAGTATTAAATTTTTTGATTTACATTTTTGTTCAAACATTTTATTTTTTTGTTCGTGTTGTTCAATTATTTATTGTTAAGCCAATTACGATTTTGATTCACCTAATTATAGCATTTGCGCTATTTTTATTTCGTCTTGTAGTTGGAGTTGGAACCGGGTTGTGGAAAGTTATTGTAGCGATATTGCAGTTAGTGTGGAAAATTATTTTCATTCCTGTTCGATTTGTTTGCTTTGTTATATGGAAACTTCTCCCTAGCCGTGTTAAAATTTTTATAAAGAGACAAGCAGGACTTTTAAAATATTTCAAGAAAATGAAGAAGCATATATTCCTAATTTGGGAACTTATAAAAAAGAAGTTAGGGGGACCTCGAAAATGAGGGAACTAAAACAAAGGTATGTATTGGAACAGAATCAAAATTCTGTTAAAGAACATATAATACAATCGAATGAAGGTAGAAGGCGCGTTTATCGTCGATTAGCTGTATTTTTGGCATTTGCTTTTGTAGTTATTGTAAGTATCAGTGTGACGTTTTATCAACAAAATAGTGAGATTAACGCTAAAGAAGCAAAAGTAAAAGAGTTGGAAAAAGAAACAAATGTGGTAACTATAAAAGAAAAACAGCTGAAAGATGAAATTCAAAAATTACATGATGATGATTATGTTTTAGAGATTGCTAGAAGAGATTATTACTTTTCAAAGCCTGGGGAGATAATTTTTCCCATTTCTAAGTAATAGGTGTTGTATTGACACTATATTTTAAGATTATATATAATGAAGTAAAATTTGACTTTTTAACCACTAAGGAGGAGCGTTTTTTTTATGTCAATCGAGGTAGGCAGCAAGTTACAGGGTAAAGTAACAGGTATTACGAATTTTGGGGCTTTTGTAGAGCTGCCAGAAGGATTAACTGGTCTTGTTCATATTAGTGAAGTTGCTGATAATTATGTAAAAGATATTAATGATCACTTAAAAGTGGGTGATCAAGTAGAAGTAAAAGTTATTAACGTTGAGAAAGACGGTAAAATTGGTTTATCTATTAAAAAAGCGAAAGAGCGTGAAAAAACAGAAGGGGAACAACGCGATAATCAACGCGCTGGACGTCCTGCGCGTAATCGCTCTTTTAGCAGAGACAATCGTGGTGGCGGTGACAACCGTAACCAAAAAGAAACATTTGAGCAAAAGATGGCTCGCTTTTTGAAAGACAGTGAAGATCGTTTAACTTCTTTAAAGCGTAATACGGAGTCAAAACGTGGCGGCCGTGGCGCTCGTCGCGGATAAAACTTGCTGTTTATTTTAAAATAAAGAGAAGCACCCAGAGTGTTCACTCAGGGTGCTTTTTTTATGGTGAAAACAGCATATAGAAAAAATAATAAAAAATACTTAAAAACGTGTTGACTTTGAATGCTATTTAAGATAATATACTAATTGTCCGTTAAATACGACATGGCGGTGTAGCTCAGCTGGCTAGAGCGTACGGTTCATACCCGTGAGGTCGGGGGTTCGATCCCCTCCGCCGCTATATATTTTAACGGCCCGTTGGTCAAGTGGTTAAGACACCGCCCTTTCACGGCGGTAACACGGGTTCGAATCCCGTACGGGTCATCGCTGAAAAGATCATGCAAATTATGCATGATCTTTTTTTGTTTTGTTATTGTGTATGGTTATTCTATACTGTACAACTTTGAGTTTGAGATAATTGTTGGCAAATTCTAATCGGTGATAAAAATGATGGGAACTTTGCTTTATATTAAGGAATTGTAAAGTTATGCGCTTCTTCTACAAAAACAACTATTATTTTTTGAAAATTCAATAATCTATTTAAAAATTTACGTTTAACTCTGTATATATATGGTGCTATTTTGTATAAAAGGTCGAACAATTATTATGTTGTAAACTGTTATTTTGACAAAAACTCCGCAACATACATTTTATAATTACAAGTAATAAAATATGCAGGTGGTGTTCAAAATATGCCAAGAGCAGGAAGGAATACTGTCAATCCAAATTCTAGTGCGCTTGCTATAGGCCATGGGCAAATGACAGCTGAAAAGTGGACAAGCAAATTAAGGATGAAATTGGAACAAATTTTCTTTCGTTGGGGATTTGTGGTTGCGTTGGTTGGTTTTCTTTTGGGACGAGCATATATTTTAACGAACATTTTGCCGTTTGCTTTGCCGTTTTTTGCTGCTGTATATGTGATGAAACGTGATAAAATGGCTCTTGCATTCCTCGCTGTAATGGCAGGTGCATTTTCGGTTTCATTAGAGAATCTATTCTTTGCCTTTGCATCTATATTTACATTCTTCATCTATAATATCTTCTTTGGTCGTTTTACAAGTAAGACGATTGGACTTGTACCATTTCAAGTATTTATTTCTGCATTAACCGCTCATCTTATCGTTGTTTATTTCGCGCAAGGAACAATTGGTATGTATGATTTGCTTGTTAGTACAATTGAAGCAGGATTAAGCTTCGTGTTAACAATGATTTTCTTGCAAAGTGTTCCCCTTTTAATAGAACGAAAAGGAAAACAACAATCATTAGAAACGGAAGAAATTGTTTGCCTAATTATATTGCTAGCATCTGTATTAACAGGTACAACAGATTGGTTTGTTTATGATTTATCAGTTCAGCATATTTTCACGAGATATTTAGTACTAGTGTTTGCGTTTGTGGCAGGGGCAGCAACAGGTTCTACTGTAGGTGTTGTAACAGGTTTGATTTTAAGTTTAGCGAATGTAGCGAGTTTATATCAATTAAGTTTACTGGCGTTCTCTGGATTGTTAGGCGGCTTACTGAAAGAGGGAAAGCGAATAGGGGTAAGTTTAGGTTTATTAATTGGAACAAGTTTAATTACGTTATACGTAGATAAACAAACAAGTATTGTAATGACATTATTAGAGTCAGGTGTAGCGATTGTATTGTTTTTATTAACGCCTAAGATCATCGTTGAACGCCTTTCCAAGTATATGCCGGGGACACAAGAGCATGCGAATGACCAACAACAATATTTAAGAAGAATGCGTGATGTTACGGCAAATAAAATTAATCAGTTTGCAAATGTGTTTGAAGCATTGTCTAATAGCTTTTCTATATATGGGTATGTAGAAGATGAGGATAAGGACACGGAGACGGATTTATTTTTAAGCACAATTACCGCCAAGACGTGTCAGACGTGCTTTAAGAAGGATCAGTGTTGGGTTGTGAATTTTGATAAAACGTATGATTATATGAAGGAACTTATGAATGAAACGGAGGAAGGTACATTACAAAATAATCGTAAATTGCTCCGTGATTTTGAAAAATATTGTGTGAGAGGAACGAAAGTAACAGGTTTAATTGATGATGAATTAGAGCATTTTTATGAAGGGCAAAAGTTAAGGAAGCAAATGCGTGATAATCGTAGAATTGTTGCTGAGCAACTTATGGGTGTTTCGAAAGTAATGGCGGATTTCTCAAAAGAGATTCAAAAGGAAAGAGAGAATCATCAGGTGCAAGAGGAACAAATTTTACAAGCATTTCGTGATTTTGGTGTAGAGGTTGAACATGTTGATATTTATTGTTTGGATCGGGGGAACATTGATATTGAAATGATGATTCCTGCTTCGTGTAATAAACATGGGGAATGTGAAAAGCTTGTTGCTCCGATGTTGTCTGATATTTTACATGAAACAGTTGTCGTGAAACATGAAGACCAATCAGCGTATCCGAATGGTTACAGTACAGTGTCTTTTGGGTCGGCTAAAACGTTTTCTGTTGATACAGGTCTTGCTACTGCGGCTAAAGGAGGGGGATTTGTATCTGGTGATTCCTATGCCATGATGGAGTTA
Source organism: Bacillus sp. S10(2024) (assembly GCF_050473865.1). Lineage (NCBI taxonomy): Bacteria > Bacillati > Bacillota > Bacilli > Caryophanales > Bacillaceae > Bacillus > Bacillus sp. S10(2024). Next base: position 3,484,269 of record NZ_JBFLUR010000002.1, on the reverse strand, counting down.
AGTGTGGGGAAATATGCGTTGGCTATTAGTGATGGGATGGGAAATGGAAGACGGGCTCACATGGAAAGTAAAGAGACAGTGAAGTTGTTGCAAAAAATATTGCAATCAGGTATTGATGAGGAAATTGCAATAAAATCGATCAATTCCATTCTCTCGCTGCGAACAACTGAAGAAATGTTTACAACATTAGATTTGGCGATGATTGATTTACGTGATGCAAACGCTAAGTTTTTAAAGATTGGTTCTACGCCAAGTTTTGTAAAGCGTGGCAATCAAGTATTTAAAATAGAGGCGAGTAATTTACCGATGGGGATTATTGAAGACTTTGAAGTAGATGTTGTAGGTGAACAATTAAAATCTGGTGACATTTTAATCATGATGAGCGATGGGATTTTTGAAGGTGCAAAACATGTAGAGAATCATGAAGTGTGGATGAAACGGAAGATTAAAGAATTAGAAACGGAAGATCCACAAGAGATTGCTGATATTATTATGGAAGATGTTATTCGTACTGATAATGGATATATTAATGATGACATGACAATTGTGGTGGCAAAAGTAAAAAAGAATATGCCGAAATGGGCTACAATTCCTATTGTTAGTAAACAAGCTCAATAAAGTGAAACTTCCACCAGTGGGGTACTCCTGCTGGTGGTTAGTTGAACTAATTAGGTTTTTGTGGGCTGCAGTCTCTCTTGATGACAATTGTGGATAGTTATTCTCTACGTTTCTCTTTTCGCTTCTCATAATTTAGAGAAGTGGAAATGTCCGTAGTTTAAAAGAGGAAAATGACAAGGCCTAGGAATATATCTGAGGCCTGTTTGCTATACATGGAATATTTAATTTTGTTTATTTCTGTATGCAAAGAAAAAATTCATATGTAAGATAAATTGTGAAATTTATACATCTTTGTTTTGCAGAAAGCTTGTAAAAGTTGTACCATTATATCAAGGTATGCTATCGTTTTAGCTCAATGAAAGGTGATTGCAGCATTGAAAGATGAATTTGTTAAAAAGGTAGATGCTTTTGTAGAAAGGCATAATTTATTAGAGGAACATTCTACGGTTGTTGTTGGTGTGTCAGGGGGACCTGATTCTTTAGCGCTTTTCTTCTATTTGTTAGAGAAGCGTGAGGAGAAGAAATTGCAAATTGTAGTTGCTCATGTTGACCATATGTTTCGCGGTGAGGAATCGCAGGAAGATTTGCGATATGTGAAACATTTGTGTGAAAATCTTAATGTTGTCTGTGAAGCAATACAAATTGATGTGAAGCAGTATCAAAAACAAAATCGAATGAGTGCACAAGTTGCGGCAAGAGAATGTCGATATGCATTTTTGGAAAGAATAATGAGAAAACATAATGCACAATATGTAGCTCTTGGTCATCATGGTGACGATCAAATTGAGACAGTTTTAATGCGTCTTGTGCGTGGTAGCACTTCGAAGGGTTATTCTGGGATTTCTGCGAAGCGGGCTTTCGATAAAGGCTCTTTGATTCGACCTTTGCTGGCAGTAACGAAAGAAGAAATTCTTGATTATTGTAAGAGAAAGGATGTTGACCCTCGTATTGACCCTAGTAATACAAAAGAAACGTATACAAGGAATCGACTACGAAAATATGTTCTTCCTCATTTAAAGCAGGAGAATCCAAATGTTCATGAACGTTTTCAAGCTTTTAGTAAGTTTATGCAAGAGGATGAAGCGTATTTGCAGGAATTAGCTTTTGAAAAAATGAATAAAGTAATTAAGAAAAAAGATACAAAAAGAGTTGTCGTATCAATTCCTGCATTTGAATCTATACCTATACCTTTACAAAGGAGAGGGATTCAACTAATATTAAACTATCTTTATGAATATAAAATTCCATCTTCGCTTTCTTCTGTACATATTGACAAGGTGATTGAGTTTTTCAAACGAACTCATCCTTCAGGTGTGCTTCACTTTCCGGGTGGATTAGAGGTTGTTCGTACATATGAAGAATGTATTTTCCGTTTTGTTGAAGAAAAGGTTGTTTTTTCTTCTCATGTTTTACAAGTGCCTGGAAAGGTAACATTAGTAAATGGTGATGAGTTTGTAGTAGAGATTAGCGATTGTGTACCTAGTATGGTGAATGAGATGATGTTTGTTGCAAAATATAATGAAATAACATCTCCACTTATCGTTCGTCCGCGGGAAGATGGCGATCGAATGTCAATTCAAGGTATGAATGGTACGAAGAAGATAAAGTCTATTTTTATTGAGGCAAAAGTACCGAAGGAGAAAAGAGCAGACTGGCCAATTGTTTGTGATGCGAATGGAAATGTTATTTGGGTTCCGTTGTTGAAACGATCTGCATTTGCTATTTCGCGAGAAACAGTAGATAAGGATACATATATTATTGTTCATTACAAAAGCAAGAAGTCTTCCAGGAGGATAATGAAATGATGAATCAAGATATCGAAAAAGTATTAATTTCTGAAGAGCAAATACAAGAAAAAGTAAGGGAATTAGGCGCAATTCTTGCAGAGGATTATAAAAATACGGTACCTCTTGCAATCGGTGTACTAAAAGGTGCAATGCCATTTATGGCAGACCTATTAAAGCGCACAGATGCATATCTTGAAATGGACTTTATGGCTGTATCTAGCTACGGTCATTCAACTGTTTCAACTGGTGAAGTGAAAATTTTAAAAGATCTAGATACTTCTTTAGAGGGGCGCGATATTTTAATCGTAGAAGATATTATCGACAGCGGCCTTACATTAAGCTACTTGGTAGACTTATTTAAATATCGTAAAGCAAAATCTGTGAAGATTGTAACGTTATTAGATAAGCCAACTGGCCGAAAAGTTGACCTTAAAGCGGATTATGTTGGGTTTACTGTTCCGCACGAATTTGTTGTGGGATACGGATTAGACTATAAGGAACAATATCGTAATCTTCCTTACGTTGGTGTATTGAAGCCGAGCGTATATTCCAATTAATAATATTAAGCATAAGCATTACAATTGGATAGGAAAGTTTTTCTATGTTACTATTTACTATTATAGTTTGTATGCTGTGAGAGGAGGTTAGGGATGAATCGGATCTTCCGTAATACCATCTTTTATTTACTTATATTTTTAGTGGTAATTGGTATCGTGAGCTATTTTAATGGTTCAACGCAAAAAACAACGCCAATTAGCTACAATAAATTCATTGCTAAACTTGAAAAGGGTGAGGTTCGTAATGTACAACTTCAACCGAAAAATGGTGTGTTTGAGGTAAAGGGACAACTGAGTACTGATAGTCAGGAAAAACAGTTTGTAACTTATGCACCTAACACTGAAGAATTACAAAAGAAAATTAATGACAAAGCACAAGGTACAGAAGTGAAATATCAACCAGCAGAAGAAACAAGTGCTTGGGTAACATTCTTCACTTCCATCATTCCTTTTGTAATTATCTTCATTTTATTCTTCTTCTTACTTAACCAAGCGCAAGGCGGCGGCAGCCGTGTTATGAACTTCGGTAAAAGTAAAGCGAAGTTATACAATGATGATAAGAAAAAGGTCCGTTTTAGAGATGTAGCTGGAGCGGATGAAGAAAAACAAGAACTGGTTGAGGTTGTAGAGTTCTTAAAAGACCCTCGTAAGTTTGCGGAGGTTGGTGCTCGTATTCCGAAGGGGGTTTTATTAGTTGGACCTCCAGGGACAGGTAAAACATTACTTGCACGTGCCGTTGCAGGTGAGGCAGGCGTTCCGTTCTTCTCTATTAGTGGTTCTGACTTTGTAGAGATGTTTGTCGGTGTCGGTGCTTCTCGTGTACGTGACTTATTCGAAAATGCAAAGAAAAACGCACCTTGTATCATTTTCATTGATGAAATTGATGCGGTAGGTCGTCAGCGTGGGGCAGGTCTTGGTGGTGGTCACGATGAGCGTGAGCAAACATTAAACCAATTGCTTGTAGAAATGGATGGTTTCGGAGCAAATGAAGGTATTATTATCATTGCTGCAACAAACCGACCTGATATTCTTGACCCAGCGTTATTACGTCCAGGGCGATTTGACCGTCAAATTACAGTGGATCGTCCAGATGTAAATGGTCGTGAGGCAGTGCTTAAAGTACATGCGCGCAATAAACCATTAGATGAAAATATTAATTTACGTGCTATTGCAACGCGTACACCAGGGTTCTCTGGTGCTGATCTTGAAAACTTATTAAATGAAGCAGCTCTTGTAGCAGCGAGACAGGATAAGAAGAAGATCGATATGAGCGATATTGATGAAGCAACGGATCGTGTTATTGCGGGTCCAGCTAAGAAAAGTCGTGTTATTTCTGAGAAAGAACGTAATATCGTTGCATTCCATGAGGCGGGACATACTGTAATTGGGGTAGTGCTTGATGAAGCGGATATCGTTCATAAAGTAACGATTGTACCGCGAGGTCAAGCTGGTGGATATGCAGTAATGCTTCCAAAAGAAGATCGTTACTTCATGACAAAGCCAGAATTGCTTGATAAAATTACGGGTTTACTTGGTGGACGAGTGGCTGAAGAAATTGTATTTGGAGAAGTAAGTACAGGAGCTCATAATGACTTCCAACGTGCGACTGGAATAGCTAGACGTATGGTAACTGAGTTTGGTATGAGTGATAAGCTTGGACCAATGCAATTCGGTAGCTCACAAGGAGGTCAAGTATTCTTAGGAAGAGACTTCCATTCTGAGCAAAACTATAGTGATGCAATTGCACATGAAATTGATATGGAAATGCAAAGCATTATGAAAGAATGTTATGCTCGTGCAAAACAACTTCTTACTGAAAACCGTGATAAACTTGATCTTATCGCAAAAACGTTACTTGAAGTGGAAACGTTAGATGCAGAGCAAATTAATCATTTATGTGAACACGGTACATTACCGGAGCGTAAAACATCTTCTGAAAGTGATGTAAAGGTAAATATCACAATGAAAAAAGAAGATGAAGCGTCAGAAGATAAAGAAGAACCAAAGGAGTGACAATTGTCGCTCCTTTTTTCTTTGCGATATAACAGGGCTTAAACATTGAAAAAAGAAAATGGATTTTTGTAAAATGATGAGGATAGGAAAGCTGAACATGTGTATAAATATGGTATGATGAGGTTATAAAGTGAAACTTCTAGCAGCGGGATAAACTCTGTACATATTGCACAAATATACATTAAATAAGATAAGTGGTGAGAATATGATTTTTGTATTGGATGTAGGGAATACAAATGCGGTACTTGGTGTGTTTGAAAATGGTAAACTTCTTCAGCATTGGCGTATGGAAACAGATCGTCATAAAACGGAAGATGAATATGGAATGCTCGTAAAACAATTACTTGAACACGAAGGAATTGCTTTTCATGATATAAAAGGAATTATTATTTCGTCAGTTGTACCGCCTATTATGTTTGCTTTAGAGCGTATGTGTGAGAAGTATTTTAAAATTAAACCTCTTGTAGTTGGACCTGGAATTAAGACGGGTTTAAATATTAAGTATGAAAATCCGCGTGAAGTGGGAGCCGATCGTATTGTAAATGCGGTAGCTGGTATTCAGTTATATGGAAGTCCTCTTATTATTGTCGACTTTGGGACGGCAACTACATATTGTTATATTAACGAGAATAAACATTACATGGGTGGGGTAATTACACCTGGGATTATGATTTCTGCAGAAGCATTATATAGTAGAGCAGCGAAATTACCGCGTATTGAAATTACAAGACCGAGTAGTATTATCGGAAAGAATACAGTAAGTGCAATGCAAGCTGGTATTTTATATGGTTATGTTGGACAAGTAGAAGGTATTGTAAAGCGAATGAAAGAAGAAGCTAAACAAGAGCCAACTGTTATTGCAACAGGTGGATTAGCAAAATTAATTGCAGAGGAATCGAATGTTATCGATATTGTCGATCCATTTTTGACGCTTAAAGGTTTATATATGTTATATGAGCGTAATGCCAATCTACAACACGAGAAAGGTGAATAAACGAAAATGAAAGATTATTTAGTAAAAGCGTTAGCGTTTAACGGAGAAGTTCGCGTTTATAGTGTACGTACAACAAATACGGTGAGCGAAGCACAAAGACGTCATGATACGTGGAGAACTGCTTCTGCAGCATTAGGGCGTTCTTTAACAGCGGGTACAATGATGGGGGCAATGCTTAAGGGGGATCAGAAACTTACGATTAAAGTAGAGGGTAATGGTCCCCTTGGTCCAATTTTAGTAGATGCACATGCGAATGGGGATGTACGTGGTTATGTAACGAACCCGCATGTTGATTTTGAAGCGACGGAACAAGGGAAACTGCGTGTATATCAAGCCGTAGGGACAGAAGGATTCTTAACAATTATTAAAGATATTGGTATGCGTGAGCCGTTTATTGGTCAAGTTCCACTTGTTTCAGGAGAGTTAGGAGAAGATTTTACGTATTATTTTGCCGTTTCTGAGCAAACACCTTCCTCTGTTGGTGTTGGAGTTCTTGTTAATGGCGATGATAGTATTTTAGCTGCGGGTGGGTTTATTTTACAAATCATGCCTGATGCACAAGAAGAGACAATTTCGGTTCTTGAAGATCGTTTGCAAAAAATCCCTCCTGTTTCTAAGCTTATTGAGCAAGGTCTAACTCCTGAAGAGTTGCTATATGAGTTGTTAGGAAAGGAAAATGTAAAAATTTTAGAGACAATGGATGTACAATTTAATTGTACATGTTCTCGTGAGCGTATTGAAGGCGTATTAATAAGCTTAGGGAAAACTGAATTAACGCAAGTGCGTGATGAAGAAGAAGAGACAGAAGTACATTGTCATTTTTGTAATGAACGATATAACTTTTCTAAAGAAGATATAACAAAATTAATAGAAACTTTGTAAGGAAGAAAAGGTTATTTGTCTATTTCGAATCATCTAAATAGATTGACAAATAACCTTCTTTTTGACAGAATGTACATAAATCCAATGAAAATACTTGGTGTTAGGAGTGAAGGAGATGCGAGTGGCACAGTCAATTTCAGAGTTAATCGGAAAAACGCCGATTGTGAAATTAAACCGCGTTGCAGAAGAAGGTAGTGCAGATATTTATTTGAAATTAGAGTTCATGAACCCTGGGAGTAGTGTAAAAGATCGTATTGCTTTAGCGATGATTGAAGTTGCTGAGAAACAAGGATTACTAAAAGAAGGCGATACGATTATTGAGCCAACAAGTGGAAACACAGGGATTGGTTTAGCGATGGTAGCGGCGGCAAAAGGGTATAAGGCAATTTTAGTTATGCCGGAAACGATGAGCATTGAACGTCGCAATTTATTGCGTGCTTATGGAGCGGAGTTAGTGTTAACGCCAGGATCAGAAGGGATGGGCGGGGCAATTCGTAAGGCAACAGAGTTATCGAAAGAACATGGATACTTTATGCCTCAACAGTTCCAAAATGAAGCAAATCCAGAAATTCATCGTTTAACTACGGGTCCGGAAATTGTCGAGCAGATGGGCGATCAATTAGATGCATTCATTTCAGGTGTTGGTACAGGTGGAACAATCACGGGTGTTGGTGAGATATTAAAAGAGACGTATGAAGATATTAAAATTTATGCCGTAGAGCCTGCTGATTCTCCGGTATTATCGGGTGGAAAACCAGGTCCTCATAAAATTCAAGGTATCGGTGCTGGATTTGTTCCTGGAACATTAGATACAGATGTATATGATGAAGTTATTCAAGTAAAGGCAGAACAAGCATTTGAATATGCAAGAAGAATAGCGCGTAAAGAAGGAGTTTTAGTTGGTATTTCATCTGGAGCAGCTATTTATGCGGCGACAGAAGTTGCAAAAAAACTTGGAAAAGACAAAAAAGTACTTGTCATTATTCCAAGTAATGGTGAGCGTTATTTAAGTACACCACTTTATCAGTTTGAGTCATAAGTTTTAATGTATGGAAAGCATTCCTCAAAAAAGGGATGCTTTTTCTTTTTTCGTTTGAAAATAGGAAAAGAGTGAACGACTAGAAAACTTCATGTAAAATAAGTGTTAGTTGAATCAAATCGGGTTTCTGTGGACGGTTCAATGTTTTTTAATCGATCGTTAGAACAGGATAAAATAAGACGAGGTGTTTATATGCAGCGACGAAAATCTTTAGCTATTTCAGTTCCATATCAGTTAGACTTTTTTAAACAGTATAAGTTCCTTTCGCAAAATAAACCTCATCATATCATTTTAGAAAGTGGCCGCGGGGGACGTTATAGTATTGTTGGACTTGATCCTGTAGCGATTGTTCGTGGGAAAGATGAAACACTACATATATGGGAAAATGGAAAGGAAACAATAGAAAAGGGAAATCCATTGCACCTAATGCAACAGTATATGGAACGATGGAAAACGGAACATAATGATGCATATCCGCCGTTTCAAGGTGGTGCAATTGGTTATTTCAGTTATGATTGTATCCGTTATATTGAGAAAATACCTTCTCTTGCAGAAGATGATGTAAATGTACCAGATATATTTTTCTTATTGTTTGATGATGTATTTGTTTATGATCAGAAAGAACAGGTGTTATGGATTATTACGCATTATACAAATGACGAGGAGCAAGCGAAGCAACACTTAAATGAATTAAAAGAGCTTTGGTTACAAGATGTGCCGAAAGTGACAATGCAATTTATTCGACCTGAAACGAATAAAGGGGCGGTTTCCTTTACAGAAGCAGGGTTTGTTGAAGCTGTTGGGCGAATTCAGGATTATATTAGCGCAGGAGATGTATTTCAAGTGAATTTGTCTACAAGACAAGAAAAAACATTGCAAACGCATCCGTTGGAAATTTATACGAAGCTTCGTGAAATTAATCCTTCTCCATACATGGGCTATTTAGAACTTGGGGATCTTCAAATTGTAAGTGCTTCACCAGAGCTATTAATTAAAAAGCAAGGTAATGAAGTAAGTACACGTCCGATTGCGGGGACACGCTCTCGAGGGGAAGATGAACAAGAAGATCAAAAGCTTGCAAAAGAGCTAATTGAAAATGAAAAAGAGCGTGCAGAACACGTTATGCTTGTTGATTTAGAGAGAAATGATTTAGGGCGTGTTTGTGAGTATGGGACAGTAGAAGTAGATGAATTTATGGTAATTGAAAAATATTCCCACGTTATGCATATCGTTTCAAATGTACGCGGGGAATTACAGCAAGGAAAAGGTGCTTTTGATGGTGTAAAGGCTGTATTTCCGGGTGGGACGATTACCGGAGCGCCAAAAATTCGGACGATGGAAATCATTGAAGAGTTAGAACCAGTTCGCCGTGGTATTTATACTGGGTCAATTGGTTGGATTGGCTATTCAGGAGATATGGAATTAAATATTGTCATTCGTACGTTACTTGCGAAAGATGGACAAGCGTATGTACAGGCGGGGGCAGGGATTGTTATTGATTCTAATCCGAAAAATGAGTATAAAGAGTCTTTAAAGAAGGCAATAGCATTATGGCGTGCAAAAGAAAGTAGCGAAGAAACGGTTAGGTGAGAGAAATGATATTAATGATTGATAATTATGATTCCTTTACGTTTAATTTAGTGCAATTTCTTGGAGAATTAGGACAAGAACTTATCGTCAAACGTAACGATGAAATTACAATTGAAGATATTGAACAGATGCACCCTGATTTCTTAATGATTTCTCCAGGGCCGTGTAGTCCGAATGAGGCGGGGATCAGTATGGATGTGATTCGTCATTTTGCAGGGAAGATTCCGATTTTTGGCGTTTGTTTAGGGCATCAATCTATCGCTCAAGTATTTGGAGGGGATGTTGTTCGTGCGGAGCGTTTGATGCATGGGAAAACGTCCTTAATGCATCATGATGAGAAAACAATCTTTGGTGATATTCCAAATCCATTTACAGCAACGCGTTACCATTCTTTAATTGTAAAAAAAGAAACATTACCAGAGTGCTTGGAAGTAACATCTTGGACAGAGGAAGGAGAAATTATGGCGCTTCGTCATAAAACATTACCGATTGAAGGTGTACAATTCCATCCAGAATCTATTATGACTTCCCATGGTAAGGAATTGTTGCAAAATTTCATCCGTCATTACAGCCGGAGTACTTCTGTATGTTAATTTATGTGAACGGTTCATTTGTAGAGGCGAGTGAAGCTAAAATTTCTCCTTATGATCATGGATATTTATATGGCCTTGGTGTATTTGAAACGTTCCGTATTTACAACGGGCACCCCTTCTTATTAGATGATCATTATGAACGGCTTATGACCGCTCTTTCGTCATTACATATTGTGTGGAAAATGACAAAAGAAGATGTGAAAAGCATATTAAAAGAATTAATGGTAAGAAATGATTTGCAAAATGCGTATGTTCGTTTTAACGTGTCTGCAGGTAGCGGGGAGATTGGCTTGCAGACAGATATGTATGAAGAGCCTTCTGTTATTGTTTTTATAAAACCTTTATCGGCTCCTGGTGATGTAGTAGAAAAGGAAGGAGTCATTTTAAGACAAACACGCAATACGCCAGAAGGGGAATTTCGTTTAAAGTCACATCATTATTTAAATAATATTTTGGGAAAACGTGAGATTGGGAATACAACTTCAAAAGAAGGGATTTTTCTTACAGAAGAAGGGTATATTGCGGAAGGGATTGTTTCGAACCTTTTTTTTGTGAAAAATGACATATTGTATACACCGTCGCTACAGACTGGCATTTTAAATGGGATTACTCGTGCTTTCATATTAGTAGCCGCTAAAATATTGGGGCTCAAGGTAAGAGAAGGATTATTCTTACGAGAAGAGTTACTTACAGCTGATGAGGTGTTTGTAACAAATTCCATTCAGGAAATTGTCCCGATTTGGTGCATTGGAGAAGTGCATTTCCCGGGTAAAGAAGGATTGGTTACAACTAAGCTTTTGTGTGTATATGAAACGTATCGTGAAAAGCTTTGGAGTAGAAATGAATTGTTAAAAGGAGATGTCTAACATGCGGTGCGGTGAATATACATTGAACTTAAATGAAAAGACGTTCATTATGGGTATTTTGAATGCTACACCTGATTCTTTTTCAGATGGCGGTAATTATAATGAAGTTGGAGCAGCTGTCTGCCGTGCGAAAGAGATGGTAATGAACGGTGCGCATATTATTGATATTGGTGGAGAGTCTACTCGACCTGGTTTTGCTAAGGTGTCAGAAGAAGAAGAAGTGCAACGTGTTGTACCAATCATTCAAGCTGTATCACAAGCGGTAGATGTTCCTATATCTATCGATACGTACAAAGCGGAGGTTGCCAAACAAGCTATTGAAGCTGGTGCACATATTATTAATGATGTTTGGGGAGCGAAAGCAGAACCAGACATTGCGAAAGTGGCGGCGCATTATAATGTACCAATTATTTTAATGCATAACCGCGAGAATACAAATTATCGAAATCTGATGGCGGATTTGATTGCTGATTTGTATGAGAGTATTACAATTGCGAAATGTGCAGGTGTACGTGATGAGAATATTATTTTAGATCCAGGTATAGGATTTGCGAAAACATTTGAGCAAAATTTAGAAGTAATGCGAAATCTAGAGCAGTTGAAAGTATTAGGATATCCACTTCTTCTTGGAACCTCTCGAAAATCATTTATTGGTCATGCGTTAGATTTGCCAGTAGAAGAACGCTTAGAAGGAACTGGTGCAACGGTTTGTCTTGGCATTCAAAAAGGCTGTGAAATTGTACGTGTTCATGATGTGAAAGAGATGTCCCGCATGGCGAAGATGATGGACGCTATGTTAAGGGGGTAAAGGGCTTGGATAAAATTTTTGTTCATGATATGGAGTTCTACGGTTACCATGGTGTATTTCCTGAAGAAAATAAATTAGGGCAGCGTTTTAAAGTAGACTTAACTGTAGAATTAGATTTGAAGAGAGCTGGAATGAGCGATGACTTAGAGCATTCCGTAAATTATGGAGAGCTATATGAGTTATGTAGATGTGTGGTAGAAGAGAAAACGTATAAACTTGTGGAAAGTATTGCGGAAAATATTGCGGCGGATATATTAGAACGGTACGATTGTATTATGAATTGTATTGTAAAAGTTATTAAACCAGATCCGCCAATTCCAGGACATTATCGTGCGGTGGCGGTGGAGATTGAGAGAGGGCGCTCATGAATAATGTAGTTTATATTGCTTTAGGTTCGAATATGGGTGAGCGCTATATGTATTTATCGCAAGCTATAGAGCTGTTGGGTGCACATCCAGCTATTGAAATTGAGGATGTATCATCTGTTTATGAAACAGATCCGGTTGGGTTTACAGAACAAGACTGTTTTTTAAATTTAGTTATAAAAATTTCTACCAATTTATTGCCTCAAGAATTATTGATGGTGACACAAAAGGTGGAGAATGAGCTAGGAAGAAAAAGGGAAATCAAATGGGGACCTCGTACCATTGACCTTGACATTTTGCTCTATAATCACGAAAATATTGAAGCAGAGAATCTTGTTGTTCCGCATCCGCGGATGTTTGAAAGAGCTTTTGTTATCGTTCCGTTGATGGAGATTAATCAAGAAATTAACCGAAACATTTCATGTTCACAAGTAGAAGAAATGAAAAGGCGAGAGGGAGTAACGGTATGGAAGCAGAGAAATGGGGAAGACGCATTCGCGCTTTTCGTAAATTAAAAGGCTATACACAAGAAGGATTTGCGAAAGAGTTAGGAGTATCTGTATCGGTTTTAGGTGAAGTGGAGAGAGGGAATCGAGTTCCGTCTCGGGATTTTGTTGCAGAGGTTGCAAAGACGTTAAACGTTTCAATAGAAGAATTAATGCCGAAGTAGGGATAATAACGGGAGGCAATAAAGTGTTAAAGATTGCAAACATTGAAATGAAAAATCCGGTTGTACTAGCGCCGATGGCGGGGGTGTGTAACTCTGCATTCCGCTTAACGGTAAAAGAATTTGGTGCAGGATTAGTATGTGCGGAAATGGTAAGTGATAAGGCGATTTTATTTAACAATCAAAAAACGTTAGATATGCTATATATTGATGAGAGAGAAAAGCCATTAAGTCTACAAATTTTCGGTGGGGAAAAAGAAACGCTTGTAGAAGCTGCAAAATATGTAGATAAAAATACAACGGCGGATATTATCGATATTAATATGGGATGTCCAGTGCCGAAGATCACAAAATGTGATGCAGGGGCAAAGTGGCTACTTGATCCGAGTAAAGTGTACGAAATGGTAGCAGGGGTAGTAGATGCAGTTGAGAAGCCGGTGACGGTAAAAATGCGTATCGGCTGGGATGAAGATCACATTTTTGCAATTGAAAATGCTCAGGCAGTTGAACGTGCAGGCGGCCAGGCGGTTGCTGTTCATGGTCGTACTCGTGTTCAGATGTATGAAGGGAAAGCGGATTGGAATATTATTAAGCAAGTAAAACAAGCTGTTAATATTCCTGTTATCGGAAATGGTGATGTAGAAACGCCACAAGATGCGAAGCGTATGTTAGATGAAATTGGTGTAGATGGTGTAATGATTGGGCGTGCAGCGCTTGGTGATCCATGGATGATTTACCGTACAGTGAAATATTTAGAGACTGGTGAATTAATGCCAGAGCCATCTGTACGCGAAAAAATGGACGTATGTATGCTGCATTTAGATCGTCTTATTGATTTGAAAAATGAAGACATCGCAGTTCGAGAAATGCGTAAACATGCAGCGTGGTACTTAAAAGGTGTTAGCGGTAATGCGAGAGTGCGCAATGGAATTAACGGTTGTAATACACGTGCCGATCTTGCTTCTTTATTGACAGCGTTCGTAGAAGAAGTAGAAGCGAAACAAAAATCTATTCAAGTTGGATAATAGCAAGTGATAGAAGGAGTGTTTGACATTCCTGTTGTTACTACCTATAATTACGTCTAAGAAATAAGAACTGCCAGCGCGTTGCTGGCAGTTTTTCTAGTTGGATAGAAAATGATATACTATATATATTGTAAATTTTAATAGAGCTGGAGTGATATCAATACCATGGATAACATGAACCACGAAGAATTAAATGACCAATTGCTCGTTCGTCGCGAGAAGCTACATAACTTACGTGAACAAGGAATCGATCCATTTGGTAAACGTTTTGAACGTACGCATTCAACGAAAGAATTGTTAAGTTTGTATGGAGAACTTTCTAAAGAAGAGTTAGAAGAGAAAGAAATTTTTGTTTCAATTGCTGGTCGTATTATGACAAAACGCGGTAAAGGGAAAGCGGGATTTGCGCATATCCAAGATTTACATGGCCAAGTTCAAATTTATGTTCGCAAAGATACAGTTGGTGATGAGCAGTATGAACTGTTTAATACAGCTGATTTAGGTGACCTAGTAGGAATTGAAGGGAAAGTATTTAAAACAAAGGTTGGAGAACTTTCAGTTAAAGCAACTGGTTTTACTCTATTAACAAAATCTCTTCGTCCACTTCCTGATAAATATCATGGATTAAAAGATGTTGAACAACGTTACCGTCAACGTTACTTAGATTTAATTACGAGCATGGAAAGTCGTGAAACGTTTGTAACTCGTAGTAAAATCATCCGTGAGATGAGAAGATATTTAGATAACAATGGTTATCTAGAGGTAGAAACGCCAATGTTGCATGCGATTGCAGGCGGAGCATCTGCGCGTCCGTTTATTACACATCACAATGCGTTAGATATGGAATTCTATATGCGTATTGCAATTGAGTTGCATTTAAAACGCCTAATTGTAGGTGGATTAGAGAAAGTATACGAAATTGGTCGCGTATTCCGTAATGAAGGTGTATCAACTCGTCATAACCCTGAATTTACGATGATTGAGTTATATGAAGCGTATGCAGATTATAAAGATATTATGAAACTAACAGAAAACATGGTTGCTCATATTGCGAAAGAAGTTTTAGGTACAACGACGGTTCAATATGGCGAATATGAAATTAATTTAGAGCCAGAGTGGACAAGACTTCACATGGTAGATGCGATTAAAGAGCATTCAGGAGCAGACTTCTGGAAACCGATGAGTGTAGAAGAAGCTCGTGCGTTAGCGAAGGAACACGGTGTGGAAATTAAGGATACAATGGAAGTTGGTCATATTATTAATGAGTTCTTTGAGCAAAAAGTAGAAGAACATTTAATTCAACCAACATTTATTTATGGTCATCCAGTGGAAATTTCTCCTCTTGCGAAAAAGAATGAAGAAGATCCACGCTTTACAGATCGTTTTGAGTTATTTATTGTTGCTCGTGAACACGCGAATGCATTTACAGAATTAAATGATCCAATCGATCAAAAAGAACGTTTCGAAGCGCAGTTAAAAGAGCGTGAACAAGGTAACGATGAAGCGCACATGATGGATGATGATTATATCGAAGCGCTTGAGTATGGTATGCCTCCTACAGGTGGATTAGGGATCGGTATTGATCGTCTTGTTATGTTATTAACGAATGCGCCGTCTATTCGTGACATACTACTATTCCCTGCGATGAGACATAAACAAGACTAGGCTTTGGAGTTTTCTCCAAAGCTTTTTTTATATTGTTTTATAAGGTGAAAAAAATTATAAAAAACTATTGCATTTTAATTTATGAACTGGTATATTTATATTCGTTGTCACGAACGGCAACGAGGTCAACAACTTAGAAATGAAAAAAGTTGTTGACAGAGAAATAACGAAATGTTATATTAATAAAGTCGCTTTGAGCGGCAGATGAGTTCTTTGAAAACTGAACGAAACAAACAACGTGAAACGTCAATTTTTATTTATGATGCTAGACAAACTTTATTGGAGAGTTTGATCCTGGCTCAGGATGAACGCTGGCGGCGTGCCTAATACATGCAAGTCGAGCGAACCAATTAAGAGCTTGCTCTTAAGAAGTTAGCGGCGGACGGGTGAGTAACACGTAGGTAACCTGCCTATAAGACTGGGATAACTCCGGGAAACCGGGGCTAATACCGGATAACATTTTGCACCGCATGGTGCGAAATTGAAAGGCGGCTTCGGCTGTCACTTATAGATGGACCTGCGGCGCATTAGCTAGTTGGTGAGGTAACGGCTCACCAAGGCGACGATGCGTAGCCGACCTGAGAGGGTGATCGGCCACACTGGGACTGAGACACGGCCCAGACTCCTACGGGAGGCAGCAGTAGGGAATCTTCCGCAATGGACGAAAGTCTGACGGAGCAACGCCGCGTGAACGATGAAGGCTTTCGGGTCGTAAAGTTCTGTTGTTAGGGAAGAACAAGTGCTAGTTGAATAAGCTGGCACCTTGACGGTACCTAACCAGAAAGCCACGGCTAACTACGTGCCAGCAGCCGCGGTAATACGTAGGTGGCAAGCGTTATCCGGAATTATTGGGCGTAAAGCGCGCGCAGGTGGTTTCTTAAGTCTGATGTGAAAGCCCACGGCTCAACCGTGGAGGGTCATTGGAAACTGGGAGACTTGAGTGCAGAAGAGGAAAGTGGAATTCCATGTGTAGCGGTGAAATGCGTAGAGATATGGAGGAACACCAGTGGCGAAGGCGACTTTCTGGTCTGTAACTGACACTGAGGCGCGAAAGCGTGGGGAGCAAACAGGATTAGATACCCTGGTAGTCCACGCCGTAAACGATGAGTGCTAAGTGTTAGAGGGTTTCCGCCCTTTAGTGCTGAAGTTAACGCATTAAGCACTCCGCCTGGGGAGTACGGCCGCAAGGCTGAAACTCAAAGGAATTGACGGGGGCCCGCACAAGCGGTGGAGCATGTGGTTTAATTCGAAGCAACGCGAAGAACCTTACCAGGTCTTGACATCCTCTGACAACCCTAGAGATAGGGCTTCCCCTTCGGGGGCAGAGTGACAGGTGGTGCATGGTTGTCGTCAGCTCGTGTCGTGAGATGTTGGGTTAAGTCCCGCAACGAGCGCAACCCTTGATCTTAGTTGCCATCATTAAGTTGGGCACTCTAAGGTGACTGCCGGTGACAAACCGGAGGAAGGTGGGGATGACGTCAAATCATCATGCCCCTTATGACCTGGGCTACACACGTGCTACAATGGACGGTACAAAGAGTCGCAAGACCGCGAGGTGGAGCTAATCTCATAAAACCGTTCTCAGTTCGGATTGTAGGCTGCAACTCGCCTACATGAAGCTGGAATCGCTAGTAATCGCGGATCAGCATGCCGCGGTGAATACGTTCCCGGGCCTTGTACACACCGCCCGTCACACCACGAGAGTTTGTAACACCCGAAGTCGGTGGGGTAACCTTTTGGAGCCAGCCGCCTAAGGTGGGACAGATGATTGGGGTGAAGTCGTAACAAGGTAGCCGTATCGGAAGGTGCGGCTGGATCACCTCCTTTCTATGGAGAATTGATGAACGCTGTTCATCAATATAAGTTTCCGTGTTTCGTTTTGTTCAGTTTTGAGAGAACTATCTCTCGAAAATATATGTTCTTTGAAAACTAGATAACAGTGTAGCTCATATTTTTTTAATTTTGGTTAAGTTAGAAAGGGCGCACGGTGGATGCCTTGACACTAGGAGTCGATGAAGGACGGGACTAACACCGATATGCTTCGGGGAGCTGTAAGTAAGCTTTGATCCGGAGATTTCCGAATGGGGAAACCCACCATACGTAATGGTATGGTATCTTTATCTGAATACATAGGGTAAAGAAGACAGACCCAGGGAACTGAAACATCTAAGTACCTGGAGGAAGAGAAAGCAAATGCGATTTCCTGAGTAGCGGCGAGCGAAACGGAATCTAGCCCAAACCAAGAGGCTTGCCTCTTGGGGTTGTAGGACATTCTATACGGAGTTACAAAGGAACGAGGTAGACGAAGCAGCCTGGAAAGGCTCGTCATAGAAGGTAACAACCCTGTAGTTGAAACTTCGTTCCCTCTTGAATGTATCCTGAGTACGGCGGAACACGTGAAATTCCGTCGGAATCTGGGAGGACCATCTCCCAAGGCTAAATACTACCTAGTGATCGATAGTGAACCAGTACCGTGAGGGAAAGGTGAAAAGCACCCCGGAAGGGGAGTGAAAGAGATCCTGAAACCGTGTGCCTACAAATAGTCAGAGCCCGTTAACGGGTGATGGCGTGCCTTTTGTAGAATGAACCGGCGAGTTACGATCCCGTGCGAGGTTAAGCTGAAGAGGCGGAGCCGTAGCGAAAGCGAGTCTGAATAGGGCGTTTAGTACGTGGTCGTAGACCCGAAACCAGGTGATCTACCCATGTCCAGGGTGAAGTTCAGGTAACACTGAATGGAGGCCCGAACCCACGCACGTTGAAAAGTGCGGGGATGAGGTGTGGGTAGCGGAGAAATTCCAATCGAACCTGGAGATAGCTGGTTCTCCCCGAAATAGCTTTAGGGCTAGCCTTAAGTGTAAGAGTCTTGGAGGTAGAGCACTGATTGGACTAGGGGTCCCCATCGGATTACCGAATTCAGTCAAACTCCGAATGCCAATGACTTATCCTTAGGAGTCAGACTGCGAGTGATAAGATCCGTAGTCAAAAGGGAAACAGCCCAGACCGCCAGCTAAGGTCCCAAAGTGTGTATTAAGTGGAAAAGGATGTGGAGTTGCTTAGACAACTAGGATGTTGGCTTAGAAGCAGCCACCATTTAAAGAGTGCGTAATAGCTCACTAGTCGAGTGACTCTGCGCCGAAAATGTACCGGGGCTAAATACACCACCGAAGCTGCGGATTGATACCTATGGTATCAGTGGTAGGGGAGCGTTCTAAGTGCTGTGAAGTCAGATCGTAAGGACTGGTGGAGCGCTTAGAAGTGAGAATGCCGGTATGAGTAGCGAAAGACGGGTGAGAATCCCGTCCACCGAATGCCTAAGGTTTCCTGAGGAAGGCTCGTCCGCTCAGGGTTAGTCAGGACCTAAGCCGAGGCCGACAGGCGTAGGCGATGGACAACAGGTTGATATTCCTGTACCACCTCTTTATCGTTTGAGCAATGGAGGGACGCAGAAGGATAGAAGAAGCGTGCGATTGGTTGAGCACGTCCAAGCAGTTAGGCTGGTAAGTAGGCAAATCCGCTTACCGCGAAGGCTGAGCTGTGATGGGGAAGCTCCTTATGGAGCGAAGTCTTTGATTCCCCGCTGCCAAGAAAAGCTTCTAGCGAGATAAAAGGTGCCTGTACCGCAAACCGACACAGGTAGGCGAGGAGAGAATCCTAAGGTGTGCGAGAGAACTCTGGTTAAGGAACTCGGCAAAATGACCCCGTAACTTCGGGAGAAGGGGTGCTTTCTTAACGGAAAGCCGCAGTGAATAGGCCCAAGCGACTGTTTAGCAAAAACACAGGTCTCTGCGAAGCCGTAAGGCGAAGTATAGGGGCTGACACCTGCCCGGTGCTGGAAGGTTAAGGAGAGGGGTTAGCGCAAGCGAAGCTCTGAACTGAAGCCCCAGTAAACGGCGGCCGTAACTATAACGGTCCTAAGGTAGCGAAATTCCTTGTCGGGTAAGTTCCGACCCGCACGAAAGGTGTAACGATTTGGGCACTGTCTCAACCAGAGACTCGGTGAAATTATAGTACCTGTGAAGATGCAGGTTACCCGCGACAGGACGGAAAGACCCCGTGGAGCTTTACTGTAGCCTGATATTGAATTTTGGTACAGCTTGTACAGGATAGGCGGGAGCCTTTGAAGCCGGAGCGCTAGCTTCGGTGGAGGCGCTGGTGGGATACCGCCCTGGCTGTATTGAAATTCTAACCTACGGGTCTTATCGACCCGGGAGACAGTGTCAGGTGGGCAGTTTGACTGGGGCGGTCGCCTCCTAAAAAGTAACGGAGGCGCCCAAAGGTTCCCTCAGAATGGTTGGAAATCATTCGTAGAGTGCAAAGGCATAAGGGAGCTTGACTGCGAGACCTACAAGTCGAGCAGGGACGAAAGTCGGGCTTAGTGATCCGGTGGTTCCGCATGGAAGGGCCATCGCTCAACGGATAAAAGCTACCCCGGGGATAACAGGCTTATCTCCCCCAAGAGTCCACATCGACGGGGAGGTTTGGCACCTCGATGTCGGCTCATCGCATCCTGGGGCTGTAGTCGGTCCCAAGGGTTGGGCTGTTCGCCCATTAAAGCGGTACGCGAGCTGGGTTCAGAACGTCGTGAGACAGTTCGGTCCCTATCCGTCGTGGGCGTAGGAAATTTGAGAGGAGCTGTCCTTAGTACGAGAGGACCGGGATGGACGCACCGCTGGTGTACCAGTTGTTCTGCCAAGGGCATAGCTGGGTAGCTATGTGCGGAAGGGATAAGTGCTGAAAGCATCTAAGCATGAAGCCCCCCTCAAGATGAGATTTCCCATAGCGTTAAGCTAGTAAGATCCCTGAAAGATGATCAGGTTGATAGGTTCGAGGTGGAAGCGTGGTGACACGTGGAGCTGACGAATACTAATAGATCGAGGACTTAACCATATAATATGAAGCAAATGTTATCTAGTTTTGAAGGAATATATTTTTCAAAATTCCTTTTGACATTCTGAAAAGAATGTGTATAATAATAAAAGTCTGGTAATGATGGCAGAGAGGTCACACCCGTTCCCATACCGAACACGGAAGTTAAGCTCTCTAGCGCCGATGGTAGTTGGGACTTTGTCCCTGTGAGAGTAGGACGTTGCCAGGCAAATGGAGGATTAGCTCAGCTGGGAGAGCACCTGCCTTACAAGCAGGGGGTCGGCGGTTCGATCCCGTCATCCTCCACCATATGCCGGCTTAGCTCAATTGGTAGAGCAACTGACTTGTAATCAGTAGGTTGGGGGTTCAAGTCCTCTAGCCGGCACCACTTTAGTAAGAGCCATTAGCTCAGTTGGTAGAGCATCTGACTTTTAATCAGAGGGTCGAAGGTTCGAGTCCTTCATGGCTCACCATTTATTTCATTTCGCGGGTGTGGCGGAATTGGCAGACGCACCAGACTTAGGATCTGGCGCCTTTGGCGTGGGGGTTCGACTCCCTTCACCCGCACTTATAAGTGAAAGAAATTCAATATTATGCGGAAGTAGTTCAGTGGTAGAATACAACCTTGCCAAGGTTGGGGTCGCGGGTTCGAATCCCGTCTTCCGCTCCAATTTACAATATGATATGCCGGGGTGGCGGAACAGGCAGACGCACAGGACTTAAAATCCTGCGGTGGGTGACCACCGTGCGGGTTCGACCCCCGCCCTCGGCACCATATGCGCCCGTAGCTCAATTGGATAGAGCGTTTGACTACGGATCAAAAGGTTAGGGGTTCGAGTCCTCTCGGGCGCGTTTTTTCGGGAAGTGGCTCAGCTTGGTAGAGCACCTGGTTTGGGACCAGGGGGTCGCAGGTTCGAATCCTGTCTTCCCGATATTTGATAAGGGGCCTTAGCTCAGCTGGGAGAGCGCCTGCCTTGCACGCAGGAGGTCAGCGGTTCGATCCCGCTAGGCTCCACCAAAAGTTCTTTGAAAACTGAACGAAACAAACAACGTGAAACGTCAATTTTTATTTATGATGCTAGACAAACTTTATTGGAGAGTTTGATCCTGGCTCAGGATGAACGCTGGCGGCGTGCCTAATACATGCAAGTCGAGCGAACCAATTAAGAGCTTGCTCTTAAGAAGTTAGCGGCGGACGGGTGAGTAACACGTAGGTAACCTGCCTATAAGACTGGGATAACTCCGGGAAACCGGGGCTAATACCGGATAACATTTTGCACCGCATGGTGCGAAATTGAAAGGCGGCTTCGGCTGTCACTTATAGATGGACCTGCGGCGCATTAGCTAGTTGGTGAGGTAACGGCTCACCAAGGCGACGATGCGTAGCCGACCTGAGAGGGTGATCGGCCACACTGGGACTGAGACACGGCCCAG
>NZ_JBFLUR010000002.1:3400000-3460000 GCF_050473865.1 Bacillus sp. S10(2024) | reverse complement strand
GTGACTCTGCGCCGAAAATGTACCGGGGCTAAATACACCACCGAAGCTGCGGATTGATACCTATGGTATCAGTGGTAGGGGAGCGTTCTAAGTGCTGTGAAGTCAGATCGTAAGGACTGGTGGAGCGCTTAGAAGTGAGAATGCCGGTATGAGTAGCGAAAGACGGGTGAGAATCCCGTCCACCGAATGCCTAAGGTTTCCTGAGGAAGGCTCGTCCGCTCAGGGTTAGTCAGGACCTAAGCCGAGGCCGACAGGCGTAGGCGATGGACAACAGGTTGATATTCCTGTACCACCTCTTTATCGTTTGAGCAATGGAGGGACGCAGAAGGATAGAAGAAGCGTGCGATTGGTTGAGCACGTCCAAGCAGTTAGGCTGGTAAGTAGGCAAATCCGCTTACCGCGAAGGCTGAGCTGTGATGGGGAAGCTCCTTATGGAGCGAAGTCTTTGATTCCCCGCTGCCAAGAAAAGCTTCTAGCGAGATAAAAGGTGCCTGTACCGCAAACCGACACAGGTAGGCGAGGAGAGAATCCTAAGGTGTGCGAGAGAACTCTGGTTAAGGAACTCGGCAAAATGACCCCGTAACTTCGGGAGAAGGGGTGCTTTCTTAACGGAAAGCCGCAGTGAATAGGCCCAAGCGACTGTTTAGCAAAAACACAGGTCTCTGCGAAGCCGTAAGGCGAAGTATAGGGGCTGACACCTGCCCGGTGCTGGAAGGTTAAGGAGAGGGGTTAGCGCAAGCGAAGCTCTGAACTGAAGCCCCAGTAAACGGCGGCCGTAACTATAACGGTCCTAAGGTAGCGAAATTCCTTGTCGGGTAAGTTCCGACCCGCACGAAAGGTGTAACGATTTGGGCACTGTCTCAACCAGAGACTCGGTGAAATTATAGTACCTGTGAAGATGCAGGTTACCCGCGACAGGACGGAAAGACCCCGTGGAGCTTTACTGTAGCCTGATATTGAATTTTGGTACAGCTTGTACAGGATAGGCGGGAGCCTTTGAAGCCGGAGCGCTAGCTTCGGTGGAGGCGCTGGTGGGATACCGCCCTGGCTGTATTGAAATTCTAACCTACGGGTCTTATCGACCCGGGAGACAGTGTCAGGTGGGCAGTTTGACTGGGGCGGTCGCCTCCTAAAAAGTAACGGAGGCGCCCAAAGGTTCCCTCAGAATGGTTGGAAATCATTCGTAGAGTGCAAAGGCATAAGGGAGCTTGACTGCGAGACCTACAAGTCGAGCAGGGACGAAAGTCGGGCTTAGTGATCCGGTGGTTCCGCATGGAAGGGCCATCGCTCAACGGATAAAAGCTACCCCGGGGATAACAGGCTTATCTCCCCCAAGAGTCCACATCGACGGGGAGGTTTGGCACCTCGATGTCGGCTCATCGCATCCTGGGGCTGTAGTCGGTCCCAAGGGTTGGGCTGTTCGCCCATTAAAGCGGTACGCGAGCTGGGTTCAGAACGTCGTGAGACAGTTCGGTCCCTATCCGTCGTGGGCGTAGGAAATTTGAGAGGAGCTGTCCTTAGTACGAGAGGACCGGGATGGACGCACCGCTGGTGTACCAGTTGTTCTGCCAAGGGCATAGCTGGGTAGCTATGTGCGGAAGGGATAAGTGCTGAAAGCATCTAAGCATGAAGCCCCCCTCAAGATGAGATTTCCCATAGCGTTAAGCTAGTAAGATCCCTGAAAGATGATCAGGTTGATAGGTTCGAGGTGGAAGCGTGGTGACACGTGGAGCTGACGAATACTAATAGATCGAGGACTTAACCATATAATATGAAGCAAATGTTATCTAGTTTTGAAGGAATATACCTTCATAAGTCTGGTAATGATGGCAGAGAGGTCACACCCGTTCCCATACCGAACACGGAAGTTAAGCTCTCTAGCGCCGATGGTAGTTGGGACTTTGTCCCTGTGAGAGTAGGACGTTGCCAGGCAAATGAAAGACGAGTCAGTAGACTCGTCTTTTTTTGTTGTTTATTCTGTAAATATTCTGTAAAAAATGAATTGAAAATCTTCTGGGATGGAAGTTCATTTTATAATTAGGAAACTTTATATTCCTTATTCATAAAATAAAGAACGGCTGATTAAACGTGAGAAAATATGGATAGGATAGAGAAGGAAGCAAAAGAGTTGCAAAATTTTTTAATACGTATATAATTAAAGTCAAAGATAGTCAAAGTCAATAAAGGTGGAGGATAAATGAGAAATATATCTGATATTATTGAACAATATCTAAAGCAAGTTATTGACTTAAGTAATAATAATGCAATTGAAATTAAAAGAAACGAAATTGCTGATAAGTTTGATTGCGTGCCATCTCAAATTAACTACGTTATTAATACTCGTTTTACGTTAGAAAGAGGATTTGTAGTGGAAAGTAAACGAGGTGGCGGAGGTTACATTCGCATTATAAAAGTCAAATTGCATGATGATATAGACATTATTGATCAAATGTTACAAATGATTCAGTATAGTATTGCTCAGTCAAGCGCTGAGAGTATAATAAGGCGTTTAGCTGAAGAAGGCATTGTTACAAGCAGGGAAGCAAAGCTTATGTTTAGTGTGTTAGATCGATCTGTATTACTAACAGACTTACCGCTTCGAGATGAACTGCGAGCACGTATACTTCGAGCGATGCTTAGAACACTGAAATATAAGTAAAATTTCTTTTAGGAATAATCTATCTCCTAAAGGTTAGTTGAACGAATAAGGTTATAAATTCATAATTCGTTCCTATTGTAAAGGTGGGGAAATACGTTGATTTGTCAAAACTGTAATTCACAATCAGCAACGCTACATTTTACAAAAGTAATGAATGGAGAAAAGACGGAGATTCATCTTTGCGAGCGGTGTGCACAAGAAAATGGATATACGTCTTTCTTTCAATCAAATAAGTCTAGTTTTTCATTTCATAATTTATTAGCAGGTTTACTGCATGTTGAAGAACCTACACTTAAGAAAAAAACAAAGGGCTTTTCAGATACAGAGCCGTTGCAATGTTCGAAATGTAATATGACGTATTCGCAATTTGCAAAGATCGGTAGATTTGGCTGCGCTTCTTGTTATGAAACATTTAAAGAACAATTGCAACCAATGTTAAAGCGGCTTCATGGTGGGTATACAAGTCACAATGGGAAAATTCCTAACCGTATAGGAGGAAATATTCATCTAAAAAAAGAATTAGATGATTTAAAACTAAAATTGCATGAATGTATACACCAAGAAGAGTTTGAACAGGCTGCAGAATTACGTGATAAAATTCGCAGCTTAGAAAACCAGCTTCGTGAGCATAGAGAGGGGGAATAGTTCTATGTCACTTGATCGAATTATGAACGAAGCAATTAGTCCGTGGATGAGGGAAGATGGTCCTGATTCTGATATTGTTTTAAGCAGTCGTGTTCGATTAGCTCGGAATATACGAGATTACCAATTCCCGACTATGTTAATAAATGAAGAAGCGGAGCAAATGATTAAAGTGTTTCAAGAAAGGTTTACTAATCAAATAGTTGAACCTTTTGGGATATTTGAACTTTTACAAATGAATAGCATTCAGCCGTTGCAGCGTAGAGTATTAGTAGAAAAGCACCTTGTAAGCCCGGATTTAGTGGGAACAGAATATGGTGCTTGTTTATTATCTGAGAATGAACAAGTAAGCATTATGATTAATGAAGAAGATCATATTCGCATTCAATGTTTATTTCCAGGATTACAGTTATCAGAAGCGCTGCATAGTGCAAATCGCATTGATGATTGGATAGAAAGTCAGGTTGAGTACGCATTTGATGAACAAGTTGGTTATTTAACGAGTTGTCCTACAAATATAGGAACGGGTTTACGAGCTTCAGTGATGATACATTTGCCCGCTCTTGTTTTAACAGGACAAATGAACCGTATCGTTCAAGCGATTAATCAACTTGGTTTAGTGGTAAGAGGAATATATGGTGAAGGTAGTGAAGCGTTAGGAAATATATTTCAACTTTCGAATCAAATGACACTAGGAAAACCTGAAGAAGATATTGTAGAAGATTTAAAAAGTGTTGTTCAGCAACTTATTCAACAAGAGCGAGCAGCGAGAGAATCAATCATGAAAAACTCAAGCGTAGAGCTTGAGGATAAGGTATATCGTTCGTATGGTGTATTGGCAAATAGTCGCTTAATTGAATCAGCTGAGGCTGCAACATGTTTATCGGATGTGCGACTTGGCATTGATATTGGATATATCGAAAATATATCCAGAAATATTTTAACAGAGTTAATGATACTTACACAGCCGGGAATTTTGCAGCAATATGCTGGTGGTCCACTGCAACCTGATGAAAGAGATTACCGCAGAGCAGCACTTATTCGTGAAAGATTACAAATTGAACAAAATCGAGCGAAGTAGGAGTGTGATTTATATGATGTTTGGAAGATTTACAGAACGAGCACAAAAAGTATTAGCGTTATCCCAAGAAGAAGCAATTCGCATTGGTCATAATAATATTGGTACGGAGCATATTTTACTCGGTCTTGTACGAGAAGGAGAAGGAATTGCTGCGAAAGCATTAGTCGCACTTGGATTAAGCCCGGAGAAAGTTCAAAAGGAAGTAGAGGCGCTAATTGGGCGTGGTACGGAGATGTCTCAAACAGTTCACTATACGCCACGTGCAAAAAAAGTGATAGAGTTGTCTATGGATGAAGCGCGTAAACTAGGTCATTCTTACGTGGGAACGGAGCATATTTTACTTGGTCTTATTCGCGAAGGAGAAGGGGTTGCAGCCCGTGTTTTAAATAATTTAGGTGTAAGTTTAAATAAAGCACGTCAACAAGTACTTCAGCTTCTTGGTAGTAATGAGACAGCATCTGGCCATCAAGGTGGTGGTTCTGCTAATGCAAGTACACCGACACTTGATAGTTTAGCTCGCGATTTAACAGCTGTAGCTCGTGAAGGACGTTTAGATCCAGTGATTGGCCGCAGCAAAGAGATTCAACGTGTAATTGAAGTATTAAGTAGAAGAACAAAAAATAATCCTGTATTAATCGGAGAACCTGGTGTTGGTAAAACAGCGATTGCTGAAGGATTAGCACAACAAATTGTAAACAATGAAGTTCCAGAAACTTTGCGTGATAAGCGTGTTATGACATTAGATATGGGGACTGTAGTTGCCGGTACGAAATATCGCGGTGAGTTTGAAGACCGCTTAAAGAAAGTTATGGATGAAATTCGTCAAGCTGGTAATATTATTTTATTCATTGATGAGCTTCATACATTAATAGGTGCGGGCGGTGCAGAAGGAGCAATTGATGCATCCAATATTCTAAAACCATCATTAGCACGCGGGGAACTGCAATGTATTGGAGCAACAACGCTAGATGAGTATCGTAAATATATTGAGAAAGATGCGGCATTAGAACGACGTTTTCAACCAATCCATGTGGATGAACCAAGTTTAGAAGAATCAATTCAAATTTTAAAGGGATTACGTGATCGTTATGAAGCGCATCATCGCGTTTCTATTTCAGATGAGTCGATTGATGCAGCTGTAAAATTATCTGATCGTTACATTACAGATCGTTTCCTACCCGATAAAGCAATTGATCTAATTGATGAAGCAGCTTCAAAGGTTCGATTACGTTCTTATACAACACCACCAAATTTAAAAGAGCTTGAATTGAAACTAGAAGAGGTAAGAAAAGAAAAAGATGCAGCGGTGCAAAGTCAAGAATTTGAGAAAGCAGCTTCTTTACGTGATATGGAACAACGTCTACGTGAGAAATTAGAGGATACGAAGCGTCAATGGAAAGAGCAGCAAGGTAAAGAGAACTCAGAAGTGACAGTAGAAGATATTGCAAATGTTGTTTCAACATGGACGCGAATTCCAGTTTCAAAGCTAGCTCAAACAGAAACAGACAAACTATTGAACTTAGAAAATATTTTACATGATCGTTTAATCGGACAGGATGAAGCTGTAGTTGCGGTTGCAAAAGCAGTGCGCCGTGCAAGAGCAGGTTTAAAAGATCCAAAACGTCCAATCGGTTCCTTTATTTTCTTAGGACCAACTGGAGTTGGTAAAACAGAACTTGCACGGGCATTAGCGGAATCTATGTTTGGTGATGAGGATGCAATGATTCGTATTGACATGTCGGAGTACATGGAGAAACATTCTACTTCTCGTTTAGTTGGATCTCCTCCAGGCTATGTTGGATATGAAGAAGGTGGCCAATTAACAGAAAAGGTTCGCAGAAAACCATACTCTGTTGTTTTACTTGACGAGGTAGAAAAGGCGCATCCAGATGTATTCAATATTTTACTGCAAGTACTAGAAGATGGTCGTTTAACTGATTCAAAAGGCCGTACAGTCGATTTCCGTAATACAATTGTGATTATGACTTCCAACGTCGGTGCAGATGCATTAAAACGAAATAAACATCTTGGATTTAATGTGCAAGATGAAAGTCGTGATTATGCAGATATGAAGGGTAAAGTAATGGATGAGTTGAAAAAAGCATTTCGTCCTGAGTTCTTAAACCGTATTGATGAAATTATTGTGTTCCATACATTAGAGAAGAAACATATTAAAGAAATTGTGACTCTTATGGTAGAACAGTTAGTTAAACGTTTAAAAGAACAAGAGATTGATTTAGAGTTAACAGATGCTGCGATTGAAGCGATTGCTGATAAAGGATTTGATCCAGAGTATGGTGCCCGTCCACTACGTCGTGCGATTCAAAAACATGTTGAAGATCGATTATCGGAAGAACTTCTTAAGGGAGTTGTTGAGAAAGGTCAAAAAGTTGTTTTTGATACAGAAGGGGAAACATTTGTCATTCGCAGTGCAGAAAAGGTAAAATAAACATAGACAAACAAAAGGGGGCTAAACAATAGCCCTCTTTCTTGTACAAGAAAGAAATATTTTTGTTACACATGAAAGTGAAGTGTAAAAAACGATGGCTAAAAAGAAAACAAAATTTACATGTCAAGAATGTGGTTATCAGTCACCGAAGTACATGGGAAGGTGTCCAGGATGTGGACAATGGAATACCTTAGTCGAGGAGATGGAACCGGTTGTATCATCACGTCGACTTAATTATGCAAATGCAATTCAAACTGAAGTAACGAAGCCTCGTCGTTTGAAAGAAGTGGAAACGAAAACAGAAGCGCGTATTGAAACGAATTTTCAAGAATTTAACCGGGTTCTTGGAGGAGGAATTGTAGATGGTTCTCTCGTACTTATAGGAGGGGATCCTGGTATTGGGAAATCTACATTGCTGTTGCAAATATCATCACAACTAGCAGACCTTTCCTATGATGTCTTATATATATCAGGGGAAGAATCCGCAAAGCAAATTAAACTTCGGGCAGATCGTCTTCATGTAAATGGAGATAATTTATTTGTTGTATCAGAAACAGATTTACAACGAATTGCATTATATATAGATGAAATGAATCCATCATTTGTTGTAATTGATTCTATTCAAACGATTCATTTACCGGAAGTAACTTCAGCACCGGGAAGTGTCGCACAAGTACGTGAATGTACAGCAGAATTGATGAAACTTGCGAAAACAAAAGGAATTCCTATTTTTATTGTAGGGCATGTAACGAAAGAAGGAGCTATTGCCGGCCCTCGTATGTTAGAACATATGGTGGATGCTGTTCTTTATTTTGAAGGGGATCGTCATCATACATATCGAATTTTGCGGGCAGTAAAAAATCGCTTCGGTTCAACCAATGAGATGGGGATTTTTGAAATGAAGGAACTTGGTCTTTCAGAAGTGTTAAATCCTTCTGAAATCTTTCTAGAAGAAAGGCCTGTGGGTGTTGCGGGTTCAACGGTTGTTGCCTCTATGGAAGGGACAAGGCCCGTTTTAGTAGAAATACAAGCATTGATTTCACCTACAAGTTTCGGGAATCCAAGAAGAATGGCAACGGGAATTGATCATAATCGTGTCTCTCTTATTATGGCAGTGCTAGAAAAAAGAGCAGGGTTATTGCTCCAAAACCAAGATGCTTATTTAAAAGTTGCTGGAGGAATTAAGTTAGATGAACCTGCAGTAGACTTGGCAGTTGCGATAAGTATCGCATCAAGTTTTCGTGATAAAACGACTTCCCCAGGAGATGCGGTTATTGGTGAAGTGGGCTTAACTGGAGAAGTTCGCCGTGTCTCTCGTATTGAACAACGTGTACAAGAGGCGGCGAAATTAGGGTTTCAACGTGTAATTATCCCAAGGAAAAATTTGGGTGGATGGACGATTCCAGATGGGATTGAAGTAGTTGGCGTATCAAATATAGGAGAGGCTCTTCGATTTGCACTAGGAGGATAAGATATGGAAGAAAACAAGCAACGTTCTAAAAGTATTATTAATATTTTGCAGCTTGTTGCACCAGGGACACCGCTAAGAGAAGGAATTGATAATGTGCTTCGCGCACAAACGGGTGGGCTTATTGTACTCGGATACAACGAACAAATTAAAAGTATTGTTGATGGAGGATTTCATATTAATTGTGCCTTTTCACCTGCTAGTCTATACGAACTAGCAAAAATGGATGGAGCTCTGATTTTAAATGAAACGGGGAGTAAAATCTTAATTGCGAATGGACAGTTAGTTCCGGATCCAACTATCGAATCCATTGAAACAGGTATGCGTCACCGAACAGCAGAGCGAGTGGCGAAGCAAACAAATAGTCTTGTTGTTGCTATTTCACAAAGACGAAACGTAATTACTCTATACCGAGGGAACTTACGTTACACATTAAAAGATATTGGGGTTATTTTAACAAAAGCAAATCAAGCAATTCAAACATTAGAAAAATATAAGGCTGTATGGAATGAAGGGATAACAAATCTTGGTATCTTGGAATTTGAAGAAGCCGTTACGATGTCTGAAGTTGTGCATGTATTGCATAGCGTTGAGATGATGCTGCGTATTAAAAATGAAATCTTTAGTTACATTCATGAGTTAGGAACAGAAGGAAGACTTATTCGTTTGCAGTTAACAGAATTGATTGTTGACGTAGAAGCAGAAGCTGCACTATTAATTAAAGACTATTATCATGAAAAAACACAGGATCATTATCAAATTTTAAAAAAATTACAAGATCTTGCAAATGCCCAACTTCTAGAAGACAGTGATTTAGTGAAACTACTTGGATATTCTGGACAAATGAAACTAGAAGAAAGCATTACACCACGAGGGTATCGAATTGCAAGTAAAATTTCTAGAGTTCCACCTCTTATTATTGAAAATCTAATTAATCGTTTTAAGAATTTACAAGGAATTTGCCGCGCAACAATTGCAGATTTGGATGATGTGGAAGGAATTGGAGAAGTGCGGGCGAAAAAGATACGAGAGGGTTTAAAACGGATTCAAGAACACTTATATATGAGCAGACACAATTAAGAATATTACATTGATTTCATAATATGACGACACTCAAAGATTTTTTATATATGATATGATATATTGGTAAATAAAACAAATCATGAAAAAACACGTCCACTTTTGCACTCGAGGTTTTGAGTGGCGAAGTAATGGTTAATAATGAGTAGGAGGTGGTTGAATGTTAAAACGAATCGTACAGCTTTTCTTTTTAGTTATTGGGGGAGCATTAGGGATTTTTCTTATTCCAAAAGTGATTGATATGTTGGGTGTAGGTGCAGTACCTTGGCTTGAAGGTTCTTATATTCGTGCAATTATTGGTGCAATCATTTTATTTTTAACAACATTTTGGCTTGTAGATTATATTGTTCAGCTTATTAAACATATTGAGGAATCGCTTGTAAAAGCACCTGTTACAGATGTTTTATTTGGAACATTAGGATTAATTTCAGGACTAATTGTTGCGTATTTGATCTTGATTCCGATTCGCGAAATTACCATTCAAGTCATTAGTACAGTATTGCAAATCTTTTTCACACTATTACTTGGTTACTTAGGATTCCAAGTAGGGTTTAAAAAGAGAAATGAATTGTTAGGGCTGTTTACATTACCGCAGCGCGGAGGAAAGAAAAAAAATACAAGCAATGAAAATGAGGAAGTAGAAGCGTCAACTTCCGATTGGAAAATACTAGATACCAGTGTTATTATTGATGGGCGTATTGCGGACATTTGCCAAACGAAATTTTTGGAAGGAACAATTGTCATTCCACAATTTGTGTTAGAAGAATTACAACATATTGCTGATTCTTCGGATGCGTTAAAGCGTAATCGCGGACGAAGAGGCTTGGATATTTTAAACCGTATTCAAAAAGAGTTGCCTATCCCAGTAGAAATTTATGAAGGTGATTTCGAAGACATTCAGGAAGTCGATAGTAAGCTTGTGAAACTAGCAAAATTAACTGGTGGAACTGTTGTTACGAATGACTTTAACTTAAATAAAGTTTCTGAACTGCAAGGTGTGACAGTTTTAAACATCAATGATTTAGCAAATGCCATAAAGCCCGTTGTACTTCCAGGTGAAGAGTTAAGGGTATATGTCGTAAAAGATGGGAAAGAGCAAAATCAAGGTGTTGCTTATTTAGATGATGGTACAATGATCGTCGTTGAAGACGGTAGAGAGCATGTTGGTTCGCAAATTGATGTACTTGTTACAAGTGTATTGCAAACATCTGCAGGCCGTATGATCTTTGCCAAACGCAAATTGTTAGAGAAAGCGTTATAAGTAGAGGGTTAGAACGATGTATACATTAATTATTCCAGCTGCAGGACAAGGTAAGCGTATGGGTGCGGGGAAAAATAAGTTGTTTTTGCAACTTGATGATGTTCCCATTATTATTCATACATTACGGGCTTTTGAAAAAGATGACCAATGTAGACAGATTATTTTAGCGATTAATGAGAGCGAACGTTCTTATTTTGAAGAACTTCTTCAAAATTATTATATTCAAAAAGATATCCAATTTGTTCAAGGCGGGAATGAGCGCCAGGATAGTGTATATAATGCTCTGATGTATGCAAGAGAAGGAGAGTATGTACTTGTCCATGACGGGGCACGTCCGTTTGTAACGAAAAAGATGATTGAAGATGTATTGCAAATGGCGAAAGAAAAAGGTGCCTCTATTTGTGCGGTACCTGTGAAAGATACAATTAAAAAAGTGATGCATGATGCTGTTGTTGAAACAGTAGAACGTTCCCAACTGCGAGCGGTTCAAACACCGCAAGGGTTTCATGTTCCTATTTTGTTAGAGGCTCACGAGAGTGCAAAACAAGCGGATTTTCTTGGGACTGATGATGCCAGCTTGATAGAACGTCTTTCTAAAGAGGTAGGCGTTGTAGAAGGAAGTTATTACAATATTAAGGTGACAACACCTGAAGATTTAGTGATTGCTGAAAGCTTCTTGCGAGTTTTGCAAATATAGTAGCGATGTTATAATAGAAAAGCTCGGTAGCTACCGAGCTTTTCTATTATAGAGTGGAAAATTCGGCGAGCGGGCATGTAAAGGGCCGCTCGAGTAATATAATGTGAAGCTGCCCGTTAGAGCGGGATAAAATTTATTAGTGTAGTTTGAGGGGGAATTGAAAATGTTTCGAATTGGACAAGGTTTTGATGTGCATGCATTTGCAGAAGGAAGACCATTAATTATTGGTGGGATTACAATTCCATATGAGAAGGGTTTACTTGGACACTCGGATGCTGATGTCCTTTTACATACAATTGCAGATGCTTGTTTAGGAGCAATCGCTGCGGGAGATATCGGTAAGCACTTTCCAGATACAGATCCTGCATTTAAGGATGCAGATTCAGCTGTGCTTTTGAAAAAAGTATGGGAGTTTGTTGCAGAGAAAGGATATGTACTTGGAAACTTAGATTGTACAATTATTGCTCAAAAGCCAAAAATGGCACCGCATATTGAAAGTATGCGTGTGAGAATTAGTGAGCTGCTACAAACAGACATCGAGAATGTTAATGTAAAAGCAACGACGACAGAAAAATTAGGTTTTACAGGACGAGAAGAAGGCATTGCTTCACAGGCTATTGTATTGTTACAGAAAAAATAGTTGTTTTTAATTCGTAAGATGGATAATCATAATTTTTTGGTGTACAATTAAGGAATCTGTTGACATTAAGAATGGAAGGTGTACCAATTATGGAAAAGCAAGTGAGAGTGCGCTATGCGCCAAGTCCAACAGGACACTTACATATCGGAAATGCACGTACGGCATTATTTAACTATTTATTCGCTCGTAGTCAAAACGGAAAATTTATTATCCGTATTGAAGATACAGACATAAAGCGTAATATTGCTGGCGGCGAAGAAAGCCAATTAACGTACTTAAAATGGCTTGGCATGGACTGGGATGAAAGCATCGATGTTGGTGGTGAATACGGTCCGTACCGTCAAATGGAGCGTTTAGATATTTATAAAAATTTATATGAAGATTTACTTGAGCGTGGTTTAGCTTATAAATGTTATATGACAGAAGAAGAATTAGAAGCGGAACGTGAAGGGCAAATCGCTCGTGGTGAAACGCCTCGTTATGCAGGTAATCACCGTGAACTAACAGAAGAACAAGTAAAACAATTCGAGGAAGAAGGACGCATTCCGAGCATTCGTTTCCGTGTACCTGAAAACCGTGAATATGTTTTTAATGATATTGTAAAAGGTGAAGTATCCTTTAACTCAAATGACTTCGGTGACTTTGTTATCGTGAAGAAAGATGGTATTCCAACTTATAACTTTGCGGTAGCGGCAGACGATCATTTTATGGAGATCTCACACGTTCTTCGTGGTGATGACCATATTTCGAATACACCAAAACAAATGATGATTTATGAGGCATTTGGTTGGGATGTACCGCAATTTGGTCATATGACGTTAATCGTAAATGAGAGCCGTAAAAAGTTAAGTAAACGTGACGAATCAATTATTCAATTTATTGAACAATATGAAGCGCTAGGATATCTTCCAGAAGCAATTTTTAACTTTATCGCATTATTAGGTTGGTCACCAGTAGGGGAAGAGGAAATTTTCTCTAAAGATGAGTTTATTGAAATGTTCGATGCAGCTCGTTTATCGAAATCACCAGCGTTATTCGATTCGCAAAAATTAAAATGGATGAATAACCAATATATGAAGAAGCAAGACTTAGATCGCGTTGTCGAATTGAGCTTACCGCATTTAGTGAAAGCCGGCCGTGTAAGTGAAAACCCAAGTGAAAAAGAATCAGCTTGGATTCGCGATGTAATTGCTCTATATCATGATCAAATGAGTTTCGGTGCTGAAATTGTTGAACTATCTGATATGTTCTTTAAAGATCATGTAGATTATGAAGAAGAAGGACAAGAGGTACTGAAAGGTGAACAAGTACCAGAAGTTCTTCGCGTGTTTGCAGCAGAATTAGAAGCATTAGAAGAAGTAGAACCTGCAGCAGTTAAAGCAGCGATTAAAGCGGTTCAAAAACAAACTGGTCAAAAAGGAAAAGGTTTATTCATGCCAATTCGTGTTGCAACAACTGGCCAAACGCACGGACCAGAACTTCCAAATGCAATTGCACTTCTTGGAAAAGAAAAAGTTTTAAATCGTGTTCGTAAAGTAATTAGTTAACATTTTATGGATTTAGAAATATAATGAAAATACTCCAAAATGAAATAAACAAAAGCGACGAGAAGGAGAAGTAGAAAATCATGCTTTTCACAGAGAAAACCATCATTTGGCTGGAAGTGGTTTAAAAGCGGATTTTTGAAGTGCCCCTTTGAGTCTTCTGCTGAACAACGAGCGTACTTCGAGAAACGTGAAAGTAAGCAGAAGCGGTATAAACCGTTATCATGTTTGAGTTTGAGGTCTTTTTAGGCCTAAACAGAGTGGAACCGCGCTTGTAAGGCGTCTCTGTCTATAGACAGAGGCGCCTTTTTCTATACATGAAAGGTATGGGGGAAGTATCACTTTAAACAAAAAAGGGGGAACACCGATGTTTAAGAGGCTTCGGGAGGATATTGAAGTCGTCTTTGAACAGGATCCAGCAGCGAGAAGTCATATCGAAGTAATTTTAACTTACTCTGGATTGCACGCAATTTGGGCACATCGTATTGCGCACGCCTTTTATAAACGAAAATTCTTCTTTTTTGCACGTACGATCTCGCAAATGAGTCGTTTTTTTACAGGTATTGAAATTCACCCAGGGGCAACGATTGGTCGTAAATTTTTTATCGATCATGGTATGGGGGTTGTAATTGGAGAAACGTGTGAAATTGGAGATAATGTGACAATATATCAAGGCGTTACGTTAGGTGGCACAGGAAAAGAAAAAGGGAAACGTCATCCAACAATTAAAGATAATGTGTTAATTGCAACAGGTGCGAAAGTGCTTGGATCGATTACAGTTGGAGAGAATTCCAAAATTGGTGCTGGTTCAGTTGTGCTGAAAGAAGTGCCTGCGCATTCCACAGTTGTAGGAATTCCTGGTCGTGTCGTAATTCAAAATGGTGTAAAAGTAGGGCAAGAATTAAATCATTGTGATCTTCCGGATCCGATTTTTGATAAGTTGAAAGCGATGGAAGAAGAGCTTGAGCAATTGAAAAAACAACTAGTATTGAAAACAGAAAGGACGGATAAAAATGACTATTCACATTTATAATACGTTAACACGTCAGAAAGAAGCGTTTATTCCTTTAGAAGAAAATAAAGTGAAAATGTATGTATGCGGACCAACTGTATACAATTACATTCATATTGGGAATGCGAGACCACCTATGGTATTCGACACAGTACGTCGTTATTTAGAACATAAAGGATACGATGTACAATATGTTTCTAACTTTACTGATGTAGATGATAAATTAATTAAAGCGGCGAATGAGCTAGGAGAAGATGTTCCAACAATTGCAGATCGCTTTGTTGAAGCGTACTTTGAAGATGTAACTGCACTAGGTTGCAAACATGCGACAGTTCATCCTCGTGTAACAGAAAATATGGATATTATTATTGAGTTTATTCAGGAACTTGTGAATAAAGGTTATGCATATGAATCTGAAGGTGATGTGTACTACAGAACGAAAGAATTTGAAGGATACGGTAAATTATCACATCAACCAATTGCAGACCTGCGTCATGGCGCGCGCATTGAAGTTGGAGAAAAGAAACAAGATCCACTTGACTTTGCGTTATGGAAAGCAGCGAAAGAAGGAGAAATCTTCTGGGATAGCCCTTGGGGGAAAGGTCGTCCAGGGTGGCATATTGAATGCTCAGCAATGGCACGTAAGTATTTAGGTGATACGATCGATATTCATGCTGGTGGGCAAGATTTAACATTCCCGCATCATGAAAATGAAATTGCGCAGTCAGAAGCACTGACGGGAAAAACATTTGCACGCTACTGGATGCACAATGGATATATTAATATTAATAATGAAAAAATGTCTAAATCGTTAGGTAACTTTGTTCTTGTTCACGATATTATTAAGCAGTACGATCCGCAATTAATTCGTTTCTTTATGTTATCTGTGCATTATCGCCACCCGATTAATTTTAGTGAGGAATTATTGCAGCATACAAGTAATGGATTAGATCGTATTAAAACGGCTTATGGTAACTTAAAGCATCGTATAGAAAGTAGTACAGATTTAACGGATCACAATGAGAAGTGGTTAGCTGAGATGGAGAAATTCCAGAATGCATTTGAAGAGGCAATGGATGATGACTTTAATACAGCAAACGCAGTAACAGAGCTATACAACTTAGCAAATCATGCAAATCAATATTTATTAGAAGAGCATACATCAAAAGTGGTAATTGAAGCATACATGAAGCAATTTGAAATGTTATTTGGAATTTTAGGATTAGAATTAATGAAAGAAGAATTGCTTGATGAGGAAATTGAAGCATTAATCCAAAAACGTATTGAGGCTCGAAAAAATCGTGATTTTGCATTATCTGATCAAATTCGCGATGAGTTAAAAGAGCGTAACATTATTTTGGAAGATACACCACAAGGTACAAGATGGAAAAGAGGCTAAACATGATTGATGCAAAGCAATTAAATAGCTTAGCGTTAGCGTATATGGGTGATGCGGTATATGAACAATATATCCGCTATCACCTACTTCAAAAAGGGACAGTTCGTCCAAATCAACTACATCGTTTGGGGACAAGCTTTGTTTCTGCAAAAGCGCAAGCAAAAGTGGTTTATCATTTACTAGAGACATCATTTCTTACTGAGGAAGAGGAAGCTGTATTAAGAAGAGGGCGTAATGCAAAGTCAGGTTCTGTTCCGAAAAATACAGATGTACAAACGTATCGACATAGTACTGCTTTTGAAGCGTTGATTGGATATCTTTATTTATTAAATCATCAACCGAGAATAGAAGAGATTGTATATGAAGCGATTCGTGTATTAGAGAATAAGGAAGGGGGCGCGTAAGCGTGAATAGTGAATATATTATTGGTCGTAATCCTGTAATTGAAGCGCTGAGATCAGGTCGTGATATTAATAAGATTTGGATTGCAGAAGGTGCTGCGAAAGGACAAGTGCAAATTGTAATTGCATTAGCGAAAGAAAACAAAATTTTAGTACAGAATTCACCGAAGAAAAAATTAGATCAACTTGTAGAGGGGAATCATCAAGGTGTAATTGCACAAGTGGCAGCATATGAATATGCAGACTTAGAGGATTTATTTGCAGTAGCAGCGAAGCGGAATGAAGATCCTTTCTTTTTAATTCTTGATGAGATTGAAGATCCACACAACTTAGGTTCTATTATGCGTACGGCAGATGCGGTAGGAGCTCACGGGATTATTATTCCAAAGCGCAGAGCAGTTGGTTTAACAGCGGCAGTTGCAAAGGCTTCGACGGGAGCAATTGAGTATGTTCCGGTTGCTCGTGTGACAAATTTATCGAGAACAATTGATGAATTGAAAGAGCGTGGACTTTGGATTGCAGGTACAGATGCAAAAGGAAAAGATGACTATCGTAATTTAGATGGAAAGATGCCGATTGGCTTAGTTATTGGTAGTGAAGGGAAAGGTATGAGTCGCCTTATTGGTGAAAAATGCGACTTCCTCATTCATTTGCCGATGGCTGGTAAAGTTACATCCTTAAATGCCTCAGTTGCTGCTAGTTTGTTAATGTATGAAGTGTATCGGAAACGTCATCCAATCGGTAAGTAAGGATGAATGATATTTTAATCGTTGATGGCTACAATATTATTGGGGCTTGGGCAGATTTGAGAAAGCTAAGGGATGTAGACTTGCAGGCTTCACGCGATTTACTTATTGATAAAATGGCAGATTATCAAGGATATACAGGCACGCAAATTATAATTGTGTTTGATGCATATTCTGTTTATGGAATCGAAAAGAAGATGAAGCAAGCGCGTGTTGACGTAATTTTTACAAGAAAGAACCAAACAGCCGATGAGAAAATTGAGCAGCTCGCAATTGAACTGCGAAATATTAATACGCGTATTTATGTTGCGACGTCTGATTACACAGAGCAGTGGGCCATTTTTGGACAAGGAGCTCTGCGTAAATCAGCGCGTGAGTTAGAGATAGAAGTTCAGGCGATGGAGCGAACTGTACGTCATGAAACGAAGAGAACAAAAGAAGCGCAACCGGCTATGCGAACGATATTTAGTGGGGAAGTTGCAGAAAAATTAGAAAAATTAAGACGAGGAGGGCGTTGAAACATTGACGCTCTCCTTGCGCTTACTGTATAATATTGCTAAATAACTAGCGGTCGGAGGGATCAGATTGGAAGTAGACTTCGTAAGCGACAACAATGTTATATTTAGTGGTTTAGAGGATGAAGAGATAGTTGAATTAGTAAGGAAAGGGAATGTAGATGCGCTAGAGTATTTGATTCATAAGTACAAAAACTTTGTTCGCGCTAAATCAAGATCTTATTTTTTAGTTGGTGCTGATCGTGAAGATATTATTCAAGAAGGTATGATTGGATTATTTAAGGCAATTCGTGATTATAAAGAGGACAAGCTATCTTCCTTTAAAGCTTTTGCGGAATTATGTATTACACGTCAAATTATCACCGCTATTAAAACTGCGACAAGACAGAAACATATTCCTTTAAATTCGTACGTATCTTTAGACAAACCAATTTATGATGAAGAATCTGATCGCACTCTGTTAGATGTTATATCTGAGGCGAAGATGACGGATCCTGAAGAGATGATTATTAGCCAAGAAGAGTATGTTGATATAGAGTTGAAAATATCTGAATTATTAAGCGATTTAGAAAGAAAAGTACTGTCTTTGTACTTAGACGGAAGGTCGTATCAGGAGATTTCAGAGCAATTGAATCGTCATGTGAAGTCCATCGATAATGCTCTGCAACGAGTAAAAAGAAAACTAGAACGTTACATGGAAATGAGAGAAACGGCAAGTGTTAATTCATCCTCTGTTAAGAGAAAGATATAAATGCCAATTGAAAAGATGAATACTTTTTAGATGGGTGAAGGTATTTGACTATACATAGAAGTGGTCAGATCCATTTGCCACACATACACGAATTAAAATAAAGGGCAAAAACGAGCGGGGCAATTTTATTTTATAAAGTAGTGGCTTAGTATGTTGGGAAATAAAAAGTGGATTTATATAGACACTGCTTAAAGGTATATTAAAATAATTGATTAATATATAAAAGAGAGGTTTTTCCTCTCCTTTTCTTTTTAGAGTAGGTGGGAAGTGTCATTGACATTGTCTTTTATTGTATGATACATTTTTAAGGAAATAATGTTACAAGGCTGGTGTAACAGATGAGAAAAAAAGTTGTACTCGCATGTGAAAAGTGTAATAATCGAAACTATTCCACAATGAAAGATACAAGCTCAGTAGAGCGTCTTGAAATAAAGAAATTTTGTAAAACATGCAATGCGCATATGATTCATAAAGAAACAAAATAAATAATCGTAATTATGCACTGGAGGTCCCGGAAATGCGTTTGACGAACTTTTTTGGCGATGTAAGCCGTGAAATGAAAAAAGTAAGTTGGCCGAAAAAAGATGAATTATTCCGTTCGACACTTACTGTAATTGCAACCGTTGTGTTCTGTGCAGTTTTCTTTGCAGTGGTGGATATGGGGATTTCTTCTTTAATTCGTTTAATTCTTGAATAAGAAGCACTTATACATGATATAATGTTAATGTTATTTATACGAACTGTGTAAAAGCCCGGTGAACGGGTTTTTTCATTTGCACGAAAAAATGTACGTCAGGGAGGGAAGGACGGTCGTCCTAAATTAATGGAAAAACGTTGGTATGTTGTCCATACTTATTCTGGATATGAAAATAAAGTAAAAACGAACCTAGAGAAACGTGTAGAATCAATGGGTATGCAAGATAAGATTTTCCGTGTTATTGTTCCAGAGGAAACAGAAGTAGAAATGAAAAACGGAAAAGAGAAAGTAACTAAGAGGAAAGTATTTCCTGGCTACGTGTTGGTAGAAATCATCATGACGGATGATTCTTGGTATGTTGTTCGTAATACACCGGGGGTAACGGGGTTTGTTGGTTCTTCTGGATCGGGTTCAAAACCATCTCCGTTGTTAGAAGAAGAAGTTGTTGTGATCTTAAAACACATGGGAATGGAAAATGAAGTGGTTGACTTTGATTTCGAACTTCATGAAACAGTACGTGTGAATGAAGGTCCATTTGCAAACTATACAGGTGCTATTAATGAAATTGACCTAGAAAAGCAAAGGGTTACAGTACTTGTTGATATGTTTGGTCGCGAAACTTCAGTTGAGCTAGACTTCCACCAAATTGAAAAATTATAAAATCAAACTTGAAATGAATTGTAAAAAGTGATAATATCTTTAAGGTCAATACGTCTTCGGTAACGAAGACGTTTTTTGAAAAATTTTATCGCTAAAGATAAAATATGAAGTGGGAGGGCAAAAAATAATTGCCCATTGACCACATCACGGACTTAAGGAGGTGTGTCTCGTGGCTAAAAAGGTAATTAAAATGGTAAAACTTCAAATTCCTGCAGGTAAAGCTAACCCAGCTCCACCAGTTGGTCCAGCATTAGGACAAGCAGGTGTTAACATCATGGGCTTCTGTAAAGAGTTCAACGCTCGTACAGCAGATCAAGCTGGTCTAATCATTCCTGTTGAAATTACAGTATTTGAAGACCGTTCATTCACTTTCATTACTAAAACTCCTCCTGCTGCTGTTCTTCTTAAGAAAGTAGCTGGTATCGAGTCTGGTTCTGGTGAACCAAATCGTAATAAAGTGGCAACTGTTAAGCGTGATAAAGTTCGCGAAATCGCTGAAACTAAAATGCCTGACCTAAACGCTGCTAGCGTAGAAGCTGCAATGCGTATGGTTGAAGGTACTGCACGCAGTATGGGCATTGTTATCGAAGACTAATTCGATTTGTTTTTTTTGTAAAAGAGGTTGCGGGTCTGGTGTTCCAATTCGCAACCTTTATTATCGTAAATGAATGTCGTTTTTTAAATAAAAGGATGGGCGCACATCCTCGATTGTATCGAAAAGAAGGCGTAAACGTGGGAGGTTATTCCGCTAAAACCACATTGAGGAGGAAATAAAAATGGCTAAAAGAGGTAAAAAGTACGTAGAAGCTGCAAAGCTTGTTGATCGCGCGACTGCTTACTCTGCAACAGAGGCAGTAGAATTAGTAAAGAAAACAAACACAGCTAAATTTGATGCAAGTGTAGAAGCTGCATTCCGTTTAGGTGTTGATCCTAAGAAAGCTGACCAACAAATTCGTGGTGCAGTTGTTCTTCCACACGGTACTGGTAAAGTACAACGTGTATTAGTATTCGCTAAAGGCGAAAAACTAAAAGAAGCTGAAGCTGCTGGAGCTGACTTCGTAGGTGATGCAGACTACATCAACAAAATCCAACAAGGTTGGTTTGACTTTGACGTAGTAGTAGCAACTCCTGACATGATGGGTGAAGTTGGTAAACTTGGTCGTGTATTAGGACCTAAAGGTTTAATGCCAAACCCTAAAACTGGAACAGTTACTTTCGACGTAACAAAAGCAGTTAACGAAATCAAAGCTGGTAAAGTAGAATACCGCGTTGATAAAGCTGGTAACATCCATGTACCAATTGGTAAAGTATCTTTCGAAGATGCGAAATTAGTTGAAAACTTAGAAACGGTTGCTGATGCACTTCTAAAAGCTAAACCAGCTGCTGCAAAAGGTACTTACATGAAGAACGTAACAGTTGCTTCTACAATGGGACCTGGCGTACGTGTTGACGTTTCAACTATTGCGTAAAAATTGGAAGTTGACTTCATGATGAAGTTCTAATATAATCATCTATGTTGTGAATTTTAATAGTGTACCGTAGACAGTAGGTGCCATTTTGGCTTAATATCCTACCGAGGTGTAAATATACGGAACGGAATTTTTCTGTGACTATATGCCTCCATGTCTATAACTGGGCACGGAGGCTTTTTAGTGCACTTTCGGTACATCTTCTATATAATCTACAGGAGGTGTAATAACATGACTAAAGCAATCGAAGCAAAACAACATGTTGTAACTGAAATCGCTGGTAAACTTAGCGAAAGTAAATCAACAATCGTTGTTGACTACCGTGGTTTAACAGTTTCTGAAGTAACGGAATTACGTAAAGCATTACGTGAAGCTGGCGTTGAGTTCAAAGTTTACAAAAACTCTTTAACTCGTCGTGCTGCAGAAGTTGCTGAACTAACTGAGTTAAACGAATTCCTAACAGGACCAAACGCTATCGCGTTCAGTAACGAAGATGTAGTTGCTCCTGCAAAGGTATTAAATGATTTTGCTAAAAATCACGAAGCTTTAGAAATTAAAGCTGGTGTGATTGAAGGTAAACTTGTAACTGTTGATGAGGTTAAAGCTATCGCTACTCTTCCATCACGTGAAGGCTTACTTTCTATGCTTCTTAGCGTTCTTCAAGCTCCAATCCGCAACCTTGCACTTGCTGCAAAAGCTGTTGCTGATCAAAAAGAAGAGCAAGGCGCTTAATTTTTTAAAAGATAATTACGTATTATCGATCAAACAATATGAACTTATTTAATAAGGAGGATATTTACAATGACTAAAGAACAAATCATTGAAGCAGTTAAAAATATGACTGTATTAGAACTTAACGACTTAGTAAAAGCTATCGAGGAAGAATTCGGCGTAACTGCTGCTGCTCCTGTAGCTGTAATGGGTGGCGCTGCTGGTGAAGCTGCTGCTGAGAAAACTGAATTTGATGTAGTACTTGCTGATGCAGGCGCTCAAAAAATCAAAGTTATCAAAGTTGTTCGCGAAATCACTGGTCTTGGATTAAAAGAAGCTAAAGAAGTAGCTGACAACACTCCAAAAGCAGTTAAAGAAGGCGTTTCTAAAGAAGAAGCTGAAGAAATCAAAGCTAAACTTGAAGAAGTTGGCGCTGCTGTAGAAGTTAAGTAATTAACTTTTGAGGCTTTAAAAAAAAGCTCGCTCTCATGCGAGCTTTTTTTTTAACTGTAAAGAAAAGAGGTGGCCATATGGCAGACCATTATTTTTCTAACGATCCTTCTAGTAAAAGTAATCGTAAACGTTGGGAATATACGCTCAGGGGATCTCGATTTGTTTTCTTATCTGACCACGGAGTATTTTCGAAAAATGAAGTGGATTTTGGTTCGCGTCTTTTAATTGAAGTCTTTCAAATGCCGGATGCCCAAGGTGATGTATTAGATGTTGGGTGTGGATATGGTCCGATAGGTTTATCTTTAGCGAAAGAGTTTCAAGAGTGCACAGTTCATATGGTGGATGTAAATGAAAGGGCGCTCGGGCTTGCGAAGGAAAACGCTGCTAATAACCAAATTGGAAATGTTCGAATTTATCAAAGTAGTGTATATGAAAATGTGAGTGGAGAATACGCTGCTATTCTATCTAATCCGCCAATACGAGCTGGGAAGCACGTGGTGCATGAGATTCTAGAAAAAGCGGTGGATCATCTTGTGCCGGGCGGTGAGTTGTGGATTGTAATCCAGAAAAAACAAGGTGCGCCATCCGCGATGAAAAGATTAGAAGAAGTATTTGATGAAGTGGAAGTCGTAGAAAAGAAAAAAGGCTATTATATCATAAAATCAAAAAAACGTTGACGGTTATTTTTGGTTGTGTTAACATTATAAAATGCCTATATATGATTTTCTGCGTTGAGAATGATGTA
Source organism: Bacillus sp. S10(2024) (assembly GCF_050473865.1). NCBI lineage: Bacteria > Bacillati > Bacillota > Bacilli > Caryophanales > Bacillaceae > Bacillus > Bacillus sp. S10(2024). Next base: position 3,436,920 of record NZ_JBFLUR010000002.1, on the reverse strand, counting down.
TATTTTTGCTTCTCTTGGAAAAGATAGTAAAATCAGCAGATTATGAAACAGAATGATGGTTTTCTTATAGAAGCCATTTTTCTTTTTGAGCAGGTAGAAACACTCAACGTATCTATCTTTTTAGAGAAAAAGACTACGTAATTTGCGTTAGTCGTATTTAGTTGTGATTTTGCACATTTTTGTGCGTTTATAATACTCTTGATTTGAGGGGTGAAGCAGTTGACAGGTCAACTAGTTCAATACGGACGACACCGCCAACGAAGAAGTTATGCCCGTATTAGTGAGGTATTAGAATTACCAAATCTTATCGAAATTCAAACCTCTTCTTATCAGTGGTTTCTTGATGAGGGTTTGCGAGAAATGTTCCAAGACATTTCTCCGATTGAAGACTTTACGGGAAATTTATCGCTTGAGTTTATCGACTACAGTTTAGGTGAACCGAAATATTCTGTAGAAGAGTGTAAAGAGCGTGATGTGACGTATGCAGCACCACTTCGTGTAAAAGTGCGTCTAATCAATAAAGAAACTGGTGAAGTAAAAGAGCAAGATGTGTTCATGGGGGATTTCCCGCTCATGACAGAGACTGGAACATTTGTAATTAACGGTGCAGAACGCGTTATTGTTTCTCAGTTAGTTCGTTCACCAAGTGTATACTACAGCGGAAAAGTGGACAAAAACGGAAAACGTGGATTTACTGCTACTGTAATTCCAAACCGCGGAGCTTGGTTGGAGTATGAAACAGATGCTAAGGATGTTGTTTATGTGCGTATCGATCGTACGCGTAAACTGCCTGTAACTGTTTTGTTACGCGCATTAGGGTTTGGTTCTGATCAAGAAATCACCGAATTAATAGGTGATAACGAATACTTAAGTAATACGCTAGAAAAAGATAACACGGATAGCACAGAAAAAGCATTGCTTGAAATTTATGAGCGTCTACGTCCAGGTGAACCACCAACAGTAGAAAATGCGAAGAGTCTGCTTGTTTCTCGCTTCTTTGATCCAAAACGTTATGATCTAGCGAATGTAGGTCGCTACAAAATTAATAAGAAATTACACATCAAAAACAGATTGTTTAACCAACGTTTAGCTGAAACTTTAGTGGATCCTGAGACAGGTGAAATTTTAGTAGCAGAAGGAACAATCTTAGATCGTCGTACATTAGATCGTATTTTACCTTACTTAGAAAAGAACATTGGTTTTAAAACAGCGAAGCCAATGGGCGGAGTGGTAGAAGGCGATGTTGAATTGCAATCTATTAAGATTTATGCTCCAGATGCAGATGGAGAGCGTTCTATCAATATTATTGGTAATGCGAACATCGATCGCGATGTAAAACATATTACACCAGGCGATATTATTGCATCTATTAGCTATTTCTTTAATCTTCTATATAAAGTAGGGGACACAGACGATATTGACCATTTAGGGAACCGCCGCCTACGTTCTGTAGGGGAATTGTTACAAAACCAATTCCGTATCGGTCTTTCTCGTATGGAACGTGTTGTTCGTGAGAGAATGTCAATTCAAGATACAAATGCAATTACACCGCAAGCGTTAATTAACATTCGCCCGGTTATTGCATCTATTAAAGAGTTCTTCGGTAGTTCTCAGTTATCTCAGTTTATGGATCAAACAAACCCATTAGCAGAGTTAACACATAAACGAAGACTATCTGCATTAGGACCTGGTGGTTTAACGCGTGAACGCGCAGGCTTTGAAGTGCGTGACGTTCACTACTCTCACTATGGTCGTATGTGTCCAATCGAAACGCCAGAGGGACCAAACATCGGTTTGATTAACTCTCTATCTTCGTTTGCGAAAGTAAATGAATTTGGTTTCATTGAAACACCATATCGCCGTGTTGATCCAGAAACTGGACGTGTAACAACACGTGTAGATTACTTAACAGCTGATGAACAAGATAACTATGTTGTTGCCCAAGCAAATGCACGTTTATCTGAAGATGGAGATTTCCTTGATGAAGACGTTGTAGCACGTTTCCGCGACGAGAACGTTGTAGTAAAACGTGAACGTATTGACTACATGGATATCTCTCCAAAACAGGTTGTGTCTGCTGCGACAGCTTGTATCCCGTTCTTAGAAAATGATGACTCGAACCGTGCGCTAATGGGTGCGAACATGCAACGTCAAGCAGTTCCACTTATGAATCCAGAATCTCCAATTGTAGGTACTGGTATGGAGTACGTATCAGCGAAAGATTCAGGTGCTGCAGTAATTTGTAAACATCCTGGTATCGTTGAACGTGTAGAAGCTCGCGAAGTTTGGGTACGTCGTTATATCGAAGTAGACGGTCAAAAAGTAAAAGGTGACTTAGATCGCTACAAAATGTTGAAATTCATCCGTTCTAACCAAGGAACTTGTTACAACCAACGTCCAATCGTAAGTGTTGGCGATGAAGTTGTAAAAGGTGAGATTCTTGCAGACGGTCCTTCTATGGAAAAAGGTGAACTTGCACTTGGTCGTAACGTGCTTGTTGGCTTTATGACGTGGGATGGTTATAACTACGAGGATGCGATCATTATGAGTGAGCGCCTTGTAAAAGATGATGTGTATACTTCAATTCATATTGAAGAATATGAATCTGAAGCTCGTGATACAAAGCTAGGACCAGAAGAAATTACACGAGACATTCCAAACGTTGGTGAAGATGCGCTTCGTAACCTTGACGAGCGCGGTATTATCCGCATCGGTGCAGAGGTAAAAGACGGAGACTTGCTTGTTGGTAAAGTAACGCCAAAAGGTGTAACAGAGTTAACAGCTGAAGAGCGTCTATTACATGCAATCTTTGGTGAGAAAGCTCGTGAAGTACGTGATACATCACTACGTGTACCACACGGTGGTGGCGGTATTATCTTAGACGTAAAAGTATTCAACCGTGAAGATGGCGATGAATTGCCACCGGGTGTAAATCAACTTGTACGTGCATATATCGTTCAAAAACGTAAAATTTCTGAAGGTGACAAGATGGCCGGTCGTCACGGTAATAAAGGTGTTATCTCCCGTATTTTACCGGAAGAAGATATGCCTTACTTACCAGACGGTACACCAATCGATATCATGTTAAACCCATTAGGGGTACCATCTCGTATGAATATCGGTCAGGTGTTAGAGCTTCATCTTGGTATGGCAGCAAGGTATCTTGGTATCCACGTTGCAACACCAGTATTCGATGGCGCTCGTGAGGAAGATGTATGGGGAACAATCGAAGAAGCTGGTATGGCGCGTGATGCGAAGACGATTCTTTATGATGGACGTACTGGTGAACCGTTCGACAACCGTGTATCTGTTGGTGTTATGTATATGATTAAACTTGCACATATGGTTGACGATAAACTTCATGCTCGTTCTACTGGACCATACTCACTTGTAACGCAGCAGCCTCTTGGAGGTAAAGCGCAGTTCGGTGGACAGCGTTTCGGTGAGATGGAGGTTTGGGCACTTGAAGCTTACGGTGCTGCATATACTCTTCAAGAAATCTTAACAGTTAAGTCGGATGATGTTGTTGGGCGTGTGAAAACGTACGAATCGATTGTAAAAGGCGAAAACGTTCCAGAACCAGGTGTTCCTGAATCATTCAAAGTATTGATTAAGGAATTACAAAGTTTAGGTATGGATGTTAAGATGATGTCTAGCGACGATACTGAAATTGAAATGCGTGATACTGATGACGATGATGATCATCAGTCAGCAGAGAAATTAAATGTCGAAGTTGAGACAACGAAGGAATAATTGGGATAACCTGTAGACTAAAAGGGAGGTAGGCCCCTTGATAGATGTAAACAACTTTGAATATATGAAGATTGGACTTGCATCACCAGACAAAATTCGCTCTTGGTCATATGGGGAAGTGAAAAAACCCGAGACGATTAACTATCGTACATTGAAGCCAGAGAAAGACGGTTTGTTCTGTGAGCGTATTTTCGGTCCAACAAAAGACTGGGAATGTCATTGTGGTAAATATAAACGTGTCCGTTATAAAGGTGTAGTTTGTGATCGATGTGGCGTTGAAGTAACGCGTGCGAAAGTTCGTCGTGAACGTATGGGTCATATTGAATTAGCTGCTCCAGTATCTCATATTTGGTATTTCAAAGGTATCCCAAGCCGCATGGGACTTGTCTTAGACATGTCCCCTCGCGCGCTTGAAGAAGTAATTTATTTCGCTTCATATGTAGTAACAGAAAGCGGCGATACACCGCTTGATAAGAAGCAACTTCTTTCGGAGAAAGAATACCGTGCGTATCGTGACAGATACGGAAACTCTTTCCAAGCTGCTATGGGCGCGGAAGCAATTAAGAAGTTATTACAAGATATCGATTTAGATAAAGAAGTAGACTTCTTAAAGGAAGAGTTAAAAACAGCGCAAGGACAACGTCGTACTCGTGCTATTAAACGTCTAGAAGTATTAGAAGCATTCCGTAACTCTGGAAACGAACCATCTTGGATGATTCTAGATGTTCTTCCAGTTATCCCACCAGAACTTCGTCCAATGGTACAGTTAGATGGTGGACGTTTTGCAACTTCTGACTTAAACGACCTATATCGTCGTGTAATTAACCGTAACAATCGTTTAAAACGTTTATTAGACTTAGGTGCACCAAGCATTATCGTCCAAAACGAAAAGCGTATGTTACAAGAAGCAGTAGATGCTTTAATTGATAACGGTCGTCGTGGCCGTCCAGTTACTGGACCTGGTAACCGTCCGTTAAAATCTCTTTCACATATGTTAAAAGGTAAGCAAGGACGCTTCCGTCAAAATTTATTAGGTAAACGTGTTGACTACTCTGGTCGTTCCGTTATCGTTGTAGGACCGAACTTAAAAATGTACCAATGCGGCCTGCCAAAAGAAATGGCGCTGGAACTGTTCAAACCTTTCGTTATGAAAGAGTTAGTAGGAAAAGGTTTAGCGCACAACATTAAGAGTGCTAAACGTAAAATTGAACGAGTACAACCTGAAGTTTGGGATGTTTTAGAGTCTGTAATTAAAGAACACCCTGTACTTTTAAACCGTGCTCCAACGCTTCACCGTCTTGGTATTCAAGCGTTTGAACCTACATTGGTAGAAGGTCGTGCAATTCGTCTGCATCCACTTGTATGTACTGCATACAATGCGGACTTTGACGGTGACCAAATGGCGGTTCACGTTCCGTTATCATCAGAAGCACAGGCGGAAGCTCGTCTTCTTATGTTAGCTGCACAAAACATCTTGAACCCGAAAGATGGAAAACCAGTTGTTACACCGTCTCAGGATATGGTATTAGGTAACTACTACTTAACACTTGAGCGCAAAGGTGCGATTGGTGAAGGTATGATTTTCAAAGATACAAACGAAGCAATACTTGCATACCAAAACGGATATGTACACTTGCATACTCGTGTTGCTGTTGCAGCAAGCTCTGTAAACAACGAAACATTTACAGAAGAGCAAAACAGCAAGCTGTTGTTAACGACAGTTGGTAAGTTAATCTTCAACGAAATTTTACCGAAGTCTTTCCCTTACATTAACGAACCAACGAAGACAAACTTGGAGAAAGAAACTCCAGTGGAATACTTTGTTGAAAAAGGTGCTAACGTAAGAGAAATTATTGCTAGTCGCGAGGAAGTGGCGCCATTTAGCAAGAAAATTCTTGGTAATATCATTGCTGAAGTATTTAAACGTTTCAAGATTACAGAAACGTCTCGTATGCTTGATCGTATGAAAAACCTAGGATTTTCATACTCTACAAAAGCTGGTATTACAGTTGGGGTAGCGGATATCCTTGTATTAGGTGAAAAAGAAGAAATCTTGCTTGAAGCGCAAGCAAAAGTAGATACAGTTATTAAACAATTCCGTCGTGGTTTAATTACGGAAGAAGAACGTTATGATCGCGTTATCTCTATTTGGAGTAATGCAAAAGACGTTATCCAAGGAAAACTGATGAAAACTCTAGATAAGCGTAACCCGATCTTCATGATGAGTGATTCTGGTGCCCGTGGTAACGCATCGAACTTTACTCAGCTTGCTGGTATGCGTGGTTTGATGGCCAACCCATCTGGACGTATCATCGAACTTCCAATCAAATCAAGTTTCCGTGAAGGTTTAACGGTACTTGAGTACTTCATCTCTACGCATGGTGCGCGTAAAGGTCTTGCCGATACAGCGCTTAAGACTGCGGATTCTGGTTACTTAACACGTCGTCTTGTTGACGTTGCACAAGATGTTATCGTTCGTGAAGACGATTGTGGAACAGATCGAGGTCTATTAATTGGTGCGATTAAAGAAGGAAACGAAATTATCGAATCTTTATATGATCGCCTTGTAGGCCGTTTCGCAAGAAAAACTGTGAAACATCCAGAAACAGGTGAAGTGTTAGTTCGTGAAAATGAACTAATTACAGAAGATATCGCTCATATCATCGAAAAAGCAGGCGTTGAACAACTGTACATCCGTTCTGCATTTACATGTAACACGCGTCACGGTGTATGTAAGAAGTGTTACGGTCGTAACTTAGCTACTGGTACAGACGTAGAAGTGGGCGAAGCGGTTGGTATTATCGCAGCTCAATCTATCGGTGAGCCAGGTACACAGTTAACGATGCGTACATTCCATACAGGTGGGGTTGCTGGAGACGATATCACTCAAGGTTTACCGCGTATTCAAGAGATTTTCGAAGCGCGTAATCCGAAAGGGCAAGCGGTTATCAGTGAAATCGATGGTGTTGTTGCAGCGATTAACGATGTGAAAGATCGCCAAGAAGTTGTTGTACAAGGTGATGTAGAAGCTCGTACGTATGCAATTCCTTATGGTGCTCGTTTAAAAGTAGCTCCAGGACATCGCATCGAACATGGTAAAGAACTTACTGAAGGTTCTATCGATCCGAAAGAATTACTGAAAGTAACAGATATTACATCAGTTCAAGAATACTTGCTTCGTGAAGTACAAAAAGTATACCGTATGCAAGGGGTAGAAATTGGTGATAAACACGTAGAAGTAATGGTTCGCCAAATGCTTCGTAAAGTTCGTGTAATCGATGCTGGTGAAACAGATGTATTACCAGGAACATTACTTGATATCCACCAATTTACAGATGCAAATGCGAAAGTGTTGCTTCAAGGCAAACAACCAGCAACAGCGCGTCCAATCCTTCTTGGTATTACGAAGGCTTCACTTGAAACAGATTCGTTCTTATCTGCAGCATCATTCCAGGAAACAACTCGTGTGTTAACTGATGCAGCAATTAAAGGTAAGCGTGACGAACTTCTTGGTCTGAAAGAAAATGTTATTATCGGTAAACTTGTTCCAGCTGGTACAGGTATGAATCGTTACCGCAGAGTAGATCTTGTAAAAACAGCACAAGAAGAAATAAATGTAGAAAATGATGAGGTTTACGTAGAAAACTAAAATTTTCCGTCGTAAATTTTGCATAAAAAAGATAATCTTAGTTGACATGATGCAATGCAAAATGTTAATATAAGCAAGGTTGCTCCTTAATAAACGTTGAAGATAATTCAACACGGTATAGTTAGAACGTTGTCATAGCTTTTAGCAATGCAATATAACATACTTTTTCAAAACTGGATCTCAGCATGGAAATGAGTGAGATGCAAGTAGGAGCTTCAGTGATAGAAATAACAAGTTAAAACTGTTTTTGTGAGGAGAGCTTTTGCTCTTCCTTGCAAAAACTTTGTTTTCAACTAATAATGAACCACCTGGATATGTGGTCATACAAACGTGTGAAGGGAGGATAAATTAATGCCTACTATTAACCAATTAGTGAGAAAAGGTCGTACTGATAAAGTATGGAAATCTAAATCACCTGCGTTAAACAAAGGTTTCAACTCTTTAAAGAAAAAAGCAACTGATATCTCTGCACCTCAAAAACGTGGTGTATGTACTCGTGTTGGTACAATGACTCCAAAGAAACCGAACTCAGCGTTACGTAAATACGCTCGTGTACGTTTAACAAATGGTATTGAGGTAACAGCATACATCCCAGGTATTGGTCATAACTTACAAGAGCACAGCGTAGTATTAATTCGCGGTGGTCGTGTAAAAGACTTACCAGGGGTACGTTATCACATCGTTCGTGGTGCGCTTGATACAGCTGGTGTTGACAAGCGTATGCAAAGCCGTTCTAAATACGGTACTAAGAAGCCAAAAGCGGCTAAGAAATAATTAATTTGAACTGAAAGGAGGAACTCAATATGCCTCGTAAAGGACCTGTTGCGAAACGTGACGTGTTACCAGATCCAATGTACAATTCTAAGCTTGTAACACGCCTAATCAACAAAATGATGGTTGACGGTAAAAAAGGTAAATCTCAAACAATTCTTTATAATGCGTTCGACATCGTTCGTGAACGTACTGGTAATGAACCAATGGAAGTATTCGAGCAAGCTCTTAAGAACATTATGCCTGTTCTTGAAGTACGCGCTCGTCGTGTTGGTGGTGCTAACTACCAAGTTCCAGTTGAGGTTCGTCCAGAACGCCGTACAACTTTAGGTCTTCGCTGGTTAGTAAACTACGCTCGTCTTCGTGGTGAAAAAACTATGGAAGAGCGTTTAGCTTACGAAATCTTAGATGCAGCTAACAACGCTGGTGCATCTGTTAAGAAACGTGAAGACACTCACAAAATGGCAGAAGCTAACAAAGCATTTGCTCATTACCGTTGGTAGGATACAACGAAAAATAACTATAAGCATAAACCGCTTTATTTGTCGCTTATGGAAGTGTGGAGAGGGAGAATGCCTCTCCCTTTCAATGGGCGCTCGTTTTACATAATGAGAGTACTAGACATACTGACATATGTAACAAAATAAAGTGGCTTTTTTGCTACTTAAAATAAAAAAATCCAATCCATATTAGGAAGGAGAAAGACACCAAATGACAAGAGAGTTCTCCTTAGAAAACACTCGTAATATTGGTATCATGGCTCACATCGATGCTGGTAAAACAACAGCAACTGAGCGTATCCTGTACTACACAGGCCGCATTCACAAAATCGGTGAAACTCACGAAGGTGCATCTCAGATGGACTGGATGGAGCAAGAACAAGAGCGTGGTATCACAATTACTTCTGCGGCAACTACAGCACAATGGAAAGGTCATCGTGTAAACATCATTGACACTCCAGGACACGTAGATTTCACTGTAGAAGTAGAACGTTCTTTACGCGTACTTGATGGTGCGGTAGCAGTACTTGATGCGCAATCTGGTGTAGAACCACAAACAGAAACTGTTTGGCGTCAAGCTACTACTTACGGTGTACCACGTATCGTGTTCGTTAACAAAATGGACAAGATCGGTGCAGACTTCTTATACTCTGTAGGAACAATTCATGACCGTTTACAAGCAAACGCACATCCAATTCAGTTGCCAATCGGTGCTGAGGATGAGTTTACGGGAATTATCGACCTAGTTGAAGAGTGTGCATACATGTATGCAAACGACTTAGGAACAGATATCGAACGCATTGAAATTCCTGCAGAACATAAAGAATTAGCTGATGAATACCGTGGAAAACTTATCGAAGCGGTAGCAGAGCTTGATGAAGAAATGATGATGAAGTACCTAGAAGGTGAAGAAATCACTGTAGAAGAGCTTAAAGCTGGTATCCGTAAGGCTACAACTTCTGTAGAATTCTTCCCAGTAATCTGTGGTTCTGCATTCAAAAATAAAGGTGTTCAAATTCTGTTAGATGCAGTTATCGACTACCTACCATCTCCATTAGACGTACCTGCTATTAAAGGTACTCTTCCAGATACAGATGAAGAAGTAGAACGTCATTCTAGCGATGAAGAGCCTTTCGCAGCATTAGCATTTAAAATCATGACTGACCCTTATGTTGGTAAGTTAACATTCTTCCGTGTGTACTCTGGTGTGTTAAACTCTGGATCATACGTGAAAAACTCAACTAAAGGTAAGCGTGAGCGTGTAGGTCGTATCCTACAAATGCACGCAAACAGCCGTGAAGAGATTTCAACAGTTTACGCTGGTGACATCGCTGCTGCTGTAGGTTTAAAAGATACTACAACTGGTGACACTCTTTGTGACGAGAAGAGTCTTGTTATCCTTGAGTCTATGGAATTCCCAGAGCCAGTTATCTCTGTAGCTATCGAACCAAAATCTAAAGCTGACCAAGATAAAATGGGTACAGCATTATCTAAGCTTTCTGAAGAAGATCCAACATTCCGTGCTCACACTGACCAAGAAACTGGCCAAACAATCATCGCTGGTATGGGTGAACTTCACCTTGATATCATCGTTGACCGTATGCGCCGTGAATTCAAAGTAGAAGCAAACGTTGGTGCTCCTCAGGTAGCATACCGTGAAACTTTCCGCGCTTCAGCGAAAGTTGAAGGTAAGTTCGCTCGTCAATCTGGTGGTCGTGGACAATTCGGTCACGTTTGGATTGAGTTCGAACCTAACGAAGAAGGTAAAGGATTCGAGTTCCAAAACAAGATCGTCGGTGGTGTAGTTCCACGTGAATACATCCCAGCTGTTGGAGCAGGTCTTGAAGATGCACTTAAAAATGGTGTACTTGCAGGATATCCTGTAGTAGACATTAAAGCTGCATTAGTTGACGGATCTTACCATGATGTTGACTCCTCTGAGATGGCGTTCAAAATTGCTGCATCTATGGCACTTAAGGCTGCGGTTTCTAAATGTAACCCAGTAATTCTTGAGCCAATGATGAAAGTTGAAGTTGTAATTCCTGAAGAGTACATGGGTGACATTATGGGTGACGTAACTTCTCGCCGTGGACGTGTAGAAGGTATGGAAGCTCGTGGTAACGCACAAGTTGTTCGTGCGATGGTTCCACTTTCTGAAATGTTCGGTTATGCAACGTCATTACGTTCTAACACACAAGGACGCGGAACATTCTCAATGACATTCGATCATTATGAAGAAGTACCGAAGTCTGTTTCGGAAGAAATTATTAAAAAAAATAAAGGTGAATAATTGATTTTTATCGATTGTTCAAGTATAACTACTTATGTAAGCTTAGAAAGCGGGGCTTAGGCCCCTTGCTTTCTAGTCTAAATATAAAATAATCTATATAATCAAGGAGGAATTTAGAATGGGAAAAGCTAAATTCGAACGTTCTAAACCACATGTTAACATTGGTACAATCGGCCACGTTGACCATGGTAAAACTACATTAACTGCTGCTATCACTACAGTTCTTGCAAAAGCTGGTGGTGCTGAAGCAAAAGGTTACGACCAAATCGATGCTGCTCCAGAAGAAAGAGAGCGCGGTATCACAATCTCAACTGCACACGTTGAGTACGAAACTGAAACTCGTCACTATGCACACGTTGACTGCCCAGGCCATGCTGACTATGTTAAAAACATGATCACTGGTGCTGCTCAAATGGACGGTGGTATCTTAGTAGTATCTGCTGCTGATGGTCCAATGCCTCAAACTCGTGAGCACATCCTTCTTTCTCGTCAAGTAGGTGTTCCTTACATCGTTGTATTCTTAAACAAATGCGACATGGTTGATGACGAAGAATTATTAGAATTAGTAGAAATGGAAGTTCGCGATCTATTATCTGAATACGACTTCCCAGGCGATGATATCCCTGTAATTAAAGGTTCTGCTCTTAAAGCTCTTCAAGGAGATGCTGAGTGGGAAGCAAAAATCATCGAACTAATGAACGAAGTTGACGCTTACATCCCAACTCCAGAACGTGACACTGAAAAAGCATTCTTAATGCCTGTTGAGGACGTATTCTCTATCACAGGTCGTGGTACAGTTGCTACAGGTCGTGTAGAGCGCGGTGTAGTTAAAGTTGGTGACGTAGTAGAAATCATCGGTTTCACTGAAGAAAACAAATCTACAACTGTAACTGGTGTAGAAATGTTCCGTAAGCTTCTTGACCAAGCTCAAGCTGGTGACAACATCGGTGCTTTACTTCGTGGGGTTGCTCGTGAAGAGATCCAACGTGGACAAGTTCTTGCTAAAACTGGCTCTGTAAAAGCTCACGCTAAATTCAAAGCTGAAGTTTTCGTTTTATCTAAAGAAGAAGGTGGACGTCACACTCCATTCTTCGCTAACTACCGCCCGCAATTCTATTTCCGTACAACTGACGTAACTGGTATCATCCAATTACCAGAAGGTACTGAAATGGTAATGCCTGGCGATAACATTGAAATGACTATCGAGCTTATCGCTCCAATCGCGATCGAAGAAGGAACTAAGTTCTCTATTCGTGAAGGTGGACGTACAGTAGGTTACGGCGTAGTTGCAACTATCGTTGAGTAATCTTAGTTGATATATGAAACCCAAGGGATTTCCCTTGGGTTTTTTATTTATAATAGATACTATCTATTTTTAAGTTTTGACGAGTTTCTTCTATAATATATAAATTGCAAAACTGCACAACCAAAAACTGTAAAAAGAATTACGAGAGATCAAAACTTGAAATTCGTTAAAGTACAATGTATAATAGCAAAAGTACAGTAAATGATGATGTGCACAAATAAAGTGTTGCATCTAGGCTAGAAACATTGTATAATAAACAATGTTGGTCTTTGACTGCGATGAAGTGGAAGGTTGCTGACACACCCGGCCGCTTTGCCATGGCGAGTGTGTGGAAATTTCCATGGAGAATGTCTATTTTTAAAATAGGCGAACGAAGGAGGGAAAATAATGGCAAAAGAAAAAATTCGTATTCGTTTAAAAGCTTACGATCACCGTATTCTTGATCAGTCAGCTGAGAAAATTGTAGAAACAGCTAAACGTTCTGGGGCGACAGTTTCAGGTCCAATCCCATTACCAACTGAAAAAACTGTTTACACGATTCTTCGTGCGGTTCATAAATACAAAGATTCTCGTGAGCAATTCGAAATGCGCACGCACAAACGTCTAATCGACATCGTGAGCCCTACTCCACAAACAGTAGACTCTTTAATGCGTTTAGACTTACCATCTGGTGTAGATATCGAAATCAAACTATAATTTATATAAGTTAAAATGTAGGAGGTGTAACTCATGACCAAAGGAATCTTAGGAAAAAAGATCGGTATGACTCAAGTATTTGCTGAAAACGGCGAGCTAATTCCTGTAACTGTTATCGAAGCGACTCCAAACGTTATCCTTCAAAAGAAAACTGTTGAAACTGATGGCTACAATGCAATTCAGTTAGGTTTTGATGACAAACGCGAAAAATTAGCTAACAAACCTGAACAAGGTCACGTTGCTAAAGCAACTACTGCTCCTAAGCGCTTCATTCGCGAACTTCGCGATGCAGACGTTGAAGGACAAGAAGTTGGTCAAGAGGTAAAAGTAGAAGTTTTTGCTGCAGGTGAAACTGTAGACGTAACAGGTATTTCTAAAGGTAAAGGTTTCCAAGGTGCTATTAAACGCCACGGACAATCTCGCGGACCTATGTCTCACGGTTCTCGTTATCACCGTCGTCCTGGTTCAATGGGCCCTGTTGCTCCGAACCGTGTATTCAAAGGCAAAAAACTTGCTGGACGTATGGGTGGAGACCAAGTGACTATTCAAAACTTAGAAATCGTTCAAGTTGATGTTGAACGCAACTTACTGTTAGTAAAAGGCAACGTTCCTGGCGCTAAGAAATCTCTTGTAGTTGTTCGTAGTGCTGTTAAGGCTAGCAAATAATTCTCTATAAGAAAGGAGGAACCCCAATGCCAAAAGTAAAGTTATTTAACCAAACTGGTTCTGAAGTTGGTGAAATCCAATTAGCTGAAACTGTTTTCGGTATCGAACCAAACGAAGCTGTACTTTTTGAAGCAGTAATGATGCAACGTGCATCTTTACGTCAAGGTACACATAAAGTAAAAACTCGCTCTGAAGTGCGTGGTGGAGGTCGCAAACCATGGCGTCAAAAAGGAACTGGACGTGCTCGTCAAGGTTCTATCCGCTCTCCTCAATGGCGTGGTGGTGGTACGGTATTCGGACCTACACCAAGAAGCTATGCATACAAACTACCTAAAAAAGTTCGTCGCTTAGCTATTAAATCTGCATTAGCTACTAAAGTAGTTGAGAACAACATCGTAGTTCTTGAAGACTTAGTGTTAAATGCACCAAAAACAAAAGACATGGTAGCAGTTCTTAAAGGATTAACTGTTGAGAAGAAAGCTCTTATCGTAACTGCTGATGTAAACGAAGCAGTTGAGTTATCTGCTCGCAATATTCCTGGAGTAACAGTAATCACTGCTGATGGCGTAAACGTTTTAGACGTGCTTCATCATGATAAGCTAATCATGACAAAAGCGGCAGTGGAAAAAGTAGAGGAGGTGCTTGCATAATGAAAGATCCTCGTGATATCATTAAGCGCCCAGTTATCACTGAACGTTCTATGGAAATGATGGCTGAAAAAAAATACACGTTCGATGTGGACGTTAAAGCTAATAAAACGGAAGTTAAAGATGCTGTAGAAGCGATCTTTGGTGTTGAAGTTGAGAAAGTAAATATCATGAACTACAAACCAAAAGCAAAACGTGTGGGTCGTCACGCTGGTTTCACTAACCGTCGTCGTAAAGCAATCGTTAAGCTTACTGCTGACAGCAAAGAAATCGAGATCTTCCAAGGAGTTTAATTCTTACTAAAGAAGGAGGGAAAATCAGATGGCAATCAAAAAGTATAATCCAACTACTAACGGTCGTCGTAACATGACTACGAATGATTTCGCTGAAATCACGACTGATAGACCGGAAAAATCATTACTTGCGCCTTTAAGTAAAAAGGCTGGACGTAATAACCAAGGTAAAATTACTGTACGTCACCAAGGTGGCGGACATAAGCGTCAATACCGTATCATCGACTTCAAACGTAACAAAGATGGAATTCCTGGACGCGTTGCTACGATCGAATACGATCCGAACCGCTCTGCGAATATCGCATTAATTAACTATGTTGACGGTGAAAAACGTTACATCCTTGCTCCTAAAAACTTAGAAGTAGGTATGGAAATCATGTCTGGCCCAGAAGCGGACATTAAAATCGGTAACGCATTACCATTAATCAACATTCCAGTAGGTACAGTTGTTCATAACATCGAGCTTAAACCAGGTCGCGGTGGACAATTAGTTCGTTCTGCTGGTACATCTGCTCAAGTACTTGGTAAAGAAGGTAAATACGTACTTGTACGTTTAACTTCTGGTGAAGTACGCTTAATCCTATCTACTTGTCGCGCTACAGTAGGTCAAGTAGGTAATGAGCACCATGAACTTATTAAAATTGGTAAAGCGGGTCGTTCTCGCTGGTTAGGCAAGCGCCCAACTGTTCGTGGTTCTGTAATGAACCCAGTTGATCACCCACACGGTGGTGGT
Organism: Bacillus sp. S10(2024); assembly: GCF_050473865.1. NCBI lineage: Bacteria > Bacillati > Bacillota > Bacilli > Caryophanales > Bacillaceae > Bacillus > Bacillus sp. S10(2024). The sequence continues at coordinate 3,421,616 of NZ_JBFLUR010000002.1, read as the reverse complement.
GAAGGTCGCTCACCAATCGGACGTAAGTCTCCAATGTCTCCATGGGGTAAACCAACTCTTGGATTCAAAACTCGTAAGAAAAATAAAGCGTCTGACAAATTCATCGTTCGTCGTCGTAAAAAATAATGGGGTTGTAGTACGGTTCATCTCTAGAACCGTACCGCAATCACGAAGGGAGGCACCAAAATGGCTCGTAGCTTGAAAAAAGGACCATTTGTTGATGATCATTTAATGAACAAAATTGCAAAGTTAAATGAAACTGAGCAAAAGCAAGTTGTAAAAACTTGGTCTCGTCGTTCAACGATCTTCCCACAGTTTATTGGTCATACAATCGCTGTATATGATGGTCGTAAACACGTTCCTGTATACGTAACTGAAGATATGGTAGGCCACAAGTTAGGTGAGTTCGCACCAACTCGTACGTACAAAGGTCATGATGCTGACGATAAGAAAACTAGAAGATAATGAGAGGAGGCACTTCAATGCAAGCTAAAGCAGTAGCGAGAACAGTTCGTATTGCTCCTCGTAAAGTTCGTTTAGTAGTAGACTTAATCCGAGGTAAGCAAGTGGGTGAAGCGATTGCTATCCTTAACCACACACCAAAAACTGCTTCTCCAGTTGTAGAAAAAGTTTTGAAATCTGCAATTGCAAATGCAGAACATAACTACGAAATGGATGTAAACAACTTAGTTGTTGAGAAAGTTTTCGTTGACGAAGGTCCAACGTTAAAACGTTTCCGTCCACGTGCAATGGGTCGTGCTAGCCAAATTAACAAGCGCACAAGCCACATCACAGTTGTGGTATCAGAAAAGAAGGAGGGATAATCGATGGGTCAAAAGGTTAGTCCAGTTGGTCTTCGCGTCGGTATTATTCGCGATTGGGAATCTCGTTGGTACGCTGAAAAAGACTACGCTACATTCTTACATGAAGACATCAAAATTCGTGAATACATTAACGTTCGCTTAAAAGATTCTGCTGTTTCTAAAGTAGAAATCGAGCGTGCGGCAAATCGTGTAAATGTTACAATTCACACGGCAAAACCTGGTATGGTAATTGGTAAAGGTGGTACAGAAGTTGAAGCACTTCGTAAAGCTCTTAACCAATTAACAGGTAAACGTGTACACATCAACATTTTAGAAGTTAAGAGAGCTGATCTTGACGCTAAATTAGTAGGCGAAAACATTGCTCGTCAATTAGAAAACCGTGTATCTTTCCGTCGTGCACAAAAGCAAGCAATTCAACGTGCTATGCGTGCAGGAGCTAAAGGTATTAAAACACAGGTTTCTGGTCGTCTTGGCGGAGCTGATATCGCTCGTGCAGAATCTTACAGTGAAGGAACTGTTCCACTTCATACACTTCGCGCTGATATTGACTATGCAACAGCTGAAGCTGATACAACGTACGGTAAATTAGGTGTAAAAGTATGGATCTACCGTGGAGAAGTCCTTCCTACAAAAAAGAAAGCTTCTGAGGAAGGAGGAAAATAATATGTTAATGCCTAAACGCGTAAAATATCGTAGAGAGCATCGTGGTAAAATGCGTGGTCGTGCAAAAGGTGGCGCTGAAGTACATTTTGGTGAGTTTGGTTTACAATCTCAAGAAGCATCTTGGATTACAAACCGTCAAATCGAAGCAGCTCGTCGTGCAATGACTCGTTATATGAAACGTGGCGGTAAAGTTTGGATTAAAATTTTCCCTTCTAAACCTTACACTGCTAAACCTCTAGAAGTACGTATGGGTTCCGGTAAAGGGGCTCCTGAAGGTTGGGTAGCAGTTGTAAAACCTGGAAAGGTTATGTTTGAAATTGCGGGTGTATCTGAAGAGGTAGCACGCGAAGCATTACGTCTTGCAGCTCACAAATTACCAGTGAAATGTAAATTCGTAAAACGTGAAGAAAATGGTGGTGAATCTAATGAAAACTAATGATATTCGTGAGTTAACCACTGCTGAAATCGAAACAAAAGTTAAAGCTTTAAAGGAAGAGTTGTTTAATCTTCGCTTCCAACTTGCTACAGGACAATTAGAGAATCCAACACGCATCCGTGAAGTGCGTAAAGCGATTGCTCGTATGAAAACTGTAGTTCGTGAAAGAGAGATCGGAATTAATCGATAAATTGAGGGGAGGTTTGCAAAGTGAGCGAACGTAACCAACGCAAAGTTTATACTGGTCGTGTTGTTTCTGACAAAATGGACAAAACGATTACAGTTTTAGTTGAAACTTACAAAACTCATTCCTTGTACGGAAAACGCGTTAAGTATTCTAAGAAATACAAAGCGCATGATGAGCAAAACCAAGCAAAAGTTGGCGATATCGTAAAAATCATGGAAACTCGCCCGCTTTCTGCTACTAAGCGTTTCCGTTTAGTTGAAATCATTGAAGAAGCGGTTATTATCTAAATAGACGAATCGGAATTTTAAGTCCGAAGGGAGGTTTCATAACATGATCCAACAAGAATCTCGTTTGAAAGTAGCTGACAACTCTGGCGCACGTGAACTTTTAACAATTAAAGTATTAGGCGGCTCTGGTCGTAAATACGCAAACATCGGTGATATTATCGTTGCTACGGTAAAACAAGCAACACCAGGTGGCGTTGTTAAAAAAGGTGACGTTGTTAAAGCAGTAGTAGTACGTACGAAGAGCGGTGCTCGTCGTCCAGACGGTTCTTATATCAAATTTGATGAAAACGCAGCGGTTATCATTAAAGACGATAAGAGCCCACGTGGTACTCGTATCTTCGGACCAGTAGCTCGTGAATTACGTGATAACAACTTCATGAAGATCGTTTCTTTAGCTCCAGAAGTTCTATAATTTAAGGTATTGCCTTGCTAAGGAGGTGCAGAAGTAAGATGCATGTAAAAAAAGGTGATAAAGTACAGGTAATCAGTGGTAAAGACAAAGGGAAACAAGGTGTTGTCCTTGCAGCTTTTCCAAAAGAAAGCCGTGTTATCGTTGAGGGTGTTAACATCGTTAAGAAGCACTCTAAGCCATCTCAATTAAATCCACAAGGTGGAATTATCACGAAAGAAGCAGCTATCCACGTATCTAATGTTATGCCATTAGATCCTAAAACAGGTGTACCTACTCGCGTAGGTTATAAAGTGGAAGATGGTAAAAAAGTTCGTGTTGCAAAAAAATCTGGTGAATCATTAGATAAATAAGTTCTATATGAAAGGAGGTCCCTTCATTGAATCGCCTTAAAGAGAAATTCCAAAAAGAAATTACTCCTGCTCTTATGAGCAAGTTTAACTATAAATCTGTAATGGAAGTACCGAAAATCGAAAAGATCGTAATCAACACTGGTGTTGGTGACGCGGTATCCAATTCTAAAGCATTAGACAGTGCTGTAGAAGAATTAACTCAAATCGCAGGTCAAAAACCTGTTGTAACTCGCGCTAAAAAATCTATCGCAGGTTTCCGTCTTCGTGAGGGTATGCCTATCGGTGCAAAGGTTACTTTACGCGGCGAGCAAATGTATGAGTTCTTCGACAAATTAGTATCAGTTTCTTTACCACGCGTACGTGATTTCCGTGGTGTTTCTAAGAAATCTTTCGATGGTCGTGGTAACTACACATTAGGTGTTAAAGAGCAATTAATTTTCCCTGAGATTGATTATGATAAAGTAAGCAAAGTTCGTGGTATGGACATCGTAATCGTTACTACAGCGAAAACTGATGAAGAAGCTCGTGAACTTTTAACACAATTCGGTATGCCATTCCAAAAATAATGGAAGCCAACGCTAAGTAGAGGAGGCGAAAACGTGGCTAAAAAATCTATGATTGCGAAACAAAAGCGTACTCCTAAGTTTAAAGTACAAGACTATACACGTTGCGAGCGCTGCGGTCGTCCGCATTCTGTATACCGCAAATTTAAACTTTGCCGTATTTGTTTCCGTGAACTTGCATATAAAGGTCAAATTCCTGGTGTTAAAAAAGCTAGTTGGTAAAACCCACAAATGGGAAGGAGGTAAAACACATGGTGATGACAGATCCAATTGCAGATATGCTTACTCGCATCCGTAATGCGAACATGGTACGTCATGAGAAATTAGAAGTTCCTGCTTCTAAAATCAAAAAAGAAATCGCTGAAATCCTAAAACGTGAAGGTTTCATTCGTGATGTGGAATACATCGAGGATAACAAACAAGGTATCCTTCGTATTTTCCTAAAATACGGTGTAAACAACGAGCGTGTAATCACTGGATTAAAACGTATTAGTAAGCCTGGCTTACGCGTTTATGCAAAAGCTGATGAAGTACCACGTGTACTTAACGGATTAGGTATTGCACTTGTTTCTACATCTAAGGGCGTAATGACAGACAAAGATGCTCGTCAATTACAAACTGGTGGAGAAGTAGTAGCATACGTTTGGTAATATATATTTAAAACGAACGGAGGTGTGACCACATGTCTCGTATTGGTAAAAAGATTCTTGAAATTCCTGCAGGTGTTACAGTTACAGTAGCAGAAAATAATACAGTAACTGTAAAAGGCCCTAAAGGTGAATTAACTCGTACTTTCAATGCTGATATGGTTATCAAAATTGAAGAAAATATCTTAACAGTAGAACGTCCTACTGAACAGAAGGAACACCGTGCATTACACGGAACAACTCGTGCTCTTCTTGGAAACATGGTTGAAGGTGTAACAACAGGTTTCGCTCGCGGACTTGAATTAATCGGTGTTGGTTACCGTGCACAAAAACAAGGTGACAAACTTGTATTAAACGTAGGTTATTCTCACCCAGTTGAGATGACTCCAGAAGCTGGTCTTGAAGTTGAAGTTCCTGCTCCTACGAAGATCGTAATTAAAGGTATCGACAAGCAACGTGTTGGCGAATTCGCTGCTAACGTTCGCGCTGTACGTGCTCCAGAGCCATATAAAGGCAAAGGTATTCGTTACGAAGGCGAAGTTGTACGTCGTAAAGAAGGTAAAACTGCTAAGTAAACCCGTTAGGTGAAAGAAAGGAGTGACAAGAATGATCACTAAACCTGATAAAAATGCGGTTCGTAAGAAAAGACATGCACGTGTACGTGCAAAGCTTGCTGGTACTGCTGAGCGTCCACGTTTAAACGTGTTCCGTTCTAACCAACACATTTACGCTCAAGTAATTGATGATGTAAACGGTGTAACATTAGCAAGCGCGTCTACTCTTGATAAAGAACTTACTCTTAACGGTACAAGCAACATCGAAGCTGCTACTAAAGTTGGCGAAATCGTTGCTAAACGTGCTGTAGAGAAAGGCGTTAAAGAAGTAGTATTTGATCGCGGCGGTTACTTATACCATGGTCGTGTTAAAGCTTTAGCTGAAGCTGCTCGTGAGGCTGGCTTACAATTTTAATGGTCAAAGGAGGGAAAATAGATGCGTCGCATTGACCCAAGTAAATTTGAACTTGAAGAACGTGTAGTTACGATAAACCGTGTTGCGAAGGTTGTTAAGGGTGGTCGTCGTTTCCGCTTCGCTGCACTGGTTGTAGTTGGTGATAAAAACGGTCATGTTGGATTCGGTACTGGTAAAGCGCAAGAGGTGCCAGATGCAATCCGCAAGGCTATCGAAGATGCTAAGAAAAACTTAATCGAAGTACCATTAGTTGGTACAACAATTCCACACGAAATTATCGGTAACTTTGGAGCAGGTGAAGTATTCTTAAAACCTGCTGCAGAAGGTACTGGAGTTATCGCTGGTGGTCCAGTTCGTGCGGTTCTTGAATTAGCTGGTGTACAAGATATTCTTTCTAAATCTCTTGGTTCTAACACACCAATTAACATGATTCGTGCTACTGTGAACGGATTAAAAGATCTTAAGCGTGCTGAAGATGTAGCAAAATTACGCGGTAAATCTGTAGAAGAGCTACTAGGTTAAGAAGGAGGGAAAACATAATGGCGAAAAAGTTAGAAATTACCCTCACTCGTAGTGTAATTGGTCGTCCGCAAGATCAACGTGCGACTGTAGAAGCTTTAGGTCTTAAGAAGTTGAATTCAACTGTAGTTAAGGAAGAAACTCCTGCTATTCGCGGTATGATCAACAAAGTTTCTCACCTTGTAACTGTAAAAGAAGCTTAATGATAACTTATCAATATAAGGAGGTGCCTGGGAATGAAACTTCATGAATTACAACCTGCAGAAGGTTCTCGTAAAGTTCGTAATCGTGTAGGTCGTGGTATCGGTTCTGGTAACGGTAAAACTGCTGGAAAAGGTCATAAAGGACAAAACGCACGTTCTGGTGGCGGTGTTCGTCTTGGTTTTGAAGGCGGTCAAACTCCATTATTCCGTCGTTTACCAAAACGCGGCTTCACAAACATCAACCGTAAAGAATTTGCTATCGTTAACTTAACAACATTAAATCGTTTTGAAGACGGTACAGAAGTAACACCTGAATTATTGCTTGAGACTGGCGTTATCAGCAAATTAAACGACGGTGTTAAAATTCTTGCAAACGGCGCTGTAGAGAAAAAGCTTACTGTTAAAGCTCATAAGTTCTCTTCAAGTGCAAAAGAAGCTATTGAAACAGCTGGCGGAACAGTTGAGGTGATCTAATGTTTCGCACAATCTCCAACTTTATGCGCGTTGCTGAGATAAGAAATAAAATATTATTCACTTTAGCGATGTTAATCGTGTTTCGACTTGGCACGTTCATCCCAGTGCCTCATACAAATGCAGATGTACTGAGAGCGCAAGACCAGTTGAATGTATTGGGCATTCTGAATACATTTGGCGGCGGAGCCTTAAAAAACTTTTCCATCTTCGCGATGGGAATCATGCCGTACATTACAGCATCCATCATCGTGCAATTATTGCAGATGGATGTTGTTCCTAAATTTACGGAGTGGTCAAAACAAGGTGAAATGGGTCGTCGTAAACTAGCTCAGTTTACCCGCTACTTTACAATTGTTCTTGCTTTTATTCAAGCAATTGGTATGTCAATCGGTTTTAACGGTATGGCAGGTGGGCAATTAATTTTGGATCCTAGCTGGTCAACTTATTTATATATTGCTACGGTACTAACTGCCGGAACTGCATTTTTAATGTGGTTAGGTGAGTTAATTACAGCAAAGGGAGTAGGAAATGGTATTTCCATTATCATCTTTGCAGGTATTACCGCAGCTATCCCAAATACTATAAATCAAGTGTACGCACAGCAGTTCCAAGATGCCGGAGATCAATTGTTCATTCGTATCGTAAAAGTCGGTTTAATTTTGTTAGCTGTGTTAGCGGTTATTGTTGGTGTTATTTACATTCAACAAGCTGTTAGAAAAATCCCGATTCAATATGCGAAGCGCGTAACTGGAAACGGTGGTTATACTGGAGCACAAAACACTCATTTGCCACTTAAGGTAAATAGTGCTGGTGTTATTCCAGTAATTTTTGCTGTCTCATTCTTAATTACGCCTCCGACTATTGCACAGTTTTTCCCGAAACATGAAATATCGCAGTGGATTATTAAAAACTTTAACTATTCTCATCCAGTAGGTATGATCGTATATGTTGCACTAATTGTTGCCTTTGCATATTTCTATGCATTTGTTCAAGTAAATCCTGAACAGATGGCTGAGAACTTAAATAAACAAGGTGGATATGTTCCTGGTATTCGTCCGGGTAAGAATACAGAACAGTATCTAACAAAGATCTTGTATCGCTTGACCTTTGTAGGTGCAATTTTCTTAGCAGCGATTGCAATCCTGCCTGTTTTATTTATTAAATTTGCAAACCTGCCACAATCTGCACAGATAGGTGGAACAAGTTTACTAATTGTTGTCGGTGTTGCTTTAGAAACAATGAAGCAGCTCGAAAGTCAATTAGTAAAACGCCATTACAAAGGGTTTATCAAACAGTGAGTAAGCGGGAAGATTCATCTTCCCTATATGCTCATTCATGAGGGGGAATACAGATGAACTTAATTTTAATGGGGCTTCCAGGTGCCGGTAAAGGTACACAGGCCGAAAAGATTGTTGCCAAGTATAACATCCCTCACATTTCAACAGGAGATATGTTTCGTGCTGCTATGAAAGATGAAACTGAACTTGGTTTACAAGCTAAGTCCTTTATTGATAAAGGAGCACTTGTACCAGATGAAGTTACAATCGGAATCGTGCGTGAGCGTTTGAGTCAAGAAGACTGTGTAAAAGGCTTCTTATTAGATGGTTTTCCACGAACAGTTGCACAAGCTTCAGCTCTTGAAGAAATCATGAAAGATCTTGGCAAAAAGATCAATTATGTTTTAAACATTAATGTGGATTCAGGATTACTGTTAAAACGTTTAACAGGCCGTCGCATTTGTAAAGAGTGCGGTGCGACTTACCACTTAGAATTCAATCCGCCAGCAAAAGAGGGCGTGTGCGATAAATGTGGTGGCGAGTTATATCAGCGTTCTGATGACAACGAAGAAACTGTAGCAAATCGTTTAGAAGTGAATATTAAGCAGACAAAGCCGTTGCTTGATTTCTACGAAGAGCTTGGTTACTTAAAAAGCATTAATGGTGAGCAAGATATCGATAAAGTATTTGCTGATGTCGATCTTCTCATCGGAGGCTTAGCGTAATGATTATTTGCAAAACTCCTCGCGAAATCGAGATTATGCGAGAAGCTGGCAAGATTGTTGCTTTAACTCATCAAGAGTTAAAAAAGCATATTGCCCCAGGAATTACAACGAAAGAGCTCGATCAAATAGCGGAAAAAACGATTCTAAAATATGGTGCTATGCCATCTTTTAAAGGATATAACGAATTTCCGGGAAGCATTTGTGCTTCGGTAAACGAAGAGCTTGTACACGGGATTCCAGGAAAGCGCAAGCTCCAAGAAGGCGATATTATTAGTATCGATATTGGTGCGAAATACAATGGATACCATGGAGACTCTGCATGGACATATCCAGTAGGAAACATTTCTGAATCTGTTCAAAAGCTACTTGATGTCACAGAAAAATCGTTGTATCTTGGTCTAGAACACGCAAAACCGGGCGAGCGATTATCTAATATTTCACATGCGATTCAAACGTATGTTGAAGATAGTGGATTCTCGATCGTTAGGGAGTATGTCGGTCACGGAATCGGGCAAGACTTACATGAAGACCCACAAATCCCGCACTATGGCCCACCAAATCAAGGGCCTAGATTAAAACCGGGAATGGTCATTTGTGTTGAGCCGATGGTGAACCAAGGAAGACGATATGTAAAAACACTATCTGATGACTGGACAGTGGTAACGGTAGATGGTAAATGGTGTGCACATTTCGAGCACACGATTGCTCTTACAGAAGCAGGATACGAAATCCTTACCACTTTATAGGTAGCTGGCTCTCCGGAATTTCAGAACAGTGTAGAATGTTACTGATTTGAAGAAGGGAGAACATTGAATGGCTAAAGATGATGTAATTGAAGTCGAAGGTACCGTTATTGAAACGTTGCCAAATGCTATGTTCAAAGTAGAATTAGAGAATGGGCATGTTGTATTGGCTCACGTTTCTGGTAAAATTCGTATGAACTTCATTCGTATTTTACCAGGAGATAAAGTTACGGTAGAATTATCTCCGTACGATTTAAATCGTGGTCGTATCACGTACCGCTTTAAATAATATAGCACTCCGTAATCTTTAAGGAGGTTCGAGACATGAAAGTAAGACCGTCAGTTAAGCCGATCTGCGAAAAATGTAAAGTTATTCGTAGACGTGGAAAAGTAATGGTTATTTGTGAAAACCCTAAACATAAACAAAAACAAGGTTAATCAGAAGGAGGTGCATTCGGAATGGCACGTATCGCAGGTGTAGATATTCCTCGTGACAAGCGCGTTGTTATTTCTTTAACTTACGTATTCGGCATTGGTCGTACAACTGCTGAAAAAATTCTTGCTGAAGCTGGTGTTTCTGAGGAAACACGAGTTCGCGATTTAACTGAAGACGAATTAGGACGTATCCGTGATATCGTCGATCGTATCAAAGTTGAAGGAGACCTTCGTCGTGAAGTATCCCTTAACATTAAACGTCTAATGGAGATCGGTTCTTACCGTGGTCTTCGTCACCGTCGTGGTTTACCAGTTCGTGGTCAAAATTCTAAAAACAATGCTCGTACACGTAAAGGTCCACGTCGTACAGTAGCAAATAAAAAGAAATAATAAGTAAAGGAGGTTGAACTAACAATGGCACGTAAAACAAACACTCGTAAAAAACGTGTGAAAAAGAATATTGAAGCTGGTGTAGCTCATATTCGTTCTACTTTCAACAACACAATCGTAACACTTACAGATACTCATGGTAACGCGCTTTCTTGGTCTAGTGCTGGTGCACTTGGTTTCCGTGGATCTCGTAAATCTACTCCATTCGCTGCACAGATGGCTGCTGAAACTGCTGCTAAAGTTGCAATGGAGCACGGTTTAAAAACTTTAGAGGTTACTGTAAAAGGTCCTGGTGCTGGTCGTGAAGCTGCAATTCGTGCGCTTCAAGCTGCAGGTCTAGAAGTAACAGCAATCAGAGATGTTACTCCAGTTCCTCATAATGGATGTCGTCCGCCAAAACGTCGTCGTGTTTAATTTTTCTGTATAGAATTTTCCCTTTTGTCTATAATGGATATGATGCATTATCGAGAAATTTCGTACAGAAACATCGCTTGTTGTGCACAATCGGGAACTGCCTAAGGGGGACTTTCGGTTAGACAAAGGTTTTTCCTTTGTTTAGCCGAGGTTTCGACGTTTTGAAGGAGGGTTTAGTTAATGATTGAAATTGAAAAACCGAAAATCGAAACGGTTGAGCTTAACGAAGATGCTAAGTATGGTAAATTCGTTATTGAACCGCTTGAGCGTGGATATGGTACTACTTTGGGTAACTCCTTACGTCGTATCCTTTTATCCTCACTCCCTGGTGCCGCTGTTACTGCCATTCAAATCGATGGCGTATTACACGAATTTTCGACAGTTGAGGGTGTAGTAGAAGATGTTACAACGATCATCTTAAACTTGAAAAAGTTAGCTCTCAAAATCTACTCTGAAGAAGAGAAGACACTCGAAATCGATGTACAGGGCGAAGGTGTTGTCACAGCTGCTGATATTACTCACGATAGTGATGTTGAAATCTTAAATCCAGATTTATACATTGCAACGTTAGCAAAGGATGCGCATTTCCGCGTGCGTTTAACTGCAAAGCGTGGCCGTGGGTATACGCCAGCTGATGCAAATAAGAGCGAGGATCAACCAATAGGTGTAATTCCTATTGATTCTATTTATACTCCAGTATCACGTGTGACTTACCAAGTGGAAAAGACACGTGTTGGACAAGTGGCAAATTATGATAAGCTTACGCTTGATGTATGGACGGATGGAAGCATCGGGCCAAAAGAAGCTATCTCTTTAGGTGCCAAAATCTTAACAGAGCATTTAAACATCTTTGTTGGTTTAACTGACGAAGCACAAAATGCTGAGATTATGGTCGAAAAGGAAGAAGATCAAAAAGAAAAAGTTCTAGAAATGACAATTGAAGAACTTGATCTTTCTGTTCGTTCTTATAATTGCCTAAAACGTGCAGGTATTAACACTGTACAAGAGCTTGCGAATAAAACTGAAGAAGATATGATGAAAGTTCGTAACTTAGGACGTAAATCTTTAGAAGAAGTTAAGCATAAGCTGGAAGAACTAGGTTTAGGCTTACGTAAAGACGACTGAGGATTTAAATTCATCAACGAAGGAGGGAACTACGAATGGCATACAGAAAATTAGGCCGTACAAGTGCGCAACGTAAAGCTATGTTACGTGACTTAGCTACTGATTTAATTATCAACGAGCGCATCCAAACGACAGAAACTCGTGCAAAAGAACTTCGTTCTGTAGTGGAAAAAATGATCACTTTAGGTAAACGCGGAGATCTTCATGCTCGTCGTCAAGCAGCTGCTTACATTCGTAATGAAGTTGCTAATGCTGAGACTGGTCAAGATGCATTACAAAAATTATTCGCTGATGTAGCTCCACGCTATGCTGAGCGTCAAGGCGGATACACTCGTATTGCAAAAATTGGTCCACGTCGCGGTGATGCTGCACCAATGGTAATTATCGAGTTAGTATAATGACAAGCAAAAGGGCAGGACAGTACTTTTTAAGTAACTGGTCATGGCCCTTTTTTTTTAAGTATAGAAGAAAACGTTAATCTTATTATTTGCAAACAGTAAGACTCACATTTCAAGATTCAGAGAGAAGTGAGAGATAACTGTTGGCATGCGCTCAATTGGTGAGCTTTTCGCCTCCAGTGGATGGGAATTTCACTTTAATTGGCTGAATAATGGAAGAGGGTGTCCACAAATGAAAAAAGAGAAGCTTCGTGCTGAGAACATATCATTTCAATACCCTCAAGCTGCTTCTTACGCCCTACGTGACGTTTCATTCTCTTTATATGAAGGGGAATGGGTATCTATTATTGGACAAAATGGGTCAGGAAAATCAACGCTTGCAAAGTTATTAAATGGTTTGTTTTTACCATCAGCAGGAACAATTACTGTAAATGGAACACTTGTTTTATCAGAAGAAACTGTATGGGATATTCGAAAACAGATTGGAATGGTTTTTCAAAACCCAGATAATCAATTTGTCGGAACAACTGTACAGGATGATGTTGTCTTTGGGCTTGAGAATGTCGGAATGCCTAGAGAACTAATGGTAGAACGTATGAAACACGCTTTGGAGCTCGTACGAATGGAAGAGTTTCAAAATGAAGAACCTCACTATTTATCAGGTGGACAAAAGCAGCGCGTTGCAATTGCTGGCGTGCTAGCACTTCAGCCGTCTATATTGGTATTAGACGAGGCAACATCTATGCTTGACCCTCAAGGTCGTAAAGAAGTGGTAGAAACGGTTAGAGAACTTGTTCGCACGAAGGGAATTACAGTTCTTTCGATTACTCACGACCTAGAAGAAGCAGCGCAGTCCGATCGGATTATTATTTTAAATCACGGAGAATTATTAGAAGAGGGAACACCTGAACACATTTTTCAATCACCGAAAATGTTGCAAGAAATTGGTTTAGACGTACCATTTTCAGTAAAAATGGCAGAATTATTGAAAAGCAATAAAATTCCTTTACAATCAATGCATCTTACAATGGAAAGTTTGGTGAGCGAACTTTGGAGATTAAATTCCAAAAAGTAGAGCATCGTTATCAATATAAAACCCTATTTGAAAAACGAGCCCTTTACGATATAGATATTTCGTTTCCTAGTGGTGGCTATTATGCCATTATCGGTCATACAGGGTCGGGTAAGTCAACGATGATTCAACATTTGAATGGCTTATTGCAACCAACGAGTGGCACTATTCAAATTGGGGAATATAGCATTTCATCTCAAAAGAAAGCGAAAAAATTAAAACCTCTTCGAAAAAAAGTAGGAGTTGTTTTTCAATTTCCAGAACATCAATTATTTGAAGAAACAGTAGAAAAGGATATTTGCTTTGGGCCTTTAAATTTTGGCGTATCTGAAGAAGCGGCGAAACAAAAGGCAAAAGATACCATTCGGTTAGTTGGGCTGTCAGAGGAGCTATTAGAACGTTCTCCGTTTGAGTTAAGCGGTGGACAAATGAGACGCGTTGCTATAGCGGGTGTACTCGCGATGGAGCCTGAAGTATTAGTATTAGATGAACCAACAGCAGGACTTGATCCTAAGGGCCAAAATGAGCTTATGGAGATGTTCTATCATCTTCACAAGCAAAAAAATCTTACGGTGATTCTTGTGACACATAATATGGAGGATGCTGCAAAATATGCAGACAACATTGTTGTGATGCATAAAGGAACGGTCTTTTTGCAAGGAACATCAGAGGAAGTCTTTACGCATGCAGATGAGCTTGAACGAATTGGTGTATCTCTTCCGATGTCGCTAAAGTATAAGCGAGAAATTGAAGAGAAATTAGGAATTACTATACCAAAAGCCACCTTGTCTTTAGAAGATTTAGCAGATGAAGTCATACAACTGTTTAGAAAAGGTGGGGATTCAGCATGCAGCAGTTAATTATTGGGAGATATATTCCGGGAGAATCTGCTATTCATAGATTGGATCCTCGTACAAAACTGTTAATGGTCTTTTTATATGTATTTGTTGTATTTTTAGCAAATAATGCAATTTCATACGGCCTGCTATTTTTGTATGCACTCATTGCTTTGTTTTTTGCAAAAGTGCCGATTCGTTATATTCTTTCTGGGTTAAAACCTATTTTATGGATTTTTTTATTCACGTTCTTTCTGCACATTTTTACAACAAAAGAAGGTGCTGTACTCGTTCAATTTGGATGGTTTTCTATATATGAGAAAGGGCTTGAACAGGGGATTTATATTTCTATTCGTTTTTTTGTCATTATTTTAATGACAACCCTATTAACATTAACGACAACACCAATTGAAATTACAGATGGCATGGAGACATTGTTGCATCCTTTAAAGCGTATAAAAGTTCCTGTTCACGAAATCGCACTTATGATGTCTATATCCTTACGCTTTATTCCAACTTTAATGGATGAAACCAGTAAAATTATGAAAGCACAAGCTTCTCGAGGTATAGACTTTGCAGGTGGTCCAATGAAAGACAGGCTGAAAGCGATTATCTCGTTACTTGTACCACTATTTATTAGTGCGTTTAAACGTGCAGAAGACTTAGCGATTGCGATGGAAGCACGAGGTTATCGAAGCAACGGATACCGTACGAAATTCCGGCAGTTAGAATGGAAATGGATTGATACATTAACGCTCTTAAGCTTATTTGCTTTAGCGTGTATTTTAATTTTAGTTCGATCGTAATGGAGAGTATAAGTATGGAAAGAATAAAATGCACTGTTTCGTATGATGGAGTTAACTTTTGTGGATATCAAATTCAACCGAATCAACGTACTGTTCAACAAGAAATAGAGAAAGCACTGCAAAAGGTGCATAAAGGGGAAGCTGTTCGTGTACAAGCGTCAGGAAGAACAGATTCCAACGTTCATGCCAAAGGCCAAGTTATTCATTTTGATACACCGCTATCACTAACAGGAGAGCAGTGGATGGCGGCTTTGAATACAATGCTGCCAGATGATATTGTTGTGGAGCAGGCTGAGCAAAAAACGTTAGACTTTCACGCAAGGTATGGCGTTGTGAAAAAAGAATATCGTTATCGGGTATTATTATCTAAAAAAGCTGATGTATTCCGTAGAAATTACGTATATCAGTATCCGTATGCATTAGATATAGAATCTATCCGAAAAGCAATTCCTTATTTTATTGGAACACATGATTTTACTTCATTTTGTTCGGCAAAAACTGATAAAAAAGATAAAGTGCGAACAATTTATGAAATAGATTTAATAGAACAGGGCGATGAGTTAGTCTTTCGCTTTGTTGGAAATGGTTTTTTATATAACATGGTTCGAATTATTGTCGGTACGCTGCTTAGCGTCGGTCAAGGGAAAATTGCTCCTGAAAGCATTTCAGACATTTTACAAAAACAAGACCGCCGTTTTGCTGGGAAGATGGTACCGGGGCAAGGCCTTTATTTATGGGAGGTAAACTATAACAACTAATCCTGGTGTAACATTCGCTTGACATTAGAAACTCAAAAGTATATCATAACATATGGTATTGTTTCTAAAACCACGATTAGCCCCGGAAGGAAATCGTGTTTAAGATAAACAATAGATTTTTTCTATGGAAAAGATAACGAGTAGGAGGGAAACAAATGCGTACGACTTTTATGGCAAAAGCTAACGAAGTTGAGCGTAAATGGTATGTGGTTGACGCTGAAGGTCAAACTTTAGGTCGCCTTGCTAGTGAAGTAGCATCCATTTTACGTGGTAAAAACAAACCAACATTTACACCACACGTTGACACGGGTGATCATGTAATTATTATTAACGCTGAGAAAATTCACTTAACAGGTAATAAATTAAACGATAAAATTTACTACCGTCACACTAACCACCCAGGTGGACTTAAGCAAAGAACAGCTCTAGAAATGCGTACAAACTACCCTGTACAAATGTTAGAGCTTGCTATTAAAGGCATGCTTCCAAAAGGACGTTTAGGACGTCAAATGTCTAAAAAATTAAATGTGTATGCTGGATCTGAGCATCCACATCAAGCACAAAAACCAGAAGTTTACGAACTTCGCGGATAATTAATTAAAGGAGGGCTTACTTTGGCACAGGTACAATACAATGGTACTGGACGTCGTAAGAGTTCAGTAGCACGCGTACGCCTAGTTCCAGGCGAAGGACGCGTTATCATTAACGGTCGTGAATTTGAAAACTATATCCCATTTGCTGCATTACGTGAAGTAGTGAAACAACCTCTAGTTGCAACAGAAACTTTAGGTAACTACGATGTACTTGTAAACGTACATGGCGGTGGATACACTGGTCAAGCTGGTGCTATCCGTCACGGTATTTCTCGCGCTTTATTAAAAGCTGATCCAGAATACCGTTTAACATTAAAACGTGCAGGTCTATTAACTCGTGACGCACGTATGAAAGAGCGTAAAAAATACGGTCTTAAAGGTGCTCGTCGTGCACCTCAGTTCTCAAAACGTTAATTTTTGCGAACTTCAAACCCCAGCCTTTTGGCTGGGGTTTTTTTATGTTCTTCAATAGCTTCTGTTAGCATCCTCTTCCTTGGAATATTTTAGTGCTACCTTCTTGTGTATGCTTCCTACTGAGAAGTTTAGACTAATACGTACATAGGGAGGTTTTAAGTACTATGAATGTTATTGTGAGTCTGAAAGAAAAACAAAGAGAAAAGCAACTGAAGTATGAACGTAAAATATTGCGTGAATTATCATTACAAACACTTAGAGAAAATATTCGTAATTGCTTTTGTATGGATACATTTCATCGTCATTATGAAGATTATTGTATAGAACTGGGCATTGAGTCTTATTTATTAGGAGCTAGGTATAGTAAGTTTGGATATTATGGAGAATCGCTTTTAGATGTAAAAAACAGAGCATCTCATGAAGAAGTTCAATTAACGGAAATGCTATTTCATTTTTTGACAAGTGTGCCTTTACGTACTTTGGAAGAAAGTGAAGATGAGCAACTATATCAATCGTGCCAGCACTTTATTAGTGCTTGGTGGCAACAAGGATATGAGAAGGGGGAGAAAAGATATCGCATGAAGCTGCATTAAGAAAATCATAAACTTTCCTCTTGTCCCATATAAGTAAGTAGAGGGACTAGCTGAAGGGGGGAAGGTATGAAAAAAATTCGGATTATTTCTTTTATGTTAGCAGCGGTGATACTCTTTTTTTTAGTAAAGCAGGAATTTCAAATTACAAAATCATGGAGAGCATGGAATTTGCCTTTGTCTGGAAAAATTATTGTGTTAGATGCTGGTCATGGTGGCCCGGATGGAGGCGCGGTTGGCGGGGACGACATTATTGAAAAAGATATTACACTGGAAATTACCAAAAAGGTACGAGACTATTTGCAGGAACAAGGAGCACTTGTTATTTTAACGCGCAATGGAGATTATGATCTAGCTGACAAAAGCACGAAGGGATATAGTCGCCGTAAAGCAGAGGATTTAAAAAAACGCGTAGAGATTATTAATAAGCCCGATGTTGATTTTTTTGTTAGTGTGCATTTGAATGCCCTCCCAAGTGGTAGCTCAAAAGGAGCACAAACATTTTATTATCGTTCTTTAGTAGAAAACGAACGAGCGGCGAAATTTCTTCAAGCTGAATTACGAACAAGTCTTGAGAATACGAACCGGTCGGCGAAAACAATTTCGCATGTTTACTTATTAAAGTATGCAAAAACGCCAGGTGCATTAGTTGAAGCTGGGTTTTTATCAAATGTAAATGAAAGATATTTATTGAACTCCGAGAAATATCAGCAAAAGGTTGCTGCTGCTATATATCGCGGGGTTTTGCGATATTTTACTGAAAAAGGAAACCCTCCTAATTAAGGAGGGTTTCTTTGTAACGGAGTTTTCCGAAAATATGCTATACTTACAATGAAAACGCATTTATTTTGTTTTAAAGGCAATTACATGCTCGTAAGAACTTAATTTTATCCAGGGGGCGGGACAGATTATGGTAACGAAAGAACAAGTAATGGAAGCACTTGAAGGGATAATAGATCCGTTTCTAAATAAAACATTAAAAGAAACAAACGCTATTAAAGAAGTGACAGTAAAACCGGAAAAAGAACATGTTAGCATTAAAGTTGCAATTGTGAAAACAGGAACAGCGGAGCAAATGCAATTGCAAGCAACAATTGTAAAATTAGTGAAAGAACTAGGAGCAGTGACAGTAGGATTGCGCTTTACAGAATTTACTGAAGAGGAACGATTACAATTTACTCCGCAAGAAGAACAGAGTGAATCTTTATTATCACCACATTCGAAAACAACTTTCTTAGCAGTAGCGAGTGGGAAAGGCGGTGTTGGAAAATCAACGGTTTCTGTAAACTTAGCAATTTCTCTTGCCCGTTTAGGAAAAAAGGTTGGGATTATTGATGCTGATATATACGGATTTAGTGTACCGGATATGATGGGAATTGAAAAACGTCCTATTGTACGCGGTGATAAAATCATTCCGGTAGAACGTTTTGGTGTGAAGGTTATTTCTATGGGGTTTTTTGTAGAAGATAATGCGCCTGTTATTTGGAGAGGTCCTATGCTTGGCAAAATGTTAAATCATTTCTTCACAGAAGTAGAGTGGGGGGACTTAGATTACTTAGTATTAGATTTACCTCCAGGTACAGGTGACGTAGCATTAGATTTGCATTCAATGCTTCCGGCATGTAAAGAAATTATTGTAACAACGCCGCATCCAACAGCAGCTTTTGTAGCAGCTAGAGCTGGTGCAATGGCACTTCGTACAGAACATGAGATTATTGGTGTTGTAGAAAATATGGCTTATTTCGAAAGTAAAGTAACTGGTGAAAAGGAATATGTATTCGGAAAAGGCGGAGGGGAAAAATTAGCAACAGAATTACAGACAGAAGTACTGGGTCAAATTCCGCTTCAGCAACCAGATTGGAATACAGAAGAATTTGCTCCATCTGTATACGATGAAGATCATAAAAATGGAGTAATCTATAAACAAATTGCTCAGCAAGTAATTGAGAGAGCGGCAATTGCACAAAAATAACCCTCAGTACGAGGGTTATTTTTGTTCTTTCTTGCCTTCTTCTGATCCGCCTTCTTTTTTCTGTTCACTACCACTTTTTTGTGCCTTTTCAACACCTTTACTAATAATATCAATCATTTTTGCTTGAAATAATGGGCTTTCGGCAGTTTCAGTTAAGACTTGCTGTAAATATTGACGGTACTCTTTGCTTTTCATTGTTTGCATCATGATTTTTCCCACTTCTGGATTTTTCATGATTTCTATAACACCAGCTTGATAATCAGGATCTTTTAATAAAGTTTTCATTAAATTTGTTTGTTCCTTCTCGATGCTTTTTGCAAATTTAGTGGCAAACTCAGGGTCTTTAAATACTTTTTCCCAAAATTGCTGTCCTTTCTCTGATATCATAGTATCTTCAATCGTTTTTTTTACTACAGATTCGTCTAAAATAAGAGCTTGTTTCATTTTTTCATCGGTTAGTACATCTTGAATCGCTTTTTTTCCTTGATCCGTTTTTAAAATATCAATAATCATTTTTTTCGTTTGATCATAATCTAATTGGGATTTCGCTTCTTTTTCCTGTGCGCATGCAACGATTCCGATAAAAAGGATGAAAGAGACCGAAATGAGTAGAATCCGTTTCATCAGCCGGGGCTCCTTTCACGTGTTTCTCTTTTTTAATATAAATCTCTTAGGAGAATTTATACATATTGATGGCTAGCTTTTTAAAATTGACATTGTTACAATTTAATTAGAAATATATATAATGGGGGATATGTCTGTGAATAGCCGAAATTGGGTACGACTCTTTTTGACGACTTTATTTCTTGGGGGAAGCAGTACAATCTTTATCGGTTTTGTTTTAGAGTGGGACAAGTACAATAAATTTTTTCAAAATTTCGACGGAAAGGAAATCTTAATGATTTCTTTTTGGTTGCTTGGAGTCGGTTTTATTTTTAGTGTAATCAGTCAGATGGGGTTCTTTGCATATTTAACAATTCATCGATTTGGACTAGGGATGTTTCGTTCTCCCACTCTTTGGAATGCAATACAAATGTTCTTAATTGCTTTTGTATTATTCGATTTTGTATATTTACGCTCTGTAATAATTGCCAATCGGAACGAATCACTGGGTATGAATATTTTTGTGGCCGCGGCTCTCTTTTTGTTTGGAGTAATTGTTGCTTATATAAAAAGCAAAGAGACGAACAAGAAGGCGTTTGTTCCAGCGTTATTCTTTATGATTGTTGTAACGATTATTGAATGGGTTCCGGCGTTACGTATTAATGATACGAATTGGTTATATTTAATGGTTGTTCCGTTGCTCATTTGCAATGCATATCAGGTTTTGATATTGCATCGTTTAATAGGACAAAAAAGCTGATTCCTATATTGGAATCAGCTTTTATTTAGTGGATAAGAATGAATTTAATCTATGTCTTTACTTTTGGCTTTTGTATTTGAGATGAGCTGGGAGACAGGGACGTTTTCAAATCCATCTGTTTTTAATTTTTGAAGTAGCATCGGTAATGCTTGATTTGTTTGTAGTGCTGAATCAGAAGCGTGAAGTAAAATGATATCTCCTTCGTGCAAGTTTTCTGAAACAGTGGTAATAATTTTATTGACTCCAGGGTTTTTCCAATCATTTGAATTATTGCTCCAATGTACAATTGTGTATCCAAGAGATTCAGCGATTTTTAATACCGTTTTATTAAAGCTACCATTAGGAGGACGTAGGAGTTGAACTTGTTTTACTTGAAGTTTTGTAAATATGTCCTGTGCCTTTAGGAGGTCTCTTCGAATTTCGTTAGCCTCTAAAGACGTATAGTCTTTATAATTGTATCCCATGCTCCCAATTTCGTGCCCGTCTTTTATAATACGTTCTACAATATCAGGGTGACGTTCTGCCCATGCAGCAGAAAGGAAGAAGGTAGCGTTTTTAATTTTTTTTTCTTTTAATGTATCTAGTATAGGTAAAGCTTTCTCATCTCCCCAACTAATATCGAATGTTAAAGAAACCTGTTTTTTTGTCGTGTCTCCTTTATAAATTGCTTTTGGACCAGTAGCTGTTGAAAAAACTGATTGATAAGAATATGTTTTTACAAAAAGCAGCCATGCCGTAAAAAGGGAAAGCACAATAATAAGACTAATTTGTTTAAACTTATGTTTACTCGTTATAAAGAAGAAAAACATCGTTTCTCCGCCCCTTTGTCCAATCCGTTTCAGTTACTTATATGCAGAAAAAGAAGAAAAGAGAACTAAACGATTAACATCGTAAGAAAAGGATATACTGAACGGTATGTAGATAAGAAAACAGCTGAGGTGACGGAATGATTGGATTGCTGATTACAGCTCAGGAACAAAAGGAGCTAGAATATGTATTAAAAAGAGAATTAGACGAATTGTTATTTGACTTCGCAGATAAGCGAATTCATCATGTTGTAAAAAAGACGATGGAAGAGCGATATAAATTGTTGTTTATTTTATTTACAAAAATAGCTCCACCTGAAGATTGTACAAGGTATATAAGAAAAAGAATTTTTCATTAAAAAGTA
>NZ_JBFLUR010000002.1:3277500-3397500 GCF_050473865.1 Bacillus sp. S10(2024) | reverse complement strand
GGCGTGCCTTTTGTAGAATGAACCGGCGAGTTACGATCCCGTGCGAGGTTAAGCTGAAGAGGCGGAGCCGTAGCGAAAGCGAGTCTGAATAGGGCGTTTAGTACGTGGTCGTAGACCCGAAACCAGGTGATCTACCCATGTCCAGGGTGAAGTTCAGGTAACACTGAATGGAGGCCCGAACCCACGCACGTTGAAAAGTGCGGGGATGAGGTGTGGGTAGCGGAGAAATTCCAATCGAACCTGGAGATAGCTGGTTCTCCCCGAAATAGCTTTAGGGCTAGCCTTAAGTGTAAGAGTCTTGGAGGTAGAGCACTGATTGGACTAGGGGTCCCCATCGGATTACCGAATTCAGTCAAACTCCGAATGCCAATGACTTATCCTTAGGAGTCAGACTGCGAGTGATAAGATCCGTAGTCAAAAGGGAAACAGCCCAGACCGCCAGCTAAGGTCCCAAAGTGTGTATTAAGTGGAAAAGGATGTGGAGTTGCTTAGACAACTAGGATGTTGGCTTAGAAGCAGCCACCATTTAAAGAGTGCGTAATAGCTCACTAGTCGAGTGACTCTGCGCCGAAAATGTACCGGGGCTAAATACACCACCGAAGCTGCGGATTGATACCTATGGTATCAGTGGTAGGGGAGCGTTCTAAGTGCTGTGAAGTCAGATCGTAAGGACTGGTGGAGCGCTTAGAAGTGAGAATGCCGGTATGAGTAGCGAAAGACGGGTGAGAATCCCGTCCACCGAATGCCTAAGGTTTCCTGAGGAAGGCTCGTCCGCTCAGGGTTAGTCAGGACCTAAGCCGAGGCCGACAGGCGTAGGCGATGGACAACAGGTTGATATTCCTGTACCACCTCTTTATCGTTTGAGCAATGGAGGGACGCAGAAGGATAGAAGAAGCGTGCGATTGGTTGTGCACGTCCAAGCAGTTAGGCTGGTAAGTAGGCAAATCCGCTTACCGTGAAGGCTGAGCTGTGATGGGGAAGCTCCTTATGGAGCGAAGTCTTTGATTCCCCGCTGCCAAGAAAAGCTTCTAGCGAGATAAAAGGTGCCTGTACCGCAAACCGACACAGGTAGGCGAGGAGAGAATCCTAAGGTGTGCGAGAGAACTCTGGTTAAGGAACTCGGCAAAATGACCCCGTAACTTCGGGAGAAGGGGTGCTTTCTTAACGGAAAGCCGCAGTGAATAGGCCCAAGCGACTGTTTAGCAAAAACACAGGTCTCTGCGAAGCCGTAAGGCGAAGTATAGGGGCTGACACCTGCCCGGTGCTGGAAGGTTAAGGAGAGGGGTTAGCGCAAGCGAAGCTCTGAACTGAAGCCCCAGTAAACGGCGGCCGTAACTATAACGGTCCTAAGGTAGCGAAATTCCTTGTCGGGTAAGTTCCGACCCGCACGAAAGGTGTAACGATTTGGGCACTGTCTCAACCAGAGACTCGGTGAAATTATAGTACCTGTGAAGATGCAGGTTACCCGCGACAGGACGGAAAGACCCCGTGGAGCTTTACTGTAGCCTGATATTGAATTTTGGTACAGCTTGTACAGGATAGGCGGGAGCCTTTGAAGCCGGAGCGCTAGCTTCGGTGGAGGCGCTGGTGGGATACCGCCCTGGCTGTATTGAAATTCTAACCTACGGGTCTTATCGACCCGGGAGACAGTGTCAGGTGGGCAGTTTGACTGGGGCGGTCGCCTCCTAAAAAGTAACGGAGGCGCCCAAAGGTTCCCTCAGAATGGTTGGAAATCATTCGTAGAGTGCAAAGGCATAAGGGAGCTTGACTGCGAGACCTACAAGTCGAGCAGGGACGAAAGTCGGGCTTAGTGATCCGGTGGTTCCGCATGGAAGGGCCATCGCTCAACGGATAAAAGCTACCCCGGGGATAACAGGCTTATCTCCCCCAAGAGTCCACATCGACGGGGAGGTTTGGCACCTCGATGTCGGCTCATCGCATCCTGGGGCTGTAGTCGGTCCCAAGGGTTGGGCTGTTCGCCCATTAAAGCGGTACGCGAGCTGGGTTCAGAACGTCGTGAGACAGTTCGGTCCCTATCCGTCGTGGGCGTAGGAAATTTGAGAGGAGCTGTCCTTAGTACGAGAGGACCGGGATGGACGCACCGCTGGTGTACCAGTTGTTCTGCCAAGGGCATAGCTGGGTAGCTATGTGCGGAAGGGATAAGTGCTGAAAGCATCTAAGCATGAAGCCCCCCTCAAGATGAGATTTCCCATAGCGTTAAGCTAGTAAGATCCCTGAAAGATGATCAGGTTGATAGGTTCGAGGTGGAAGCGTGGTGACACGTGGAGCTGACGAATACTAATAGATCGAGGACTTAACCATATAATATGAAGCAAATGTTATCTAGTTTTGAAGGAATATACCTTCATAAGTCTGGTAATGATGGCAGAGAGGTCACACCCGTTCCCATACCGAACACGGAAGTTAAGCTCTCTAGCGCCGATGGTAGTTGGGACTTTGTCCCTGTGAGAGTAGGACGTTGCCAGGCTTGTATTATTCCGCAGTAGCTCAGTGGTAGAGCTATCGGCTGTTAACCGATCGGTCGTAGGTTCGAGTCCTACCTGCGGAGCCATATGCTTCCATAGCTCAGCTGGTAGAGCACTTCCATGGTAAGGAAGAGGTCACCGGTTCAAGCCCGGTTGGAAGCTTGCGAGAAGTATCAAAAATTTTTGGCCCGTTGGTCAAGTGGTTAAGACACCGCCCTTTCACGGCGGTAACACGGGTTCGAATCCCGTACGGGTCACCACTTTTGGAGGATTAGCTCAGCTGGGAGAGCACCTGCCTTACAAGCAGGGGGTCGGCGGTTCGATCCCGTCATCCTCCACCATATAAGTTTTCATGTCGGAGGGGTAGCGAAGTGGCTAAACGCGGCGGACTGTAAATCCGCTCCTTCGGGTTCGGCAGTTCGAATCTGCCCCCCTCCACCATTTTAAAAAAACAACCTTATAAAGGTTTATTTTTTTGGTGAGACGATTATACTAGTAAGTATTAATGGGCTATAGCCAAGCGGTAAGGCAACGGACTTTGACTCCGTCATGCGCTGGTTCGAATCCAGCTAGCCCAGCCATTTAAGAGCCATTAGCTCAGTTGGTAGAGCATCTGACTTTTAATCAGAGGGTCGAAGGTTCGAGTCCTTCATGGCTCACCATTTTTGCGGAAGTAGTTCAGTGGTAGAATACAACCTTGCCAAGGTTGGGGTCGCGGGTTCGAATCCCGTCTTCCGCTCCAACCTGGGGCCTTAGCTCAGCTGGGAGAGCGCCTGCCTTGCACGCAGGAGGTCAGCGGTTCGATCCCGCTAGGCTCCATACAGTTAAAAAAGCTTGAAGTCGAATAATAGACTTCAAGCTTTTTTGTTTATATAAATTCAATTTTGATGCTTCGATGCAGAATACAATATAACAGCTACTTGCTTTCTCCTTTTGTTTTAAACCTTGTGTGGGGTAGAAAAGGGTCCTGGCCGCTTCTAGGCATGGCCAGATGCTCTCGCCTCCCTAAAAAAGAAAAGTTTTTTAGTTTTAATTTATATATTTTTGATGACTCCAACTTTAATATTAAAGTTGGAGGGAGTTGTTTCATGTGAAGATTATTATTGCATCCGATTCATATAAAGAAAGTTTAACAGCTTTAGAAGTATGTGAAGCAGTAGAAAAAGGATTTTGCTCTATATACCCAAAAGCAGAGTATATAAAAATTCCTATTGCAGATGGTGGAGAAGGAACAGTACAAGCACTTGTTGATGCAACGCAAGGGAAAATCGTGAATCTTCCTGTGACAGGTCCATTAGGAAACGTAGTAGAAGGGTTTTACGGCCTTTCTGCAGATCAACAGACGGCTTTTATTGAAATGGCAGCTGCGTCTGGTTTACATCATGTTCCACTTGAGAAGAGGAATCCGTTTTTAACGACAACAAGAGGGACGGGAGAACTCATTTTACACGCATTAGAACAAGGCGTCCATCGTATCATTTTAGGACTTGGAGGAAGTGCTACAAACGATGGAGGAGCAGGAATGTTATCCGCGTTAGGTGTACGTTTTTTTGATAGCAGTAATTGCGTTATAGAGCCAAATGGAGGAAACTTAGATTGTATTACTTATTTTGATATATCACAGTTAGACCCTCGTTTAGCGCAGGTTGAAATTGAAGCAGCTTGTGACGTCACGAATCCTTTAACAGGGGTGACAGGGGCATCTTTTATATTTGGAAGACAAAAAGGAGCCACAGACGAGATGATAGAGCGGTTAGATTGCAATTTAAAGTATTATGCTAGGTTAATTAAACAAACTCTTCATGTTGATATCGAATTTGTCCCAGGAGCAGGTGCTGCAGGCGGACTTGGAGCAGCTATTGTTGCCTTTTTCCATGGTACACTTAGAAAAGGTATTGATATTGTACTTGATTACACGAATTTTAATGTTCATTTGCAAAATGCAGATTTAGTGATTACAGGAGAAGGAAGAATTGATGAACAGACAGTCTATGGAAAAGCGCCTATAGGAGTAGCAAAACGAGCTAAAGAACATAATCTTCCTGTTATTGCAATTGCCGGAGCTGTTCACCCAAATCATACTCCGATTTATGAAGAGGGCATTGATGCTGTATTTAGTATCGTTTCAGGAGTAATGACATTAGAAGAAGCGTATGAAATGGGAAAAGAAAATATTTATACTACAGCACGAAATATTGCGGCTATATGGAAACTAGGATTAAAAAATCGTCCCTACTCGTAAGGGACGATTTTTTTATGCATATTTTAGCGGGAAATTCTCACTTTATGGCTTCTTTATATTGTATTAAGTGTATATAAATACAAAAAAATGTCGAGTTGAGTCAGATAATATAAAAGATTTAAAATATTTAGTGAAAGCATAAAAGGGGGAATCATCTATGAAGAAAGAAATTTCAATTGTGGGAGTACCGATGGACTTAGGACAAATGCGCCGCGGTGTTGATATGGGGGCGAGCGCGATTCGTTATGCTGGAGTTGTTGAAAGAATTGAAAATATAGGATATAACGTAGAAGACTTAGGGGATATATGTATTGAAAGAGAAGTTCAAATAAATGAAAATGAAAAATTACGAAACCTTGAGCAAGTTGTAAAAGTATGTCATGAGCTAGCAAGTAAAGTTGATAGCATTATTGAAAAGAAAAGCTTCCCACTTGTATTAGGCGGCGATCATAGCATTGCGATTGGAACGCTTGCTGGTATTGCAAAGCATTATAAAAATCTTGGTGTTATTTGGTACGATGCACATGGAGATTTAAATACAGAGGAAACATCTCCATCTGGGAACATTCATGGTATGTCATTAGCTGCAAGTTTAGGACATGGTCATTCATCACTTGTTAATTTATACGGTGAGTATCCGAAAGTGAAAAAAGAAAATGTAGTTATTATCGGTGCTCGTTCTTTAGACGATGGAGAGAAAGAGTTTATTCGAAAAGAAGGTATTAAAGTTTTCACTATGCATGAAATTGATCGCATGGGAATGACAGCGGTTATGGAAGAAACAATGGCATACTTATCACATACAGATGGTGTACATTTATCTTTAGATTTAGATGGTCTTGATCCACATGATGCACCTGGCGTAGGTACACCGGTTGCTGGTGGTTTATCATATCGTGAAAGTCATTTAGCAATGGAAATGTTAGCGGAGTCTGGTATGATTACATCTGCCGAATTTGTGGAAGTGAATCCAATTTTAGATGAAAAAAATAAAACTGCAATTGCAGCTGTAGCGTTAATGGGCTCTTTATTTGGTGAAAAGTTAAAATAATTTTAAAAAAGAGAAGAGAGTAGCTGAAAAGCTGCTTTTTTTTACTTTGAAATAAAGATACAGCGGTACATTATATTTTATAATCATTTCTTAAAGTCTGACATCTAATAATAGCATGTCAGGTTTAGAAATGTGGTTTGAAATTGTGGTTCGTATAATGTATGTTATAATTAATTTGTTGTTGTAAATTACATATAGATGGAGGAAGGGTCAGAATGCCTTTTGGAGATATAAATGTTATTTTTAAATATCTCAGCACTATAATAGATATCACCCTTGTATGGTTTGTTATATATAAATTGATTCTTGTAATACGTGGTACAAAAGCTGTCCAGCTTTTAAAAGGAATTACAGTAATCATTATTGTTCGTATTTTAAGTAATTTCTTTGAGTTGCATACGCTGCAATGGCTTATGGATCAGGCGTTAACTTGGGGATTTTTAGCGATTATTATCATTTTCCAACCAGAGTTAAGACGTGCTCTTGAGCAGCTTGGACGGGGAAGTTTATTTTCACGAGGAGGCAATCAAGAGGAAAATGAACATGAGTCGGTTGTAAATGCTGTTGTAAAGGCAACAGAATATATGGGAAAACGTCGTATTGGTGCACTTATTACAATGGCGAGAGAAACTGGGATGGGGGATTATGTTGAAACAGGAATCCCACTAAATGCAAATATTTCATCAGAGTTATTAATTAATATTTTTATACCAAATACCCCGCTGCATGACGGGGCAGTAATTATGCAAGGAAATATTATTAGAGCAGCTGCTTGTTATTTACCATTATCAGAAAGCCCGTTCATTTCTAAAGAATTGGGAACACGTCATCGTGCCGCAATGGGTGTAAGTGAAGTAACAGATAGCTTAACAGTTGTTGTATCAGAAGAAACGGGACACATTTCTTTAACAAAAAACGGTGAGTTACATCGTGATTTAAAAAGTGAACAATTAAAAGAACTGCTTATGAAAGAGTTAGGCGGAAACGTAAAACAGTCTTCTTCGTCTTTATGGAATTGGAGGAGAAAACGTCATGGATAAATTAATGGATAATCATTGGTTTTTAAGAGGGATTGCATTATTATTAGCAATTATGCTCTATATGTCAACGAACATAGATAAAAATGTATCAGATAATTTTAATCCATCGCCTTTTCCTGTAGGAGATACAACAGAAACAATATCTGGAGTCCCGGTATCTGCATATTATGATGAGGATAAGTATATTGTAAGCGGAATTCCTGAAAAAGTAAGCGTCACGCTTGAAGGGCAAAATAACGTTGTGGCAGCTGCTAAAGTGAAAAGGCAGTTTGAGGTATTTGTTAATTTGCGTGGTTATACACCGGGAACATATGAGGTCCCTTTAAAATATAGCGGAGTTCCAAATAATTTACATTTAAAAGTTCAGCCAGCGAAAATACAAGTTACTATTAAAAAGAAAGAAGTAAAATCTTTTCCTGTAGAAGTGAAATATTTAAATGAGAATCAAGTGCAAAAAGGAACAGTTATAGATAAACCGATTGTTAAACCGGGCACTGTAGAAGTAGCCGGTACAACAGAGCAACTTTCACAAATTGCTCTTGTGCGAGCATATGTTGACTTGAAAGGTATTAACAAAACAGTGACAAAAGAAGCACAAATTGTATTGTATGATAAAGATGGGAATCAGTTAGATTTGAAAACAGATTCTTCTACTGTCAATGTCACTGTACCAGTTTCATCACCTGAAAAAACGGTTTCCCTAGACGTCACGAAAAAGGGAAGTTTACAAGAAGGTATAACTGTAACGAGTATAAAAGTTGAACCGAGTGAAATAGAGATTTATGGTTCGAAAGACGTACTTGATAATATTACATCTCTTGAGGGCATCGAAGTCGACTTAAGTAAAATTACAGAGTCAACTACCTTCGATGCCTCTGTTTCTTTGCCTAAAGGTGTCACCAAGGCGGACCCTAGCCAAGTAAAAGTGACAGTTGAAGTACGAAAGCAACAGCGAAAAACAATAACTGACATTCCTTTGCAGGTGAATGGGTTATCAGATTTATTAACAATGAAATTTTCCGATCCACAAAATGGAAAAATTAGTGTTGATGTTTCTGGGGATGCAAGTATTATAGAGAAGATAAGCGCGGATCAGATTAAAGCATCGATTAATGTAGGAAATATGAGTGCAGGAACACATGACGTTCCAATTCAAATTAGTGGTCCCAATAATGTCACATTAGAATTAAAACAAAAAAATGCGAAAGTAGAGCTTGCAAAGAAGCAAGATACTGGGCATGAAGTACAAGGGCAGCCAGAGCAGCCAACGAATAAAGGAAATGAGCAAGAAAAAAGGAGCGAATAGCAATGGGAAAATATTTTGGTACTGACGGCGTACGAGGCGTTGCGAATGAGGAATTAACGCCTGAATTAGCATTTAAGATTGGTCGATTTGGTGGCTATGTATTAACGAAAGATACAGAGCGTCCAAAAGTTATTATTGGCCGTGATACACGTGTGTCTGGACATATGTTAGAAGGTGCTTTAGTAGCTGGACTATTATCAATTGGGGCAGAAGTAATGCGCCTTGGTGTTATTTCTACTCCTGGGGTTGCTTATTTAACGAAAGTATTAGATGCACAAGCTGGTGTGATGATTTCTGCATCTCATAACCCTGTACAAGATAATGGAATTAAGTTTTTTGGTCCAGACGGTTTTAAATTAACAGACGAGCAAGAGGAAGAAATTGAAGCGCTATTAGATAAAGAAGTAGATGAACTTCCACGTCCGGTCGGTACAGCTTTAGGACAAGTAAATGACTATTTTGAAGGCGGGCAAAAATACTTACAATACATTAAACAAACTGTAGATGAAGATTTCTCTGGCTTACATATTGCGTTAGATTGTGCGCACGGTGCAACATCCTCTCTAGCGCCGTATTTGTTTGCTGATTTAGAAGCTGACATTTCAACAATGGGAACATCGCCAAACGGCATGAATATTAACGATGGGGTAGGTTCTACACATCCAGAGGTATTAGCAGCGTTTGTGAAAGAAAAAGGTGCTGATATTGGTCTAGCGTTTGACGGAGATGGTGACCGTTTAATTGCTGTTGATGAAAAAGGAAATGTTGTAGATGGCGATCAAATTATGTACATTTGTGCGAAATATATGAGCGAATCAGGGAAATTAAAACATAATACAGTTGTTTCAACAGTTATGAGTAATTTAGGTTTTTATAAAGCGGTAGAAGCTAATGGTATTACAAGTAATCAAACAGCTGTTGGTGACCGTTACGTAATGGAAGAAATGAAGCGTGGCGGCTATAACCTTGGTGGAGAACAATCTGGTCATATTATTTTCTTGGATTACATTACAACTGGGGATGGTATGTTAAGTGCACTTCAACTTGTAAACATTATGAAAATGACGAAAAAATCATTATCTGAGCTTGCAAATGAAATGAAAAAGTTCCCTCAATTACTTGTGAATGTTCGCGTAACAGATAAAAAACAAGCATTAGAAAATGAAAAAATTAAAGAAATCATTCGTGTTGTAGAAGAAGAGATGGACGGAGATGGTCGTATTCTCGTTCGTCCTTCTGGTACAGAGCCATTAATTCGTGTTATGGCAGAGGCACCAACACAAGATCTTTGTGATCAATACGTAAGTCGTATTGTAGAGGTTGTAAAAGCAGAAGTTGGAGCTGAATAATAGCCGAATGTTGTTACAAAAAAGGAGCACATTTTGTGCTCCTTTTACATATACTTGTTATCTACAATGGAAAAATTTCATTGACGATTTATTCCATTTGTTATAAGATAATTTTGTTCTTTTTCTCAGCAAAATAGATTGAAGTAAGAAGCGCCAGAACTACCTGTGATGTAGTTGACGAGGAGGAGTTTATCGAGATTTCGGCGGATGGCTCCCGGTTGTTCATCACAACCGAAAGTTTTTACTTAAAGCATTGAGGTGACTCAATAGACAAAGGTAAAAGTGTGATGAGAGAAAAAGAATGGATGCACTAGCTGTATGAAGTATACAGGCTGAAACCAAAATGAGAGGAAGGTGAAAGCCGTTACAAGCTTACAAAGCTAGCGATATGTAAATCCGTTTTTTTGTATGCAAAGATAAGATCGGGCTATGTCGTTATGTGTTTATGAAAGGTCATAAGCATATTGTAACGGCGACTAATTATGTGTGGAATCGTAGGATTTATTGGGGAACAAGATGCAAAGGAAATTTTATTAAAAGGGTTAGAGAAGCTAGAATACCGCGGATATGATTCAGCTGGTATTGCAGTGCAAGCAGCGAACGGTGTTGTTGTATTTAAAGAAAAGGGCCGCATTGCAAAACTTCGCGAAATCGTAGATGAAAATGTAGCAGCTAATGTGGGAATCGGTCATACACGTTGGGCAACTCATGGTGTTCCAAGTCAGGTGAACGCACATCCGCACAGAAGCACTACAGAGCGCTTTACCCTTGTGCATAACGGTGTAATTGAAAACTACGAGTTATTAAAGAATGAATATCTTCAAGATGTAAACTTTGTAAGTGAAACAGATACAGAAGTAATCGTTCAGCTTGTAGAAAAACAAGTGAAAACAGGTTTGACGGTAGAAGAAGCATTCCGTAAAACATTAACACTATTACACGGTTCATATGCATTAGCATTACTTGATGCAGAAAACCCAGACATGATTTATGTTGCTAAAAATAAAAGCCCGCTATTAGTGGGTACTGGAGATAACTTTAATGTTGTTGCAAGTGATGCAATGGCAATGCTACAAGTTACAGATCAATTTATCGAACTAATGGATAAAGAAATGGTTCTTGTAACAAAAGAAAAGATTACAATCCAAAATTTACAAGGTGAAACGATTGATCGTACACCATTTACAGCAGAATTAGATGCAAGTGACATTGAAAAAGGAACATATCCTCATTTCATGCTAAAAGAAATTGATGAGCAACCACTTGTCATTCGTAATATTATTCAAAAGTATCAAAATGAAGACGGCGAAATCAAACTTGATGCAGAAATTCGCAATGCAATTTTAGAAAGCGATCGTGTGTATATCATTGCGTGTGGAACAAGTTATCATGCAGGCCTTGTTGGAAAACAATTCATGGAACGTTTTGCAAAAGTACCAGTAGAAGTACATGTAGCAAGTGAATTCTCTTACAATATGCCATTATTAACAGAAAAACCATTCTTCATTTACATTTCACAAAGTGGTGAAACTGCAGATAGCCGCGCAGTACTTGTGCAAACAAATGAAATGGGGCATAAAGCATTAACGATTACAAACGTACCGGGTTCTACATTGTCTCGTGAAACGAATTATACATTGCCATTACATGCTGGTCCGGAAATCGCTGTAGCTTCTACAAAAGCATATACAGCACAGCTTGCAGTACTTGCAATCTTAGCAGCTGACATTGCAAAAGCAAAAGGTTTAGCACTTGGCTTTGATTTAATCAAAGAACTAGGTCTTGTTGCAAACGCAATGGAAGTACTTTGCGACCAAAAAGATGAAATGGATGCAATTGCAAAAGAATACTTAGCAACAACACGTAACTGTTTCTTCATTGGCCGCAGCGTTGACTTCTACGTTGGTTTAGAAGGCGCATTAAAGCTAAAAGAAATCTCTTACATCCAAGCGGAAGGCTTTGCTGGAGGAGAGTTAAAACACGGTACAATTGCGTTAATTGAACAAGGTACACCAGTTATTGCGCTTGCTACGCAAGAACACGTAAACCTTGGTATTCGCGGTAATGTAAAAGAAGTAGCGGCACGCGGAGCAAATCCTTGCATCATCGCAATGAAAGGCTTAGAAATGGAAGGCGACCGCTTCATCGTACCAGCTGTACACGAAGCACTAGCACCGCTTGCGGTAATCATTCCATTACAGTTGATCTCATACTATGCAGCGCTTCACCGTGAGTGTGACGTTGATAAACCACGTAACTTGGCTAAGTCGGTGACTGTTGAGTAAGAGGTTTATAGATTTGGAATAAAATTGTTAATTTGAAATAAAGTTGCACAGTTTTCCCCCTTTTAGATATGATTATCTAAAGGGGGATTTTTGTGTTGAAAAGAAAAAGAACATCTGAGGTTGAACAGTGGATTAAACAAGGTTGAGGGACTGGTATTGAAGTAGATGATAAACCTTGGTTTAAAGATTCAAGATGTATCTACAGAGGGTTGTTCGACTCGTTTAAAAGGAATAAAAACAAACAGACAGCATGAATTTCTGTCGGATTTAGAACACAATTATTTTTATTTAACTGAGTATTCCGATTATATCGTTACTGGCCGCAGAACAGATTTCAAAAAAATAGAGAAACTACATATGCAGTAAGGCTTGAAATGAAAAGAGATAAAGCAATTGAACTATTACACTATGATAATTTATATGATTCCACTTTGGATGTTATTGGAAATTATTCTTGTTGATGACTTAAAGCAGAGTCAAAAGTTAATTACAGCTCATGAATCGGGAGTAAAAATAAGATTACAAAAAATTTTAAAATATAACAACGTAGGTTTAAGAGTATTAGAAAAAACAATCGACCAAATAGAACGAATGATGAGAGGGATGGGAAAATGAGCGATACAAGGACCAAATTGATGCTGGATTTGCAAAGAATTGAGAAGGATGAGTATCAGTTACGTGAAGGTGAGCAGCATCAAGATTTCTTACCTTTGTTACTTCAATATATTGGTGATCCTCAGCCAGAATTACGGGATAACCTGATTTATCCGATGTTTTATATGTGGATTAAGGAAGAGGATAGGTTCAGTGAAGAGGAGTTGCGTAGCCTCTTAACTGTTCTGACTGATGAGAACCATTTGTTCTATAATATTGGCAGCGAGGATGATCAGTCAGTTTTTACAAGGACGTTCTCTGCCTTGCCTATCGTTTTAATTGTGCAACGTCACAGACAGAATCCATTTTTCAATCAAGCGGAAATCGAGCAATTAATGCATGCAATGCTCCGTTATTATAAAGAGGAGAAGGATCTGCGAGGTTATCTTTCAGTAGGGGGCTGGGCTCACAGCGTGTCTCACGGTGCGGATGTTTTTGTCGAGCTGGTGCAGTGCGAGGAGAGCAGCGTCGCAATGCTGCGTGAGGTTCTTGTCGCTATTTCTGGCATGCTTCATAATGGTAGACACATTTTTAGCGATGAGGATGATGAGCGGTTAGTCAACATCGTGGATACGATGATTGACAAAGAGTTACTTCCACATCAAGAAATCGCTGATTGGATTAGCGGCTTAGCAGAGTGCTGCAATTTGCCGAGAAGTCGCAGTCAGGTGATTGCTCGCGTGAACAGCAAGAATTTTTTACGCAGTCTCTATTTCAGAAGGGGACAAGATAGCCGGGGGGATGAGCTTAACACTGTCATGCTTGGTACTGAGGCAAAATTGAACAGGTTTTCTATCAGTTAAAGGATTAGAGATTAGAGGAGATGTCCCAAAAACCATGGGAAATTGGCTGAGGGATTGCCTCTTTTTATGTCAAGAAAAATAAAAAGTAAATAACTAATTTTTTACTATTTTTAAAAGATTAATATTGTTAGAGTGTGTTTCAATTTTCATTTAGTTAAAAATGGCAGTCACAAAATTACTACTGTGACTGCTTTATAAAAGGTTGACCAAAACCTTTATTTTGCTATTGTGCTTCCGTGGTTTGCTAACCTATAAAGTAAAAGCTTTTACTGCCCGTTAATGCGGGATAAATGAATTCCCTCTGCTCTAATCTAATAGTACTTTATTTATTGGCGGTTATTGTCATGTTCCACAGTTATGACAACATTTCCCTTCTTGTGTCCTTTCTCGACATATCTATGAGCTTCAACGATCTCTTCAAACGCATAGTATTTGTCAATAACCACTTTTAATTTTCCAGCCTCAACAAGTTCTTTGAGGAAGTTTAGTGCTTCGGAATTTTCAGGTGAATTTTGACTCAAAATTATTTTCTTGTTGCTTGTCAATTTAGTCCATAGCATTCGAACACTTGGTAATGGTACGGTGACATTTATATAGGTTCCATCCCTATTTAGCGATTTCATACAAGCTGAAAACGAACTCTTGTTTACAGCTTCAAAGATAACATCATAAGTCTTGCCTTTGCTTGAAAAATCTTCTCTAGTGTAATCAATTACTTGATCGGCCCCCAGGGATTTTACCAATTCTAAATTCGTGGTACTGCATACCCCTGTAACTTCTGCCCCAAAATACTTAGCAATCTGTACTGCATAACTTCCTACACTTCCTGAAGCACCATAAACAAGAACCTTTTGACCACTCCTAATATTAGCTTTTCTAAGATAAAATAATGCAGTTCGTGCCCCGATTGGAATGGCAGCGGCTTCCTCAAAGGATAAATTGTTGGGTTTAATAGATACTGGTCCATTTTCAGGTAGACACTTATATTCGGCATAGGCACCAAAACCAACTAGGGAAGCTGCAAAAACTTGATCACCTTCCTTAAATCGCTTGACATCCTTCCCTGCTGACTCAACTTCTCCAGCTAACTCCATCCCCAATATCTCTTTTTTGGGTTGTCTAAAACCCAATGCTATTCGAGCAGGCAGCCAAACAGAGAGAGGAACTGTAAAACTCCTTAATCGAATATCTGCTACTGTTACGGTTGTCGCTTTTACTTTCACCAGTATTTCATTGTCCTTAGGAGTAGGTTTTTTAATCTCTTTCAACTGAAGAACGTCGGGTGGACCGTATTTTGTATACACAATTGCCTTCATTAATCCTCCTCCTCCAAGTTCGTTCTATTCATTCATATCTGCGAACACGAATAAATAGAACGATAGTTTCGCCCTTCAAAAACTATTCTTAACCTATCCGGCCCTTTTTTCTAGTATCTTGCACCATCCAAGTGGATGTTAAAAAGCACACTTTATGAGACAGTATAAAGTTTGTCCTAATTTCATCAAATTGTATGTTCAATTTGAGTATAAAGGAATATAGTAAAATTAAGGTGTCTAATTGTTCATTAAAAGGATGGCGATAATCGAAGGGAAATTCCCCGAATTATTAATGAATGCTGAACTGCCAAAAGTGCTACAAATGGAAAAGTAGAAGAGAGGCTTTCTAGCAAAATTTATATTGAAACCGATATTTCCGTTATAGTAAAAAACGTCCTATCAATCAAAATCTCTAGGGCACGTTTATCTGTCCTAGGACTTTTCATAAAGTTATACGTCACATAACATAGGCAGAGAAGAATCAGACTTTACTCCAAACTATTAACTGCTGAGAACCATACCACAAGTAACGGTAAACTAAAGTCTTAACCCTTGCAAGAAGCTGAGTTAGGGCCTTCTGGATGAAATTCTTCCTTTTTAAACAGCTTTAAATAGTTTATAATTATCAGATAACAGTAGATATTTTACCTTGTAAATAATTATAATAGAATATGAACGGTTATAATTGAGACAGAAAAGGTGTGTTCCTAGGTGGGGTCTAGGTGGCGCAGTGCTTTTTGTGACATCTAAGCAGGAGCGCCAACCCTTTTTTGTAAATATAGGGGATGAGGAAGGTTATCATGAGCAAAATGCAGAAGAAAACAGACGTTATCTTAATTGGTGCCGGAGTTATGAGTGCGACTTTAGGCTCATTACTGAAAGAATTAGTACCTGAATGGGAAATCAAAGTGTTTGAGAAACTCGCAAGCGCGGGAGAAGAAAGCTCTAACGAATGGAATAATGCGGGTACGGGCCATGCTGCGCTGTGTGAGCTTAACTATACATCCGAAAAATCTGACGGATCTGTAGATATTAGCAAAGCTATAAAAATTAATGAACAGTTTCAGCTTTCAAGACAGTTTTGGTCTTATCTTGTAAACAGCAAGCTGATTCGTAATCCACAGGACTTTATCATGCCAATACCTCATATGAGTTTAGTACAAGGGGAAAAAAATGTAACATTTTTGAAAAGACGTTTTGAAGCGCTTTCAAATAATTCCCTGTTTCAAGGGATGGAATTTTCTGATGATCCTGAAAAGCTGAAGGAATGGATCCCGCTTATTATGGAAGGTCGTACATCGAATGAACCGATGGCGGCAACGAAAATCGACTCTGGAACGGATGTTAACTTTGGTGCGTTAACACGCATGTTGTTTAATCACTTACAGAGTAAAAACGTCGAGATAAACTACAAGCATAGTGTTCAGGATATTAAACGTACTAGCGATGGTTCATGGGAAGTGAAGGTACATGATATCGATAGCGGTAAAATCGAATATCATACTGCGAAATTTGTTTTCATCGGCGGTGGGGGCGGAAGTCTGCCTTTACTACAAAAAACTGGTATTCCTGAGTCAAAACATATTGGAGGATTCCCGGTAAGCGGATTATTTATGGTATGTAACAATCCGGAAGTTATAGCGCAGCACCATGCAAAAGTATACGGTAAAGCTAAGGTTGGTGCTCCACCAATGTCTGTTCCGCATCTTGATACAAGATATATCGACAACAAGAAAACATTGTTGTTTGGACCGTTTGCCGGCTTCTCACCAAAGTTCTTAAAAACTGGTTCAAATTTTGATTTGATAAGTTCTGTAAAACCGAATAACCTCTTCACAATGTTGGCAGCAGGCGTAAAAGAAATGGGATTGACAAAATATTTGATCCAACAAGTTATGTTATCGAATGAAAAACGCATGGAAGAATTACGCGAGTTTATCCCAAACGCAAAAAGCGAAGATTGGGGTATAGTGGTAGCAGGCCAACGTGTGCAAGTGATCAAAGATACTGCAAGTGGTAAAGGAACACTTCAATTTGGTACGGAAGTTGTTAGTGCCGCTGATGGCTCGGTAGCTGCATTACTCGGTGCTTCTCCGGGTGCTTCTACTGCCGTTCATGTTATGCTTGAGGTATTAGAAAAATGCTTCCCACAACGTATGAAAGAGTGGGAACCGAAAATAAAAGAAATGATTCCTTCTTATGGCGTGTCACTAGTGGAAAACCCAGAGCTTTTCCAAAAAATTTCTACTTCAACAGCGCAGACGCTTGGTTTAAGTGAAGAAGAACGGTCTGTTGTTAATTCTTAAAGATATTTGTAACAGAAGCTGTGGATTTGAAATAAAGTCACGATGTCTTCCCCCTTTAGATACGATTATCTAAAGGGTGTTTTTATGGTAAAAAGAAAATGATTAAACCTTTTTATAAAATCGAAACTTAAATTTGCTGAAAAAGAATCCATTTTGATTAATCAAATGGATTCTTTTTTATTAACTAAAAGTACAATCTAGCGGCAGAAGGATTTCACTATCATTACACCGAATTTGACAGTATTATAAATTATTTCAAGGGGAGAAAATAATTGAACCTGGGTGATCCAATAGCTACAGGAAATACCGCAAAGATATATCTTTGTGATAATAAAATTGTGAAAGTGTTTAAAAAACACTTTCCAAGTACAGAATCTTTATACGAGACAAAGAAACAAGAATACGCTTATTCATGTGGGCTTCATGTTCCAAAGGTATTAGAAGTTACAAAAATAGAGGGTAGACAGGCAATTGTAATGGAATATGTGAAAGGGAAAACAGTAGGTGATCTCTTAATGAGTGATATGAAGCTAGCTGAGCATTACATAAGTGTTTGCGTCAATGTGCAACAAAAGATGCATGCTGTTGTTGTTGATTCAAATTTACTTGAACCGATGGTGAAAAAACTACATCGCCAGATTGAATCCGTACATCATTTAGATGAAAAACAAAAGGATAAATTATTAAGAAAATTGGATTCAATGGTATTTGAACCTAGGCTATGTCATGGAGATTTTCATCCATTTAATTTGATCATGAGTAACGATAACGTGAATATTATTGATTGGGTTGATTCTAGCTCGGGAGACATTCGGGCAGATATATATCAAACGTATCTATTGTATTCACAGTCTTCAGTAGAATTAGCTGAAATGTATTTACGTATATATTGTAAAAATACGGGTTTATCTAGGGATGAAGTTTTTGGATGGGCTCCTATTATTACTGCGGCAAGATTATCAGAAAATGTATCTTCAGAAAATATAGAACGTCTAAATAAGTTAGTGGATCAGTATTGTAATTAAGGGAACGATGAAAAAATTGTTTAGGCTTTATATTTGTTATAATCATTAGGCGATTATATGATGAATCTCAAAGTATAATGAAATGTTAAATGAAAAAATCAATATTAACTGAAATAGAAGAAAGTGGGGAAAGTAAATGATTAATAAAGTCGGTCAAATTATGTTATATGTAAATAACCAAGATGAGGCAGTGCAATTTTGGACAGAAAAAGTAGGGTTCGGTGTAGTTTCTGAGGAAGATAACGGCCAAGGGTTTAGATGGATTGAAATTGCTCCAACTAAAGAAGCTGAAACAAGTATTATTCTCCATAATAAGGAATTTATTGCGAAAATGTCGCCTGAATTAAATCTTGGAACACCTTCTTTAATGTTCTTCTCGGAAAATTTCGATAATTTATATAGTGACTTATCACACAAAAATGTTACAGTCGGAGAAATTGTAAATATGCCTTCTGGTAGAATATTTAACTTTGCTGATCATGAAAATAATTATTTTGCAGTAATGGAAAAAAAGTAAATTCCTAAATTATAGGTAAAAAAAACACCAAAACGAATTTTAATTGTTTTCATGTTTGTGATAATAAAGTCATTTAAAAACACACCAAGAGAGATTATGATGACATCTCTTTTGGGGTGTTTTTTTGTAAAGCGTAATAAGAAAAATTCTAGCTCCAACTTTCAGATAGAAACTAAAGTTTTAGACTGGAAAGAGGGTTAAACTGAACGGCAATGTAAGCCACTAATCTAATGAGTAGAATGTGAAGATGGGCAGGAGGGGAATGTTATGGATTCAAGGAAAGCATCTTTGAACCTTGAGAAAGCCGAATGTGGTGGTTTTTATGGGGACACCATTTATACAATGATCGTTAACAGGCTTCAGGCCGCTGGTTGTGTTTTCGCCGAAGATGAGGCCCAGTTGCTTATTTCTGCGGCCATGACGCCGGCTGAGCTCGCCGCCATGGTGAACCGGCGAGTAGCTGGTTTGCCCCTCGAACACATCACCGGATGGGCGGAGTTTTGTGGTCTGCGGATAGCGATGGACCCGGGAGTCTTCGTACCTCGCTATCGTACAGAGTTTCTCGTCCGCCAGGCTGCCGAGCTCACTCGGCCAGGAGCTGTCGTGGTTGACCTGTGCTGTGGTTCAGGGGCGCTTGGCGCTGTACTAGGTGCAATGCAGGAACGGATTGAGTTATACGCCTCCGACATTGACCCTGCTGCGGTGCGTTGCGCGAAGCGCAACGTCACTGCAACCGGTGGTCGTGTGTACGAAGGTGACCTCTATGAACCATTGCCCGCCACACTGCGCGGCCGCGTCGATGTCCTAGTTGCGAACGCACCTTATGTACCCACCGAGGCAATCAGGCTGCTTCCCTCCGAGGCTCGCATACACGAGGCGCGTGTGGCGCTCGACGGGGGAACGGACGGGCTTGATATACAGAGGCGGGTGGCGGCTGAGGCCTTACTTTGGCTGGCACCTGGCGGGTATCTGCTTGTTGAGACGAGTGAGCGGCAGGCGCCGCATACTGTCGAGATATTCACTCGTAATGGGTTGATAACGCAGTTGGCTAGTTTTGAAGAGTTGGATGCCAACGTGGTCATCGGAACGAAGGTGCAATAAAAATGTAGGAGGATTAAATAAAAATCGGATGGGCTTGCCTACCCGTCGATGTTTTATTTATATACTAATTTAGCAAGCTGCTTATAAATCCCTACAATTTCTTCAAGTTTCATTCTTACTAATCCGCTTGAGGATGGCGCAACAAAGTCAATTGTTCCAGATATGACTGGTTCAGACTGCTGTCCCCAGGGGGCTACTTTTTGTCCACTATATTCCTGATAAACACCTTTCCCAACAAAACAGACTACTTTTGGTTTTAACCGTATAATTTTTTGTTTTAAAATCTCTTTTCCTTCTTTATACTCTTCTTTTGTAATTTCATCCGCTGCCTTAGTTGGTCTTGCTACTATGTTTGTAAGACCCATATCTAGATCCAACAGTTTATAATCTTCCGAAGCATCATATTTTTTGGGAGTTAATCCTGCTTCATAGAGAATTTTCCAAAAGCGGTTATTGGGATTGGCGAAGTGATGTCCTGCCTCACTTGAGCGAATACTTGGATTAAAGCCGACGAATAAAATGTTTAAATCTTCTTTAACATGATCATGAATTGGGTTCAAGATTAACCCTCCTTCTTTATGGAATGTAACCGTATCAAGTTTTTTTATTTTACCACAAGTTCTGGATCACACCTCCTATCAAAATATAAGGGGCAGTTCAAACAATGCATAATGTTCTGGTTGTTATTTTAATGGTGTTTTCGCACGAGGGAGAAGTAATTTTCCTCGTGTTTTTTCATTTCCTGTGAAGAAATGGGCTTTTGCAATTACATTTTCTATTTCTTAGTTAAGAAATAGTTAAGAAGTAGTTAAGTCCCATTTAAACCTTTTTTCCGATAATAAAATGAGAGGCATACAAGAAGGTATATGGCAATCAGTCTATCGCCTTACGATAAAGGAGGGGTTTGAAAATGTCTTTTTCTCAATTCAATATTGATGTTTTTCGAGCAATTAATGATTTAGGTAAACAATATTCGTTCTTAAACTCAGCCATGGTGTTTTTGGCGGAATATATGGTATATATTTTATGCTTAATTATTATCGTTTATTGGTTTACCGGGTCCAGAAAAGGTAGGATGATGGTTATTCAGGCGATGATTGCTTTTGTAATTGCGGAGGTGATTGGAAAAATAGCAGGGGAATTTTATTTCAATTATCAACCGTTTGCGGTGTTGCCGGATGTTAATAAACTTGTCGACCATGCTGTAGATAATTCATTCCCTAGTGACCATACGATTCTCTTTTTTTCAATTTGTTCCTCGTTATGGCTTGTTCGTAAAAAGACGGGCTGGTTATGGCTTATACTTGCATGTTGTGTAGCGATCTCTCGTATTTGGGTAGGTGTTCATTATCCTTTTGATGTTGTAATAGGAGCTTTAATAGGATGTATTTCAGCGTTATTTTCGTATTGGTTCGTACCGAGATTTTCTTTTATTACACAATTGCTTACTCTATATGAAAAAATAGAGCAACATGTTTTACCATCCAAAAACAAATCAAAGGGTTTTTGAGTATACAAGTATAAAAATCTTTAAA
Organism: Bacillus sp. S10(2024); assembly: GCF_050473865.1. NCBI lineage: Bacteria > Bacillati > Bacillota > Bacilli > Caryophanales > Bacillaceae > Bacillus > Bacillus sp. S10(2024). Next base: position 3,376,484 of record NZ_JBFLUR010000002.1, on the reverse strand, counting down.
GAGGCTGAGCATAAGTCAAACGTTGACTTATTTCTTAGCCTCTTATTATATCCTTGTACTTATTCAGCTTTTTCCATAGCTCTCATGGATTCAGCTACTTTAACCATCATGGAACATTCGACTCTCTTACGGAAGATGTCACAACTGAAATCGTAGATTCCATTGATAGAGCCAGTTGCGTGCAGCGCATTGGCAGGGCAGCCGCCGCTGCAGTAAAGCTTCGCCCAGCAGTTCTGACATTCCGGCTTAGAATAACAGTTGCTTTCTTTAAATTGGCACTGCGTCTCTTGTTTTGTGATTCCATCCCAGATGTTTCCCATACTGTATTCTTGATCTCCAACGAATTGATGACAAGGGAAGAGCTCACCCCATGGCGTGACAGCGAGATATTCAGTTCCTGAGCCACATCCTGAAATTCTCTTTTGGATGCAAGGGCCTTCAGAGAGATCGAGCATGTAATGGTAGAAGGTGAAGCCATTACCTTCTTCTTCACGCTTTAGCATTTCCTTGGCTAGAATTTCGTACTGGTTGTAAATCTCTGGGAGGTCCTTTTCGGTGAGCGCATATGGTTCCCGCGGATCACAGATAACCGGTTCCATGGAGAGCTTGTCGAACCCAAGATCTGCGATATGAAAAATGTCATTGGTGAAGTCAACGTTGTTGTGGGTGTAGGTTCCACGCACATAGTATTCTTGATCTCCACGCTTTTCGACGAATTCCTGGAACTTCGGAACGATATAATCGTAGCTTCCCTTTCCAGTTACTGTTTTACGCAGGTGATCGTGGACTTCTTTTCTGCCATCAAGACTTAATACGACATTGTACATTTCCTTATTTAGGAAATCAGTGACCTCATCGTTTAAGAGCATACCATTTGTTGTGAAGGTGAAGCGAAAAGTCTTTTTGTACTCTTTTTCCTTGCTTCTTGCGTAAGTCACAATTTGTTTAACAACTTTCCAGGCCATAAGCGGTTCTCCGCCGAAGAAGTCGACGTCGAGGTTTCGATGGTGACCGGAGTTTTCCAATAGATAATCGATAGCTCCTTTGCCAACCTCATAGCTCATGATTGCTCTGTTTCCGTTGTATTTTCCTTGGCTGGCAAAGCAGTATTCGCATGATAGGTTGCATGTATGTGCGACGTTGAGACAGAGGGCCTTTACATAAGTTTGGCGATTTCTTAAATCAACTGAGAGATTCTTATATTCATCCTCAGTAAAGAGTTGTCCATCATTTTTCAACTCTTCAATATCTGCGATTGTTTCTCGAATGTCTTGCTCAGAGATGCCTGCATCATGTGCGTATTTTTCCAGTATCATCGTTACGATTGCTTCCGCAGGAGTAGTTTCATAAAGCGCAATAATTTCATAGGCGAGATCGTCGACAACATGTACTGATCCACTATAGGTATCGAGCACGATGTTGTAGCCGTTTAGTTTATATTGATGAATCATACTTGATAATCAAGCTCCTTTTATTTATAAAGTGAAACTTCCGTTATACCTGTTAATACGGGATAAAAATGGCCGCCCATCTGGGAAGCAGCTGGGCGGTACATGTCTTGTTTCCTATCTGTTCATTGTGTTTTCACACTTTTGATTTGCAACTCCGCAAGACGTTTTGCAAGCGGATTGGCAAGATGTTTGGCATGCACCACATCCACCGTGTTTTACCGTATCTGTCAGTTTACGAGTGCTAAGTGTTACGATTCTTTTCATGACGTATAACTCCTTTTTAAGAAATAAGGTTAATATTTGTGAATGATTTCACATTAAAAAATACACTTTGTGAATTAGTTCACATTAATAATTGAAGTTTGTGATTACTTTCACATTAATTCCAGTAATAATTTTAACAACACCTTTGATTTACGTCAATCATTCGTGGTGTCTTAATAGTACATAAACTCCACTTGAGTGTTTTACTTGTTAGTCAAATAAGAACCCCCACTTCAAGCGGTATCAGCTAGTCAGTGGGGAAAAAGATTAATGGAAATCTGTATGACGATACGTTTCTTTTCCTTTCAAAAGAGTAAGTAAAATTTTTGTCTTATAAATATCATGTTTTGGAACTTTAAATAAATTTTTATCTAATACAACAAGGTCTGCTTTTTTGCCAACTTTAATGGATCCGGTTTCCTTCTCTTCTTATAATCATTAAGAATGGACGGATTTTTTTATTTTATGGCTTTTGTGATTGTAGTTCTTGTGCTCGATGCTTCCTTTGTAATTCCTTCAACTCTTCTACCAAATCTTCTCCAATCGTAGGAGCAAGTTTATCATATATAGGTAATAGTGTTATTTCCCAATCTTTTCGTTGTTCATTGTTTAGTTCATGAATTTGAATCGATGAGTTTTGTTTAATAAGTTCAAGTTGTTCTTTATTTATTTGAGCGGCTTGTTGATTATTCCAAGTAGTAGTTTCTTCCATTGCTTCCGTTAATATTTGCTTTGTTTTGGGAGCTTGCTCGTTCCAAGTTTTTTGATCCATCATGACAACGTATCCTAAATATCCGTGGTTACTAATTGTCAAATAGTTTTGAACGTTATAGAATTTTTTAGAGTAGATATTTGAAATGGTATTTTCTTCACCGTCAACTTTTCCTGATTCAATTAATTGATATGTAGAATTGAATGCATCTTGATGCGATTTAACCTTTAATAAATCAAATTGAGATTGGATGACATTACTTTGCATAATGCGAAAAGATTGTCCTTGTATATCTTTTGGTGTATAAATAGGTCCTTTGTTTGAAGTGAGCTGCTTAAAGCCGTTGGACCAGTGGGCGAGCCCTTTTATTCCATCTTTTTGTAAGGATTGAAGTAACTGTTCCCCAATTTTTCCGTTTAAGCCTTCTTGCAAGGCTTCATAATTTGAAAAAGCAAATGGTAAATCAAGTACACCCCATTCAGGGGAGAACGTTCCAAGTTTTGATGTGGAAGGAGCAATAAATTGTACTTGTCCGGATTTTAAAGCGCGAAATTCTTCTATATCAGAATATAAGCTGCCGTTAGGGAAGACCTCTATTTTTATTTTACCATTTGATTTTTCATTCACGAGTTCCGCAAATTTGTTGGCAGCAAGTCCCTTTGGTGTGTTTTCTGCAACAACATGACTAAATTTAAAGACGAGTTGGTCTTTTAGTCCTTCTTGGTCATCGTCATATGAGAGTTCATTGTGAGGAGGGTGACTCTGATAATAAAGAAATAAAGCGCTTGCAATGGAAATGGTGAAAAGGAGTATAAAGGTAGCTGCTTTTTTCATCGTCGTTCTCCTTTTGAAGTCGTTATCCCGCTATTAACGAGCAGTAAGCCCCCCACCTCAAGATTCAGAGAGAAGCAAGGAAGTTAGGTGGGGGAAAACTGTCCGTAAAAGCCCGATTGGTTCAACTAACCATCAGTGAGAAATGCGTCACTGATGGAAGTTTCACTTTATTGTAAGCATACCTAGAAGATTTCTATTCGTAAAGATGCTTTTAGGGGAAAGGAGTGCTAAGTGTGAGGGATTTACCAATCCGTTGGAAGATTACGATTCTTTCTTATGCAGTTGTTATCGTTTCACTCATGATTGGTGGCGGGATTATCGTCGCAAATATTCAGCAAAAGGAAGAGACAGAATTAAGAATTAGATCGATGAATACGGCACGAACGGTAGTAGAAATGTCAGATGTAAAGAAGTCTCTTCAAGAAACAAATGGATGGATGACATTAAATTCTGTGATTGAAAATATTAGAGTCATTAATGAAACAGATTATATTGTCGTCATGAATATGGAACGAGTCCGATATTCGCATCCCGTGAAAGAAATGATTGGAAAACATTCGAAAGGAGCAGATGAAGAGGCGGCGTTTGCAGAACATATTTATTTTTCAAAAGCACAGGGAGAAATAGGGACTGTCATTCGTGCTTTTATGCCTATTAAAGATCAAAATTTAAACCAAATTGGCGTTGTTGTTGTAGGAAATAAGATACCAAACTTCTTTGAGATTATGAATGAATTAAAGGGAGAGATTCTTTTTATCGTCGTCTTAACTTTAATACTTGGATTGATAGGTTCATTAATGCTTGCTAATCATATCAAAAAACAGATGTTTCAGTTGGAGCCATATGAGATTAAAAGAATACTTGAAGAAAGAACAGCAACCTTTCATTCCATGAATGAAGGGGTGATTGCCATTGATAATCAAGAAATAATCACGGTTTTTAATGAGAAAGCGAAGCGAGTTTTTCATGTAAATGGTGATGTTGTTGGACAACCTATTCGTAAAATATTACAAGATACAAGGCTTCCAGAAATCGTGGAGAAAAATCAAGCAGTATACAATGAAGAGATAAAAGTAAGTGGCAAGGTCATTTTAAGTAATCGTATACCTATTAAGAAGGGTAATGAATTAATTGGAGCTGTGGCAATTTTCCAAGATCGTACGGAGGTAACAAAACTTGCGGAAGAATTAACTGGGGTGAAGAACTTTGTTGAGGCACTGCGTGTACAAAGTCATGAGCATATGAATAAACTTCATACAATAGCAGGTTTAATTCAGCTTGGTAAAGCTGATAAAGCCCTGCAACTTGCCTATAACACTTCAGAGGAGCAGGAGAGCGTAAGCAATTTTCTAAATGAGACCATTAAAAATGATGCCGTTGCAGGGCTTCTTTTAAGTAAAGTAAGTAGAGGGAAAGAGCTTGGAATTCAAGTGAGCATTGATCAAAATAGTTATCTGGAGGCTTTTCCATACCAAGTAGATCAACATGATTTTGTTGTTTTATTAGGAAATTTAATAGAAAACGCATTTGGATCATTTGAACAAATTGAGGCCGCGAATAAGAGAATCGATATTAGTATCGAGCAGTCAGAGGACGTGTGTGCAATCTTAATTGAAGATAATGGCTGCGGGATAAAAGAAGAATATTTACCGAGATTATATGAGAAAGGATTTACTGTGAATAAACGTGATGGGACAGGTTATGGTCTTTTTCTAGTAAAGAAAATTGTTGAAAAGGGGAGAGGAGAAATTAGAATTTCATCTTTTGAAGGTGAAGGAACTAGCTTTATCATTACTTTTCCAATGGGGATGGAGGCGGAATTGTATGGCGTATAAAGAGGAATTTAAAGTAGTGCTAATAGAAGATGATCCAATGGTTCAGGAGGTAAATAAAGAGTTTATAAAAAGTGTAAAAGGGTTTCAAGTAATTGCTATCGCCAGCAATGGCGAGGAGGGGATTAGCTTTGTAAAAACAATGAATCCAGATCTTGTTATTTTGGATATTTTTATGCCTAAAAAGGATGGTATTCAAGTATTACAGGAATTTCGAAAACAACAATTAGAAACAGATGTAATTGTTGTTTCTGCTGCGAAAGATAGGGAAACAATTAAACTCATGCTGCAAAATGGAGCAATAGATTATATTATTAAACCTTTTAAGTTGCATCGCATCCAGCAAGCGTTAGAGAAGTATCGCCAATATAGAATAAGTTTGAGAGATTCTGGAGCTATTTCGCAGGAGCAGCTAGATTTATTATTATATTCTGGGCGCTCTGAGAGAACGGTGAGTAATTTACCAAAAGGTTTGAACGAGTTTACATTAAATGAAATTGTAACGTATGTAAAGCGGCAAGAAGAACCTCGTTCTGCTGAAGATGTGGCACGTGCCATTGGGATAGCTAGGGTAACGGCTCGTCGTTACTTAGACTATTTAGAAAAAAGAGGTGTCATTCATTTGGCAGTTCAGTATGGCGGAGTTGGAAGGCCAATTAATCGTTATGTGTTTCGAGAAACGAAAAGTTAAGACCAAAATGAACAAAATATTCGTTATGACCATAAACTTCTCACTTTTTCGTGTAAACGCTATCATTATGTTAGAAATAAACAGATAGAAAATTTAGAAAAATCAGGGGAGTGAGAAGAAAGGTGAAACGTCTCTTTAAAAACTTAACCTTTCAAGTATTAGCGGCTATTGCATTTGGGGTGTTAGTTGGATTACTTTGGCCAAGTGTTGGTAAAGAAATGAAGCCGTTAGGCGACACATTTATCAATGGAGTAAAAATGGTAATTGCACCGATTATTTTCTTAACAATTGTACTCGGTATTGCCAAAATGGGAGATATGAAAAAAGTTGGTAAAGTCGGCGGAAAAGCTCTTATTTATTTTGAGGTAGTAACGACATTTGCCCTTATTGTTGGTTTAATTGTTGTAAATGTTATGAAGCCAGGAGAAGGCCTTAACTTTAATGAGCTTGCAAAAGGAGATGTATCAAAGTATACGCAAAACGGAGGACATGGCCTTAACTGGATTGAGTTTGTAACCCATATCGTTCCGTCTAATATGGTTGATGCGTTTGCGAAAGGTGATATTTTACAAGTATTATTCTTTTCGATTTTATTTGGTGTAGGATTAGCGGCTCTTGGAGAGAAAGGAAACTCAGTAATTGATTTCTTAGACAAACTTTCACACGTATTCTTTAAAATTATTGGCTATGTAATGAAAGCTGCACCGATCGGGGCATTTGGTGCTATGGCATATACAATTGGTCACTTTGGCCTTGCTTCGCTTGTACCACTTGGGAAATTAATGATGTCAGTATATATAACGATGTTCTTATTCGTTTTTGTTGTTTTAAATATTATTTGTAAGATTTATGGATTTAGTTTATGGAATTATTTAAAGTTTATTCGAGATGAAATCTTAATTGTATTAGGAACAAGTTCTTCTGAATCTGTATTGCCAAGAATGATGAATAAGATGGAGCGATATGGCTGTTCAAAATCTGTTGTTGGTCTTGTGATTCCAACAGGTTATTCCTTTAATCTTGATGGTACATCTATTTATTTATCGATGGCGGTTGTCTTTTTAGCACAAGTATTTGGTATCGATCTAACGATTGGACAGCAAGTTACCATTATTTTAGTACTTATGTTAACGTCTAAAGGTGCTGCGGGTGTGACAGGAAGTGGATTTATTGTATTAGCATCTACGTTAGCTGCGTTAAAGGTTATTCCTTTAGAAGGATTAGCGTTACTTCTTGGGGTGGATCGCTTTATGAGTGAAGGAAGAGCGATTGTAAACTTAATTGGAAACGGGATTGCGACAATCGTTGTCGCAAAGAGTGAAAACGAATTTGATGAAGAAAGGCATGCAGAAGCCATTGCTGGTACAAAAGTGTTAACAGGGGCGAAGGAAGCTGTATAATGCATAAATAGAAGGAACTATCCACTACATTAGGTGGATAGTTTTTTTGTTAGTGTATTTCCGTAGCTATCCTTCTTTGAATAAAGTTGATGGTATTTGTTGCAATTCTTTTGCGATTTAGGACAATTCCAGCATGTCTCCCGTTATATACATATCGCATAGGTTCTCCCCATGATTTCCATAAGTAATCAGTATCTTCGAGATGGACATATTGATCGTTTTTGGCAGAGATTAATAGAATATTGTTTTTGGTCATTACCGGAACAGTTTGGTTGGGTTCTGTGATTCTCCAATATTTTATTAAATCATTGTAAGTCATTCCATGTTCTTGTAAGTCGGCTTTAACATATTTCCCGGTAGCATAATTTGGGTTATTAACATCTTTCATTTGAAATTGAATATCGATTGAATTGGTTTTATAAAATTCTTGGATGCCTATTGTTTCTAACATTTTGTTAGGAAGAGAAGAAAATTACAATTCTTTGCTGCGATTCTTGTGAAAACTATATAAGGCATATAAGTCGATTACTTTTGAAAAGAACAAAATGTTATACCCCCAATTGTAGAAAATACTTCATTGTATGATTTTATAATTTTTGGTTCATCACCAAAAGACGGGGATGACATTTAGATAGATGTACACTCTACTCCGAGTGGACGCTTTCCGCGGGCGAGAGCGAGCCTCCTCGGCAAGCCTGCGGGGTCTCACTTTCCTCGCTATTCCCGCAGGAGTCGCCACTCTTCGTTCCGTGTATTGAAAATGATTCACTTTCAAAAAATCAACCCCATGTTACGGTGATAAACCAATTTTTTGATCAAAAGGAATAGATTCCCTTTACTTTTGTGACTTGAGGGTGTCCAAACTTTCTTTTTTAAACTACATATACTAATTAACAAAAAGGAAGGAGAGATACTAATGGAAGAAAACATAACTGGTAGTCCTTATATAAATACTGAACAAGGTGTCTATCATTCTGTAAAGCTGCAGCAGGCAATTGATCAAGCTTTTCGAATTCCTGTATTTTTAAGTACAGTAAATACTTTAAATCAACTGCAACAACAATTTTTAGATCGACTTATTTTAGAAATTGAACAAGCTCTTCTGTTTCCTCGTACAATCCCTCGAAGTGATCAATATCCTGAAGCGCCATTAACAAGTATACGGAGAATGATATTATCTAGTTATGGATTAGTAGCGGTCAATTTTCAAAGATTTTTTGTTCAAGGTTTAAGAACAAATGTTGGGCCATTTGAACCGCAAACACCATTTTGGGAAGGGACTCCGTTTTCACAAATTGAACCATCGATGGGTTATCAATATGGGTTACCATTATTATTAATTCGAGAAACTGGAACGGATGTTAATAGAGGGATTTGGCAGTTAGGAAATGCTCCATTTTTAATATTAGACTGGAATTCTGAAACACAATCTATAGACGCATTTTTTAACAGTGTTTCATGGAGAGAATTCTTTGCGAACTGGGTAGGACATGTTAGAAATGGTTATTACTTGCAAACAGAACCGCAATTTAAGTATTGAATTGTTACAGTAGTGGACGAAAAGAAAAGCTTCTTCCGATTTAGGAAGGAGCTTTACACTATTAAAATTTATTTGGAAATTGTTTTATAATACCTTCTGTAAGTGTGTCGGCCATTTTAATAATATGGTCTTCTCCTTTTTGATTTACATAAATGTTCTATTTTTAGTTTGTATTGCTTTGCCGGTTTTATTCTTCTTACCTAGAAAAGGGGATTGTCATATAAGCAATGTGGATAAAGTGACGATATTGTGAACAGAATATTGCTGTAGTTATAAATGAGAGCAGATACGTGTAAATTTTTACTTGTTATCGCTATAATAATGAGAGAAGACATGTGAACAAAAGGAGCAGTTTGAAATGAAGCAAAAAGCTTGGGGTGTGATTCTGCTTAGTAGTGCATTACTATTAGCAGGATGTACTAGTAATAAGGAAGCAAAACAAGAAACGAAAGAAAAAGTAGAGCAAACAAACCATAAAGAAGACAATCCTGAAGATTTGAAGGTGTACCAATCTGTACATAGTCAATATGAAGACAAAATTAACAATGAAGTAAATGAAGCTATGAAGCTTTGGAAAAAAGCGGAAGAGGATTCTGGAAAGGCAATGAAACTTCCGAAGTTTAAAGAAGATGTCCAAAAGTTAAAGGATAATACGTTAGCAGATATTGAGAATGTGCGTAAAGAAATTCGGGTTCCAAAATCAAAAGAAAAAGAAAATGAATTATACACAGGCTTTTTAAATGAAACAGAACAAGCGGTGAAAAAATTAGACCAATTAGTGAAAGAAGGCGACACTTCATTAATTCGCGATATTGAGGTGCACCTATCTACAGCAGTTAATTATTATGACCGCTTTAAAAAAGAAGAGAAGGAAGCGAAATAACTTTGTTTTTAAACAAAGTTATTTTTATTTTATGAGAGATATTTTGTTGGACTATAAATATTTAATTGGAATGGAGGAATGTTGACATTTTTCACATATATTATTATCATTATCGATAATGATAATAATGAGAGGAGTTGAATGAAATGATTGTTGTAACAACGGAGGGTTTACCAGGTTATGAAGTGAAACAGACGTTAGGAACGGTATTTGGATTAACAGTGCGAGCAAGAGGATTAGGGAAAGATATTATGGCTGCATTCAAAGGGTTATTTGGAGGAGAGATTTTACAGTATACAGAGATGCTTGAGGACGCAAGAAAATATGCGTTAGACCGCATGGTTGAAAATGCCGCAGCAATGGGCGCAAATGCAATTATTATGGTTCGTTTTGATTCAGGAAGCTTGAGTCATAATATGAGTGAGATTGTAGCGTATGGTACAGCTGTTATTGTAGAAAAGGTTGAATAGTATGTGGAAAGGTATTGTAATCTATTTTTTTGTACAGATCATTATTTTCCTTCTTATTTTACTAATGGCTAAGAGAAAAGATAAAAGATTACAAGATAATCATGGTACAGAAGTGCCCAATGGGTATGTATTTACAGGAGAAATATACTTTGATCCAACTACGAGAGAGAAATATGAAGTATATTATAACAAAATGGATGGGAAAAGATTTCATAAAAAATGTTTTAATGAAAATAAAGAAATTATAAAGTAGCCCTTTAGACGAAAGTTAAAAGGGCTACTTTATTACTATCTGTTCGAATTTTTATGATATATATAGGTGTACTTTTAGAGTGCACCTTTTACTTTGGCATTTTATATTCTTTTTTCGTTCCATCTGTAAAGACAACTTCTAAGTCGAATTTTTCATAGTCTTTGTCCAGTTGGAATACATCTACTACTTGATTAATGACATCTTCATCTTTTGTGTCTTTATCAAATTTTAGTTGTTGTAATAGTGGAGTGAGCTTTGTTAATGCTTCATCTCCAGCTAGCTTTTCATTTGTTTTACTATCGTCTAATTTTACCTCGGGCTTGTCACTTGCTGTTTTATGTTTATAGTCAGCTTCGTAGTCTTTCTTTGTATCTTTGTAGTTTGCTTTTAAATCAAATTCATTAAAGCTTAATTTTAAATCTTGGTTAGCTGCTTGTTTTCCACCTTCTGTCGTTTTCTTATCAGTAGTTGTATCCTGTTTCTTAGGTGTACAGCCTGTCATTGCAGGTAATAGCATGAATGCCAAAAGGATTGAAAATAAAATTCTCATTTTGTAAAGCCTCCTTAGTTGTTTTCAAATAAAGTTTTTCCAATATTTATCTTTTTATGTAAGGGAAAGGAATATTTTTTTATAATAAGAAGATGAAATATAAAGAAAAAGTGATTGTTCCAAAGAGCTAGAAAATGCCATGTTTGTGGGAGCAATCACTTATTTTTTGCTAGACACCCTGTTATTGCAGGAAACGGCATGAGTACGAAAAGATTTTCTAATTTCTATGTGTCGAAGAGAGAAATATCGCAATTTAAATCAAAAAATATATGGAATATTTGTGTTAAATTGGAAACGCAAAGGGAGTGGTGAGTGTGCAGAGGTATGGTGAACTATTAAAACGTGCAATTGATTATATGGAAAAGCATATTGAGGAAGAACTGACTTTAGAAGAAGTAGCTTCTTATTGTGCTATGTCTATGTATCATTTTCATCGGGTTTTTCAAGATAATATTGGAATGAGCGTCAACTCATATATTCGGAAGAGACGATTAACATATGCAGCACAGGCATTAGTGATGACAAATCGATCTGTATTAGATATTGCAGTGCAGTATGGGTTTTCCTCACAAGAAGCATTTACTAGAGCCTTTAAAGGTATGTTTCATTTACCACCGAAAAGGTATCGGACATATTTTCAATCATTTTATATAGCAAGGGAGGGCGTTTCAATGCAAAAAGGATTACCGAAAGGATGGGTGTTAAGTGGAAGTCACCCTGGAGAATATGAAATGGGAATAGACTATGAAACTGTTCATCAAGGAAAAACATCAGCTTATATAAAAGCGAAAGAGGATGTTACACATGGTGGATTTACAACACTTATGCAAATGTTTAAAGCTGATAAATACAAGGGAAAACGTTTGCGCCTAACGGCATTTATTAAAAGTAAAAGTGTGAAAGATTGGGCAGGACTGTGGATGCGTGTGGATGGAAAAGATACAGAGCCATTAGCTATGGATAATATGCAAAATCGTCCAATTAAAAATACGACAAACTGGGAGCCTTATTCAGTTGTGCTGGATATAAAAGAAGAGGCGATCGGAATTGCATTTGGCATTTTATTATCAGGAGAAGGCTGCATATGGGCGGATAGTTTTCGATTAGATGAAGTTGATGAAAAAGTGGCATCAACGGACTTAGCGGAAAACTTTTATGAGACTCTTTCTGAAGAACCTACGAATTTGCAGTTTGAAGATATAGAAGAATAAGAAAGGGTGAGAAAGAACACATGTGGAAAATGTTATTCTACTCAATATCGGAATTATTGAAATTAGAAACCCCTTTTTACTTCTTTATATGGTTTTTTGCACTATTTACAGTTGGCATGTTAAGTGAAATATTAGGAGTAATAGGGAAAAACAAGCCAATTTTAAAATCTCTATTTAAGGCTAGTATAGAATGTTTACTTGGATTAATTATTTGTATCGGTATTGGTATTCTATTATTTCGTATTATTCATTTCATATTCCCGGGTCAAATTGAACCTTATGATGTTGCCTATGGAAGATGGCTAGCATTTATTGCATTAACCTTATTTTCAGTTATCGGATTTTTAGTGAAGATTACAAAACAAAAAACAAGGATATGGTTGAAACCAGCGGGAGTCATTGTTCAATTTTTCTTGTTTAGTATAAGTGTTTGGGGAGCAATTACTATTTTTCATCCATCTTTACATATGAGTCTGCTAGTCACACTTTTATTTAGTTCTATATTAACTGTATTCCAGTTTCTTGTTTGTTTATACGAGTATCGGTCTTGAATATTTCTAAATAAATGTAAGTGATCCCTTTCATTTAGAAGACAAAGCTTATATGGTGCGTTAAAAGAAGACGGAGAAAATTATTCAAGCGGCAATCGAGTTAGTAGAAGAAAAAGGTATCCTTAAATGGGATACCTTTTGTATATTACTTTTCGATTCTTGCCCATTTAAAGTTTAATGGACCTGCAAAATCAACCTCAACGATACCTTTTACATAAGAGCGCTGTAAATAAGATTTTCCGTTTTGATATAGAGGTGAGATTACCGCATCTTTAAATAAGATTTTTTCTGCTTGTTTTAAAGCTTCCCAGCGTGCTTTTTCATTACCAGCGAGATCTGTTTTTACTTTTTTGATTAAATCATCAAATTCCTTATTAGAATAATGATCTAAGTTGTATGGATTACCGGTTGTGAACAATTCTAAGAATGTAATTGGATCAGCAAAGTCTGGACTCCAGCCATCGATACCAATTTCATAATTGCCTTGTAATAATAAAGTTACTTGTTGCTTACGAGGCTGTGGTTTTAATGTAACTGTTAATCCTTCTAAGTTTTTCTCAAGTTGCTCTTTTAAATACGCTCCTGTTTTCTTTGATAAATCCGTATCGCTTGTTAAAAGTTCTAGTGTAATTTTATCTGGTCCAAGTTCTTGTTGTGCTTGTTTCCATAATTTTTGAGCCTCTTTTGGACTTTCTTTTGTTAAGTCACCATTTTCAGCGCGGAAGTCTTTTCCGTTCGGTCCTTTTGCAAAGTTTTTTGGAATAAGCGAGTAGACTGGAAGAGAGCCATCATTCAATAGAACATTTACAAAAGCTTTTTTATCGATTATTTTATCAATAGCTTGGCGAGCATTAATGTTTTGTAGTACTTTATTTTGTTGGTTCATGCGTAAAAATTGTACACCGACAGCTGGTCGTTCTTTAAAATTAGAATCTTTACGGTATTTATCAACTAAATCAGATGTTAAAACAACACGGTCAAGTTGTTTAGATTCGTATAGGTTTACCTCTGTTGATTTCTCTTTCACGATATTAAAGTTAATTTCTCCCAACTTTACAGCATCTTTATCCCAATAGTTTTGGTTTTTCTTAAATTGGTAGCTTTGTTCATGTTTCCAATTCTCTAATGTAAAGGCCCCATTATAAATTAATGCGTTAGACTCTAAAGCGTACTTCTTGCCTTGTGATTTAAAGAATTCTTCGTTAACAGGCAGGAATGTTGGGAACGCTGTTAAACTAATAAAGTAAGGCACAGGGCGGTCTAACTCTACTTCCAATGTTTTATCATCAATTGCTTTTACACCTAGTTGATCAAACGAAAGCTCCTTATTGTTAATCTTTTGCGCATTTTTTATGTCAAAGAATAAGAAAGCATATTCAGAAGCTGTTGCAGGATCAACAGCACGTTGCCAAGCGAATACGAAGTCTTTCGCTGTAACAGGTGTTCCATTGGACCATTTTGAATCTCGTAAATGAAACGTATATTTTGTTTTATTTGCATTAACATCATGAGATTTTGCGACACCAGGAACAGGTTTGTTTCCTTCTCCAAGGTTATATAAGCCTTCAAATACGTTTCTCATCACTTGCCCAGAATCGGTATCTGTTGCACGTGCCGTATCCATCGTACGAATTTCAGTAGGAGATGCTAAGTTAAGTACTTGTTTATCAGGTGCTTTATCTTTTGCTTTTGCATCGTTCGCGTTATCTTTATTATAGCTACCGCATCCTGTTAATAATAAGCTTGCTCCTAAAACAGATGCGACAGCAGGTAAAAATTTCTTTTTCATGTTTTGTTCCTCCCTAAATTGTTTGTTTTTTTGTTGGCCAACAATTATGAGGGAAATAAAAATTCCCTCTTTTCGTATATAAAAAGAGGGAATTGAGTGTTTATAAATGTGCGCACATTTATAAACAAAGTCCCTCATTCTATCTTTCAAGCAAATTGCTTGCAGGAAGTGGCACAGTATTCGCAAGCGAACCTGTTGCCGAGGTTTCACAGGGCCAGTCCCTCCACCTCTCTGGATACAATGAGTAAACATAATAAACAAGTTTTAAATTTTGTGTTGCTTTGATTATTCAAAATACTACCACTGAGATAAAAACATTGTCAATTAGGTTATTAATATTTCGAATTTTCAGTTTAACAAAAAGCAAAGTCATCAAACATCTGCTTAATGACCTTAAATCCCTAAAATTAAATTGCTTTTCCACTAGCTTTTTTATTTGTTGCTTCAATTGCCTCTTGTATCATGTTCATAAAATTATTTTCATATAATACTTTCAAACCTGCTGCAGTTGCGCCGCCGGGTGTTGTCACTTGCTCACGAAGCATAGCAGGATTGTTTTCACTTTCTAGCATAGAAGCAGACCCCGTAATCATTTTAATTACGAGATGCTTTGCAGTTATCTCATCGATACCATACCGTTTTGTTGCTTCAATTAAGCTCTCGGCAAAATAGTAGAGAAAGGCAGGGGCGCTTCCTGTGACAGCTGTTAGTTGATGAATTTCTTCTTCTGTACATAATTGTGCGTCTCCAATACCTTTTACGAGCATTTGCAAAATTTCAAGGTGTTCTTTGCTTACAAAAGAGCCTGCTGTATATAAAGAAATGGATTTCCCGATTGTAGCAGCTGTATTTGGCATAATCCAAGCAACGGCAGCACCTTTAGGAAGCTTTGGTTCTAAATAAGAAGGTCCAATACCAGCTGCAACTGTTACAATAAACTGATTGCTGACAAGTGGAGAGAGTTCAGTTAACAGTTGTTCATGCGCTTCTGGAGGCATTGCTAAGACGATAACATCAACATCTGCCGCATATTGTTTCCAATCTGTTGTTGTAGAAACAGCATACTTTTCACGCAACTCTGTAAGCCTTTCTTGATTTCGTTGATTGGATACGATAATCTCAGCAATGTGCTCTTTACTTGTATGAAGAAGCCCAGCAAAAAGGGCTTCAGCCATACGACCTGCACCAATAAACAGTACTCTTTGTTTCTTTTGCATATTTTTTGATCCTTCCTGTAGGAAATGTATTGCTAAAACGATAACATTGATAAAAGAGAATTGTAAAAAGAAAAGGCTTGTATACAAAAAAATCCTAGTTTCAGAAAGTAGGATTTCCGAAACTAGGATATATCATTAAGCTTTTGCCAAACCAAGTAGAACAGCCCCACCAATAATTAAAGCACTACCAAGCGCGATAAATACCATTTGACGTTTTGTTTTCTTTTCACCTAAGAAGACAATTGCACCAAACGTTGAGATGACAATCCCTGTTTGAGATAATGAGAAGCTTGTTGCAACGCCAACTCGTGGTAAGGAAAGAAGTAAGAATAAGTTTCCTGTTCCCCAAAGTAGACCAGATACGATATTACGAATTGCATATTTGTTAAATGGCTTATGCTTAAATGTCAGTATAACTGCTCCAACAAACATACCAACTGCTTGAGGTAAAATAGCAGACCAGCCATCGATATTGTACCAACGAATAATGATTACATACATAAAATAACCAACAGTCGAAACAATTAGAGTCAGTAACCCTTTTTTCAATTGTCCCTGCGGTTGTGCATTTTCTTTATCATCTAAAGAAGTAAAAACAACACCGACTACGATTAAGAGGATTGCAATCGTTCCCATAATGATTGTAGTAGTAGTTGTCCATTCATGAAAGGCAATAACCCCAAAGATAGAAGTAGCTACAAGCTGCATGCCTGTTGAAATGGTAACTGTTGTTGAAACGCCTAATGTTTGAACTGTTTTTAATTGATTGACTTGTCCTAAAGCCCAAAATAAACCTGAAATAAAGCCAATAATTAATATAGTTAAAGATAGTGCTGGTGTTGTAAATGCATACATAATTGTTGCGAAGAATAGAGCGCCAATTGTCATACCTACCGTTTGGCTATATGCACCGCCACCCATTTTTACACTTACCAGTAAAACATTTCCCCATGCTAATGCAGGAAGAAGTGCTAATAAAATGTCCATTACAAGACTCCCTTCTTGTTATAGCAATAAAATATATGTAGTTCTAATGATTGGTAATTTTCCACTTAAGAAGTGATCGTTAAAACGATGAAGTAGTGATGTTTATAAGGAGAACGCAGTCATTATATAAACGCGTTTTCATATCTCCTTTTTTGGCACCTTCATATAATAACAGGAAAGAGTCTCTTTTAGAAAGTAAATTCAAATAGAATGTATATTTCTATGAATATGAAAATTGTAATAGTTTATGTGGAAATTTGAAGATATAATAAATTATAACAATTTGGATTTTTTATCCATTTAAATTGATGGAGTACGGGGAAAATAGAATATAAAGGGGATGTAAGCTGTGGAAGGTTATGTATTGCAAGAACAGAAAACAAATAAGATTCAAGTGGTAAGAGCAGATATAAGTCATGTCGAAGGGATTGCCAAGGTTTGTACAGATGGATGGCTAGCGACATATGAAGGTTTGCATAGTCAGGAATATATTGATCGTGTCATTGAAGAATACTATAATCATGAGCGTATTCATAAAGAAGTACTGACGAATAACGAAAATTGGTATGGATGGTTCGTCGCATTGGAAAACGAGAAAGTTGTTGGAGCAATTGGGGGAGGCACAACAGGTGAAAAGTGTGGAGAAATCTTTGTCCTATATTTAGATCCGAATCGAAGAAGAGAAGGAATCGGGACATTGTTGGTAGATTATTTTACAGAAATTCAAAAAGAAAAGGGGATTGTAGAGCAGTGGGTGTCGGTTGCCGAGGGGAATGAAAAGGGAATTCCCTTTTATGAAGCAAAAGGATTTGTAAAACAATCTGAACGCCCGAGTCAGGGAAGTACAGAAGAAGAACCGTCTGTATCTTACCGGTATTGCCGAAATATATAGTAAAATAGCCTCTGCTAAAGAGGCTATTTTACATTTGCATGTTCCTTTTGTTCGTAGTGCACAATCTGATTATTGTGGAAAATAGAAGTATGGTCATATACGCCTTCTTCTTGTAAAACCGTGGGTAAAAAGTGCTTTGTTAAAGTGTTTGTTCCTCTATTTTCTTTAGATAAAATCCAAGAAATGTGTTTCCAGTCTAAAATTCCTTCAGCTACTTTTTTCGGAGTGTGATAAGAAATATGAGCTGGGAAGGTAGCGGTAAAAAGGTACAATCCACTGGAATTTGTATTGTCAGTTGTCCATGATAATGTTCCTTTATACATGACTTCTTTCTCCGTAAAATGTAGTCCTGTCTCTTCCTCAATCTCACGTAGAATGCATGCCATTGGCGTTTCCGTTTCTATCATTTTTCCACCAACGCCATTCCACAAGCCTTGTAGCGGTGCTTTTTCCCGATTTAGCATTAGTATTTCATCGCCGTTTCGGATAAAACAAAGTGTTTGGTTATACATATAATTTCCCCTTAGTTTCTATAATTCTACATAAACGTCTAATTTCCATTTCATTTCGCGGGAAATAATATAAAAAACAGTAGCTTTGTCGAAAGCTACTGTTAGAAAGAAATTACCTTTTTATTGATAAATTGAATGAGTAATAAAAAGACAATTGACATACCGACAGTTGTAAGAACGAGTGCCCAGGCAAGCGGCATGTTACTTGCATCAATTGCCATATAAATTGCGGTTGGAATCGTTTGTGTTTTACCGGGAATATTACCAGCGAACATAAGCGTTGCACCAAATTCTCCTAGAGCGCGGACGAAACTTAAAATCATTCCACCTAATAGAGAAGGGAACGCGAGTGGTAATGTTACGTGTAAGAACACTTGCATTTCATTTGCTCCAAGATCTCTAGCTCCGTCTTCAATTTGTTCATTGGCAATGATAAACCCTGTTTTTGCTGACTGGTACATAAGTGGAAATGCAACTACAGTTGCAGCAATCACAGCAGCCCAAGATGTAAACATAATCGATTGTTGAAACAAGGTTTCGATCCACTGACCGATGGGACTTTTTTTTCCAAAAATAATAATGAGGAAAAATCCAATTACTGTAGGCGGAAGTACCATCGGCAGTAGAAAAATGGTTTCTAATAAAATTTTATAGCGCTTCGAGGATCGAGCTAAAATACGTCCAATTATCGTTCCGAACACCATCACAATGATCGTAGAAAGTGCAGCAACTTTTAGTGAAAGAATGATAGGTGACCAAAATGTATCAAATATCATAGCTACAATTACAGCACTGTAAAACCATATTTTTTAAAGGTGGTTATAGCGTCTTTAGACTGTAAATATTCATAAAAAGCAGTTGCCTCTTTTTTATGTTTCGTTGCTTTTACAATACCTAATGGATAACGGATTGGTTTGTGTGAATTTGCCTGTGCTGTAGTAGCAATTTTTACTTTCTTTGAAATAAGGGCGTCTGTTTTATAAACAATCCCTGCATTAACGTTTCCTGTTTCTACGTATGTTAGTACTTGGCGCACATCTTTTGTGTATACGATTTTATTTTGAAGGTCGTTCCAAAGATTTAAATGAGTAAGCGCCTCTTTTGCGTATTTTCCAGCTGGAACAGATTCAGGTGTACCTAGTGCGATTTTTGTTACTTGCTCATCTTTTAACGATTTAAAATCTTTTAGATTACTATCTTTAGAAACAACTAATACTAGCTCATTGCCGAGTAGATTTTTCCCTTCTTTCTGATCAATAAGTCCTTTCGTTACGAGCGTTTGAAATTTATCTTCTGCGGCAGAGAAGAATAAATCAACGGGAGCTCCTTGTTCAATTTGCTGTTGAAGCTTGCCAGAACCGTCGAAGTTAAATGAGAGCTTTATATTTGGTTCTTTCTTTTCATATTGTGTTTGAATCTCTTTTAATGCATCTTGTAAACTAGCTGCTGCAGAAATGGTAAGTTCAACTTTTTCTTCTTTAGCAGTGGTTTTTTCTTGTTTATTTGTGCTTGTACATCCCGTACTGATTACGAGAAGGAGTGTGAATAAAATACTGCAAATAAAACGAAATATGTACTTGTTCATCTTCATTTCTCCCTTCTTTTATCCCGAGTTTAATTATAACTAAATATAATCAATTATAAATAGTTATATTTAGTTATGTTGTGATTTTTCTCACGATAGTGAAAATAAATAGAAGCAAAACTGCTATTTTTGTTACAATGAAGGCAGAAAGCGAGGAATCGGTTTATGGATCATCATTCCTACACAACAGAAGAAGTAGCGAAGCGTTTAAAAGTATCGAAATTAACGGTTTATGATTTGATTAAAAAAGGTGAATTACCCTCTTATCGAGTTGGTAGGCAAATGCGTGTTGATGCAAGTGATTTAGAGCAATATATTACAGAGATGAAAACAGGAAAAGTACAGGCAGTTTCTTTATCTATGCAAGTAATGAAGCCGCCTAGCAAATCTGATTCTTGTATTATTAGTGGACAAGATTTATCTTTGGATATGTTAACGAAACATTTAGAGAGTCGTTTGAAAGCTTCTAATATATTGCGGGCATATCAAGGGAGTTTGACAAGTTTGGTTCAGATGTATCAAGGAAAAGGAGACATTGTTAGTCTTCATTTGTTCGATGGGGATACGGGAGAATACAACATTCCGTATGTAAAACGAATTTTAGTCGGACAGCCTTGTGTTGTTATGAATTTATTATCAAGAACATCAGGTTTTTATGTACAAAAGGGAAATCCGAAACAAGTGCAGACATGGAATGATTTATGTAATACATCCATTCAATTTGTAAATAGGGAAAGAGGATCAGGTATTCGTGTTCTTGTCGATGAACAATTGCGTATAAATGGAATATCGAAAATGGACATTTGTGGCTATGAGTGGGAAGAATCAAATCATATTGGTGTTGCTTCTCAAGTTGCAAATGGAAAAGCAGATGTAGGAGTAGGGACGGAAAAGGTAGCGCAAATTGTAAATGTAGATTTTGTTCCGTTTATACAAGAACGTTATGATTTAGTAATTTTAAAAACAGAAGAAAACATTGAGTTGATTAAAACAGTAAAAGAGGTATTACTGTCTCCTGAATTTCAAAATGAACTGCGTGCTATTGGTGGTTATGAGATAAGTAAAACGGGTCAAATTATATATGAAACAAATTAAAAAGTGCTGCTTGTAGAATTACAAGCAGCACTTTTAATATAAAGGGGGGGAGTGGATTTTCATACAAGGACATGTGCAAGTGCATAAATAACTACTGTAAGAAGAGCTGCACCGCTTACAAGTCCCATGTAATCAAATTTGTTAAAACTAATTTGGTTTTCCATTATAATCTCTCCTTACTTATGTAATGCAGTACAACAACTTTTTTATCGATAAGGGGGATAACACGAGCCGCATCGTAGTTGCGACCCTTGTTTAGTATGTGAGTGCCTTTTCGCTGTGTTTTTGTTGTCCTGTTTCTGTTTTTAGTATATGGCAGGTGAAAGGGAGTAACTATCGAATTAGCTTACAGTAGGATTACAGTTTTGTAAGAAAAGATTTTGAAAATTGTCACTTAATTTTATTACCAACTATTAATACTTAGTGTTATAATTAATGATAAATAATACAGTTATAAAAAATTAAATTGTAGAGGGGAACAGATCGAATGTATACATTCATTGTAAGGGTGTTGAAATATATATTTAAAACATTTGGAAAAGTAGAAGTATATGGAAAAGAAAAATTACCGCAAAGCGGAGCATATGTAGTAGCTTGTACTCATAGAAGTTGGATGGATGTTGTCATGTTAGCGACGGGAATGTTACCAACGAAAATTTACTATATGGCTAAAAAGGAATTGTTTGAAAGTAAATTTGGGAATTGGTTTTTTAATGGGGTAAATGCGTTTCCGGTTGATCGTGCAAATCCAGGACCGAGTACGCTGAAAATTCCATCTAGGTTATTAAAAGAAGGAAAAGTTGTGGGGATTTTTCCGAGCGGAACGAGATCAGCAGAAGCGACTTCTCTGAAAGCTGGTGCTGTTACAATTGCCTTTCGTTCTAATGTTCCGTTAGTTCCGGCTGCATACGTTGGACCTAGCAGTTTAAAAGAATTGTTTCGTGGAAAAAAGGCGCAATTAATTTTTGGTGATCCGATTCAAGTGGAGCAGTCAGCGCAAATGGATCGTAAAGAAGTGATGCGATTGATGACAGAAAAATTAAATGAGACGTTTACACAATTAAAGGAAACGTTGCAAGAAGATAAAGTGAAACTTTAATCAGTGGGGGGCTTCATCCCCCGCTGATTACTAGCCCTCACCAATCGGGCGCATGCCAGCAGTTTATCTCCCGCCTAACTTCTTAAGAAAAGCGGAAGCGGCTCGCTCAGAATCGCAGGACGCCCACGCACCCAACAGAGAGGCGCTTTTTGCTTCGTCCGAGGGGGCGAAACGACCGGAGATTCTAGCCGCTAGAGCTGGACAATGCTTTCGCTTAGCTTTGAGGTGGAAGTATTACTGCCCGCGAATAACGGGATAGAAGAGCATAATGGTAATAGGAAAAGACGACCTGGCATAGAAGGTCGTCTTTTCAAATTTATCTATATAAGGGTAAAGGGGACACAAAATTATATAAGAATTACTGTGGCAACGTAAATAAATGCTGTAAGAAGAGCCGCACCACTAGCAAGTTGAGCATAATCAAATTTGTTAAAAGTAATTTGGTTCTCCACTATAATCTTTCCTTACCTGTTTCATGTAGTAGAAACAGTTTTTTTATTTGTTGCTATCCTGTTTCTGATTTCATTGTACGAAATCAGGGCCGTTTGAACCATCGAGTTAGCTTACAGAAAGCTTACATTTTTGTAAGAGAAGTGTAAGGCAGTTCAATGGTATGTGTAACCTTTCTTTTTTAAACTGAAAGAAGGGTTACGTATAAAATGCAAGGGAGGAAACCAAAATGGAAAGAATACGGAAACGTGTATTTTTGGGGGTACTTGCTAGTATTGCTATCGTTGTCTTACTATTACCAACAAAGCTTGGTCCAGTAATTGATAGATATAATCCGTTTTATCAAACGAAAGCGTATTATACAGTTGTAAAAGGTATTGGTCAACATATTGGAGATGGCTGGTATGAATATGAGTTTATTGGATATGATGAAGATGGACGGGAACAGAAGATTACAAAAACGATTCAGAAAATGTTAAAACAAAATGAACCGTTAGAAATCATTGCAAAAGGCCGTTATGCTGAGAGATTAGTTGAAATAGATAAAGAAGATATTCCATTCAATGTGAGAGGAAAGCTTTTAACAATACAATAGAAAGAAAGACGTATGACAATATTGTAAGGTACGTGTAATGTAATTCGATAGTTGCAGTCGCGAGTATGACCTATAATAAAAGTAGAAAGAACGAAATACATCTTTCTGTCTGAATCAATAATGTGATGAAAAGGATTAACAACCAACTAAATGTGGGTCTCATCTCAAAGGAGGTGGGACTATTTTTCTACCTTACAAAAATGTAAGATTTACGTAAGCAAATTCAATGGCTCTTTTGTCATATTTCTCTCATAATGAAAATAGATATAAAAGTTAGGGAGATTATAGAAGGGAGACAGGTGAGATGCAAAAAGAAGAAGTAGTTAAGTTTCCGTTAGTAGAGTGTTTTAGCTACTTTGGCGTTGCGATTGTATGTATTGGGATTTTTGATATAATTACAAATTTAATTGTTTAATAAATAGATGAACAAGAAGGCGAACCTTCTTGTTTTTTATTTTATATATATTTTAGAAAGTTGTACTATGTAAATACAAGTTGATGATATAAAAACCTTTTCTTTTGAGGTGGACGAGAGCAACTGGCTGTGCATAGAAAAGGCTTATATGTTGAAAAATGAATCTATATACAATGCCAAGAAAAGGTGATAAAAATGAAATGGATTGATAGTCATATACATTTGGATCAATATAAAAAAGAAGAGCAATTCCAGTTAATTGAAGATGTACAAAAGACGAAGGAAATAGTAGGACTGATTGCGGTGTCAATGAATTATCATTCTTGTCAGCAAACATTAGAGTTATCAAAGAACTATCCATTTATATATCCTGCTCTGGGGTATCATCCCGAACAAAAGGTTGATTTTAAGCAATGCGAAAAAATTTGTAAATTAATTGATAAAGAAGCACATCGTATCGCGGCGATTGGAGAAGTTGGTTTGCCTTATTATTTACGTCAAGAAAATCAGGCGCTATTGCTAGAGCCATATCTTGAAATGCTAGAAAGATTTGTATATATGGCTCAAAAGTATAATTTACCAATTATATTACATGCTGTATACGATGATGCGGAGGTTGTTTGTGATGTACTTGAATCTTATCGAATACAGCGCGCTCATTTTCATTGGTTTAAGGGAAGTCAACAAACGATGGAGAGAATGATCGAGAATGGGTATTATATTTCGGTCACTCCTGACATTGTATATAAAGAAAAAATTAAAGATATTGCTGCTTTTTATCCGTTATCACATCTTATGGTCGAAACGGATGGACCGTGGAAATTTATTGATGAAATGACGCATCCAAGTATGATTTTGCAAGTGTTAAAAAGTGTGAGTGAAATAAAAGGGCTATTGCTTGAAGATACAACGGAAGTTATCTATAAAAATACAGTTCAATTTTATAATTTATAAGTATATGCATATAAATTATAAAACGACATAAAATCCCTTTCTTTTTTATGGGAAGACGAGAGCGTCTGGGCGTGCATAGGAGCGGTCAGGGCCTTTTCTTGCCACATGCAAGGTTTTCAAACAAAGGGAGAAAGCCAGTGGCGGCTATGATGTATTCTACATAGTAGCGAGTTATATGTCGAAACATTAAAACGGACTTATATAGAACAGTGTTTAAACTAGTTTCAATGATTGATAGAGAAATATTACATTTTTATATTTGTTTCGTATCTTTTGCATCACAAAATCAGGCTTAAGAAGGATGTTGAAGCTGTATATTCTTGGTATGATAGATAAAGAAGCAGTTGTATATACGTAATGCTGAAAGGGGACAAATTTCAGCGGAAGTAGAGGTAATATACATGAAGAAATTCTTTATAGGATTCTTAGTTGTTTTTGGAGTATATATGTTTTTTCGAGGCGAATCAGAAGGTGCAGGAAAACCTGTAAGCCAAAAGAGTTATGTTAATTCAGAAGAAGCAAAACAGGCGAAACAAATTATTAGTGAAGAGGCTAAGAAATATAATCTCCCAGAATGGATACCTCTTACAATTGCCGAGCATGAGAGTCGTTTCAATCCAAGGGCTGTTGGAGATCATGGAACATCGTTTGGGTTGTTTCAATTGCACCGGGGGGGTGGACTTGCTCCTGAGAATGTAACAGATGAGGAGTTAAAAGATCCGCGCAAAAATGCTGAAATTGCTATGCCTCATTTGGCAAAAGGGTATAAAAGAGGTATGGAAAAGGGATTAACAGAATTTGAGTTACTTAAATATGTGGCGAACACATCTGGTTGGCCTGGTAATCTCGGAACAGAGTGGACGGATAAAAATATGAAATATAATATTGGATTAGAGAATGTATATTATCAAAATAAAGGCGTTATGAAAGAGTAGGTTACGTGATGACCTACTCTATTTTTCTGTAAAATATGTTTCTAGCTGTTCTTTTACTGCTTGTAATTGTGTAGAAACTTGAGGAATGTTATAGCCAACGTATAGCGGTGAAACGACAAACCGCGGAACAATCTTACACATAATGTTTCCATCTAAACTATAAAAGAACATGTTATAACTATTACATTGTTTATGAAAATCGTGTAATACGTAGCATACTGTTCTTTGAATATAATCAGCCATTAGGTCAATTTGAGCTGTATTTTCTATTAGAATGTTAAACTCAGTAAAACCGATAATGGGATGAGTAGAAATATTTAGTTCAATGCCGTGTTCTTTGCTTACAACAATTCCTTTGAAGTGTTCGGTTCTTACGTTTTGTCGATAGTCAACTTGTTCCATACCGATAATTTGCATATGTGCATGGTGGATTGTTCCTCCTGATAGAGGCCCATGGTTTTTATATAAAATAACAGATCGGAACTTTCCGCTTTGCTCTAACGATAACCAGTGCCCAACTGAAAATCGGATAAGCTTTCGCATATGCTCTTTTGTATAGGTTGCAATATGATCATGACAATTATCGATTTCGATAATGACTGTTTGTAAAGTATTTTGTAACGTTGGATATTTATTTTTTAGCCAAATGATTGTTTCATCTGTTTCTAAAATATTACTTAGTTGTGTGTGATCGCAAAATGGGCAAGCTGATTCTTTATTTTGCATGCTGTTTGGTTTTTGTTGACTAATCTGATTTACAAAGTAAAGCTGTTGTTGTGTCTCCATTTTTTCCCCCCTGTAGTTGTATGTATATGAGAAATTATCTTGTATTCGGAGTGTTGTTAAGAAATACTTGAAAAGGTTCTGCATATTTTGTTGGTGTAAATTCAATTATTTCGTAACGAGCGACGTTATGTATATAAAATGGATCTTCCGCTATAATTGCGTCTGCCTCTTGTTTCGATACGGTATTTATTAAAATGATTCCACCAACGCGAGGATTGCGGCGGCCTGAAAATATAAATTTATTTAGGTCGTAGTATTTATCTAAAAATTGAATGTGCTCCCCTAGATAATGCTCTACAACTTCAAGTGGTTGAGTATAATTTACCATTGCTAAAAACATATTTATCCCCCTATTTGTCATATTCCAACTAGTACATATTCGTGAAAAGTCATTTTAAATCCTTTATATTGGAATCAGGAGCAAAAATACAAAAGGCTTTGGTGAATGTATCGTTACATAAGACAACGATTGTCGTTGCACATCGCTTATCGACAATCTTACAAACAGATCAAATTATTGTATTAGAGGATGGGCATGTTACAGGTGTAGGTACACATGAAGAACTGATGGACAACCATACATATTACAAAAAAATTGTCCAACAGCAATTTACCATGGGGCAAAATAAAGACGAGATACCCTGCCTAATTTAGGATATCTCGTCTTTATTGTTTTCGTCACCTTTTCATACATTATTAATTTCATCAACGATTGGCTTTGCATCAACTAAAATGTGAATAACGGTTTTTACAATATCGATCATCTGATATTCCTCCTTTTAATTTTGGACCATAGCTGCCTTTTATGTATGAATATGTCTATTTACATTATTTTCAGAAAAATGACTATCCAAACGTGTTTTAGGGGAGTATAATGAAAAGGTAAGTATAAAATTCCGTACGAAAGAGGTGAAAGAGATGAATCGTTCTATAGTTATGCGCACGCAATTTTTAGATTTTATCTACATTTGTCGTGCAATTTTTCATCGTGTAGTTGCTAACGGGATACGTATGCCCTTTTTTAGTAATTCCATAATAACTATTGAACGATAGAAGTCTCTTCACCCATTTTATAGAAACGTGTGAAAAGGGAACTATGGTGGTTCTCTTTTCTATTTTGAAATAAAAGCTGTGGGTAAGGTTCTTTACTCATGGCTTTTTTACGTTGAAAGGAGTACGGAAAAAATGATGATTTGTAGTGTAAACAATATAGCGAAGACGTTTGGTGGAAATAGAATATTTGAGAATATATCATTTGAAATAAAGAAAGGCGAACGCGTTGGTTTAGTTGGCCGAAACGGCAGCGGGAAAACAACAATTTTTCAACTGTTAACGGGAATTGAACATGTGGATTGCGGTGCGATTCATATGAAGAAAGGTACGCAGATTGGTCATGTTGCCCAAATTCCGAGGTTTGCGGAAGAAATGACTGTATATGATGTATTACGTTCTGCATTTGCGAAAGAGCAAGCATTAGAAAGAAAAATGAGAGAACTTGAACAGAAGATGGCCATAAGCGTTACGGAAAAAATGATGGCGGAGTACGGAGAAATACAGGAGCAGTTTTCGTTTCTAGGTGGTTATGAAATGGAAGCGAATATGATGAAAGTAGCCAATGGACTGCAAGTGACGGGATTATTTTCACGCGATTTTAGGGGGCTAAGCGGTGGTGAACAGACGAAAGTGTGTCTTGCATATATGCTCCTTAAAAAGCCGGACTTATTGCTTCTAGATGAACCGACAAATCATTTAGATTTATTCGCAGTAGAATGGCTTGAGCAATTTTTAAAGGAATATGATGGGACAGTCGTTGTAATTTCACATGATCGTTATTTCTTAGATGAAGTCGTAACAAAGATTTTTGATTTAGAAGATGGGGAAGTACATGTATACCATACGAACTATTCACAGTTTGTAAAGGAGAAAGAAGAAAAATTATTACAAGAGTTTCAAGCATATCAAGAGCAGCAAAAGAAAATAAAGAAAATGAAGGAAGCTATTAAAAGGCTTAGGGAATGGGCCAATCAAGCGAATCCGCCAAACGAGGGATTGCATAAACGTGCCCGCAATATGGAACGCGCTCTAGAGAGAATGGAAAAACTGAAGAAACCAATTTTAGAGCATAAGCAAATGGGTCTTCAATTTGAAGGACAAGAACGAAGCGGGAAAGACGTTGTGATTATGAAAGAAGTGGGAAAGAATTTTGATGAACGTGTTTTATTTCAAAATGTAGAATTACATGTTCGTTTTCAAGAGCGTGTTGCGATTGTGGGACGGAACGGTACAGGAAAAACAACGTTATTGAAATTATTATTACAAGAAATGAATCCGGATATAGGTGAAGTTCGTATTGGTAGCGGAGTAAAGCTCGGCTATTTGTCTCAACATATGAATGTGAACAGTAAACAAACGGTATTAGAAATGTTTAGGGAGCAGGTGGCGGTAACTGAAGGAGAAGCACGTCATATACTTGCTCGCTTTCTATTCTACGGACCAGCTGTATTTAAAAAGGTGAATCAATTAAGCGGGGGTGAACGAATGCGTTTACGATTGGCCCAGCTCATGCATCAAGATATTAACTTTCTTGTACTCGATGAACCGACAAATCACCTTGATATTGAATCGAGAGAAGTATTAGAAGAAGCACTTGAACAGTATAATGGAACGATTTTAGCGGTTTCTCATGACCGTTACTTCTTAAATAAATTGTTCCCTAAAACGTATTGGATTGATAATCAAACAGCGTATGGATTTGTTGGAAATTACGCTTGGGCACGTGAAAAGTGGCAAGAAAAAAGAGAAACAGAACAACGAAGCGTTGTGAAAAAGGAACGAGTAGCAGCTGTGCCGAAGCCTATAAATAAGGAGGTTATCGATCTGGAAGAGCAGCTTATGAATGTGGAGCAAAGTATATATGAGATAGACTGCAAAATGGCTAAAACGAAAAATGTTGCAGAATTAGAGAAGTTGCATCATGAAAAAGAGGAAAAAGAATTGTTAAGAACAAAATTATATGAGGATTTAGAGAATGGTATAGATATGTAGAACTAAAAAGCTGGTGGATACCAGCTTTTTAAATTGTGTATGTATCTTATATATAAATTCATTTAAGTCATCGCTTTGTTGTTGTATTACACTTGAACCGCTTAATTTTTAGATGTTGATTCTTTTTTTATAGAAAATAACCACATGAAAAATTCATAAAATACTACAAAAAATACTGATTGTATAATATTCTCGATCCATTTAAATTGATTATAATTATAATAATCAAATAAAACAAAAATAATATAGAAGGGAATTAATAAAATTAAAGGTCTTTTAAATTTTATATTCATAAGATACTATTCTCCTTTACATATTAACCACAATTCCACTTTAACATAAAACACTTACAGTTTCTGTATATTGGAATTTTAGTGTGGCATTCCCGTTTTTTAAGAAAGATAGTTTGATGATTCGGATTTTTATATTTCTAAAAGGAGGGAGATAAGGGGAAGAATATGGTGTCTGTATATTTTGTTTGAATACAGGAGGAAACTTTATGCTAGGATATGCCCGGCTACTTACGATTGTGCTCATTTGTGTTGTATATGCACTGCATATTCCACATGGAGAACTAGGCTTGCAATTATTTATTGGTGCTGCCTGTTTGATTTATTTGGGAAATCATTGTTTACTTATGACGCCATATAGCGGAGAACGGCGAATATTTTTTATATTGTTATCGAACGGGATTGTAACAGCTATATTTGGATTCTTATTTCCGAAAGTAGATTTATATTTAATTTTGTTCGGTGTAGATGCGGTAACTTTATTTATTAATATTCAATCGAAAATGATAGCCCGTTTTTTTATAGGATTTTTCTTTATCTGTTGGTTTGCTATTTTAATATATTCATATCAATATTTTGGAGCGTTTGAAATTTGGGGCAATATTATTTCTTTTATGTTCGTTGTATTTAGTGCTCTTACTGGAGGACTAATTAAAAAATTAACGCTAGCTCGCCAAACGGTAGATGAACAGTATGAAAAGTTGAATTCATCGCATGAAGCGCTTCAAGAAGCACATGAGCAATTGCAGTTATATGCAAAAGAAGTGGAAGAATTAACGGCAGTGAAAGAACGCAATGATATTGCGCGTGAAATTCATGATACGGTTGGTCATAATATGACGGCATTGCTTGTTCAATTACAGCTTGCTGAGGAGTTATGGAAACAAAAATCAAATCAGACTGAGGCAGTTCTGCAAACATGTCACCAGTTAGCAAGGAAATCGTTACAAGAGGTAAGAGCATCTGTTCGAACTTTGAAAGAAGAAGAGAATATGGGGGATTTAGTCGGTAATATTAGACGGATGCTAGGTGAATTTTCGAATGCAACAAATGTGAGAACGACATTTAAATTGCAAGGTGATCCAGTCATCATTCCATTGTCACTACATCCAACAATATTGCGTATTATGCAGGAGTCATTAACAAATGCAAAGCGTCATGGTAAGGCAACTACATGTGAGATCGTGCTTTCATGCTTGGATGGAAAGGTACATATCTCTATTTCTGATGATGGAGCAGGCGTAAATGAGGTGCATCCCGGCTTTGGACTTATTAATATGAAAGAACGTGTAGAAGAACGCGGAGGAATGATTTTGTTTGAAAGTGAAAAAGAGAAGGGGTTTCAATTAAACGTAGAGTTCCCACTAAGAGAAAAGACGTGGGTGATAGGGGGAACGGTATGATTCGAATTATGATTGTTGATGATCAGTCGTTAGTTCGCGATGGATTAGCGATGTTATTAAATTTACGCCCAGAACTTGAAGTGGTTGGAACTGCAAGTGATGGAGAAGAAGCTGTACAAAATGCCGAACAGTTTCAGCCTGAAATCATTTTAATGGATATCCGTATGCCGCGTGCAAACGGTGTAGAAGGAACACGTTTAATAAGGGAGCGATTTCCTCATATAAAAGTACTGATGTTGACGACGTTTAATGATAGTGAACTTATTTTTGAAGCACTTGAACAAGGGGCAAGCGGTTATTTATTAAAAGACATGGCGACAGATACAATTGTGCAAGCAATCTTGACTGTACATGCAGGAGGAGTTGTACTCCCTCAAGATATGACTGCTGAAATTGTGAAAGAATTGAAGAGAGCGAAAGTAGATAGTATTGCTGAGCAACATGCTCCAAAACAAATAGAGCAGTTAACAGAACGGGAAGTGGAAGTGTTGCGGGAATTAGGATATGGATTAAATAATAAAGAAATCGCGGAGAAATTATTTATTACAGAAGGAACGGTAAAAAATCATGTGTCCAATATTATTAGTAAATTGGAGCTTCGCGACCGAACGCAAGCAGCTATTTTTGCTGTAAGGTACGGTGTGACAGCTTACATATGACTTTTGGCATAGATAAGTATGAAAAAGCAGCAGATGATGCTGCTTTTTTGTTATGTATTTTCTATCTAAAGAGCGATGGAAGGACGAGGCAATTCTTTTACAATCAGAATGAGATTACATTAAAGGGGTTGAATCGAAATGTTAGTCGTAGATCATATTACAAAATCCTTTGGAAAAAAAGAAGTTGTAAAAGGTGTGTCATTTTCGATTGAAAAAGGAGAAACATTTGGATTACTTGGTCCAAATGGTGCAGGGAAATCAACAACAATTTCAATGATTTGTGGGCTCTTTCCATATGATAGCGGGGATATACGCGTTGATGGAAAGTCTGTGAAAGGGCATCCGTTGGAGACGAAACAAAAAATTGGTGTTGTTCCGCAAGATATTGCTTTATATCCGACACTTTCGGCGAAAGAGAATTTAATTTTCTGGGGGAAAATGTACGGACTTAGCGGAGCGGCAGCAAAGAAACGTGCAGATGAAGTGCTAGCATATGTTGGTTTAGAAGACCGTGCGAGAGATAAGATTGAAACATTTTCAGGCGGTATGAAGCGCCGTGTAAATATTGGTGCAGCACTTATGCATGAACCTGAACTATTAATTATGGATGAACCGACAGTTGGAATTGACCCGCAATCACGGAATCATATTTTAGAAACAGTGAAAAAGTTAAATGAAAAGGGAATGACAGTTATTTATACGAGTCATTACATGGAGGAAGTCGAATATTTATGTGAGCGCATTGCGATTGTAGATCATGGAAAAGTGATTGCGCTTGGAACGAAAAGCGAACTATGTACTCGTCTTGCAGATGGTTTCATGGTGAAGCTACAGGTTAATCGTTACGATCAAGAATTATTGCAGAAATTACAAGCACTTCCTGTTGTAGAGCGTATTGTAACGGATGAGGATTCGAATACGATTGATATTGCTCTAACACATAGTGATGCAGTTGGTATGGTCGTTTCAGAGGTTGTTGGAAATCGTGTGCAAATTGCAAGGCTTGAAGTACAAGAACCGAATTTAGAAGCACTTTTTTTACAACTAACTGGTCGTTCACTTCGTGATTAAGGAGGAAAGAATATGAAAAGTTTTATTGTCGCATGGAAAGATTTTAAGATACGTTTTACAGATCGGCGTGGTTTTATAATGATGTTACTTATGCCGCTTTTATTAACAGCTATTTTAGGGTCAGCTTTAAGTGCGGCCTTAGATGAAGGTGGATTACCAAAAACGGTAATTGGATACTATCAAGAAGATGAAGATACGGTTGCCACTATGTTTCGAACAGATGTATTAGAGGCAAAAGAAATAAAAGATGATGTGAAGGTCGAGAAAGTTTCGTCGCGAGCCGACTTAGAAAAGATGTTGAAAGAGAAGAAGGTTGATGTAGGGATTATACTGCCGAAGCAGTGGAGTGAACATATACAAGAAGGAAAACTAAAAGAAGTTGAACTGCTTACTGATCCTGCCAAAGACATACAAGCAAAAATTGCCGATTCATTCATTCAGTCTTTTGCTGAACGAGCGCAAACGGTAGCTTTTGCTACAAAGAGCGTAGTAACGGACCTGGCGCAATCTCAACAAGGAAATGTGCAAGAAGTAGCAAAGAATATGGGAACCGCTCTACCAGCTATTGCAACTTCAAGTGAAAATGGAATCAAAACAGGGACAATTGGTAAGAAAACAGTTGTGGCTATGCAGTATTATGCTGCAGCGATGTTAGTTATGTTTCTTCTATATAATGTAACGGTTGGTGCAAAATCAATTGTAGGAGAACAAAGAACAGAAACGTTGGCAAGGTTGTTAACAACACCGACAAGTTCTTATTCTATTTTGTTAGGTAAATTCTTCGGAACATTACTATTCGCGTGTATTCAATTTGGTGTATTTGTCATTGCAACCCATTATGTATTCGGTGTGAATTGGGGGGATGACATTGCACAGCTTATTGCAGTGGGAGTTTCCTATGCAATTTGTGTGTCGGGATTATCAATGCTGATTGCTGCATTTATTCGAGATGAAAAAACGGCTGATGTTATAGGTGGGATTGGTATTCAACTGTTAGCGATATTAGGCGGTTCTATGTTACCAATTTATGCATTTCCAGATGCATTGCAAAAGGTTGCTAATATTGCACCAAATAAATGGGCGCTTACGAGTTTCTTAGATATTATGTCAGGGACGTCTTGGAATACGTTACTACCAATTATTTTAAGTTTATCTAGTGCTGGCATACTTTCCGTTATCATTGGAACATTACGATTACGTACTAGATAGGAGGAGAGAGCAGTGAAAAAAATTTGGTCGATTTGTTCATTAGAGTTAAAGCAAATATTGATGAAGCCGCAAAATTATCTTCTGATGTTAGGTATGCCAATTATTTTTACGTTAATTTTTGGCGGACTTCTAGGTGGAAGTGGTAATGATAAGGTGAAAATTATTTTGGTTGATGAAGATCAATCAAAATTATCAGCTTCTTATTATGAATCATTAACGGATAGCGATCTTGTGAGTGTGGAAAAGGGATCATATGAAGAAGCAAAGAAGAAAATTGAAAATAAAAAAGCCTCTGGTATTGTAACAATTGGGAAAGACTTTCAAAAGCAAATGTTAGATGGGAAAAGTGATAAAGTTCTATTTCAATCTAGTGCTGATTTTACAGGCGGTGCTTCTGTAGAACACGTGCTACAAAATACACTAAAAAAAATGGAAGTAGAAGTAAAAGGAGCAAATGTATGGAGTCAAAATAGCGGAAAGTCTTGGGAGACAATGTATGAAACCATTCATACGAAAGCAGAGCCTGTTCAAATTCAAAAAAAATCTATGGTAACAGGAAAGAAAACAATTAATGGTGTATCAGCTAGAGCGGCAGGATTTTCAATTTTATTTGTAATGATTGTTATGCTCAGTAGCACAGGAACGATTTTAAAAGCAAAGCAAATGGGAGTATGGCATCGTTTGTTGGAAACACCTGTTACAAGAGTGCAAGTATTAGCTGGGTATATTCTCTCATTCTTTTTAATTGGTTGGTTTCAATTTGGAGCACTTATGATATTAACGAATCTATTATTTGATGTACAGTGGGGAAATCCGTTAGGAATTATTGTACTTGTTTCGGTGCTATTACTTGCTGTTATTGGGCTAGCTTTATTGTTAGCGAGTGTTGTGAAAACGACAGAGCAACAATCGGCATTAGGAAATATCATCATTATTTCGACCTGTATGATTAGCGGACTGTATTGGCCAATTGAAATAGAACCGGAGTTTATGCAAAAGATTGCAAACTTTGTCCCGCAAACGTGGGCAATGCGTGGTTTTACAGAATTGATTGCGGGAGGAGGAGGACTGGCAGATATAACAGGATATATTGGAGTGTTACTTCTATTTGCCGGTATCTTCTTTGCCATCGGTTTAACAAGAATACGTTATGATTGAAAAAAAGAAAGCAGAATTTACAGCTTTGCACGCTGAATTCTGCTTTCTTTTTCTTGTACTTCTGTTGGCCTAAGTGAAATGATAATTGCAATCCCGAACATGAAGATGCACACTGAAAAGAGGACGAACGTCGGGAAGAATGGGAATAAGAGTAATGCTCCTAATATGACGAGCATTAAACAAATATAGTTCAAGACATATAGGAATAACTTGTCCATGTTTTTTCCCCTTTATTAGGAATCTCTGCTATTATCGTATGCTCGGTTTACAAAAAGTAGAATAGATTTTCTAACATTTTAAAATTACCTTTTAAGAGGAGAGGTCAGAGCATCTAGCTGTGCATAGAAGCGAGTTATATGTTGAAAAATAAAATTTATATACTTGTAAGGAAGAAGTACCCGAAATTTCATCGTTGTACAGAAAATAGAAAAGAAGATAACCACACTATACATAGTCGGTGGTTATCTTCTTTTCTATTTTTATCAACCTTGTATTGTTTTAGGTAAAATATGTTGTTCGATGGCATAAGCTACACCATTCTTATCATTTGTCGCTGTTACGATATCACATAGTTGTTTGACATCATCCTCTGCATTTCCCATTGCAATCGACAAACCTGCTACTTCTAACATTGGTACATCATTAAAATTATCTCCAATGGCAATTGTATCTTGTAAAGGGATATGGAAGTATTTTGCCATTTCCTGCAATCCGTTGCCTTTATGCCCATGTTCGTCCATGATTTCTAAGTTTGTTGGAGCAGATGCAGTCACCATTACTGCTTCATCTTTTTTTAATAATTGTAGCAATTGTGTACGATTCGTTTTATTGAATGTAAGGATGAAGAATTTTGAAATTTCAATAGTTGAATCGGATATTACATCTTCGATACTTTGGAATGTTGTAATTAAGTTAGCCTTTAGTTGTTTTTCGGTAATTCGTTCAATTTCTTCAATTGTAATGTCAAGAGACTCTTTGTTTAGTTGAAAAGATTTCGTAACTTGCTCTTTCCAATTATATGGTGCATACACACCTTTGTTTGTATAGAGTTTATACGGAAACTCCTCCGCTTCGAGCTGCTTGGCAATTTCATATACTTTTTCTTTTTTCAAAGTACGTGAGTGAATGACCTTTCCATCAGCGTATACTATTGCCCCGTTACTAGCTCCTAGTGGAAGGGATAATTGATATTGCTCAAGTAGTTTTAAAATATCTTCTTTAGCTCTGCCGGAACAAATCATAACGATGTGTCCTGCTTCTTC
Organism: Bacillus sp. S10(2024); assembly: GCF_050473865.1. Taxonomy (NCBI): domain Bacteria; kingdom Bacillati; phylum Bacillota; class Bacilli; order Caryophanales; family Bacillaceae; genus Bacillus; species Bacillus sp. S10(2024). Next base: position 3,340,434 of record NZ_JBFLUR010000002.1, on the reverse strand, counting down.
AGCATCTCGGATTGCTTTTAAATTTTCATTGGAAATTTCTAGATTGGATGATAATAGTGTGCCATCCATATCAAGTGCGATTAATTTCAAAATGATCACCTCTTTGTTTCCATCATACTATATATATACAAGTTAAAACACCGACATAAAAACCTTCTTTCTTTTTAAGAGGGGGGGACGAGAGCATTTGGCCGCGCATAGAAACGATCAATGCTTGTGCAATGTTTAAAACAAAAGGAGAAAGCGAGTAGCAATCATGTAGTATTCTGCATAGTAGCGACTTATATGTCGAAACTATTACACATATATTAGAAAGTAATAATAGTATTAAAGATTCCTAAAAAAATTTGTAATAAATTCATAGAGCTATTGCTTAAATAAAACAGTTATGTTACATTAATGTTACAAACGTTACAGTTAATGTTTCAATGTAACGTTAATATAAAAACTTTGAATAAATTATTTCTTGAAGATGACATAAATTTAAATTACATATAAATACTTATAAAAAAGGAGAATGAGAACAATGGAAAACAAAGAAGTATTACAACTAACAAAAACAGATTTACTAGGATCAGCAGGAGCGGCAGCGGCATTAACGGCATTCATCGTATTTCTATCAAGTGTTTTGGTTTAATTTGTAAAAAGCGAGCAGGATATATACATCTTATAAAAGGAGAATGAGAACAATGGAAAACAAAGAAGTATTACAACTAACAAAAACGGACTTATTAGGATCAGCAGGAGCAGCAGCGGCATTAACAGCATTCATTGTATTTCTATCAAGTGTTTTAGTGTAAATCATAGCAATTTTGTATAGAAAGTAGAGCGGAAAACTATTACAAAATGCAAGTTACATATAGAAATCTATTAAAGGGAGAATGAGAATAATGGAAAATAGAGAAGTATTACAATTAACAAAAATGGACTTATTAGGATCAGCAGGAGTAGCAATGGCCTTAACAGCATTGATTATGTTTCTATCAAGTGCTTTAGTATAATTTGAACGTGAAAGAAAAGAAGGACTTCGAAAACCGAAGTTCTTTTTTTTTCGCCATTAATAGGGAAAACGTTACTTCGTATGGGATAGATAGAAAAAAGTCGAATTTTCTATGTGAGAAAAAGGAAGGTATTTGACGGAAAAGATAGAAAATTTAAAATTGACAAATAAGTTGTGGTGCAATTTGTTTTTTTGATTGTATTTGGAAGCGTTTACGGTTTTGGGAGAAGGTATTTAAAATTTATACTGTAGGGGGATGAGGAAGTTATGAAACAAAAGTCTATGGATACTTTAGCGGCACAGATGGAGGATTTTTTCCCAGTACGTGATGTTGATCATCTAGAATTTTATGTTGGTAATGCAAAACAAACGAGTTATTACCTTGCGAGAGCATTTGGATTCAACATTGCTGCATATTCTGGTTTAGAAACAGGAAATCGAGATAAAGTATCTTACGTACTTGTACAAAAAAATATGCGTTTTGTTGTGTCAGGTGCTTTAAATACAAATAGCCGCATTGCCGAGTTTGTAAAACAGCACGGTGATGGTGTAAAAGATGTGGCACTTCTAGTAGAAGATGTAGAGAAAGCATATACAGAAGCTGTAAAGCGTGGTGCAGTTGCGATTGCTCCGCCAGAAGAGCTATCTGATGAACATGGAACTCTTAAAAAGGCGGTCATTGGCACATACGGTGATACGATTCATACACTTGTAGAAAGAAAAAATTATAAAGGTGCGTTTATGCCAGGATATGAACCATTTACATCAATTGTTCCAGTAGAAGAAACAGGTTTAGTAGCTGTTGATCATGTTGTTGGAAATGTGGAAAAAATGGAAGAATGGGTAAGTTATTATGAAAATGTAATGGGCTTTAAACAAATGATTCATTTTGACGATGATGATATTAGTACGGAGTATTCTGCGTTAATGTCGAAAGTAATGACAAATGGAAGCCGGATTAAGTTTCCAATCAATGAACCAGCAGAAGGAAAAAGAAAATCACAAATTCAAGAGTATTTAGAGTTCTATAACGGAGCTGGTGTACAACATCTTGCATTATTAACGAATGATATTGTGAAAACCGTTTCTGCGCTACGTGCAAATGGCGTCGAATTTTTAGATACGCCAGATACGTATTACGAAGAGTTAACAGCGCGTGTTGGTCAAATTGATGAAGAGATTGAAAAATTAAAAGAACTAAAAATTCTTGTGGATCGTGATGATGAAGGGTATCTATTACAAATTTTCACGAAGCCAATTGTGGATCGTCCAACCTTATTTATTGAGATTATTCAGCGTAAAGGATCAAGAGGATTTGGTGAAGGTAATTTTAAAGCATTATTCGAATCGATTGAAAGAGAACAGGCGCGTCGCGGAAATCTGTAAAGTAAAAATTCTACTGTCTGTTAGAGCGGGATAATGGTGAGGAGAGATGCTCCTTCCTCCCGCGCTTTACTTTTTAAGCGAGGAGAGAAAATGATGAAGTTTATTACATTTCGTCTTCCTTCACAAGAACTGCGAGCTGGATGGCTTGAAGGTGAAAAAGTTATTGATATGCATATAGCAAGCCATGGGGCACTTCCGTCCACAATGATTTCTTTTTTAGAGAAATCCGATGAATATATGAAAATCATCAGTAAGATTGGTACGCCAGAAAGAGGGATTTATCATATTACGGATGTAGAGCTTTGTGCACCTTTACCAAATCCGGGAAGTATCCGTGATTTTTATGCGTTTGAACAGCATGTAAAGACAGCTCGCGGCCGCCGTGGTTTGGAGATTGTTCCAGAGTGGTATGATATTCCTGTTTTTTATTTTACGAATCATCGCGCTGTTATCGGACCGGAAGAAGTTATTGTTTGTCCAGGCGCAACGAAGAAACTTGACTATGAATTAGAGATTGCTTGTGTCATTGGAAAAGAAGGTAAAAATATTTCGCGCGAGCAAGCACATGAATATATTTTCGGATATTGTATTATGAATGATTGGAGCGCTAGAGATTTACAAGCGCATGAAATGAAGGTCGGACTTGGACCGGCAAAAGGAAAGGATTTTGCTACATCGCTTGGGCCGTATATTGTGACGAAAGATGAGTTAGACATATATCGAAATGAGGATCGTTACAATTTAGAAATGACAGCTCATATTAATGGTGAACAATGGTCAAAAGGTAATTTTCAAGATATTTATTATACGTTTGCTGAAATGATTGAACGAGCATCTCAAGGTGTTACGTTGTATCCAGGAGATGTGCTTGGTTCTGGTACGGTTGGAAGCGGCTGTATTTTAGAACTTGGAACAGAGAGATGGCTGAAAGTTGGCGATGTGGTAGAGTTGAAAATTACTAGTTTAGGAACATTGCGTAATACGGTAAAAGCAGAAAAGGAAGCGGGGGATGAACATGTATTATCGTCGCATGGGGGAACTTCCTCGTAAACGACATGTACAGTTTCGTAAACAAGACGGAACGCTCTATCGTGAGCAAGTTATGGGGACGAAAGGTTTTTCTGGTACGCAATCTATTTTGTATCACCACTACATGCCAACAGAAGTGGGGCATGCTTCTTTAGCAGGGTCTTGTCGTGTGCAGTACGAAGAAGATGTGGCGTTAGCGCATCGTCATTTTCGGACGAAAGAATATAGAAAAATAGGAGATGCCGTGAACGGAAGGAATTTTCTATTAGGAAATGAAGACTTACGAATTGGGGTTGTAAACGGGGCGGAAAAAATGGATTATTTTTATCGTAATGGTGACGGAGATGAAATGCTATTTGTTCATTACGGATCTGGAAAAATTGAGACAATGTTTGGTACAATTCATTACCGAAAAGGAGATTATATTATCATTCCAATCGGTACAATTTATCGGGTAATCCCTGAAGCAGGGGAATCAAAACTTCTCGTTGTTGAAGCAAATAGTCAAATTACAACGCCGCGTAATTACCGCAATGAGTACGGACAATTGTTAGAACATAGTCCGTTTTGTGAGCGTGATATTCGTGGTCCAGAGACGTTGGAAACGTACGATGAAAAAGGTGAATTTGTTGTGATGACAAAGTCTAGAGGATATATGCATAAACATGTTTTGCAGCATCATCCTTTAGATGTTGTTGGATGGGATGGACATTTATATCCATGGGTATTTAATATTGAGGATTTTGAGCCAATTACAGGACGCATTCATCAGCCGCCGCCAGTACACCAAACATTTGAGGGGCATAACTTTGTTGTTTGCTCATTTGTTCCGCGTTTATATGATTATCATCCAGAAGCAATACCGGCACCTTATTATCATAGTAATGTAAATAGTGATGAGGTACTCTATTATGTAGAAGGCAATTTTATGAGCAGAAAAGGGGTAGAGGAAGGGTCTATTACTCTTCACCCAAGCGGTATTCCACACGGACCGCACCCTGGGAAAACAGAGGCTAGTCTTGGTAAAAAAGAAACAATTGAACTAGCGGTTATGATTGATACATTCCGGCCACTGCGCGTTATAAAAGATGCGCATGATATGGAAGATGAGCAATACATGTATAGCTGGCTAGAACAAGGCACATATACCGTATAAGATGTAAAGAACAACAAGCACACTCATTTGATGGGTGTGCTTGTGCTCATAAAGGAATCGACTTATATAAAATACCAAAAATATTTGTAAAATGATATAAAAATATAGAAATATAAACCATTTTTATGATTTTTATTTTTTTTAATTAGTAATACCATAACGAGCTGCACTACTTTGGATTATTCAAAGTAGTGGCAGGGGGACAAATTTCTCATTAAGTTATTGACGAAAAAAGGTGAAATAAGTAAAATGGATGTAAATATTAAAATTTTCAGAAAATTATAAATGTTGAGGTGCTATGTATGAAGCAAATCTTTCAAAAAAAGCCGATTACACAATTGTTGCAAGAGGGAAGCCAGAAGAAATTAAATCGAACATTAGGAGCATTAGATTTAACTATGTTAGGGGTAGGAGCAATTGTTGGGACCGGTATTTTCGTTTTGACAGGAGTAGTTGCTGCGAAACATTCTGGACCGGCTATTATTTTATCTTTTGCATTAGCTGCGTTAGCTTGTGCCTTTGCTGCCTTTTGCTATGCAGAATTTGCTTCTAGCGTACCGGTATCGGGTAGTGTGTATACATATACATATGCAACGATGGGAGAAGTGTTTGCCTTTTTAATTGGATGGGATTTAATGCTTGAATACTTATTAGCAACATCAGCTGTTGCTAATGGATGGTCAGCTTATTTTCAGTCTTTATTAAATGGATTTGGAATTAAGATTCCAACCATTTTAGCTTCTGCTCCTGGGGCAGGAAAAGGTGGTATTATTGATTTACCAGCTGTTTGTATTATTTTAATTATGACGATTCTTTTATCACGAGGTGTTCGTGAAAGCGCCCGCGTAAATAACATTATGGTATTCATTAAATTAACCGTTGTTCTATTGTTCATCTTTGCTGGTGTTAAATATGTAAAACCGGAAAACTGGACACCGTTTATGCCGTTTGGTTTTGATGGTGTAATGGTAGGTGCAGCGACGGTATTCTTTGCTTTTATTGGTTTTGATGCTGTTTCAACAGCGGCGGAAGAAGTAAAACGTCCGCAGCGTGATTTACCAATTGGTATTATAGCATCGTTATTAATTTGTACGGTTTTGTACATTGCTGTTTCGCTTATTTTGACAGGTATTGTACCGTATGGAAAATTAAATATATCAGATCCAGTAGCATTTGCACTTCAATTTATCGGACAAGATGGTTTAGCTGGCGTTATTTCAGTAGGTGCCATTACAGGGATTACAACTGTTATGCTAGTTATGATGTATGGTCAAGTCCGTGTATCGTATGCAATGAGTCGTGATGGTTTATTGCCGAGCCGTTTTGCGAAGGTACATCCGCAGTTTAAAACACCGTTTCTAAATACGTGGATAACAGGTATTATAGCAGCGCTTATTTCGGGACTTGTTGACTTAAGTGTACTAGCTCACCTTGTTAATATCGGAACTCTATCTGCGTTCGCGCTTGTTGCAGTTGCGGTTATTGTAATGCGAAAAACACATCCGGATTTACCGCGTGCATTTAAAGCGCCGCTTGTGCCGTTTTTACCAGCATTAACTGTAATCTTTTGTGTATATTTAATGCTTCAATTACCGGCAATTACATGGAAAAGTTTTGGGGTTTGGATGGTAATTGGAATAGGAGTCTATTTCTTATATAGCAGAAAGAATAGTGCATTACAAAAAGAATCTGGTGATGAAAAAACCGTTAATCTATAAAGTTGAAAGCCGTTCCTAGAAAAAGAACGGCTTTTTGTTTTTGAAAATTTACATTTTTCTAAAAATAATATAAGATGAAAATTGGTCGATAAAGTGAAGGTTTCGTTGGATTGTTGAACCGATTGGGCGCTTACTGCCTAAAAGGAGGGGGAGAATATGAAGAAAACATGGCAAGAATTAAAGCAAATGGATCGTAATGTTTGGATTCGATTTATTGGCGAAACGTTAAATGGAATTGCGATGATGATGTTAATGCCATTTTTTGCATTATATTTAAAAGATAAAGTAGATTCATTGCTACAAGTAGGAATTATTATGGCGCTGTCTCCAATTGCGGCAAGTTTTGGTTCTCTTATAGGTGGCCGAATTGCCGATATTTATGGAAGAAAGCCAATTATGATATTTTCAATGGCTAGCAATGCTATTTTAATGCTGGGGTTCTTATTTATAGATGGGTTTATACCATATGCTATCCTATCCATTTGTTTAGGGCTTAGTAATTCGTTGTTTCATCCAGCAGCTTCCGCTATGGTAGCTGATGTAACAGAACCTGAAAGGCGAACAGAAGCATACGGTTTGCTGCGGATGGGGCATAATATTGGAGCAGCAATTGGACCAATTCTAGGTGCTTCAGTTGCAATGCTTTCTAAAACGGTCATTTTTATGATTGCGTCATCTTCTATGCTCTTCTATGCATTACTAGTTTTACTACTTATTCAAGAAACAATGCCAAAAGATACAATAACACAGATGAATAAGGAAGAGGAGACGAAACAATCTGTATGGAAAGTTGTGTTTCAAGATAAAATTTTACTGGTTTATTTATTAGCTGGAATTGTTATTTCAATGGGATTTTCGCAAACAGAAGGTATGCTTCCTCTTCATTTTGATAATGAACTGAAAGGAATCTTTGGAATGAATAATCCATTTCCTTATTTAATGGCTATGAATGGACTTTTGGTGGTTTTGTTTCAATTTCAAATTTCGAAATGGGCGACAGGTAAACCGGTAGGAAAAACGATGCTATATGGTGCTTGGTTATTTGGAATAGGTCTTCTTGCCATCGGATGGCTTCCGAAATGGTTTGGCGGAATGGGGGCAAATGCTACTGTAGTTCTTGTTACGCTATTAATTGTATATGCGATTTATACATTGGGAGAAATGATTATGTCTCCTGTCCAAATGACGTTCGTAGCAAATTTAGCACCAGAGCATTTGCGAGGTACGTATATGGGAGCGGCTAGCTTACAATGGATTACAGGTAATGCGTTTGGTCCGCTACTTGGAGGTTTTTTACTTGATCGTTTGTTAGGTCACGTTTTATTTACGATTTTAGGAATCGGATGTGTGATAGCGGGACTTGTTTACATATCATTAGACCGACTTGTAGAGCAAAAACAAAAGGATAACATGGTAAAGCAAACGTCATAAAATGAAACTTTAATCAGTGGTGGTATTACTACCTACGAATAGCGAGATGAAGTTTTCATCATACACAAATAAGTTCTTTTTCTCATATTATTAGGTATATAACTAGAAAAATTGTTATGTCGACGTGGCCATCTTATTATTTGTGGACAGTTTCGCTTTTTACGAAAATAGGAACTATCTATTTTCGTAAAAAGTGCTACAATAGAAAAATGAAAACAAACGATTAGGGTGATTTCATTATGAAAATTAAATTAGGTTTATTATATGGTGGAAAATCAGCAGAGCATCAGGTTTCTTTACAAACAGCTCTTGCTGTTAGTAAAGCGTTAGATCAAGAAAAATTTGAGGTTCATCCAATTTATATTACTGAACAAGGACAATGGATTCGCGGTGAGCGTATTGAAGGTGAAATAAACAGCGTTCAAGCGTTGCAATTGAACGGAGAAGAGAACGCAATTTCTCCTGTGTCATTAAGTTCAGAGATTATCCCGATGTCAGCTTCTGATAAAGAGAATGCACTCGATGTAATCTTTCCGTTATTACATGGACCAAATGGTGAAGATGGAACCGTACAAGGTTTGTTAGAACTTATAAATATTCCATATGTAGGGAACGGTGTATTAGCATCAGCTGCAGGTATGGATAAAGTTATTATGAAAAATATTTTTGCGGAAGCGGGCTTACCGCAAGCAAAATATGTTTCGTTTATTCGCAGTGCTTGGGAGAAAAATCGCACAGAAGCGTATGGAAAAGTTGAAGAAACATTAGGCTATCCATGTTTCGTGAAACCAGCAAATCTTGGCTCGAGCGTTGGAATTAATAAATGTAAAAATCGTACTGAGTTAGAGAGCGCATTTGAAGAAGCGTTCCAATTCGATCGTAAAATCATCGTAGAAGAGAATATTGTTGGTCGTGAAGTGGAAATTGGCGTATTAGGAAATGATGAACCGAAATGTTCGGTTGTAGGTGAAATCGTAGCTAAAAAAGAATTCTATGATTATAAATCAAAATACATTGATGGCGATACGGCGATGGTTATTCCTGCTGAAGTTAAGGAAGCGGAATATGAGAAGATTAAAGAGTATGCGATTCGTGCATTTCAATCTTTAGACGGTGCGGGATTAACGCGAGCAGATTTCTTCTTAACGAAAGATGGTGATGTATTTATTAATGAAGTAAATACAATGCCAGGATTCACGCCATTTAGTATGTTCCCTCTGTTATGGGAAAATACAGGATTGGCGTATCCAGAGCTTATTCAAGAGTTAGTGCGCTTAGCGATTGAACGTCATGAAGAAAAACAAAAAATTAAATATACAATCTAACAAGAAAGGAGAAGCACTATTCAAATGAATAGTGTTTCTTCCTTGTAAGGAGTGTTTTTATATGATACAACGAACAGCGAAGCAAGTTGAGCAAATGGTATGTGGAACTAGTTTAGCGGAGCAGTGGAATGATATAGCGATAAAAGGTGTTTCCATTGATACAAGGAAGATTGAACAAGGAAATTTATATGTTCCAATTCAAGGAGAACGTTTTGATGGTCATACTTTTGTGGGGAAAGCGATAGAAAATGGTGCTGTTGCAACGCTATGGAAAAAAGGTGTGGCAAACCCACCGGAAAATGTACCAGTTATTTTTGTGGAAGACACATTACAAGCATTACAGACATTAGCGAAAAACTATCGTGATCAATTAAATGTGAAAGTAGTTGGTGTAACAGGAAGTAACGGAAAAACATCAACGAAAGATATTGTGACAAGCTTACTTGGAACAAAATTTAAAGTGCAAAAAACAGAAGGGAATTTCAATAATCATATCGGACTTCCTTTGACAATTTTAAATTTAGAAGAAGATACGGAAATAGCTGTATTAGAAATGGGTATGTCGAGCCGTGGTGAAATTGAATTTTTGTCAAAGCTTGCTCGTCCTGATGCAGCGATTATCACAAATATTGGAGAAGCACATTTAATGGATTTGGGCTCTCGTGATGAAATTGCAGGAGCAAAGTTAGAAATTGTGTCAGGTTTACAAGATAATGGCGTATTTGTTTATAACGGAGATGAGCCATTGTTAACTACACGTGTACCAGGCATGAATTTATCAGCAAAGACAATTACATTCGGTGATGCGAGAGCGAATGATTACTATCCAGTATCTGTAAAGTTGGAAGCGACAGGTACACACTTTAAAATGAATCAAGCGCAGGATGTAGTATTTTATTTGCCCGTTCTTGGGAAACATAATGTATATAACGCATTAGCATCAATGGCGGTTGCTGAGTTCTTTGGCGTAACGTGGGAAGAAATGAAACAAGGTTTAGTGAATTTGAAAATGACAGGCATGCGTATGGAAGTTGTAAAAACGGATGCCGGGTTAACAATTATTAATGATGCATATAACGCGAGTCCGACAGCGATGGAAGCAGCGTTCCATTTAATGAATGAATTAAATGGATTTTCTAAAAAAATTCTCGTTCTTGGCGATATGTTAGAGCTTGGTAACCAAGAAGTACAATTTCATTATGAAGTTGGAAAACTAATTGATCCAGCTCGCATTGCATATGTGTTTACGTATGGTACGCTCGGGGAACAAATGGCAGAAGGCGCAAAAATTAATTTTCCTAATGACCGAGTGAAGGCTTATGACAATAAAGAAGAACTTGTTAAAGATTTAAAAGAAGTCATTGATGTGAAAGACGTTGTATTAGTAAAAGCATCTCGTGGCATGAAATTAGAGGAAATTATTACGATGATTAAGTAATGAGGGCCTTGTTGTCTTGTATATGGCCTACTCTATTGGTTGATTACTGGAACCCCTTACAATAAATAAATTCGAAATCTAGGGTAAAGATGGAGAGAGTTGGGTTTGCTTTTTACACATACAAAACTTATAATTGATAGGGTGTAATAACGTTGTAGAGTATTTTTGTGATAAATGTAGGCCCGTTTATATATGTGAACATCAGGGAAAGGGCATTTTCCGCAAGTACGGAAAATGTCTTTTTTGAATGAATAGTTAGGATAATTACTCCTGCCATTTGAAAGTTATAATTGGTTGAAGTGGGGGTTTTACTACCCAGGAATAGCGGGATGAATTTGTCTCGGGACTACTTTTGTCTAGCTTTACATTTGGATGTTTAAAGTACGCATACTTGTTACATTCATTTTTCAAAAGCTAGTTTTATTATAATTGTCAGGCAATCTTGCGCTGATAACGCATTTTGTCTGAAGAAGACTTAGCCCAACCTTACTTGGATATCCTGTAAATATGAGAAGAAGGAATAATCTGGGCTATTTTAGATAGAAAAGGAGAAGTAAAATTGACAACATTTCGAGAATTAGGATTAAGCAGTGCTTTGCTAAAGTCTGTTGAAAGCATGGGGTTTGAAGAGGCAACACCAATTCAGGCAGAAACAATTCCAGTAGCCTTACAAGGTGTAGACATCATTGGTCAAGCTCAAACAGGTACAGGGAAAACAGCTGCATTTGGATTACCACTATTAGAAAAAGTAAATACACGTCAAGATACAGTTCAAGGTATCGTTATCGCGCCAACTCGTGAGTTAGCAATTCAAGTAGGTGAAGAGCTATACAAAATTGGTCAACATAAGCGTGTGCGCATTTTACCAATCTATGGCGGTCAAGATATTAACCGTCAAATTCGTGCGTTGAAAAAAGGTCCACACATTATTGTGGGTACGCCAGGACGTATTTTAGATCATATTAAACGTAAAACACTTCGTCTGCAAAACGTAGAGACAGTTGTTCTTGATGAAGCAGATGAAATGTTAAATATGGGCTTCATTGAAGATATTGAAGCGATTTTAACAGATGTTCCTGAAACACACCAAACATTATTATTCTCAGCAACAATGCCAGATCCAATCCGTCGCATTGCTGAACGCTTCATGAGCGAGCCTACACATATTAAGGTTAAAGCGAAAGAAGTAACAATGCCAAACATTCAGCAGTTCTATTTAGAAGTGCAAGAGAAAAAGAAATTTGACGTGCTAACACGTTTATTAGATATTCAATCTCCAGAACTTGCAATCGTGTTCGGTCGTACAAAGCGTCGTGTTGATGAATTATCAGAAGCATTAAACTTACGTGGCTATGCAGCAGAAGGAATTCATGGTGATTTAACACAAGCGAAGCGTCTTTCTGTATTACGTAAATTTAAAGAGGGTTCAATTGAAGTTCTTGTTGCGACAGATGTAGCAGCACGTGGTCTTGATATTTCAGGTGTAACACACGTATATAACTTTGATATTCCACAAGACCCTGAATCATACGTACACCGCATTGGTCGTACAGGTCGTGCAGGTAAAACTGGTCTTGCAATGCTATTTGTAACACCACGTGAAACAGGTCAATTAAAGAATATTGAGCGTACAACAAAACGTAAAATAGATCGTATGACTCCGCCAACATTAGATGAAGCTTTAGAAGGCCAACAACGTTTAATCGCTGAAAAGCTTCAAAGCATTATTGAAAGTGAAAACTTATCATACTACAAGCGTATTGCAGAAGAGCTGTTAGAAGAGCATGATTCTGTAGCGGTTGTAGCAGGTGCTTTAAAAATGATGACAAAAGAGCCGGACGCAACGCCAGTTTCTTTAACATCAGAGCCGCCAGTAGTTTCAAAAGATCGTTCTAGAAAGAGAAACGGAAACGGAAACGGAAATGGAAGAGGTGGTTATCGTGATGGTAACCGCGAAGGGAATCGTAACCGCGAAGGTGGCCGTAACCGTGATGGCAACCGCAATCGTGGCGGTCGTAAAGGAGAAGGTCAAGGACGCGGCGAAGGGCGTTCTGGAGCTCCTAGAGGACGCAGTGGCGAAAGAAAGCATACAAGTCGTAAACCGCAATCTAACTAATCTTATAGAAGAGAGACAGTCTTTTTCGAAAGGCTGTCTTTTTTTGTTTCTTTGTTTGGATATACTAGATAGAAACTTGTACCGGAAAAGAGGAAACAGAATGCTTGTAAAGCTTGGGTATGTTGCAATGAGTGTCCATTTAAAGAATGCTTCCCCTTCGCAAACAATGACGTATGCGCAGTTTCAACGAATACAAGAGAGAGAAGCGGCAATTAAAAAATTGGAGAGAATTTCCAATTCCAATTTAGAGAATTGTCTACGGTTGTTAAAACATAATTATGGACATGACATCTCGTTTTTTCGTTTAAGCTCAAAATTAATTCCTCTGGCAAACCATGAGGCGTTGTTAGAGTGGGATTATATCAAACCTTTGCGAGGGAATTTAAGGAAAATTGGAGATTATGCGAAACAAAAAGGGATGCGAATTGATTTTCATCCAGATCATTTTGTTGTTTTAAATTCATTGCAGCCGCCTATTTTAAAGCAGGCTCTGAAAACTTTACAGATGCATGGGAAGTTGCTACAGGGAATGGGGATCGATAGAACGCATCGCTGTGTTTTGCATGTTGGCGGTGCATATGGCAATAAAGAACAAGCGCTAGAACAATTTATTGAAAATTGGTCACTTGTTCCAGTAGGGATTCAAAGGATGATTATGTTAGAAAATGATGACACAACATTTTCTTTAAAAGAGGCATTGTACTTAGGAGAAAAACTTGAAATCCCCGTAGTTTTTGACTTGCATCATCATATGATGAATCATGATTTAGAAGGATGGGAAATCCACTGGGAACGTGTTGTGCAAACATGGGAGCAATCTCCTTTGCCTATTAAAATGCATATTTCTAGTCCGCGAGAAGGAAAGGATCTGAGGGCGCATGCCGATTTTATTGATTCTGATCCATTTCTTTCTTTTTTGCGATATATAAGAGGAAGTGTTCCGGAAATACACTGTATGATAGAGGCAAAACAAAAAGACGAAGCACTCTTGCAGTTGATGAGGGATATGACAGATAAAGAGGGAGTGGAAATAATAGATGGTGCAAGCTTTTGGGTGAAATAAGCTTAAGCACCATCTGTTTTTTTTATAAATAATGGTCCTAAACAAGCGCCTGTGAGTAATCCAGCTAGATGGCTAATGGAATTTGTTGTTGTATCAAGAAATGTAAATGCTAGGAGAATACATAAAATCATAACAAAGAGAAGAATCTCTTTTTTTCTATTAGGCTGAAATTGCATATAGAATAGATAAAGCTGTACCCCTAATAGCCCGAAAATAGCACCAGAAGCTCCTGTATGAGTATAGTGGAGCGGAAATAAAAAGTAAGAGGCGATATTTCCGGCAATTCCAGACGTCAGAAACACAAATAAAAATCGAATGCCATGCAGTTGTTTTTCTAATGAAAATCCAAGCGCGAAGAAGCAGATACTATTGGATGAAAAATGAGAAAACGTTGTATGAACAAATAATGAAGAAATAATTCGCCACCATTCCCCTTCAGCTATACACTCGTTACAAGCAATTCCGATAGAGAGTCCGTTATTCCCTAATGATAGTAAAACAAGTTGTATAAAAAGTAGTGCCGTAGTAACGGGCGGGAAAGAAGAGAATGAGTATTTAAATGGAGTATTCATATTTACACTCCTTTTGCTGTTAGCGTATTGTCTGTTATTCTTACAATATGAAAGTGAGAAAGAAAATAGAAGGAAGGAACAGCAGGATATGATTGTAGGAGTTGGAATCGATATTATTGAAATTGAAAGAATTGAAAAGATGATAGAGGGGCAACCGAAATTTATAGAGCGTATTTTAACAGAAAATGAGCGCCGAGTGGCCTATACGTTAAAAGGGAAAAGACGTAGTGAATTTGTTGCAGGGCGCTTTGCAGCGAAAGAAGCGTATTCGAAAGCGCTTGGTACTGGGATTGGAAAAGAGGTTAGTTTTTTACATATTGAAATTATGAATGATGAAAGAGGGAAGCCTATTTTACTTGCTGATACAAATCATACTATTCATCTTTCAATTAGCCATAGCCGAGAGTTTGCAGTAGCGCAGGTTGTTTTAGAAAGCTCGTCAAGCTAGTCTGCATATTTCATCTCTTTGTCTCATATATTTGAGTAGCGTTAAGGAAGAGGTTTTCTTCCACTTACTTATTGAGACAAAGGGGCTGAACGTATGAAAAGGCGGCTATTTTTGTTTATTGCCGGTTTGTTGACCGTTTTTCTGTTAGCAGGTTGCATGGAGAAGAAGAAAGAAGATGTTGTGCAAGACTTGAATGAAAGAGTAAAAGATATGAAAAGCTATCAAGCAGAAGCGAAACTATCGATTAAAACGGGAAATGAACCACAGGTGTATGATGTTGAAGTTTGGTATAATAAACCATCGTATTACCGAGTAAATTTAAAAAACGCAAAGAAAGATCAAAGTCAAATTATTTTACGAAATGATGAAGGTGTGTTTGTTCTTACTCCATCTTTAAATAAAAGTTTTCGCTTTCAAAGTGATTGGCCGCAAAATAGCAGTCAAGCATATTTATATGAATCACTTGTCAGAGATATTTTGAACGATAAGGACCGCTCATTTAAGAAAACAGACAAATATTATGTGTTTGAAACGAAAACAAACTATCATCATCAAAATATGTTGCCAAAGCAACAAATTACATTTAATAAAAAAGATTTATCGCCTGTTTCAGTGAAATTGATGGATAACGATCAAAATGTTCTTGTGCAAGTAGATTTTTCGAAAGTAAAGTTTGATGCGAAATTTGATAAAGGCGCATTTGATACGAAACAAAATATGTCTAGAGCACAAGTGGATATACAAACGACAGCTCAACAAGAAAAACCATTTGCTGTTTTGTATCCAAGTGATACACCACAAGGTATGACTTTAAAAGAAGAGAAAGAGTTTAATACAGATAACGGAAAACGTAGTATTCTTACGTACACTGGTAATAAGAAGAGTTTTACATTAATACAAGAAAAGGCGAAAGTAGCACCAACTATTGCGACGCAAAGTGTAAGTGGGGAGCCTGTTGATTTAGGTTTCACTATTGGGGCGTTAACAAAGGATTCGGTTACATGGTCACATAACGGAGTGGAGTATATGCTTGTAACAAAGGATTTGAAACAAGAAGAATTATTAATGGTAGCGCGTTCTGTGACTCAGAAACAAGTGAAGTAAACGACTAAAACGTGGTGACTACAGTGTACACCACGTTTTTTAGCACGTTTTCACGTATTGATAAAAATTTTTATGAAATCTGATGAAATAAAGGTGAGGAAAAAGTGAATATAAAAGAATAAGCTTTGCATATCGTATAAAGGAAGTGTTTTTTCTAGATGGAAGAATCGCCATTTTATCCCGCATTAACGGGCAGTAAGACCCCGACCTCAAGACTCAGAGAGAAGCAAAGAAGATAGGTGGGGGATAACTGCCCGTAAAAGCCCGATTGGTTCAACTAACCATCAGTGGGGGATGAAAAAAACCCCACTGACGGAAGTTTCACTTTATCGTGATACGTGGGTCGAGGTAAACTTAGGTGCGATTTATGAGAATGCAACTCGTATTAAGTCTATTATTCTTAAGGGTGTAGAGCTTTTTGCTGTTGTGAAAGCAAATGCGTGTGGTCATCGATCAGTGCAAGTTGCAGGTGCAATATTAGCGGCGGGGGCAACAAGGTTAGCTATTGCTTTTTTATATGAAGCTTTGGTTTTAAGAAGAGCTGGAATTAAATCGCCTATTTTAGTGTTGGGTCCTTCGCGTCCAGAAGATGTTAATGTGGCAGCGGAGAATGACACTACATGAACTGTATTTCAAAAAGAATTGGAAGACAAGACAATCAGTATATTAGTGCTACTGAGGTTGCAGAGTATTTAGGGACAATTAATTATGAAGTAATTGCAACAATTGAGTTTCGTGTTCCACGCGTATATGTGAAAAATGGAGAAGTTTTAGAGGTGGTAAAATATTTGCATGATATATAAGAGGGGCTTCCGAAGTTTAAATGTACGTTTATTTTTTACTAGATGGTAATTTGAGAAACTCGCTTTAGAAGAATAGCAAAGAAAAATACAGGGAAATGAATGTTTTATTTCCAAGTTGGAAAACATAAAACAAGACATTAGGAAGTCTTTGCAACAGGCCCTATACAATGGTATTATTACAATAGGTGTCATATATGTGTGTGTAGTTGACGGTGGAGGTGTATTTTTGTGTCCGAATCAAGTGTAACTACTGAAATCGTTGTTCGGTTGCCAAAACAAGTGGTAACAGAATTAGACGGACTTGGAAAACAAGAGAATAAGAATCGCCATGAACTTATTTGCCAGGCAACACAATTGCTATTGCGCCAACATAAAACGAAGAAGCGCTACCAGCATGAATCAATGAGACGTGGGTACATTGAAATGGGAAAAATCAATCTTGGTATTGCATCTGAAGCTTTCTTAGCAGAGTATGAAGCAGCTCATACAGTAGAACGCTTAGTTAGCGGGGGGTAATCTTTTGATTGTAAAACGCGGCGACGTGTATTTTGCAGACCTTTCCCCAGTTGTTGGTTCTGAGCAAGGAGGCGTTCGTCCGGTTCTTGTCATTCAAAATGACATTGGGAATCGTTTTAGTCCTACCGTAATTGTGGCGGCCATTACTGCGCAGATTCAGAAAGCAAAATTGCCCACCCATGTGGAAATCGATGCAAAAAAGTATGGATTTGAGAGAGATTCGGTTATCTTGCTCGAACAGATTCGAACAATCGATAAGCAGCGCTTAACGGACAAAATCACTCAGTTAGACGATCTGATGATGAATCGTGTAGATGAAGCTCTGCAAATTAGTTTAGGACTGATAGATTTTTAGTTCAACGTTGAAGTTGCTCTCTTTTAAGAGCAACTTTTTTTATTATTGAAGGAGGTTTTGTTGCAAATGGAAATGGTAGATAATCGCCAAGGGTTAATGAAAATGTTAGCGAAAGAATTGGATTTTTCAGAGAAGCAAGTTCGTCATGTTATTGAGTTAACAGAGGAAGGTAATACAGTCCCTTTTATTGCTCGTTATCGAAAAGAATGGACAAACTCATTAGATGAAGTGCAAATTCGTTCGATTTTAGAAAGATGGCAATATATCAATCAACTTGAAAATCGTAAAGAAGAAGTGTTGCGTTTAATTCATGAAAAGGGAAAGCTTACAGAAGAATTGCGTCGGAACATTACATCTGCAACAAAACTACAAGAGGTTGAGGATTTATATCGTCCGTATAAAGAAAAACGAAGAACAAAAGCAACAATTGCGAAAGAGAAGGGATTAGAACCTCTGGCAGATTGGCTATTAACGTTTGCGAAGGATGATGTGCTAGAAAAAGCAAAAGTGTTCGTAAATGAGGAAAAAGAAGTTCAGTCGCCGGAAGAAGCACTGCAGGGGGCAAAGGACATTATTGCGGAATATGTGTCTGATGAAGCATCTTATCGTAGTTGGATTCGCAATACTACCTTTAGAAAAGGGGTAATTTCAGCAGTTGTAAAAGATGAAGAAAAAGACGAAAAGAATGTATATGAAATGTATTACAGCTATGAAGAACCACTGCAAAAGGTTGTTCCGCACCGTGTATTGGCTATGAATCGTGGTGAAAAAGAAGACATTTTGAAAATAACAATTGTGCCTCCGGTTGAAGACATTCTTCAATTTTTACATAAAAAAGTTATTCATAATTCGTCCGTATCAAGTGCAGATTATGTACAAGAAGCGATCGAAGATGGTTATAAGCGTTTAATTCAACCATCTATTGAAAGGGAAATTCGTAAAGAGCTAACAGAAGTAGCAGAAGAACAAGCAATTCATATTTTTTCAGAGAATTTACGAAATTTATTGTTACAACCGCCGATGAAGGGGAAAGTAGCATTGGCTGTAGACCCTGCTTATCGTACGGGATGTAAACTAGCAGTTGTAGATGATACGGGGAAAGTGCTTCATATCGATGTCATCTATCCGCATCCACCTGTTCGGAAGTATGAAGAAGCGAAAAAGAAATGTATTTCCATTTTAGAAAAGTATGAAGTAGAGGTAATTGCTATAGGTAATGGCACGGCTTCCCGTGAAACGGAAGAATTTATTGTAGATGTACTACAGGTAGTTTCTCGTGATGTGTTTTATATTATTGTCAATGAAGCGGGTGCAAGTGTATATTCTGCATCAGAATTAGCGAGAGAAGAGTTTCCGAATTTGCAAGTTGAAGAAAGAAGCGCAGTTTCCATTGGAAGACGTTTGCAAGATCCGCTTGCAGAATTAGTAAAGATTGATCCGAAGTCTGTTGGTGTAGGACAATACCAACATGATGTATCACAAAAACGATTGAATGAATCATTAACATTTGTTGTTGAAACGGCTGTAAACCAAGTTGGAGTGAATGTAAATACTGCTTCTGTTTCTTTACTGCAATATGTTTCTGGTTTATCAAAAACAGTTGCGAAAAATATTGTAAAAAAACGTGAAGAGAGTGGAAAGTTTACGAAACGTGCTGAACTAAAAGATATACCGCGATTAGGTGCAAAGACATATGAACAATGCATCGGATTTTTACGAGTTTTAGAAGGTGAGAATCCGCTTGATCGAACAAGCATTCATCCAGAGCAATATAAGAATGTGGAATTGTTATTGAAAAGTTTAGGATTATCTATTACAGATGTTGGACAACCTCATTTGCAAAAACGCTTAGAGGAAGTGGAAATTTCCTCGTTATCAGAGCAAACGAACATTGGTGAACCTACGCTGCGAGATATTATTGATGCCCTTATTCGTCCGGAGCGAGACTTACGTGATGAATTACCAAAGCCGCTTCTTAAAAAAGGTATCTTAAAATTAGAAGATTTAAAACGCGGTATGGAATTGGAAGGTACAGTTCGGAATGTTGTTGATTTTGGTGCTTTTGTTGATATTGGTGTAAAACAAGATGGACTAGTTCATATTTCGAAAATAAGTAAGCAGTTTGTAAAACATCCATTAGATATTGTGTCTGTCGGCCAAATTGTAAAAGTGTGGGTCGATGATGTTGATATGAAAAAAGGACGCGTCGCTTTATCTATGTTACCGTTAGAAGGTTAAAAAGCCACGCCCATGGATGCGTGTATTATTAGTTGAATAAAAGGGAGTGGAGTGCTAATCCATTCCCTTTGTTTATTAGGGATGTTGCTTTTTTTTATAAAAAAACCAGCATTCGTTAAGTAATTTGATTTGATAGCGGTTTTTTTCATAATAAGCACGCCGCATTTGTTTGCGAAGCCATGCTGGCATATGAATCCCTCCTTTGATAAGAATGAGGATGGGTATATGTACTATTTAATGTATGCATGAGACAAACGAGACGTGTGAATTTATTTTAATGGGTAGGAGAGATGAGGGTGCATGAAGTAGATATTCAGAAATTAGTGGAGGAGGTATCGATAAAATATTTTGCGAGACCTTTTTTGCATAAGGCGATGTTTAATAAACGGTTACGTACGACAGGTGGGCGGTATATACTAAGCACTCATAATATAGAGCTAAATTATCATTATTATGTAGTGTATGGGGAAAATGAATTGATTGAAGTAATTAAACATGAGTTATGTCATTATCATTTGCATCTTATGGGGAAAGGGTATCAGCATAGAGATAAAGACTTTCGTGAATTATTAAAGCAAGTAAATGCACCGCGTTTTTGTAAAAGAATGTCGGGAAGGCAAGTGGAGAGAGCGCAATATGTGTATGAATGTATAACGTGTCATTTTCAATATGTAAGAAGGCGTAAAGTGAATACAGTTCGGTATGTATGTGGGAAGTGTAAAGGGAAATTAAAGCAGGTTTAAAAACTCCTTGACACTAAAAAAACAATCCAGTATATTATAAACATGTCACGTCACTACAGAATATTGTAGGAAGCACTTGACTTAGAAAATGAATTTTTATAAGATATAAATTGTCTTTGATATTCCGCAGTAGCTCAGTGGTAGAGCTATCGGCTGTTAACCGATCGGTCGTAGGTTCGAGTCCTACCTGCGGAGCCATATAGAGAAGTACCCAAGTGGCTCAAGGGGCTCCCCTGCTAAGGGAGTAGATCGCTTACGCGGTGCGAGGGTTCGAATCCCTTCTTCTCTGCCATAATTTTGGCCCGTTGGTCAAGTGGTTAAGACACCGCCCTTTCACGGCGGTAACACGGGTTCGAATCCCGTACGGGTCACCACTTCGGAGGATTAGCTCAGCTGGGAGAGCACCTGCCTTACAAGCAGGGGGTCGGCGGTTCGATCCCGTCATCCTCCACCATATAAATTTATGAATATCATCGCGGGGTGGAGCAGTCCGGTAGCTCGTCGGGCTCATAACCCGAAGGTCGCAGGTTCAAATCCTGTCCCCGCAACCAAATGGTCCCGTGGTGTAGTGGTTAACATGCCTGCCTGTCACGCAGGAGATCGCCGGTTCGACCCCGGTCGGGACCGCCATTTAAACTTCTGACAGATGGAAGTTGTTTTTTTTGTTAGAGGGATGGAAAAATGTTTTTCATTCTTTTAAAATTAATGGGCTATAGCCAAGCGGTAAGGCAACGGACTTTGACTCCGTCATGCGCTGGTTCGAATCCAGCTAGCCCAGCCATTTAAGTAAGAGCCATTAGCTCAGTTGGTAGAGCATCTGACTTTTAATCAGAGGGTCGAAGGTTCGAGTCCTTCATGGCTCACCATTTATTTTAATTTCGCGGGTGTGGCGGAATTGGCAGACGCACCAGACTTAGGATCTGGCGCCTTTGGCGTGGGGGTTCGACTCCCTTCACCCGCATATGCGGTCGTGGCGGAATGGCAGACGCGCTAGGTTGAGGGCCTAGTGGGGGCAACCCCGTGGAGGTTCAAGTCCTCTCGGCCGCACCAAAAAAGAAATAAAAAATACTTGCATTAATTTTACCGCCATGGTATATTAATAAAGTCGCAAAAAACAAACAACATACATTAAGCGCCCGTAGCTCAATTGGATAGAGCGTTTGACTACGGATCAAAAGGTTAGGGGTTCGAGTCCTCTCGGGCGCGCCATTTACGGGAAGTGGCTCAGCTTGGTAGAGCACCTGGTTTGGGACCAGGGGGTCGCAGGTTCGAATCCTGTCTTCCCGACCATGCGGGTGTAGTTTAGTGGTAAAACAAGAGCCTTCCAAGCTCTGGTCGAGAGTTCGATTCTCTTCACCCGCTCTTGAGTTCTTTGAAAACTGAACGAAACAAACAACGTGAAACGTCAATTTTTATTTATGATGCTAGACAAACTTTATTGGAGAGTTTGATCCTGGCTCAGGATGAACGCTGGCGGCGTGCCTAATACATGCAAGTCGAGCGAACCGATTAAGAGCTTGCTCTTAAGAAGTTAGCGGCGGACGGGTGAGTAACACGTAGGTAACCTACCTATAAGACTGGGATAACTCCGGGAAACCGGGGCTAATACCGGATAACATTTTGCACCGCATGGTGCGAAATTGAAAGGCGGCTTCGGCTGTCACTTATAGATGGACCTGCGGCGCATTAGCTAGTTGGTGAGGTAACGGCTCACCAAGGCGACGATGCGTAGCCGACCTGAGAGGGTGATCGGCCACACTGGGACTGAGACACGGCCCAGACTCCTACGGGAGGCAGCAGTAGGGAATCTTCCGCAATGGACGAAAGTCTGACGGAGCAACGCCGCGTGAACGATGAAGGCTTTCGGGTCGTAAAGTTCTGTTGTTAGGGAAGAACAAGTGCTAGTTGAATAAGCTGGCACCTTGACGGTACCTAACCAGAAAGCCACGGCTAACTACGTGCCAGCAGCCGCGGTAATACGTAGGTGGCAAGCGTTATCCGGAATTATTGGGCGTAAAGCGCGCGCAGGTGGTTTCTTAAGTCTGATGTGAAAGCCCACGGCTCAACCGTGGAGGGTCATTGGAAACTGGGAGACTTGAGTGCAGAAGAGGAAAGTGGAATTCCATGTGTAGCGGTGAAATGCGTAGAGATATGGAGGAACACCAGTGGCGAAGGCGACTTTCTGGTCTGTAACTGACACTGAGGCGCGAAAGCGTGGGGAGCAAACAGGATTAGATACCCTGGTAGTCCACGCCGTAAACGATGAGTGCTAAGTGTTAGAGGGTTTCCGCCCTTTAGTGCTGAAGTTAACGCATTAAGCACTCCGCCTGGGGAGTACGGCCGCAAGGCTGAAACTCAAAGGAATTGACGGGGGCCCGCACAAGCGGTGGAGCATGTGGTTTAATTCGAAGCAACGCGAAGAACCTTACCAGGTCTTGACATCCTCTGACAACCCTAGAGATAGGGCTTCCCCTTCGGGGGCAGAGTGACAGGTGGTGCATGGTTGTCGTCAGCTCGTGTCGTGAGATGTTGGGTTAAGTCCCGCAACGAGCGCAACCCTTGATCTTAGTTGCCATCATTAAGTTGGGCACTCTAAGGTGACTGCCGGTGACAAACCGGAGGAAGGTGGGGATGACGTCAAATCATCATGCCCCTTATGACCTGGGCTACACACGTGCTACAATGGACGGTACAAAGAGTCGCAAGACCGCGAGGTGGAGCTAATCTCATAAAACCGTTCTCAGTTCGGATTGTAGGCTGCAACTCGCCTACATGAAGCTGGAATCGCTAGTAATCGCGGATCAGCATGCCGCGGTGAATACGTTCCCGGGCCTTGTACACACCGCCCGTCACACCACGAGAGTTTGTAACACCCGAAGTCGGTGGGGTAACCTTTTGGAGCCAGCCGCCTAAGGTGGGACAGATGATTGGGGTGAAGTCGTAACAAGGTAGCCGTATCGGAAGGTGCGGCTGGATCACCTCCTTTCTATGGAGAATTGATGAACGCTGTTCATCAATATAAGTTTCCGTGTTTCGTTTTGTTCAGTTTTGAGAGAACTATCTCTCGAAAATATATGTTCTTTGAAAACTAGATAACAGTGTAGCTCATATTTTTTTAATTTTGGTTAAGTTAGAAAGGGCGCACGGTGGATGCCTTGACACTAGGAGTCGATGAAGGACGGGACTAACACCGATATGCTTCGGGGAGCTGTAAGTAAGCTTTGATCCGGAGATTTCCGAATGGGGAAACCCACCATACGTAATGGTATGGTATCTTTATCTGAATACATAGGGTAAAGAAGACAGACCCAGGGAACTGAAACATCTAAGTACCTGGAGGAAGAGAAAGCAAATGCGATTTCCTGAGTAGCGGCGAGCGAAACGGAATCTAGCCCAAACCAAGAGGCTTGCCTCTTGGGGTTGTAGGACATTCTATACGGAGTTACAAAGGAACGAGGTAGACGAAGCAGCCTGGAAAGGCTCGTCATAGAAGGTAACAACCCTGTAGTTGAAACTTCGTTCCCTCTTGAATGTATCCTGAGTACGGCGGAACACGTGAAATTCCGTCGGAATCCGGGAGGACCATCTCCCAAGGCTAAATACTACCTAGTGATCGATAGTGAACCAGTACCGTGAGGGAAAGGTGAAAAGCACCCCGGAAGGGGAGTGAAAGAGATCCTGAAACCGTGTGCCTACAAATAGTCAGAGCCCGTTAACGGGTGATGGCGTGCCTTTTGTAGAATGAACCGGCGAGTTACGATCCCGTGCGAGGTTAAGCTGAAGAGGCGGAGCCGTAGCGAAAGCGAGTCTGAATAGGGCGTTTAGTACGTGGTCGTAGACCCGAAACCAGGTGATCTACCCATGTCCAGGGTGAAGTTCAGGTAACACTGAATGGAGGCCCGAACCCACGCACGTTGAAAAGTGCGGGGATGAGGTGTGGGTAGCGGAGAAATTCCAATCGAACCTGGAGATAGCTGGTTCTCCCCGAAATAGCTTTAGGGCTAGCCTTAAGTGTAAGAGTCTTGGAGGTAGAGCACTGATTGGACTAGGGGTCCCCATCGGATTACCGAATTCAGTCAAACTCCGAATGCCAATGACTTATCCTTAGGAGTCAGACTGCGAGTGATAAGATCCGTAGTCAAAAGGGAAACAGCCCAGACCGCCAGCTAAGGTCCCAAAGTGTGTATTAAGTGGAAAAGGATGTGGAGTTGCTTAGACAACTAGGATGTTGGCTTAGAAGCAGCCACCATTTAAAGAGTGCGTAATAGCTCACTAGTCGAGTGACTCTGCGCCGAAAATGTACCGGGGCTAAATACACCACCGAAGCTGCGGATTGATACCTATGGTATCAGTGGTAGGGGAGCGTTCTAAGTGCTGTGAAGTCAGATCGTAAGGACTGGTGGAGCGCTTAGAAGTGAGAATGCCGGTATGAGTAGCGAAAGACGGGTGAGAATCCCGTCCACCGAATGCCTAAGGTTTCCTGAGGAAGGCTCGTCCGCTCAGGGTTAGTCAGGACCTAAGCCGAGGCCGACAGGCGTAGGCGATGGACAACAGGTTGATATTCCTGTACCACCTCTTTATCGTTTGAGCAATGGAGGGACGCAGAAGGATAGAAGAAGCGTGCGATTGGTTGAGCACGTCCAAGCAGTTAGGCTGGTAAGTAGGCAAATCCGCTTACCGCGAAGGCTAAGCTGTGATGGGGAAGCTCCTTATGGAGCGAAGTCTTTGATTCCCCGCTGCCAAGAAAAGCTTCTAGCGAGATAAAAGGTGCCTGTACCGCAAACCGACACAGGTAGGCGAGGAGAGAATCCTAAGGTGTGCGAGAGAACTCTGGTTAAGGAACTCGGCAAAATGACCCCGTAACTTCGGGAGAAGGGGTGCTTTCTTAACGGAAAGCCGCAGTGAATAGGCCCAAGCGACTGTTTAGCAAAAACACAGGTCTCTGCGAAGCCGTAAGGCGAAGTATAGGGGCTGACACCTGCCCGGTGCTGGAAGGTTAAGGAGAGGGGTTAGCGCAAGCGAAGCTCTGAACTGAAGCCCCAGTAAACGGCGGCCGTAACTATAACGGTCCTAAGGTAGCGAAATTCCTTGTCGGGTAAGTTCCGACCCGCACGAAAGGTGTAACGATTTGGGCACTGTCTCAACCAGAGACTCGGTGAAATTATAGTACCTGTGAAGATGCAGGTTACCCGCGACAGGACGGAAAGACCCCGTGGAGCTTTACTGTAGCCTGATATTGAATTTTGGTACAGCTTGTACAGGATAGGCGGGAGCCTTTGAAGCCGGAGCGCTAGCTTCGGTGGAGGCGCTGGTGGGATACCGCCCTGGCTGTATTGAAATTCTAACCTACGGGTCTTATCGACCCGGGAGACAGTGTCAGGTGGGCAGTTTGACTGGGGCGGTCGCCTCCTAAAAAGTAACGGAGGCGCCCAAAGGTTCCCTCAGAATGGTTGGAAATCATTCGTAGAGTGCAAAGGCATAAGGGAGCTTGACTGCGAGACCTACAAGTCGAGCAGGGACGAAAGTCGGGCTTAGTGA
Organism: Bacillus sp. S10(2024); assembly: GCF_050473865.1. Taxonomy (NCBI): domain Bacteria; kingdom Bacillati; phylum Bacillota; class Bacilli; order Caryophanales; family Bacillaceae; genus Bacillus; species Bacillus sp. S10(2024). The sequence goes on along the minus strand of NZ_JBFLUR010000002.1, from coordinate 3,314,455 downwards.
TCCGGTGGTTCCGCATGGAAGGGCCATCGCTCAACGGATAAAAGCTACCCCGGGGATAACAGGCTTATCTCCCCCAAGAGTCCACATCGACGGGGAGGTTTGGCACCTCGATGTCGGCTCATCGCATCCTGGGGCTGTAGTCGGTCCCAAGGGTTGGGCTGTTCGCCCATTAAAGCGGTACGCGAGCTGGGTTCAGAACGTCGTGAGACAGTTCGGTCCCTATCCGTCGTGGGCGTAGGAAATTTGAGAGGAGCTGTCCTTAGTACGAGAGGACCGGGATGGACGCACCGCTGGTGTACCAGTTGTTCTGCCAAGGGCATAGCTGGGTAGCTATGTGCGGAAGGGATAAGTGCTGAAAGCATCTAAGCATGAAGCCCCCCTCAAGATGAGATTTCCCATAGCGTTAAGCTAGTAAGATCCCTGAAAGATGATCAGGTTGATAGGTTCGAGGTGGAAGCATGGTGACATGTGGAGCTGACGAATACTAATAGATCGAGGACTTAACCATATAATATGAAGCAAATGTTATCTAGTTTTGAAGGAATATACCTTCATAAGTCTGGTAATGATGGCAGAGAGGTCACACCCGTTCCCATACCGAACACGGAAGTTAAGCTCTCTAGCGCCGATGGTAGTTGGGACTTTGTCCCTGTGAGAGTAGGACGTTGCCAGGCTTATTTTTATCATCGCGGGGTGGAGCAGTCTGGTAGCTCGTCGGGCTCATAACCCGAAGGTCGCAGGTTCAAATCCTGTCCCCGCAACCAAGTGGTCCCGTGGTGTAGTGGTTAACATGCCTGCCTGTCACGCAGGAGATCGCCGGTTCGACCCCGGTCGGGACCGCCACTTATATAAAATAAAGAACGAAACAATGTGTTTCGTATTTTTTTATTTATTCTAATTAAACTTATAAGACAGTCAATCTTATCCTTAGGAAAATTCCTAAGGTCTTTTTTATATATTTGAAACTGAAACAAAAATAAAAAATCTGTATAATAAAGAGTAGAGAATACTAACAGTAAGGTAGGTGAAACCTTTGAATAAATATGAAATAAAGACGATGTCTTCAAAAGAAACGCAGCATTTATCAGAAAAGCTTGGACAATTAGTTGAGGTGCAGGATGTTTTGATTTTAGAAGGGGATTTAGGTGCAGGTAAAACAACATTTACAAAAGGTCTTGCAAAAGGTCTTGGTGTAAAACGTGTTGTAAATAGCCCCACTTTCAATATTATTAAAGAATACAAAGGACGATTACCGCTGTATCATATGGATGTATACCGATTAGCAGAGAGCGAAGAAGATTTAGGTTTTGATGAATATTTTTATGGTGAAGGTGTAACAGTGGTGGAATGGGCGCATTTAATAGAGGCTTTTTTACCACCTTCACTTTTAAAAATTAGTTTATTCCACGAGGGAGATAGTACAAGGAAAATTGTATTAGAGCCGAGTGGAGAACGTTATATTAGATTATGTGAGGAGCTATTACAAAATGAAAGTACTAGCAATTGATACTTCTAACTATGTAATGGGAGTTTCTCTTATTGATGGAACTACTGTTGTAGGAGAGATCATTACAAATTTAACAAAAAACCATTCTGTGCGTTTGATGCCAGCAGTAGAGCAACTTTTAAAAGAATGTAATGTGAAACCAAAAGAATTAAATAAAATCGTTGTAGCGGCAGGTCCGGGCTCTTATACAGGTGTTCGTATTGGTGTGACAGCGGCGAAAACATTGGCCTGGTCACTGCAAATTCCGATTGTGGGTGTATCGAGCTTAGAAGTACTAGCAGCAAACGGAACCAATTTCCCAGGATACATTTGTCCATTATTTGATGGCCGTCGTCAGCAAATTTATACAGGATTATATACATATAGAGAACAAGAATTACAAGCTGTGAAAGAAGATCGTATTGTTCTCATTGTTGATTGGCTTCAAATGTTAAAAGAGATGGAGCAACCTGTTTTATTTATCGGAAACGATGTAGAACAGCATAAAGATACAATTGTAGAACAGTTAGGAGATCAAGCTGTATTTACTGCGCCGACGAAACATAATCCACGTCCAAGTGAATTAGCTTTCTTAGGCTTACAGAAAGAGGAGCAACCTGTGCATACATTTGTACCAAGTTATCTTCGTTTAGCAGAAGCAGAGGCAAAATGGTTAGAAAGTCAAAATAAGTAGGAGTCTTATAAATGAATATTACATTTAGAAATATGAAGGAAGAAGACATACCACAAATTGTTCTGATTGAAGAATCTTCATTTACGACGCCTTGGACTGCCGAAGCATTTGAACGGGAATTAAACATGAATGAGTATGCGCACTATGTTGTGTTGGAAACAGAGGAAGGAATTATAGGCTATTGCGGACTTTGGATTATTCTTGATGAATCACATATCACGAACATTGCTATATTGCCCAAATACCGTGGTCTAAAGCTTGGAGTAGCGTTGTTACAAGAGGTAATGAACAAAGCGAGAGCTTTTGGAGCAAAGACGATGACACTTGAAGTACGTGTTTCAAATGAAGTTGCGAAAAAGTTATATCGAAAATTTGGTTTTCAAAATGGCGGAATTCGTAAAAGATACTATACAGACAATTATGAAGATGGTCTTGTAATGTGGGTGAATTTATGATGAAAAAAGATACAATTATTCTTGGTGTTGAAACAAGCTGTGATGAAACGGCTGTAGCAGTTGTGAAAAATGGACGAGATATTTTAGCGAACGTTGTAGCTTCGCAAATTGAAAGTCATAAACGTTTTGGTGGGGTTGTTCCAGAAATTGCATCTCGCCACCATGTTGAACAAATAACGGTTGTATTAGAAGAAGCGTTAAAAGAAGCAAAAGTGAAATTTGAAGATATTGATGCAATTGCTGTTACTGAAGGACCAGGCCTCGTTGGCGCATTGTTAATTGGGGTGAATGCAGCAAAAGCAGTAGCTTTTGCGCATAATATTCCTTTAGTTGGTGTGCATCATATCGCAGGACATATTTATGCGAATCGTTTAGTACAAGAACTACAATTTCCATTACTGTCTCTCGTTGTATCAGGTGGACATACAGAGCTCGTTTATATGAAAGAGCATGGTTCATTTGAAGTAATTGGAGAAACGCGAGATGATGCTGCTGGAGAGGCGTACGATAAAGTGGCGCGTACGTTATCATTACCGTATCCGGGTGGACCTCATATTGATCGTCTTGCGCATGAAGGAGAGCCGACAATTGATTTGCCTCGTGCATGGCTGGAGCCTGATTCATATGATTTTAGTTTCAGTGGATTAAAATCTGCAGTTATTAACACTGTGCATAACGCAAAACAGCGCGGAGAAGAACTTACCCCTGAAAATTTAGCTGCTAGTTTCCAGGCAAGTGTAATTGATGTATTAGTAACAAAAACAATAAGAGCAACAGAAGAATATGGTGTAAAGCAAGTGCTTCTTGCTGGTGGAGTAGCAGCCAATAAAGGATTACGAGCACGCTTAGAGGAAGAGTTTACAAAGAAAAAAGATGTTGAACTTATCATTCCTCCGTTATCCTTATGCACAGATAACGCTGCTATGATTGCTGCTGCTGGTACGATTGCATATGAGCAAGGAAAGAGAGCAACGTTAGCATTAAATGCAAACCCTGGTTTGGATATTGAATCATAATTCAAGAACGGTTAGTTGTGGATAGAGAAATCCTTTTTGATAAAAGATATAATTTTATACACAGAATTAACCACAACATGTGGATAAAACCTACATTATCTGTTGATAATGTAGGTTTTTTTGTGAGTATAAAATGTGGATAAATATTATCGTTCTTGTGGATAACGTGGAAAACTTTTGTTTATATTGAAAATATAAAGGTAAATCTGTGAATATTACTGTGGATAAAGTGAAACTTCCATCAGTGGGATCTTACTATCCTAAAATAGCAGGATAAATAAAACGGTCAGTGTAATCACTGACCGTTTCATAGTTGTAATTCTTCCCATTCTTCCATACATGCTTCTAATTGTTCTTGAAGTGTTTGTTTTTTTGCTGTAATATCACTGGCTCTCTCGTAATCAGCGTATACTTCTGGAAGACAAAGTTGTTCCTCTAATGCCGCGATTTGTTCTTCAATTGCTGCAATCTTTTCTTCTAGTTCTTCAATTCTACGCATACGTTGGCGTTCTTGCTTTTTACGTTCTTTTTCTTCGATGTAATTTAATTTTTCTTGTGCCACTTGTTTTTGTACAGGTTTATTTGTTTCTTGGTCTTCAAGTTCAGCGCGTTCGAGCATTTCATTTTTCTTTTCTATATAATAATCGTAATCACCGAGGTATTCCTCAGCTCCACCCTGGGATAACTCAATCACCTTTGTGGCAATGCGATTAATGAAATAGCGGTCATGGGAAACAAATAAAATCGTTCCTGGAAAATCAATAAGCGCATTTTCTAAAATTTCTTTGCTGCTTAAATCTAAATGGTTGGTCGGTTCGTCTAAAATAAGTACATTTGACTTTTGCATCATAAGCTTTGCAAGAGCTAAACGTGCCTTTTGTCCACCGCTTAAAGAAGAAACGGGTTTTAGAACGTCGTCACCAGAAAATAAAAAGTTCCCAAGTACTGTGCGAATCTCTTTTTCTGGTTGCATCGGATAATCATCCCAAAGTTCATCTAATACACGTTTTGATGATGTTAAGTTTGCTTGTTCTTGGTCATAATATCCGATAGAAACGTTAGAACCAAACGAAATAGTACCGTTTAAAGGGCGAAGTTTATCCACAAGAGATTTTAATAAAGTGGATTTTCCGATTCCGTTTGGACCGACTAGCGCAACACTATCACCTCTCGTTAATTGGAAACGAATGTTTTGAATAATTGGCTCATTCTCATAGCCAATTGTCACATCTCTTACTTGTAATACATCATTACCACTTTGTTTATCGATATCAAAGTGGAAAGAAGCGGATTTTGTATCGCCGATTGGTTTGTCCATAAGTTCCATACGATCTAATTGTTTTCGGCGGCTTTGCGCCCGTTTTGTTGTAGACGCACGGGCAATATTCTTTTGGATAAAATCTTGCAATTTTGTTACTTCTTCTTGCTGTTTTTCGTAACGTTTCATCTCTTGTTCATATAGGGCCGCTTTAAGGTCTAAGTATTTACTATAGTTTCCTGTGTACTTTCGACTTTGTTTATTGGAGATTTCATATACTTGTGTGACAAGTCTATCTAGAAAGTACCGATCGTGTGAAACGATTAAAATAGCCCCAGGATAACCTTGTAAATATTGCTCGAGCCACGTTAATGTATCGATATCTAAATGGTTGGTTGGCTCATCGAGAATAAGTAAATCTGGTTTTGTTAATAATAACTTCCCGAGAGCTAAACGAGTCTTTTGTCCACCGCTTAATGTGGAGATTGTCGTTCCGTGTGTTTCGGGAGGAAAACCAAGACCGCTTAAAACAGAACGAATATCAGCTTCGTATTGATAGCCGCCTTCATTTTTATAGTCTAATTGTAGACGATCATATTCTGCTAACAATTTTTCATAAATGGTTTCATTTGTGAAGTTCTCTTCTTTTCCCATTTCTTGTTCTAGTCTGCGGAGTTCTTTCTCCATGCGTTGTAAGTGAAGAAAGACCGTTAGCATTTCATCCCAAATTGTTAATGATGTTTCAAGACCAGTGTGCTGCGCTAAGTAACCGATAGATACATCTTTCGGCTTTATAATTTCGCCGCCGTCATGGGATAATTCTCCGGCAATAATCTTTAATAATGTAGACTTTCCTGCGCCATTACGCCCGACAAGTGCAATACGATCGCGCGTCTGTACTTCTAACTTAATGTTTGAAAGAATCACTTCGGCGGCGAACAACTTGGAAAGGTTATTCACTTGTAGTAAAATCAATGTTTTCACCTCAAATATTTTCTTAACTTTGCCATGATTATATTTCTCAATCATACTAAAAATAGTGTATAGTTGAACATAAATAGAGAAATTCTCTCTCTATTATACAAGGAAAACTATCAATGCTAAACTTCCGTACATGTTTCAATCACTTGAACAGATAGGAAGAGAGGAGGGGGTTGCATGGAGCAGCCTAAAATTCCGCAGGCAACTGCCAAAAGATTGCCTCTATACTATCGATTTATCCAAAACCTATCGTTATCTGGTAAGCAACGCGTATCATCTGCAGAATTAAGTGAAGCGGTGAAAGTGGATTCAGCGACAATTCGAAGAGATTTTTCATATTTTGGGGCATTAGGGAAAAAGGGATATGGCTATAATGTAAATTATTTATTGTCGTTTTTTCGCGAAACACTTGATCAAGACGATGTAACACGTGTAGCATTAATTGGGGTAGGTAATTTAGGTACCGCTTTCTTACATTACAATTTTACGAAAAATAATAATACAAAAATTGAGATGGCATTTGACGTTGATGAAGAGAAAGTTGGAAAAGAAATCGGCGGGATTCCAGTATATCATCTGGATGAGTTAGAAGAGAGACTATCGGGTGATATAAAAGTGGCAATATTAACAGTGCCTGCTTCTGTTGCACAAGCTGTAGCAGATCGCTTATCACATACGAGCATACAAGGTGTTTTAAACTTTACACCTGCTAGGCTAAACATATCAGAACATATTCGAATTCATCATATTGATTTAGCGGTAGAGTTACAAACGCTCGTGTACTTTTTGAAAAATTATCCACAATAAAAACGCAGGAATCTCCTGCGTTTTTATTGTGGATAATTTTTCTGGCTATCTTTTTTCGGTTTAGAAAAAAGAAGGCGAATTGCCAAATTAAAATCAACTGTTGCCATTATGGCAAGTAGTATTGTGTAAAAGTTCCAAATCGTGTCTTTCACACTTGTGATTGCTAAGTATGTAAATATACAACCTAGAAGAAAATACAAAGTTGCCATAACAAATGGTGAATTTCGCATGTTTAAAATCCTCCGATGAATCCTTGCAGTTTTTCAGCTTTTTCTAGATAGGGACGAAGTACGAATGTAATTAACATAACATTTGTATTCATCATAACATGAGCCATAATTGGTACAATAATTCGTTTTGTTTGTACGTATAAAAATGAAAAAACAAGTCCCATGGAAATATACACTAATAAATGTGTAGGGTCAAAATGAATGAGAGCAAATATAAGCGAACTTACGATTGCTGCGATAAAGAAGTTATATCGTTTATATAGTGTGCCAAATAGAATTTTTCTAAATACAATCTCCTCAAGAATAGGAGCAAATATAGATGAAACAATCATAAATAATGGCGCAGCTTTTATAATATCGATAATGTTTTGTGTATTTTCAGATTCTGCTTTAATTTTAAAAACTTGTGTTTCAATTGTGCCAGCAATAACTTGGGCAAATAAAGCAAGAAAAACTCCTAGAATAATCCACCCTATCGTAGCAGGTATGTTTGTTTTTCCGCGATTCCATTTTTCGGATTCTGTATCATTACGGAGTAACACAAGGATGATGATAAGAGCGATAAAGAAGCTAATCAGTCCCCAATGTGCACTTGCCAGTTGAACTTTTTCTTCAAAGGTCCGGTGTCCATTATTGTATACTCCGCTTTTTAAAAGAATCCATCCACCGATTATACCTGATAATTGCATCAAAATATATGTAACAATAACCCACCAATATTGTCTCTTCAATTTCGTAACTCCTTTTTGAATTTTTTGTAAAGAAAAAGGAAAATGCTCTATCCATAGAGAAAACAACTTATGGCATCTTTCTTATTGTAACATAGGAGAAGGTGAAAAAAAGATGGAATCTCTATCATGTGCAAGTTAAAAAACGCCATAGGCCCCTTTCTTTTTAGAGGAGGACGAGAGTAGTTGGCCGTGCTTAGAAGCAGTCAGAGCCTTTTCCTGCCACATACGATGTTTATAAACAAAGGGAGCAAGTAACGGTCATGTTGTATTTTGTATAGCAGTGACTTAATATGTCGGAAAATTAAAATGGATATATGTATCAATGCATCTTCCATTATGTAATTATTAAGTAAGGTATAAACACTTTGGAACAAGTGGAAGAGGGGATAAAATAGTTTTCCGAAAAATTACGATTTTTTCACTTGCAAAAGAAAATGAGATTCTTTATTATAATAAGTGTGTTAGCACTCGAAGTGTTAGAGTGCTAATAAATATAAAATTTACATAATAAATTGAGGAGGTTGTTGTTCATGCTAAAGCCATTAGGTGATCGCGTTATTATTGAACTTGTTCAGGCAGAAGAAAAAACAGCAAGTGGTATCGTACTACCAGACACTGCAAAAGAAAAACCACAAGAAGGTAAAGTAGTGGCAGTTGGTACTGGTCGTGTGCTTGAAAATGGTGAGCGTGTTGCTTTAGATGTAGCTACAGGAGATCGTATCATCTTCTCAAAATATGCAGGTACTGAAGTGAAATACGAAGGTACAGAATACTTAATTTTACGTGAAAGCGACATCTTAGCAATTATTGGTTAATTATATAAATCTTTAAAAATTCAAGGGGGTCAAATATTATGGCAAAAGATATTAAATTTAGTGAAGAAGCACGTCGTTCGATGCTTCGCGGTGTCGACACTCTTGCAAACGCAGTAAAAGTTACACTTGGACCAAAAGGTCGTAACGTTGTACTTGAGAAAAAATTCGGTTCTCCGCTTATTACAAATGACGGTGTAACAATCGCAAAAGAAATTGAATTAGAAGATGCATTTGAAAATATGGGTGCAAAACTAGTTGCAGAAGTTGCTAGCAAAACAAACGATGTAGCTGGTGATGGAACAACAACTGCAACTGTATTAGCGCAAGCAATGATTCGTGAAGGTTTAAAGAACGTAACAGCTGGTGCGAATCCAATGGGTCTTCGTAAAGGTATTGAAAAAGCTGTTGTAGCAGCAATTGAAGAATTAAAAACGATTTCTAAACCAATCGAAGGTAAATCTTCTATTGCACAAGTAGCTGCTATTTCTGCTGCTGACGAAGAAGTAGGACAATTAATTGCAGAAGCGATGGAGCGCGTTGGTAACGACGGCGTTATTACATTAGAAGAATCTAAAGGATTCACAACAGAATTAGATGTAGTAGAAGGTATGCAGTTCGACCGTGGATATGCTTCTCCTTACATGATTACTGATTCTGATAAAATGGAAGCTGTTCTTGATAATCCATTTATCTTAATTACAGATAAAAAGGTTTCTAGCATTCAAGAAATCTTACCAGTATTAGAGCAAGTGGTACAACAAGGTAAACCACTTCTTATCATCTCTGAAGACGTAGAAGGCGAAGCGTTAGCTACATTAGTAGTAAATAAACTTCGTGGTACGTTCAACGTAGTAGCTGTTAAAGCTCCTGGCTTCGGTGATCGTCGTAAAGCGATGTTAGAAGATATCGCAATCTTAACTGGCGGCGAAGTAATTACAGAAGAGTTAGGCCGTGACTTAAAATCTGCAACTATTGCATCTCTAGGCCGTGCTGGCAAAATTGTTGTAACGAAAGAAAATACAACAATTGTTGAAGGTGTAGGAAACACAGAACAAATCGAAGCTCGCATCGGTCAAATTCGTGCGCAGTTAGAAGAAACAACTTCTGAATTCGATCGCGAAAAATTACAAGAACGTCTTGCTAAATTAGCGGGTGGCGTAGCTGTAATTAAAGTGGGTGCGGCAACTGAAACTGAATTGAAAGAGCGCAAACTTCGCATTGAAGATGCACTTAACTCAACTCGTGCAGCAGTAGAAGAAGGTATTGTTGCTGGTGGTGGTACTGCACTTATGAACGTATATACTAAAGTAGCTGGTCTTGCAGCTGAAGGCGACGAAGCAACAGGTATTAACATCGTACTTCGTGCGTTAGAAGAGCCGGTTCGTCAAATCGCAGTGAACGCTGGTTTAGAAGGTTCTGTAGTTGTAGAGCGCTTAAAAGGCGAAAAAGTTGGCGTTGGTTTCAACGCAGCAACAGGCGAATGGGTAAATATGCTTGAGTCTGGTATCGTAGATCCAACGAAAGTAACTCGTTCTGCTCTTCAAAACGCAGCATCTGTTGCGGCAATGTTCTTAACAACTGAAGCAGTTGTTGCTGACAAGCCAGAACCAAACGCACCTGCAATGCCTGACATGGGTGGCATGGGCATGGGCGGTATGGGCGGTATGATGTAATAAGCCCTCATTATGAGAAGCTGTTCAATGTTATAAATAGTTAGTAAAAAGGCTACTTCCTAATGAAAGGAGGTAGTCTTTTTGTGTTAGATACATAGAGATACTTGAAAAAACTTCGTGTACAAACAATCGTTGAGAGCGGTCTCACTATATAGGGAAATAATTTCTGTAGAATTTTGTCGCTTTCTCCTTGACCGTATTCACGTTTCATTGTTAGAATCTAGAAAGATAATATTAAACGTTCCTTCATATATCCTCAATAATACGGATTGAGAGTCTCTACCGGGTTACCGTAAACAACCTGACTATGAAGGCAGTGTGTCTATATTTATAAGGAACAAATTCCTTTATAAAGCTAGACTCCTGCCTTTTCTTTGTTATGAGACTGAGGGCAGGGGACTAGCTTTTTTTATTATATTGGTAATTGTTTTTACCAAATTGGTGAAAATGTTTATATACAGAACTATGGGGTGATTATTTTGAAGAAACAACACGATACGATTATCGTTTTAGATTTTGGAAGTCAGTACAATCAGTTAATTGCGCGTCGCATTCGTGAATTTGGCGTGTATAGTGAACTTCATCCACATACAATTACAGCAGAAGAAATTAAAGCGATGAATCCAAAAGGAATTATCTTCTCTGGTGGACCGAACAGTGTATATGGCGAAAGTGCATTCCACTGTGACGAAAAAATCTTTGATTTAGGCTTACCGATCTTCGGTATTTGCTACGGCATGCAGTTAATGACAAAGCACTTTGGTGGAAAAGTAGAACGTGCAGACCATCGTGAGTACGGAAAAGCAGTATTAAAAGTAGAGAACCAATCGAAATTATATACAAACCTTCCAGAAGAACAAGTTGTTTGGATGAGTCATGGTGACTTAGTAACAGGTTTACCAGAAGGTTTCGTAGTAGATTCAACAAGTGACTCTTGTCCAATTGCTGGTATGAGCAATGAAGCACAAAACTTATATGGTGTACAATTCCACCCAGAAGTGCGTCACTCTGAGCACGGTAACGATTTAATTAAGAACTTTGTATTCGGTGTTTGTGGTTGTACTGAAGGCTGGAACATGGAGAACTTCATTGAAGTAGAATTAGAAAAGATTCGTGAAACAGTTGGCGACAAGAAAGTACTATGTGCACTTAGCGGTGGCGTAGATTCTTCTGTTGTAGCTGTATTAATTCATAAAGCAATCGGTGACCAATTAACATGTATTTTCGTTGACCACGGCTTACTTCGTAAAGGAGAAGCTGAAGGGGTTATGAAAACATTTAGTGAAGGCTTCCACATGAATGTTATTAAAGTGGATGCAAAAGAACGCTTCATGAGTAAATTAGCAGGTGTTGAAGATCCAGAACAAAAACGTAAAATCATCGGTAACGAATTTATTTATGTATTTGATGACGAAGCTTCTAGACTAGAAGGAATGGACTTCTTGGCACAAGGTACACTGTACACAGATATTATTGAAAGTGGTACAGCGACTGCACAAACAATTAAATCTCACCATAACGTTGGTGGACTTCCGGAAGATATGCAGTTCAAATTAATCGAGCCTTTAAATACGTTATTTAAAGACGAAGTACGTGAGTTAGGTTCTGAATTAGGAATTCCAGACGAAATCGTATGGCGTCAACCATTCCCAGGTCCAGGACTTGGTATTCGTGTATTAGGTGAAATTACAGAAGAGAAATTAGAAATCGTTCGTGAATCTGATGCAATTTTACGTGAAGAAATCAAAAAAGCTGGTTTAGATCGTGAAGTTTGGCAATATTTCACTGCACTTCCTGGTATGCGAAGTGTAGGTGTTATGGGTGACGAGCGTACGTATGATTACACAGTAGGTATTCGTGCAGTAACATCTATTGATGGTATGACAGCAGACTGGGCACGTATTCCGTGGGATGTATTAGAGAAAATCTCTGTACGTATCGTAAACGAAGTGAAGCACGTTAACCGTATCGTGTATGATATTACTTCTAAGCCACCAGCAACAATTGAGTGGGAATAAGTTGAATTTCATAATATAGAAGACGATCCATCTATACCTTTATGTATAGATGGATCGTCTTTTTTTGTTTTTTATACGAACGAAAATTAATTTTAAGTAAAAAACGTTCGTTTTTCAGATTGACACTTACCTGTATATGAGTTAATATGAATATGTAATTAATAATAAAAATGAATATTTCAGCCGTCGTATAATATCGGGAATATGGCCCGAAAGTTTCTACCTTGCTACCGTAAATGGCTTGACTACGAGGCGTTTTAATATAAGGGTAAGGGATACTTGCCTTTATTTACAGACGCTTCCATGTATAATGCATTGGAAGCCTTTTTTATTTTTAAAGATAAAAAAGGGGCTAGTAAGGAGTGCGACGAGCAATTATATAACGGGGGAAACATAGGATGAAACGTTATTTTCAGTTCGATGAGCTCGGCACAAATTATAAAACAGAGCTCATTGCAGGATTAACAACATTTTTGTCGATGGCATATGTATTGTTTGTTAATCCCGCTACACTATCGCTGGGACATGTTAAGGGATTGCCGGCAGGAACCGGAATGGATCCGGGAGCAGTGTTTGTTGCTACGGCTTTAGCAGCGGCAATTGGATCACTAATTATGGGGATTTTTGCAAAGTACCCAATCGCACTAGCGCCGGGAATGGGGATTAATGCTTTCTTTGCTTACACAGCCGTATTAACAATGGGGATTCCATGGCAAACGGCGATTGCTGGAACACTAGTATCAGGTATTATGTTTATTATTCTTACAGCTTCCGGCCTTCGTGAAAAAATTATTAACGCAATTCCAACAGAATTAAAGTTTGCAGTAGCAGCTGGAATTGGGTTGTTCATCGCATTTCTTGGTTTTCAAAATGCGGGGATTATTGTAAATAATGATGCTGTGCTTGTTGGTTTAGGTGATTTAACGAAAGGAACGACATTACTTGCTATTTTTGGTGTAGTTGTAATCGTTATTTTAATGACAAGAAACGTTAATGGGGCAGTATTCTTTGGAATGGTGCTTACAGCGATTGTTGGTGTAGCAACAGGGTTAATTGATACACCAAAGTCGATTGTTGGTGCAGTTCCAAGCTTAACACCGACATTCGGAGTTGCTCTTCAGCACCTTGGAGATATTTTTACCGCTAAGATGCTTGTTGTTATATTAACTTTCTTTTTTATCGATTTCTTTGATACAGCAGGAACGCTTGTGGCAGTTGCCAATCAAGCTGGCTTAATGAAAGATAATAAATTACCACGTGCGGGGAAAGCGTTAATCTCTGATGCGATTGCAACTGTAATCGGAGCAATACTTGGTACATCAACAACAACGTCTTATATTGAATCCTCTGCAGGGGTAGCAGCAGGAGGACGCTCTGGATTTACAGCAGTTGTAACAGCAGGGTTTTTCTTATTAGCACTTTTCTTTTCACCATTATTAAGTGTAGTAACACCATCAGTAACAGCGCCAGCTTTAATTATTGTAGGGGTGTTGATGGTTTCATCATTAGGAGAAATTGATTGGAAGAAATTCGAAACGGCAGTACCGGCATTTTTTACAATTATTTCAATGCCGCTTACATACAGTATCGCAACGGGAATTGCGATTGGGTTTATCTTCTATCCAATTACAATGGTTGTAAAAGGACGAAGAAAAGAAATTCATCCGATTATGTATGTCATGGCAATTTTGTTTGTACTCTATTTCATGTATGTTCGTAAATAAAGGGGTTTTTCTGAAAGGACTAGGAGGGGATGCCTAGTCCTTTTTGTATTTTATAATAAATGTGTGAGAGATCTAGTTTATTTTTTGTTATTTGTATAGATAAAAGTTTTATAAGTTATATAAAGAAAATAACTTGAGAAATAGATGAGTTGAAAAGAGCAGAATCAAGCTGTGCATAGCAGGGGCTTATATATTGATTGAGGATAGACAAAAGGCTTATTAATAGAAAATGAGCCTTTTTATATTTTATTAGAAAAACATATTGACGTTTAATATGAAAGAGTGTAGTATTATACGAGTCGCTGCTGCAACAGAGCAGAAAGCGAAAACGAAATAAAACACCTAGTTGACATCGAATGAATGAGATGTTAACATAAGGAAGTCGCGATTGAGCGACAGATAAGTTCTTTGAAAACTGAACGAAACAAACAACGTGAAACGTCAATTTTTATTTATGATGCTAGACAAACTTTATTGGAGAGTTTGATCCTGGCTCAGGATGAACGCTGGCGGCGTGCCTAATACATGCAAGTCGAGCGAACCGATTAAGAGCTTGCTCTTAAGAAGTTAGCGGCGGACGGGTGAGTAACACGTAGGTAACCTGCCTATAAGACTGGGATAACTCCGGGAAACCGGGGCTAATACCGGATAACATTTTGCACCGCATGGTGCGAAATTGAAAGGCGGCTTCGGCTGTCACTTATAGATGGACCTGCGGCGCATTAGCTAGTTGGTGAGGTAACGGCTCACCAAGGCGACGATGCGTAGCCGACCTGAGAGGGTGATCGGCCACACTGGGACTGAGACACGGCCCAGACTCCTACGGGAGGCAGCAGTAGGGAATCTTCCGCAATGGACGAAAGTCTGACGGAGCAACGCCGCGTGAACGATGAAGGCTTTCGGGTCGTAAAGTTCTGTTGTTAGGGAAGAACAAGTGCTAGTTGAATAAGCTGGCACCTTGACGGTACCTAACCAGAAAGCCACGGCTAACTACGTGCCAGCAGCCGCGGTAATACGTAGGTGGCAAGCGTTATCCGGAATTATTGGGCGTAAAGCGCGCGCAGGTGGTTTCTTAAGTCTGATGTGAAAGCCCACGGCTCAACCGTGGAGGGTCATTGGAAACTGGGAGACTTGAGTGCAGAAGAGGAAAGTGGAATTCCATGTGTAGCGGTGAAATGCGTAGAGATATGGAGGAACACCAGTGGCGAAGGCGACTTTCTGGTCTGTAACTGACACTGAGGCGCGAAAGCGTGGGGAGCAAACAGGATTAGATACCCTGGTAGTCCACGCCGTAAACGATGAGTGCTAAGTGTTAGAGGGTTTCCGCCCTTTAGTGCTGAAGTTAACGCATTAAGCACTCCGCCTGGGGAGTACGGCCGCAAGGCTGAAACTCAAAGGAATTGACGGGGGCCCGCACAAGCGGTGGAGCATGTGGTTTAATTCGAAGCAACGCGAAGAACCTTACCAGGTCTTGACATCCTCTGACAACCCTAGAGATAGGGCTTCCCCTTCGGGGGCAGAGTGACAGGTGGTGCATGGTTGTCGTCAGCTCGTGTCGTGAGATGTTGGGTTAAGTCCCGCAACGAGCGCAACCCTTGATCTTAGTTGCCATCATTAAGTTGGGCACTCTAAGGTGACTGCCGGTGACAAACCGGAGGAAGGTGGGGATGACGTCAAATCATCATGCCCCTTATGACCTGGGCTACACACGTGCTACAATGGACGGTACAAAGAGTCGCAAGACCGCGAGGTGGAGCTAATCTCATAAAACCGTTCTCAGTTCGGATTGTAGGCTGCAACTCGCCTACATGAAGCTGGAATCGCTAGTAATCGCGGATCAGCATGCCGCGGTGAATACGTTCCCGGGCCTTGTACACACCGCCCGTCACACCACGAGAGTTTGTAACACCCGAAGTCGGTGGGGTAACCTTTTGGAGCCAGCCGCCTAAGGTGGGACAGATGATTGGGGTGAAGTCGTAACAAGGTAGCCGTATCGGAAGGTGCGGCTGGATCACCTCCTTTCTATGGAGAATTGATGAACGCTGTTCATCAATATAAGTTTCCGTGTTTCGTTTTGTTCAGTTTTGAGAGAACTATCTCTCGAAAATATATGTTCTTTGAAAACTAGATAACAGTGTAGCTCATATTTTTTTAATTTTGGTTAAGTTAGAAAGGGCGCACGGTGGATGCCTTGACACTAGGAGTCGATGAAGGACGGGACTAACACCGATATGCTTCGGGGAGCTGTAAGTAAGCTTTGATCCGGAGATTTCCGAATGGGGAAACCCACCATACGTAATGGTATGGTATCTTTATCTGAATACATAGGGTAAAGAAGACAGACCCAGGGAACTGAAACATCTAAGTACCTGGAGGAAGAGAAAGCAAATGCGATTTCCTGAGTAGCGGCGAGCGAAACGGAATCTAGCCCAAACCAAGAGGCTTGCCTCTTGGGGTTGTAGGACATTCTATACGGAGTTACAAAGGAACGAGGTAGACGAAGCAGCCTGGAAAGGCTCGTCATAGAAGGTAACAACCCTGTAGTTGAAACTTCGTTCCCTCTTGAATGTATCCTGAGTACGGCGGAACACGTGAAATTCCGTCGGAATCTGGGAGGACCATCTCCCAAGGCTAAATACTACCTAGTGATCGATAGTGAACCAGTACCGTGAGGGAAAGGTGAAAAGCACCCCGGAAGGGGAGTGAAAGAGATCCTGAAACCGTGTGCCTACAAATAGTCAGAGCCCGTTAACGGGTGATGGCGTGCCTTTTGTAGAATGAACCGGCGAGTTACGATCCCGTGCGAGGTTAAGCTGAAGAGGCGGAGCCGTAGCGAAAGCGAGTCTGAATAGGGCGTTTAGTACGTGGTCGTAGACCCGAAACCAGGTGATCTACCCATGTCCAGGGTGAAGTTCAGGTAACACTGAATGGAGGCCCGAACCCACGCACGTTGAAAAGTGCGGGGATGAGGTGTGGGTAGCGGAGAAATTCCAATCGAACCTGGAGATAGCTGGTTCTCCCCGAAATAGCTTTAGGGCTAGCCTTAAGTGTAAGAGTCTTGGAGGTAGAGCACTGATTGGACTAGGGGTCCCCATCGGATTACCGAATTCAGTCAAACTCCGAATGCCAATGACTTATCCTTAGGAGTCAGACTGCGAGTGATAAGATCCGTAGTCAAAAGGGAAACAGCCCAGACCGCCAGCTAAGGTCCCAAAGTGTGTATTAAGTGGAAAAGGATGTGGAGTTGCTTAGACAACTAGGATGTTGGCTTAGAAGCAGCCACCATTTAAAGAGTGCGTAATAGCTCACTAGTCGAGTGACTCTGCGCCGAAAATGTACCGGGGCTAAATACACCACCGAAGCTGCGGATTGATACCTATGGTATCAGTGGTAGGGGAGCGTTCTAAGTGCTGTGAAGTCAGATCGTAAGGACTGGTGGAGCGCTTAGAAGTGAGAATGCCGGTATGAGTAGCGAAAGACGGGTGAGAATCCCGTCCACCGAATGCCTAAGGTTTCCTGAGGAAGGCTCGTCCGCTCAGGGTTAGTCAGGACCTAAGCCGAGGCCGACAGGCGTAGGCGATGGACAACAGGTTGATATTCCTGTACCACCTCTTTATCGTTTGAGCAATGGAGGGACGCAGAAGGATAGAAGAAGCGTGCGATTGGTTGTGCACGTCCAAGCAGTTAGGCTGGTAAGTAGGCAAATCCGCTTACCGCGAAGGCTGAGCTGTGATGGGGAAGCTCCTTATGGAGCGAAGTCTTTGATTCCCCGCTGCCAAGAAAAGCTTCTAGCGAGATAAAAGGTGCCTGTACCGCAAACCGACACAGGTAGGCGAGGAGAGAATCCTAAGGTGTGCGAGAGAACTCTGGTTAAGGAACTCGGCAAAATGACCCCGTAACTTCGGGAGAAGGGGTGCTTTCTTAACGGAAAGCCGCAGTGAATAGGCCCAAGCGACTGTTTAGCAAAAACACAGGTCTCTGCGAAGCCGTAAGGCGAAGTATAGGGGCTGACACCTGCCCGGTGCTGGAAGGTTAAGGAGAGGGGTTAGCGCAAGCGAAGCTCTGAACTGAAGCCCCAGTAAACGGCGGCCGTAACTATAACGGTCCTAAGGTAGCGAAATTCCTTGTCGGGTAAGTTCCGACCCGCACGAAAGGTGTAACGATTTGGGCACTGTCTCAACCAGAGACTCGGTGAAATTATAGTACCTGTGAAGATGCAGGTTACCCGCGACAGGACGGAAAGACCCCGTGGAGCTTTACTGTAGCCTGATATTGAATTTTGGTACAGCTTGTACAGGATAGGCGGGAGCCTTTGAAGCCGGAGCGCTAGCTTCGGTGGAGGCGCTGGTGGGATACCGCCCTGGCTGTATTGAAATTCTAACCTACGGGTCTTATCGACCCGGGAGACAGTGTCAGGTGGGCAGTTTGACTGGGGCGGTCGCCTCCTAAAAAGTAACGGAGGCGCCCAAAGGTTCCCTCAGAATGGTTGGAAATCATTCGTAGAGTGCAAAGGCATAAGGGAGCTTGACTGCGAGACCTACAAGTCGAGCAGGGACGAAAGTCGGGCTTAGTGATCCGGTGGTTCCGCATGGAAGGGCCATCGCTCAACGGATAAAAGCTACCCCGGGGATAACAGGCTTATCTCCCCCAAGAGTCCACATCGACGGGGAGGTTTGGCACCTCGATGTCGGCTCATCGCATCCTGGGGCTGTAGTCGGTCCCAAGGGTTGGGCTGTTCGCCCATTAAAGCGGTACGCGAGCTGGGTTCAGAACGTCGTGAGACAGTTCGGTCCCTATCCGTCGTGGGCGTAGGAAATTTGAGAGGAGCTGTCCTTAGTACGAGAGGACCGGGATGGACGCACCGCTGGTGTACCAGTTGTTCTGCCAAGGGCATAGCTGGGTAGCTATGTGCGGAAGGGATAAGTGCTGAAAGCATCTAAGCATGAAGCCCCCCTCAAGATGAGATTTCCCATAGCGTTAAGCTAGTAAGATCCCTGAAAGATGATCAGGTTGATAGGTTCGAGGTGGAAGCGTGGTGACACGTGGAGCTGACGAATACTAATAGATCGAGGACTTAACCATATAATATGAAGCAAATGTTATCTAGTTTTGAAGGAATATACCTTCATAAGTCTGGTAATGATGGCAGAGAGGTCACACCCGTTCCCATACCGAACACGGAAGTTAAGCTCTCTAGCGCCGATGGTAGTTGGGACTTTGTCCCTGTGAGAGTAGGACGTTGCCAGGCAATTTGAGACGAGTCAGTATGACTCGTCTTTTTTGTGTATGCGTAACAAGAAAAAAGTGACGGGGGTTTTCATATAGTACATAAAGAAAAAAGAAGTATTTGGTGTCTAAAAACATAAGTTTCGTACGTTAAGTAAATTTAGATAAAGAAAAAAGGATTTCTCCAGTATTATAAGTAGTTCAGAAAACATGGAGAAACAGTGGAAATAGCATAGGGAAACGAGTGTGGAATCGCAAAGGTTTTATACTCGTTTTTCTTGTTATTATACTAGTATTTAGAACTATTTGTTTAGGGGAATTAACACTCAAATTAGCATAGTAATTAACAGGACGACAATAGTTATTGTCATAAAATAAAAGTTGAGGAGATTTCGTCTATATTTATTGTATAAGTATAAAGGTATCAGAAGGGATAGGGAATTTATGTTAAAATATAGGGGAATTGATGAATGATCTTTATTCAATTAAAGGGCAGGGTTGTGAAATAGGTGAAGAAACAAAGTACATTCTAAACAAGGGGGAAAGTGCATGAATAAGTTTGGGATTTTTTCATTTCTAACCTTCATGGCAAGTGTATTTTTATTCTTAGTTCTAAGAGGACCTAATGCGGATTTATCGCTGATTATTATCATTCTAGGTACACTTTCACTACTTGGAATTGTTTTTGCTATCGTATCAAAGCAGTGGTTATCGGGAATAATTGGTACTGTATTAAATGGCGGAGTATTGGTAATTACATATTTCCTATTGCTAGCAAAAGGAATTGGTGGTTAATATATTTTTAATTGAGATTAAGGGGATTTAACGGAATAAACCTCATGAAAAAGATAAGCTCAGAGCTAAAACTCTGCGCTTTTTTACGTGTTAAATACTGTGTGAATCTACTTGCGGATACCCTTGTTATTTAAGACCTTCTCGATAAAAACAGAACTACTTGTCGGTATTAAGAATCTTTTTTTCTATTACAGTTTCAGTTGTCATTTCATCCATAAAAAAAGATCGCCTCTTTGACGATCTTTTTAAACTACATCTCCAGTTACTAACATGGAACGTTTTTGAAGGCTATCGGAACGAAGACTATACGCGACTACCTTTTTCTTATACTGTTTGATTACATCAACGTGGTCGTTGTAACTGTATATAGAAAAACTAACATCTTTTTTGCCCCTCTTAGTATTAATGACCAATGGTGTTCCACTGCTCTGTGGAGGGAAATAGTATTTCTCTAAAAATAGCGCTTGGTTAAATTGATTAATAACTTGAATCTTGTCTTCGCCTTCTAAAGGTTTTCCGTCGATGGTTATGGTAACAGCCGTATCATCGAGCTTTGGGTGTAATTGAAATTTACTGGTAAATGATTCTACAACAGCAGTTGGAAGAGAAGTTAGTATTAATTTAATACTAAACATAATAACCAACGACACTATAAACCAGGTTGTCATATTTTATCATCTCCATTACATTTTAAAATAATATTATTACATTACTTATAGTGGTAATCAGTTGATAGACATGTAAAAACAGACCATAATGGTCCGTTGTTTATTAACTGTTGATAATTTCCATTTTATCATAGGGTACTTAGTTGATTTGTGTACATTATGTGAATTTTCCGGGGATGTAATAGAAGCGACTTTCGTGCGTTTTAGTGCAGCTGTCCGTGAACAATAAAGTCATTTAAAAAATAATGTAGTTGTTTAAAAATAGAGATGTTAATATGGATAATCATACCATTTCTTTGTTTCGTGTATAATAAAACAAAAAACATTTCGATATTCAACTAATTAAAATAAGGGGAGTATATCAGTAAAAGGGGGAGAAGGGTGGATAAGTTATTACAAGAAATCATAAACTGGATTAGTATGAATGATGAACAGATTGTTATTGGCATTTCGGGTCATGGTGCTGCTGGAAAAACAACGTTTGCTAATATGCTCGTAAATCAACTCAATCAAAATGAAGTGAATTATATTAATACAGATCCATACATTGTTAGTTCGAACGTACGAAAGCATGCAATTATTCACTATACATATCAAAACGAAAATCATCATGCTAAAATGACGGCTTGTCACCCCTCGGCACATCATTTGTCTGTTTTAGAAAGAGATGTTCAGATGGTAAGAGCTGGTTTAGATTTTTATACGATAGATACGCATTATATGAAAAGTGAATTGATTTCTTCAAAAAACAAAGTGACGATTGTAGAAGGAATGAGTGTCGCATTTATTAATCCCGATGTATTTGATTTGAAAATTTACTTCTATACAGATGGTGAAACGGAATTAACGAGAAGGTCTAGCCGTGACATTGCTGAAAGAGGGACTGATATCAATTATTTAAAACAGTCTCATGAAGAGCGTCGTATTCAGTACGAAGTGTTTATGCATCCATACAGTCAACATTTTGATATTATTATCAAAAATTATGATGAAGCAATATATCTAGAAAAAAATACATTTGAGTTTTATGAAGTTTAAATGCAAATACTCTATTTGGTATGTTTATCATGAGGATTCATTTTCATTACTTTACAGCATCTAGCATGTCGAACATCGTTGGAGGGTCTTTATATTGTGAAAAACGCCGATATATGAGTAGGTATGTAAGAAGGAATTGACTTCCTCATGGCTAACTTGATAGGTATATTTTGTTATCCTTAAATAACTGTAAAAAAAGAATTGACTATTATTGAATATGAGTGTAATATTATACGAGTCGCTGGTGAAACAAAGTAACCACGATAAACAAAATGAAAAACTTAGTTGACATCGAATGACTGAGATGTTAACATAAGGAAGTCGCCAACTTGAGCGGCGGATAAGTTCTTTGAAAACTGAACGAAACAAACAACGTGAAACGTCAATTTTTATTTATGATGCTAGACAAACTTTATTGGAGAGTTTGATCCTGGCTCAGGATGAACGCTGGCGGCGTGCCTAATACATGCAAGTCGAGCGAACCGATTAAGAGCTTGCTCTTAAGAAGTTAGCGGCGGACGGGTGAGTAACACGTAGGTAACCTGCCTATAAGACTGGGATAACTCCGGGAAACCGGGGCTAATACCGGATAACATTTTGCACCGCATGGTGCGAAATTGAAAGGCGGCTTCGGCTGTCACTTATAGATGGACCTGCGGCGCATTAGCTAGTTGGTGAGGTAACGGCTCACCAAGGCGACGATGCGTAGCCGACCTGAGAGGGTGATCGGCCACACTGGGACTGAGACACGGCCCAGACTCCTACGGGAGGCAGCAGTAGGGAATCTTCCGCAATGGACGAAAGTCTGACGGAGCAACGCCGCGTGAACGATGAAGGCTTTCGGGTCGTAAAGTTCTGTTGTTAGGGAAGAATAAGTGCTAGTTGAATAAGCTGGCACCTTGACGGTACCTAACCAGAAAGCCACGGCTAACTACGTGCCAGCAGCCGCGGTAATACGTAGGTGGCAAGCGTTATCCGGAATTATTGGGCGTAAAGCGCGCGCAGGTGGTTTCTTAAGTCTGATGTGAAAGCCCACGGCTCAACCGTGGAGGGTCATTGGAAACTGGGAGACTTGAGTGCAGAAGAGGAAAGTGGAATTCCATGTGTAGCGGTGAAATGCGTAGAGATATGGAGGAACACCAGTGGCGAAGGCGACTTTCTGGTCTGTAACTGACACTGAGGCGCGAAAGCGTGGGGAGCAAACAGGATTAGATACCCTGGTAGTCCACGCCGTAAACGATGAGTGCTAAGTGTTAGAGGGTTTCCGCCCTTTAGTGCTGAAGTTAACGCATTAAGCACTCCGCCTGGGGAGTACGGCCGCAAGGCTGAAACTCAAAGGAATTGACGGGGGCCCGCACAAGCGGTGGAGCATGTGGTTTAATTCGAAGCAACGCGAAGAACCTTACCAGGTCTTGACATCCTCTGACAACCCTAGAGATAGGGCTTCCCCTTCGGGGGCAGAGTGACAGGTGGTGCATGGTTGTCGTCAGCTCGTGTCGTGAGATGTTGGGTTAAGTCCCGCAACGAGCGCAACCCTTGATCTTAGTTGCCATCATTAAGTTGGGCACTCTAAGGTGACTGCCGGTGACAAACCGGAGGAAGGTGGGGATGACGTCAAATCATCATGCCCCTTATGACCTGGGCTACACACGTGCTACAATGGACGGTACAAAGAGTCGCAAGACCGCGAGGTGGAGCTAATCTCATAAAACCGTTCTCAGTTCGGATTGTAGGCTGCAACTCGCCTACATGAAGCTGGAATCGCTAGTAATCGCGGATCAGCATGCCGCGGTGAATACGTTCCCGGGCCTTGTACACACCGCCCGTCACACCACGAGAGTTTGTAACACCCGAAGTCGGTGGGGTAACCTTTTGGAGCCAGCCGCCTAAGGTGGGACAGATGATTGGGGTGAAGTCGTAACAAGGTAGCCGTATCGGAAGGTGCGGCTGGATCACCTCCTTTCTATGGAGAATTGATGAACGCTGTTCATCAATATAAGTTTCCGTGTTTCGTTTTGTTCAGTTTTGAGAGAACTATCTCTCGAAAATATATGTTCTTTGAAAACTAGATAACAGTGTAGCTCATATTTTTTTAATTTTGGTTAAGTTAGAAAGGGCGCACGGTGGATGCCTTGACACTAGGAGTCGATGAAGGACGGGACTAACACCGATATGCTTCGGGGAGCTGTAAGTAAGCTTTGATCCGGAGATTTCCGAATGGGGAAACCCACCATACGTAATGGTATGGTATCTTTATCTGAATACATAGGGTAAAGAAGACAGACCCAGGGAACTGAAACATCTAAGTACCTGGAGGAAGAGAAAGCAAATGCGATTTCCTGAGTAGCGGCGAGCGAAACGGAATCTAGCCCAAACCAAGAGGCTTGCCTCTTGGGGTTGTAGGACATTCTATACGGAGTTACAAAGGAACGAGGTAGACGAAGCAGCCTGGAAAGGCTCGTCATAGAAGGTAACAACCCTGTAGTTGAAACTTCGTTCCCTCTTGAATGTATCCTGAGTACGGCGGAACACGTGAAATTCCGTCGGAATCCGGGAGGACCATCTCCCAAGGCTAAATACTACCTAGTGATCGATAGTGAACCAGTACCGTGAGGGAAAGGTGAAAAGCACCCCGGAAGGGGAGTGAAAGAGATCCTGAAACCGTGTGCCTACAAATAGTCAGAGCCCGTTAACGGGTGATGGCGTGCCTTTTGTAGAATGAACCGGCGAGTTACGATCCCGTGCGAGGTTAAGCTGAAGAGGCGGAGCCGTAGCGAAAGCGAGTCTGAATAGGGCGTTTAGTACGTGGTCGTAGACCCGAAACCAGGTGATCTACCCATGTCCAGGGTGAAGTTCAGGTAACACTGAATGGAGGCCCGAACCCACGCACGTTGAAAAGTGCGGGGATGAGGTGTGGGTAGCGGAGAAATTCCAATCGAACCTGGAGATAGCTGGTTCTCCCCGAAATAGCTTTAGGGCTAGCCTTAAGTGTAAGAGTCTTGGAGGTAGAGCACTGATTGGACTAGGGGTCCCCATCGGATTACCGAATTCAGTCAAACTCCGAATGCCAATGACTTATCCTTAGGAGTCAGACTGCGAGTGATAAGATCCGTAGTCAAAAGGGAAACAGCCCAGACCGCCAGCTAAGGTCCCAAAGTGTGTATTAAGTGGAAAAGGATGTGGAGTTGCTTAGACAACTAGGATGTTGGCTTAGAAGCAGCCACCATTTAAAGAGTGCGTAATAGCTCACTAGTCGAGTGACTCTGCGCCGAAAATGTACCGGGGCTAAATACACCACCGAAGCTGCGGATTGATACCTATGGTATCAGTGGTAGGGGAGCGTTCTAAGTGCTGTGAAGTCAGATCGTAAGGACTGGTGGAGCGCTTAGAAGTGAGAATGCCGGTATGAGTAGCGAAAGACGGGTGAGAATCCCGTCCACCGAATGCCTAAGGTTTCCTGAGGAAGGCTCGTCCGCTCAGGGTTAGTCAGGACCTAAGCCGAGGCCGACAGGCGTAGGCGATGGACAACAGGTTGATATTCCTGTACCACCTCTTTATCGTTTGAGCAATGGAGGGACGCAGAAGGATAGAAGAAGCGTGCGATTGGTTGTGCACGTCCAAGCAGTTAGGCTGGTAAGTAGGCAAATCCGCTTACCGCGAAGGCTGAGCTGTGATGGGGAAGCTCCTTATGGAGCGAAGTCTTTGATTCCCCGCTGCCAAGAAAAGCTTCTAGCGAGATAAAAGGTGCCTGTACCGCAAACCGACACAGGTAGGCGAGGAGAGAATCCTAAGGTGTGCGAGAGAACTCTGGTTAAGGAACTCGGCAAAATGACCCCGTAACTTCGGGAGAAGGGGTGCTTTCTTAACGGAAAGCCGCAGTGAATAGGCCCAAGCGACTGTTTAGCAAAAACACAGGTCTCTGCGAAGCCGTAAGGCGAAGTATAGGGGCTGACACCTGCCCGGTGCTGGAAGGTTAAGGAGAGGGGTTAGCGCAAGCGAAGCTCTGAACTGAAGCCCCAGTAAACGGCGGCCGTAACTATAACGGTCCTAAGGTAGCGAAATTCCTTGTCGGGTAAGTTCCGACCCGCACGAAAGGTGTAACGATTTGGGCACTGTCTCAACCAGAGACTCGGTGAAATTATAGTACCTGTGAAGATGCAGGTTACCCGCGACAGGACGGAAAGACCCCGTGGAGCTTTACTGTAGCCTGATATTGAATTTTGGTACAGCTTGTACAGGATAGGCGGGAGCCTTTGAAGCCGGAGCGCTAGCTTCGGTGGAGGCGCTGGTGGGATACCGCCCTGGCTGTATTGAAATTCTAACCTACGGGTCTTATCGACCCGGGAGACAGTGTCAGGTGGGCAGTTTGACTGGGGCGGTCGCCTCCTAAAAAGTAACGGAGGCGCCCAAAGGTTCCCTCAGAATGGTTGGAAATCATTCGTAGAGTGCAAAGGCATAAGGGAGCTTGACTGCGAGACCTACAAGTCGAGCAGGGACGAAAGTCGGGCTTAGTGATCCGGTGGTTCCGCATGGAAGGGCCATCGCTCAACGGATAAAAGCTACCCCGGGGATAACAGGCTTATCTCCCCCAAGAGTCCACATCGACGGGGAGGTTTGGCACCTCGATGTCGGCTCATCGCATCCTGGGGCTGTAGTCGGTCCCAAGGGTTGGGCTGTTCGCCCATTAAAGCGGTACGCGAGCTGGGTTCAGAACGTCGTGAGACAGTTCGGTCCCTATCCGTCGTGGGCGTAGGAAATTTGAGAGGAGCTGTCCTTAGTACGAGAGGACCGGGATGGACGCACCGCTGGTGTACCAGTTGTTCTGCCAAGGGCATAGCTGGGTAGCTATGTGCGGAAGGGATAAGTGCTGAAAGCATCTAAGCATGAAGCCCCCCTCAAGATGAGATTTCCCATAGCGTTAAGCTAGTAAGATCCCTGAAAGATGATCAGGTTGATAGGTTCGAGGTGGAAGCGTGGTGACACGTGGAGCTGACGAATACTAATAGATCGAGGACTTAACCATATAATATGAAGCAAATGTTATCTAGTTTTGAAGGAATATACCTTCATAAGTCTGGTAATGATGGCAGAGAGGTCACACCCGTTCCCATACCGAACACGGAAGTTAAGCTCTCTAGCGCCGATGGTAGTTGGGACTTTGTCCCTGTGAGAGTAGGACGTTGCCAGGCAAAAACCTAAGTCGTTTTGACTTAGGTTTTTTTATGTTTGTGTATTCAAATCTGAAAAGTTGTTTTTCTGTGCAACTTAAAAATTTTGTTTTTCCATAAAAAAGTACCCTTAGATTCATAAAGGGTACTTTTTAATCTAACTATGTAAATTTTTTAATGGGTTCTATATTGACCCGTTAATTTCTCTTCACCCATTCGAACAAGACGTTTTGTGATTTCTCCCCCGACAGAACCATTTGCACGTGCAGATGTTTCTGGACCAAGTGTGACTCCAAGTTCACGAGCAATTTCGTATTTCATTTGCTCAATTGCGCTTGTTGCACCTGCAATAAGAATTTCATTTGTATTATAACCGTGTCTTTGAATATTCATAATTACACCTCCACTATATTTGTATATAATGTGCTCTTAATTGTGATGAATATACATGTTATACGCAATATCTTTATCCTTGTCTCGAATTCTCCTTAGATGAAAAGCTTAAGTTAATAGACAAGGGGGAGTATCACGTCGCCATCAACCTAAGATAAATCTTTACTCTAAAAATACAAAAAACACTATTCTTTTTATATTATGATGAAATGCGCTAGCTGATAATGGTATTGTTTCATTTCCTATGCAGATGGATAGTTATCTGAAACATAAAGGAATATTAGTATCAATAACGAAGTGTCTAAATGAGAAGCGCTGGTATAGGCTCTTTAATAGTATTTTTCAAGGGGGGATCGATTTGAAATTGTCACAAATAAGACTTTTAGTCAAAGATTTTAAGAAAAGTGCCATGTTTTACAGAGATTTATTGGAATTTCCAGTGAGTTGGTACGAGGAAGATAGCAAGTATGCGCTTTTCAATAACGGGGAAACGAAGATTGAGCTTGTATCCCGAAAAATGATGGCCGAATTAGTGGGTGAAGGAGATAGGCCTTTAGAAGGTGAGTCTCAGTCAAGATTCTTACTTCAATTTGAAGTTGAAGATGTCGATCACACTTATAAACGCTTTAGAGAAAAAGGAATTAACTTTGTTACTGAACCGCATGAACGTAAGGAATGGCGAGCGTACGTTGCACATTTTCGTGATCCTGACGATAACTTAATTGAAATATATAAAATGCTGTAATTTCAAAGGAGGATATAGAATGTCGCAACCATTATTGGCTGGAATGGAAGGTTTATTTATACCAGTCAAAGATCCAAAAATTGCAGCTAAATGGTATGAAGAAAAATTAGGATTTAAACTTATTTATATTGAGAACGAAGCTGCAGTTATGAAAATCGAAGAAGAGTCGCAAACAGTAGTATGTCTTGTTAGAACTGTTAATCATCAACCAATGAAGTTTCCTGAGAATAACTTTGGAGTAGGGAAATATTATAACTTTATTCCTAAAGATATTAATGAGACTTACCGACTGTTAATTGAACGTGGTGTCAAAGTAAATCCTATTAGTGGAGAAGGGACTACCCAATTCTTCACATTTTTTGATCCTGATGGAAACCCTTTAGGTGTTTGTGAATGAATCTATATAGTGCTTATTATGTGAATGAAGAAATCCCTTCAGACCTCTGAAGGGATTTCTCATACTGTTGGAAAATAATTTATTCAATAGACAAAAATTAAAAATTCCAAATCACTCAACTATCACTAAGTTTCTTTTGCAACGTTTACGAAACACGATATTTTTGGAAGAGCTTTTTTAGCATTGTCTTCGTTTGATTCATCAAGTAGGGTTTATTGCGACCGAAACATGGGTGGCGGATGAAACCGAATTAAAAACGAATGCAAATAAACGTATCCGCGAAAACTTGATAGAGGAAAAGATAATAGAAGAAAAGTAGACACATATATATTTAAGGTTACGAAATAAAGCAATCAAGTTGAGGCTAACACTGCGATTTTGAGGAAAGTTACATTATGTTTTATTTTGGATAAGCATCTCAATAGTAATGAGATGCTTTATTCTATCGAGGAAGTCATCAGTTTCTTTATTCATAACGTTTCTATATGATTTATTGACAGGTGTTCTATGGTGTCGAGTCATGATTAAGTATGAGATGAATGAATATTTTTAAACGTCATTTAATCGATTGCAATCCAGCTGTTTTTTCTCGTCTTCTTCTATATTCCATTCATCTCCCCAAAAAAGTGTAACTGTATCTTCAGCTTGCAAATTTTGATCAGCTTTTCCTCTTGCTGTAACTCCTTTATCCATTTCATTTAAGTTTAGTATTGAAGGTTCAAATCCCTTTTCTGAATTATTTCGTTTATTAGTAGTCATACAATATCTCTCCTATATAATGAAATACTTATCATACACAATGATAGTATGTCTATTTTATGTAAGCCTATACTTTACAAGTACCGTGATTAGGCATCTGTATGAATAATTTAAGGACGCAACACATTTGCACCTGAGCTTCAGATAAATACAGTTTATGAGCACATAAAAAAGGAAGAGAGTTTTTATAATTCTCCTCCTTTTTAAGGGAAACTTTCATGTTCTTTAGTTGTTCAGCTCATTAGAAAATGCTGTAGAACTTACCGGTTCTATTATAGTAATATCACACATATATAAATATGAAATATTGCATAATTAAATTTATTGATATGAGTAGAGGCACTAGCTATAATAAGAGTATAAAGATTTATTACATCTTGACATTCAAAAAAGGAGGGAAATAATATGGCAATCGCAATGGCTGTTTTGAAATTTTTAGGCGGAGTACTTCCATTAGTTCAAGAACTTTTAAAAGCATTTATGTAAGTTTATTATTCAGCAATCATTTATAATACTTATTGTACAAATAATCTGTATATCAAAGAATTGGTGTACAAATTATTTGTATGAGTAAAGTCTCTTTAGATCATTAATATGAAGGGGCTTTTTTTAGTTTCTACATACTTGGAATGCTAATAAGTGAAGTTATGTTAACTTAGAAAAGATAATACAATGCAATGGGGTCTCGCTGCATGCCTATCAAGCTAAGGTCGTGATGTACCCCCTAAACGAAAATTTTAATTCTCTACAGTTAGTTAATTATAAGATTTCATCCTATCTTTTCATTTTGGGACATGAAGTGATCGGTCTGTATCCCTATAAATATGAAAGCAAACGACTTGATTTTATCAAAGTCGTTTGCTTTCATAAAAAAGATAAATGTTTTATATCAAAAATAGAATTTTGGAAGATCATAGGTCTTTCTTACAGTTGAGGTTTTTATATTGAAGGACAAGTAACGCAATCATAGCTCCAACCAATGCACATAACATATCCCACTGTGTATCCCACACATCTCCCTGTGCCCCGAGAAATGCTTCTGCCCCTGTTCTTGTTAATTTTGCCACTATAAATTCCAATAATCTATATAGCGCACTAAATGCTAGGTAAACTGAAATTACAAGTAATCCTAACCATCCCTTTTTATGACTTCCAACTACTTCAATAAGTACTTCCCTTGTTATTAATGCTGGTACAAATCCTTGTATGAAATGCCCTACACGATCGTAGTAATTTCTTTCTAAATCAAAATTGTCACGAAGCCAATTGAAAGATGGTACCTCCGCATATGTATAATGACCACCAATTAGTAACATCATCAAATGAAATTTTTCAACATGTAAATATAGATACAAATAAAGTGAATCATATTGTGAGCAAGGTTAAAAGGAATAATTATTTATCAGTTGCTTCAACTAATAATGAGGCAATGGTATTTCATTTGAACGTATAAAAAATAATGATACTGGCCTCGGTTATTTACGTAATACCCATAAACACGATGCTTTCGAAAACTTGCAGCCACCAATACTAGAAAAAAGTAGTTATGATCCTGTTACAAAAAAGATTCGCGCATCAATCTTACCTGGTTTATTTGGAGCGAGCAATGAAGTCTCGGCTTCCTATAAAACTAGACAAGGTTCTACCCAAAAAGTAACACTAGTTAGAAGTGAGAATGGAGACATATATGAGTCTAGAGAAAATATACCTTTTGGTGAATTTTTACCGTCCAACGAGGTTACATTTGAAATTAAGGATTCACAAAATAAATTACCTAAAACCAAGATTTCTACCGTTGTTAAATACAATACCGCATTTGATAATTATGTAGTAGATAATTCAGGGGAATTTGTTGTAGAAGGAACTGCTGGATCATATTGGGGAAGCCATCGTGCCAACAATAAATGGGAGTATCTTTTAAATGAGTCTTCTAGCTCTGAAAAAGTGAATATAGTTATTGAAAGAGTAGAACAACCTAAACCTGGGCAACCAATCAGAAAAGATGAAGAAGTATTAATTAAATTTGCAAATCCTATTTCTTCAGATTATGCATATTTAAAACTTCAAGGTGGTTATATCCGTTTAGATAAAAAATAAGATGCAGGTACTTTTAAATTTAATCCTGATTCAAAAATTCCAGATCTATTTTTTATAACGTCTAACGGTAACTATATATACCAACATGGTTGGAAAGGCTATATAACATATCAAACTGCAGAGATTAAGCAAGCTGCATCTCGTTTTTTTATGCTTGGTATCTTAAAAGATGATGTTCTCGGGAGAGATTTTCTATCATGCTGGAAAATCGAATAGAGGTTACCCGAGATGTTAAAAGTTCTTCACTTTATGTGATTGTTAATAAATTCCGTAATTCATTATACGGCGAAAAACCGAAATCCGGATTGGAATTTCGGTTTCGTTTATATAAAGTGTGAACGGTTTTAATTCCTTTTATCGCCTTTGAATCATGATTAGGTATGAGATTAATGAATATCAACTTTTTTAAAATAGAATAGTGTTGCGAGAAAACCGATAATAGCTGTAGCGGCAATGGCAACATAAGAATATTCTGGAGGATATGTTGGTTGCAATTCGTTATTTACTATATCTAGCGCAGCTGTCCAAGGAAACAAATCTTTGTGTTCCGAACTTGCAGTTAGAACATTTACCATTGCTACAACAATTGTTAATATAATAGGCGGAACATAAGTCCTCATTACAAGGGTTAGCAGTACAATAGGAGAAGATAAGATAAAAAGGAATCCACCGCCTAATAAAAATTTCACTAAAAATTGAAAAGATAAAGGGATGCTTAATCCAGGAAACCCTCCTAATAGCCCTAATAGTAAGGTTAGTCCCCATGCAACTATAGTTAGGGTCATAATCCAAATAAATAGAAGGGTGAATTTGCTCATGATAAAGTTAAAACGTGATACAGGAATGGTTAATAAATTTTTTAGTGTATTTTCTGTGTATTCACGATTAAAGAGATAGGCGGTAACGACCCCGTATAGAAGGACTCCCATAAATAAAATAATATACATATTTACATTAAGAAAAAGGGCATCGAAACTCGCGGGTGTAGCAGATGGTTTTGTTTTCATTTCTATATAAAAGGCCAAAACGATCATAAACGGTGCTACCGCTGCCCCAATAATACTAATTAAGAACATATTAGAGCGTTTCAACTTTAATAGTTCTGTATATAATAGATTAGCCAATTGTCCCACCTCCAACCAATTTGGTGAAATAATCCTCTAATCTGTCTTCACTCATCATAATTTTTAATACGTCAATATCGTTTTGAACAAATATTTTATTAATTTTTCCTTGTTGTCCGAAATGGGAATAAACACGAATATTTCCTTCATCATGTACTTCGTAGTCAAAAATATGAAATTGTTTTTCTAAAAGCATTGCAGCTTTATTATCGTCATTTACTTGGAATTCTAAGTATTTACGATTTGTTTTTCGAAGTGCTTCAAGAGAAATTTCTTCTAATAACTTCCCTTCATGAATAATCCCCATGTGATCTACTAACTGTTCGACCTCAGCTAAAATGTGGCTGGAAATTAATATTGTTATGTTTCTTTCTTGTGCTAAAGATTTAATAAGTTTTCGCATTTCTTTAATACCAATTGGATCTAAGCCATTTGTCGGTTCATCAAGTATTAATAGTTCTGGATAATGGAGAAGGGCTCTTGCGATTCCTAATCGTTGTTTCATTCCCAAAGAATATTTACCCACCAGCTTTTTTGTTTCATGTTGTAGGCCTACAATTTCTAATGCTTCTTCAAGGGCATTCTTTTTATGCACTCCGATTATCTTTGCGTTAATTAATAGGTTCTCTCTAGCAGTAAGATTTTCATAAAATCCTGGAACTTCAACGATAGAGCCAATTCTTCTTAAAATTTCTTTTTGGTTTTGGAAAAAATCCTCCCCGAATATTTCGATTTTTCCGCTTGTAGGCTTTATGAGACCTAGCAGCATTCGAATTGTCGTTGTTTTACCTGCACCGTTTCGTCCGATGAAGCCATAAATCTCTCCTTGATTTACGTTTATATTTAGATTATCCACTGATTTTTGATTGCCATAAATTTTAGTGAGATTTGTTGTTTTTATAATTGCACTCATTTTGGAACACCTACTTTCTATAAACTCTTACTTACATGATAAAAAGGAGGATTTAACTGCGGCTTAATCATTTCTTAACTATTTCTTAAAAGTGGTTTGTTTTGGAATGGAGAATCCGAACGTAGTTCGTTCCCATGGAATACTTTCTACCCATATGTCTCCGCTATTTTTTTCTACGAGAGCTTTTGCAATAGCAAGTCCTAGACCACTCCCGCCATGCGAAGCACTCCTTGATTGGTCACTTCTATACATTCTTTCAAATACGTTTTCTAAATTACTATTTGAAATTCCAGGTCCTTTGTCCCAAATGAGTAGTTGGTATTCAGAAGTGGTTTCTAGTAGTTCTATTCCCACTACTTTTCCGGCTTTTCCGTAATATATCGCATTTTTCATGAGGTTACCTATAATTCGTACAAGACTAAGGTAATCTGCTGTAATAGGGCAAGATGTTTCTGGAATATGAACCTGTAGTTCTATGTTATGTTTTGAGAGTTCAGGTAAAAACTCAATTAGCGATTCTCTAGTAATCTCAGCAAAATCGAGAGACTCTTTTTGTATGTGGAATTCATCTGCATCTAGCTTAGCCATATTAAATATTTGATCAACTAATTGTTTTAAGCTGTTCGATTTCTTTGAGAGTATTTCGAGATACTCTCGTTTTTCATCTTCTGAAGCAGCAATTCCATCTTTTAAAGCATCAACATATCCTATAATGGAAGTGAGCGGTGTTCGAATATCGTGTGAAATACTAGATAAGAGTTGTCTTCTAGCCTTTTGAGACTTTCTAGCTTCAACTTGTACCTTTTCTAGTTCTGTAATTAATTCATTTATAGAAAAAATTACATCATCCAACGAGTTATCATTGTTTGTGTATAATCTTGTATGTAAATTTCCGTGAATTGTTCGTTGTAAGTTAACAGTAATAGACTTTCGGCTCTTTATAAAATGGATTCTTATAAAGAAAAGGCTTATTGTTATAAGAAATAATGCAGTAAATAAAATGAGTTTACATGTATGACTCATCTCAATGAGCAGAAGTATCGCAATGATGATAAGCTGAAGTGAAATAAGATAGAGAACTTTATCGGTTTTCATCTTTTTCACCTACAAATTTATAACCAATTCCCCACACAGTTTGAATAAATTTAGGATCTGAAGGATCCGTTTCGATCTTCTTTCTAAGTTTTCTAATATGTACCATAACTGTATTATCATCTTCTATATAGTTACTGTCCCAAACATTGCGAAAGAGTTGTGTTTTCGTAAATACTTGTTCGGGATTAGAAGCGAAAAACTTTAGTAGCTCTAGTTCTTTTGCTGTTAAAGCTATTTCTTCTTCACCTACGGTAACCGTGTATTTTTTTAAATCAATGGTTAGACCTTTAAACTGAAGCGCTGTTTGTTCATGAGAGATAGCGTCGCTTCCTAATACTAAAAAACGCCTCATAAGAGCTTTCACACGTGCAACTACCTCATGAATGCTAAAAGGTTTTGTAATATAATCATCTGCACCTATACTTAATCCTAAAATTTTGTCTACTTCATGATCTTTAGCAGTAAGCATTAATATAGGAATATTTGTTTGCCCTCTAAGCCTTTTGCATACTTCAATTCCATCTATTTTCGGCATCATCAAATCTAATATGACGAGATTATATTTGTTTTGGTTAAATAAATGAAGAGCTTCTTCGCCATCGATTGCTGTATCTACTATATAGAACTCTCTCTCAAGATACTTTTTTAATAAATCTCTTATTTCTTTTTCATCATCAGCTATAAGTACGCGAATGGTTTCCATCGTTTCACCTGCTTCTAAATTGAAATGTGATTGTATAAACAAATTATATACTATTAATTGTTAAAATAAGGAGATACAAGTTCGAGCATTTCATGTTTTTGGATATTGGCTAATGACTTCCAGCGCTTTTTCTCTCACAAAATGTATTAATTCAGCAGGCTCCTCTATTAATATTTCTGTTCCAAGACTAAGGAACAGTCCTCCGATAAAAGGTATATCTGACTCTCTACATTTTTCTTCAATTACTCCGGTACCATTAGGGTTAACTTGAATCCATTCTCCAATAGGATGAGGATCGAGCATTTTACAGCCTTTTTTCGTTAGTGTTGCTCGTAAAGTAAGTTCTTTTGATAAAGTATCTGTTTGATTTAACCATTGTGTAATGGTCATATCTCTTGGAATTGGCTCTGAGAAATCGTGTTGTATTTTGAGGGAAATAATTCGATCGACTCGAAATGGTACATTCTTTTTTCGTTTATAACAAAATGCAGGAGAGTACCATAAACCGTTAGATAGAACGAGTCCATAAGGAAAGATTGTTCGGATTGAGTATCCGGAACGGGATTCGTATTCTATTTGAAGATGCTTTTTATCTAATGATGCTTGTAAAAGTTCTTTGAGGTAATGATTTTTAAAACTTCTATTGGGTGAATCAATAGCTAGTCTATCTTGTAATGTTTCTATTTTTTGGATCATCTCTATAGACATACTGGAACGGATTTTAGTAATGGTTGATATATTCTCTTGTTTAAAAGGTCCATCTTCTAAAAGTTGATAGGAAAGAAGTAATCCTGTAGCTTCTTCTGGTGTTAATGAGATAGTAGGAAGTTTTTGTTCCTTTATAAGAGTGTATCCACCATTTGGTCCAGAGGAAGAGAAAAGAGGGACACCCATTTCACTTAATAGATGTAAATCCCTAAGTATCGTTCTTTTGGATACTGAAAACTCATTTGCTAGCTCTTGAGCAGTAAAGCGATGTTTTGTATTTAGTGTAATTAATAGTTCAAATAATCTCCCTGTTCTAGACATGAAAATATCTCCTATTATTAGTGACGTTGTTTGTCACCAATATACGATAAAATAAATATGAAGTCACGAAGTTCCCTTCATCAATGAGGGGAGCACTAAAGGGGGATTAGGGAATGAGAGAATATACGGTAAATGCAAAGGGAGTAAAAATTAAAGCTTATGAGTACAGCCAGAACGGTGAGCCAATTTTGTTCCTGCATTATATGGGAGGAAGTGCAGCCATTTGGCGGAGTATTATTCCAAATTTTACAGAACAATATCGCGTAATTGCTATCGATATAAGGGGACATGGTAATTCGGATCATCCTCAAAAAGGATATCAACTTGAAACTTTAGTTGAAGATGTTCGAGAGGTGTTAGATGTTCTTGGGATTCATAAAACTCATATAGTAGGAAGTTCGCTTGGTTGTTCTGTTGGTACAATGTTCGCATCGATGTATGCTGATAGAGTTATTTCTTTAGTTAATTCTGAAGGAGCTTTGATCAATCATTCAGGACCTGGGGGCTTATATACGGAATCTAAAGA
Source organism: Bacillus sp. S10(2024) (assembly GCF_050473865.1). NCBI lineage: Bacteria > Bacillati > Bacillota > Bacilli > Caryophanales > Bacillaceae > Bacillus > Bacillus sp. S10(2024). The sequence goes on along the minus strand of NZ_JBFLUR010000002.1, from coordinate 3,277,891 downwards.
AGAGCATTTTAATAAATCCTTTTCTAATCCGGAACAGGAATTTGACTCAAAAGAAGCATTGATACAGTATATGAAAAAGAATTGGTTGCCATGGAATAAAGAGAGAGCTCTAGTTATGGAGGATTATAAACCACGAAAACTTCAAAATGGAAAAGTAACTTTTGTATCCAAGAGAGAAAACATGATACAGATTGCGGAGGATTTGTATGATCGTAGGATAGAAGAGTGGTATGATCATGTTCAATGTAGAGTGTTGTTTCTTCCAGCAGAAAAAGAAGGTGACCTGAATAAGAAATTAGCATTTATAAAAAGTGTTGAATGTAAATTAAATGAAAGTAAAACAGTTGTAATTCCTGAAACGTCTCATGCTATGATGTTTGATCATGCAGGA
>NZ_JBFLUR010000002.1:3015000-3272500 GCF_050473865.1 Bacillus sp. S10(2024) | reverse complement strand
ACCGCTGGTGTACCAGTTGTTCTGCCAAGGGCATAGCTGGGTAGCTATGTGCGGAAGGGATAAGTGCTGAAAGCATCTAAGCATGAAGCCCCCCTCAAGATGAGATTTCCCATAGCGTTAAGCTAGTAAGATCCCTGAAAGATGATCAGGTTGATAGGTTCGAGGTGGAAGCGTGGTGACACGTGGAGCTGACGAATACTAATAGATCGAGGACTTAACCATATAATATGAAGCAAATGTTATCTAGTTTTGAAGGAATATACCTTCATAAGTCTGGTAATGATGGCAGAGAGGTCACACCCGTTCCCATACCGAACACGGAAGTTAAGCTCTCTAGCGCCGATGGTAGTTGGGACTTTGTCCCTGTGAGAGTAGGACGTTGCCAGGCAATTTGAGACGAGTCAGTATGACTCGTCTTTTTTGTGTTTATCCATCTGATTTGAGAATTGAAGCAGTAACTTTCCTTTTTTTAACTCTTTTTCGTTGAACAAATCCTATCTCTCTAGCTAACTGTTCTAAAACATGTGGTGACATATATCGTTGTAATTCTTTAGAAGATAATTCTAGTTCATCTAAAATCGATAAATTCATACAAAAATGCCATCCTTTCGTGTATATGGTTAACAAAAGAATAGCGTTTTTTTACATATAAGGAATAGTCTAAATTGCTATTTGAATAATAAAGACAAAACATTTTTAAATTCTTTTACATTTTTTATTTAATTCCAAGATCCTCTATGAATTAATCACAATAAAATTTTCACTTTACATAGTTCATATTGGATGGTGTAAGGAATTTTTTAACCTGCAGTTTCTGTAGTAATTTCCATCCCATAAACTCAACTAAGAGGCCAACCAAATGAAAAATAATACTAGTAGTGTTAAAAGTACCCCTATCAGTTAAAAGATCTATTTCATTTACCTAAATTCCCTGTAATGAATGCAGCTAATACAATAACTAAATTCCGAGCTGGTTATAATTTGAATGAGGCTTCGGCTGTCAAGCAAGTTGCGAAAAGTAAAACACCAATGTTGTTCATTTATGGAGATGCGGATAAGTTTGTTCCTTATGAAATGTTAGATGATATGTACAATGCGGCAAAGGTAGAAAAAGAGAAATTAATTGTACCAGGTGCGGAGCATGGTGAAGCAGAACAAATAGACTCGGAGAAATATTGGCATATTGTATGGGGATTTGTTGAGAAGTATATTCCTTCATCCCTGTAAACTTAGACAAAGAATCTATCACTCTTAGTAGTGAGAGATTCTTTGTTTTTTACTTAGTTAAGGGTATTGAGTTCTCTTATCTATTGTAGTTGAATTAGCTTAACTCATTTAACCGTTTTATTGCGGAGTGAACTGTAAGTCTATGAAATGAAACTAATTTATTCTTGTAGATGACTCCGTAGATACCATAAGGAGTAGGTGAAAGTCTCAACAATTCATCTCTGTTTTCTATGTCAATAATCTCTGCATGAATACCCAATTGCTTTGCTGCCTTAATAACATTATTGGTTGAGACATCTACAAATGGACATTGTTGGGTACGAAGAATTGTTAAACCTTTAAAAAGCTTCAGTCGCTCATCCCAATCTTTTGGGAAATATGGGTTAGGTGAATGTCCAAATTTGTAAACAAGTAACTCAAATCCATAAGGTGCATAATCTATTTCTCTAAAATTATTCTTTATAAAAACGTCTTTACTGGGAGTCCAAGAAGTGTTTGGATTTGTAATTACAATAACTCCATCTTTATTTTGTGCCTTAGCATCTTGAATACATTTATGAATCAATTTTGATGCATACCCTTTTCCTGTAACATTTACCCATAAACAATGGATAACTAAATAATTTTCACCATAGACAACTTTCGAAGAATATTCAATAGGTGTATACTCAATAAAACCTGCTGGCTTGCTATTGTCCATTATTTTTATATACTTTAACCCTTCGTTAAAACTTCCCATAAGCCATTGGTTTTTATTGATGAAACCTGTTGAAGTTGGCTTGCTCCGAAGACAATAACAGCCCCCATCATTTATATTCTCTTCGTCTAACTCTATCAGCTCAATTTGTTCCAATATATTTCTCCTCCCTGCAACTTTTCGATATTCTTATTCACTCATTCTGTTCTAATAATAAATATTTACTATTTGGTAAATTCTGATAAAATAAATTTATCATAGGTTGCTTCCGTTGAAAACAGATAGCTTTCCGCAATCATTTTATTAACATTCGTATCTTCATTTCGATAACTTTTCATTGTATTATCCAATTTACTTTGTGTTTATCCCCCATTAACAGGTAGTAAGATCCCTCACCTCAAGAGTATAAATGTCAACTAAGTTATGTAAAAAAACGTCCACTTAATCATGTAAAAAATCAAATATTGATAAATCATTTGTAGGGATTGCAATCTCAGGGAAGTTTGTGTGTTCCTGCTTACGGAAAGTGTAAAATACATAATCCTTTTTGTTGCGTTTAGAACATGGATTTTTATACTGCTGTATGATTCGATATAGGTCTTTGGGTTGAGTTTAGAATCTGTCGTAGGGTTTATTTGTAACAAAAGGATAAAATTAGTAATTAAAAAAAGAGTGAAGAGAATATAGGGAGGGGAGGAATAGGACTTATAGGGGTTATGTAAGTAAGGTTATTTTGCATGGTAAAAAGGAATGGGAGGAATGACGGTGGGGTCGTGGATTCATTTTTCTTTAAAAAATGTAGGTGTTGTCTTTCTCGCGATGATTTTTATTGTTGTCGGAGGCTTATATTCTATTAAAACAATAGAGATGGAAGAAATGCCAAACGTTAATATTCCGTATATGATTGTGCAAGTCCCTTATACGGGTGCCACACCAGAACAAGGGTTAAATGATATAGGAAAGCCGCTAGAAACTGCATTTTCTAGTATTCAAAAGCTTGATAACTTATATATTGAAGCTCATAGCAACACGGTAGTTGCTATTTTAGAATTTGATATGGACAGGAAGATGGATGAAGCTGAAAAAGATGTGACGAGTGCTGTTGCATCTTTAAAATTACCAGAGGATGCAGGGAAACCTGTCGTTATGAAAGATGGACCTTCGCAGCCGATATTTACCTTTGCTCTTTCTTCAGACAATGCAAAGCAGGCGGATATTTCACAATATGTGAACGACCGGATTAAACCGACTTTGTCCACTGTTGAAAATATCGGCAAGGTGGATGTGTCAGGTGAAACCGAAAAGCAATTGTCTATTAGACTTGATATTGAAAAAATGAAGGAAAAAAAGGTTACTTATGACATAGTAAAGCAAGCGCTTTTAGCACATAATTTTTCTTTTCCAGCAGGCCAGGTGAGTATTAATGAAAAAACATTAAATGTGCAAGCTGATTACAAACTTAAATCGCTTACTGACGTGAACAATATGAAAATGGCCGTACCAAGTGCTGAGGGAGTACAAACAGTTACATTGTCAGATGTAGCAACTGTAGAGTATGGAAGTAAAACAGAAACTGTATATACGAGATTAAAAGACACACCTGCAGTTCTTGTATCTGTTAAAGCGCAGCCAGGAACTAATGCGGTGGAAGTGGTCAAACAAATTAACCAAAGACTATCTGATTTGCAATTACCAGACGGTTATAAACTGACAAAGTTGTATGACAGCTCAAAGCAGGTAGAAAAATCAGTTAATAGTATGCTTAGGGAAGTGTTGCTAGGTACATTATTTGCTGTCGTTGTGACATTTGTATTCTTACGTAATATAAGAGCTACAATTGTAGCTGTTCTATCAATTCCGCTGTCTGTTTTAGCGGCGGTGATTACGATGAAGTATTTACACTATAGTTTAAATATGATGACGCTAGCTGGTATTGCGGTAGCTGTTGGTCGAGTAATTGATGATTCTATTGTAGTTATTGAAAACATCTACCGCAGAACGTTAAGTAGTACAAAGCGTGATACACCCATGGTATTAGCGGCTGCTAAAGAAGTTGGGGGTGCGGTTACATCTTCAACAATTACGACTATGGCAGTATTTGGTCCGCTTTCACTTGTTCCAGGAATTGTTGGCAAGTTCTTTGCTCCGTTCGGAATTACAGTTATTGTTGCGCTTGCTTTTTCTTTACTTGTTTCGTTAACAGTTGTCCCTTTGCTTGCTAAATTTTTCTTGCTACGTTTGCAGCATAAGGAGCCGAAAGAAACAATATTGCAGAGAACATATCGACGTGTGCTGAGCTGGACGATTCAGAAAAAGATGATTACACTCTTTCTTGCTTTTGTCGTATTTGTTTCATCTTTAGGGCTTGTGCCACTGATTCCTAAAAACTTTTTACCAGAAGAAAAGGCGGCTTCATATAATCTGACGGCAGATTTACCTGTTGGAACATCACTTGACAAAGCTAATGGTGTAGCTAAAGATATGGAAAGTATTTTTAGTAAACAAGTGATTGTGAAAAGCTATCAAACGGTTGTTTCAGGAGAAAGAATTCGTTTGTCGATTAATTTGAAGGATGATGTGACGAAAGAAGGAATAACGACTTTTGAAAAAGATGTAAAAGAAAAGATGGAAAATCTAGGGGCTGGCATTGAAACAGCTTTGACACCGATTGGTATAACAGGAGGAGGGAAATTTGTTCTTATTGTGGAAGGTGGAAACGCTAAGGATTTGGAGACTGCCGGGAATAAGATTGTAGAGAAGATAAAAGACATAAAGGGTTTGTCGAATGTGAAAACAAATTTAGCTGCTGTAAAACCGCAACTTAATTTGTCAATTGATGAAGAAAAAGCAGTGGGAAAAGGCTTGAATCCGATGATGATTGCTGCTTTTGTAAGAGGGAATATTGCTGGCGAAAGTGTTATGACAGTCCAATTAGACGGAAAAACGACTTCAGTGAATCTAGGGTTGAAAAATGACAATCTTACATCTATTGAAAGTATTACGAATCAAATTATTATGAGTCCTACTGGGCAACAGGTAAAATTGTCGGATGTAGCCACACTCTCTGAAGCACCAGGACCTACTGCCTTGTATCGCTTAAATCAGCAAGAGTATGTACAAGTAAATGCAAGATTTACAACGGATAATGTATCTGGTGTGCAAGCTGAGGTAGATAAACGTTTAAAAGAGTTAGATTTGCCAAAAGGTATTAAGTATCGCTCTGAAGGACAGTCGCAAGCTATGAGCGAAGGGTTCCAAAATATGATTATTGCTATGGGAATTGCTGTTGTACTTGTCTTTGTTGTGATGCTAGTGACATTTGGAAATGCAATGGCTCCGTTTGCAATTCTATTTTCTTTACCATTTCTTTTTACAGGTGGTTTGCTCGGCTTATACCTTACGAAAGAACCTTTAGGTATGCCGGCATTGGTTGGGTTTCTTATGTTAATTGGCATTGTTGTAACGAATGCTATTGTGTTGATGGATCGTGTTATGCAAAATGAAAAACAAGGAATGGCTATAAAAGAAGCTTTATTAGAAGCGGGGGTAACAAGACTTCGTCCGATTTTAATGACGGCTCTTGCTACAATAGGTGCACTTACACCGCTAGCGTTGTCGACCGAGGGAGGACTTATTTCTCGATCCCTTGCCATGGTGGTTATTTCTGGTTTATTAACATCTACGCTCTTAACGTTAATTATTGTACCGACTGCTTATTATGTGATGGATATGATAAAGTGGAAATTCACAAAGAAAAAGACAGTTTTGAAGGTAGAAGAAGAGACAGTGTAAAGAAATAAGGGAATGGAAAGCTTTTTTTTCATTCCCTTATTTCGTTCGCATGATAAAAAATTGATATTGGTTCCAATTCGTATTTGATAAAATCAAAGTGAATATAGATGGATTTTTATGTAGAGGACAATATTGCAAATTTGAAAGATGTAGCTGGTGCGACAGTTTCTATTATTTTGCAAGGAATATATAATTCCTTAAAAATAAAGTGAAAATTTCGTCGGCGGGGCTTCATCCCCTACTGATTATTACCCCCGCGAATCAGGCTTTTACGGGCAGTTTATACGGGATAAAGGATTACTTGAGAGGAATATTTACAATGCTGCAGAAAGAATACATATATTTTTAAAAAAATGTTGACTCTTATTAAATAAGGGTGTAATATTATACGAGTCGCTGATGAAACAAATTAAAAACGCGACAAACGAAATAAAAAACTTAGTTGACATTGAATAACTGAGATGTTAACATAAGGAAGTCGCCAACTTGAGCGGCGGATAAGTTCTTTGAAAACTGAACGAAACAAACAACGTGAAACGTCAATTTTTATTTATGATGCTAGACAAACTTTATTGGAGAGTTTGATCCTGGCTCAGGATGAACGCTGGCGGCGTGCCTAATACATGCAAGTCGAGCGAACCGATTAAGAGCTTGCTCTTAAGAAGTTAGCGGCGGACGGGTGAGTAACACGTAGGTAACCTGCCTATAAGACTGGGATAACTCCGGGAAACCGGGGCTAATACCGGATAATATTTTGCACCGCATGGTGCGAAATTGAAAGGCGGCTTCGGCTGTCACTTATAGATGGACCTGCGGCGCATTAGCTAGTTGGTGAGGTAACGGCTCACCAAGGCGACGATGCGTAGCCGACCTGAGAGGGTGATCGGCCACACTGGGACTGAGACACGGCCCAGACTCCTACGGGAGGCAGCAGTAGGGAATCTTCCGCAATGGACGAAAGTCTGACGGAGCAACGCCGCGTGAACGATGAAGGCTTTCGGGTCGTAAAGTTCTGTTGTTAGGGAAGAACAAGTGCTAGTTGAATAAGCTGGCACCTTGACGGTACCTAACCAGAAAGCCACGGCTAACTACGTGCCAGCAGCCGCGGTAATACGTAGGTGGCAAGCGTTATCCGGAATTATTGGGCGTAAAGCGCGCGCAGGTGGTTTCTTAAGTCTGATGTGAAAGCCCACGGCTCAACCGTGGAGGGTCATTGGAAACTGGGAGACTTGAGTGCAGAAGAGGAAAGTGGAATTCCATGTGTAGCGGTGAAATGCGTAGAGATATGGAGGAACACCAGTGGCGAAGGCGACTTTCTGGTCTGTAACTGACACTGAGGCGCGAAAGCGTGGGGAGCAAACAGGATTAGATACCCTGGTAGTCCACGCCGTAAACGATGAGTGCTAAGTGTTAGAGGGTTTCCGCCCTTTAGTGCTGAAGTTAACGCATTAAGCACTCCGCCTGGGGAGTACGGCCGCAAGGCTGAAACTCAAAGGAATTGACGGGGGCCCGCACAAGCGGTGGAGCATGTGGTTTAATTCGAAGCAACGCGAAGAACCTTACCAGGTCTTGACATCCTCTGACAACCCTAGAGATAGGGCTTCCCCTTCGGGGGCAGAGTGACAGGTGGTGCATGGTTGTCGTCAGCTCGTGTCGTGAGATGTTGGGTTAAGTCCCGCAACGAGCGCAACCCTTGATCTTAGTTGCCATCATTAAGTTGGGCACTCTAAGGTGACTGCCGGTGACAAACCGGAGGAAGGTGGGGATGACGTCAAATCATCATGCCCCTTATGACCTGGGCTACACACGTGCTACAATGGACGGTACAAAGAGTCGCAAGACCGCGAGGTGGAGCTAATCTCATAAAACCGTTCTCAGTTCGGATTGTAGGCTGCAACTCGCCTACATGAAGCTGGAATCGCTAGTAATCGCGGATCAGCATGCCGCGGTGAATACGTTCCCGGGCCTTGTACACACCGCCCGTCACACCACGAGAGTTTGTAACACCCGAAGTCGGTGGGGTAACCTTTTGGAGCCAGCCGCCTAAGGTGGGACAGATGATTGGGGTGAAGTCGTAACAAGGTAGCCGTATCGGAAGGTGCGGCTGGATCACCTCCTTTCTATGGAGAATTGATGAACGCTGTTCATCAATATAAGTTTCCGTGTTTCGTTTTGTTCAGTTTTGAGAGAACTATCTCTCGAAAATATATGTTCTTTGAAAACTAGATAACAGTGTAGCTCATATTTTTTTAATTTTGGTTAAGTTAGAAAGGGCGCACGGTGGATGCCTTGACACTAGGAGTCGATGAAGGACGGGACTAACACCGATATGCTTCGGGGAGCTGTAAGTAAGCTTTGATCCGGAGATTTCCGAATGGGGAAACCCACCATACGTAATGGTATGGTATCTTTATCTGAATACATAGGGTAAAGAAGACAGACCCAGGGAACTGAAACATCTAAGTACCTGGAGGAAGAGAAAGCAAATGCGATTTCCTGAGTAGCGGCGAGCGAAACGGAATCTAGCCCAAACCAAGAGGCTTGCCTCTTGGGGTTGTAGGACATTCTATACGGAGTTACAAAGGAACGAGGTAGACGAAGCAGCCTGGAAAGGCTCGTCATAGAAGGTAACAACCCTGTAGTTGAAACTTCGTTCCCTCTTGAATGTATCCTGAGTACGGCGGAACACGTGAAATTCCGTCGGAATCCGGGAGGACCATCTCCCAAGGCTAAATACTACCTAGTGATCGATAGTGAACCAGTACCGTGAGGGAAAGGTGAAAAGCACCCCGGAAGGGGAGTGAAAGAGATCCTGAAACCGTGTGCCTACAAATAGTCAGAGCCCGTTAACGGGTGATGGCGTGCCTTTTGTAGAATGAACCGGCGAGTTACGATCCCGTGCGAGGTTAAGCTGAAGAGGCGGAGCCGTAGCGAAAGCGAGTCTGAATAGGGCGTTTAGTACGTGGTCGTAGACCCGAAACCAGGTGATCTACCCATGTCCAGGGTGAAGTTCAGGTAACACTGAATGGAGGCCCGAACCCACGCACGTTGAAAAGTGCGGGGATGAGGTGTGGGTAGCGGAGAAATTCCAATCGAACCTGGAGATAGCTGGTTCTCCCCGAAATAGCTTTAGGGCTAGCCTTAAGTGTAAGAGTCTTGGAGGTAGAGCACTGATTGGACTAGGGGTCCCCATCGGATTACCGAATTCAGTCAAACTCCGAATGCCAATGACTTATCCTTAGGAGTCAGACTGCGAGTGATAAGATCCGTAGTCAAAAGGGAAACAGCCCAGACCGCCAGCTAAGGTCCCAAAGTGTGTATTAAGTGGAAAAGGATGTGGAGTTGCTTAGACAACTAGGATGTTGGCTTAGAAGCAGCCACCATTTAAAGAGTGCGTAATAGCTCACTAGTCGAGTGACTCTGCGCCGAAAATGTACCGGGGCTAAATACACCACCGAAGCTGCGGATTGATACCTATGGTATCAGTGGTAGGGGAGCGTTCTAAGTGCTGTGAAGTCAGATCGTAAGGACTGGTGGAGCGCTTAGAAGTGAGAATGCCGGTATGAGTAGCGAAAGACGGGTGAGAATCCCGTCCACCGAATGCCTAAGGTTTCCTGAGGAAGGCTCGTCCGCTCAGGGTTAGTCAGGACCTAAGCCGAGGCCGACAGGCGTAGGCGATGGACAACAGGTTGATATTCCTGTACCACCTCTTTATCGTTTGAGCAATGGAGGGACGCAGAAGGATAGAAGAAGCGTGCGATTGGTTGTGCACGTCCAAGCAGTTAGGCTGGTAAGTAGGCAAATCCGCTTACCGTGAAGGCTGAGCTGTGATGGGGAAGCTCCTTATGGAGCGAAGTCTTTGATTCCCCGCTGCCAAGAAAAGCTTCTAGCGAGATAAAAGGTGCCTGTACCGCAAACCGACACAGGTAGGCGAGGAGAGAATCCTAAGGTGTGCGAGAGAACTCTGGTTAAGGAACTCGGCAAAATGACCCCGTAACTTCGGGAGAAGGGGTGCTTTCTTAACGGAAAGCCGCAGTGAATAGGCCCAAGCGACTGTTTAGCAAAAACACAGGTCTCTGCGAAGCCGTAAGGCGAAGTATAGGGGCTGACACCTGCCCGGTGCTGGAAGGTTAAGGAGAGGGGTTAGCGCAAGCGAAGCTCTGAACTGAAGCCCCAGTAAACGGCGGCCGTAACTATAACGGTCCTAAGGTAGCGAAATTCCTTGTCGGGTAAGTTCCGACCCGCACGAAAGGTGTAACGATTTGGGCACTGTCTCAACCAGAGACTCGGTGAAATTATAGTACCTGTGAAGATGCAGGTTACCCGCGACAGGACGGAAAGACCCCGTGGAGCTTTACTGTAGCCTGATATTGAATTTTGGTACAGCTTGTACAGGATAGGCGGGAGCCTTTGAAGCCGGAGCGCTAGCTTCGGTGGAGGCGCTGGTGGGATACCGCCCTGGCTGTATTGAAATTCTAACCTACGGGTCTTATCGACCCGGGAGACAGTGTCAGGTGGGCAGTTTGACTGGGGCGGTCGCCTCCTAAAAAGTAACGGAGGCGCCCAAAGGTTCCCTCAGAATGGTTGGAAATCATTCGTAGAGTGCAAAGGCATAAGGGAGCTTGACTGCGAGACCTACAAGTCGAGCAGGGACGAAAGTCGGGCTTAGTGATCCGGTGGTTCCGCATGGAAGGGCCATCGCTCAACGGATAAAAGCTACCCCGGGGATAACAGGCTTATCTCCCCCAAGAGTCCACATCGACGGGGAGGTTTGGCACCTCGATGTCGGCTCATCGCATCCTGGGGCTGTAGTCGGTCCCAAGGGTTGGGCTGTTCGCCCATTAAAGCGGTACGCGAGCTGGGTTCAGAACGTCGTGAGACAGTTCGGTCCCTATCCGTCGTGGGCGTAGGAAATTTGAGAGGAGCTGTCCTTAGTACGAGAGGACCGGGATGGACGCACCGCTGGTGTACCAGTTGTTCTGCCAAGGGCATAGCTGGGTAGCTATGTGCGGAAGGGATAAGTGCTGAAAGCATCTAAGCATGAAGCCCCCCTCAAGATGAGATTTCCCATAGCGTTAAGCTAGTAAGATCCCTGAAAGATGATCAGGTTGATAGGTTCGAGGTGGAAGCGTGGTGACACGTGGAGCTGACGAATACTAATAGATCGAGGACTTAACCATATAATATGAAGCAAATGTTATCTAGTTTTGAAGGAATATACCTTCATAAGTCTGGTAATGATGGCAGAGAGGTCACACCCGTTCCCATACCGAACACGGAAGTTAAGCTCTCTAGCGCCGATGGTAGTTGGGACTTTGTCCCTGTGAGAGTAGGACGTTGCCAGGCAAAAACCTAAGTCGTTTTGACTTAGGTTTTTTTGTGTTTCTAAGTTGTTTTTGAATGTAACCCTTCCTATTTATATAGTGAATGGTTATACTGCATATATTCTCGCATTTCCTCTTTAATTCCCGTCCTTTTTTGCATATTTTTTCGGTTCTTCTTTTTATTATAAGTAAAACACGAACGTTATAATGTGATGGGTAAAAAACATTCGATTATTTGTTGACATGTTTTAAGAACACCTGTTAATATAATCTTAGAAACAATATTATATCGTACCTCATATAATCGCGGGGATATGGCCTGCAAGTCTCTACCTAACGACCGTTAATCGTTGGACTATGAGGGAAAGTCACTCGGTATTTTTCTATTCACATGAGATACTTATGCCTGAGTAGAGCACTTTCTCTCATAGTAAAAGGGGAAATGTTCTATATCAGGCTTTTTTTATTTGAATCGGGGGGATTCTAATATGAAACCACTAGTTGGGATCATTATGGGAAGCACGTCAGACTGGGAAACAATGAAGTATGCTTGTGAAATATTAGAAGAATTAAATATTCCGTATGAGAAGAAAGTTGTATCGGCTCATCGGACTCCAGATTATATGTTTGAATATGCAGAAACAGCTCGTGAACGTGGGTTAAAAGTTATTATTGCTGGAGCAGGTGGAGCCGCTCATTTACCAGGAATGGTTGCTGCAAAAACAAATATTCCTGTCATCGGTGTTCCTGTTCAGTCGAAAGCGTTAAACGGTTTAGATTCGTTACTATCTATTGTTCAAATGCCAGGAGGTGTACCAGTTGCGACTGTCGCGATTGGAAAAGCCGGGGCGACTAATGCAGGTTTACTTGCCGCACAAATGTTAGGATCGTCTCATGATGATATATACGATGCATTAGAACTAAGACGAGAAGCAATTGAAAAAAATGTGCGAGAAGGTAGTGAGCTGCAGTGATAAAAACGATCTTACCTGGACAAATGATTGGTATTATTGGCGGAGGACAGCTTGGCAGAATGATGGCGATTGCTGCAAAAGAAATGGGATATAAAATTGCAGTATTAGATCCAGCAAAGTCTTCATCGTGTGCACAAGTTGCCGACATTGAAATTGTGGCACCGTACGATGATTTGAAAGCGATTCATTATTTAGCAGAGATAAGCGATGTTGTAACATATGAATTTGAGAATATTGATTATAACTGCCTACAGTGGCTTGAAAAGCATGCGTATTTACCGCAAGGCAGTCAGTTATTATATACAACGCAAAACCGTTATACAGAAAAAAATGCAATTGTGAAAGCGGGTTTACCAGTAGCGCCTTACAGACTCGTTCAGAAGCAAGAAGACCTTTTAGAGGCAGTTGCTGAATTTTCCTTTCCCTGCGTGTTGAAGACAACAACAGGAGGATATGATGGGAAAGGGCAAGTTGTCCTAAAAAGTGAAGCTGATGTTGCGAAAGCGATGGAACTTGTTAATCAAGCTGAATGCATTTTAGAGAAGTGGGTTTTATTTGAAAAAGAAATTTCCGTCATTGTTACACGTAGTGTAAATGGTGAAACGAAAGTATTCCCAGTAGCCGAAAATATTCATGTGAATAATATTTTACACGAATCAATCGTTCCGGCTCGTATTCCACATGCGTTATCACAACAAGGTATTCAATATGCAGAAAGATTAGCGGATGAGTTAAAACTGGTGGGAACACTAGCGGTAGAGATGTTTGCTACAGCAAATGGTGACATTTATATCAATGAGTTAGCACCAAGACCGCACAATTCTGGGCACTATACAATTGATGCTTGTGAAATCAGTCAATTCGGACAACATATCCGAGCAATCTGTAATTTACCTCTTGGAGAAACAATTTTGCTAAAACCAGTTGTCATGGTAAACATTTTAGGCGAACATATAGAAGGAGTCCTAAAGCAAGTGAATAGATTAACCGGGTGTTACTTGCATTTATATGGAAAAGAAGAAGCAAAAACGCAGCGTAAAATGGGGCATCTAAATATTTTAAACGAAAATATTGAAGACGCTCTAGAAAAAGCGCAAAGTTTGCATATTTGGGACCATCAAGAACAACTGTTGGAGGGAAAAAGATGATTAGTCGTTATACACGCCCTGAGATGGGTGCGATTTGGACGGAAGAAAACAAATTTAAAGCATGGTTAGAAGTTGAAATCTTAGCTTGTGAAGCATGGGCTGAGCTTGGCGATATTCCGAAAGAAGATGTGAAAAAGCTTCGTGAAAATGCATCTTTCGATATTGATCGTATTTATGAAATTGAACAAGAAACGCGTCACGATGTTGTAGCATTTACGCGTGCAGTATCTGAAACACCAACACTCGGTGAAGAGCGTAAATGGGTACATTACGGCTTAACATCTACAGACGTAGTAGATACGGCTTTATCTTATATCTTAAAACAAGCAAATGAAATTCTACTAAACGACTTAGAAAATTTCATTACTATTTTAGCTAACAAAGCAAAAGAACATAAATACACAATTATGATGGGAAGAACGCACGGTGTTCATGCAGAACCAACAACATTTGGTTTGAAACTTGGTCTTTGGTATGAAGAAATGAAACGTAACTTAGAACGTTTTAAACAAGCAGCTGATACAGTTCGCGTTGGTAAATTGTCTGGTGCAGTTGGTACATTCGCGAACATTAATCCATTCGTAGAAAAATATGTTTGTGAAAACTTAGGGTTAGAAGCAGCGCCGATTTCAACACAAACATTGCAACGTGATCGTCATGCACATTACATGTCAACACTTGCATTAATCGCAACATCTATTGAGAAAATGGCAGTTGAGATTCGCGGCCTGCAAAAGAGTGAAACACGTGAAGTGGAAGAGTCTTTTGCGAAAGGACAAAAAGGTTCTTCTGCAATGCCACATAAACGAAATCCAATCGGTTCTGAAAATATGACTGGTTTAGCTCGTGTTATCCGTGGTTATATGATGACATCTTACGAGAATGTTCCATTATGGCATGAACGTGATATTTCACATTCATCTGCGGAACGTATTATTTTACCAGATGCAACGATTGCATTAAATTACATGTTAAATCGCTTTGGTAATATCGTGAAAAACTTAACGGTATTCCCAGAAAATATGAAACGCAATATGACACGAACATATGGTTTAATTTATTCTCAGCGCGTAATGCTTACGTTAATCGACAAAGGTATGGTACGTGAAGAAGCTTATGATATCGTACAGCCTAAAGCGATGGAAGCGTGGGAAACACAAGTACAGTTTAAAGAGCTTGTAGAAGCTGACGAGCGTATTACAAGCAAATTAACACAAGAAGAAATCAATGAATGTTTCAACTATGAACATCACCTGCAACATGTTGATACAATTTTTGAACGTCTTGGCTTAAACTGATAATTTTATATGGCACAGAATCATTTCATTCTGTGCCATTCTTTATAAACATACTATTCACATTTTTCAAACTACAGGGGGCTTGCGAAATGCAAAAGCTAGAATTGCTGTATGAAGGTAAAGCAAAAAGAATTTATCGTACAGATTCAGCAGATATGGTTTGGGTAGAGTATAAAGATAGTGCCACTGCTTTCAATGGGGAAAAGAAAGCGACGATTACAGGAAAAGGTCGTCTGAACAACGAGATTACAACTCTTTTATTCAGAAAGTTACAAGAAGTGGGAATTAAAACACACTTTGTTGAGAAAATATCAGAAACAGAGCAAATTGTAAAAAAAGTAAGCATTATTCCATTAGAAGTTGTCACAAGAAATGTGATTGCGGGTAGTCTTTCAAAACGACTAGGTATGGAAGAAGGTACTGTACTTACAACACCAATCGTCGAATTTTACTACAAAGATGATGATTTAGGAGATCCTCTTGTAACAGATGATCATATTCGTGTGCTAAACGTTGCAACACCAGAGCAAGTAAGTATATTACGAGAAAAAGCTCTACAAATCAATCAAGTATTGATTGAGTATTTCGCAAGCTGTCGTGTAAGGTTAATAGATTTTAAATTAGAGTTCGGTGTAACAGAAGAAGGAGAAATTTTATTAGCGGACGAGATTTCACCAGATACATGTCGTTTATGGGATGAAACGAGCAATGAAAAATTTGATAAAGATGTATTTCGCCGCGATCTTGGTAATTTAACAGATGCTTATGAAGAGATTTTAAAACGATTAGGGGGAGCTTCACATGTATAAAGTAAAGGTATATGTCACGTTAAGAGAAAGTGTATTAGATCCACAAGGAACAGCAGTAAAAGGAGCACTTCATAGTCTTTCCTTTACAGAAGTACAAGATGTTCGTATTGGTAAATATATGGAACTAACAATTGATAAATCAGTTACAGATATTGATGCAATGGTAAAAGAAATGTGCGAAAAATTATTAACGAATGTAGTGATTGAAGATTATCGCTATGAAGTTGAGGAGGTTGTCGCGCAGTGAAATTTGCCGTAATCGTTTTTCCAGGTTCGAATTGTGACGTAGATATGTTTCATGCAATTAAAGATGAGCTTGGCCAAGATGTAGACTACGTTTGGCATAGTGAAGAAAACTTAGATCAGTACGATGCAATTTTACTACCAGGTGGTTTCTCTTACGGAGATTACCTTCGTTGCGGAGCAATTTCCCGCTTTGCAAATGCAATGAAAGGTGTACAAAAAGCAGCTGAAGCAGGAAAACCAATCTTAGGTGTATGTAACGGATTTCAAATTTTAGTAGAGTCTGGACTGTTACCAGGCGCATTAATTCGCAATAAAAACTTAAAGTTCATGTGCCGTACTGTTCAGCTTCGTGTTGAAAATAATACAACAATGTTTACATCACAATATGAGAAAGATGAAATGATCGATATTCCGATCGCTCATGGTGAAGGAAACTACTACTGTGATGAAACAACATTGAAACAGTTAGAAGAAAATAATCAAATTGTCTTCCGTTATGTAGAGAATCCAAACGGAAGCGTTTCAGATATTGCAGGGATTGTAAATGAGCAAGGAAATGTACTTGGTATGATGCCGCATCCAGAACGTGCTGTTGATGAATTACTTGGAGGAGCGGATGGTCTAAAAGTATTTCAATCTATTTTGAAACATTGGAGGGAAACATATGTCGTTACTGCTTGAACCAAATCCAACTCAAATTAAAGAACAACGCATTTATGCGGAAATGGGATTAACAGACGAAGAGTTTGCCATGGTTGAAAAGATTTTAGGACGTCTGCCAAACTATACAGAAACAGGATTGTTCTCTGTTATGTGGTCAGAGCATTGTAGCTATAAAAATTCAAAGCCAGTTCTTCGTAAGTTTCCAACGACTGGTGAACGTGTACTGCAAGGTCCTGGTGAAGGCGCTGGAATCGTAGATATCGGTGATAATCAAGCGGTAGTATTTAAGATGGAAAGTCATAACCATCCATCTGCAATTGAACCGTATCAAGGTGCAGCGACAGGGGTTGGCGGTATTATCCGTGATGTGTTTTCTATGGGAGCACGTCCAATTGCTATGTTAAATTCACTTCGCTTCGGTGAGCTACAATCACCGCGCGTAAAATATTTATTTGAAGAAGTTGTAGCGGGTATTGCAGGATACGGTAACTGCATCGGTATTCCAACTGTTGGCGGAGAAGTACAGTTCGACCCATGCTATGAAGGAAATCCGCTTGTAAACGCAATGTGCGTTGGATTAATTAACCATGAAGATATTAAAAAAGGGCAAGCACACGGTGCTGGTAATACAGTCATGTATGTTGGAGCAGCAACAGGTCGCGATGGTATTCACGGTGCAACATTTGCGTCAGAAGAGCTATCTGAGGATTCCGATGCAAAACGCCCAGCGGTGCAAGTAGGCGATCCATTTATGGAGAAGCTTTTAATTGAAGCATGCTTAGAATTAATCAAATCTGATGCACTTGTCGGCATTCAAGATATGGGAGCGGCAGGATTAACATCATCTTCTGCAGAGATGGCAAGTAAAGCAGGTATGGGTATTGAAATGTATTTAGATGATGTACCGCAGCGTGAAACAGGCATGACACCGTACGAGATGATGCTTTCAGAATCACAAGAACGTATGTTAATCGTCGTGAAAAAAGGTAGAGAACAAGAGATTGTAGAGCTATTTGAAAAATATGGCCTTGCAGCAGTAGTAATGGGAAAAGTAACAGAAGATAAAATGCTTCGTTTATTCCATAAAGGGGAAATGGTTGCGGAAGTGCCAGCTGATGCATTAGCAGAGGAAGCACCAGTTTATCATAAGCCTTCAAAAGAGGCTGCGTATTTTGCAGAGTTCCAACAAATGAAGATGGAAACACCAAAAGTGGAAAATTATAAAGAAACATTACTATCTTTATTGCAACAACCAACGATTGCAAGTAAAGAGTGGGTATATGATCAATACGATTACCAAGTACGTACAAGTACAGTTGTTACACCAGGGTCTGACGCAGCGGTTGTTCGTGTTCGCGGAACAAATAAAGCATTAGCGATGACAACGGATTGTAACTCTCGCTACATTTATTTAGACCCAGAAGTAGGCGGGAAAATTGCTGTAGCAGAAGCAGCTCGTAATATTGTATGTTCTGGCGGTGAGCCGCTTGCAATTACAGATTGCTTAAACTTTGGTAACCCTGAAAAGCCAGAAATCTTTTGGCAAATTGAGAAGTCAGTAGATGGAATGAGTGAAGCATGCCGTACGTTAAATACTCCTGTTATTGGTGGAAACGTATCAATGTACAATGAACGCAGTGGGGAAGCAGTATACCCAACACCAACTGTTGGTATGGTTGGACTTGTGCATGATGTAAAGCATGTAACAACGCAAGAGTTCAAGCAAGCTGGTGACCTCGTTTATGTAATCGGTGAAACGAAAGCAGAGTTTGGTGGTAGTGAATTGCAAAAGATGGTGCACGGGGAGATTTTCGGTCAGGCACCAAGCATCGATTTAGAAGTAGAAGAAAAACGTCAACAGCAATTATTAGTAGCGATTCAAGAGGGACTTGTACAATCAGCGCATGACGTTGCAGAAGGCGGATTAGCAGTTGCTTTCGCAGAAAGTGCAATGGGGGCAAACGGATTAGGTGCAGACGTGAAGTTGGCTGGAGAAGCGACAGCAATGTTATTTGCAGAATCACAATCTCGCTTTGTTGTTACAGTAACACGCGAGCAAAAAGAAGCGTTTGAAAATATGGTAGACGCACTTTGTGTTGGGGAAGTAACAAATACAAATCAATTAATAATTCGTAATGAAGAAAAAGAAGTGTTGCTTACAGCGGATGTTGATGAAATGAGAACGGCTTGGAAAGGGGCTATTCCATGCTTAATGAAATAAAGGGGCTAAATGAAGAATGCGGCGTTTTCGGAATTTGGGGGCATGAAAATGCAGCACAAGTTGCGTATTATGGGTTGCATAGCTTGCAGCACCGTGGTCAAGAAGGCGCTGGCATTGTTGTAAATAATGGGGAGAAAATCACTGGTCATAGAGGGCTTGGTTTAATATCAGAAGTGTTTTCACGCGGTGAGTTAGATGGTTTAAACGGAAAATCAGCGATTGGGCACGTTCGTTATGCAACAGCAGGCGGCGCAGAAGTTGCGAATGTTCAACCACTGTTATTTCGTTTTTCAGACCATAGTATGGCACTAGCTCATAACGGTAATTTAATTAATGCTAAAATGCTTCGCCGTGAATTAGAGGCAGAGGGAAGTATTTTTCAAACAAGTTCGGATACAGAAGTATTACTTCATCTAATTAAACGCAATACAAAAGGTACATTAATTGAAAGTGTAAAAGATGCATTAAACAAAGTAAAAGGTGCTTTTGCCTATTTATTATTAACAGGAAACGAAATGATTGTTGCATTAGATCCAAATGGATTCCGTCCGCTTTCGATTGGAAAGATGGGAGATGCATACGTTGTAGCATCTGAAACATGTGCCTTTGATGTAGTTGGGGCAACATACATTCGGGATGTAGAGCCTGGAGAATTACTTATCATAAATGATGAAGGAATTCATGCAGATCGTTTTACAAATGATGTAGAACATGCCATTTGCAGCATGGAGTACATTTACTTTGCGCGTCCTGATTCAAACATTGCTGGTGTTAACGTTCATGCAGCACGTAAAAATATGGGGAAATTGTTAGCAAAGGAAGCTCCGGTTGAAGCAGATGTTGTAACTGGTGTACCTGATTCTAGTATTTCAGCGGCAATCGGCTATGCAGAAGCAACGGGAATTCCTTATGAGTTAGGGTTAATTAAAAATCGTTATGTTGGACGTACGTTTATTCAACCTTCTCAAGAACTGCGTGAACAAGGGGTAAAAATGAAACTTTCAGCAGTACGCGGTGTTGTTGAAGGAAAACGTGTCGTTATGATTGATGACTCTATTGTGCGTGGTACAACAAGCAAGCGAATTGTTCGTATGCTGCGCGAGGCTGGGGCAACAGAAGTGCATGTAAGAATTGCTTCGCCGCCTCTTAAGTATCCGTGCTTTTATGGAATTGACATTCAAACAAGAAAAGAATTAATTGCAGCAAATCACTCAATAGAAGAAATCCGTGAAATCATTGGAGCAGACTCTTTAACATTTTTAAGTGAAGAGAGCTTAATTGATGCAATTGGCCGCCCGTATGAAGGGAAATATGGCGGTTTATGTATGGCTTACTTTAATGGGGATTATCCGACGGCTCTTTATGATTATGAGCAAGAGCTTTTAGCAAGTATGAAATAAAGCACAAGATAGCAGCTTCTACTATGTGCTGTGTAGAAGCTCGCTTTTTCTTACAGTTACTGCCCAGTAGGCGGGAGAAATTCTTTCAGTATAAAAAGACGAGGTGTATAGAAACGATGGCGAATGCATATAAGCAAGCAGGAGTAGATATTGAAGCTGGATATGAAGCGGTATCTCGCATGAAAAAACACGTGCAAACAACGATGAGAAAAGAAGTGCTAGGCGGGTTAGGTGGTTTTGGAGGAATGTTTGATCTTTCAAAATTTGCATTAGAAGAGCCAGTATTAGTATCTGGAACAGATGGTGTAGGAACAAAATTAATGCTCGCTTTCATGATGGACAAACATGACACAATCGGCATCGATGCAGTTGCAATGTGTGTAAATGACATTGTTGTGCAAGGGGCAGAGCCGCTCTTTTTCCTTGATTATATTGCTTGCGGTAAGGCAGAACCTAGTAAAATTGAAAACATCGTCAAAGGAATTGCAGAAGGATGCCGTCAAGCTGGTTGTTCATTAATCGGCGGGGAAACAGCTGAAATGCCGGGGATGTATTCTGAGGAAGAATACGATTTAGCTGGTTTTACAGTTGGTATTGTTGATAAAAAGAAGATTGTTACAGGACAATCTATTGAAGAGAATCAAGTATTAATCGGACTTGCTTCTAGCGGAATTCATAGTAATGGCTATTCTCTTGTCCGTAAAGTATTACTAGAGGATGGACAGCTTTCACTTGACCGTATTTATGGTCGTTTAGAACTACCACTTGGTGAAGAATTATTAACGCCAACAAAAATTTATGTCAAACCTATTTTAGAACTATTGAAGAAATATAACGTAACTGGTATGGCTCACATTACTGGCGGTGGATTTATTGAAAATATTCCACGTATGTTGCCAGAAGGTATTGGAGCACAAATTGAACTGGGTTCTTGGACAGTTCATCCAATTTTTGAGTTACTGCAAGAAGTTGGTCAATTAAAGAAAGAAGAAATGTTCAATATTTTTAACATGGGTATTGGTATGGTAGTAGCAGTCAAAGAAGAAGATGCAGAAGGTGCTATGAAACTTCTAGAAGAACACGGGGAAACAGCTCGTATCATCGGACGCACTGTGAAAGGTTCAGGTGTTACTTTCGCTGGAGGAGCAGTACTATGAGCCGTTTAGCAGTTTTTGCTTCAGGAAGCGGTTCTAATTTTCAGGCGCTTGTGGATGCAGTAGAAGCTGGAGGGTTAGATGCGCAGCTTAGTTTGCTTGTATGCGATCAGCCAGGCGCACGTGTTATAGAGCGCGCAAATCATCATCATGTTTCTTGCTTTTCCTTTTCAGCGAAAGCGTATGAATCAAAGGAAGCATTCGAACAAGAAATAGTAAAGAAATTGCAAGAATACGAGATTGATTGGATTATTTTAGCGGGGTATATGCGTTTAATTGGTCCGACATTGTTAACTGCTTATGAAGGGAGAATCGTTAATATTCATCCTTCACTATTGCCAAGCTTTCCTGGAAAAGATGCAGTTGGACAAGCAATTGAATATGGTGTGAAAGTAACAGGTGTTACAATCCATTACGTTGATGCAGGGATGGACACTGGGCCAATTATCACACAAGAAGCAGTAACAGTTTCTGAACATGATACACGGGAAAGTTTACAAAAGAAAATTCAACTTGTCGAACATAGATTGTACGTGGATACGGTGAAATCTTTATTACATTCTGAAGTAAGGTCATAAGAGCAGCAATTTAATACAACTAGGGGTGGAGAATAAATGAAAAAGCGTGCATTAGTAAGTGTTTCAAATAAAGCTGGAGTTGTAGAATTTGTAAAAGGATTACTTGAGCAAGGTATTGAGGTTATTTCAACAGGTGGAACGAAAAAATTACTGGAAGAAAACGGATTACAAGTAATTGGTATTTCTGAAGTAACAGGTTTTCCAGAGATTATGGACGGTCGAGTGAAAACATTACATCCAAACATTCATGGGGGACTTCTTGCTGTACGTGATAACGAAACGCATATGGAGCAAATGAATGAACTTGGCATTCAGCCGATTGACTTTGTTGTTGTAAACTTATATCCATTTAAAGAAACAATTGCAAAGCCAGATGTAACATTTGTTGATGCAATTGAAAATATTGATATCGGCGGACCAACAATGATTCGTTCTGCTGCGAAAAACCACGAGTTTGTAACGGTTATTGTAGATCCAACAGACTACGATGTTGTATTAGGAGAACTAAAAGGAAGCGGAGACGTTTCAAAAGAAACAAAACGTAAATTAGCAGCAAAAGTATTCCGTCATACAGCAGCATATGATGCATTAATCTCAACCTATTTAACAGAACAAACAGGAGAAGAAAGCCCTGAAACGTTAACTGTTACATTTGAGAAAAAACAAAATTTACGTTACGGCGAAAACCCGCATCAAAAAGCAGCATTTTATAAAGCACCATTTGCAGCAACTTCTTCTGTTGCTTATGCAGAGCAATTACATGGTAAAGAACTATCTTATAATAACATCAATGACGCAGATGCAGCTCTTAGCATCGTGAAAGAATTTACAGAGCCAGCAGTTGTTGCTGTAAAACATATGAATCCGTGCGGTGTTGGCGTTGGGGCTGATATTCATGAAGCATATACACGTGCTTACGAAGCAGATTCAGTATCAATTTTTGGCGGCATTATTGCAGCAAACCGTGAAATTGACAAAGCAACGGCAGAAAAACTGCATGAAATTTTCTTGGAAATCATTATCGCACCTTCTTTCTCAGAAGAAGCTTTAGAAGTGCTACAAAGTAAGAAAAACTTACGTTTGCTAACTGTTGATATTGCTAAAGTTAGGGCAGCTAGTAAGAAGTTAACTTCTATCCAAGGCGGTTTGCTTGTACAAGAAGAGGACACATTAGCGCTAGAAGATGCGACAATCACAATTCCGACAAAACGTGAACCAACAGAGCAAGAATGGAACGATTTGAAATTAGCTTGGAAAGTTGTAAAACACGTAAAATCTAATGCGATTGTTTTAGCGAAAGATAACATGACAATCGGTGTTGGTGCAGGTCAAATGAACCGCGTTGGCTCAGCAAAAATTTCCATTACACAAGCGGGTGAGAAAGCACAAGGAAGCGCACTTGCATCTGATGCATATTTCCCAATGCCAGATACAGTAGAAGAAGCGGCTAAAGCCGGCATTACAGCAATTATTCAACCAGGCGGATCCATTCGTGATGAAGATTCCATTCAAAAAGCAGACGAGTACGGCATTGCAATGGTATTCACTGGCGTACGTCATTTCAAACATTAATTTAGAGACGAAGGAGATGACCAAAAATCCACTTTTGGGTCATCTTCTTCTACTTTTGAATATGATCCAGCTTGCGTGTCGAAGCGTCGATAAATGCACCATTTTCGCCGATATATCGCGAAGAGGCTGGATTTTAACTTGAATAATGGAGGATGAAATATGAATGTTTTAGTAATTGGCCGTGGTGGACGTGAGCATGCGTTAGCGTGGAAGTTTGCAGGATCAAAGCAAGTAGAGACTGTATATGTGGCACCAGGAAATGAAGGGATGAAAGATGTCGCAACGCCTGTAGCGATTGATGAAAATAATTTTGACGCACTTATTGCTTTCGCAAAAGAAAATAACGTTGATTTAACATTTGTTGGACCGGAAATTCCGCTTATGAACGGGATTGTTGATCGCTTTGAAGAAGCAGGTCTTCGTGTTTTTGGTCCGAACAAAGCAGCAGCTGTTATTGAAGGAAGTAAAGCTTTTACGAAAGAGCTTATGAAAAAATATGATATTCCAACAGCTGCATATGAGACGTTCACAAACTATGAAGAAGCGGTAGCATACATTGAAGACGTTGGCGCACCAATCGTTATTAAAGCAGATGGATTAGCAGCTGGTAAAGGTGTAACAGTTGCTATGACGTTAGAAGAAGCATTGCAAGCTGTAAAAGAAATGCTGCAAGATGTGAAGTTTGGAGAGGCTAGCAAAAAGGTTGTGATTGAAGAGTTTTTAGATGGACAAGAGTTTTCGCTTATGGCATTTGTCAACGGAACAACTGTATACCCAATGGTCATTGCGCAAGATCATAAACGTGCTTTTGACGGTGATAAAGGACCAAATACAGGTGGGATGGGTGCCTATTCTCCGGTACCGCAAATTCCGCAGTCAGCAGTAGAACAAGCAATTGAAACCATCTTATATCCGACAGCTGCGGCAATGATACAAGAAGGACGTTCTTTTACAGGGATTTTATACGCAGGGCTTATTTTAACAAGTGAAGGTCCGAAAGTAATTGAATTCAATGCGCGCTTTGGCGACCCAGAAACAGAAGTAATCTTACCTCGTTTAGAAAGTGATTTAGTGGATGTATGTAACCACGTATTAGATGGGGAAGAGCTTTCTTTAGAGTGGTCTGAAGAAGCAGTAATTGGTGTTGTACTAGCTTCTAAAGGATATCCAGAAAGCTATGAAAAAGGCACGGTAATTAAAGGTATAGAAACATTAGAAGATGTAATTGTATTTCACTCAGGAACAGATATGAAAGACGGGGAATTTGTAACGAACGGTGGCCGTGTGTTGTTTGTTGCATGTAGAGAAAAAGACTTACAAACAGCGAAAGATAAAGTGTATAAAGAAATAGCAAAAATTGAAAGCGACGGTTTATTTTATCGTAATGATATTGGGTACCGGGCGATTGGCCAGACTCTTTAGATGCTGGCAATGATAGAAGACCTCAAAGTGAAAATACATTTCGCTTTGAGGTCTTATTTTAATTTTGCAAAAAGAAAGACAAGGATGGCAACTATAAAATTGTTTCTGATGAAAAATTACAAGAAGCATTGCTTGCAAACTCAAAATCAATAGATAAAATGTTTGGCAATAAATAATTGTGATACCTCTAAAAGGAAAAAGAGTCCTACTCATTAAAAAGTTAGGACTCTTTTTTTATCTTACCTTTTTGCTTTGCCATCTCGCGAAGTAAATATTCAATGTGAGCATTTACACTTCGAAATTCGTCGTTTGCCCATTTTTCAATAACTGCGTACAATTCGGGATCGATTCGTAATGGGAAGCTTTTCTTTTTTGCCATGATTACCTACAACCTTTAGTAGAGACTTCCTGTATTAATAACTGGTTGCGCCCCTTTATCGGAAACAATAGCAACTAGTAAGTTATTGACCATGTTTGCTTTTCTTTCGTCATCTAACTCAAGTATACCTTCTTCATCTAGCTTTTGAATCGAGTCTTTCGCCATTTGTACGGCACCTTCGACAATTTCTTTTCTTGCAGCTAATACTGCTTTCGCTTGTTGACGTTGGAGCATTGCATGGGCAATTTCAGTTGCGTAAGCTAAGTGTGTTAAACGAGTTTCAATTACTTCCACTCCTGCAATTTCTAAACGTGCTTCTAATTCGCGTTTTAATTCTTCGGAAATTTCTTCTGCGTTTCCACGCAGTGTAATACTATTTTCATCTTGGAAATTATCATATGCATATTTCGTTGCCACGTGGCGAATTGCTGTTTCACTTTGAATTTCCACAAAAGCATCATAATGCTCAACACCGAAAATTGCTTTTGCTGAGTCGACAACTTTATAAACAACAACAGCTGCAATTTCAATTGGATTCCCCTCGACGTCGTTTACTTTTAATTTTTTACTATTAAAGTTTTCAACACGTAGTGAAACGGTTTGACGAAATGCAAATGGAACTGTTAAAAACAGGCCATTTTCACGAATGGTTCCTAAATAGTTACCGAAAAATGTAATCACTTTTGCTTGGTTTGGCTGTACCATGCCAATGCCACTTGCTAGGATTGCTGCTAATAAAAAAGAGGGAATACCAATAGCGAATAGTTCATTAATAAAACTTAATAAACCAACTCCAATTAAAATTAAAACTGCAAGCAGTCCTAAAAATCCATTTACATGAAATACTTGTTTTTCTTTCATGATCTCGCCTCCTTTTGATATAAAAATGATATCACTTTTATATCAAAGGTGACAATAGGTTTTGTGGTAATTTTTAGAAAAAATAAAAAACCAACAAATAGAACATTAGTTCTCGTTTGTGGTGAAATAAAAAAACTTAGCCACCCACTGCAGCAGCTAAGTTTCTTTGAGAGCATCTTGCATGTTGACAAATGATTCAAAGCGGTTTGGACAGAAGAGCCTTTTCAAGTTCAGACTCAATTTCTTTATCAGAAGCATCATAACTTCCATGGCTTGTCTTCTCGTCTTTATGAGAAGTAGGATGTGCTTCTTGTTTATTAGACTGTCCATTCTTCATAAAATCCATGCTTGGAATTTTTAAATCGGGAATGTTCATATATTTACTAAATTTGCATGCTTCGACAATAGGACAGAAACGAATGATGCCTTCTGCGATTCTCATTGCCCCGACCCAAAGCATAATTTTTGACCAAGTACACCATGGTTTTCTTACAAGCTTTGCAGTGCTGCAACTAAGCAATACAAGACCAAGTGTAATACGAATAAGGGCATTTATTGTGCCGATGTTTTGCTTGACCAAGACATTCACTCCTTTTCAGCAGCTTTGAAATAGGTTTATCCATTTCAAGAGTTATTGTTCCTTGTATGCTTTTCCTATATACAATCCAACATTTGACGTAGAAAAAGATGTTGTACGGAACGTGTGTCAGTACCTTATTTTTTGTTATAATGAAAGAATGTGTAAAGATGATTAGAGAAAAGGAAGGGTGTTTTCATGTACGATATTTCACAGTGGAAACATGTATTTAAACTTGATCCCAATAAGGAGTTAAGTGATGAACATTTAGAGCTTATTTGTGAATCAGGAACGGACGCTATTATTGTGGGCGGAAGCGATGGAATTACAATTGATAATGTATTGCACATGCTCGTAAGCATTCGTAGATATGCGGTTCCTTGTGTATTAGAAGTTTCAACGTTGGATTCGATTACACCAGGATTCGATTTTTATTACATCCCGAGTGTATTAAATAGTCAGAAGGTAGAATGGGTAACAGGCCTTCATCATGCGGCATTGAAAGAATATGGAGATATTATGAACTGGGATGAAATTTTCATGCAAGGATATTGTGTGTTAAATCCAGAAGCGAAAGTAGCAAAGTTAACGGAAGCAAATTGTGAACTATCAGAAGACGATGTGATTGCATATGCGCGTATGGCGGATAAACTTCTTCACCTACCAATTTTCTATTTAGAATACAGTGGTACGTATGGGGATGTGGAGCTTGTAAGAAAAGTGAAAGCTGAGCTGCAGAGTGCAACATTATACTACGGCGGCGGAATTGCAAATGCAGATCAAGCGAAGGAAATGGCACAATATGCGGATACAGTTGTCGTTGGAAATTTAGTTTATGAAGATATAAAGAAAGCTTTAGCAACAGTAAAAGCTGTAAAAGGAGAGTAGGTGACCGAATATATGAGTATAACAGAAAAATTATTAACAGGATTAAATCCGCAGCAACAAAAAGCTGTACAAGCAACGTCTGGGCCATTGTTACTTATGGCGGGAGCAGGTAGTGGTAAGACGCGTGTGTTAACGCACCGCATTGCTTATTTACTTGGCGAAAAAGGTGTTGCACCGTGGAATATACTTGCAATTACGTTTACAAATAAAGCGGCACGTGAAATGCGTGAGCGTATTGATAAACTTGTTGGTCCTGAAGCGGAGGATATTTGGATTTCAACATTCCACTCTATGTGTGTCCGCATTTTACGACGAGATATTGATCGCATTGGTATTAATCGTAACTTTACGATTTTAGATGCAAGTGATCAATTAACAGTTGTGAAAAAAATTATGAAAGAGCGCAACGTTGATCCGAAGAAGTTTGAACCGCGTTCTATTCTTGCGGGAATTAGCAATGCGAAAAATGAATTGTTATCTCCAGAAAAATATGCGAAAAAAATCTCAATTGCAGATCCATATGAAAAGTTGACGAGCGATGTATATACAGAATACCAAAAGCGTCTTCTTAAAAATAATGCACTTGATTTTGATGATTTAATTATGACGACTATTCAATTATTTGAACGGATACCAGAAGTACTGGAGTTTTATCAGCGTAAATTCCAATATATTCACGTTGATGAGTATCAAGATACGAACCGTGCTCAGTATATTCTTGTTAATCAATTGGCAGCGCGTTTTAAAAACCTTTGTGTAGTTGGTGACTCAGATCAATCGATTTATCGTTGGCGCGGAGCTGATATTTCGAATATCTTGTCATTTGAAAAAGATTATGACAATGCACAGGTTATTTTATTAGAACAAAACTACCGTTCAACAAAAAGTATTTTACATGCGGCGAATGCGGTTATTGAAAATAATACAAATCGTAAACCGAAGAAGTTATGGACGGATAATCAAGTAGGAAGTAAAATTTCGTATTACCGCGCTGCAACTGAAAAAGATGAAGCATATTTTGTTGCGAAAAAGATTCGTGATGAAATTCAAATGGGAAATCGAAAGTATACAGATTTTGCAGTACTATATCGTACGAATGCTCAGTCCCGTATGGTTGAGGAGATTTTCTTAAAATCAAATATTCCATACAAAATTGTTGGCGGTATTAAATTCTATGATCGTAAAGAAATTAAAGATATGTTGGCGTATTTGCGTTTAATTGCAAACCCAGACGATGAAATTAGCTTTGCACGTATTATTAATGTGCCAAAACGTGGTGTCGGAGCAACATCTATTGATAAGATTATTAATTATGGCGTGCAAAATGGTCTTTCATTGACAGCTGTATTAGACGAAATTGAGCATGTCGGTGTAAGTGCAAAAATTGCAAAGACAGTAGCGGATTTTGCAAAGCAGCTTCATAATTGGGTAAACATGCAAGAGTATTTATCGGTAACAGAACTTGTAGAAGAAGTGTTAGAAAAAACAGGTTACCGTGATGCGCTGAAGAATGAACGTACGTTAGAATCAGAGGGACGTTTAGAAAACTTAGACGAATTTTTATCTGTTACACAAACGTTTGAATCACAGAGTGAAGATAAGAGTCTTGTTGCGTTCTTAACTGATTTAGCACTTGTTGCTGATATTGATCGTGTAGATGAAGATCCGACTGCTGGTGAAGAAGTCATTTTAATGACAATGCACTCTGCAAAAGGATTAGAATTCCCGGTTGTCTTCATTTTAGGATTAGAAGAAGGGATTTTCCCGCATACTCGTTCTTTAATGGAAGAAGATGAAATGCAAGAAGAACGCCGCTTAGCATACGTTGGAATTACACGTGCCGAAGAAGAACTGTACGTAACGAATGCCCAAATGCGAACGATATTTGGTAGAACGAGCATGAATAAAGAATCACGTTTCATCTCGGAAATTCCTGAGGATCTTATTGAAGCACTTCATGAAGTAAAACCAAAGCGTGAAACTTTTGGTGCGAAGTCTAAACCTACAACTACAACGACAGTTCGTTCCCGTTCAGCCGTTGTTCGTCCAGCTGTGAAAACAACAGGCGGTGAGCAAATTGGTTGGTCAGTTGGTGATAAAGCATCACATCAAAAATGGGGGATTGGCACGGTTGTGAGTGTGAAAGGCGAAGGAGATGGGAAAGAGTTAGACATCGCGTTCCCAAGTCCAATTGGCATTAAACGATTAATGGCTAAATTTGCGCCAGTGACGAAAGTGTAAGAAAGGAATGAGGTCATGTCGAAAGAAGCAGCACAAAAGCGTATTGAAGAGCTTCGTGACATTTTAAATAGACTTAATTATGAGTATCACGTGCTAGATCAGCCATCTGTATCAGATGCAGAGTATGATCGTCATATGCAAGAGTTAATCAAATTAGAAACAGAACATCCAGAATTTTTTACAGAAGACTCTCCAACCGTTCGTGTTGGCGGAGAGATTCTTGATATTTTTGAGAAAGTAACACATAAATCCCCGATGTTAAGTTTAGGAAATGCTTTTAATGAAGGTGATTTGCGTGATTTTGATCGCAAGGTACGTCAAGGAATTGACGATCAAAATGTAAGATATGTGTGCGAATTAAAAATTGACGGACTGGCGGTTTCCCTTCATTATGAAAAAGGACGCTTCGTTCAAGGAGCAACTCGTGGTGATGGTATAACGGGTGAGGATATTACGCAAAATTTAAAAACGATTAAAGCGATTCCGCTGCGTTTAACAGAAGAAATGACGCTAGAAGCGCGCGGAGAAGCGTACATGCCGAAACGTTCATTTGTGAAATTAAATGAAGAAAAAGAACAGAATGGAGAAGCGGTCTTTGCGAACCCACGAAATGCAGCTGCGGGTTCATTGCGTCAATTAGATCCAAAAATTGCAGCAAAGCGCAATTTATCTTTATTCGTATATGGGCTTACGAATTTAGAAGGAAAGACGATTGCGTCGCATAGTGAATCGTTAAACCTTTTAGGAGAGCTTGGATTTAAAACGAACCTGAATCGCCGAGTTTGCGAAACAATTGATGAGGTCATTCATTACGTGCAAGAGTGGCAAGAAAAACGTCCGCATCTTGATTATGAAATTGATGGTATCGTTATTAAAGTAGACGATATATCCCTTCAAGAAAGCTTAGGAACAACAGCGAAAAGTCCAAGATGGGCTATTGCATATAAATTCCCAGCTGAAGAAGTTGTTACAAAACTGACGGGTATTGAACTAAGCGTTGGACGTACAGGTGTTGTAACCCCAACTGCTGAGTTAGAGCCAGTACGCGTGGCAGGAACGATTGTTCGCCGTGCTTCCTTACACAACGAAGATTTAATTCGTGAAAAAGATATTCGTATTGGCGACTATGTTGTTGTAAAGAAGGCTGGGGACATCATTCCTGAAGTTGTAAATGTTATTGTAGACCGCCGCACAGGTGAAGAAGAAGAGTTTCGTATGCCAACGCATTGCCCCGCATGTGAGAGTGAACTTGTTCGTTTGGAAGAAGAAGTTGCGCTTCGCTGTATCAATCCAGCATGCCCGGCACAAATTCGAGAAGGATTAATTCACTTTGTATCACGTAATGCGATGAATATTGACGGACTAGGCGAACGGGTCATTACGCAGTTATTTGATGCGGATTATATTCGTACATTTGCAGATCTTTATACATTAACGAAAGAACAGTTATTACAACTAGAACGTTTTGGAGAAAAATCTGCTTCAAATCTAGTACAAGCGATTGAAGCTTCCAAAGATAATTCATTAGAACGATTACTGTTCGGTCTTGGGGTTCGCCATGTTGGAGCAAAAGCCGCTCGTACATTAGCGGAACATTATGAAACGATGGATAACATCGTGAACGCTACAGAAGAAGAGCTGACAACTATTAATGAAATTGGCGAAAAAATGGCGCAATCGATCGTTACGTATTTTGATAATGAAGATGTACAAGAGCTATTACAACAATTTAAGTCATATGGTGTGAATATGACTTATAAAGGGATAAAACGAGCAGAATTAGAAAACATTGAATCTTATTTTGCAGGAAAAACAGTTGTGTTAACAGGAAAACTAGAAGTGATGGGACGAAGTGAAGCGAAAAAGAAAATTGAAGCGCTTGGCGGGAAAGTCACAGGCAGTGTAAGCAAAAGTACAGACTTAGTCGTTGCAGGAGAAGCCGCGGGTTCTAAGTTAGCGCAAGCACAAAAACATAACGTTGAGATTTGGGATGAAGCGAGGTTCTTACAAGAGCTCAATAATTAAGAGGTGCAAAGTTACCATGAAAAAAGTGATATTAGCAGCGTTAAGCCTTGGATTACTTCTTAGTGGATGTAGTATAGGGCCAAAAAAAGAAGAAAAAATCGTAGAAAAAGGGAATTCAAAAGAGAAATCAATTATTTCGAAATACTCGATTTCAGATGATTATTATAAAACGGCACTTCCTTTTGAAAAAGGATCGGCGCGAGGATTAGCTGTGAAAGGATTAAATAGCCGTTTAGATGTTGATGAATTTGAAACAGGATTAATGCGCATTGCGAAAGAATCATACGATACGAAAGATTATATATTTCAAGGTGGAAAGTATTTAGATAAGGATACGATACAAGCATTAATCGAGAGAAAACGTACACCCGAGAAGCAAAGTGAGTTAGAAAAAGCGTTGAAGAAAAAATTGCCGAATGGTTTAAATCCAGAGCTACCACCAGGAGAACCGGAAACACTAGAAGCGAGAAATCAAAAGAGTCCAATGTATTTATCGCAAATTTTAGAACAGGATTACTTAAAAATAAAAGGTGAGAACCAAGCAGAGATAGGCGGAGTTGTTATCGGCCTTGCGATGAATTCAGTTCATTATTATACAGAGCAACACGGTTATCCGCGTGAACAAAAAATTGATGATAAAACATTACTAGAACAAGGGCAAAAAATGGCGCAAGAAATCTTACCACTTCTGCGCCAAAAAGATGACTTGAAAAATGTTCCGATTACGTTTGCGATTTACAGACAGGAAGCAAAATCTTCACTTGTACCAGGCTCCTTTTTATCATATACAACAGTTGATAAAGGCAGCGATAAAGTAGACGATTGGAAAGCCTTAGACGAGAAATATTATTTATTCCCTTCTAATGAAGCAGAAACGAATTATCGTGATGATGCAACAAGTGTAAAGAACTTCAATGCAAAATTAGCGCAGTATTTTACAGGTGATTATACTGCAGTTGTAGGCAGAGGATTCTATAAAGATGGTCAATTAAAAGAATTGAAGCTTGAGATTCCAGTTCAGTTTAATGGAAAGGCAGAGGTCATTGGATTTACACAATATGTAGCCGGGGCTGTTACCGATTTCCCTAATTATATTAAAGTGCAAGTTACAATTAAATCTGTAGACCGTCCAGAAGCAATTATTATTCGTGACGTAAAACAAGATAAGCCGTTTGTTCAAATGTTAGATTAAGAAAAGTCGTTCCTTTTATGAGGAACGACTTTTTTGTATATAAATTCATTTTGATTTTTAAGCATATAAGTCACTGCTATTTTAGAATGAAAAGTGACATGAAATTGCTTTTTCTCTTTGTTTTCGTATTGCCCGTGGCAGGAAAAGGACCTAACTGATTCTATGCATGGCCAGATGCTCTCGCCCCCTAAACTTCGTGTTTTAATTTATATTTATATAGTAGAAATTTTGCTATAATTTTTAATGTTGTTAATAAAGAAGGGGATCGAGGGAAAGTACAGATGGAAGATTTAAGTTTGCAAGTCATTATACTACTTATTGCTTTCGGTTTTTTAGCATCATTTATTGATTCTATTGTTGGAGGAGGAGGTTTAATTTCACTTCCGGCACTTATGTTTGTAGGGTTACCTCCAGCTTCGGCAATCGCAACAAATAAATTGGCGGCAACAATGGGTTCATTTACGAGTACAATGTATTTTATTCGTTCTAAAAAAGTAGATTTTCGCATTGTAGGGAAACTTATTCCGTTCACAATTGTTGGGGCAGTTGCAGGTGCATTTGTTGTAAAATTCATTCCACCGGATGTGTTGCGTCCTATGGTATTAGTTTTACTTGTATTAATTGCTATTTATATTATTGTAAAAAAAGATTGGGGTAGTGTATCTACTTATAAAAAAATGACGAAGGGAAAAACATTTTTATTTTATCTAGTCATTTTGATTATTGGATTTTATGATGGTTTCTTCGGACCAGGTACAGGCTCCTTTTTAATTTTTGCATTTTTATTAATCGGTTTGGATTTTATCCGCGCGGCTGCTGCTGGTCGAATTTTAAATTTTGTTAGCAATATTGTATCGCTGATTACATTTTTATTTTTAGGAGCAATTCAATTTAAATATGGTTTAATTATGGGTGTATCAATGGTCGCAGGTGCATATTTTGGTTCGAGATTTGCTGTTAAAAAGGGTGTAGGATATGTACGAATTTTATTCTTAGCAGTAACAATTTTATTAATTGGTAAGAATTTTTGGGAATACATTCATATTTCATAACATGGTGCATATGCATCATGTTGTTTTTTTATTTATTATATTTGAAAAATTATTTAATTTTAAAAATATAAGTCTAAGAATATTTGAACAAATCTAAATTATCGTGTAGAATAATATTGTATTTAATGTAAACGTTTTTTTCTAAGGGGAGGCTAAAATAATGGTAGTAGCATACAAACATGAGCCATTTACAGATTTTACAGTAGAGGCAAATAAAGTTGCGTTTGAAGAAGGTTTAAAGAAAGTAGAATCTTATCTTGGACAAGACTATCCATTAATTATTGGGGGAGAAAAGATCACTACAGACGAGAAAATCGTTTCTGTAAATCCTGCAAATAAAGAAGAAGTCGTTGGCCGCGTTTCAAAAGCAAGTCGTGAATTAGCAGAGAAAGCAATGCAAGTAGCGGATGAAACATTCCAAACTTGGAGAAAAACAAAACCAGAAATGCGTGCAGATATTTTATTCCGCGCAGCTGCAATCGTTCGCCGCAGAAAACATGAGTTTTCCGCAATTCTTGTAAAAGAAGCAGGTAAGCCATGGAATGAGGCAGATGCTGATACAGCAGAAGCAATTGACTTCATGGAGTATTATGGTCGTCAAATGTTGAAATTAAAAGATGGCATTCCGGTAGAAAGCCGTCCAATTGAATATAATCGTTTTTCTTACATTCCATTAGGAGTAGGTGTTATCATTTCTCCTTGGAACTTCCCGTTTGCTATTATGGCAGGTATGACAACAGCTGCATTAGTGTCTGGTAACACTGTATTATTAAAACCAGCTAGTACAACACCTGTAGTGGCAGCGAAGTTTATGGAAGTATTAGAAGAAGCTGGCCTACCAGCAGGCGTAGTAAACTTCATTCCTGGTAGCGGTTCTGAAGTTGGTGACTACTTAGTAGATCATCCTCGTACACGCTTCATTAGCTTCACTGGATCACGCGATGTTGGTATTCGTATTTACGAACGCGCAGCAAAGGTAAATCCAGGACAAATTTGGTTAAAACGCGTTATCGCTGAAATGGGCGGTAAAGATACAATCGTTGTTGATAAAGAAGCAGATCTTGAATTAGCAGCAAAATCTATCGTTGCATCTGCATTTGGATTCTCAGGACAAAAATGTTCTGCATGTTCTCGCGCAGTAATCCATGAGGATGTATACGATCACGTATTAAACCGTGCAATTGAATTAACAAATGAATTAACAGTAGGAAACCCAGCTGAAAAAGGCATAAACATGGGACCTGTTAACGACCAAGCTGCATTTGATAAAGTAATGAGCTACGTTGCGATTGGTAAAGAAGAAGGTAAACTTGTAGCAGGTGGTGAAGGTGATGATTCTCAAGGTTGGTTCATCAAACCAACAATCATTGCTGACGTTGCAGAAGATGCTCGTCTTATGAAAGAAGAAATCTTCGGACCAGTTGTAGCATTCTGCAAAGCAAAAGACTTTGATCATGCACTTGCAATTGCGAACAATACAGAATACGGTTTAACAGGAGCTGTTGTTTCTAATAACCGTGAACATATTGAAAAGGCACGTGAAGACTTCCACGTTGGTAACTTATACTTCAACCGTGGATGTACTGGAGCAATCGTAGGTTACCAACCATTTGGTGGCTTTAACATGTCTGGTACAGACTCTAAAGCAGGTGGCCCTGACTATTTAGCACTTCACATGCAAGCAAAAACTACTTCTGAAACTTTATAAGAAGTATAGGAAAGACCTTCTCGTAACCGAGAAGGTCTTTTTATATTAAACAGAATGAGTTTGATGGAGCATTGGACACTTCTCTTGCAATGTTTTCATAAATAAATCGGGGTCTTTTGGCAACGATATAAGAGCTGTATCATACTTGCTATAAGTAATTTCTAAGCGTTTAAACGTCTAGGCAGGTGCGGAAAGTAAGTTGTAGGTGTATCTGATGCTAGTTATTTCATGGAGTGGAATCATAGTTTTGGTGAAACCAAATACAGCAACAAGATGTGTACTTGTAATCTCGTGATAAGAATGAAATAGTGCCCATAGAAGAATACCGATAATAGATACCATGATGATGCTTATTATAATAGCACCTGCATCAACTTGGTCTGTGAAGAACAGGAGAAATAGTATGGGGCATAATGCAATAATGAGTAGAGACAGCAATGGGTTACGTTGAATGGAAAATTTCACGGGTTATACCTTCTTTGTTATTGGTTTACCTTATTTTGGATATTTATACTTAATTTAAGTGAAAAACGCACAAAATGACTAGAAAATTTTACCCGTTCGTCATATTTCTTTGTATAAATTTTATAAATTTCCTGTATAATACAATTGAAGGAAAATCTATGATTAGACAAGAAGACACCGCTTTCAGTTTGCTCGCTGAAGGCGGTGTTTTTTATATACTTTAAGAAAAATAGAAACAACTTCTTTCGTTAAGCTTGAAGTGATTGCTCGCGTTGTAAAAATTCCGCTTCGCTTATTACCTCAGCATATACGCCGTTTAAAGCAGCTAGAATGGTATTGTGAATGTA
The DNA here is from genome assembly GCF_050473865.1 of Bacillus sp. S10(2024). NCBI lineage: Bacteria > Bacillati > Bacillota > Bacilli > Caryophanales > Bacillaceae > Bacillus > Bacillus sp. S10(2024). Next base: position 3,236,240 of record NZ_JBFLUR010000002.1, on the reverse strand, counting down.
TACAGCTGGAATAGAAACGTTTTTAAAGACTAAATCTTTCGTTGCACACGCATCATGTATCAATGTGCATGTAAAGCCAAGGTCAAAGGCGGCACGTACTGTAGCATCAATGCACATATGAGTCATCATGCCGCATATAACGACGTGTTTAATTTGTAAATTTTGTAATTCTTCTAATAGCGGCGTTTCACGAAAACTATTAGGAAAATGCTTCAGTATGACCGTTTCATGCTGAAAAGGACGAACACTTTCATGAATATGTACGCCTTCTGTATTCGGAAGAAAAAACGTTGCATTTTCCTGCATGGAAACATGTTGAATATGAAAAATAGGCTGACTTGTTTTACGGAAATGTTGAAGTATGCGCGTTGCATATTCGCTTGCTTCATCGGCGTTTCGCAGTTCCATCTTTCCATTTGGAAAATAATCATTTTGGATATCAACGAGTAAAAGAGCAGTTTTCATTTCAGTTACAGCCCCCCAGTTTTCAATTTTATATTCATTTAATTATTCCATAACTTTAGAGGGTTTTCCTTTTCACAAAGTGTGAGATAAAGAAATTTACATGAAATTAAAATTGAATTGTTTTAGTTTTTAATAAATCTGTTTAGAAATGGATTTTCCTATTTTGAATAAAATGGGGATTAAACTTGCTAACACTCCTGCTACTATAAGTGTGGACAAAAATAACTCGTTAAAAGTTAGTTCGTTATTTTTAAAAAATTGATAAAGAATAAAGCTATTAATAGGGATATTCAATAGCATGCCAGTTAAAAGGCCTGGTGCATATCTTTTTAACACGATGCTTGCGAGTAAATGAGGAAAAATAGCGTTAATAATCATTGAACTAATGAAGCCAATAAGAATATATTTAGCCAGACTTGAATTTGGAGAAAATAGATAATAAAAAGTTGAAAGGTAAGCTAAAGAAGTAATAACAATAACTGCAAAATAAAATTCGTTTTTCCCTACAGGTTTGTGGAATTTTGAGGCGTGATTTGACCACTCTGGTAACCATACTGCTTCTTCTAAATTATGTAATGTAATAGCAAATAAAAATAAAATAACCAATTCTCTCAATGAAAACCCCTCCTCTGTCCAATTTGGTTCTATTAAATAATTAGTGTGTATTGCGACGCTAATGCAGTATTTTTTCAAAAATCTACCCTACACATGGAAGTCTTAATTTTGCATGAGATTAAAACTAAGAAATTTAAGTGGAGGAGACCAGGATTTTCCCTGGTCTTTTCCTATATCATTATTCAATTGTCACACGTTTTAAAGAAGTTTCTGCAGGCTGCTTCGGTTCCTTTACATAAGAAGTGAGTTCTTCCTGAAATATATTTAATACCCCTTTTGCGCGCTGCTGAAGCGGGGCAGGTAATTCGTTTATCATATATGCTCCAATCTCAATTTTCGTCCGAATCATTTTGCGTAGTAAGTCTTCACGCATGAACAACACCTCCAAATCGAATATTGAGGACATCGCCTTCAAATTTTGCACCTTGAATGGATAAATGCGTTAATGTTTTTGGTAATGTAATGTTTCGTTTTACGGAACCGGCGCGAATAATTAATTCGTCACCTTTTTGATTTAAAGAGAGTTCACTTTTATCAGAGAATGGGATGGAAAGAACAAAGATATATTCATCCCCGTTTTTGGTGACATACTGCGTCCGGCCGTTGAATTTTACCGCAGTTGGATCGGGATCATGTTTAAATAATGCATCGCCGACACGCTCTAACATAGATAAGCCAACTACTTCTTGTTCAAACATAGGTGCCTCGTAAATAGGAAGCGGCTGAAAACTATCTTGAATTAATGCTTTATATTTTTTTTGCGCATCTTTCCATGCTTGAAAATATGAATCTGTTACGGTATCAGGGATGACGCGATTAATCATGATGGCATCAACATTGTAGTCATATAAATTTAAATATGTGAAGCTGCGCTGTGCTTCTTTAATCACCATTTTTTCTGGATTTACAACAACGCGAATACTCGTTACTTCTCGGTTGGATAAAATCTCTCTCATTTCACCAAGTTGTTCGAGAGTATTTGTTAATTCTTCCATGGTATCGTCGGTAGGAAGGGGGAACCCAATAAGTGGCTGTGCAACGGGCCGTACGACTTTTAATACTTTACGTTTAATTGGAAATAGTTTTTCCATCCACCAGCCGAGCATATCAGGAAAGCTTAACATTGCTAATGTTTCGCCAGTTGGAGCACAATCAATAATGATGACATCGTATGTTTTTTGTTTATAGTAATCTAAAACGCGCAATAAACTAATTAAATCTTCCATACCTGGGAACATCGTAAGTTCCTCTGTAGTAATATCGTCAGCTGCTTTTGATGTAAATAGCAATGTAATATATTTTTGCAATTTCCCCCAGCCTTTTTCCATTTCATAGATTGTATTAATTTCTTGCGCCCATAGGTTTTCACAAATTTCTTGAGGCTCTGATGAAAGCTTCATACCAAAGGAATCTCCTAAGCTATGTGCAGGGTCTGTGCTCATGACTAACGTTTTTAATCCTTGCTTTGCACTTTGCATTGCTGTTGCTGCTGAAATACTTGTTTTTCCCACGCCGCCTTTACCAGTGTATAAAATAATTCTCATCATTTATATCCCCTTTGTTTCGATAGTCGAATATTACGAGAGTCGAAATAAGTTGTTGAATAAAAACCCGCAGAGGGGTCTATTCAATCGGAATGTTTTTCATCTTAGGTGAAGTAAGCTTTTCTTCTGGTTTTGGTTGTGATGTAGCGATATGATTCATGATTTTTTGGAAGATATGTAGTAAAAATGCTTTTTCTTCTTCTGATAGCGCCTCTGTTACAAGGTTAAAGTAATAAGCAGCATTTTGTTTTACTTCTTCTACAAGCTCTATACCAGTTTCCGTTAAACGAATCAATACAATGCGACGATCACTTTCATTTCGGTAGCGCTCAATATATCCTTTTTTTACGAGACGATTGACTACACCTGTTGTTGTACTCATTGGAATATCGAGAAGTTCCGCAATTTTACTCATTGTAATGTCTGTATTTCGCTCCATCCAAAGCAAGCAAAATACTTCTGTTTTTGAAAGTGATAAATCAAGGCTTACCCATTCCTCTGGATAGAAAAGCTTCTTGGCGTTATCAAGCAGTAAGTCTAAAAAATGTTCGTATTGCAGCAATTATTTCCACTCCCGTATATTTCGAGGTTCGTAATATATTTCTCATTCTATGTTCAATTGCAATAAATGTCAATTGTTTTTAAATTTTCAGGCTAAATTCATTTTATTCTTTATAAAGAATTATATATATGCTAGAGTAATACAAAAGATAGGGTATTTTACATATTATTTCATAATATGGATAATAATGAAATATCTAATGGTGAATTGGGCAATGATAAGGGGGATAATAATGAGAAGGAGAAATACTCAAGCGTTCACATTTTTAGCATGGACATCTTTTGTTTGTGCGCTTTCTGGTATGTTAATTGGTATTTATACATTAGAAGAACCACTTAGTGTAAAAGGCTATTATTTACTTGGTACATTATTTTTAACGATGTCTAGTTTTGTGCTGCAAAAAACAATTCGTGATAATGAAGAAGATAATGCAAACAACATCCATACTGAACCAATTTCTAAAAAAGAAACAATTGAGAAGTAAGATGGAATTTTATATAGCAAATTGATAAGGAAGGCGAAAGCCTTTCTTTTTTTGTCTAAAAATGAGTGAAGTGTGCTGTGTTTACTTGCTTGAACTACTGAAAATTTGGTATCATCAATAGTATTGTAGATTGTACGATATATTATGGAGGTGGCCTAGCCGTGTCAAGAATTTCCGTTGAGAATGTAAAGCACGTTGCCCATTTAGCGCGTCTTGCAATTACAGATCAAGAAGCAGAAAGATTTCAAAAACAACTCGATGCAATTGTTACATTTGCTGAGCAGTTAAATGAATTAGATACAACAAACGTAAAACCAACAACTCACGTACTAGATATGAAGAATATTATGCGTGAAGATGTACCTGAAAAAGGTTTACCAGTTGAAGAAGTATTAAAAAATGCACCGGATCACAAAGAGAATCAAATCCGTGTTCCAGCAGTATTAGAATAGAGGAGGGGAATTTCGATGTCATTATTTGATCATTCTGTATCAGAGTTACACAAAAAATTACATAGCAAAGAAATTTCCGTTACGGATTTAGTAGAGGAATCTTACAAACGTATTGCGGATGTTGAAGATAAAGTACAAGCTTTTCTTACATTAGATGAAGAAAGTGCACGTGCAAAAGCGAAAGAATTAGATGCGAAGTTAGGCGCTGAAGATAATGGTTTACTATTTGGTATGCCAATTGGTGTGAAAGATAACATCGTAACAAAAGGTCTTCGTACAACATGTGCGAGCAAAATATTAGCAAATTTTGACCCGATTTATGATGCAACGGTTGTACAAAAGCTAAACGCTGCTGACACAATTACAATCGGTAAATTAAACATGGACGAGTTTGCAATGGGTTCTTCTAACGAAAACTCTGGTTTTTATGCAACAAAAAATCCATGGAATTTAGATTATGTTCCAGGCGGATCTAGTGGTGGTTCTGCGGCAGCAGTAGCGGCAGGAGAAGTATTATTCTCTTTAGGTTCTGATACAGGTGGTTCTATCCGTCAACCAGCTGCATATTGCGGCGTTGTTGGTTTAAAACCAACATATGGTCGTGTATCTCGCTTCGGTTTAGTTGCGTTTGCATCTTCTCTTGACCAAATCGGACCGATTACGCGTACAGTAGAAGACAACGCATACTTACTACAAGCTATTTCTGGTGTGGACCGTATGGACACAACTTCTGCAAACATTGAAGTTGGGAATTACTTAGCTGGTTTAACAGGCGACGTAAAAGGCTTACGCATTGCTGTACCAAAAGAATACTTAGGTGAAGGTGTTGGCGAAGAAGCTCGTGAATCCGTACTAGCTGCTTTAAAAGTGTTAGAAGGCATGGGCGCGACTTGGGAAGAAGTTTCGCTTCCACACTCTAAATATGCATTAGCAACATATTACTTAATCTCTTCTTCTGAAGCGTCTGCAAACCTTTCACGATTTGATGGCGTACGTTACGGCGTTCGCTCTGATAATGTGAATAATTTAATAGACCTTTATAAGAATACACGTAGCGAAGGCTTCGGGGATGAAGTAAAACGTCGTATTATGCTTGGTACATTTGCACTTAGCTCTGGTTACTATGATGCATATTACAAAAAAGCACAACAAGTACGTACATTAATTAAAAATGATTTTGAAAATGTATTTGCAAACTATGATGTTATTATTGGACCAACAACGCCAACTCCAGCGTTTAAAGTGGGCGAAAAAGTTGATGATCCAATGACAATGTATGCAAATGATATTTTAACAATTCCAGTAAACTTAGCAGGTGTTCCAGCAATTTCTGTTCCATGTGGATTCGGTGCAAACAACATGCCACTTGGACTACAAATTATCGGTAAACACTTTGATGAAGCAACAATTTATCGCGTTGCACATGCGTTCGAGCAAGCAACAGACTATCATACAAAAAAAGCAAGTCTGTAAGGAGGCGAGCATAGATGAATTTTGAAACAATTATCGGTTTAGAGGTTCACGTTGAGTTAAAAACGAATTCGAAAATTTTCTCTGCGAGTCCAACAGAATTTGGAGCTGATCCAAATACACAAACAAGTGTAATTGACTTAGGATATCCTGGGGTGCTTCCAACTCTAAATAAAGAGGCAGTTAACTTTGCAATGAAAGCTGCAATGGCATTAAACTGTGAAATCGCAACAGAAACAAAGTTTGACCGTAAAAACTATTTCTATCCAGATAACCCGAAAGCATACCAAATTTCTCAATATGATAAACCAATTGGGGAAAATGGTTGGATTGAAATTGAAGTAGGCGGTAAAAAGAAACGTATCGGTATTACACGTCTTCATTTAGAAGAAGATGCAGGTAAATCAACGCATACAACCGAAGGCTACTCACTAGTAGATTACAACCGTCAAGGTATGCCATTAATCGAGATCGTATCTGAGCCAGATATGCGTACACCAGAAGAAGCGTATGCATACTTAGAAAAGTTAAAATCAATCATTCAATATACAGGCGTATCTGATTGTAAGATGGAAGAGGGTTCCCTTCGTTGTGATGCGAACATTTCCCTTCGTCCAGTTGGACAAGAGAAATTCGGTACAAAAGCGGAATTGAAAAACTTAAACTCCTTCACTTATGTACAAAAAGGTCTTGAGTTTGAACAAGTGCGTCAAGAAAAAGAGCTATTATCGGGTGGTATCATTCAACAAGAAACACGCCGCTATGATGAAGCAACGAAGAAAACAATCTTAATGCGTGTGAAAGAAGGATCTGACGATTACCGTTACTTCCCAGAGCCAGACTTAGTAGAGCTTTACATCGATGATGAGTGGAAAGAGCGCGTTCGTGCTTCTATTCCTGAGCTTCCAGATGCTCGTAAAGTACGTTATGTTGAGGAGCTTGGCTTGCCAGCTTATGATGCACACGTATTAACGTTAACGAAAGAGATGTCTGATTTCTTCGAAGCAACAGTTGCAGATGGTGCAGACGCGAAATTAACATCAAACTGGTTAATGGGTGAAGTATTAGCATACTTAAACAAACAACAAAAAGAATTACAAGACGTAGCACTAACACCAGCTGGTTTATCTAAAATGATTCAATTAATTGAAAAAGGTACAATTTCGTCTAAAATTGCGAAAAAAGTATTTAACGAGTTAATTGAAAACGGTGGAGACCCAGAAGAAATCGTAAAAGCAAAAGGTCTTGTTCAAATTTCTGACGAAGGAGCTCTTCGTAAGGTTGTAACAGAAATTCTTGATAATAATGAACAATCTATTGAAGATTTCAAAAACGGTAAAGACCGTGCAATTGGCTTCTTAGTTGGTCAAATTATGAAAGCGACAAAAGGACAAGCAAACCCGCCGCTTGTTAACAAAATCTTACTTGAAGAGATTAACAAACGATAATAAAAAAAGCAGAGCCGACTGTTTAGCCCTGACGGATAAGGTTCTTTCGCCCAGAAAGTGTTTTTTACTTTCTCATGTGGAAGGTTCTTAGACGCAAAGGGCTAGGAGGCAGAGCTGGACATAAAGAAAAGCGGAGCTAGACAGTAACAACAACGATTAATCAGAAAAGCACCCATACATGGGTGTTTTTCTGGGTTAATCAAACGTTTGTTTAAATGGTATTTCGTTTAAACAAACGTTTGATTAACTGACAAATATAAACAAAAAGCTGTCATGTTAAGTATGGTAAGGTAGTTGCAAAAAGCTTGTAATAATGATAAATCTAAATTTAGAGAGAATTTTTTCAGCATATGAAATAAATAGTTCCTTGATGTGAAAAATGAAGTTATAGGGCTTCGTGAGAGTGAAAAATGGAAGGAGGGTATGCATAGGAATGCTAAGTAAGTGCTTAGCGGCTATTCCTTTCCCTTTTTTGATGAATGAGGGTTTTCCTGTGCTAATGTTATATGAAACGAGCAAGAATTATTTATAATCCAACTTCTGGTCGTGAGTTGTTTAAGAAGAACTTACCGGAAGTACTGCAAAAATTAGAACAAGCAGGATATGAGACATCATGTCATGCGACGACAGGTCCTGGAGATGCTACTGTGGCAGCGAGGCAAGCGGCAGAGCGTAAATTTGATGTTGTGATTGCAGCAGGCGGCGACGGTACATTAAATGAAGTTGTGAATGGGTTAGTTGGAAATGAACATCATCCAAAGTTCGGAATTATTCCAGTTGGTACAACAAATGACTTTGCTAGGGCGATTGGTGTACCTCGTTCAATTGAAGAAGCTGTTGATATCATTTGTGCTGGTCAAACAGTACCTCTCGATCTTGGAAGAGCAAATGATACATATTTTATTAATATTGCAGGCGGTGGCCGCATAACGGAATTAACATATGAAGTACCAAGTAAGTTAAAAACAGTACTTGGACAACTTGCGTATTATTTAAAAGGTATTGAAATGTTACCATCCTTACATCCAACATATGTAGAAATTGAATATGATGGAAAAATATTACGAGAAGAAATTACAATGTTTTTGATTACAAATACACGATCAGTCGGCGGCTTTGAAAAAGTAGCGCCGTATGCTTCTATTAATGATGGTTTGTTTGATTTGTTAATATTAAAAAAAGGATCGATTGCGGACTTAATTAAAGCAGCGACACAAGCGCAGCGCGGTGAGCATATCAATAATCCAAAAGTGTTATATACACAAGCAAACCGAATTAAAGTACATTCAACAGAAAAACTAATGATTAATTTAGATGGTGAATACGGCGGCGATGCACCGATGGAGTTTGAAAATGTGTATCACTGTTTGGAATTATTTATTCCAAATCAAGAAGAAACTACCTTGTAAGAGGTAGTTTTTTTGTGAAGAAAGGAAAATGAATACAAACTGAAAAACCGATATAAAAAATCTTTCTTTTTTGGGGGAGGCGAGAGCAACTGGCCATGCGTAGAAGCGGTCCGTGCCTTTTTTAAAACAAAGGAAGGAAGCGAGAGCAGATCATGCTGTGTTTTGCATAGCAGCTTATATAGAGAAACCTTTTAGATAAGTCATTATAGACTTGAAATGAGTCTTTAATGACTTATTTTTTGTGTCGAAACGTACGGAAGCATAAGAGAATCGTGCATTTATAAGTTGGCACAAATTTTGCATTATAAAAGGAAAATGACTAAAAGAGGTGGAGAATATTATGAAAACAAATTTTGCAAAAGTAAATGAAAATATTCCGGGTTCAAAAGCAGCTTCTTTATTTGAACGCCGTCAAAATATTGTACCAAGAGGAGTAAGCAATGGAATTCAAACATTTGTACAGTCGGCTCAAGGAGCACTTGTGACAGATGTGGATGGAAATCAATTTATCGACTTTGCGGGAGCAATCGGTACAATTAACGTCGGACATTGTCATCCGACCGTTACAGAAGCTCTTCATAAGCAAATCGATCAATATATCCATACAGGTTTTAACGTAATGATGTATGAGTCATATATTGAATTGGCAGAAAAGCTAGCTGCGCTTGCACCAGGTGACTTTGATAAGCAAGTTTTGTTTTTAAATAGCGGAGCTGAAGCGGTTGAGAATGCAGTGAAAATTGCTCGTAAGTATACGAAACGAACAGGGATTATTGCTTTTACAAAAGGGTTTCACGGCCGTACATTAATGACGATGACAATGACAAGTAAAGTGAAGCCATATAAAAACGGATTTGGTCCATTTGCACCAGAAGTGTATAAAGCTCCATTTCCTTACGAATATCGCCGTCCAGCAGGCTTAACAGAAGAACAATATGAAGATTTCATTATTGAAGAGTTTAAGAATTTCTTAATCACAGAAGTTGCACCAGAAAGTATTGCTGCTGTTGTGATGGAGCCTGTACAAGGAGAAGGGGGCTTTATTGTTCCGGGTAAAAAGTTTGTGAAAGAAGTACACCGCTTATGTGCTGAACATGGCATTTTGTTCGTTGCTGACGAAATTCAAACAGGATTTGGCCGTACAGGGAAATATTTTGCGATTGACCATTACGATGTCGTACCAGATTTAATTACGGTATCGAAATCGCTAGGAGCAGGCGTGCCAATTAGCGGTGTAATTGGCCGAAAAGAAGTAATGAATGAGGCCACGCCGGGTGAATTAGGCGGAACATATGCAGGAAGTCCATTAGGATGCAGTGCTGCATTAGCTGTTCTTGAAGTAATGGAGAAGGAAAATTTAAATGCAAGAGCTGTGCATATTGGAAAAGTAGTGATGAATCGTTTTCATCAAATGGCTGGAAAATATGAATGCATTGGTGATGTTCGCGGATTAGGAGCGATGTGTGCCTTTGAATTAGTGAAAGACAAAATAACGAGAGAACCGAATAAAGAACTAGCTGCCAAACTTATTGCAGAAACAAATAAGAGAGGCTTGTTGCTATTAACGGCAGGTACGTACGGAAATGTCGTTCGCGTGTTAATGCCACTTGTAATTACGGATGAGCAACTTGAAGAAGGGCTTATGATTTTAGAAGAGTCGCTTCAATCTTGTTATGGAAAAGTAGATAAAGCGCACGTGTAAAAACCTCTTTCTTTTAGGTGGGCGAGAGCGACTGGCCGTGCTTGAAGCTGTATTAAATATATATTTTAAAAACTTGTTTGCCACTGTTCCCATGCTCCCTGTTATATAATGATAAGAAAGCATTATATAAATTGGACGTGTTTGCATATTATGCCTATTAAAAGATAAACTCTGCGGTATTTCAAAACAGGGTTATGAAACTTTTAAAATATTTAAACCTCAGGGAGTGACTGGGATGGTGGCGGAAAAGGAACGAGCGTTTATGGATTTAAAAGATGTATTTGAATACGCTTTTGATGAAATTTTTGTAACAGATGAGAAAGGGATTGTCGTTCGTGTAAACAGCATGTGTGAAAGACATTACCAGTTACCGGCGGAACAATTAATAGGTAAGAGTGTAAAAGAGCTGCAGAAGGAAGGGATTTTTTATCCATCGGCAACTCTTGAAGTGATTGAAAAACAGAAGCCGATTGAACTTGTGCAAACAACAAAATCGGGAGAGTATTTACATGTTCGGACGCGACCAGTTTTTGATGATCAAGGCAATTTACGAAGGGTCATTAGCTACTCACGTGATTTAACAGAGCTCTATCAATTGCGCCAACAGGTAGAGACAATGACTGATCAATTAAAAACGTATAAAAAAGAATTACGAGAAACATATGAACATGAAGGACTTATTTTCAAAAGTGCGGCGATGGAGAGAATAGTTGGAACAATAAAAAAGGTATCTGTAGTCGATAGTACAGTTCTAGTTTTAGGAGAGACCGGAGTTGGGAAAAGTCGATTAGTACGCCATTTACATGAACTGAGCCACAGGAAAAACGAAATGCTTTATGAAATCAATTGTGCAGCTCTGCCAACAAATTTAATTGAATCTGAACTATTTGGATATGCAGGTGGTTCTTTTACAGGTGCGCATCGTGAAGGGAAAAAAGGGATTTTAGAATTGGCTCATAAAGGAACGCTCTTTTTAGATGAAATTGGAGAAATGCCTCTTGAAATTCAGGCGAAACTTTTACAAGTATTACAGGAAAAAACGTTTCGTTCAGTAGGGGGCAGAGAATTAAAAAAAGTAGATATTCGCATTGTAGCTGCAACGAATAGAAATTTGCAAGAGATGGTGAAGCAGGGAACGTTTCGAAAGGATTTATACTATCGTCTTAACGTTATCCCCATTCATATTCCTCCTTTACGTGAGAGGCAGGAAGACATTTTACCACTCGTTTCTTATTACTTGCAGCATTTTAACGAGAAGTATGGCCGCAATGTGACATTATCCCCGCATGTGTTGCATGCATTTTTAGAATATCCGTGGGAAGGAAACAACCGCGAAATAGAAAATGTAATGGAACGTGTTGTCATTACCGCGGACGAGCTTGTTACAATGGACGATTTACCGTTATCTATGCAAAAATCGACGATTGAGCAATCGGGAAAAAGTTTGTATGAAATGTTAGAAGAAGTAGAGCGCAGTATTATTTTAAAGACTTATAAAGTGCACGGATCAAGCTATAAAGTGGCGGAAGCGCTAAAGATTAGTCAGTCTGCGGCAACGAGGAAAATTAAAAAGTTTATTGAAGAGGAAGGAACTTCAATAAATACAAATTGATAAAATCGCCTTTTTTAGAGGGGCGAGAGCGGGTTATGTAGTGTTCTGCATGATCGCGAGCATCTCATTTTTTATGTTACATAAAAAGGTATATCATAGTAAATATAAAGGAGGACGAACAAATTGGATAAAAAAGCAATATTAGATAAGAAAGCGATGTACATAAATGGTGAGTGGATTCATTTGCATGAGCAAATTGAAATTAACAATCCTGCTACGCAAGAAGTGTTTGCTACTGTTCCGAAGGGCGGAGTAACGGAGGCGAAGCAAGCGGTGGATGCGGCACATGATGCATTTAAGACTTGGTCGAAGTTAACAGCAGCAGAGCGTGCGAATAAATTGAAAAAGTGGTTTACATTAATTGATGAGCATAAAGAAGAAATCGCCTCTATTATGACAAAGGAACAAGGAAAACCGTTTGCGGAAGCGCTTGGTGAAGTAAATTATGCAAATAGTTTTGTAGAATGGTATGCGGAAGAAGGAAAGCGTATATATGGCGAAATGATTCCTGCTTCTCACCCGAATAAACGAATCCTTGTATCGAAACAACCTGTTGGTGTCATAGCAGCAATTACGCCGTGGAACTTCCCGGCAGCCATGATTACAAGAAAAGTAGCACCTGCATTAGCAGCTGGTTGTACGGCAGTTGTGAAACCAGCAAGTCAAACGCCATTAACAGCGTTAAAACTAGCTGAGCTTGCGCATGAAGCAGACATTCCAAAAGGTGTTTTAAATATTGTAACAGGTAGCGCGAAAGCAATTGCTGATACATGGATGAATGATGGACGTGTGAGAAAGGTATCCTTTACGGGATCAACGGAAATTGGAAAAGAATTAATGCGGGGTGCGGCAGAAACAATGAAAAAAGTTTCCCTAGAGTTAGGTGGCCATGCACCATTTATTGTGATGAATGATGCAGATTTAGATAAAGCTGTTGAAGCGGTAATCGGTTCGAAATTCCGTAATGCTGGTCAAACGTGCATTTGTACAAATCGTGTGTTTGTGCAAGAAGATGTATATGAAAATTTTGTAGAGAAGCTTCAAAAAGCTGTCGGAGAATTACAGGTAGGTGACGGTTTTGCAGAGGGAACAACTGTTGGGCCGCTTATCGATCAATCAGCTGTTGAAAAAGTACAGGAACATATAGAAGATGCCATTCAAAAGGGTGGAAAGGTACTGAACGGAGGAGTTGCAGAATTAGAAGGTTACTTTGTTCAGCCAACTGTAATCGGCGAAGCAAATGATGAGATGTTATGTATGACAGAAGAAACATTCGGGCCGCTTGCACCTGTTGCGAAATTTAAAACAGCTGAAGAAGTAATTGAGCGTGCGAATAATACGCCGTACGGCCTAGCCGCATATGTCTTTACAACAAATATTAGCCAAGCATTTCAAATTAGTGAAGCATTGGAATACGGAATTATTGGCTTAAATGACGGTCTTCCATCGGTTGCGCAAGCGCCATTTGGTGGATTTAAAGAAAGTGGTATCGGCCGTGAAGGTGGTCACTTTGGAATTGAAGAGTATGTAGAAATTAAATATATTTCATTAGGACTATAAAAAGAATCGCATCAACGTTTTCGTTGATGCGATTCTTTATTCTTATTAAAGTGCCCAATTGCCTTTACGGAAGATTGGTTCATGAGTACCATCTGCTGTAATACCATCAATATCTAGTTCGCCGGAGCCAATCATAAAGTCTACGTGTGTAATACTAGAGTTTGCACCGTTTTCTGCAAGTTCTTCTTTTGACATTGTTTTACCGCCGTCTAAGTTAAAAGCATAAGCATTACCGATTGCTAAATGGCAAGATGCATTTTCGTCAAATAATGTATTGTAGAACAAAATATTTGTATTCGAAATAGGTGAATCGTGCGGTACTAATGCAACTTCTCCTAAGAAGTGAGAACCTTCATCTGTTTCAACTAAGTGTTTTAATGTTTCTTCGCCAACTTCAGCTTTGTATTCTACAATGCGTCCGTTTTCAAATGTAAGTGTAAAGTTATCAATTACATTTCCAGCATACACTAATGGTTTTTTACTTGTCACATAGCCGTTTACGCCTGTTTTTAATGGCATTGTAAATACTTCTTCAGTTGGAATGTTTGCCATGAATGGTACATTCTTTTCGTTAACGCTGCCAGCACCAACCCATAAATGTTTTTCAGGAAGTTCGATTGTTAAATCTGTGCCTGGTCCTTTGTAAGATAATGCTTTATAGTGTTTGTCGTTTAAATAGTGTACTTTCGTATGTAAGTTATCGTTATGTTCGTTCCACGCTTCAACTGGATTTTCTAAGTTCGCACGAGTAGCTTGGAAAATCGCATCCCATAATTTTGCTACTTGTTCTTCTTTCGGTACATCTGGGAATACTTTTGCTGCCCATTCTACAGTTGGAACAGAAATCACACACCAGCTTACTTTGTCAGCTTGCATATATTCACGAACTGTTTTCATCGCTTCCCCAGCTGCTCGGTTTGCGCTCGCAATACGCTTTGGATCCACACCTTTTAATAAATCTGGATTTTCTGCGTAAATAGACATAAATGCTGCGCCTTCTTTTGCTAGTTCTTCACGTGCACGTGCTTTCCAAGCGGGGAATTCAGAAAAGGCTTCTTCTGGTGCTAAATCAAATTTTAAGCGTGATAATTGCTCATCTACAAAGTCAACGTATACATGTTTTGCTCCAGATTCATAAGCTTTTTTTGTAACAAGACGAACGAACGGAGCAGCTTCAATTGGTGCGCCAATACTTAATGTTTGTCCAGGTTGAATATTTACTCCGATATTTACCGCAAGTGAAGCATATTTTTCTAAAGTTTGCTCAAATGACATATGTATTCTCCTTTGTTTAAATATTTCTTATATACATAATACAGGAAAATTCTGAAATTATAAATAGAACCCGATTGTAAGCGGGTTCTATTTTCTTATTTAATTGCTAACGCAAACTGTTCTACAGTTGTGTTGTTATGAATACGGACACGTTTCATGCGTAATAACTCATCTGCTTCACCTTTTGTAATGAATTGTCCAGGTTTCGTTGTTGTCGCAAATTGATAATATTTTTTCGTTTCTGCAACAACTTGATCATTTACATGGCCAAATGGATAAGCAATCGCAATAACAGGTTTTCCGGTAACTTTTTCAAGTTTCTCCTTCGAACCCCTTAGCTCAGCTTCATAGTTTGTGATTTTTGGTAAATCTGCATGTGTTGCTGTATGAGATTGAACAGAAAAAATGCCGGAGTTCACCATTTCTTTTATATCAGCTGTAGATAGAGAACCGTCTGTATCGATAGAATCAGTAATCATATACTCTGTTGCAGTTGGTTTAAATTTATCATCTTTTAGCTTTTGTAAAATATGAAAAGCGTTTAAATTGTTTTTCATCCCATCATCAAATGTAACGAAAATTGGCTTGTTTACTTTGTTGATGTCGTCCCAACGTTCAAATGTTAAAAGTGTATAGCCATTATCTTTTAAATACCTCATTTGCGCTTCAAAGTTGGCAGGGGAAACAAATAGGTCTTTAATACCGCTTCCTTCTTTATAATCATCAATCGCATGATACATGAGAATCGGTACATGCTGTTGAAAGACAATTGCTGATTTTGTGAGTGGGATTGTTTTTCCATCTTCTTTCACACCATTAGCTTCAATTTGATATTCCCCGCGCTTACCTTCAAATTCTTTCAAATCGAACGGTAAAGAAAAATGATTTTCTTTTTCTTTAGAAGAGAATGTTTTGACATTTTCTTTTCCGTCAGCGGTGCGCCAAATTTTGTATTGCACCTCTGTCAGGGAATCTTTTACATCTTTTATATAGATAACAGTGTTTGTTGACTCGTGTGTAATCGGATTCCACGAAATGGATCCTTGTGGCTGCACTTTCTCTTCTGCCTTCTTAGTGGTTTGCTGCTTGGAAGTTGCTGCTTCTTTTTTCGGTTCTGTTTGCGTTGTATTACTACAGCCAGCGATGAACAGCGTAGAGAGTAGTATAGTAGAAATATATTTTTTCATAGTATAAGCATCCTTTAATCAAAGTATAAGAAGAGGCTGCTTTGTTAATAAAACAGCCTTACAATATATAAATTCATTTTTCCACATATCAGTCGCTGTTATGCGGCAGGAATTTGCATTTATATTATTAATTGCGCTCTCTTACCAATGCTGTAAATTCACCCATTGTTGTTTTAGGTCCGACAAAATGGCGTTTAATTAAATATTGCTCGTTCGGTGTACCTTTTGTCAGATGATTGCCATGATCTGTTGTTACAGCAAACTCATAATATTTTTTTGTTTCTGCAACAGCTTGATCGTTATAAGAACCTACTGGATACGCAAGAGCAATGATTTTTTTGCCAGTAAGATTTTGAATTTTCTCTTTTGAAACGCGTAATTCCTCATCATAATTGTTTGAAAAAGCCATCATCGCATGAGTAGATGTGTGCGATTGGATAGAGAAAATACCGGAATCTACCATCTGTTTAATCTCATCTTTTGAAAGACGATTTGGTGCATCAATATCATTGGCAACGAGAAACTCTGTCGCTGCTGGCTGGAATTTATCATCTTTTAAACCTTGTAAAATTCTAAGGGCATTCATATTATTTTTTCGTCCATCATCTAAGGTGATAAAGACAGGCTTATTGACACGATTTATATCATTCCAACGTTCAAAAGTCAGCAATGTATACCCATTATCTTTTAAATACTTCATATGTAATTCGAACTGTTCGGGCGGTACATACAACCCTAACTCGCCGTCACCTGGTCCAGAGTATTTTTCAATCGCATGATACATTAGAATTGGTACAGATTGTTGGAATGTAATTGTAGATTTCGCAAGAGGTACTTGTGTGCCATCTTCTTTTAATCCTGTTGTTTCAATTTGATATTCTCCGCGTTTCAAATTGAAAGATTTTAAGTGGAATGGGAAAGCAAAGTTATGATCTTTTTCATGTGATGAAAATGTCTGTTTGCTTTCAGGGCCATCAGCAGTGCGCCAAACGTGGTATTGTACTTCTTTAAACGCATCTTTTAAATTGTTCATATAGAGCACAGTGTTTTTTGCATCAGGTGCAAAAGGCTCCCATGTGATGTTCCCTTGTGTTAAAGGAACATCGACTGTTTTTGCTTCAACTTTTTTCGTTTCCTTTTGCTTCTCGGTAGCTGCATCTTTTTTCTGTGTATCACTAGTTACACTAGTGTTGCAGCCTACAAGAATAGTAGAAGAAAGTAAAGCCAATAGTGCATATTTCTTCATCATATCCATCCTTCTATTGTGTATTATATCCTTGTTAATCATATCACTCTCGAAAGGAGAGGGGAATATACTTTTTTGGATAATTACGACAAAGATACTGAATTTTCGCAACTAACAAGGAAGATATATATAAATATCAAAAAAAACGATATAAAAACCCTTTTCTTTTTAGGGAAGGGCGAGAGCATCTGTCCGCGCATAGGAACGGTCAGGGCCTTTTCCTGCCAGGTGCAACATTTAAAACAAAAAAGAGAGACCAAATATTTATCCCGTTATTTGTGGTCAGTTATCCCCCACCTCAAGATTGAGAGAGAATCGAAAAAGATAGGTGAGGGCTGATTAAGGTTTCACTTTATCTGGTCTCTTGCTTATTATTTCTTTGGTTTCATATAAGGGACGATTTGTGCAGTAGCCCCTACAGAAGCACCACGAATGAAACCTTGATTTTCTAAGGCTTTAAAATTTTTGGTTTGACCAGTCAGCATTACCCCTAAAATTTTTACTTCATCAAACTGTTTATTTTTATTTGATTTTAAAAACTTTTGGACTGTTTCGTTACTACCATCTGTATCATATTTTTTAAGTGCATCAATAAAGCTATCGTATGCCTTTTTCGGTGAATCAGATGGATCGAATCCATAAACAGGCATACCAGCAGGTCCCTTACTTTCATCTGCAATTGGTGATGTCATATATAACCATGCGATGTTTAAATTATCGGGAATCTTTGCTTGAATTTCTTGTAATGTATAAGGCTGATCGAAAGAAATCGCAACTTCCGCAACGTGATTTTCCATTTGTGAAATTTCACCTAGTTCATTTTGTACACCATCATAGTACTTTTTAATAGATGGATGATAAAATGTCGCAACTTTCTTCTTTGTTTGTTTATCATACTCATAGAACTCTGTATCAGACCAATAAAATCCTGGTATTAACTCATTGTGATCGATAGTAACGCGAAGCCAATCATACGAACTTGTAAGTGTGCTCCATTGTACTAAATAACCATTAATATTTTTAGAACGATTCGTCACAATGTTACCACCAAACATGGAGGAATTACTTGTAACTTGAGAATTGATTTGAATATTAGGTTCGGCAATTTCATTATGTAAAAAGAGTTGTTCGTGAAGTCTTGTAGAACTTTTTGCTGCAAAGTAATTGCCAACTTTATAAAAGATTAGTAATAGAATAGGTACAACGATAATAGAAGTAATGACGATTTTTAGTAATTGTTTTCGTTTAGCTTTTTTTAAAGCATCTTTTAACGAAGTGTCCATTAATGTTTTCCCCCTATTTTTGAGTGAATCAATTTACGGGAACGATATAACTTTTGTTTTACACTGTTTACTTTAACGTCCAAAATAATTGCAATTTCTTCGTATGAAAAATCATAGTAATACTTTAAAAAGAAAGCTTCTTTGTAGTCTTTTTTGATGTCTTTTAATAAATAGAAAATCTCATCTTTATTTAAAATGGCGTCAAATTCGCTGTCTGTATATTGGAGCTTTGCATAAATTTCCTCGGTTAAGTAGATGTTTTGCTGCTCCTTTTTTCTTTTTAAGTCAATATATTCATTGAGTGCGACTCTAAAAAACCATGGACGTATATTGCTTTCTGTTAGATCATCCAACAGTGTGTACACTTTGTAAAAAGTGTTTTGAATTATATCTTCAGCATCTTCCTTTTTTGCTCCTTTCGCTAGTAATAGGTTGAACACTTCCTCTCCTAAATTGATAAGATAGGAGGCGAGTATATCTTCTTTTTTCATCATTTGTCCTCCCTATACTTATACAACGAATCAATAATAATAAATGTATACACTTAAATGAATCAATTTTATAAGGAAAATAAAAAAATAGCTTCCTATTTTTAAAGATAGGAAGCTATCTGCTAGTTAAATGAATAATCCTGCGATTGTCGCAGATAAAATAGAAGCTAATGTTGAAGCACAAAGGAGTTTCCATCCAAAGCGTGATACAATGCGCCCTTGTTTTTCAGATAGAGCACGAATTGTACCGACGATTGCGCCGATTTGGCTAATGCTTGCAAAGCTAATTAAGAATACTGTAACAATCCCAACTGTCTGCGGAGATAATGTTGTCATGATTTTCTTTAAATCAAGAATCGCAACGAATTCGTTTAATGCGATCTTCGTTCCCATAATACCACCAGCAGAAATAACATCATGTGCTGGAATTCCCATTAAGAAAGCAAATGGTGAAAGAATGTAACCGAAGATTTGTTGTAGTGTAATTTTATAACCAATTGCACCTGAAGCAGAAGAAATTACGAAGTTTACAACTTCCATTACACCGATAAAAGCAATCATTAATGCTGCAACAATTCCGGCTACTTTTAAACCGTCTAAAGCACCGTTAATCATCGCATCAATTAAGCTGTTACCAAACATGTTTTTATCGAACTTTTGGAGCTTTTCATCCTCTTGTGCTGTATCAACTGGTGTTAATAATGAACAAACGATAAGACTAGAGAATAAGTTTAGCGGCAAGGCTATTAATACGTATTTTGTATCTAACATCATCACATAAGATGCTGTGACAGAAGCTGATACAGAGCTCATTGCCGAACAGCAAATGATAAACATACGGTTTGCATTAAAATGTTGTAAATCATTTTTAATAACAAGTAATGCTTCACTTGATCCAAAGAAGACCGAGTTTACAGCGTGGAACGATTCCACACGCGGCAAACCTGTAATTTTTGAAATCGCACCGCCAACAACACGAACGATAAAAGGTAAAATGCCAAGATAACTAAAAATAGAAAGTAGTGCAGAGAAAAAGACGATAATTAATAATACATTGAAGAAAAATACAAAATCTTTATGAATGCCGTTAAATAAAAAGTCCACGCCTGTCGTACCAAGTTTAATTAATTTATTGAAGACTTGACCGATAAAAACGATGATTTGCTGACCAACTTTTGTTCCAAATACAAACCAACCAATTAAAATTTGGAAAACAAGCATAATAATAATAGCGCGGAAATTCACTTTTGCTCTGTTGTTAGAGAAAGCAAAACAAATTCCTAATACGGCAAGAATACCGATAATACTCATTACATAGTGCACAAAATTTTCTCCTTTCAGATGTGTAAATAAATAGAAGAGTAAACCTCAAAGATTTTAAGTCATACGTATGATGTCTAACCTTTAAAATAGAAATAAAAAAAGACCCATACAGATCGACTTTCTTCTATGCGAGAAAGCTAATCAATATGAGTCTTTATATATAATAAAAAAGTTAATATTCATTAGTTTCCCCCATAGTCCAGCAATTTCCGGTTGCCAGGTAGAGACTCTCGATCCATATCATCAAGTATATATGAGGTAACACCATCCGTATGCAATTAGTAGTAGCGTAACATTAATAAAGAATTATCGTCAATAGATTTTTTCTTCCGATGGCTAAAGAGCGAGGGAATATGGTAAAATGTAACGCAGTGTTATGAAAAAAGAGAGGTCGGAAAATGAGTAATAAAATGACGCCACCAGTTGAAAAAAACGAGTTTATAGATGTAGTATTTGAAGATTTAACACATGACGGTGCCGGTGTTGCGAAAGTAGAAGGCTATCCTATTTTCGTTAAAAACGGATTACCGGGTGAAGAAGCGCAAATTAAAATCATTAAAGTGAAAAAGAACTTTGCTTTTGGTCGTTTAATGAAACTTTATCAAGAAAGTCCATACCGCAAAGATGCAGAATGCCCAGTATATAATCAGTGCGGCGGTTGCCAACTGCAGCATCTAACATATGAAGGACAACTACAAGCAAAAGAAAAGCAAGTGCAGGGCGTGATGCAGCGTATCGGTGGACTACATGATGTACCCGTTCACCCTGTCCTTGGCATGGAAAATCCATGGGTATATCGAAACAAAGCGCAAGTGCCAATTGGCGAGCGTGAAGGCGGACTTGTCGCTGGCTTTTACCGCCAAGGAACGCATGACATCATTAATATGGAAACATGCTTAATCCAAGCAGAAGAAAACGATACATTAATTCAAGAAGTAAAACGCATTTGTGAAAAGCACGGCATAACAGCGTACAACGAAGAACGCCACAAAGGTACACTTCGTCACGTCATGGCTCGTTACGGACAAGTCACAGGGGAAATCATGCTTGTCCTTATCACCCGTACGGCAGAACTTCCAAACAAACAGGCAATCATCGAAGAAATTGCAGCGAAGTTCCCAAGCGTAAAATCGATTGTCCAAAACGTAAACAACAAACGCACAAACGTCATTTTCGGCAGCGCAACAACAGTTCTATACGGATCAGAATATATTTATGACTTTATCGGTGACATTAAATTTGCAATTTCAGCACGTTCTTTCTATCAAGTAAACCCAGCACAAACGAAAGTGCTATATGACAAAGCACTAGAGTACGCAAAACTAGATGGAAACGAAACGGTTATCGACGCATATTGCGGCATCGGAACAATCTCATTATTCCTAGCGCAAAAAGCAAAAAAAGTATACGGCGTTGAAATCGTCCCAGAAGCAATTGAAGACGCAAACCGAAACGCAGAACTAAACAACATAACAAACGTCGAATTCGGCGTAGGCGAGGCAGAAGTAGTCATCCCAAACTGGTACAAACAAGGCATTATCGCCGACACAATCGTCGTCGATCCACCTCGTAAAGGGTGCGATGAAGCACTATTAAAAACAATCATCGACATGAAGCCAAAGCGTGTTGTATATGTATCATGTAGCCCAGCGACACTTGCTCGTGATTTGAAAGTGCTTGAAGAAGGCGGGTATAAGACGCAGGAGGTTCAGCCTGTGGATATGTTCCCGCATACTACGCATGTTGAGTGTGTGGCTTGGCTTAATTTAAGAGAAGGCAACTAACAGCGCGGAGTATCGCAAGAGCGTAGTCATACAATACGGATACTATCATTGATGGGCCGACGGGAGACTTTGACGATACCATCAATGATAATATCATGAATATACTATCGCGATTAGTCATGATACTGACATTATGTGTAATTGTCGTCAACTTTTTAAAACTGTTTCAGCCTATGTCAGTGAACGGGCAGTGTTTTTGAGAAATCAAAGCACTGCTTTTTCTTTTAGTCAATGCTGCGGCGGAAAGATTCTTATAAAACAAATATGGATTAGATCTACAGGTGCAATGAAAGAGATAAAAGTGAATCAAACATCATTTTAATCTTTCTTCAGACTGAAGGTCTTCTCGGTATAACCTTTACAAGTATTAATTCAGGTAAGACTATAAAACATGTCTTTAAAATGTTAAAGTATTAATGGCATTAGCTTAAAGGTACTAGAGATATAATCAATTTTAAGGGCGATTTATTATATTTAACATAATAATGGTTGAAAATTAAGGCGTGTTAAAGGATACGCTTTGACTGCTAGATAAATAATCAACATTTTAGGAGGACTAACAATGGCTATGAGCAATAATGATATATTAAAGAGGATAAGATATGCCCTAGATATAAAAGATACAGATATGGTGGAAATATTTAATCTTGGTGGCATTGAAGTAACGAAAGAAGAAGTGCTTGATATGTTTACAAAATTAAAGAAAATTCCCCAAAATGAAGCTAGCAATGCTGACGTAGTTGAAAGTGACTACGTATTAACATGCGATAATGCGATGTTAGAGTCATTTTTGAATGGCTTTATTACTTTTAAAAGAGGAAAACAAGATCCGAAACCAGGACAAGCGGTACCTTTACAGAATAATGAGAGTGCTAATAACCTTCTTTTAAAGAAAATGAAAATAGCACTATCATTAACGAGTGACGAAGTACTTGAGATATTAGACGGAGTGGGAGTTAAGGTAACAGCTGGAGAGTTAGGCGCTTTATTAAGAAAAAAAGGTCATAAGAATTACAAAGAGTGCGGTGATAGATATGCAAGGAATTTCTTAAAGGGACTAGCTGTTAAATATAGAGGGTAAAGAATAAGCATTGTAACTTCTTAGCATTGTATGTGTATTCATGTTAAGAAAGTAGATGATACAATGGATGGAGTAGGAAGTTTGTATCCTACTCTTATTTTTTTAATATAGAATGCAAAGATAACATGAACGAATATTCTAGGTGATGAAATGATACATACATATTTAGGTGAGACAATTAATTTTCATATAACTTACAAGAAGAAAAAATCTGTACGTATTTATGTAGATTCTTACGGAAATGTTGAAGTCCAGGCTCCTAAAGGGATGCCTGTTGGATACGTACTCCAATTGTTAGAGGAAAAATGGGATTGGATTCAGAAAACATCCAAGGAAATGAAGGATAGAATGCTTGGGCCAAAGGAGAAGGTCTATGATCATGGGGAGAGCTTTCTGTATTTAGGGAACACATATCCCATACAAATTTCCCAAGATGCAAGTATTGGGCAAGACCATGCAGTGTTTGAAGGGGATAAGCTACATATATATGTGAAACAGCTTGAGGATGAGAAAATAAAACAAGCCTTAAAACGATTTTATTATCAGCGGTGTAAAGCGTTAGTAGAGAAGAGTATCCAATCTTATCAAAGCAACTTTAAAACAAAGCCGCGTTCAATTCGTATTTCAGATAGTAATCGTACATGGGGAACCTGTGATTCAAATCTGCAGTTAACATTTAATTGGAAGCTGGCAATGGCACCACTGAGGGTGATTGACTATGTAGTCGTTCACGAAATGTGCCATATGGTCCATCTAAATCATGATCGATCCTTTTGGCGCCTTGTTGGGAAAATAATGCCTGATTATAAGGAACTGGAAAACTGGTTAGCATTATCAAGCTGGAAAATGACTGTTTAGCAGTGATATCGTTGGAGTTGGTATAGTAGAAAAGCAGTTGAAATAGGAAAAATCTATATTACTTGCTTTTTTGTTTATAAAAATACCATTTAGGATCAATTTTAGTTAAAATAAATATTGCTGATTTTCACAAATTATAAATGTCCAAATGTATTTGTGTTTGATAATAAGTTATTAGGCATGATATAAGTGTAAAAGAAGTGAAACATTTGACTTTATCCCGCTATTCGTGGGCAGTAATACTCCCACCTCAAAATTCGACGAAAGCATTGTCCAGCTTTAGCGGCTAGAATCTCCGGTCGTTCCGCGCCCTCGGACGAGGCAAAAAGCGCCTCTCTGTCCGGTACTCCAACGCCCTGCGATTCTGAGCGAGCCGCTTCCGCTTTTCTTAAGAAGTTAGGTGGGAGAGAAACTGCCCGTAAAAGCCCGATTGGTGAGGGCTGATAATCAGTGGGGGATGAAGCCCCCCACTGATTAAAGTTTCACTTTATATTTTTTGACCGAGAGGTTGAAGTTGTATTCATAGTGAGAGGATTTGAGTTTGAAATGATAGATAATTTTTGGCGTGATTTACCACGACCATTTTTTGTACTTGCACCAATGGAAGATGTGACAGATGTTGTTTTTCGTCACGTAGTAAGTGAAGCTGGTCGACCGGATGTATTCTTCACAGAGTTTACAAACTCGGATAGTTATTGTCATCCAGAGGGTATGAAAAGTGTGCGTGGCCGTTTGATTTTTACAGAAGATGAACAGCCAATAGTGGCACATATTTGGGGGGATAATCCCGAATATTTCCGTCAAATGAGTATTGGTATGGCAGAGCTAGGATTTAAAGGCATCGATATTAATATGGGCTGCCCTGTACCGAATGTGGCATCGAGAGGGAAAGGCAGTGGCCTTATTCTACGCCCAGACGTTGCGGCAGAACTTATTCAAGCAGCAAAAGCGGGCGGACTGCCTGTCAGCGTGAAAACACGACTTGGCTATAAGGATATAAATGAATGGGAGGAGTGGCTAACGCATATTTTAAAACAGGATATTGCGAACCTTTCTATTCATTTACGTACAAGAGAGGAAATGAGCCAAGTAGATGCACATTGGGAGTTAATTCCGGAGATCAAAAAATTACGTGACCGTATCGCACCAAATACGTTACTAACAATTAATGGAGACATTCCTGACCGTCAAACTGGACTGCAGCTTGCTGAAAAATATGGTATTGATGGCGTTATGATCGGGCGAGGTATTTTTAAAAATCCTTTTGCTTTTGAAAAAGAGCCAAAAGAGCATAGCAGTAAAGAATACCTTGATCTTTTAAGACTGCAGCTTGATCTTCAAGATCAATATGCGGAAGTACTGCCACGTTCAATCACAGGGCTTCATCGCTTTTTCAAGATTTATGTAAAAGGATTCCATGGAGCTGCTGAATTAAGAAATCAATTAATGAGCACGAAATCAACAGATGAAGTGCGTGCATTGCTTGATAAATTTGAAAAGAGTGTTGATGAGGCAGAGGACATTGAAATGATGTAACTCTCAAAGATTTAGAGGGAAAATGAATTGCATCAATTCATTTGTATTTATTTTATTTAGTTTCGAGGTCCTTTGCAGCCGACAACTTTTGTTTTGATGAAGTCTGTTTTCTGAAAGGAAAAGGTCTCAAGAATGTACTAGCAGCCCCCTTGGGTTGCTACATACACTCTGGATATGAGGAGTGTGTGGCTTGGTTAAAACTTATAAAATAAGGATTTTGAATGAATTGCCGATGTGGTTGAACGCATCGGCATATTTTTCTTACCTTTCAAAAATTGATTTTACAGAGATTATTTCAATAACTTTTTATTGAAATGTTTATGATGCATAATGTTTAAATCATTAAATTCACCTTATAAAACAGTATAACTATTGGGTTATATTGTTTTTAACTTCTTTAACAAACCTTTCAGTAGCATCTAGCATAATTAAGTGATCTGTATTTTTGAAAATAAGAACAGTTGTATTTGAATGCTTTTCTTTCATTTGATTTGCATGTTTCATTGAAAACTCTTCATTTGTATTTTGATTTAAGGCAACCATTAAAATAATATTTAAGGAATCTGGGACTTCATCTAGTTTCTGTTGAGGATTTAACTCCCACTCAGCTCCCATATATTTTAGTTGGTCTTCATCGTTTATTTTGAGTTGGTATTTCTCTTCACTTTTGTTCCAGAAGATTTGATCTAAAACTGCTTGTTCAATGGAATCATTCCATAATGATGGATTATCACTTTTCATAAATTCAATGAAATTTGATTGATTCTCGAATATGTGATCTGGTAAGCTTGCGTTTTCGATATCACGCCAAGTTAATCCTTCAATTTGGCTAAATGGATAATATCCACCATCAACTAAAAATAAATTTTTAACATTATTATAAAGGCTCGTATAAACTAGGGCGATTGATGCTCCTATAGAATTTCCAATTATACTTACTTTGTCTGTAATGTCTAAAGATAAAATAACTCGATGAATTTCTTTAGAAACTTGTTCAAAAGAATAATTATTTAAATATCCACTGTCACCGTGACCAGGCAAGTCTATGAGAACTAAAAAGAAGTCATCCTTCAGATCTTTTATAGTTGAATCCCAAATTTTTTTTGTCCAACATAACCCATGGATAAAAATGAGGGGATGATTAGATTTGTTTCCTTCTGTAACGAAGTGAATTTTATTTTTCATATTTAAGTACCCTCCCGTCTCCACTTTTGGTAGCCGCCTATTATCCAAAGGACAAGTTCTAATAAAAAAATGGATAAGACAATTGAAGAATCCCAAAAAATAAGATTATTCATATTAAATGTACTTATATTCTGAAATGATTCTCTGATAGCATATATTGTAGCTGGAAGTGATAAAGAGAAAAATAAATAAGACATTATTACTATCGAAATAAGATATAAATAACTATACCTCTTACAAATTTTTTGTTCGCGGTTATTAAACTTATCAAAGAAATTTTTTTGACTGTGGCTAAATTTTCTTAATAAATAGGAAATACTTCCTTTTGTTAAGTTAGATATTCCAAGATAGTTTATGATTACATAATAAAAATCGGTTCTTAAAAATATAATAAACTGCCAGAGTATTTTATAAAATTGTATTAACGAGATCATTTTTAATATGTTTAGAAATAAACCGTTTTCAATAAATAGACTAATTATTAGTGAGGTGTTCAAAATAAGTACATCCCAAAAAAAACCAGCTAAAAATGGGATATATCTATGGTTTCTAGGTATTAACCATAAGGAATTCATATCAGCTTCAATTACAATCCAAAACCATCGAACACTCAACTGTAATTTCATTTTTTTACCATATGCAGAAACTGCAAAATAATGTGCTAACTCATGAATAAAAACTAATAACCATGATACGATAAAGAATAGTAGCAAACTTAAACCTATATGTGTAAAAACAAAGGTATCTCTATATGAAGGTAGTAGTGTTTCATAATCTATGATGAATAGTATGAAAAGCAGTAGCACATTTAAGCTATAAAAAACAGTGGTAAATTTATTGAAAAAAATCTTTCCTAACAAAATAGTCCAAGATTTTTTTGTTAGGTTATGCTGTTGGAGAGTATCTATGTCTTCAATTAGGCCAAGCTTATTTAAATTGATTATAAAGTCCAGAACGTCAATGTCTACCTGCTTGGTGACTTTGATTGTATCTTCAATTTCTTTGATGCTCTTAATACCATTAGCCTCTTGTATCACGTAAGTGGCTTCTATAGGGACTCTAAAATAGATGTTTTTCTTTTCATCCCCTAATGTAAATTCATCTACTTCTTTGATAATTGTTAAATTCTGCAGAGAAATAATTGAATCTTTAGTTAGGTCTTTAATTGTCATAGGTTTAGACCTCGCTTACCTGGAATAAATCATTTATATCACAAATATTGGTGTTGTTTTCTTTTCCGCAACACGAAGGGCAATTAGGGTTTTTTTTCCATGAAAAATCTTTGATGATAGAGAGTGTGTTTAAGTCAATTTGATACATCGTCCCTGGTTGTATTTGATTTTCTATATTTAAAGCGTGCTTCATTACTTCTAAGGTAATAAAACCACTCAAAATGGATACTGTCGGAGCAATTGCGGTATTTTTCTTTTCAAAATTTGCTCCATAAAGTTTCTTTAATTGATGCTTAAAGAAAGGATCCTTTTTAAGACAATCAATTAAAAAACAATCAAAACACCCATTCCCATCGGAAGATAATTTATTAATCATTATTTTATTTCCACTTATGCCACTAAAAATAGCGGGTATTTGTTGTTTTAGACATGCGTAATTGACCCATCTGCTTGAAATAATTCCAGGTGAATCTATTCCACTGATTACAATGTCGACACCATTTAATAGTTCTTCTAAATCTGCTACATTCGTTATTTTTTTTTCTATTATATTAATCTGAGTATTACTATTAATCTCTTTGATCCTTTTTTTAGCAGATTGAGCTTTACTTTCTCCAACATCTTCCTCTTTGTATATGTACTGTCTATTTAGATTGCTGTGTTCTACTAAATCAAAATCTAATCCAGTTATTTTTCCAACACCTAAACTAGCTAAAGAAGCAACGTCTTGGATAGCTCCACCTAATCCTAAAACCAATACATGGGTTTGTTTTAGTCGATCTTGCATCTCATATGAGCTGTAGTCGAGAGAAGAATAGTTTTCAAAATAAGTAAGATTAGCTCTGTATCTCACTTTTTCATATTCTGTCAACAAATTGTTATTTTTATATTTATCTTCAAGTATGTTAATTTTATCCAATTGCACTAAAGTTGTGTATAAGTCTTCTTCACTTAACTTATGAATTTTTGTTAAATCAGCTAACGAATTAACTCCATTAAGGGAAAGTAATAACTTTTCTAAAGAGGAATCGGTGTCTAATAGATCATAAACTTTTCCTTCGTATCCTATTCTTAAGAAATCCCCATGTCTAATAATAGGTGTTATTATTTCTTTGACTTTTGGCCTCATATTCATCCCTCTCTTAAAAAAATTTTAACACAAAGAGTGTAATCATCTTAGTTTTCATTTAATGATTACACTCTTTTTAATATCGCTAATTAGCGATGATGATTGATTAAAGGTACTAGATTTTCAACTTCTTTAATTTCGATTTTCATTAAAATCACCTCCTTATGGTTTGGTAATTCAAACATTTCTCGTGAAACTATCCGACTCTGTAGTTTTTAAATTACAATTATTAGTAAATGTAAAATCTAATTGTGTACTTTACTAAGTTAATAATTAGATTTTATGTAATGTTACTAATTAGCGATGATGATTGATTAAAGGTACTAGATTTTCAACTTCTTTAATTTCAATTTTCACTAAAATCACCTCCTTATGGTTTGGTAATTCAAACATTTCTCGTGAAACTATCCGACTCTGTAGTTTTTAAATTACAATTATTAGTAAATGTAAAATCTAATTGTGTACTTTACTAAGTTAATAATTAGATTTTATGTAATGTTACTAATTAGCGATGATGATTGATTAAAGGTACTAGATTTTCAACTTCTTTAATTTCGATTTTCATTAAAATCACCTCCATTCCCTATCTATAACCAAAATATAACATTTTATCCTCTTTTTCTCAACAAAAAAATACAATAATTCCAAATTTTTAGAAAATAATACAATGAATATGTATTGATTTGAAATTAAAATATAATATACGGGGAATTTTTATTTTACATATTTTGGTGTTTAAATAGTAAAAATTTAACCGCATAATTTCTTTCAATATAAATCACCTACGTATAAGTGGGTAAATTTCCTTTTTTCTCATATCTAAATCCTCCTTCTTCAACATATACCCTACTTATGTGTTGAAAAAAGCTGACACGAAAAAGCAGAAGATATTCTTTTGCCCAATTGACCAGACAAAAATGCCTTAAACGAGAATGCTGTATTATTGTGTCTGGATGAAACACATATTCTTTATCTATGGCTACAAAGTGTTAAGTAGTTTTTTGTCAGAAAAACACTTCCAAATTTTGTTGTTATTCAATGTGAAAGTGTTATTCTATTTGAGTGGATAGGATTGAAAAAATGGGGAATGAAGGGAGAGCATAATGGAAAATAACAAAAGAATGCCCTTTGTGATTGTAGCCATGGCATTAGGACTGTTTATGTCATCTCTGGATAACACCATTGTTTCAGCAAGCATTAGTCAAGTGATTAAAGATATTGGTGGGTTTGATAAAATGAGCTGGGTTTTCACGGCTTATATGCTTGCGGCAACAAGTACGATGCTCGTGTTTGGGAAAATGAGCGATTTGTTTGGAAGGAAATTATTTTATTTAATTGGGATTAGTTTATTTTTAGTTGGGTCAGCATTATGTGGAACTGCTCAAAATATAGACCAGTTAATTGCGTATCGTGTTATTCAAGGGATTGGTTCAGGAGCTATTTTCCCGATCTCATTCACAATCATTTATTCAATTTCTACAGATCCTAAGCAGGCTGCGAAAATGTCTGGTGTGTTTGCTGGGATATTTGGTATATCCTCAGTTCTTGGACCGCAGATCGGTACTTGGATTTCCGAAGCATCTTGGTTAGGATGGAGATGGTGCTTTTACGTAAATGTACCTTTTGGCATTTTATCGATTATTACTTTGTTGTTTTCTTTACAGGAATCTAAGTCAGAACATAAACCAAAAGTGGATTATCTTGGAACGATTTTATTAATTGCTTCAACTGTTTTACTTCTTCTCGGTTTAGAGTGGGGTGGGAAGGATTATGCTTGGGACTCCGTTCAAATCATTGGAATGTTTAGTACAGCTGCTATATCGATTGTGTTGTTTATATTAGTGGAAAGAAAGGCCAGTGAACCGATTTTACCTCTTTCCATTTTTAAAAATAAAATGGTGCTTGGCACAAGTATTATTGTATTTTGTCAGGGAGCAATTATGTTCTCTGCGATTACGTATCTTCCTATTCTTTCAGTAGCTATTATTGGGAATGAAAATTCAAATAGTGTGTTAACACCAATGATGTTTCCAATTATGATTGGTGCAATTTTAGGTGGTTTCCTTTGTACGAAAGTCTCTTTCCGTACTATTATGGTCATTTCTATGGCATTTGGAATATTTGAAGCTTACATGCTCAGTACCATCACACATGATACATCAAAATTAACAGTAACACTTGTTATGATTACAATGGGGCTGATTGTTCTTGGCCCACTTATGAGTGTCGCGCAAAATGCTGTCGCTCAATCCGTCGATATGAAATATATGGGGATTGCATCATCGGTTGTGGGATTTTGGAGAAGTATTGGTGGTGTAATGGGAGCTGCCATTACAGCAACTATTGTGAACAATGATTTAAAAGAAAAGATGGTGGATTTTGCAGCATCTTCTAGAATACCGGCTGATCAAATTGAAAAATTAGCAAAACCAGAAATCTTGATGCAAAATCATGCGCAGATCCCTCCTCAGCTAGTAGAATTCCTGAGAGGGGCGTTAGAAGCAGCATTGCACCGCGGCTTTATATTGGCAATAATAGCTGGTATCATCGGGCTTCTTGTTTCCTTATTTGTAGGTGGAGATCGTTATAAGGTTGAGCAAAAGGACAGTAAGGAAAAAGCTGGAGCAGGTGGATTTGTTAGAGGTTAATAAATAAATGAAAGATGCCCCTTTACGAAGGGGCACTTTTGTAAGTGGTTAGAGAAGCAAACACCGCTCGGAAGATTTTATTCTGAGCGGTGTTTATGTTATGAATAGAAATGAAGGAAAAGGAGATGAGGTACATGAGCAGGTTAGTTGAGAAAGCAATGCAGTTTGCTGCTATTAAGCACGAAGGCCAAATGCGTAAAGGTACTAACATTCCGTACATTATACATCCATTTGGAGTAGCACTTATCTTACAGAAAGCAAAGCAGCGTGATGAAGTGATTGCTGCAGGGTTATTGCATGATACTTTAGAAGATACCAATACAACTGAGGCTGAGTTGTGTGAGAATTTTGGCGAAGAAGTTCTGAAGCTGGTTCAGGCGGCTTCAGAACCAGATAAATCATTGTCATGGGAAGAGCGAAAAAAACATACTATTCTATCTCTCCCACACCGTTCGAATGAAGAGATTACGTTAATCATCGCAGATAAATTACATAACTTACGCTCCATTCAAGAGGATGTAGAAAGAGAAGACGATCAAATATGGTCGCGTTTTAAGCGTGGAAAACGTGACCAATCATGGTATTACATGAGTATTTTGCATGCTTTGGAAGAAAAAAAACGGGACATTTCAATTATTCAGATGTTCGAAAAAGAAACACAAAACTTATTTGTTGGAAAAGAAACACTTATATTGAAGGACATCGATGTATTATTCAGCTGTGCATATGGCATTTATGAGTCACAAAAAGCGAAATTGCATGAAAGAGGCCTATTAAAATTTGCGAAGGAAGTTTCTATTGCTGGTGAGGAAATTTATCGTAGTGGAAATATGGAAATGATCAGTCCATTGGCAAATGATCTGCAAGAAAGAGGGGTTTCTTTTCAGTCCAATTCAGATGGGCTCATAATTATATTGGCCTATTTAACTGAACTAAAGCATCGAATGGGTTGGTCTGATGGGTTATTTTATCAGTATTATTTAAGAAACTGCTCGAAGTTATAGAAAGGGCGAGCATACAATGAAGAGTGGAGGGAGAAAATTATCAAGTTCTCTCTACCTTTTTCTAAGAGGGGCGTCTCATTGAAAAAGGTGATACACTACAGATAGTAGCATCTCACCTTTTTTTTCTATAATAAAGAATATAAGAAAATGCGCTATTGTTATTTTACTTCCCAAACCAAACCAAATACTCCCCCCAAAAAAACTCCATATCATACCCACGATAACCCTCCGCCAGCAACCTTTGCTGCCCAGCAATATCACTCATAAGAAACTTTTCTACATTCACTCATTCCTTTTGTTTCTCACCCTGTAATTCTTTCACAAACACATATCGCAATCGATCGTTATACTGCTCCTTCAGCGCATTCTTATAGATCCGAATTGAAAATATGCTTTTTTCATTGGACACACTTCTCTGCTTGAGATGGGGGTCTTCTCGTCAGATATAATAAATGCGTGAATAATTACGAATTATCAGTGTTTGTTTCTTGACATTTACAAGAATATTGAATATGTTTTTGGAAAACATGATTGTTATGAATAATAAGGTCGTTTAGCATTTTATACATCTTAAGAGAGTGACTGCGATGTGAGAAGGGAGAGCACAACAGTGAAAAAAGTAGATTTCCAGGATCGGTTAAGCGGAATTTTTCAACATTTACATGAGAATCCTGAAGTGAGCTGGAAAGAGTATAATACGACTGCCTATATTGCGAAATTCTTAGAGGGAGAAGGCATTTCCTATAAAACGTTTGATGATTGTCCTGGTGTAATCGCAGAAATGGGAAGCGGGGAACCCGTTGTCGCGGTTCGAGGTGATATGGACGCGTTATGGCAAGAAGTAGATGGAGAGTTTAAAGCAAATCATTCATGCGGTCATGATGCTCATATGACGATTGTGATGGGGCTCATTTTACAGTTAAAACAGGCGAATTGGCAGACAGGAACAGTTCGATTCATTTTCCAGCCGGCAGAAGAAAAGGGAAGCGGAGCCCTGAAAATGGTGGAGAAAGGCGTTGTGGATGACGTTGATTTCCTATTTGGCATTCACTTACGACCAATAGAGGAATTATCATTAAAGCAGGCAGCACCATCTATCCGTCACGGTGCAGCTGACTTTTTAGAAGCTCATATAGTTGGAACGGATGCTCACGGTGCACGACCACATCAAGGTACGAATGCAATTGATGTCGTTACGATGATTAATATGGGATTGAAAAATATATGGTTTTCGCCGCAATATTCTTATTCCGTTAAAATGACGCGATGCCAAGCAGGTGGTGAAAGTTTAAATATCATTCCTGGGAACGCTCATTTTGCTTTAGATGTAAGGGCGGAAAACAATGGATTGTTGGAAGATCTAAAGAAAAAGATAGAACAAGTGATTCAATCAGCTGAATCAATGGGTGTAAAGATTTCTTATGACTGGGTTGACTATGTACCTGGAGCAGTCGTATCAGAAGAAGCGGAACAGTTTCTTCGTAAGGGAATTCTGCAAACATATGGAGTAGAGGGCTGCACTCCACCGCTTCGTACAGCGGGAAGTGATGATTTTCATTATTATACGGTGAAAAAGCCTCATTTAAAAGCAGTTATGTTAGGATTAGGAGCGAATTTAAAGCCAGGATTACACCATCCTCACATGACATTTGAGCGATCTTGTATATTAGATGGCGTAGAAATCTTGAAGCAAACGGTATTGGAAGTTTTGAAATAGTATTGTTTTTATTTTTTACCTTTATGGTTTTAAGCGTGAGTGTGAATGAAAGCTGATTCTTCCTTAACTTCGGGGAAATCGGCTTTTTTCGGGTGAAGAGACTTAATTGTTAAGTATCTTGAGTGTAGCAGCTGATTTATATTTATCCAAAACGTAAATTTGCTTTTTATCCATACAAGTTCATCATTGTTTCTCTAGTTATAACAATACTAGTACTGGCCCTTAGCGTTTTTTTTTTAAAATAATGATAATACCTCTCTATGACCAAATAAACAAGGAAGAGAATTTAAATACATTTCAATATGTATTATTGCATATTAAAATGTGTTGATAAAAATGTAAGCGCTTACTATAATAAGAGTATAAAGATGAACAACATCTTAACAACAAAAAAGAGGAGGAAATAAAATGGCAATCGCAATGGCAGTTTTAAAATTTATCGGCGGAATTATCCCATTCGTACAAGAGCTATTAAAAGCAGTAATGTAAGTTCGTTATTAAGAACAAACATCTATACAAATGATCTGTATGGCAAAGATGAATTGAAGTAAAGATTAGAGGAGGAAATCATATGGCAATCGCAATGGCAGTTTTAAAATTTATCGGTGGAATTATTCCATTTGTACAAGAGCTTTTAAAAGCAGTAATGTAAGTTTGTTATTAAGAACAAACATTTATACAAATGATCTGTATGGCAAAGATGAATTAAAGTGTAGATTAGAGGAGGAAATAAAATGGCAATCGCAATGGCAGTTTTAAAATTTATCAGTGGGATCTTTCCATTCGTACAAGAGCTATTAAAAGCAGTAATGTAAGTTCATTATTCAGCAACTATTTATACAAATGATCTGTATAGCAAAGATGAATTAAAGTGTAGATTAGAGGAGGAAATAAAATGGCAATCGCAATGGCAGTTTTAAAATTTATCGGCGGAATTATTCCATTCGTAGAGGAACTATTAAAAGCAGTAATGTAAGTTCATTATTCAGCAATTATTTATACAAATGATCTGTATAGCAAAGGTGAATTGAAGTGTAGATTAGAGGAGGAAATAAAATGGCAATCGCAATGGCAGTTTTAAAATTTATCGGTGGGGTCCTTCCATTCGTAGAGGAACTATTAAAAGCAGTAATGTAAGTTCGTTATTCAGCAATTATTTATACAAATGATCTGTATAGCAAGGATGAATTAAAGTGTAGATTAGAGGAGGAAATAAAATGGCAATCGCAATGGCAGTTTTAAAATTTATCGGTGGAATTATTCCATTAGTAGCAGAACTATTAAAAGCAGTAATGTAAGTTCATTATTTAGCAACTATTTATACAAATGATGTATAGCAAAGATGAATTAAAGTGTAGATTAGAGGAGGAAATAAAATGGCAATCGCAATGGCAGTTTTAAAATTTATCGGTGGAATTATTCCATTCGTACAAGAACTATTAAAAGCAGTAATGTAATTCATTATTCCGCAATTATTTATAAAAATTATCATACAAATGATGTATAGCAAAAGTGAATTGATATATATAGTAGAGGAGGAAATCATATGGCAATCGCAATGGCAGTGTTATCATTCTTAGGTGGAGTAATTCCATTAGTAGCAGAACTATTAAAAGCAGTACTGTAAATTCATTATTCCGCAATTATTTATAAAAACTATCATACAAATGATCTGTATAGTAAAGAGGAATTGCTGTGCAGATCATTTGTGTGAGCGAAGTCCCTTTCGTATTATGAAGGGACTTTTTTTCATATGGCATAGGTTTGGAACTCGTATATATATGATAAAATCGAAAGGGATCTGGAGTGTATCAAGATTCTTTTCGTAGAGAGTAGGGTGAACACATGAATGAACAATATTACGATGCAGTGTTAAATATAAAAACAGTAGGAGAGCAAAAAGAGTTTTATAAGTCTTTGCATTATCATCGTTATGAACCAACACCATATCGCGCACTCGAAACATTATTTACGCAATATGATTTAAAAAGCAGTGACCGAGTTGTTGATTTTGGATGTGGGAAAGGACGATTAAATTTCTATATTCATCATTTCTATCATGCGTCCGTTGTAGGGGTAGAAATGAACGAGACGTTCTATCAAGAAGCGATGGAAAATCGAGATCGCTATGTAAAGAAGGAGAAGAGAATTAAAAATAAAATTCATTTCCAATGTTGCTTAGCGCAAGAATACGAAATTGATCCGCTTGATAATAAATTTTACTTCTTTAATCCGTTTTCGGTGCAAGTGTTTATGAATGTGATCAATAATATATTGTTTTCAGTGGAACAAGTAGAACGAGAAGTAGAGTTGATTTTGTATTATCCATCAGAAGACTATATTTACTTTTTAGATAATCAAACCTCGTTTGAATTGAAAGAGGAGGTTATATTGCCGGGATTGTATGAGCGGAATTTAAATGAGAGGTTTTTGGTGTATCGGTTCGGGTATTAGCTAGTTTGGCATTTTTGGAATTAATTTCGCAGAACCGTATTATAAGTAAACAAGTTTTTTGCAAAAAAAGTAACAGCACCCTCTAATTTGATGGAGAGGTGCTGTTTTGTTATTTGAATGCCTAGATGAACATGTGTTGCATGAATGGTTGTTTTTGCTCTTGCAATGAATTTAATTTTTTGTTCAATCAGGATTTTTCTATCAAAATGAAGAAAAAGGATGACCATATACAAAAAATGGTTAAATTTCTCCATATACGCTTTTGCTTACTTTAATATTCTCCTTTAATTACAAAAAACGAGCCCCGAATTGTTCCAGCTAGTTTAGACTTCTGCCTAGCAAACTTAAATTTCCCTTCTAACTCCTTCGGTACCTCCATCCCATCAGAAAGCTTAAAACCAACGGCACGCTTCTTAGGGGCATCAACCGTATACATGACGTTAATCCCAAGACCATCCTCATAAAAGACGTAGGCGAATTTGATATTTTCCACT
Organism: Bacillus sp. S10(2024); assembly: GCF_050473865.1. Lineage (NCBI taxonomy): Bacteria > Bacillati > Bacillota > Bacilli > Caryophanales > Bacillaceae > Bacillus > Bacillus sp. S10(2024). The sequence continues at coordinate 3,199,050 of NZ_JBFLUR010000002.1, read as the reverse complement.
TGAAAACGCGACGTTTCTAAAGGTTTGGCCGCAAACTTAATATCACGTTCTTCTTTTAAAATTCGGTTCACATAATCAAGGGTCTCCTGGCTTTCGCTAGCTGGTACAACCGTAAATTCATGCTTGTATTTATTCATAAAGTAACGGGCTTCATTAGCACGTAAACCAGCAAGCGCTTCAGCTACAGGTGAAGACTCTAAACCAACTGTAGATATATTTTTAAAATCAACGATATAGGACATTTCCATCTCTCCTTTTATTTCTTTATTTCCTAACAACAGGAATCCACATTTCACCAAATACTAAGCCATTTCGTTGTTCCATCTCAACCATCGCATTTGGCCCACCAACATAGGCAAAATTCTTTGCTTCTGGCAAGACTTGACCAAAGGCAATGCCAGTAAGCTTATTACTCAACTCATCAGCCGTATTCCCTTCCCCTTTAACAACTAGGTATTCCCCTTTAGGGAATTGGATAATTCTAGATTCTTCTGGTACTGATACCTCTGTCATGACGCCAGCATAATGCATCATCTTGTTATTCACTGCTTCGTTCACGGCAAAAATGTAATTATTTGCGGCTATGGCTTTTAAAGTGTCAAGCCTTCCATCTTGTTTGACGGCCCGCCAAAAGTCTGATTTTTCCTTGTTTATGCTAGCATAGTCTGTGTAATCACTCTTAAGCTCAGTTCCAATACCTAAAACGGTAAAGCTGTCTTTTTCTTCTAGGGTATAATCAGTCATATTCAAAACCCACCTCTTTTTTTATTAATCAAATGATTTGTCTTTTCACTTGATGAGTTTATAATAGCCTTAAATCATGTCAAAAAGTGATACTGTTTAGGAGGCCCAGATGAAAAAAGTTGAACGGATTAATATCATTATGCGGTATATCAACAACCGCGCCCACTTTACAATTTCTGAAATCATGCGAGAATTTAACATCTCTCGTTCGACAGCTATTAGAGATATCAGAGAAATTGAAGCTATGGGGATGCCACTTGTCGCTGAAGTTGGAAGGGATGGGGGTTATTTTGTCATGAACAACTCTGTCCTGCCCACTGTTCGCTTTACTGATAATGAGATCAAAGCTCTTTTTATTGCCTTTATGGCTACAAGAAATCAACAACTCCCCTATCTAAAGAGTCGTCATTCTTTAGCTGAAAAATTACTAGGCCTCATCTCAGAAAACCAGCAAGGGGACCTTGTTCTTTTAAATCAAATCTTGCTTTTTGAAGGGACCAACCCGAATAATCCCGATCTGCTTGATCTATCAGACCTCCCCCATCCTATGTTAGAAGAACTTATCCAAGTCCTGCTTCTTGATAGCTATTTATTGATTACCATCAAAGAAGCGAAGGTAATCAAGTCTTATCCAATTTATCTCTTGCACCTTTATCGTGAAAAAAGCCTTTGGCTAATTGAAGGCTTTGACTTAACGGAAGAAAAGAGACAGATTTTTCCTGTCGACAATCTCACCAATGTCAAACCATACCCTACGAAAAAAAGATTAAGTAAGAAAAAGATTTTGGAAAAACTAAGTAAACAGGAAGAAGCGATCAATCTTGTTCTTGAACTTGGTCCAAAGGCGATTGCTCAATTCAAAAAATACCATCCTTTAAAAGTTTCAATTTCCTATACGAATCCTTACCAAACTACAGCCATTCTGAAGACTTTTATCAATGTTAATAATTCAGAAGAATTGACCGAAATAACAAATTGGCTACTTTTCCTAGGTGGGGATATTGAGGTCAGGGAAGTGCCAAAAGACGTCTTAGAAGGTTTACAAGAGAGATTATTCCTATACTGTCCATAAGCAATGCCAGTTGCCAGTTACCAGTTACTCCTTATTTTCGCACCCCCAGAAAAGATAAAGATTTCTGAATGGTGGAAATACTTTTAAAGGGTTTTTATCAGCGCTGTTCTTTATTGAATTTTTAGTAAATGAGGTTTTTTATTGGCTAGTTTCAACGTCAAGAAGAGAAGAACAGGAAAACTAAAATCATTATTGAATTAAAAAATGCTAAGCCTATGTAAAGGAATTCGGGGAAGTTAAATAGTATTAGAATGTGTTCATATGATTGTAACAGTGGATTATAGTAGCTATAGTACAATTTGGATATAATAAAAAGCAATTTCATCGTTTACTTACGTTGACTGGAAATGCTTGTCTATTTTTAAATGTAGGATTAAGTATGATTATACGAAGTAAACATTCCGTGTTGAAGTTATATGATAACTATAATTAGGGGGGGAAATGTGTGTCAAACACAAACATAGCCAAAAAATTGACTTTAGTATCCCTAGTATTAATGATTTTTACTTCTGTTTATGGATTCAACAATATTCCAAGATCATTTTATAAGATGGGTTATGCCGCTATACCTTGGTACATATTTTCAGCCATAACCTTCTTTGTTCCTTTTGCATTAATGGTAGCTGAATTTGGTTCCGCCTTTAAAGAGGAAAAAGGTGGTATCTATTCATGGATGGAAAAATCCATCGGTCCAAAATTTGCATTTATAGGAACTTTCATGTGGTATTTTTCTTATATAACTTGGATGGTCAATGTTGCATCGGGTATGTGGGTTCCGGTGTCAAATGCTATCTTTGGACAAGATACAACACAAAGCTGGACTTTATTTAATCTTCGAGGACCTCAAGTTCTGGGGGTTTTAGGAATTGTATGGATTCTTATAGTAACCTATACATCAACTAAGGGTCTGGATAAAATAAAAAAAGTAACCTCTTTAGGTGGTACTGCAGTCTTGTTATTGAATGTATTTCTTTTGGTCGGTGCAATAGTAGTACTTATAGGTAATCATGGACATTTGGCGCAGCCGATTGCAGGGTTACATTCATTTACTCAAACACCAAATCCTAAATATGCAGGAGATATTATTGCTTCGCTAGCATTTGTAGTATATGCCCTCTTCGCTTATGGTGGACTTGAAGCTGTAGGCGGTTTAGTGGATGTAACAGAAAATCCAGAAAAAACGTTTCCGAAAGGAATTCTTTTATCTGCAGCCATAATCTCTGTAGGGTATTCATTAGGAATATTATTAATTGGAATATTCACAAACTGGGCATCTGTAATGGGTATTGCGAATGTTAACCTAGGAAACGCAAGTTATATAGTTATGGCCAATTTAGGCTACTCACTAGGTACTGCCTTTGGAGCAAGCCATGCTACAGCTACGGCTTTGGGATTTGGGGTTGCCAGATACATTGGACTTTCAATGTTCCTGGCACTGTCCGGTGCGTTCTTTACCTTAATGTTTTCACCGTTAAAGCAGCTGATTGAAGGAACACCTAAGAGATTGTGGCCCGGGAGAATCGGTGAAACAAAGAATGGGCTGCCTGTTAATGCTATGTGGATTCAAGCTGTTATTGTTTGTGTAATGATCGCACTAATCGCTTTCGGTGGAAGCACAATGGCGGCATTCTTTAACATACTCGTTTCGATGACTAACGTGGCTATGACAATACCGTATGTATTTATAGCACTTGCATTCCCGTATTTTAAGAGAAAAGTGGAAATCAATAAGCCATTTATCGTATATAAAACACAATTGAGCGCAAATCTTTGGACATGGATTGTTGTTCTAACAGTTGGAATTGCAAATTTCTTTAGTATCGTACAGCCGGCTTTAGAAGGGGATATACAAACAACCATCTGGAGTGTGGCTGGACCTGTTATTTTCTCAGTTGTTGCATGGTTAATGTATAGCAAATATGAAAAAATACATGATATAGAAAAGCAAAAGAAAATAAGTTAGTCTTAAAATTCAAAAAGATAAAGATTGAAGTGGAGCACAATATGGCTCCACTTTTTTCTTATCTAAAGCACCTCAATTAGATTTGTGCGGCATATAAGATCGGTTTAGCTTCGTATAGTTTTAAATAAACAAACTAAATAAAAACTGCTGCTTTCTTTTTATGTTCCAAATTCCGATAAACAAGTGCAAGCAGCATCGACGGTATGGTACAAACAATCATCCCGATAAAGGCATATCTTGGCTCAATTTCGTATAAATAGGCACCGAAAATTGTAAATACGGCAGTGCTCCAGCTAAGAGCCAGCGCTGAATATATGCCTTGTGCTTTCGGAATCTGTGTATGTGAAATGTTTTTGACTAGGTATTTCATAAAGGCATAATGCCCCATTGCAAATGAGCATGCATGCAAGGTTTGCGCGATACAAAAAACAATTACATTAGGAAAAGCAAATACTAATAGCCAACGTACGGAAGAACCAAGTGCTGCCAGTGCAAGTAAGGAGCCTACTGAAAAGTTTTGAAACTTCCGGTCTGCGATTGAGAAAAAAATGATTTCCGCGATTACGGCAATGTTAATAATTACACCTATTAAATATTTGGGTGCGTGGATTTCTTGTAAAAAGAGATAACCATAATTGTAATAAGAAGCGTGTGCCGCTTGCAGTAAAATTACTATAATGAGTACCAAACTAAAGTGCTTGATATGAAATAGTTTTAACATGCCTTCTTTTTGTGTTTGGTCTGATTGAGGACTTTTAGATAGAATGACAGGTGCGCGCATAAAACCAAGACACACGAATATTACTGTACCAAGTAACAAGGCCCATAAAATCACTTCATCTCCAAGCATCCCTGTAAAGATAGATAAAATCATGCCGGCTAGGACGAATCCGATGGATCCCCATTGACGGCTTCTCCCGTAATCTTTTAATTGGTTACTTTGTACGAGTACGCCAGCAGCGCTATCTAAAGCAGGCATCAATGTTGGATAAAAAAAGTGGAATGCTAATGTGACTATAAGTAAGCTAGTAAAGGAACTTGCCGGAATATAACACAGAATAGCAATCAGCGTACAGATTCCCGCCCCGTTTAATAAGGTTTTACTACTAAATTTCCCTGATAAATAAGGAAATGCAAATAATGTGGAAAGGCCTCTTGCAACTAAACCTAAGCTCATAATCAAACTAGCTTGAGGAACCGTAATTCCTTTTGTATGAATCATCCATCCTGTCCAATAGGGCAGAAAAATTCCCCATGTCATAAAAAAACTAAAAAACTGTACACTCATCCAGCGATGTGTGTTCATGCTGTATCCCCCCTATAGTTTGCATGTTATCATGTAAATACGAAAAAATAATATGAGATATCTCATATTTTTGAGGTGGATTATGGAAATCTACAAAGGTGAGAAAAAGCGACTGCAGTTGAAGAAGGGCTCTATTGCGCATTTATTTTCTTTTCCAGTCGAAGAGTTTATGGAAGTGCATGAGTATCAACGGGATGAATGGATTATTCAAGAAGGTATGAGAACGAATTTTCTATTTTATGTTATTGAAGGGAAAGCAAAGATATATGTAACACATCAAAATGGAAAAGTTTCCTTAATTAATTTTATTAACACAAATGAGTACATTGGAGAAATGGAATTATTTAATGAGGTGTACTATACAAAAGGAATTCAAGCATCAATGAAGACCATTTGTTTTGCTCTTCCTATTCATCGTTGTCGCACACAATTGATGGAAGATGCAAAATTTCTACGTGAATTAACTAAGTTTTTAAGTATAAAGGCAACACTTATGGCTGCAAAGTATTCACAAAGCCTTGCCTTTCCGCTTGAAAACCGACTTGCAGATTTTATTTTGCAAACAGCTTATGAAGGGGTTTATAAGGAGAAACACGTAACGGTTTGTGATTATCTAGGTGTATCCTATCGTCACTTATTGCATGTACTAACACAATTTTGCGATAAAGGGTATTTGCAAAAGGAAGGACGTCACTATCGCATTCAGCAGCACAATCCACTATATGAACTTGCTGAGATGTTGAGGAATAAATAACTAACTGCGATTCATAAATAGTGGTATGCCAAAATAGAAGAAAAGACGTTTACGCCGATAAAAACCTTAATTTAACAAACCTATGACTAGCTCCTACAATTGGGAGTTGGTCTTTTTTATGCCATGTAAATGTTAAATAATATCGTATGTTATTTTCCTTTATAATTAGGCGGTGTAGTTCATATGGGAAGGGGATTATGGAATATTATACATAATCCCTATATTAAATTAGGATTCAAATTATTCAAGTAGTCGGTCATTATCTCCAACAGCGGGACTACCAATGGATACAGCCTGCCGCATATCATTCGTCAAGTATAAAGATGCGCAAGGTTTATTCATTTTTATCCCCTTTTTTTGCATCTCCATCTATTCCCCATACCTCTCGTAGTTTGGTTGGTATGAGAAACGGGGTATATTCATAATCGGTGATAGAAAGTGACTGCCGTCTGAGCAATGCCAGTCCGAGCTGATTAGTCATACTTCCAAAAACACCTGAATAATCAGGATCAAGAAGACCCATTAGTTCTTTGAGTTTCATTAACTTTTGCCAATTGGAGCGGGGCACTTCCATCCAATCTGCAATTTCGTCTCCTACGATTTCTCGAATTAGAGCAGGAATAATGTTATCAAACATCTGACCCGGAATTAGATCTGCATGGTATTCGAGAAGAGCTTGAGTCATCTGAATTCCTTCGGGGGACGGACCATGATGCCTTCTTCCAATAGTTTTTGTTAACATTATTGATTGTTCCATGGTCTCTGGGATAATGTCCTCCCGAACTCCTAGCATGGATCCTACGATTTTCCAAAAATATAGATAATCTTCGGCCTGTTTTTCTGTTATATTCATACCTAAACGGCGAAGGCCATCAATGATAACACTAGAGAAGGATAATAGAGTACCCAACAAGTCCTCCTGACAAATGGGGATCCCATTTTCTTTTTCGTTCCATCTACCAGTTTGTTGGATTAAGTGACGAATAGCCGAATGCATTAAACGAACTTTTTGGATCGCTTTGATTCCTTGTCCTTCGGATTCAAGACCATCTGGTGCCATGACATGAAGGACGAATTGTCCTGTTTCAGCTATCCTACGGTAGGCATTTTGACCTAAACGATAACTGAATGTAAGGACCTTAACACCTTTACGAGCTGCATAACAATACACAAGTGAGCCTGTTGCTAATAGTAAAGTGATAGCAATACCATGTTCCCGAAATAAGTCAGTTGCGTTTCTCATTCGGGCCCAGTCAACCCCTTGTGGACAATAAGCTGTATCCCTCAGCCAACTTTCAATGTTATCAGGAAGCTCTTTTGGATAAGCTTGATCATTGTTAATTAATTGTTTCAACAAAGAGTTTACTGCACCAACCTGACTATTTTTGAACAATTCTTTAATAATTCCATCCGGAATAGGGTCGCCTTCCATCCGTAAACTCTCCATAAACTCGTCGGTATATAACATCTATTTCCCCCTTAACTGTTTATTGTCTATACTCTAGTCAACCCGAAGGAGAACAAGAAGATTTTCAACATTATATATATATTCTATTTATAAAAGTAATATGAAAATCCATGAATAGTTAATGACATTGAAGTCAGTATGAATGCATATAGGCAATAATAAACTCTCGAAAATAATAGGTGGTGAAGGACATAAAAAAGAGTGTTCAATGGAGAGTTGATATCGAAAAAAATAAAATGAGAGGTTAAAAATGTTTTACAGGAAAAGGAAATGCTGCATTTGATTATTTTATTACTTTTCCATCAGAATCAATACAGTTTGGTATTAATAATAGTAGTATAATAATGAATGAGGTGAATAATATGGAAGATATAACCTTAGGCTTACTACTGGATGTCGTTGGTGAACTATTTTCAGATGAAATTTCAATTGCTGTTTCGAATACGAAAGAATATATCTACTATCAGCCAAGTAAACGAATTGATTTAAAGATTAGCGTTGGGGACCCTATAAAGGAAGGGACGATTGCCCATAAGGCAATGGTGACAAAGCAAAAGGTTTCTGAGTTTATTAACCGAGATGTTTTTGGTATTCCTTATCATGGAATGGCCGTACCATTTTTTAATAATGGAAAACTTGAGGGGTGCGTGACGGCAATTTATCCAGCTTTAACGGATGGAAAGTCGGTTGTTACTTTAAAAACAACGGACGGCTGGGTCCCGGTTCCTTTTTCAAAGGTCATGTATTTGGAGGCAAAAGATAAAAAGACGTATGTGAATTCAGAAGAGTTATCAGGAACGCATAAATACTCTCTGCAAGAATTTGAATATTTGCTTCCGAAGGATTCGTTTATTAGATGTCACCGCTCATTTATTGTGAATGTTAATCATATTAAAGCAATTTATCCTGATACCCATTCTACTTTTTTGCTTTCGATGGATAATGGTGAGAGGGTACCAGTTAGTCAATCATATGCTAGTTATTTTCGGAAGCTTCTAGGATTCTAGATTTACTGTTTTAGGACCTAAATTAGCTCCTTTATCTGAATTTTTCGTATCGTATACTAAAATCCCTATTTTGATAGTGTTAATGTGTAAAATAATTATGAATATTCATTAAGAGAGGGATTATATTATGGAGAATAATTTAGATAGAATCAGGGACCATCGTTTGAAAGACCGAGTAGTTACACCTGAAGAAGCGGCTTCCTGGATTCAAAGTGGAATGACGTTAGGATTAAGTGGGTTTACACGTGCAGGTGATGTGAAGGCAGTTCCATTTGCGCTTGTGAATCGTGTTAAGGGTGATAAATCTTTTAAAGTAAATGTTTATACTGGAGCTTCCTTAGGCTCGGATGTAGATAAATTATTTGCTGAGGCAGGGATTTTAGGGAAAAGATTGCCTTTCCAAGCCGATGCAACTATGCGAAAAGGAATTAATAACGGAGACTTTTTATTTGTGGATCAGCACTTATCTCATACAGCAGAACTACTTCGTGCTGACGTTATGGATATAGATGTCGCTATTTTGGAAGCGGTTGCAATAACTGAGGACGGAATGATTATTCCAACCACTTCAATTGGAAATTCTTTAGCGTTTGCTCTAAATGCTAAGTCGATTATTATTGAAATGAATATGGCTCAATCTACACAATTAGAGGGGCTTCATGATTTATATGAGCCAGGGAAACAAGGGGAAAGACTTCCAATTCCGCTCGCTAAATCGGATGATCGAATTGGAACGATTGGTATTCCAGTTGATGTTGAAAAAGTGAAGGGAATTGTGTTTACGAACCAACTTGATTCGCCATCGACGATTGTTCCTCCAGATGAAGAAACTGTTATTATGGCACAGCATTTAATAGATTTCCTTCGAAAAGAAGTAAAAGTAGGCCGATTAACGAATAGTTTAGCGCCGTTACAATCGGGAATTGGTTCAGTGGCCAATGCAGTGCTGCATGGAATGTTAGATTCGGAGTTTGAAGATTTAGAAGTTTATTCCGAGGTATTACAGGACGCGGTCTTTGATCTTATGGATGCTGGGAAAGTCAATTTTGCTTCTTGTTGCTCTATCACGCTTTCTGAAGAGAAAATGCAACAGGTATTTTCCAACTTTGAAAAGTATCGTGATAAATTAATGATGCGCCCGCAAGAGATTTCCAATCATCCTGAAATCATTCGCCGCCTTGGATTAATCTCGATTAATACTGCTTTAGAATTAGATATATACGGAAATGTTAACTCTACTCACGTTTTAGGTACAAAAATGATGAACGGTATCGGTGGTTCTGGTGATTTTGCAAGAAATGCACGCCTAGCTATCTTTGTTACTAAGTCCATTGCGAAAGGTGGTAACATTTCAAGTATCGTTCCTTTCGTCTCTCACGTAGACCATACGGAACACGATGTAGATGTTATCGTCACTGAACAGGGATATGCTGACTTAAGGGGACTGGCGCCAAGGGAAAGAGTGGAACTGATTATTGAGAATTGCGCACATCCAATGTATCGTGACCAACTACGAGCTTATTACGAAGAAGCGCAAACAAGAGGTGGACAAACTCCTCATGTGTTAGAAAAAGCTTTTTCTTGGCATACGAATTTTGCTAAAAATGGGACAATGCTTGAAAAGGTATTAGAAACTGTATAGGCAAGTAATGGTGAACAGAAAGCAGTGGATTACATTTGATATTAAAAAATTGAAGTTAAGTTTTAAATAAACAATATCTCTTCTATTTATATACAAGGACAAGCTTACTTACATGAGCTTGTCTTTTTATATTTTACAAAATGGATTACTTTTTTATTTGCCTTTCACTACTATATAAATTCTTTTTCATGTTTCGACATATAAGTCACTGTTATGCAGAATACATTATGACCTGCACTTGCTTGCTCCCATTACATCTGACTGCTCCTATACACGGCCGGATGCAATGGTCTTCTCACATAAAAAAGAAAGGAGTCTTATGTCGTTTTTTAAAACTTATATACAACTGTTTGGTAAAAAAAGTATACTTAATGTCATTGATACATTTAATTGGGAGTGATTTCTATATTTAGGAAAAATATAAAAAGGATATTTATGTCATTAGTGACAAATCCAATATTAATAATTGTATACGGGATTTTTTGTTATGAGTTAGCTTCATATTGTAAGTATGGAAGAATGGATTATAATATTTATATTTTATTATTATGTATAGTATTTTTTGCATCTATCATTACATTTATTACAATGAGAATGATAAAAGATAGAGAATATGAATCTAAAAAATTAACGAATTCAACTACATGGAAATACATTTCTATTATCATTATTGTTGTAATCACATCATTTTATGGGGTACAGATTTATAAAAGTGCAACAAATTATAATGGCAAACTTGCATGGCTTATAGAAAGGTTAAAACATGAAAGATCAGTTAAATTTAAACATAATAATATATATGAATCTGGAGTAGAAGGTATTTTTGAAGATATAAATAAAAAATATCCTTTGCCAAAGAAATTATATATGGCAACTGATTTTGATCTTACATTTCGTTCAGATGGAACAATCACAGCGTTTGATACATTTGTTTATGGGAAAAATGCTGATGGGAAAGAGGAAACTTATTTAATATCTTATGATAAGAAGAAATCAGAAGATATTACTGTTATACGAGATGGGTATGCAAAGCCTGATTATGATGATGATAAACTAGTAGAACCCCTACTTCAAACGGTTAAGGCCATTCCAGTTAAGCGAACGGTTAGTAAGTGGAATGAAAGTAAGTATGGGTTAATTTATTACGGGAAAAGGAGTTGGGGATACAATACAGAGGGAATTATTAATATTACTGAGGATGGTAAGGCGCAGAATCTTAAAGAATCAGCTTCTGAAATCATTGGATATACTGTATCTATATTTGTTCCTGGAAAAGAGAAAGAGCTAGTACCTGCTAGATATAACTTAATATGTGACGCGAGTTGGAGTAAATCAAAGACTCCTCCAAATAAAGATAAGTTTAAAGAGAAGAAACAAGATTTAACGAATGAAAAGGAACAGTTTTTCCTATCCAAAGAAGTTGGTTATAAACTAAATATGACAGAAAAAGCATTAGGTAGTGCTTTTTATTCACTAAGTAAGACTATTGATGGAGGTAGAACATGGGAGGTTATCAATACAGACCCATTCAACAGAGGAATTGGTAGTGTATCAGGAATAACCTTTATAAATGATAAACTTGGATTTTTAGGAGCAGTCCGTCCTTCTGGTAATGAGGGAGAGTTATATCGTACAGATGATGGGGGCCTATCTTTTAAAAAGGTAAATTATCCGCCTCATGAAGTGAAATTAGATCATACACAGTCTATAATAAGTCCTTTTGATTCTCCAGGTATGCCATATGAGAAAGATGGAGTTTTTAATATGTTAGTTGGACAAGGGGAAGATGGAGACTATAATGGTGATAGTAGTGCACTTTATCAATCAAAAGATAAAGGGGAGACATGGGAATTTGTAGAGGAAGTTAAAAAGAAATAGCGAGAATTTGCAATAACCCCATTACGAGTTATAACTCGTAATGGGGTTATTCCTTTCCAAAAAAGAAAGCCACTACACTACCAATCAGGTAGCACAGTGACTTTCTTTTTTGTTGTTTATGAACGGTACGTACTACTTATGTCCGTTCATTAATTACGGATTAGGTAATCGAATGCACCTAATGAAGCATTAGCACCTGATCCCATAGAAATAATGATTTGTTTATATGGGCTATTTGTACAGTCGCCTGCAGCAAATACTCCAGGAACGTTTGTAGCACCGCGCTTATCTGTTACAATCTCACCGAATGGAGTACGTTCAACAGTTTCGCCTAACCAATCTGTGTTGGGTACAAGACCGATTTGAACGAATACACCTTGTAGTTCAATGTGATGAACTTCTTCTGTTTCACGGTCGATGTAAGAAATACCGTCTACTTTGTCAGTACCAGTGATTTCTTTTGTTTGAACGTTCTTTAGAACCGTTACGTTCGGTAGTCTATAAAGACGTTCTTGTAATACAGCATCAGCTTTTAGTTCTGGCATGAATTCAAGAACCGTTACGTGTTTTACGATACCTGCTAAATCAATTGCTGCTTCGATACCAGAGTTACCGCCACCGATAACAGCTACGTGTTTTCCAGTAAATAATGGACCGTCACAGTGAGGGCAGTATGCTACACCTTTGTTTTTGAACTCAGCTTCACCTGGTACGCCAACATTGCGCCAACGAGCACCTGTTGAAATGATTACGCTCTTACTCTTTAGAACAGCGCCGTTTTCCAGTTCCACTTCAATAAGTTCTTTCTTTTCTAAACCTTTCGCACGTTGTAGATTCATGACATCAATGTCGTATTCTTTTACGTGTTCTTCAAGGCTTGCTACGAGCTTAGGTCCTTCAGTGTGTTTTACGCTGATGAAGTTTTCAATACCCATCGTATCCATTACTTGACCGCCGAAGCGTTCCGCAACGATACCTGTGCGAATGCCTTTACGTGCTGCATAAATTGCTGCACTTGCACCAGCTGGGCCGCCACCAACAACAAGAACATCGTATGGATCTTTATCAGAAAGCTCTGATGCATCAGGACCGTTACCTATCTTAGCAAGAATTTCTTCAAGCGTCATACGGCCGCTGCTTAAGAATTCACCGTTTAAGTAAACGGATGGTACTGCCATGATGTCTTTGTTTTCTACTTCTGCTTTAAATGCAGCGCCGTCAATCATAGTATGTGTAATACCAGGATTCAGTACGCTCATCAAGTTCAGTGCTTGCACAACATCTGGGCAGTTATGACAGCTTAGGCTGATGTAAGATTCAAAATGATATTCACCTTGAATATTTTTTACTTGATCGATTACTTTTTGTTCAACTTTTGGAGCTCTTCCGCTAACTTGTAGTAAAGCTAACACTAATGAAGTAAATTCATGTCCTAGAGGGATACCAGCAAACGTTACTCCAGTGTCTTCGCTGATACGATTTACACTGAAGCTTGGTGTTCTCTCCAATTGTGTTTTCTCTACCTTAATTTTGGATGACATTGTAGCTAACTCATCTACTAGAGCCAGCATGTCTTTCGATACATCATCGGATCCTGCGCTAACTTTAAGTAGTACATCGTTTTCCATCAGTTGAAGATACTGGGCTAATTGTGCTTTTATATCTGCATCTAGTATCATTTTGATTACGCTCCTTAAATTTTTCCTACAAGGTCAAGGCTTGGTTTAAGTGTTGCAGCACCTTCTTGCCATTTAGCTGGGCAAACTTCACCTGGATTGTTGCGAACATATTGTGCGGCTTTAATTTTGTTTACAAGGATGCTTGCATCGCGACCGATACCGTCTGCATTAATCTCCATAGATTGGATAACGCCGTCTGGATCGATGATGAATGTACCACGAGCAGCAAGACCTTCTGATTCAACTAATACGTTGAAGTTAGTAGTGATTGTACGTGTTGGGTCACCAATCATAATATATTCGATTTTACCGATTGTTTCTGAGCTATCATGCCATGCTTTATGTGTAAAGTGAGTGTCTGTAGAAACAGAATATACTTCAACTCCTAGTTCTTTTAGAGCTGCATATTGGTTTTGTAAATCTTCAAGTTCAGTTGGGCATACGAATGTGAAGTCTGCTGGGTAGAAGCAAACTACACTCCACTTGCCTTTGAAGTTTTCTTCAGTAACCTGGATAAATTCACCGTTGTGGTAAGCTGATGCTTTGAATGGTTGTACTTCTGTGCCGATTAATAACATAATAAAATTCCTCCTAAGTATATATTCTGAGAATCATAGATTACTCAGTATGTAGTTTTAGTTAAAATATAATAATTCTAATTCAATATTAATTATTATATAGAAGTGTTTATTTTGTCAAGAGAAATGTTTGACGCATATTCCTAACAAGCTATAATAAAAACTAGATGTTCGTTTCAAAAAAAATTGTGGTATATAGATTGAAATGCTATCAATCTATTACTTTTACGGCTTTTAGAAAACGCTTACATTTAGGGTGGAGGGAGAAACCATGTCTAAGTTCACGAAGTATTTTTTAATGGAAGCTAGTGATGTTATACCGTATGTGATGGAAAAACTATCGATGTTCGAAGATGCGCAGCGTTTGCAGTGTAAGGAAATTGGAGATGGTAATTTAAATTATGTGTTCCGCGTTTGGAATGAAGAGAAGGGAGCTTCTGTTATTGTAAAGCAAGCAGGAGATACAGCTCGTATTTCGGATGAGTTTAAGTTATCTACGAATCGCATTCGTATCGAGTCAGATGTGTTGCAGTTAGAGGGGAAACTGGCATCAAGACTTGTACCGGATGTGTATTTGTATGATGATGTCATGAATTGCTGCGTGATGGAAGATTTGTCAGATCATACAATTCTTCGGACTGCACTTATAAGTCATCAAATCTTTCCGAAACTTGCAGAGGATTTGACAACCTTTTTGGTGAACACATTATTATTCACATCGGATGTGGTCATGAATCATAAAGAAAAGAAAGAGCTTGTAAAAAACTATATTAATCCAGAGTTATGTGAAATTACAGAAGACCTCGTGTATTCTGAGCCATTTACAGATCATAATAAACGAAATGAGCTGTTTTCTTTAAATGAAGGCTGGATTCGAGAACATATATATGGTGATTCTGAACTTCGCATGGAAGCAGCGAAGTTAAAGTTTTCGTTTATGACAAATTCACAAGCTTTGATACATGGCGATTTACATACTGGATCTGTGTTTGTCAGAGAAGATTCTACAAAGGTAATTGATCCAGAATTTGCATTTTACGGACCGATGGGATATGACATAGGGAACGTTGTGGCAAATTTAATATTTGCATGGGCCAATGCAGATGCAACAATGGTTTCAGAAGTAGAGAAAAATGTGTATATGAACTGGTTGGAGAATACAATTATAGATGTAATTGATTTGTTTTCTGCGAAGTTTTTAGAAGCATGGGATGTTCATGTTACAGATATTATGGCGAAAGAAGCGGGATTTAGTCGTTGGTATTTACAGTCTGTGTTAAAAGATACAGCGTCTGTTACTGGACTTGAATTAATTCGCCGTATTGTTGGGTTAGCAAAGGTAAAGGATATGACATCTATTCTAGATGATGAAGCTCGTGCTAGAGCAGAACGTATTTGTTTACAAGCGGCAAAGTCGTTCATTTTACAAGCAAATACGCATAAAACAGGAAATGATTTTTTAAAAACGTTAAAAGCAGAAGCGCTTTCATTTAGTGCAAAGTAAGGAGAGAAGATGATGTCTGAACAATTAATACCGATTCAATGGAAAGAAAATACTTTAGTTTTATTAGATCAGACTCTATTACCAAATGAAGTTGTCTATGAATCTTTTGGGACGGCAGAGAGTGTATGGGATGCGATTCAAGTGATGAAGGTGCGCGGTGCACCAGCGATTGGAGTCTCAGCAGCTTACGGTGTATATTTAGGGGTAAAAGACGTGCAAGAAGATTTAGTGGAATTGTTTATAGGTAAAGTGCAGAAGGTATGTGCGTATTTGGCAACTTCAAGACCGACAGCTGTAAATTTATTTTGGGCGCTTGAGAGAATGGAGAATACTGCAAAGGAAAATGCTCATTTATCGATTAACGATTTAAAACAGAGATTGTTAGAAGAAGCAATAATGATTCATAGAGAAGATGAGGAGATTAATCGTCAAATTGGCGAGCATGCACTTACGTTATTTCAAGATGGTATGGGTGTGTTAACGCATTGTAATGCTGGTGCTTTGGCGACAACAAGATATGGAACAGCGACAGCGCCGATGTACTTGGCAAAAGAAAAAGGATGGGATTTAAAAATTTATTCGGATGAGACGCGTCCGAGGTTACAAGGATCTACGTTAACGGCATTAGAACTGCAGCGAGCTGGTATTGATGTAACAGTTATTACAGATAATATGGCAGCGATGGTTATGTCACAAGGGAAAATTGATGCAGTCATTGTCGGCTGTGACCGTGTGGCTGCAAACGGTGATGTAGCCAATAAAATTGGAACGTTAGGTGTATCTATTTTAGCAAAGTACTATAACATTCCGTTCTATGTAGCAGCACCGACACCAACAATTGATTTAAAAACGCCAACGGGAAAAGAGATTCCAATTGAAGAGCGTGATGCGTCGGAAGTGATTAATCGTTTTGGCCAATATTCAGCACCGCAGGATAGCAAAGTATATAACCCAGCGTTTGATGTAACGCCGCACGAGAATATTACAGCAATTATTACAGAAAAGGGAATTGTACGCCCACCGTTTGCGGCAAACTTGGAAAAGCTATTTCAGTAATTATGATAGATAAAATTGATGTAACAGTGGTCATTATAGCGAATGAGCAGTAAGAAACGTTTCACTGAGGGGGATGTATAGTATATGTTACTACAAAAAGAGAGAGAAGAAGTTGTAGAGTATGGAAAGAAATTAATTACAAGCGGTTTAACAAAGGGGACAGGCGGTAACATTAGTATTTTTAACCGTGAACAAGGACTTGTAGCAATGAGTCCAAGTGGATTAGATTACTTTGAAACAACGCCTGAAGATGTGGTCATATTAAATTTAGATGGTGAGATTGTTGATGGAGCAAGAAAACCATCTAGTGAACTTGATATGCACCTCATTTTTTATCGGAAAAGAGACGATTTAAATGCTCTTGTGCACACACATTCTCCTTATGCAAAGACAATTGCCTCATTAGGTTGGGAGCTCCCTGCTGTTTCTTATTTAATAGCCTTTGCCGGACCAAATGTACGCTGTGCTCCGTATGAAACGTTTGGGACGAGAGAATTGGCAGAAGCAGCTTATGAAGGAATGATAGATCGCCGGGCTGTGTTACTTGCGAATCATGGATTAATTGCAGGTGGACATAACATGAAAATGGCATTTACAGTTGCTGAAGAGATCGAGTTTTGTGCACAAATTTACTATCAAACGAAATGCATTGGAGAACCGAAACTATTGCCGGAAGAAGAGTTGTATGTGTTAGCGAAAAAATTTGAGACTTACGGTCAAAAATGAGTTTTCATATGACTAGCTCCTCAATATACAATGTATGTGGTAAAGTTGATATGGATGAAAGTTGAATTGATTCATGAAATGAGCAATTTTATTTACTCCTTTTATGAATAAGAAAGGAATGAACACATTGTATTTAACGGTAAAAGAAGCAGCTGAATTTTTAAGTATGCCAGAATCGTATATCGAAAGCTTAATTCAACAAAAACGCATACGTGCTGTTCATGACGGGGAGCAGTATTTATTGAATAAAGAGCAATTTAATACGCACTTAGAACAAATGGAGAAATATAAAAAGCTAGTAGAAGAAATATTAAATGAACCAATTCCGGAAGATATAGATGTGAAAGATGAGGACTAGGAAGTATTTCCTAGTCTTTATTATATGGGGTAGTACCATCTTTTATCAGTGGTTTAAGTATACGAAAGTCCTTTCATAATATCTAAAGGGACTTTTCCTACACAATTGGTGTTTTTTCATATCGAAATGGCTTAGCTTACATATTTATTAAAATTTGGATGTTTACAGTGGCAATCTACCGATAAAAATTCGCAATGCCAATTATGAACTATATAGAAATAATAACTACTCAGCTCTATCTTTAGTTTAGTTGTTTCATAGGCGGAAATTTGGTCTACTTTTTTTTTTTTTTTGACTACAACATAAACATGTGCAACACTATATCTTGTGATGAAACATTCAAACATAGTATTTAATGGATGTTTCTAGTCATCTTATATCTTCATAAGATGACTAAGTAATTACCAGGAGTATTTATTTAGGTTACGAGTTGGGTTTGAGTTTTTAGGAGGTTTAAATGAGAAAAATATTGCCAGGGGCCATTTTATCTTATACACAGTATGGGTATTTAAGGATCCCCAAAAATGTAAAAAGTCAGTGTCCTAAATGCGGTAAATCAGGTGAGTTTACGTTAAAAACAAATTTTTACCAAGTTACAAGAGGAGGATTATTCGCGGAAGGAATTTGTTTTGAATGTCAAAAGCCATCAGAATTTGTGATTATGTTTAATGGTGATTCGGATCGAATGAATAAAGAATTGGAAGTGTATATTTATAGTCCTTCAGATTTAAGAGATCCTTTGGAACGGCTCAAACGCAATAAACGTATCCCTAGGGATCTTGTTAGGGCATATCAATCTGCATTAAATGTCTGTCAGTCAAAAGATAATTCTGCTACTGCAGTACTGTCAAAACGAGTTCTTGAAAGTGTCCTCAAACATTTTCTTGGAGAGAAAAGTAATGGACAGCTTCTTTCCCAGCAATTTGAGCAATTGCCGAAATATGTCGATTTAGCTAAACAGTTTCAAGATGTTGGCCACCTCGTTCATCCGGAAAGCCCTTTGTATGAAATGTTTGAGTTGAAACAGGAAATTGATGATGAAGCAGTAGCTTTATTAACAGAACTATTAGAAGTACTTATCGAATATTTATTTGTGGTGCCTGAAAAAATTGAATCAGTACATGATAAGATTGAACAGAAATTTAAAACGGAGTAGCATGTACACTTTAATGATTTTATACGCTAAAAGATTAAAAAAACAATAGCATGATTTTAATTTAAAGATAAGTTTTGAGACACCGTTTAAGCTGTTTTTATCTTATTTTACGTTGAAGTGCATTTGTCTCAAATACCTACCGACGTTTTTGAGGTTAGGTGATCTTTCTCATGCCCAATTTTGCTTAGCGCATATTTTCATTAAAATGTGGGCCGTACG
Organism: Bacillus sp. S10(2024); assembly: GCF_050473865.1. Classification (NCBI taxonomy): domain Bacteria; kingdom Bacillati; phylum Bacillota; class Bacilli; order Caryophanales; family Bacillaceae; genus Bacillus; species Bacillus sp. S10(2024). Next base: position 3,179,940 of record NZ_JBFLUR010000002.1, on the reverse strand, counting down.
CCAATACGAAAATACAGTCTTTATATGAGAAAATGGGTAAAAAATTATCAAAGTGAACTATCAAGATTACAACAAATCATCGATAACCTAAAAAAAGAAAGTAGTGAAAAAGCTGACTCATAAGAGCCAGCTTTTTTGTATTATTTAAGTCAATTTATGTAAGACTCGTCAAAATGGATCCAACCTTCAACACCCTCACCTGTTAGAAAAATCCAATTTTCGTAATGATGATGAATGACATAAGCAGAATGTTTCGTAATATCTAAAGAGACTTTGCTCATACAAATAATCTGCACAACAATTCATATTTGATGTACAGATTATTTGTATGATAATTATTTATAAATAATTGCGGAATAATGAACTTACATAAATGCTTTTAAAAGTTCTTGAACTAATGGAAGTACTCCACCTAAAAATGATAAAACTGCCATTGCGATTGCCATAGGATTTCCTCCTCTTTCTTCGTGTTAAGATGTGATTCATCTTTATATCCTCATTATAGTAAGCGCTTACATTTTTATCAATACATTTCAATATGCAATATTGCATATTGAAATGTATTTTAAATTCTCTTCTATTTTTATCCCGCTATTCGCGGATAAGTAATACTCCCAATTCAAAATTCAGCGAAAGTAAAGAGGTGTAAAAGCCCGATTGGTGAGGGCTGATAATCAGTGGGGATGGAGAAAACCCCCACTGATTAAAATTTCACTTTATGTGGTCATAGATTAAGTGGTTTAGGAAAAATTTGGTTGTTTTTTTGAAGATAGGATTGTAGGTTATATGTATATCGTTATAATAAAAATGGTGGGGTATAGTTTAATAGTTGTTTATAAAATTGTTGTTGTCGATAAAGGAGTTTTAACATGGACAAAGCTTTTACTCTTATACAAGAGGAAGTTAAAGCATTAAAGCTTTTTTTAAGTTTATTTTATGTAATCTTCTTCCTGAGTGATATCATATATTATTATATTTATCCAAAAGTACATATGCGAAGTAGCGATATAGGTTTTACGGAAGGTAGTTTAGGATTGTGGATGTATGCTTTTATGTTCTTATTGTTGTTAATCGCTATATATTTTATAAAAAAGAACAATATATATTTTGTAAAATATATTATTTTTATAGGATATATTTTTATTGATTTGATTAATAATATAATGGTGTATTATGGCACTACAAAACAATTTGATGATGGTAATGCGGTAGAACTGTTTTTATTTTTGTTTTCTCCCATTTTTGTGAATAAACGATATTTTTGGGTAGTGTCGATTGGGATTATTGGAAAGTATGCCTTGTTAGGAATTGTGTTACATACACCAATTGTAATTGTACCTATTGTGCTATGTGTAAGTTTTGCAACGATCGCGTTTATTCTGTTAACACGTTTTCAATCGTATGTACATACAATTGAAAACATGTTTGAAGAAGCACAACAAGCTGAAAAACTAGCAGTCATCGGAAAAATGGCAGCTACAATTGCACATGAAATACGCAATCCATTAACATCATTAAAAGGCTTTACGCAGTTGCAGAGAGAAAAACATCCTGAAGATGCAGAGTACTATAACATTATGGTGCAGGAGATTGAACGTATGAATGCAATTGTTAGTGAATTAATGGTTCTTGGAAAACCGAAACAGAGACAATATGCATTACATAATATAGAAGATATTTTATCTTATGTGATTTCGATTGTAGAACAACCAGCTTCTCAATATGGTATTACCATCACAACAGCGTTTACGAAAAAGTTACCTTCTATAAAGTGTGATGAGAAACAGATGAAACAAGTGTTTCTTAATGTTATTAAAAATGCGATAGAGTCTATGCCTGATGGAGGTAATATTATTGTAAAAGCAAATGTAGTTCATGATAATCAGATTGTAGTGAGTGTAATTGATGAAGGTTGCGGGATCATCCAAGAGAAAATAGGTAAAATAGGTGCAGCTTTTTATACAACAAAGGAAGATGGAACAGGTTTAGGGTTAATGGTTACATACAAAATTCTTGAAGAACATCACGGTGAAATGGAATTTGAAAGCACACTTGGTGTTGGAACAAAGGTAAATGTTAAGCTGCCGGTAGGAGAAGGGAATTAAATATACGTCGAAAAACTCTATTTTGAAAAAGATGAATCAAAATGGAGTTTTTCTTTTTTGTTTATTATAATATTACCATCAGAAAGAAAAATCAGAATATTAAAGAAAAGGATTGGTTATATGAAAATCTCTAGAAATCCTGAAGAAATTCACGCGCCAGTAGCTCCTTATGTACATCAAATTGAAGTAACTGGACCTAATAAATGGTTAACGTTATCTGGACAATTAGGTATGGAAGTAGATGGAACTGTACCTGAAGATCCAGTAGAACAAATGAGGTTAGCGCTAGACAATATCCGAAAAAATCTTGAAGCTGCTAACATGAGTGTTCAAGATTTGACAAAGCTAGTTTTTTATTTGGTTGAAGAGATTGACCCTGTTCAAAGAAAGAAGGTAATAAATGATTTTCTTGGAGACCACCTTCCTTGTACGACAATGATGTATGTAGTCGCATTAGCTGCACCTGTCTTTAAAGTCGAAATCGATGCTTGGGCATGCCAAGAAATAAAATAATTCACGTTTCTAGAATGATAAGTGGTATGAGCTATGTATGTTTCAGTGTAAATTCCCTTAATATAAAGAAATAAAAAAACGAGATGCATGTTTGAACTGCACCCTAATTGTTAGACAAGAACTAACAATTAGGGTGCAGTTCAATTTATCACGATCTCGTTTTTTAATCGCTATTCATTATCAGCCTCTAAAAATTCTTTAAGAGCCAATAATCTTTCATCCCAATATTGTTCAAAAAAGGAAAGCCATTCTTTTAGTTCGGCAAGAGGTTCTGGCTGAAGCTTGTACCGTGTTTCTCGTCCGATTTTTTGACTGCTGACAAGACCCGCAACAAAAAGAACATGCAAATGTTTATTAACTGCAGTACGGGTTATTGGAAAATATTCCGTAATTGCAGTAATTGACATTTCTTTTTCAGCAAGCAATTTTAGTAGCTTTCTGCGAGTAGGGTCAGCGATTGCTTGAAAAATATCATAATTGGATGGAGATGTGGTCAATTTAAGCCTCGATTTTTGCCGGAAGAGTTTCGACAATTTTTTCCCATCCACCGGCCATGAAGCCTTGAACAACTGAGTGAGGTTGTCCAAATTCTGTAACTTTTTCTGCATCCCAGCCAGAATGAATTAGTGTGAATTCTGTTTTCCTATCTTCTAATTCTTTTAAATCAAAAGTAAGATGCCAGTCTTTACCCCAGTCAAAACTAACACGGTTCATAGGAGTAATTTCTGTTACTTTACAAGGAGAATCACCATATTGACCTGCATGAAGGATGAAATCGCGTCCTACGATAGGCTCAAAAGTACTTGGCATCCACCATGAAGCAATACCTTCTGCTGTTGAAACAGCTTTCCATACTTTTTCAATTGGTGCATTGATTACAACCGTTTTACGGATTTCTGGTAAAATTTTATCTGTTTGCATAATTGTTCCTCCAAGTTCAAATATAACACCTTTTGGTGTCGGGATTTCATTGTAACACCTTTCAGTGTTATGTCAAATGCTTTTTTATTTCCCTTAATCGTGTTCGGAATTCTATCACAGAGTAGAAAGCTCAGTTTGTCAGAGAATCATAAAACGATCACTTATGGAACTTTATTAATATTTACTCAAATAGAACAAAATATTATTCAAATCCACACTTAAACAAAAACCACCGATGGATGTTCCACATTCTATAAAGCCATTTTGATTTTTTTAACACGCACTGCTATGCAGAACAAAACATGACCGCTACCTGCTTTCTCTCTGTGTTTTAACTCTTGTGAGTGGCAGGAAAGGCTCTGACCACTTCTATGCATGGCCAGGTGTAAAAAGAAAGGGGGTATTTCGTCTTTTTAATTTGTATTTGTGGGTATTCACCTATTCCCTCTTACTTGCATATCGTAGCTTATGTAATGAAACTGCTTACAAAGGAGTGGAAGGCAGTGACAGGAAACATAAAAAATTATTATGCTGGCGGTAATACAGCAAGGGGATTTTACAGTTTGTATGAAGAGAACGTAGCGGGATTAGACCGATTATTTATTCTAAAAGGCGGGCCTGGAACAGGAAAATCTTCACTGATGAAGGCGATTGGTCGTGAGTGGGTGAAGAAAGGATACGATATTGAGTTGTTACATTGTTCATCTGACAATCATTCAATTGATGGTGTGATCATTCCCGCGTTAAAAGTAGGGATTGTTGATGGAACGGCACCGCATGTGATTGAACCAAAAATGCCAGGTGTTGTAGAAGAGTATGTAAACTTAGGGATTGCTTGGGATTCTGCTGAACTTAAGAAACATAAAGGTGAGATTGTACATCATACATCAGAAGCGACGAATGCATTTCAGTCAGCTTATGCGTGCTTTAAGACGGCACTAGAGATTCATGATGAATGGGAGAAGTTTTATATTGATCACATTGATTTTGAAAAAGCAAATGAATTAACAAAGAAGCTGGTGCAGCAATTTTTCACTGATAAAACGTGTACGAAAAAAGCGAATGTGAAGCATCGTTTTTTAGGAGCGGCAACGCCAAAAGGAGCAGTTGATTTTGTTCCGAATTTAACAGAAGATGTACCGAAGCGTTATTTTGTAAAAGGGCGACCTGGTTCTGGGAAATCGACGATGTTAAAGAAATTAGCGACGGCAGCTGAAGAGAAAGGATTTGATGTTGAAATCTATCATTGCGGCTTTGATCCAAATAGTCTTGATATGGTTATTGTCAGAGAACTTGGTTTTGCCATTTTTGATAGTACAGCACCGCATGAATATTTTCCAACCCGTGAGAGTGATGAAATCATTGATATGTATGAGCTTATTATTGAACCGGGAACAGATGAGAAATATGCAGTAGAAATTCAAGATGTATCAAGACGCTATAGAGAGAAAATGAATGAAGCGATGTCCTATTTAGCAAAGGCAAAATCTGTGCGTGATAAACTAGAGAAAATTTATATTACAGCGATGGATTTTGAAAAAGTGGATGCATACAAAGCGGAAATTCAAGCTGAGTTTGAGCGGATTGCTGAACTTGTTGCCGAGAAGCAAAAGTGAAGAAAAGGTGAGATACTTTGTTGTATCTCATCTTTTTCAAATCGGATGTGTTTGTCTGTATAAATCAAGATTTGGACTTGATCCATTTATAATAATATCTCGAATAATTCTCGCAAACACCATACTGTACACTATACCATTATCTCCATAAGGATAGATAAAATAGCAGTTAGGCATTTCGTCATACATACCAATCATTGGTAGGCCGTCATGCGTGCCGCCATAAAAGGCACCGAAGTAAAATTCAGGTGTCACATCGATAGTAGGAAACAACTTTTGAAATTCTGTTAGTAGTGTATCTCGTTTATGGATAAGTTTCGCATCTCGTTCTTCGGCGATATCTGTATCTTCATCAAGCCCGCCGATAATAATGCGGTTGTCAGTGGTAGTTCTTATATAAATATATGGGCGAGCAGTTTCCCAAATAAGTGTCCGCTTGTACCAGGAAGAAAAATCGGATATAGGGGTTGTGACAATTGCATAAGAACTGCTAAGTGTTGCATTTTTGTCTTTTTTGAACTCTAAGCCTTCATAGCCTGCAGCAATAATTACTTTTTTTGCAGTGATAGCATGACCGTTTTTTGTAAAAAGAGTGGCTGTATCTCTTTCTAATTTCTGCCCTGTTATTTCGGTATCCTCATATATTTGTACGCCTTTATTTGAGGATTGCTTTAAGAGGCCGTGCGTATATTTATATGGATTAATTTCACCATCGTTATATGTATAAAGAGCAGCGTGCTTTTGGAAGGGATACTTTTGACCAATTTGTTTTTCTGTTAACCAAACTGCCTTGAATCCATGCTTTTGTAAGTGATAAAGTTCTTTTTCTAGTTTCTTAACATCACTTTCATAGCTAGCATAGTACAAGCTATCACGTCGAATAAAATCAGATGAAATGGGTAAATTTTGAGAAGCAGATTCAATGTCGCAAATGGCTTGTTCGCATAATTTAAAATGACGAACGGCATGCTCTTCTCCAAACGTATTCACGAGTTCAAAAAACATTTTGTCACCTAAATATTGAATGAGTCCCGTGTTCGGTAAATTGCTGCCATGCGCAACTTTTCTTTTATCAACAACAACGACACGTAAGTCTGTTTTACTTAAGAAATGTGAAAATTGTGCTCCAGAACTTCCTGCACCTATAATTAACACGTCACATGCTATATCTTCTTGTAAAGAAGGATACGTGGGTGGACTGGGGAGAGTTGTCGTCCAAAACATTTTACCTGTATGTAAATCCATTCCTATACACCTGCCTAAATGAAAATCATACTTCTAAAATTACCGATTTAATGGAGTTGTATACGTTTTTGAATAAAAAGAAGGAATGTTATTCTATTTGTCGAATTTCCGAGGAAATGATCAGAAAATGAGAGTGATACATATGAGAGAAACAATCCAATTCGAATTAGAAAGAATTGAGAAAGAGAATGATGTGAAAATCTTGTTTGCAGTTGAGTCAGGGAGTCGTGCATGGGGATTTCCATCAAAAGATAGCGATTATGATGTGCGTTTTGTATATGTACATCGATTGGAATGGTATTTATCAATTGAGCCGAAGCGGGATGTTATTGAGTATCCAATTAACGATGCCCTTGATATAAGCGGTTGGGAACTCCGCAAGGCACTGCAGCTATTTTCGAAATCGAATCCAGCTTTGTTAGAGTGGATCAGTTCACCAATTGTATACGCGAAGGCATCAGATCTTTCTGAGCGTTTGCAGGAAATGAGTAATCAGTTTGATCCAAAAGCAACGGTATATCATTATTTACATATGGCATCTAAAAACTATCGCGCATTTTTGCAAGGTGAAGAAGTAAAGTTGAAGAAATACTTTTATGTATTACGTCCAATACTGGCGTGCAAATGGTTAGAAGAGAAAGGAATATTGCCACCTGTTGAGTTTGAAAAATTAAGGAATGGGTTATCATTGGATACGGCGCTTTTACAAGCAATAGAAGAACTGCTGGAGAAGAAAAAGGCAGGTGTTGAGCTGGACGTAGGCCCAAGAATTACGTTGCTGAATGAATTTTTAGAAGAGCAGATTACCTATTATGAAGAGTATGTGAAGAGTTTAGAAAAGAAATCAGTTACCGATATTGAAAAGTTAAATGTCCTGTTTCAAGATCTGTTACAGCAAAGCTGGAAAGAGCACCGATAATTCGTGCTCTTTCTTATATGCGGGATGAAATTTCATATTTACCTATATAAATTCATTTTTCAATATATAAATCGCTGCTATGAAAAATCCACCATGACCGCTACTTGCTTGCTCCTTTTGTTTGAGACCCTCGCATGTGGAAGGAAAAGACCCTGAACGTTTCTATGCACCGCCAGATGCTCTCGCCCTTCTCAAAAAAAGAAAGAGGTTTTTATGTCTTTTTTAACTTCTATATATAAAATGATGAGTTTATAGCATTACATATCTTCAATTCTTTTTAAGGCTTCATCTGCTGGCCCTTCAATTACCGCTCCTTCAATTGAAAAACGTGAACCGTGACAAGGACAATCCCATGTGCAATCACCGCTATTCCATTCCACCTCGCAGCCTAAATGTGTGCAAGTTGTATCGACAATATGAAGCTTACCGTCATCATCTTTATACGCACCAGCACGTTTTCCATTTACACTTACAACCGCACCTTCTCCGTGTTCGAGATCTTCTGGTTTACGAAGAGCAAATTCCAGTTTTCCTTCAATCAAATGTTTTGCTACGTCGAGGTTTTGTGTAACAAACGTTTTTATATCCGGATCCGCATGGAATCGTGATGGTGCATAGAGTTCTTTATATGGGCTATCGATTTTCATAACGGATGCTTTTAGCAATAAAGCTGCTGCGGTTCCATTTGTCATGCCCCATTTGCGGTAGCCTGTTGCTACAAAAATGTTAGGATTATTTTCATTAATATGTCCGACATAAGGAACTTTATCGAGTGTAATTAAGTCTTGTGTTGCCCATCTGTATGGAATTGCCTCTATACCAAAGGTTTCTTCGCCAAATGTTTGCAATGCTTCGTAATGGTTCATCATGTTAATGCCTTGTCCCGTTTTATGACTTTCACCACCAATTAACACGAGTTTTTCGCCATCCATGGTGGTGTAGCGGAGTGATCGTTTTGGGTTATCAACGTTTATATACATTCCTCCTGGATACTCTTGCTTTGTTTTCACGCCAAGGACATAAGAGCGTTCTGCGTACATTCTGGCAAAGAAGAAGCTGCTTGCATCATAAAAAGGAAAGTGAGAGCAAGAAATAATGTAACTACAAGTGATCCGATGTCCATCTTTTGTCATCACTTGTTGATAAGATCCTTTTTCTACATCAATTGCAGTTGTATTTTCATATATAACGCCGCCATGTTCAATGAACTGTTCGACAAGCGCTGCTAGGTAGCGAAGCGGGTGGAATTGCGCTTGATTCTTTATAACAAGTGCCGCTTTTATGGGAATGGGAAGTGGGATACTTTCTACATATTCGCCAGGAATATCAAGTTTTCTGTATGCCTCTAATTCTGTTGTTAACTTGTGAAGATTATCGGTTTCGTTTGTATATAAATAAGCATCTTCTTCCATGAAATCACATTGGATATTGTGCTGCTGTACGGTGTTTTTTATAAATTGCAGTGCTTCATTGTTTGCCTCGTAATATAATTTCGCTTTTTCTTCTCCAAAATGATCAATGAGTTCATTGTAAATAAGATCATGCTGTGTTGTAATCTTTGCAGTTGTATGTCCAGTTGTTCCGTTTAAAATATTTCCTGCATCGATTAAAGCAACTTTGATGCCTTCTTTAGCGAGTAAATAAGCAGTTGTGATACCGGTGATACCTGCTCCAACAATGGCAACTTCAGTTTTAATGTTCTCTGTTAGCTTTGGGAAGGTAGGCAATTGAATAGAATCACGCCAATATGGTTCTGGAAATTTTGGGAGTTGATTGTGTTCCAAGTGAATACACCTCTTATTCTAATAAGTTCTTGTTAGTTATTTTTTCCAAATAGAGAAATTTCATGTATTTAAATTGAATTACCTAAAATTATTTTTATATAATTTCTTAGAAGGGGTTCTATATGAAATTTTGTATTTTAAGTGAATTAGCAGAACGCAGAGTAAATAAGATTAAGTATAGTAATCATCGTGAAATGAAGTAATTAGCGAAGGACGGCTGAAAAGATAATAAGAAGTGTAAATGTTGATAAATAAACGTCTTTTCTTTAGTAACATAGAAAGTGATTATAAAAATATAACCAACTTTTATGACCTAGTAATAAATTATATTGACAATGTGGAAAGCGTACTGATATGATTCATCTTGTGGAAAGATTGATAAAGAGTAAAAAGAGAAATGTTTTTCAATGAATAATAATTGTAAGAGTGAGTGAGCATAATTTTCTTAGAGAAAGAAAATTTATAATAATAGTATTATCAATCTGGAAACAACAATCGATGCAAAGTGCGTAAGCGCGGCATGAGAAAGGGGCAAAAGGAATGAAGGATCTTCATACGTTTGGTTGGTATGCAGCCCGTGTATCACCACATTTGCCAAAAAAGGCATTTAAACCAGTCCCGGCTCGTTTGTACGGCGGACTAGCCTACTTATTGATTACGATAGCAGGGTTTTTGGCAATTGGCTTATTCAATTTGAATGTGTGGGCCAATCTTGGAATTGCAATCGTTTTAGGATTGTGTTTTGCATCTATGGGATTTCTTGGACATGAGATTTTACATGGTACAGTAGTAAGAAAAGCTTGGTTAAGAGATTTTCTTGGAGCAATTGCGTTCTTGCCATTATCAACTGGACCAAAATTGTGGAGAAAGTGGCATAATTTAACGCACCATGTACATACACAACATGAAGAAAATGATCCAGATGCATGGCCAACGATGGATAAGTTTAAGAAAAGTAAATTTTTACGCTGGGTATATCGCCTTCCGTTACATGTTCGCTCTTTCTTCAGCTTTTTGTCGTTAACAATTCAATTTACAATGCATTCGTCTCGTATGTTTTTCCTTTTTATTAAGGAATTTAAACCGCAGAATCAAAAATCTGTGTGGTTCCAGCTTCTTTTGCCATGGACAGTGTGGATTAGTTTATTGTTTATTATGGGGCCTACAAAATGGTTTTTCGCTTATGTCGTTCCATTGTTAATTGCAAATTTCATTGTAATGGCGTATATTGCAACAAATCACCGTTTGAATCCAATTGTTCCTGTAAACGATCCGCTTGCAAACTGTTTATCGGTAACAGTGCCGCGCTGGATAGACGTATTACATTTTAACTTCTCATATCATACAGAACATCACTTGTTCCCAGGTATGAGCTCGAAATACTATCCGTTAGTAAAAGAAAAAATTAAAGAAATGTGGCCAGAACGCTATCATGAAATGCCGATGGAGAAAGCGTTAGCTGCGCTTTGGAATACACCGCGTGTGTATTATCAAGGTAGTGAGTTAGTTGATCCACATAAAGCACATTTATACGGCTCTTTAGGGAATGGGTTAGATCCTGCGAATATTGAATATCGCCAGGAAAATATAGAAGAATCAAAAGTTGTGAAGAACGGCTAAAATATAAGTTTAAAAAATGAAATCCCCCCCTTTTTTTTTAGGAGGGTGAGAGCACCTGGCCGTGTATAGAAGCGGTCAGGGCTTTTTTTTGCCACGAGCGATGTTAAAAACAAAGGAAGCAGGCGAGTGCTCATGTTTTATATATACAGGACGATAAAAGCACGAGCTCGCGAAGAGTTCGTGCTTTTTACATAGGAATTTCTTTTTGGTTTGCTCCTTGTGGATAATTCGTGTTTTTTCGTGCCAATCTTTTTTCAAGAAGATGTACAAAGTACGTGAATAGAAGGACAAGTGCAAGGTAATAGATACTGACAATCATATATGTTTCGAGCTGCTGAAAGTTTGCGGCAGCTTCAGAAAGACCAGTACCCCACAGCTCTGACATTCCTACATAGGCAACGAGAGAGGAGTCTTTTAAACCAATAATAAACTGATTGCCAAGCGGCGGGAGTGATAAACGAAAAGCTTGTGGCAAAATAATCCGCCGCATTGCTAATGGATATGACATCCCTAAAGAACGAGCTGCTTCAAGTTGGCCGCGGTCGACGGATTGAATAGAGCCCCTAAAAATTTCTGTAATATAAGCACCGTTATGAACAGCAAGAGCAATTGCCCCCGCCCAAAACGGGGATAACACAATAATAGATGTAATTCCAAAATAGAGGATCATAATTTGTACAACTAGCGGTATCCCACGAATAATCGCAATATATATATGGGCGATTCCATTTAAGAGTTTGCTATTGGAAATACGAAAAAAGGCAAATAATAATCCAATTAAGCATCCAAGTAATAAGGACGTTATAGTTAGTTGCAGTGTAATGACAACTGCTTTTAGGAACGCTGGATATGTAGATACGAAAATATCAATCATCGTTATCACCTCTATATCAGTTTTTTACTATGATAACCATGCCCCACTGAAAGATGTGGGGCACTATTTTTAAAAAAATCTATTTTGCTTTTTCACCTAGAATGTTACGGCCGAACCACTTTTTACTGATTTTTTCATAAGTGCCGTCTTGAATGATTTCATCTAATGCTTTATTTAATTTCTGTAGTAATTCTTTGTCGTCTTTCCGAACAGCAATGGCCATTTCATCAAGGGATAGTGGTTTTCCAGCGTCTTTTATATTTGCTTTTCCTTCTTTCATCATGCGAAGACCTACCATTTGATCTGTCACAACAGCATCAATTCGTCCTGGTTCTAAGTCCATAAGGGCGGTAATATCACTATCGTATTCGGTAATTTGGTCTGTTTGTTTGGCAATAAGTGTTTTGAATGTACTTGCTTTTACAACACCTACTTTTTTTCCTTTTAAATCTTCAGCGGAGGAGATGGATTTGTTCGTTTTTGTAACGAAAATTTGGGCGCCAGAACGATAATATGGATTTGTAAAGTTAACTGCTTTTAGACGATCTTCTGTGATGGCCATACTTCCTAAAATCACATCATATTTTTTCGCTTGCAGGCCTTGGATTAATGTTTCCCAAGGATTTGTAACAGGAACAGCCTTCATGTTCATTTTCTTAGCAAGAGCTTCACCAATTTCAACGTCAAAACCGGCAAGCTTACTATTTTCTTTATAGCTGAACGGTTTATACACACCGCTCATCGCGTAGCGAAATTCTTTCTTTCCATCAGTCGATGAAGTACTGCTTTCTTTGCTACAGGCACCTAATAATAAAGAAGCACATAAAGTGATTGCTACTATCGCTCTAAACATATTTCGTTTCATACAAGTACCTCCAATTTTTATAAAATATTTCGTAAAAATTGCTTCGCGCGCGGGTTTGAGGGAGCAGTGAAAAATTGTTCTGGGGGTGCATCCTCGACGATTTGTCCGTCATCCATAAAAATAATGCGGTCAGCTACATCGCGAGCAAATCCCATTTCATGTGTGACGATAATCATCGTCATCCCTTCTTTTGCGAGATCTTTCATAACTTGTAGTACTTCTCCGACGAGTTCAGGATCGAGGGCTGAGGTAGGTTCGTCAAATAACATAATTTTTGGATTCATTGCGAGTGCTCTTGCAATAGCAATTCGCTGTTTTTGACCACCGGATAAAAGATCGGGTGTTACATTCGCTTTATCTTGCAATCCGACCTTTTCTAATAATTCGTAGGCAATGTTTGTTGCTTTTGTTTTATCTAGTTTTTTGACGTGAATAGGAGCTTCTATGATGTTTTCTAGTGAGGTCATATGAGGAAATAAATTGAAATGTTGAAAAACCATACCGACATTTTCGCGGACTTTGTTTAAATTTGTATGTTTCGAATGAATTTGTTCTCCCTGTATCGAAATTTCTCCATTATTATACACTTCCAGGAAGTTTAAGCAACGAAGTAATGTGCTTTTTCCTGAACCGCTTGCACCGATTAGGACAACAACTTCTTTTTCTTTTACGTGTAAATTGACATGTTTTAACACGTTTAAAGAGCCAAATGATTTTGTAAGATTTTGGACTTGTATCATGCATCCCCCTCCAAAGAAATGTAGATGTATAAAAATAACTTATTTTTGTTAATTAGTCATTAATTGTAAAATTCCTTTATTTTCGTTAAAAATTCAAAGGGATTATCGGTCGTATATTAATAGAAAACAGGAAAAATTGTTATTTTAGAAAGTAGAAGTAAAAAATAACTCGATTCATAGTATCCATGTAGAAGGTTCGGATGTAACGATGGTAGATAGCGGTGGGAATACGTTGGCATCTTGTTCAAGGAAAATGGGGGAATAGTATACACAAATCATTTGCTGTTACAGGTTGAGGTGTATATAAAAATTAGTTGGGTAATAGTACTAGTATTACTTAGATAAGAGTACCTAAAAGGCCCCCTAATAAGCTTGTTACTAAGTCTAATACAGGAGTTGAAAGTTTTGTAAGCATAATTATTTTCCCTCGCAATATAGTTATATAAAATTTTAATAAATATGGTTTTTGATTGTGATAATAAGAAGTGTAAATATAAATAGTTTATATTGTTATAATATAAGGGCAGAATGATCCCGTATCCTGGATCTCATATATAGCAAAATACCCTAAGGTTTCATTATGGAAAGCGAAGAACGATAAACATTCTTCGCTTTTTTGTATCCTTCCTACATATTGTCATGTAAGGAAAGGAATAGGATTAGAAATATTTATTTTAAAAATTGTTATATCTATTTATAATGAAAAAGTAAATAATAATATATAGAGTGTGTTTATATTATTTGGATGGGGGAGCTTGGAGTGGAAAAAGAAAAAAAGCCTTTTTCTTTTGGGCTGCATTTACAGTTAATGTTTTTTATAACGGTATTAGCGCTTATTACGTATTCAACAAGTTTAATTTTCATTTATGTTGTATATGATTATGTTCATGAATATGTAAATCAAACTATATACAATATTGTTGTAATGATATTAGGGGTTATTTGGTCAGGGATTTTGGCATATTTTGCAGCAGATTTTCTTATTAAACCGCTTCGAAAGCTTGAGGAGGCTGCTCATAAAGCGGCGAATGGTGATATTCGTGAAGATGTTTCGCTTCCAAAAGCAGATGATGAGATCCGTTCTTTAAGTGTCGCTTTTAATGCGACGCTTGGAAATTTGCGGAAAATGGTGGAGAATATTGATACGACATTTACATATACAAACCATCAAGTGCAGCAAATTCGTGAGCAAACGGGAGAGGCAACGAAACAAGCACAAGGTGTATCGGAAACGCTTACTGAAATTTCTGTAGGAGCAGAGCAATCAGCTGCTTCTATTCAAACAATTGTTTCTACAGTCGATGCGACAATTTCGATTGCAAGTGAAGTAGAAGAAAAAGCAAAGCAGTCTGATGAATTATCTTCGCAAATGGTGCAGGCGCTCGGGCAAAGTACACGTGTCTTTGTATCGCTTATTGAAGGAATTCAAATGTTAGCGAAAGAAAACGAGCAATCGATGAAAAGTGTACAAAAGTTAGAAGAACATACAAAACAAGTAGGGCATATCGTTTCGTTAGTGAGTGAGATTGCTAGTCAGACAAATTTGTTAGCATTAAATGCATCAATTGAGGCAGCTCGTGCTGGGGAGCATGGGAGAGGATTTGCAGTTGTTGCTGAAGAGGTACGAAAATTGGCAGACGAAAGCGCAAGTTCAGCACAAAATATTTCAAAATTGTTGCATGATATGCAAAACGAAGTGAACCGTGTTTCTATGCAAATGACAGATCAGGTGAAAACAGCAAGGGAAGAAGCGAAACGAGGAGAAACAACGGAACTCATTTTGAAAGACATGACAGAGAGTATTATGGAAGTAGCGGATGCAATTCAAAAAATCGGCGGTTATATGAAAGAACAGATGAATTATATTCATGAAACTGGTGTACAAACGAAGGAAGTAGCAGCGATTGTTGAAGAAACCTCGGCAGGAGCACAAGAAGTTGTCCGTTTAACGATGAAGCAATCTGAAAATATGATATCCATTGATCAACTATCAAAAGATTTAGAGAAGCGCGCAGGAGAGTTAAAAAAGACAATTGCACAGTTTATGATATAGGAAAGAACGATGATTGTTCTTCCTTTTTATTTTGCTATAGATGATGCAGAGGATGTAAACGAAAAACTTGTTATAAAAATAAAAATATGAACGTTTCCGCAACATTTATCTTTATCTCTTTCAGATGAAAATTATAGCAAGATATAATGTTAGAGGGGGTGCCTTTCATGAAAAAAGAGAAAAGACAACAACTAATTAAACAATTGGTGAGAGAGAATGAAATAGATACACAAGAAAAATTGGTAGAGTTGTTACAGGAACGTGATGTATTGGTTACACAAGCAACGGTTTCTCGAGATATTCATGAATTAAATTTAGTAAAGGGAGCTTCTTCAAAAGGAGTAGCGATATATAAGGTTTTTATAGAAGAGAACCAGCGAACAGATATACAGCTAAAGAAAAAAATAAGAGAAGTGGTTGAAAAAATCGATTATGTAGAACAACTGATTGTTATTAAAACTTTGCCTGGGAATGCCCATGTTATCGGTGCTTTACTAGATTCTTTAGACTGGAAAGAAAAAGTAGGATGTATATGTGGGAATGATACATGTCTTGTAATTTCTCGATCAAAAGTAGATAGGGAGATTATAAAAGATAGATTGGGTTTGATTATGTAGATACAAGTTAAAAAAACGACATAAAAGCATTCTTTTTAGGTGGGCTAGAGTACCTAGCTATGCATAGAATGTGTTACATGCGAAGTAAAAATAAGGGGAGAAAGTAGCAGGCTCCAAAACATATTTATACATACAAATGAGAAGGCTGTTTCTAATGGAAATTAGAACAGCTTTTTTGCTTTTACTGAACTGTATCCCGCTATTTGTGGGCAGTAATACTCCCACCTCAAGATTTGGAGAGAAGCGTTGTCCAGTTTCGGTGACTAGAATGTTCGGTGGGAGATAAACTGCTGGCATGCACCCGATTGGGAGAGCTAACTTCTTGTGAGGGAAAGCGTCTAACAAGAGAAAGTTTCACTGTATGAGAATACGAGATAAAAATTTTTAATTAAAAATAGAGGCAATTATACAGCTAATATACGTAATGTTTTACCCCATTATTTAATTATGAAATGAAATACCTTATAAAAATACAATTACATATATGTTTTAAAAAATAATTTGTGAAATATTCCACTTAATATTGTTAGCGTTTTCACAAGGCGATATGTGCATTCTGTTTATTATGTATTTGTAGACATCAAACAAATTTAAAAGGAGGTACAACAAATGAAACATCCGATACATGTTACTTCAGAAATTGGAGAATTAGAAACAGTTTTACTAAAACGTCCTGGTAAAGAAGTGGAAAACTTAACGCCAGATTATTTGCAACAATTATTATTTGACGATATTCCATATTTACCAATTATTCAAAAAGAACATGATTATTTTGCGCAAACATTACGCAATCGGGGTGTCGAAGTTCTTTATTTAGAAACACTAGCAGCTGAGGCGTTAGTTGGTAAAAAACTTCGTGAAGAATTTGTTGATCGTATTTTAAAAGAAGGACAGGCTGACGTAAATGGTGCATACCAGAATTTAAAAGAATATTTACTTTCCTTTTCAAATGAAGAAATGATTCAAAAAATTATGGGGGGCGTACGTAAAAACGAAATTGAAACTAGTAAAAAGACCCACCTGTATGAATTAATGGAAGATCATTATCCATTTTATTTAGATCCAATGCCAAATCTATATTTTACTCGTGACCCAGCAGCTAGTATAGGTAGCGGTTTAACAATTAACAAAATGAGAGAACCAGCACGGAGACGTGAATCGTTGTTTATGGAATATATCATTAAACATCATCCACGCTTTGCGAGTCACAATGTACCAGTTTGGTTAGATCGTAATTATGAGTTTCCAATTGAAGGTGGCGATGAGCTGATTTTAAATGAGGAAACAATTGCGATTGGCGTATCAGCTAGATCATCAGCTAAAGCGATTGAGCGCTTAGCAAAAAATCTATTTAGTCGACAAAATAAAATTAAGAAAGTACTAGCAATAGAGATTCCAAAATGCCGTGCGTTTATGCATTTAGATACAGTATTTACAATGGTTGATTACGATAAATTTACAATTCATCCAGCTATTCAAGATTCAAAAGGTAATATGAATATTTACATTTTAGAAAAAGGAGAGAGTGAAGAAGTTCTCAATATTACTCACCGTACATCTTTAACTGAGGCTTTAAAAGAAGTGTTAGGTTTGAGTGAATTAGTTCTTATTCCTTGCGGAGGAGGAGATGCGATTGCTTCTGCCCGTGAACAATGGAACGATGGATCCAATACATTAGCAATTGCACCGGGTGTAGTTGTTACATATGATCGCAACTATGTATCCAATGCTTTATTACGAGAGCATGGTATAGAGGTTGTGGAAGTATTAAGTTCGGAATTATCTCGCGGCCGTGGGGGTCCACGTTGCATGAGTATGCCGATTGTTCGAAAAGATATCTAGGATAAATTCAGGAGAAAGTAGGGATGAGTGATGATGATGACAAAACCAAACTTAAAAGGAAGAAGTTTTCTTGCAGAAAAAGATTTTACAGAGGAAGAATTATTATATCTTATTGATTTAGCGGCAGAATTAAAAGAGAAAAAGAAAAACGGTATCCAGCATCATTATTTAGAAGGCAAAAATGTGGCTCTTTTATTTGAAAAAACTTCAACTCGTACCCGTTGTGCATTTACGGTAGCGTGTACAGATTTAGGGGCAAGTCCTGAATACCTAGGTAAAAATGATATTCAGCTAGGAAAGAAAGAATCGGTTGAAGATACAGCAAAAGTGTTAGGACGTATGTTTGACGGTATTGAATTCCGTGGATTTTCCCATGAAACAGTACAATCTCTAGCAAATAATTCAGGTGTGCCAGTATGGAATGGCTTAACAGACATGTGGCATCCGACACAAACACTTGCAGATTTGTTAACAATAAAAGAGCACCTCGGAAAATTAAAGGATATTAAGCTCGTCTATGTTGGAGATGGACGTAACAATGTGGCGAATAGCTTATTAGTCGGCGGTTCGATGGTAGGAATGGAAGTACGCATTTGTACTCCAGAGTCACTATTCCCAGCACAGGAAATTATTGATACAGCTAAAAAGTATAGTGACCGGATTATGGTAACGAGCAATGTGGAAGAAGCTGTTGCAGGTGCCGATGTTATTTATACAGATGTATGGGTATCTATGGGGGAAGAAGATAAGTTTGCTGAACGTATTGAACTTCTTACTCCATATCAAGTGAACATGGAAATGGTTAAAAAGACTGGAAATGAAAATATGATTTTCTTACATTGTTTACCTGCATTTCATGATGTAGAAACATTGTATGGAGAGGAAATATATGAAAAATATGGCATAAAAGAAATGGAGGTAAGTGATGAAGTATTCCGCAGTAAGCATTCAAAAGTCTTTGATCAAGCGGAAAATAGAATGCATACAATTAAAGCGGTTATGGCAGCTACTTTAGGAAATATGGAATAAAGAAGGAGGAGATTCCTCCTTCTTTATCCCTCTATTAATAGAAGTTTCACTTTATCCCGCGTTAACGGGCAATAATACTCCCACCTCAAAACTCGGTGAAAGCATTGTCTAGCTCTAGCGGCTAGAATCTCCGGTCGTTTCGCCCTCTCGGACGAGGCAAAAAGTGCCTCTCTGCCCTGGGCGTGGGCGTCCTGCGATTCTGAGCGAGCCGCCTCCGCTTTTCTTAAGAAGTTAAGGTGGGAGATAAACTGCCTGTAAAAGCCCGATTGGTTCAACTGATAATCAGTGGGGATGAAGAACCCCCCGCTGATTAAAGTTTCACTTTAGTCCTATCTGATAAAAGAGAGGTGAGTGTAATGGGGGAAGAAAAAAAATTAGGACTGTTTACTTTGACCGCGCTTGTTGTAGGCTCCATGATCGGAGGCGGAGCATTTAACTTAGCAAGTGATATGGCAAAGGGTGCAGGTGCAGGGGCAATTATTATTGGTTGGGTTATAACAGGTATCGGAATGGTTTCTCTTGGATTGGCGTTTCAAAATTTAACAGTGAAAAGACCGGATTTAGATGGTGGGATTTTTAGTTATGCAAAAGCTGGATTTGGTAATTTCATGGGGTTTAATAGTGCCTGGGGATACTGGCTATCCGCTTGGCTCGGAAATGTAGCTTACGGTACGTTATTATTTGCTTCACTAGGTTATTTTTTTCCGATTTTTGAAGGTGGGCAAAATGTAGCATCGATTATTGGAGCAAGTATATTACTATGGTGTGTTCATATGATGATTTTACGCGGTGTACACTCAGCGGCACTTGTGAATTTAGTAACAACAATTGCAAAGTTAGTACCAGTCTTTGTATTTATTGTTGTAGGGATATTTGCTTTCCATATTGATATTTTCGTAGATGGATTTTGGGGGCAAGGTGCTGCTTTTTCATGGGCGGATGTAGGAAGCCAAGTTAAAAGTACAATGCTTGTCACACTTTGGGTGTTTATTGGGGTAGAAGGAGCTGTCGTCTTATCAAGTCGTGCAAAAAGTCGAAGTGATGTTGGGAAAGCAACGGTTATTGGATTAATAGGAACTCTTATTATATACATTCTTCTGACACTATTATCATTAGGGATTATGAAGCAGGCTGATGTTGCGAATTTAAAAAGTCCTGCAATGGCCTATTTATTTGAAAGCGTTGTCGGAAAATGGGGAGCTATCTTTATTAATTTAGGTTTAATTATTTCTGTATTAGGTGCTTGGTTAGGCTGGACGTTATTAGCATCTGAAATTCCTTACTTGGCTGCTAAAGACGGCGTATTTCCAAAATGGTTTGCGAAGGAAAATGAAAATAAGGCTCCTGCCAATGCATTATGGTTAACAAATGGTCTGATTCAAGTGTTCTTGTTGACATTTGTTGTTTCAGATCAAGCTTATCACTTTGCATTTTCGCTCGCTTCTTCGGCAATTTTAATTCCGTATGCTTTTTCAGCATTCTATCAATTTAAGTATAGTTTGCAGTCTCAAGAGAAAGATCGTACAAGAAATATTGTCATTGGTTTAGTTGCGAGTATGTATGGGATTTGGTTAATTTATGCAGCAGGTTTAAATTATTTATTGCTGACTATGACATTATATGCACCAGGAATTTATATCTTTTACAAAGTTCAAAAGCAAACAAATTCAAAACAAATCTTTACTCGTGTCGAGCTTATTTCCTCGATAGTTATTGGAATTTTAGCACTGTTTGCAATTTATCAATTGGCTACAGGCGGTATTACTCTTTAAAAAACTCTTTTGAAAAGAAATGGAGGGTTACAAAATGACAAGAAAAAAAATCGTCGTTGCACTAGGAGGAAATGCAATCCAATCTGGAGATGCTTCTGCACAGGCACAACAAGAAGCATTAGAAAGAACGGCAGAACAATTGGTTAAAATCATGGAAAATAATGTAGACGTTGTCATTGCACATGGGAATGGTCCGCAGGTAGGTAACATCTTATTGCAGCAAAAAGCAGCAGAAACGGACAAAACACCTGCCATGCCATTAGATACTTGCGGTGCAATGAGTCAAGGGATGATCGGGTATTGGATGGAGAATGCAATTGAAAAGGCATTGAAAAAGCGGGGTATCGAAAAAGATGTAGTAACGGTAATCACTCGGGTTGAGGTGGACGAAAAGGATGAGGCGTTCGAAAATCCAACAAAACCAATTGGTCCCTTTTATACAGAAGAAGAAGCACGGAAGTTAATGGAGACAACAAAAGCGACATTTAAAGAAGATGCAGGACGTGGCTGGCGACGTGTTGTTCCATCGCCAAAACCGGTAAGCATTCACGAACATAAAGTGATTAATGCATTGGTAGAGGACGGTGATATTGTCATCGCTGTTGGAGGCGGAGGCATTCCAGTTATTGATTCAAAAGATGGATTAATAGGAACGGAGGCTGTTATAGATAAAGATTTTGCTGCTCAAAAATTAGCTGAATTAGTAGATGCTGATATTCTCGTTATTTTAACTGCAGTTGATTATGTGTATGTAAACTTCAATACACCAGATCAGAAGAAGCTAGAGCATGTTAAAGCGGATGAGCTAGCGCAGTATATAGAAGAAAATCAATTTGCACCTGGAAGTATGCTTCCGAAAATTCAAGCAGCTATTAACTTTGCGAATACAGATCCAAAACGAAAAACAATTATTACTTCATTGGAAAAGGTATATGAAGCGTTAGAAGAGACTGCGGGTACCATCATTTCCAAGTAAAATCTATATATTTGTACATAAAAAGAATGAAGTGACATGCTTCATTCTTTTTATATGTAAATATATAAGAAGTTCATAAAGTATTCATTCATAAAGGGAAAATACAGCGTTTTATTATGATAAAATAATTTTTGAAGGCGCTTTCTTTATGCTGCATTATAACTTATCCTACTATTCGTGGGAACTCTCACCTCAAGATTCAAAGAGAAGCGAATAAAATAGGGCGAGGACATCCTCAACTGATGGAAGTTTCACTTTATAGAAAGAGAGAGGACGTTTCATGCAAAGACGAAATATAGTTGAAGACTTAAAGCAATTTGAATTATTTGCTGATCTATCAGATAAGAAATTAAAAAGTTTAGCAGAGCTTGTTTATTGGCGAACCTATAAAAAGGGCCAATTTTTATTTTTAGAAGGTGATTCAAGAGAAAGAATTTACCTGATGTTAGATGGATTTGTTAAATTAGAACGAGCGAATCAAAGCGGTAATTTGTTATATGAAGATTACATAAAGCGTTTTTCTATTTTTCCTTATTGCGGTATGTTTACAGATGCGTCATATAATTATACTGCTATAGCAATGACAGACGTCGATGTGTACTATATTCCCACTTCTATCTTTGAGGATATGGTGAAATCAAATCAAAAGCAGCTTATGTATATGGTTCAGGAGCTATCTTCTATATTGAAAATAAATGAAAAACGAGTCCAGAATATTACAATTCCAAATGCCCAAGATCGCGTCATACAAACATTAGGTTACTTGATGAACGATTTAGGAGAGGCAGCGGGAGAAGAAATTTTAATTTCATGTCCTCTCACAACAATTGAAATTTCTAAAATATCCGGGACATCTCGGGAGACGGTTAGTGGGGTATTAAAGCAACTAAAAAATGATTGTATCGTCACAATTCTGGATAAAAAAATTACCATACATGATCCGACTTATTTTGAAGAAAGTTCGATGTGAAAATAATAAATAGTAAGGAAAGTAAAAAGAAGGTAGCAATAACAAAACTGATTGTTCATCTTTCTTTTCCTATTTTCTATAATGAAAGTTCTTTATATGTTATAAAGGACTTTTTTGGCGTTATCAAATAGTGGGATAAAAGTTTCACTTTGTTTCAGACTAATCATACACATATATATTTAGTAATAATATAAAATTTATCGTTGCAAACTCTTTATATTTTGTTATGATAGTGTTACGAAAACGTTTGCATAACCTTGTGCAAAAAGGAGAGAAGGAGCTATGAACAAAACGTGGTGGAAAGAAGCTGTAGCTTATCAAATTTATCCGCGCAGTTTTATGGATTCAAATGGTGATGGTATCGGAGATTTGCAAGGAATGATCTCAAAGTTAGACTATTTAAAAGATCTGGGCATTGATGTAATTTGGATTTGTCCAATGTATAAATCGCCAAACGATGATAACGGCTATGATATTAGTGATTATCAAGATATTATGGACGAATTTGGTACGATGGCAGATTTTGATGAATTATTAGCAGAAGTGCATAAGCGTGATATGAAGCTGATTATTGATTTAGTTATTAATCATTCAAGTGATGAGCATCCTTGGTTTATTGAATCGCGTTCTTCTAAGGATAATCCAAAGCGCGATTGGTATATATGGCGCGATGGGAAAAATGGAAAAGAACCGAATAACTGGGAAAGTATTTTTAACGGATCTGCTTGGGAGTATGATGAGGCAACAGGCCAATATTACTTACATCTGTTCTCACGTAAGCAACCAGATTTAAATTGGGAAAACGAAGAAGTGCGCCAAGTTTTATATGACACAGTGAACTGGTGGCTTGATAAAGGAATTGACGGCTTCCGTGTTGATGCGATTAGTCACATTAAGAAGGAAGATGGATTCAAGGATATGCCGAATCCGAAAGGGTTAAAGTATGTGCCTTCTTTCGATAAACATATGAATGTTAAAGGTATTCAGCCGCTTTTAGAAGAGTTAAAAGCAAACACGTTTGCTAAATACGATATTATGACTGTTGGCGAAGCAAATGGCGTGAAAATTGAAGATGCTGAGCTTTGGGTTGGGGAAGAGCAAGGGAAGTTCAATATGGTATTCCAATTTGAGCATTTAAGCTTATGGGATGCAGAAAAGAAAAAAGAACTTGATGTTGTAGGCCTTAAAAAAGTGTTAACGAAGTGGCAAAAAGGTTTGGAGAATAAAGGATGGAATGCGCTGTATATTGAGAATCATGATAAACCTCGTATTGTCTCTACTTGGGGGGATGACAAACAATATTGGCGCGAAAGTGCAACAGCTTTAGGGGCAATGTATTTCTTTATGCAGGGCACACCGTTCATTTATCAAGGGCAAGAAATCGGGATGACGAATGTTCAGTTCCCGCGTATTGAAGATTATGATGATGTGGCGATTAAGAACTTATATCGTCAAAAGATTGAAGAGGGAGTACCTCATCAAGACATTATGGAGATTATTTGGGCATCTTGCCGCGATAACTCACGTACGCCGATGCAGTGGAACAGCGAAGAAAATGCTGGCTTTACAACAGGTACGCCATGGTTTGGGATGAATCCAAATTATAAAGAAATTAATGTCGAAGCGCAGCAAGTAAACGAAAATTCTATTTTGAATTTCTATAAAAAGATGGTTACACTGAAAAAAGAACATGAAGTGTTTACGTATGGAACGTACGATTTACTTTTAGAAGATCATCCACAAATTTATGCGTATACACGTACGCTAGGTGATGAAAAAGTCGTTGTTATTAGCAATATATCGAAGAGTGAAGCTGTATATGAAGAGACTTTATTCAAGTTAGAATGCAATCGTTTGCTTTTAAATAACTATAAAGTAGAAGCTCATGAAGCAGTGACAACAATTACTTTACAACCATTTGAAACAAGGATTTATCGTGTTAAATAATAGAAAAAGATGCTGATATAGCATCTTTTTTTTATAAAAATTTATATTTTTTATAAAATTATTATTGCAATATGAAAACGCTTTTATTAAAATATATTTATGAAAACGATTACGCAAACGTTTTCGTAAAGGGGATAAGCAATTATTACTTATACATGAGGGACTAAGTTAGAAAAAGGAGGAACAAAAAAATGAAGAAGCTTGCATCTTTTGATTTTTGGCAAAAGTTTGGGAAAGCTTTACTAGTAGTAGTTGCGGTTATGCCGGCTGCTGGTTTAATGATTTCCATTGGTAAACTAATCGGTATGTCTGCTGGGGATGTAACTGCAGTACAAACGATTGCTAGAGTTATGGAAGATATCGGTTGGGCGATTATTGTAAACTTACATATTTTATTCGCTGTAGCAATTGGGGGATCTTGGGCGAAGGATCGTGCAGGCGGTGCGTTTGCAGCATTGTTAGCATTTATATTAACAAACCGAATTACAGGGGCGATTTTTGGTGTAAACGCTGCAATGTTAGTGGATCAAAAAGCGAAAGTCTCTTCCTTGTTAGCGGGAGATTTACTTGTAAAAGATTACTTTACTTCTGTTCTTGGTGCACCAGCACTTAACATGGGAGTTTTCGTAGGGATTATTTCAGGTTTCTTAGGAGCTACGCTATACAATAAATATTATAACTATAATAAATTGCCACAAGCATTAGCTTTCTTTAACGGAAAACGTTTCGTACCATTTGTAGTAATCGTTGGTTCTACAATCACTGCTATTATTTTATCATTCGTATGGCCATTCATTCAAAGTGGATTAAACGAATTTGGACGCTGGATTGCAGCTTCAAAAGATAGCGCACCAATAGTTGCGCCGTTTGTATACGGAACATTAGAACGTTTATTATTACCATTTGGATTACATCATATGTTAACGATTCCAATGAACTATACAGCGCTTGGCGGATCGTACACAATCTTAACAGGTGCTAAGGCAGGACAAGTTGTAGCGGGACAAGATCCATTATGGCTTGCATGGATTACAGACTTAAATAACTTAATTACTAAAGGTGATATGAAGGCATATCATGACTTATTAAATAGTGTTGTTCCTGCACGTTTCAAAGTAGGACAAGTTATCGGTTCAACTGCATCATTAATTGGTATCGCATTTGCGATGTACCGCAACGTAGATGTAGAAAAACGTCATAAATATAAACCAATGTTCTTCTCAGCAGCATTAGCGGTATTTTTAACTGGGGTTACAGAGCCGATTGAATTTATGTTTATGTTTATCGCTCCAGTATTATATGTTGTGTATGCAGTTATCACTGGTGTAGCATTTGCATTAGCAGATATTATTAATTTACGCGTTCATGCATTTGGTTTTATTGAGTTATTAACTCGTACACCAATGATTGTAAAGGCTGGATTAACAAGAGATCTTATTAACTTCTTTGTTGTATCAGCTATCTTCTTTGGATTAAACTTTACAATCTTCAACTTCTTAATTAAAAAGTTCAACTTACCAACACCAGGACGTGCTGGTAACTACATTGATAATGAAGACGGTACTGAAGAAGTAGCAGCAGCAAGTGTAAAAGAAGGCTCATTAGCAGCAGCGGTTATCGCGTTGTTAGGTGGGAAAGACAACATTGCCGATGTAGATGCTTGTATGACGCGTTTACGTGTGACAGTAAAAGACTTAGATATTGTTGCAAAAGAAGCAGAGTGGAAGAAGAACGGCGCACTTGGATTAATTGTAAAAGATAAAGGTGTACAAGCTGTATATGGTCCAAAAGCTGACGTATTAAAATCAGATATTCAAGATATTTTAGGGATATAAGAAATGAAATTATTAACACTAAACTGTCATTCATGGCAAGAAGATGAGCAAATTGCAAAGATTCATTATTTAGCAAAAACGATTCAGGAAAATGACTATGATGTTATCGCATTGCAAGAGGTAAGTCAGTCAATTGCGGCCAGAGATGTATCTGGAAACATGAAAGACGATAATTTTGGACGCTTATTACAAGCGGAGCTAGAGAAGCTTGGCGCGGCAAAATATGACGTTGTATGGGACTTTGCTCATATTGGCTACGATGTGTATGAAGAAGGTTTAGCCATTTTAACAAAGCATTCTATTAAAAAGAGTGATTCATTTTTCGTATCAGATAGTACCGACACAACGTACTGGAAAACACGAAAAATTGTAAGCGTTACGCTTTCTTATTACAATCAGCTGGTGACATTTTATTCTTGTCATCTCGGCTGGTGGAATGATGAAGAAGAACCATTTCAGAAGCAAGTAGATCGTTTATTGCATCGTGTAGAGGATAATGAGTTGTCGTTCTTAATGGGTGACTTCAATAACAATGCACGCATGCAAAATGAGGGCTATGACTATCTGGTGCAAAAAGGTTTATATGACACATACCAATTAGCAGAACGAAAAGACGAAGGAACAACAGTGCAAGGAAAGATTGCTGGATGGGATGAGAATAAGCAGAATTTACGTATCGATCTTATTTTAAGCAATCAAGCTGTACAAGTTACTTCTTCTAAAGTCATTTTTAATGGGATAAACCGAGAAGTAATATCAGACCATTTTGGTGTTGAAGTTCAAATTAGCATGTAATGAAAAGGCAACCACCGTACAAAATACGGAGTGGTTGCCTTTTTTATTACATTTCATATATAATCTTCAATATTGAACGTAAAACTAAAACGGTCAATTTGTTTGTATATTTCATTGGAATTATCATATAATGATGTATACAGTTTTTTAGGACCATATATGGTTCAGCACCGTAACATGGGATTGTTTTTTTGAAAATGAATCATTTTTAATACGCGTAACGGAGAGTGGCGACTCCTGTGAGACCCCGCAGGTTTGCTCTCACCTGCGGAAAGCGGAGTGTACATCTATATGTCCCCCCTCTCGTTTGGTGATGAACTAACATATACATCGTTTCAGTTAAAGTTTTCTAAAAATAATGTTATAATGGCGAAATGTATGTATGAACTTGGAAAAAAGAAAAAACATATGATTAGGTGATTAATAATATGAAACAAATATGGCGTATTTATACGACAGACATAAGGAATGTAGCAAGGCACTGGGCTGCAATTGTTATCATCATAGGGCTTACGATTTTACCATCGCTCTATGCGTGGTTTAATATTGAAGCCTCGTGGGACCCTTATGGGAATACGAAAGATGTTCCCATTGCAATAACTAATGAAGACAAAGGTGCAAATCTACGAGGGAAAGACATTAATATAGGGAAAGAAGTGGTGGATTCCCTAAAAAAAAATAAAAACCTCGGTTGGAAATTCGTTGATGAGAAGACAGCGATACATGGCGTGAAGCATGGTGATTATTACGCAAGTATTACGATTCCAAAAGACTTCTCAGAAAAAATTGCAACGGTATTGGATGAGAATCCGCAAAAGCCGGAGATTCAATACTATGTAAATGAAAAGGTAAATGCCATTGCACCAAAAATCACTTCAAAAGGTGCGTCTGGTATTGTTGAAGAAATAGGTAAAAATTTTGTCAAAACAGCAAATGGTGAGATTTTCAAAATCTTTAATGAGCTTGGAATCGACTTAGAAACAAACTTACCAAGTATCGAAAAGGTAAAAGATCTCGTTTTCAAATTAGAAGCGCAAATGCCAGAAATCAATAAAGTGGTGGATACAGCATTAACAGATGCTGGCACAGCGCAGGATCTTGTCAAAACAGCACAAGATACGATGCCAAAGGTTGAAAGTATTATTCAAGATAGCCAGCAATTGACGAAGGATGTAGATTCGTTCTTTGCAGCAAATGATCAAACGCTGGATGAGGCACCAGCGGCGATTAAGAGAGACTTAACGTATGCGAAAAAAGCTGCTGATAGTACGGCGCAGATTACGGATTTATTAAAAGATCCGTTGAAAAATGTAAATAAGGAAACGATGAAAGAGCAAATTAAATCTGTACAAAATACAGCAAATACAATAAAGGAAGTTTCGCAAAAGATTTCTGGTTATACAGATAAGGCAAAAGAAGAACTAAATAAAGTTGATCCGGCAAAGGTCAAGGAAATGGTCGAAGGAATAGAGCAATTATCTGCATTTGGTATTGAACAAACTGAGTTACTCATGAAAATGGTGCAAAATTCTGATATCCCTCAAAAAGATAAGCTTATGAGTAGCTTAAATGTCCTTAATGAAGAGTTTGCTAAAATTAACGTAGCTGCAAAAAAGGCAGTAGAAGCAGCGAACGATCCAAAAAAGAATAAACAGACCATTGAAAATGCTTTAAACCAAATCGATAGTGCAGCTAAAGGTATTGTAGGACTTACAGATGGTATTATTGATATTACGAATAAATTAATGAATATCCTTGATAACGGTGTAGGTGATAAAGGAACTTTAGAAGCGATGAAACAAGGGCTATACGATACCCAATCACAGCTTCAAAAGGGAATTAATCTGATTGACGGAATTATCCCTGTATTAAATAGCGCAGATAAGCTTGCTGGTGACGCAGGAAAAACAACAAATATTCCTGAGACTGTAGCGCAATTAAATGATGCAAAAGGAAAAATGCAAAAGGGCATTAATGCAACAAATAAAATGCTTGATTTCATTAATAGTGGGAAACTACCATCAAAAGAGGATATAGATGGTGTAAATGCAGCAGCTAAAGATGCATCTCAAGAAATAGGTGATATTTTAGCACGCTACGACTCTGAAATTGTCCCAAGTTTCAATGATGCAATTGTTAAAACGAAAAGAATAAACAAAAACACAGCAGATGTTTTAAACACAGCGAATGCAAAGTTGCCTGATGTGAAGAAGTTATTAGAGGATGCATCAAAAGGGTTAGTTCTTGGCAAAGACAAAGTTGAAAAAGTAAAAGCAGAGCTTCCAGAAGCTGAGAAGAAAATTAAAGAAATTGCTAATAAAATTCGCGAATTTGAATCCCAAGAAGATTTAAAAGACATCATTCGTTTATTAAAACATGATGTCGAGAAACAAAGTGATTATTTCGCAAGTCCAGTAAACTTAAAAGAGAACAAATTATATCCAATTCCAAACTACGGTTCAGCAATGTCGCCGTTCTACACAGTGTTAGCGTTATGGGTAGGGGCATTGCTCATGGTGTCATTATTAACAGTAGAAGTACATGAGGAAGATGCGGAGTATAAAAGTTATCAAATTTACTTCGGCCGTTTCTTAACATTCTTAACGGTCGGTCTTGCTCAGGCATTTATCGTAGCAATGGGAGATATGTTCATACTGGGCACTTATGTAGTTGATAAATTCTGGTTTGTCCTATTTAGCATGTTAATTGCTGGAGTGTTCGTTTGTATTGTATACTCACTTGTTTCTGTATTTGGAAACATCGGTAAATCTATGGCAATCGTGTTACTTGTACTACAAGTTGCTGGTTCAGGGGGAACATTCCCAATTCAAATGACGCCGAAGTTCTTCCAAGCACTTTATCCATTCCTGCCGTTCACGTATGCAATTCGTATTATTCGTGAGACAGTAGGCGGTATGCTTTGGGGTATTGTATGGAAAGACCTTCTCGTATTATGTATATGGGTAGTTGTCATGCTTATTATTGCCTTGGTCTTGAAAA
Organism: Bacillus sp. S10(2024); assembly: GCF_050473865.1. Classification (NCBI taxonomy): domain Bacteria; kingdom Bacillati; phylum Bacillota; class Bacilli; order Caryophanales; family Bacillaceae; genus Bacillus; species Bacillus sp. S10(2024). The sequence continues at coordinate 3,149,902 of NZ_JBFLUR010000002.1, read as the reverse complement.
AGCCAATTAATAAGTCGAGCGAAAAGTTTGTAGAAAATGCAAAAGGAAGTAAGATAATTCATTAATAACAAAAGGTTCCTGCCAATTGGTAGGAACCTTTTGTTTATGGAGAGTTATGTTGAATAACGTCGAGGCGCCGATATATTAGTGGGCATGGAAAAAGGAGTTGGCAAGCCAACTCCTTTTAATCAAACTTCAATTTCTTTAATGCTTCTGCTAATGCATTATTCAGAGGTTCTTCCTGCTGTTGTTGCTGTTTCATGTATTTTTGAACGGCACGTTTATCTGCTTTGTTACCTGATTCTTTTTTACGACGTTCTTGGAATGAGGAAAGCTTCTCACGATAGCCGCATTTACATGCGAAGATTTGGCCTTCTCCTTCACCGCGAAGTTCTAGTTTTTTCTTACATTGCGGGCAGCGTGCATTTGTCGTGCGGGATACATTTTTACGATGGCCGCATTCACGATCTTGGCATACAAGCATTTTTCCTTTTTTACCGTTTACTTCTAGCATTGGTTTGCCGCAGTCTGGGCAAGTTTTTGTGGAAATGTTGTCGTGCTTATATTTTTTATCGCTCGATTTAATTTCGGAAACAATTTCTTTTGTGTAGTTTTTCATTTCGGAAATAAATACTTCTTTTTTCAATTTTCCTTTCGCAATGGCCTCAAGTTTTTGCTCCCACTCAGCAGTTAGTGTAGGGGATTTTAACTCTTCTGGTGCTAAATCCAGTAATTGACGGCCTTTTGATGTAATGTGAATGTCTTTGCCACGTTTTTCAATTAAGAACGAATTGAACAATTTATCAATAATGTCAGCACGTGTAGCAACTGTACCTAGTCCGCCGGTTGATTTTAATGTGTCTGCAAGCTGTTTGTTTTGCGTGTCCATGTACTTTGTTGGATTTTCCATTGCTGAAAGTAATGTCGCTTCATTAAAACGTGCAGGTGGCTTCGTTTGACCAGCTGTCCCTGCAATTAGTTTTACGTTTAATGTATCGCCTTTTTCGATGCGAGGTAAAATTTGTTCCTTCAAGTCGTCTGCTGCATCGTCATCTTCAAAGCGATTTTCATATACTTCTTTCCAGCCAGAATTCACAATTGTTTTGCCGCGTGCGACGAAATTTTCATCACCGATCTTTGCACGTAACGTTAGTTGTTCGTATTCGAAAGCAGGGAATAAAACTGCTAAGAAACGTTTTACAACTAAATCGTAAACTTTGCGCTCCTTATCTGCGAAAGCTGAGAAGTTTACATAGCTTTCTGTTGGAATGATTGCATGGTGATCACTTACTTTACTATCATCAACAAAAGATTTAGAAGCTTTGATTGGTTTCGTTAAGACTTTATTGGCTAAAGAACGATACTCACCTACTCCGCAAGCTTTCAGACGTTCTGGAAGTGTTCCTACAATGTCAGATGAGATATAACGTGAATCTGTACGCGGATATGTTAATACTTTGTGCTGTTCATAAAGTTTCTGCATAATATTTAATGTTTCTTTTGCAGAATAACCAAAAATTTTATTTGCATCACGTTGTAACTCTGTTAAGTCATAAAGACCAGGAGCAAACGACTTCTTAGGTTTTTTCTCAATTTCTACTACAGTCGCATTTTGCTTTCCTAATTTTTTCACAATCGCATCAATTTTTTCTTTATCAAAGCTGCGGCTATTGCCTTTCCCATCTTGCCAAGTAAGCTTTAACTTCTCTGTTGTTTGTGCTTCAATACCGTAGTAGGTTTGTGCTTTGAAGTTTTTAATTTCGTCCTCACGTCCTGCAATAATCGCTACAGTAGGTGTTTGAACACGACCGCAATTTAATTGTGCATTGAATCTTGTAGTTAATGCACGTGTTGCATTAAGGCCGATATACCAGTCAGCTTCCGAACGGGCAACCGCTGAAGCGTATAAATTGTCGTACGCTTTACCTGGCTTCAAATTGGCAAAGCCATCTTTGATTGCTTTATCGGTAACAGATGAAATCCATAGACGTTTAATCGGCTTATTCATTCTAACTTTATCAATAATCCAACGAGCTACTAATTCACCTTCGCGACCAGCGTCTGTAGCTACGATAATTTCATTTACATCATTTCTAGTCAATTGACTTTTCACAGCATTAAATTGCTTGCCAGTTTGTTTAATCACCGTTAATTTTAAGCGTTCCGGCAGCATCGGAAGATCTTCTAGATTCCACTTTTTATACTTCACATCATAACTTTCTGGGTCTGCTAATGTAACGAGGTGCCCTAAAGCCCACGTAACAATATATTTACTGCCCTCAATGTAACCATTTCCTTTTTTATCGCACTTCAATACACGCGCAATATCACGTGCAACAGAAGGTTTTTCAGCAATTATTACACTTTTTGCCATATTTCAAACATCCTTTCAATTTCCGTAAGTTAACTATAGCATACATCCCCTTCGGATTCAGTTATTCCGAAGATTTGAACCATATTGTAGTTTTCATGTTTCTAAGTCGCTGCTATGCAAAACACAACATGACCGCTCCTATGCATGGCCAGGTGCTCTCACCTATCGAAAAAAGAGGTTTTTATATCTTTTTTTCAACTTGTTATTTCAATAGAAACGGAGTAGACTACTGAAGTAGATGAATAAGAAAACACATGGGAGTTTGTGGATGCAAACTGAGAGTACGGCTAATCCGTCGTTGACCATTTGAACCTGTTGGGTAATGCCAGCGTAGGGAGAGTGTAAAAAGCACATTATGAAGACACTTTGCATGCGCAAAAGTGTCTTTTTTGCTATATCTCCCGTTATAAAAAAGGAGAGATACATATGAAAATGAAAAAAATTGCACAAGTAGTTGAGACAGTACGAGAAAGAAATCCGCTTGTTCATAATATTACAAATGTCGTTGTGACAAATTTTACTGCCAATGGATTACTGGCATTAGGTACATCGCCTGTGATGGCATATGCGAAAGAAGAAGTAGCTGAAATGGCAAGTATCGCGGGAGCGCTCGTTTTAAATATGGGAACACTTCACCAAGAAGAAGTAGAGGCGATGCTTATTGCTGGAAAGTCAGCAAATACGCACAATGTACCAGTTGTATTTGATCCGGTCGGTGCTGGGGCAACTTCGTATCGAACAGAAGTGGCAAGGTATATTCCAAGTGAAGTAAAGCTAGCAATCATGCGTGGCAATGCAGCAGAAATAGCAAATGTGATTGATGAGAAATGGGAGATTAAAGGTGTTGATGCAGGGGGAGGAAATGGTGATGTTGTTTCAGTTGCGAAACAAGCAGCAGAGCAGCTAAACACAATTATCGTTATTACTGGAAAAGAAGACGTGATAACAGATGGAGAAAGAACTTTCATTCTTCGTAACGGTCATCCCATTTTAACGAAAGTAACAGGAACGGGTTGTTTATTAACATCCGTTATCGGAGCGTTTGCAGCAATCGAAAACGATTATGTAAAAGCGGCTGTTGCGGCGGTAACATTTTACGGTGTAGCGGCAGAAATTGCTGTAAGTAAAACAGCTGAACAAGGGCCGGGAAGTTTCCAAATTGAATTTTTAAATCAGTTAGCAAGCGTTAAGGCAGAAGACGTTGAACAATATGGAAATGTTGAAGAAATTCGTTAAGAAGGGATGAGGGAAATGGCACGTATTGATAAACGGCAGATGTCGGAGTTATTACAAGTGTATTTTATTATGGGAAGTAACAATTGCAGAAAAGATCCATTACAAGTTATGAAAGAAGCACTTGATGGTGGAGTTACACTTTTTCAATACCGTGAAAAAGGTGACGGAGCGTTAACGGGGGAAATCCGATATGCATTTGCAAAGCAGTTGCAATCCTTATGTAAAGAGTATCATGTTCCTTTTATTGTAAATGATGATGTGGAATTAGCACTAGCGTTAGAGGCAGATGGGGTTCATGTTGGGCAAGATGATGAAAACATTCAGATTGTACGTGAAAAAATGGGGGATAAAATCATTGGTGTGTCCGCTCATACAATAGAAGAAGCTCGTTTTGCGATTGAAAATGGTGCGGATTATTTAGGAGTAGGACCGATTTTTCAAACAACCACGAAAAAAGATGCAAAAGCGGTACAAGGAACGGCAGGATTACGTTTTTTCCGTGAAAGTGGTATTGAAATTCCGATTGTCGGTATTGGTGGGATTACCGCCTACAATGCTGCTTCTGTCGTGGAAGCCGGGGCGGATGGAGTTTCTGTGATTTCAGCAATTAGTTTAGCAGATTCCCCTTTTGATAGTACGAAAAAATTAGCGGAGTTAGTAAAAAAATAACGGGTTCATATATGAAAAGAACGATTTCTCATGTGCAGAAATGGTTCTTTTTTTGTATAAAACAAATTGTGCCGTTGAAACTAAAGTGTATGAATATACTGTTTCAGAGGCGACAACATGATTACGTTACAAAATATTATAGCAGCTCATGAAAAAATGAAGCATTAGCTTATGCACTTGATTTAAAAGAGCGAACTGGAGCGACATTTGTTCATCCATTTGATGACGTGTGATCGTTGAACAAGGAACAATTGGGCTAGAAATATTGCAGCAAGTATTACAAATTATCACCGATTTAGAAGCAAATGTTCCTCACATTCATTTAGAGAGAATTGGATCGAAAGTATTCCCAGGTTATGCACAGCTTCATCTTTCTCTTGAGACGAAAGATAAAGAGCATGTTGAGCAAGTGCAAATTGGGATGAAGAAGAGAGGATATAGTATCGAAGTTATTGATTGAGCTTTCCCCACCTACTGCTTCGCGCTTGAGGGTCCATGAATAGCGGGATAAATATTTAAACAAACGTTTGATTAAAAAGAGCTAGTCCCTGTAAAGGCTAGCTCTTTCTGAATTAAAACATCAGTGAAACGAGAAGCATTCCAATTCCAATTGATGTAATTGTTGCGACAAGATCCGGAATCATAAAGCTATGATTTAACACATATTTACGGATACGCGTTGTACCTGTACGGTCAAAGTTAATTGCCGCAACGATTGTTCCGTAGTTTGGATTGAACTCCCCCCACTTACCGGCTAACGCCACTTGAAGTGGGGGATTCCAGTACCTCTTGCTCCGATGACAACAGGTTCCGAAACCTCCTCCGTTCAACAAGAGAAGCTCTCTATACCGTCAATCCGAAGTATCTATAGATGACCCAGCTCTGCCCTTCACGCGTTTGAAGAAGGGGTCTTCTGAGATAAAATGATAAAGAAATATCCGTTTACAGCTGGAAACATCGCAATCAATAGTGCTGGTGAAATGCCAAGTGTTAATACAAGCGGTACTATCGCACCTACCGTTGCAGCTTGGCTATATAACAAGATTGATAGCACGAATAGTGCAAGTGCAAATAGCCATGGTGCAATCGTTACGAGTCCTTGAATAGAACCTTGAATCATTTGTAAGTTACCATTAAAAACGTGATTTGCCCTGTTTGTTAACATTATGTTACAAGAGGATTGTTTTAAAATTTTATAATTTATATGTGTAAATAAGTAGACAAATTGATTTAAATGTTGTAATCTGTGGACAGAGAATTGTTTAATTCTCGTAAAACTCCCATATCGTTCAACTCGTTCTCGAGAAAGGCAAACTTGTGGAAACGCAAGGTCGCAAAGCTATAGGAGCTAAGGTCAAATGAGACTATGCTAGCCAGTTACCGGACTGATAGGGTTGGTTTAGGCCAATGTTTTTATAACATTGGTCCTTTTTTGTGTAAAGATTTGAATCGAAAAGATAAGCTACTATCAGTAACAAATGGGATAGCAGCATGATTCTGATAAATTGCAAGTGGTGATTAGAAATAAAAACCTGTCGTTTTGACAGGTTTTTATTTTTAGGAGGAAATTTGTATTCTGTGTTGTATATGAAAAAGTCTGTGCTATGAAACGTAATGCACGATTGTTTAAAAAAGATTATTACCTTTTGGGGAGGAGGATTTTATGAGAAAAATTGTAATTATTGGTTCGGGTGGCTCAGGGAAATCTACATTAGCAAGGCATTTAGGAGAAAAGCTAAAAATGAATGTTTATCATCTTGATGCATTATTTTGGAAACCGAATTGGGTAGGTATTCCAAAGGATGAACAAAGAAAAGTACAAAATAATTTAATTAAAGAAGATGAATGGATTATAGATGGAAATTACGGTGGGACAATGGAAATAAGACTTAACGCAGCTGATACAATTATCTTTCTCGATATTTATAGAACAATATGCATCTATCGTGCGTTCAAAAGAATAGTACAATATCGAAATAGAACAAGACCAGATATGGGCGAAGGATGCGAAGAAAGATTTGAACTTGAATTTTTTAAATGGATATGGGAATATCCAACGACCAAAAGACCTGCAATTTTAAAAAGACTGGATCAATTATCTAGTGATAAAAAGGTTATTATCTTAAAATCACCAAAAGAAGTTCAACGGTTTCTAGAACAAGTGCAATAATTTTAAACTATGCGGTGTACCCATGCCCATCAACCTTTATCATAGCAAGACCCGATACAATTACCATGACTAGAAGTTCAGCAGAGACGTAATAATTGAATGGGTCTATCATGCAAAATTAAGAGATATTAACACATCCATTTTTCACACAAATTGCATTTCTCTACATCAATTGTTGGGTATGATTTCCTGTATGAAGAGCACCTAAAAATAGTATTTACAGGAAAAAAATAAATTTGTTTGTTCATAAAAATAATCCGTGCTACAATGAAAACGAATTGAAACAGGGGAGCCTATGTGGCTGAGAGGATGTAACAATACATCGACCCTTAACCTGATCTGGATAATGCCAGCGTAGGGAGTTGTATCAAGAATCGTAGCGACTGTTATTCTATGATAACTTGTATATAAGGCTTTCCTGCTTCGCTGCAGGAAAGCCTTTTCTTTTTGCATGAAATTTATTTAATATGGGGAGGAATTTAGTATGTCACAGCAAGTTACAGTTTCATTTTCAGTTGTACCACAAGCAAAGCATAAAGATGTATATACGGTTGTAGATAAAGCAATTGAGGTTGTTCAGCAATCAGGTGTGCGCTTTGAAGTTGGCGCGATGGAAACGACGATGGAAGGGGATTTAAACGAGCTTCTTGATATTATTAAACGTGCGCAGCAAGCTTGCATAGATGATGGAGCAGAAGAAGTCATTACTTCTATAAAAATTCACTATCGTCCAAGCACAGGCGTAACGATTGATGAAAAAGTATGGAAGTATCGTGAAGAACATGAAAAAACAGAAACGATCTAACATAGCAACTACGACAATTTGGCTTTTCCTTCTCATCGCCATATGGGAAGGAGCTGTTTCGATATTCCATATTGAACCGTGGATTTTGCCGAAGCCTTCTGCAATTGTACATGAACTGATAGAAATGAAAGATTTACTGCTTCCCAATACGGTGCAGACTTTGCAAGAAGTGTTCATAGGATTATTTTTTGCAATTATACTTGGAACGATCATTGCAATTATTATGGATGTGATTCCGTTATGCCGTGTGTTAATCAATCCATTATTAGTAATTTCACAAACGGTTCCAATCGTTGTACTCGCACCTTTATTTATTATTTGGTTTGGCTACGGAATGCTGCCAAAAGTAATGGTTGTTATTCTTGTATGCTTCTTTCCCGTTACACTTAGTATTTTAGAAGGTTTTCAAACGGTAGATCAATCTATGCTAAAGTTACTTCAAACAATGCGGGCAAGTAAGTGGCAAGTCTATCAAAAAGTGAAATTTCCAGCAGTACTGCCATACTTTTTTTCAGGGTTAAAAATTGCCGTTACATATAGCGTAATGGGGGCCATTATTGGGGAATGGCTTGGGGCAAGTGAAGGTTTAGGGGTTATGCTGACAAGGGCAACGAAATCTTTTTTAACAGCTCGTGTGTTTGGAATCGCTGCTGTGATTGCCTTTGTAACGCTATTCTTGTATTTTATTGTTGAATTTATGGCAAGACTAACAGCACCATGGGTTTACAGAAAGGATGGAGAGAAATGAAAAAAGGGTTAAAAGCGCTATTAGCAGCTTCTTTATTATTTACATTTGCAGGCTGCTCAGCAGGGAAGAAAGAAGAAAGTAAAGAGCAGAAAGTAAAAGTAGTATTAGATTGGTTTCCAAATACAAACCATACTGGTTTATATGTAGCAAAGACGAAAGACTATTATAAAAAACAAGGATTAGATGTAGAAATTATTCAGCCAGGTGAAAATACGTCTGCTGAACAAATGGTTGCATCAGGAAAAGCTGATTTTGGTGTAAGTTATCAAGAGAATGTAACAACAGCTCGTGTTGAAGATATTCCAGTTGTATCAATTGGTGCGGTTATTCAACATAATACATCTGCATTCGCATCTCTAAAAAAGGATAACATCACATCTCCAAAAGCATTTGAAGGAAAACGATATGGTGGCTGGGGAGCACCAGCTGAAGAAGCGACATTAAAAACAATTATGGATAAGCAGCAAGCAGATTATAATAAAGTACAAAAAGTTGTACTTGGACAAACAGATTTCTTTAAATCTATTGGACGTGATGCTGATTTTGAGTGGATCTATTATGGCTGGGATGGTATTGAAGCAAAGAGAAAAGGCATTGAGTTAAACACGATTATGCTAAAAGATTTAAATCCAGCGTTAGATTATTATAGCCCTGTTATTATTACAAGTGAAAAACACGCAAAACAAGATAAAGACTTTGTGAAGAAGTTTATGAAAGCAACAACAGATGGCTATAACTTTGCAATTAAGGAACCAAAAGAAGCAGCGGATATTTTAATTAAAAATGTACCAGACATTAATAAAGAGCTCGTACAAGAAAGCCAAAAATGGTTAAGTACGAAATACCAAGATGATGCGAAAGCGTGGGGAGTACAGAAGGAAGAAGTATGGACCAATTATATGAATTTCTTATATGACAATAAAGTCATTAAAAAGAAAATTGATGTGAAAGCGGCCTTTACGAACGAATTCCTTCCGAGTGAGAAATGAGCGGATTACAAGTAAAAGGCGTTACGAAAACATTTGATGGGAAAACAGTGCTAGAGCATATGAGCGTCTCGGTTCAAGAGGGGGAATTTGTCTCTTTCGTTGGACCAAGTGGTTGCGGAAAAAGTACGTTATTAAACATTATTGCGGGGATTGAACAAGCAAATGATGGAGATGTATGTTACGAAGATCAATCCGTTATGAATCGTAACGTTGTTAGCTATATGCCGCAGCAAGATCTTTTGCTTCCATGGCGTTCTGCTCTTCATAATATTGTATTACCTTTAGAAATTGAAGGGAAATCCAAAAGAAAACGATTAGAAGTTGGTATGGAAGCGCTAAGGCAATTTGGACTTGATGAATACGCAGATCATTACCCAGATGCTTTATCAGGTGGAATGCGGCAGCGTGTTAGCTTTTTACGAACGTATTTATGTGATAAACCGATTATGTTGCTTGATGAACCCTTTGGAAAACTAGATGCATTTACAAAAATGGAAGTGCATAGCTGGTTATTAGAATCATGGCAAAAAGGGAAACAAACAATCATTATGGTTACGCATGATTTAGATGAAGCGATATTGTTATCAGATCGTGTCTTCATTATGTCACAGCAACCATCAACAATTGTTGGCGAAGTGAAAGTAAATTTGCCGCGTCCTAGAACGATGGACATGTTAACGTCAGAAGAGTTAAAAGAAGATAAAACAGAGATATTGAAAATATTGGCTCCTTATATGAGGAAATAAGATGTTGCCCCTTAACGGTTTTTGGTCCAATTACTGTTAAGGGGTTTTTGTTAGATTTTAAGAAGGAATCTTAACAAATTTGCAGAATATAGCATATGATAGAATAAATGTATGATTTTTGTTTATTCTATATACAAATAATAATTTATAAAGAGGTGAAAGGATAAGATGACTTTATCAACTGTTCTTCAAATGGTTTTGGCTTGATAAGGGAGTAGTCTGCCCAATTTTTGAGTAAAAGCCAACCGAAAGACAGTAGATAAAGAACCTTATTCCTTTTTTGCGATAATAATTTGTAATGGATAAGGTGTGTTTGCCTTATCCATTTTTACGTTTAGTGAATTGAATATTGTTTTTTGTACTGTTCTCTCGTTTGGCTTTCAATATGAAGCGAAAAGGAGAGAGTAACATGAGTATGTTATCAGTTGAAAATCTTACCCATATGTATGGGGATAAAATAATCTTTCAAAATATTGGTTTTCGATTACTTCGAGGTGAGCATGTTGGTCTTGTAGGGAGCAATGGAGCGGGAAAATCGACATTGCTACGAATATTATCAGGAGAGTTACTTCCTGATAAGGGAACAATTGAATGGTTTCCTCAGATGAAAATCGGTTTTTTACAGCAACATATCGATTTACAGGTTGGCACAACAATTATGAAGTATTTACAAAGTGCCTTTGCCCACTTGTATGATATCGAGAGCAGGATGCTGCAAATCGCAGAGAAAATGGCAACAGGTGATAATCTGGAACAATTGTTAGTACAATACGGAGAATTACAAAGTGTATTAGAGCATTCTGATTTTTATCATATTGAGGAAAAAATCGAAATGATTGCTGCGGGATTAGGAATTTCAGAACTTGGTATGGATCGTGCTGTGGAACAACTAAGTGGTGGCCAACGAACAAAACTGTTATTAGGAAAATTATTATTAGAAGAGCCGCATATTTTATTACTAGATGAACCAACAAACTATCTCGATAACGTGCATATTGAATGGCTTATAGGGTACTTGAAAAATTACGAACATGCTTATATTGTCGTTTCGCATGATGAAAGGTTTTTAAATGAAATTACGAATGTCATTTATCATTTAGAACATAAAGGGCTGAAACGCTATATAGGTAATTATCAAACATTCATAACAAACTATGGGCAACATAAACAGCAATTACAAGTAGCTTATGATAGGCAGCAAAAGGAAATGAAAAGATTAAAGAATTTTATTCAGAAGAATAAAATTCGTAAAGCAAAACAAGCAAAGAGTCGTGAAAAAGTATTAGCAAAAATAAATGAAATCGGAAAGCCAACTTCTGCACTGCAACCGCGCTTTATGTTTCATGTGCATTTGGATCCTGTTAGCCGAATTTTAGAGACGAAAGATATGCAGATTGGCTATAAAGAGCCTTTATTTAGTCCTATTGATTTACAAATAAAACGCGGTGAAAAAATTGCTATCGTCGGCTATAACGGGATTGGGAAAACAACAATGTTAAAAACATTGCTCGGGTATTTGCTGCCGTTAAGTGGTACGGTGCAAATAGGAGAGCGAGTAAACCCAGCTTATTTTGCACAAGAAGAATTTGCCACGGAGCAAACACCGCTTGAGGAAGTATGGTCACTGCGTCCAGATATGACGCAAAAACAAATTCGGCAATCATTAGCAAGATGCGGTTTAACAGAAGAGCACATTTTACAGCCGCTTTGCTTATTAAGTGGCGGGGAACAAACGAAAGTACGCTTATGTGAATTAATGTTAACAGAAAGTAATGTACTTGTTTTAGATGAACCGACAAATCATTTAGATGTTCAGGCAAAGAAAGCACTGAAGCAAGCTCTTATGCAATATGAAGGCACGATTCTGCTCGTTTCCCATGAACCAGATTTTTATGAAGAATGGGTGACGCAAGTTTGGACAGTGCAGGACTGGTGTAAACGTGTTTAATGGTGAGGGAAGTGTTTCATAGAAGAGAGAAGGCGGTGGTGTTATGGATATCTTTTCGATTCTTGCGGAGGAACGTATTCGTCAGGCAATGAAAGATGGTGAATTTGAAGACCTGCCAGGGAAAGGGAAATCTCTTGCATTAGAAGATTTATCCCGCATTAACGGGCAGTAAGACCCCCACCTCAAGATTCAGAGCGAAGCGAGGAAGATAGGTGAGGGATAACTGCCCGTAAAAGCCCGATTGGTTCAACTAACCATCAGTGGGAGATGAAAAAACTCTCCACTGATGGAAGTTTCACTTTATCAATGATACCGGAAGAACTTCGCATGAGTTACAAAATTTTGAAACATGCTGGTATGATCCCTGAAGAAATGCATCTGCAAAAAGAGGTGTTAAAAATTGAAGATCTACTGGCGTGTTGCCATGATGAGGCAGAGAGAAAACAATTACAAGAAGAATTAACGGTGAAATCACTTCGTTTTCAACAACTGATCGAAAAATGAAAAATAAAAGGAACAGCTTCATTTGGTATATACCGCGATAAGATATTTCGAAATTTTCTATAAGGAGATTCTTAAGATTTCGAAGTAAATAAGAGTTAACGATTGTTATCTGTACTATTAGTTCGAAATTTATCCTAATTTAGGTAAAAATGTAATTTTATTAGAGGATATGGAGGGAGTTTTGGCGAAATATTTAGTTGTGATTATTTTCCCTAAAAAATATAAACTGCACTCTAGTTGAAGAGTGAAAGGGGGATTTTAGAATGGAAATGGTAGTAGGCGTTATATTTTTTATTTTACTGTTTGCAATTATTGTAAAAGCAAATGTATCGAGTGAAAGAAAAAGGAGACGAAACCGATATCATTCCGATTCAACGGATAGTACAGGATATAGTGCACCAATATTTTTTGCAGAATCTAGTGACAGCTCGGGAGATTGCGGAAGTTCTTTTGGCGGAGATGGCGGCAGCTGTGGTGGTGGAGATTAACATAGAAATGCGCCTGAAAAGGCGCATTTCTTATTGCTTTGAAATGTAAACAAACGTTTGATTAGTTGGGGGAAAGGCTTGTAAAATCTATTAAACAAACGTTTGATTAATAAAGAGATAAAGAGGGAATATAGAATGGAAAAAAAGCCGAAAGTAAAAAAAAATTGGAAAATGATTGCATTTGCTGTAGTAGGGGGAGGCGCTATTTTATTTAAGATTGCGTTAAAAATAGGGAAACTGTATGCGATTCATAATTGGATTGATAAGATGTTTTCTTAAATAGAGGTCACCTTCATACCCATCAACTTAAGAAAACAGGTTCTGGTGCAAATACTTCCAGATATTTTGAAGTATTTGCACCAGGACCATTTTGTGTATATGTATTATTGCTTGCTGCACTGCTATGTAACGGAAATAAAAATAATGGTACTAAGGATACAGTACATAAAGTTTTTTTTAGTAATGAATACTTTTTCATATCTTCTTCTCCAATTTGTTAGTATTAAAATTTTAATGCGAAATAATTACAAGTATTTAACAAATATACTATGTCTTTGTTTTGTGAATAGAGAGTGTGATAAAAAAAGAAATTAAAGGAAAAATAAAGGACCACGACGAAATTCCCATCCCCATAAAATAAAATGACATAGATATTTGAAGAAGCATTGTTATTACAGGAGCTACCCACACCTTTTTAAAAATATAAAAAGCTGTTATTCCAAGTGAAATACAAATAATTGGTTCGAAGACTAACTGGTATAAAAAAGGGCCTAGAGAGCCTAATATAAAATTATTCACTATAATTCACCGCCCTTGTATAATTTTTCTAGAACTACTAATACATCGTATATTGTAATAATAAAACTATAGACGTGTTCATTCTTTTCGTGACATTTTTTCAAAAAAATGTATTTTTGTGGTATGCACAATACTTATAGGGTTAACATAGATACGTGTATATCTCGGCCGAACACCTACCCGTTTGCGTAGCCATTTACAAACGGGCTTGACGTACCGCCCACATTTTAACGAAAACATACACTAAGCAAATTTCGGCCGTGAAGAGTAACTAAGGCAGCTACACGAAAAAAGGAAACAGACAACTATAGCTAAGGTTGATGAAGCTATAAAACGTCTAACCAAGAGCTCTAAAGCAATTAACTTCAATAGTGTGGCAGAAGAAACCGGAGTGAGTAAAGCCACACTAAAAACAAATTACAAAAACAACAACTATTTAACGTTTTTAGTTACTTTAATTTACAACAAATGTCTTAACGTATAAAATCCGCGAAATGACGTCAGTATCCCCTAGTATCTAAATTCTTCTAATGTATCATTCATATTTCTTCCAAGTCTTGTTAAGGAATCAAACACAATGGTATCCCCTGTATGAACGAGACGTTTTAACATTTGGTAGTTCTCTCTCTCCATATTTTTTCCAAATTCTTTATCAATGAAAATATCTCGATCCTCTATTCCTAAATCTTTCATATTCTGAATTTGGCGTTCTTCGTTTTGATCTTTACTCGAAACTCGGACATATCCAAATTTTTTATGCTTCATATGCTACACCTCATTGATAATTATGCCAATTATGTCTGTAAAGGTACATGAAATAAACAGATGTGTGTAAAATGAGAAATAAACATTTATAGACGTGGTTTTTCATAGTTTTCTATGCATCTGTAAAGGTATACTTTTACAGAAGACTCGAGGCGGAAATGTAACACTAAATACATGGAAGTTAAAAACGTATCTAAAGGTGTACCTTTGTAAACACATTGTAGACATCTCACAAATACAGTGATCATAACAATTCAAATAATTTATTTTTTACTAAAAATAGGAATTCGATATTGTTGAAGTAGTTACAAAGTTTTTTTCTATTTTTTGATTTATTCTACTTTCCTTTCACTTAATAGAGTAAGAGCTTAATTTAATTAAATTTTTATTGAAATATGTATATTTATTTTTAACTACATTATTAAATTAAGCTTCACTAATAAGAAAAGGGAGAGAATTTATAATGGCAGAGCCGATGTTAGATCCAGCAGTATTGGCAGTACAAACATGGGTAAATTTAAAATACGGAAAAGTCGCAGGTTTTCAGCTAGCTCCTTTAAATGGTAAAACAGGTTGGTCAACTGTTTATGCTTTAACAAGAGCCCTTCAAGTTGAATTGGGTATTACTTCGCTTGCAGATGCATTTGGACCAACTACAGCTTCTAAATATAAGCAGTGGGGTGAAATGTCTTTAGGAAATGTTCCTACTGATGAAAAAGGAAAAGCGATTGTTACAATTTTAAAAGGTGCTATGTATTGTAAAGGATATAATCCGGGGAAATTTGATGATCCTGTTTTTGATGAGAAAACGAAAAATGCAGTTGTGAGTTTACAAAAAGATGCTGGTCTTCCAGTAGCTGATGGTAAAGTGTATGACTATATTTTTAAGGCTTTCTTAACAATGGATGCTTATCGTCTTACTCCAGGTGGAGATGCAAAAGTACGACAAATTCAACAAGATTTAAATAATAAGTATTACAAAACTTCTGGTGTTCAACCAACAGATGGTCATTACCAACGAGGTACAAACAAAGCTTTAGTGTACGGTTTACAAACAGAAATGGGAATTGCTGCAGATTCTCAAACTGGCTCGATTGGTCCTGCGACAAAGAATGGATTACCAATTCTAAAAGTAGGTAGTTCGGGTAGATTTGTTACATTATTTCAATATGCTTTATATTTTAATGGTTATGATTCTGGTTCGTTTTCAACAACATATAATGCCAGCATAGAAAGTGCAGTTAAGAAATTCCAAGAGTTCACACTACTTCCTCAAGATGGTGTTGCAAATAAGTCAACTTGGTTATCAGCATTAGTTAGTACCGGGGATCCTGATCGAAAAGGAAAGGCTTGTGATTGTATAACGGAAGTCACTTTAGAGAGAGGTAAAGCTTTAAAGGCTGCTGGTTATGAAACTGTAGGACGTTATCTTACTAATGCTAGTCCAGGTATTTTAAATAAAAAACTACAACCAGGTGAATTGAAAAATATTTTTGATGCTGGATTATCTGTATTTCCCATTTACCAAGCTAATGGTAGACAGGCTTCAAGTTTTAGTGCAGAACAAGGTCGATTAGATGCAAAAACAGCATATGATGCAGCGAAAGAATATGGATTCCAAGATGGTACGACTATTTATTTTGCAGTTGATTTTGATGCATATGGGACAGATATTACGGATAATATTCTTCCCCATTTCAAAGCCTTAAATGAGAAAATGGTTCAACTTGGTGGATCTTATAAAGTAGGTGTTTATGGGGCTCGAAACGTATGTATTCAAGTTTCAGAGAAAGGTTATGCGAAGACAAGTTTTGTTAGTGGAATGTCCACAGGATTTAGTGGGAATTTAGGGTATCCACTACCAAAAAACTGGGCTTTTGATCAAATTTCAACGATTAAAGTTGGATCAGGTAGTGGTCTTATTGAAATAGATAATAATATGAAATCAGGTCGAGATACTGGTGTTTCTAAAACAGAATTTGATAAGTTATCCTTTACACTTCAGCTTCTTGAAATGGCAAGATCCACGTATAATGATGATCTAAAAACTGATGAAAAAACCCCTGCTGAGGCCTTTATAAGTCCAGGAGGCTGGGTATTACACAAAAAACATGCAAATCAATCAATAACTTCCTTTGATGTATATGTGTATAGAAAAGAAATTTCCAAAGAAAAATATGCTTATACAGTTGCATTTAGAGGTTCACAGCAGTGGCAGGACTTTGTAGTAGATTTCTTACAAGTAGGGTTAAACATGGGAGGTTTACAAATTGGTGAAGCTGCTAATTTTGTTAAAGAATTAATAGAGACTGATGGTAAAAAGATGAGTCATTTGTACATTACAGGTCACTCACTTGGTGGGTACTTAGCACAATGGGTACAAAGTGAAATGATTGATGAAAATTTACCTTGGGTTGAATCAAACACAGTGACATTTAATGCGCCAGGATTTAGTCCTATTATCAATTTTCATGATATTACACATCAAGCAAAAGTAATCCAAAAACTTGCTAATAATAAACTAAAAAAATATGATGATCTTATAATTAATCATCGTATTGAACAAGATAGTATAAGTAAGTTTGGATTTGACTTAGGAATACTCTATGTTTATGACAAATATAACAAAACAATTGAAGACACTAAGGGTCGAAAAGAGATTATTGAATATTATCATCATCCATCTCGCTTTAAAGAAGTAAATTTAAAATAGAAGTATTTCTAATAAGGTCACTATACCCTTATAGAAATACAGTAAAAACCAGCTATATTGTGAGTATTTTGCATAATATAGCTGGTTTTTTTATTTCTTTAAAGATGGATGGGCGGTTTTTTTGTATACTCAAAAAGGAAAGGGCTGCTCATAAGTCGGTTTCACTTTTTAAACCATGAGGACTTTTTTAGTGCCCCCTCTTCCTTGTCGGAAGTCGCCCCTTTTTTAAAACACAACAATTGACGTATTTTATCAAGAATCTACAGTTGTTTTTAATATTTCGAATTTCCCTTGTTCATCCACTGTAAACATGACATTATTATTACGACTATCCGTTCCTCCTATGCTTGTTTCATTAGGGCTGGAATACATGGTCAGAACAGCTATCTCATAAATGCCCTCTGTTAGCACGTGGCTCTTTTCGAAATCATCCATAATACTTTGAGCATTGGGAACAGTTTCACTATTTTTGTAGGTATTATAATAGTAATTAAAATTGATAACTCCTGTATAATTAGCATGATCTCTAGAGTTACTATCTTTTAATATTTTCATTATGTTGTCAGTGTTTATTTTTTGATCGCGTTTGAAATTTTTAATTAATTCCTTTTCTTGTTGTTTATCTATATGTATATCTAAATAGTAATAGAAATTTGGATTCTTTTTATGATAGGAGAATTCACTTAATAAGTTATACTTTTTTATCATCTTATCGGATTGTTTCAAAACATCACGATGTTGTTCAACATAAGCTCCTTTGAATATTTTTAGAAAAACATCATCGCTTCCATTTTTAACTATTTCATGTGAGTCTTTGTCTACAATTAAATAAGCAAGAGTGCGGTATGGTTTTTTTATTTCCACGTAAGTCTGTTGATCAGGAGCTCCAAACCCACTATCAGTAGAAAGAATTTTAAAATCCCCATTCTTTATCCCGTAGTTTTCGGACAAATAATCTCCTATTGGTTTTTCTAATAGTTTTGTTTCTGTAGAGCAACCACTTAATAGGAATAGTTGTATGCTCAGTAATAAGATAAAAACAGTTACTTTTGGTTTCCTCATTCAAGTTCTCCCTTTTCTATTATATACTTCATACAATCATAGTTGGGGTTTTTGCCCATCCCTTATTTAAATCCCCCTATGTTCATTTTTCATTCTTACCCTTCCTTAAACTACATTTTACCATTTTTAAAGATGAAAAAGGGACTCTCTTGTGAGAAGTCGTTCCTTATTTAAAACACAACAATCGTTGTATTAACATCAATTTGATGTAGGTATGGGTTTGACTGTCCGTAAGCCCGAATTATAAAAAATAAGCGTACCTTTACGGTACGCATCACAAAAAGCCGTATAATCTGATCTTTTTAATCAAAAATACGGCTACTTTCATTTACTTACTACATTCCAGCTGAATCTTTTTGGACCAAGGTATGTATTGGTCTGAATTTTCAGGATTTTGATGTATTCCGGGATTCGGTAAATCCATCAAAAGTTTCTTTGTGTACTCGTAGAAATCAATCCCGTTACTTTTGGCTGTTTCTGCGATACTCAAACAAATAGCATTCGCTTTTGCGCCAGCTTCGCTGACCGAAAAAAGCCAATTTTTTCTGCCTATAACGTTTGGACGGATGGCATTTTCAGCTGGGTTATTATCGATTTCAATGCGTCGTCTTTACAATTTTTACATTCATAAGCGTGTTCAATATGCTGAATTTTTCTCATTTTCGCAGGAATAAATTTTGCTTCTTCACGTACGATTGTACTGTCGATTTCAATCATTTGTCCTTGGCAACAGTCACATTGTGTATTTTCTGGATAATGGTGAAATGCTTCTACTTCGATATCATCCCGTAATGAATCATTTCGTTTTTTCTTTTGAATATTTCGTACAACAGTATAGGAAATCATCTGTTGGCTTTGTTCTTCTGTATGCTCAGATTCACTAAAAGACGATTCATCATCAAATAATGAACATTGCCCGTCCATCAATTCCTTTTCGCATGTTTGTTTTTCCGCAAACAATATAAATATTCTTCACATTTGTATAATCGTGTTTCACTGATTTTTCAACTCCCTGAAGACCATTTGGATGATGCGCTCATCTACGCCATTGTAAAAAGAAATTTCAGCGTTGCTCGTTTTAATCGTGCAAGTAGGACTTGAGGAAAGTACTGCTGAATTTGTTACAGAGGTATTTTTGCTTTCGGTATGTAATGATACGGGGACAATGGTAAGTTTTTGTTGTGGCATAAGAAAAGCACCTCCTTAAATTGATAGGTTTATCATACCAGGGGGTGCTACTCTATTTATATGCGTTGTTTGAATACGGGCTTACTATTTAACAGTAAAGTGTACGGATTACAAAAAATTATAAACTGAACTTTACTTTTTGTCCCTGGTTGGGGTATGGCAACTAAAACGCTTTTTGGGGACCATATGCAAATAAATCCCAATTATTTTAGTGAAGAGACCAAACTGTAACTCAAACGTTCGTTTTTGTTACAGTATTTCTTTTTAAATTCTAAACTAGATTGTATTGAATTTAGATGTAACTAAATACTGTCTCAAAAATAATTTGTCACAATATAAATCTTCTACCTTTTTGTTACATTGATTGTTTATCAATTGGTATTTTCTGTCTTATTACCTTTTCGGGGGATGGGTAAAGAAACCCTAATAGGGATAGAACCAGGTGTATTTTTAGTCAATTCCAATTAAGTAATTGAAACTAAAGTTCTATTTTATATTTTTTTCAGCTGCGTAATCACCATAATAGTAAGTTCTATAAAAATCATCATATTTAGGAGTAGCAATTATTGTATATTCACCATTTCCATCGACTTCAAACAAAGCTACATTATCATATTCCGATCCCACATAGTGAGTTGAATCATCTACTTTCATCTCGATACTGTATATTCCTTTTGTTAATATTCCACTTTTTTGAAAGTCCTCAATTAGATCTTTGGCCTTTGGAATAGGATGTTTATTTTTATTCATGTCAAATTCAAATAGAAAATTCACCACACCTAAATACTTGCCATTACGCTTTTCATTTCGACGGTCACTTGGTATTAATTTAGTTAAAAGTTCAGTAGTATTTATCTTTTGGGTCTTTTTAAAATCATCAAGTAGATATTGGTAATCATTTACATTAACCCCGATATTATCGTAAGGAAACATATAAATAGGACCATTTTCTTCTGGGGCAGCTTTATTAGGATATTTTACTAACCCATATTTTTTTATGATCTGTTTCATTACTTGAACTACTTCTGGATGTTGCTCAATATATGCACCCTTGAATTGTTCGAGATAGATATCGTCACTATCATCTTTTAAGACTTTCAAAGTATCTCTTTCAATCATTAGGAACGGATAAGCACGATATGGCTTTTTCATTTCTACATAAGTTTGATGGCCAATATCTACAAACCCATTATTACTTGTCTTAATAACAGAAAACTCACCTTGTATTCCATAGTTTGTTTTTAAATATTCTTGTATTGGTTGATTCAAACTATCTTTAGAGAAATTATCTTTAGAGAAATAACATCCACTAAGAATTAGGATTGATGTACTTAATAAGATGACTTGAATCAATCTTTTAATACTCTTCATTTTCCAAACTCCATTTCTTAAATTTAAATAATATTATAACATTTTTTATTCAACTAAACTGCCACGTTGGCTTAAGTACACTTCTTCACAACCTTAACGAAACAATTAATAAAGTCACTCCATAATCTGGCCCAATTGCTGAATAGCATGATCGGCGTTTTTAAAACAACTTTATTATCTCTGTACAAATGGTTATAAAAAAGGCGGTAACTTGGTATATGACAGTAACCTTTGGTGCGATACTGATATTGAAGTTGGTTATTCAAGTAATCCAACTGTTTATGGAAACTTTTAATCAACAAGCGTCTTCCTTTTGAAAGACGCTCTTTTTGTGCGCCCAGCGTGCGTATATTCTTTAGGGTTCAAGTCTCGAATCATGAGGGCAGCAGTAGCGATTAGCTTAAGACAATGGTGTCTGTGGTGAAGCGGAATCTGAAGGAAATCGGCAGTAAATCCCAGGTCTGAGGAATACGAATTTTATATAAAAATGCATCAGTTGTAAGAAAATAAGTTGTATTGTTTCTCTTTTTATTGTAAGGGAGGGATGAATCAATGAATGAACAAATTAAGCAAGATGATTTTAAAGAGCTATTAGTTGGATTAACGAGGGTAGAAACAAAACTTGATACATTAGGAAACGTAAAAGAAGTTGCAATTGAGGCTCAACAATTTGCTAAAAATGCGCATTTACGTATAGATAGGTTAGATAAATTAGTTTTTTGGATTGGAACAACTGTAGTGGGTGCAATCATTACAGGGGCTATTATGACTCTATTTAAAGTTGCAGGAAAGTAGGTGAAAATATGAATAAAGAAAATATCCAAAAACGTCTTCGTAACTGGCAAATGTGGGTTGCAACTTTTTCATTAATTGGGTTTCTATTTACTAAATTAGGAGTTCCGGAGGCAAAAAGTTTCTTAGACGAATTGGCGCCTTATTTATTGTCGGTCGGTATCGCACTTGGTATTTGGACAGATCATGAAGAGAAAGGAAATGCTGAATAATGACTAAACATATCGTAGACTTATCAAAATACAATGATAATATCGATTGGGATATAGCTGCACCGCAATTGGACTTAGCAATCTGTCGTGTACAATATGGATCAAAAAAAATAGATACACTGTATAATGAACATATCCAAAATTTAGAAAAATATAGAATCCCCCATGCTGCTTATGCCTACGGGTGCTATGTAAGCATTGCAGATGCTATTGTGGAAGCGAAAGACTTTTTAGCGCGTGTAAATCCAAATGCAAAATTTCTTGTATTAGATGTTGAAGATGACACTCTAGGAAGTTGTGGAGGTACATACTTGGCAGAAGCAACACAGGCATTTATCAATACTTGTCGGGATGCTGGTTGGAAAGTTGGCTTATATGTATCGCACCATATGTATGGATCTTATGGATTAGAAAATATAAAAGCTGACTTCTTATGGATTCCACGATATGGGGGAAATAAGCCTGAATATGAGTGTGATTTATGGCAATATGCAGATGGTGAAACAGGGGGATGGCTTGATGGAATAGGAAAAGTAGATCTAAATGTTTTAAATGGAGATAAAACGATCGAATGGTTCACGAATGATCAGGAACTTTATCGGATCTTTATAGGAGACTTCAATTCAGTGGAATGGATAGAAGAAGTATATCAAACAACCAAAGATACTTTCCCAGACTACGGGATATGGACACAATCGCTTGATGATGGTAATCAGCGTATCATCATTGGTGATTTCAACTCCAAATCATGGTGTGATGAAACATTTGCAAAGTTGAAAGATACTTTTCCGTCATATGGTATGTGGGTTGAGAGAATTTAGGGTTCTGGTGCAAAATTTTAATTTGAAAAGAATTCATCTCTAAAACTTGGACATACTGATACTATTACTCTAAAAAGGTGTGTGATTGGTATGAAAAAGAAAAATTTGTTCAAATGGAAGCACTATCAGCCTAATATTATCTTAGTTTTCGTGATTTAGTGGAAATGATGGAGGAACGGAGTTTATCCATTTCTCATACAACGATTATGCGTTGGGTTCATCCATAAATTGTTTGGATTAGCATCATAATTCATGGATGAAAAGGATATTGAGGTTCTATGTTTCTAATAAATCATATTTGCACCAGAACCCGTTAATATAATACTTCGCGACTGCCTTTATCGTAGTTTACCTGGAAAAGCTCTTCTCTACTTGGCGGTGGTGGGGCTTTTTCTTATACACTTTTACTTTTTTAATTCTTTTAGCGTTACATTCCTAAAGAACTTTGAATAAGGTTTGTCGCTATCGTTTATCTATGGGATACTATTTAAGCTTTTAATAAATCTTCGTCTAAAAAGAGTTCGATATCACCTAAAATATGCTTGGATTAAAATCATTGCAAACAGCTAAAAAAGTGATTGCTGGAATAGAAGTTATACATATAATCAAAAAAGGACAAACTCTCCAAGGTGAGAAGTTTGTCCAAAACCATGATCTCTTTGGTTTAACAATATAAAATGAAACTTTAATCAGTGGGGGGGGCTTCATCCCCACTGATTATTAGTTGAACCAATCGGGCTTTTAGGGGCAGTTTATCTCCCACCTAACTCCTTTGCTTTCGCTGAATTTTGAGGTGGGAGTATTACTGCCCGTTAATGCGGGATAAAATTCAATTCTGCTAGGAATCTTTCGTTCTTTTTTCATTTCCCACTATTTTTGCAACAGAACCAACAATAGTGAATTAAAATAATGATCTAATACTTGCTAGGACAGTAAGTATACCTATAATAATGACAAATACATTGCTCGCTTTCCCTCTGTATTTAGCTAGTACTGGTACTTTGCGGATCGCATACATTGGTAATAGACATAAGATAGCAGCAACTAATGGACCACTAAGGGCATCAATGATTCCAAGAATACTTGGATTTGCATAAGCAACATACCAGCATGTTAATACAACAAAAGTAAGGATCATTGTCTTAACTGTTTTTTCCCCCATATTTTTCCCGCGTTTTTTACCGACTTTGATAATCATGTCACGCATTACCTCATATGCTCCTATATAATGGCCAAGGAAGGATTTTGTTATAGCCATAAAAGCAATGATAGGAGCTGCAATAGTGATTACAGGCGAATTAAGCTCATTAGCAAGATATGATAGAATTGACAAGTTCTCTTTTTTTGCCATTATAAGATCATCTGGAGTCAAACTCAATGTACTGCTCCAAACAAAGAACATAACAACAGCGAATGTCATGATATAACAAGCTTTTTGTATTTGAGCACATTTGGCATCAGTAGCTTCTATTCCATAAGTAGCTCTCTGTTTCATAACAAATGATGAAATCATAG
Organism: Bacillus sp. S10(2024); assembly: GCF_050473865.1. NCBI lineage: Bacteria > Bacillati > Bacillota > Bacilli > Caryophanales > Bacillaceae > Bacillus > Bacillus sp. S10(2024). The sequence continues at coordinate 3,125,988 of NZ_JBFLUR010000002.1, read as the reverse complement.
GCGAATGATTGAACGAGAATACTATGATTGGTAGTATCATCAATATCGTTCCAAAATATCCTGTTCCTGTTGAAGCAGTAGAAACACTTGAAAAGCTAAGCATGGACGTATTCCACTGTGGAATCAAAGATATTGCGATAAAAAGTAGAGAAGCTATGAAAGGATATACTAGCATACTCATTATCTTTACAGTAATATCTTGACCGAAATTTAGTATAGCTATAAGACCGAGTACTAATACAAGTGATAAAATGGCCCTTGAAGGCTCCTTCATGTGCAATTGATTCACGATAAAACTACTTGCAGTATTTGTAAGTGCAACTGAATACATCAGCACGATCGTATAAATTGAGACGAAATATACTATGTTAAAAATTACACTTGCCTTATTTCCGAAATACTCTCTTATTGTACCTGTAATCCCCTCATCAGCAGAATTAGAAGCGTATATCATTTTAGCAAGCGCCCTATGTGAATAATACATAACAGGATATGCAAGTATGGTAATTAACAGTAATGATAATAAACCACCTGAACCTGCATTAATAGGTAAAAAGAGTACTCCTGCTCCAATTGCTGTTCCAAAAAGGCTCAATGCCCAGGTAGTATCCTGTTTATGCCACTTTTTAGGGTCTAGATATTGCTCATTTTTTACTGCAGTATTTTCAGCTTGAAATTTTATTTTTTTTGCAGTATTCCCGCTCATATAATAATTCCTCCTTGTATCCTATTCTTACGTCTCTTTTTAAGGCTTAAGAATATAGATCATTCTTGTTGAAAAATAAATTGCTTACAAGGTGCGCCACATCGTGTGTCCAACCTAATGTATTTGTTAGCGCTTGCAAAACATTTCAATTATATATTAGTATACTTTAATTGTATAGTAGTATATTTTAGTGATAATGGCTCTTACTATACAGACATCCTTAGAACAATAGAGAATAGGATTGTTAACTATTTCACAATATTTCCAATAACTGTTTATGTATTTAATTGTTTCTCTCCAAATATTTTACTTTTAATGGAAATCCCTGTAGGCGTGGCAGCAATTCCGCCTAAACCTGTCTCTCTTAATTCGCGAGGCATCTGTCTTCCAACTCTATACATCGCTTCAATAACTTCGTCAGCATTGATGATATTGTTTACGCCAGCTAATGCGATGTCAGCTGCTGTTAAAGCATTTGCCATTCCAATAGCGTTTCTCTTTACACAAGGAATTTCTACCAAACCAGCGACCGGATCACAAACTAAACCGAGTAAATTTTGTAATGCGGTTGAGAAAGCTTCAGAAGATTGCTGTGGTGTTCCTCCGCCAGCTTCTACAGCTGCAGCCGCCGCCATTGCTGAGGCACTGCCTACTTCAGCTTGACATCCTCCGTACGCTCCGGCAATACAAGCGTTATTTGCGACTATCGTTCCAAATAATGCTGAGGTGAATAGAAAATGGATCATATCTTCATGACTTAACTGTAACGTATCTTTAATACTAAATAGGACTCCCGGGATCGTCCCACTCGCACCTGCTGTTGGAGTCGCACAAATAGCCCCTAATGAAGCATTTACTTCATTAACACCGATAGCACTTTGAATCCCTAACACCATCAAATCTCCAGAAAGAGTTTTTCCTTTTTCTCGATATTTTTTTATTTTAACAGCATCGCCTCCGGTTAAACCGGTCGGAGAAAATACCCCGTCGCCCTCAATACTTTTATTTATGGAATTTTCCATAGTTGTTAAATTTTTTTCCATTTTGCTCCAAACTTCTTTATAAGACGTTTTAGTTTGGTCGATTTCCTGTTCGATTGCTAATTCATAAATTGGCTTTTTTCTTTTATTAGCTGCATCTACAATTTCTTTTATAGACATATACATATTTTTTCACCCCCGAATGTAACTAAAGAATAATGATATTAGCTATACTGCTTAAACTTCTAAGTTCCTTCTGAACATCACAAGGCAATAGTGAATCCAAAGCAAATGCATGTAAACATTTTCCGTTTTCTTCTAAGCTATGAAAGTCGTTAATTTCCACATCATATTGTTTAAAGATCCTGCGTAAGACAAATTCAAAGTCGGCTCTTTCGGAAATCGCAATAATAACTGGCAATGGCCCCTGCAGATCTAAGCTAAATCCGTCAATTTCAACATGTTTGACTTCAATTAATCCGCCGCCAACTGAAATACCTATCGTTCTAATACTTCGACTTTCATCCTCTAAATATACATCTGCCGTATTTGGATGACCGGCAGGACTATCACCTGCTTTTTCAATAAAGGTAATGTCAATTCCTTTAGATTTTGCTATTTTAATAGCATCTGGCACTTTGCTGTCATCAGTAGCAAATCCTAATATCCCAGCAATAACTGCAAAATCAGTTCCGTGTCCTTTATGGGTTTCAGCAAATGATTCATAATACCTTACCACGACTTTTTTTGGAAGACCTTGAAATAATTTATTGGCAACTGTTCCAATAGCTAAAGCCCCTGCAGTATGTGAACTTGAAGGACCTATCATTACCGGCCCAATCACATCAAAACAACTTTTGTATTTAACAACCTTTTTTTCTTTAATAGATGCCACATTCATGTTCATATAAGCACCCCCATAATTTATTATTTTTAATTGCAGTTGAATCTAAGTTATTAGAATCACCAATTCAAAATAAAATTTAAATGATAACGCTTTCATTTCCGTGTTGAATAAATTTCCCTTCTGATTACACACCTTTCTTAGAGTAATCGTATCAGTATGTCCAATTTTAGAAGATTACTTGCAAGGTCTTTAGAATTTTTGCACCAGAACCAGGTTTGCTATTTTTTCTGTAGGTAATAGATTATCTCTCGGCACCCTCATTATAACTAGTATATTTATGAGCTTAATATTTTTTTATTTTTAGAAAGATTGAATAAACAAAATCTTGAATAGGTAATGAATTCCACTTGGCGTGTAGCAATTGTGTCCATTGTTTGAAGCTGTATTAGTTTAGTAGAGAAGCAAAAATAACACAGAGTTACTTTTATTAACATATTGATTATATTGAAAAAACGTTATAAAGATACTTATAGTTTCCTTTTTTGAACATTTTATTTTAGACGTGAAGGCCATTGTAATAAATAATGAATGTAGATGGAAAGGAGTAAATTAAGGAAATATAAAATCCTCTTTGGGTATTTATTATTCGTATTGAATTTATATACATTTTTCAGAAAAAATGAACTTCTTTTTCGCAAATCCTGGACATACTGATATTATTCCTTTACAAAATGTGTTTGATTAGTATAGAAAAAGAACAGTTATTTAGCTTCTGGTGCAAAAAGGAGAATAAAATGCATATATCCCTAACAGAATCACACCTTTACTATAAGGCCCAGTACCAGCATTCTTGCAACCAGGGAAAAAGTAGCGATTAAGTGCAGAAAGTTAGTCTTATATAGTGACCCTAAAATAAGAAAATTGCCTCTTGTAAGAAAGGGACATTTTCGTTAAAATTAGACTGAACGGTCGGTTTAATGAGGTGTAATGATGAGAAAGAGCGCTGAAGAAATTAAAAGAGCAATTGCTTATAAAGCAGAAGAATTATTTTCAAAAACAGGGTATGCAGCAACATCTATGGAAGACATTTGTGAAGTTACTGAGCGGAGTAAGGGCAGTATTTACTATCACTTTAAAAGTAAAGAAGAATTGTTTTTATTTGTAGTGAAGCAGCATACGTACGATTGGTTGGAAAAGTGGGCCGAAAAAGAAAAACAGTATCGTACAAGTACGGAAAAGCTATATGGCCTTGCTGAATATTATGTGGAAGATGTCCAAAACCCAATTTCTAGTACAATTGAAGAATTTCTAACGAGTCAAGTTGTAAGGAAAGATATAATGGATGAAATGATAGCCTTAACTCGTGAAACGTATAGCATCTTCAAGAAGCTAGTCGAAGAAGGAATGGCATCAGGTGAATTTCGCCAAGACGATGTAAATGATCTCATGTACGTTGTGAACGGTCTGTTAGCTGGGCTTGGACCATTATATTATGAGCTGGATGTAGAAGAAATGAAACGGATTTATAAAAAGGCAATTGATGTTTTATTAAAGGGAATGGCAGCTGGATTGTAATGTCAGCAGCTTTTCTTTTAAAACAAATTAGACTGAACGGTCGGTTTAATAAAGGGGGAGATATTGATGAGTGCTTTGCTAAAAAATCGAGTGTTTCTGCTTGTAATTGCTTCTGATATTTTACAACAATTTGCGATTTGGATCCGAAATATGGCGCTTTTGTTTTTTGTTATGGAACAGACAAATAATGATCCTATTGCTGTTTCTATATTGTCTGTCATGGAATATGCTCCTATATTTATCTTTTCATTTATTGGAGGTGCCTTGGCTGATCGGTGGAATCCAAAGCGAACAATGATTACAGGGGATATATTAAGTGCACTATCTATCGTTATGATTGTTTTGTTGTTAAATATTGGGTATTGGCAAGCGTTATTTGCTGCAACATTTGTGTCTGCGGTCGTCAGCCAATTTTCACAGCCAGCAACTTCACGAGTTTTTAAGCATCATGTTGAAGAGGAACATGTTAGTGCAGCCATTGCTATATCTCAAAGTTTACAAGCATTGTTCCTTATCTTTGGTCCAGTTGTAGGAACATTCGTATATACGCAGCTCGGTTTACTTGCATCACTCTACAGCTTAATCATTATTTTTGCGTTATCAGCTCTTTGTCTTTCATTTCTGCCAGGGTGGATGAAAGATAAAGAGGTGAGGAAATCTTCATTATGGAATGATATAAAAGAAGGTTGGTTGTATGTGTTACGTTCGAACCCTTTGCGAATGTTGACGGCTACTTTTTCGATTATTGGTTTGGCTGCAGGGTTAGTCCAACCGCTTGAAATCTTTCTCGTTGTGGAGCGATTAGGGATGGAGAAGGAGGCTGTACAATATTTAACTGCAGCTGATGGCATCGGGATGTTAATTGGGGGCGGTTTGGCAGCTGGTGTTTCTAAAAAAGTAAAGCAGAAACATTTACTCGTTTTTGGAATGACTATTTTAGCTGTTTCATTTGTTGTAGAAGGATTTTCGACTTCGTTTTGGATTACAGTATGCATGCGGTTTATAACAGGAATTTGTTTAGCTTGTGTAAATATTGTAGTCGGAACGTTTATGATCCACCTTGTAGATGGGAACATGATTGGCCGGGTAAACGGAACGGTATTACCACTATTCATGAGCGCGCTGTTAATCGGTGTTTCGCTAGGAGGAATATTGAAGGAGACAACTTCGCTCGTAATCGTATTTAGCATAGCGGCAGTATTAGGGTTAGCAGCTATTTTACCGGTACTTCGAATGAAAATGACACAAACACAAGAAGGATAAAAGATAACAACGCTCTCCCATAAAAGTTGAGAGAGCGTTTAATTATAATGTTTCTGGTTTTTGAGAAGGTTCTGTTACAGAAGGCGAAGAACTCTCTGGTACACGTGTTAACAGAAATCCTCCTATTATAAATAGTACGACAATACTTAAAACACCAGCGTTTGTTTTACCAGTTAACTGCGTTGTGACACCGATGAGAACCGGGCCCATAATGGCTGCGAATTTACCAAATATGTTATAAAACCCAAAGAATTCGTTTGCGGATTCTTTCGGAATGAGCTTTGCAAAATAGGAGCGGCTTAACGCTTGAATACCACCTTGTGAACTAGCAACGAGCATTGCCAAAATCCAGAAATCTAACGTTGTTTTTAGGAAATAAGCGTACGTACAAATAATAATATAAATAATAATACCAACATATAGCATTTTCTTCCCGGTAAATGTTTCAGATAACTTACCATATAATAGTGCAAATGGGCAGGCGACAATTTGCGTAACGAATAAAATAATTATTAAACTTGTTGCGCTAATGCCAAGGTCCGTTCCGTATGCTGTTGACATAGTAATGATTGTGTCGACGCCATCAATATAGAAGAAATAGGCAAGGAGGAAGAAAAAAACTGTTCGATATTGACGGATATTTTTAAACGTATAAGCAAGGCGTTTAAAGCTTGTCGCAACAGGATTTGGATCACGTTCGATATAATAATGTTGTTCAACATTTTTTAACATAGGGATTGTAAAGAGTCCCCACCAAAGCGCTGTAATTGCGAATGAAATTTGGCTTGCCACGCCGACTGACAATGGGACGATACTTTTTTGTGAAAGAATAATAAGGGTCATACAGCCGATAAATGGAATCGTGCTCCCAATATAGCCAAGGGCAAATCCGCGTGTTGAAATACGGTTCATTCGTTCCTCTGTCGTCACATCTATTAAAAACGCATCGTAAAAAATATTGGCTCCTGCAAATCCAATTAAAGCGAGCATATAACAGCCGAGTAAAAGAATCCACTGCGAAGTTGGTACGACTGCCAACATACTTGTAAAAGTAATGCCTAATAGGAAAAAGAATGTGAAGAAACGTTTCTTAAAACCTTTATAATCAGCAATTGTACCAAGAATTGGAGCGAGTATAGACACCATAAGTGTCGCAAAGGAATTTGCATACCCCCAATATGCAGTTGATGTTGTACCTGCAAGTCCAGCTTCTTTAGCGGCTGCTTTAAAGTAGATTGGAAATATAGCAGTTGTAATAACGAGTGAATATACTGAGTTTGCCCAGTCATATAATATCCAGCTTTTTTCTTGCCTGGACATTTTCTTCATATATGTTCCTCCTCTAACTAATGTAATGTTATTGTACAGAAATACGTAAGTAAAAAAGAGAAACTAACTGAATATTTACACAGTATTTACGAAACTTTACAATTCTAATAGATCCTCTATAACCTTTCCGTCTGTTTCGCCAAGATATAATCCAAGTAATCTTGCAATTGTAGGACCTTCATCAATCAGTCGCATGTGCGGAATAATGGTGCCTTGACGAATTCCTTTACCAGCTGCCATAAAAATCGTTTCGTAATTTGGCTTTGATGGAGAATAACCGTGGGTACCAAACGTATATTTTTTATTAGAGGTCACATCTTTTCTTGTAATCTCTCTTATCAAGTCTCCAGTATGATTCTCTAAAAAGTAATATCCTTCTCGTGCTTCCAGCATAAAGAGGCAATTCCCGTCGGCACCTAAATCTTTTGCTTCCTCATCGGTTAATAGAAATTCTATGCCATTTTGTTTATCTTGTATGAGCTCTTGTAGTAAACGGTGTAAACTTCCAATGGTTTCTGTATCATTTTTGTCTTTTACGTATATATACGCTGAGCCGTCACAGCTTTGACAATAAGCTTTCCAATCTGTTACTTCCCCTTTTTGATTCACAGTAAGAAAGCCTTTTTCACGCAATAAGACATTTAATTGAATAGCCTTCTGCTCATCTAATGCGCTATGATCTCCAAGCGCAATGATCGTCGCCTTGTCATACATACCGCTTTCGCGGAGTGCATCAACAATTGCACCTAGACGCTTGTCATGGCGATGAATCGCTGCGACTGTTTCCTCAGAAGAAAATCCATGATAATGGCGCTGTGTGTCTAAATCAGTAAAATGAACAAACATAAGATTTGGCTTTTTCGTTTGAATTGTGTGTACCGCAGAAGCAAGTACAAAATCATCTAGCTCCGGTTGTGACAAACCATTCCGAATGTGACCAAAACGCTGATTTAACTCTAGTTGATACAGTGGGCTCCCGCTGAATAAGGAGATGAGCACTTGATTTTGCCATGGACGATTTGGAAAAATTTCTGGCATGTTGTAGTCAATTTTTGCTCTTCCTGTTACAGGCCATAGAAGTGCAGCTGTTTTTAAGTTTGCTTTTCGCGCTTCATCATAAAGGGTTGTTCCTTGAATCGAGCGGCGGTACCAGTGCCAATCCGGTGATTCTTTCCCTGGTTGTAGCAGCGTATTGTTTACAACCCCATGTTTCGCAGGATAATTGCCTGTCACAATTGTTGTATGAGATGGATATGTAACAGATGGATAAATACTTTCAACTTTTTTAGCGTATGCACCACGCTTTAGTAAAGAACGGAAGTGCGGAAGGTTTTGTAATATAGGAAAATCTAAAGCTGATAAACAATCAAAAGATAAGATAATAACATGTTTTGTTGCAGGTCTGTTCATAGAATAATACCTCCAAAAGTCCTATAGCCTATTTTTATATATTACTATTAATACTTGATAATAAAAACTACTACCAATAAGAGAGTTTTTTTAGAATTTTTAGACTTATAAACGTATAATATAATTAAAGGAGTGAAAAGAATGGAATTTTTTCTAATGAGTAGCATAATCACAATGGTTCTTGTTTTTTTGATTTCCTTCACATTACGCAAAAGTTTCCCCAATCGTTCGCTTGATATTTCGTTTGGACTTATTATGATTATCATTTGCTTGGTTGGTTTTTTATGTACGTTATTTTTCATTGGTGGATGGGAAGGTATGGGATATGGTTTCTTATGTCTTTTTATATCAATTGGGACACTTATTGGGATGTTACTTCATCAAATGGTGAAATTTTTCCGGAATAAATATATGTAATACGAGTATAAAACAAAATAAACTGAAAAGAATATATAAAAATCAAAAAATTCCCTATTGCGTTATAATGTGGTGTGTATTATGATAATCAACAAATTTATATTGTTATGACGATGAAAAAGGATTAGTACATATTCAATCTTTTCGCAGAGAGAGAATCCAGTGGCTGAGAGATTCTTAAAAGACAATTTGGAACCTACCTTTGAGTTCTGCGTATGCAGCGGGATATTCCCGTTATCGAACAAGAGAGCATATACATGTTGTATATGAATCAGGGTGGTAACGCCGGCAAAAAGCTCGGTCCCTATTTTAGGGATGCGGGCTTTTTTTATTTTGAGAAGGAGGAAAAGAAAATGAAAAAAGAACAAGTACAAGCCATTACAAAAATGGAAGAAGATTTCGCACAGTGGTATACGGATATCGTAAAAAAAGCTGAACTTGTTGATTATTCAAGTGTAAAAGGATGTATGATTTTACGTCCGTATGGGTATGCACTTTGGGAAAACATTCAAAAAGTAATGGATGAAAAGTTAAAAGAAACAGGTCATGAAAATGTATATATGCCAATGTTTATTCCAGAAAGTTTACTTCAAAAAGAGAAAGATCATGTAGAAGGTTTTGCGCCAGAAGTAGCGTGGGTAACGCACGGCGGGGATGAGGAATTAGCTGAGCGTCTCTGCGTTCGTCCAACATCAGAAACGTTATTCTGTGAGCATTTTTCGAAAATTGTACAGTCTTATAATGATTTACCAAAGCTATATAATCAGTGGTGCTCTGTTGTCCGCTGGGAAAAAACAACACGTCCATTTTTACGCACAACCGAATTTTTATGGCAAGAAGGTCATACAATTCATGAAACAGCAGAAGAGTCACAGCAAGAAACACTTAACATTTTAAATATATATGCGTCGTTTTGTGAGGAGTATTTAGCGATTCCAGTTATAAAAGGGCAGAAGACGGAAAAAGAAAAATTTGCAGGGGCAAAAGCGACTTATACAATTGAAAGCTTAATGCATGATGGAAAAGCATTACAAACGGGCACGTCGCATAATTTTGGCACGAACTTCACAGAAGCATTTGATATTAAGTTTCTCGATCGAAATGGAAAGTGGCAATATGCGCATCAAACATCTTGGGGTGTATCAACAAGAATGATTGGTGGTCTTATTATGGTGCATAGCGATGATAATGGACTTGTATTACCACCAAAGATTGCACCAACGCAAGTGATGATTGTACCAATTGCTCAGCATAAAGAAGGTGTATTAGAAAAAGCAGCTGAACTGCAAGCTCGTATTCAAAAAGTTGCGCGCGTAAAAATGGATGCAAGCAACAAAACACCAGGCTGGAAGTTTAATGAATATGAGATGAAAGGTATACCAGTTCGTTTAGAAGTAGGGCCAAAAGATATTGAAAAAAATCAAGTTGTCCTTGTACGCCGTGATACGAAAGAAAAAGAATTTGTAGCTATAAATGAATTAGAAGAACGCATTACAAAGTTACTTGAGGATATTCAGCAGTCTCTATTTGAAAAAGCAAAAGCTTTGCGTGAAGAAAAAACGTATATAGCTACTACTTTTGAAGAGATGAAGCAAGTAGCAGCAGAAAAGCAAGGCTTTATTAAAGCGATGTGGTGTGGAAGTCTTGATTGTGAAGAAAAGTTAAAAGAAGAAGCAGGCGTTACATCACGTTGTATGCCATTTGAACAAGAAGAATTAGGTAAGCATTGTGTGTGCTGTGAGAAAGAGGCAAAACATATGGTGTATTGGGGGAAGGCATATTAAAGAATGAGAAGGAGCTGACTCGAAAAAGGACTAATGTCAGCTCCTTTTTGTGCATTTAGAATATTGAACATTATCAAATGGCCTTTATCCCGTTATTTGTGGGCGGTAAAGGTTGGAGAAGAACAGGGAAGAAAACTGTCCGTAAAAACCCAATTGGGCGGGCCTTCCATCAGTGAAAAAAGCATCACTGGTGGAAGTTTCACTTTATATCGTGTCGAATCGCTGATATATTAACATTTATATAAAAATATATATAATTTTATAGATTTTAATATCTTTCAAACAGAAGGTGTGATGGTAATTATGCTATAATACGAGATAAGAAATAAGGAAAGGAAGTGACTTCAGAATATAAATATCCTTATATTCTAATTAATCATGAAACAAACAACAAAGCAAATAATAGCAGGTACATTTTTAGTGACGGCAGCATCTCTTGTTTCTACAAATGCTTTTGCGCAAGAAGAAAGCACAGCTGCAGTAAATGCCACAAATTTAAATATACGTCAACAACCAACGACTCAAAGTCCAATTGTCGGACAAGTAAAGCAAGGAACAACTGTAAAGGTATTAGAAGTACAAAAAGATTGGGCAAAAATTTCTTACAATGGGAAAGAGGGCTATGTTTCACTGCAGTTTTTAAAGATGGCAGGAGGAAAGCCTACAATAGAATCGAAGCAACAAATAACTATTAATAATGGACAACGTGAAACAGGTGTTGTCACAGCAACACGTTTAAATGTTCGTAATAGTCCTGCTGTAGGTAGCACTCTTCTTGGAAGTGTTCAAAAAGGAGAGACTATTACCGTTATAGGAAAAGCGAATGGCTGGGCCAAAATTGAATATAAAGGAAAAGAAGGTTATGTTTCATTAGAATTTATCAAAGTGGGAGAGAAAGCAGGAGTAGCACCGCAACCAGCACCACCGCAGCAACCAACAATTAATAATGGTCCGCAAGAGGCAGGAACAATCACAGCAACAAGTCTGCGAGTAAGAAGCGCAGCGAACACAAACAGTAGCATTCTCGGAAACTTAAAACAAGGCGAGAAGATAACGGTATTAGGAAAAGCAAACGGCTGGGCGAAGATTGCGTATAACGGAAAAGAAGGCTATGTATCGCTAGAGTTTGTGAAATTAGAAGGTAAGGCAGCAGAAAAACCGGCTGAAAAACCACCAGAAAATATTGCGACAGGTACGCAAGAAACAGGAACAATCACAGCAACAAGTCTGCGAGTAAGAAGCGCAGCGAACACAAACAGTAGCATTTTTGGAAACTTAAAACAAGGTGAGAAGATAACGGTATTAGGAAAGGCAAACGGCTGGGCGAAGATTGCGTATAACGGAAAAGAAGGCTATGTATCGCTAGAGTTTGTGAAATTAGAAGGTAAGGCAGCAGAAAAACCGGCTGAAAAACCACCAGAAAATATTGCGACAGGTACGCAAGAAACAGGAACAATCACAGCAACAAGTCTGCGAGTAAGAAGCGCAGCGAACACAAACAGTAGCATTCTCGGAAACTTAAAACAAGGTGAGAAGATAACGGTATTAGGAAAGGCAAACGGCTGGGCGAAGATTGCGTATAACGGAAAAGAAGGCTATGTATCGCTAGAGTTTGTGAAATTAGAAGGTAAGGCAGCAGAAAAACCGGCTGAAAAACCACCAGAAAATATTGCGACAGGTACGCAAGAAACAGGAACAATCACAGCAACAAGTCTGCGAGTAAGAAGCGCAGCGAACACAAACAGTAGCATTCTCGGAAACTTAAAACAAGGTGAGAAGATAACGGTATTAGGAAAGGCAAACGGCTGGGCGAAGATTGCGTATAACGGAAAAGAAGGCTATGTATCACTAGAGTTTGTACAAATTAGTACGAATTCGAATGGGCACAATGGAACTAGTGGAAACAATGGACAAGTGACAGAAGAACGAGGAGTTGTAAATGCATCCTTATTAAATGTGCGCCAAGGTCCTTCAACAAGTGCTTCAATTGTAGCCCACTTGAAAAATGGTGAATCCGTTTCAGTATTAGGAAAGGAAAATGGTTGGGCGAAAGTTCGAGTAAATGGTGTAGAAGGTTATGCTTCTCTACAGTTCTTAAAATTAAAACAATCATCTTCTTATGAAGTGGTCACAGAGGCAGGAAAAGTTCAAAAATCGAATGGGGCGGAAGCAGAAAAAGAACTGCAGACAAGGCAAGAAGATGGTTATATTGTTAGCGATGGCAAAGTTGTGAATATGAAACAAGGCTTTGTGCGAGCGAATAAGTTGATTAATATTTATGACATTGCGACTGGTAAAAAGTTAACATATGTACGAGAAGGAGCTGACTTAAAGTTCATAAAAGCCGATGGAGATCGTGTGCATGTGAAAATTGATGGTACAACAGGATATGTCAATATAAATGATGTTACTTTATATCCAAATATGGTTCATGAATCAACGTCATATTATACAGTGAAAAACGGAAAGCTTTATCACTATGTATACAATAACTCTACGAGTAAGTATACGCCGTACCAAATTGGTAATGCACCAAAGCACTTACAAGAAGGGCAGCGTTATGAGGCATTTGATAAAACACAAATTGGTGGACAAGATAGTTATCAATATTTTGAATATGTGCCGATTCGTGCTACCTCTACTTATACAGCAAAAGACATTGATGATTTCTTAAGAAAGAATAGTGCAGACAGTCCGTTGATTGGAACTGGACAGTATTTTGTTAATGCAGCACAAAAATATAATTTAAATGCGGGCTATTTACTATCTCATGCTATTTTAGAATCCGGTTGGGGAAAAAGTCGTATTGCACGAGATAAGAAAAATTTATTTGGTTTTAAAGCGGTAGATTCTGATCCATATAATGGTGCAACGTCATTTAAAACATGGGAAGAAGGTATTAACTTCTGTGCTTCGTATATCGACAAAAACTATTTAAATCCAAATGGCTGGACATATAATGGCGGGAATTTGGGAGATAAATCACAAGGTATGAACGTCATGTATGCAAGTGATGAAAATTGGGGCCAACAAATTGCTTCTCTTATGAATAGACTTGACACCATGAATGGTGGAAAAGATTTGAATAGATATCAGTTAGGTACGGTGCAAGTTGGATCTGTGTTATTCAAAAATATAGGTGGAGCACAAGCGAGTGTAGCACCTCTTAATATGACAGTTGCAATTAAGAACACGATTCAAACTTCAAGTGGAACTTATTATGAGCTAGTTTCTGACAACACAGCGTATAATAGTGTGTATGTGAAAGCAAGTTCTGTAAAACTTGTATCCTCATATTAAAAAATAGCTAGACTGATAATGTTACAGGGAAATAATTTTTGGGTTGTTCACTTCTGACATCGGTGCAGAGAAATAAACTAGATGTTTTCATATAATCGAAAAATTATTCTTTTTCTCAATCTATGAAAAATGCTACAATATAAAGAAAGAATACAATATTTTCCTAGCTGGAAAGTGATTCGTAGAAAGGAAGAGACTTCATGCCTATCATTTTAGAAAAAGGACAGAAGATCGACTTAACGAAAGGGAAACCAGGGTTAACGAAGCTACAAGTTGGCCTAGGTTGGGATCCGATTGAAAAAGCGGGTGGATTTTTATCTTCATTGTTTGGAAGTAAGCCAAATATTGATTGTGATGCATCTGTGATCATGCTTGAGAATGATCGATTTTTACATAAACATGATCTCATTTATTTTGGCAATAAGTTATCTTCTTGCGGAAGTGTTGCTCATTCAGGTGATAATTTAACAGGAGAAGGTGCAGGGGATGATGAAACCATTTTTGTTGAATTACACAAAGTTCCATCTAGAATAAACCGCCTTATCTTTGTTGTAAATATTTATGATTGCGTGAACCGTCGTCAAGATTTTGGGATGATTCGCAACGCGTATATTCGTATTCAAAATCCGCAAACAGGTGAAGAGTTAGCACGTTATAGCTTAACGGATAACTACGGCGGAAAGACAACTTTAATTGCTGGCGAAATGTACCGTCATGATAATGAATGGAAGTTCTCGGCAATTGGAGAAGGAACACAAGCTAAAAATTTAAGTGAAATCGTTACGCGTTATCAATAACTTTTAAGGAGGCGCTACATATGGCAGTTATTTCATTACAAAAAGGACAAAAAGTAGATTTAACGAAAACAAATCCAGGTCTTTCAAAAGTAATTGTTGGTCTTGGCTGGGATACAAATAAATATGATGGACAGGCTGACTTTGATCTAGATGTAAGTATTTTCTTAGTTGGAGCAAATGGTAAAGTTGGCGGAGGAGAAGACTTCGTTTTCTATAATAATCCAACTGGAGCAAACGGATCTGTACAGCATTTAGGTGATAATCGTACAGGAGAAGGTGAAGGGGACGATGAAACAATCAAAGTTGATTTGAAAAATGTTCCTGCGCATATCGAGCGTATTTGCTTTACGATTACAATTTATGATGGAGAAGGTCGTCATCAAAACTTTGGACAAGTATCTAACTCCTTTGTGCGCATTTTAGATGAAGAGAAGAAAACAGAGCTAATTCGCTATGACTTAGGTGAAGACTTCTCGATTGAAACAGCAGTTGTAGTCGGTGAATTATACCGTCATAACAGTGATTGGAAGTTCAATGCGATTGGAAGCGGCTTCCAAGGTGGATTAGCAGCTTTATGTAAAAACTTTGGTTTAGATGTAGAGTAAAGAATCTATGTAAATAGAGGTGAATCGCGATGGTCATTCAGTTACAAAAAGGACAAAAAATTGATTTAGGTAAGACAAGCCCAGGCCTTACGAAAGCGATTATTGGTCTTGGTTGGGATATTAAACAATATGATGGTGGATCTGACTATGATTTAGATGCATCTGCTTTCTTATTAAATCAAGAAGGTAAATGTACGAAAGAAACAGACTTTATCTTTTATAACAATTTACAGTCTCCTTGTGGTTCTGTTACACATACAGGTGATAACCGAACTGGAGAAGGTGAAGGTGACGATGAACAATTAGTTGTTGATCTAAACAAAATCCCAGCTGATGTACACCGTATTGCGATTACAGTTACCATTTATGATGCGGAGGGTCGTCGTCAAAACTTTGGACAAGTTGCCAATGCGTTTGTTCGTTTAGCAAATGAAGAAACAAATGAAGAAGTGCTTCGCTATGATTTAGGGGAAGATTTCTCCATTGAAACAGCGGTTGTCTTTTGTGAATTATACCGTCATAATGGACAGTGGAAGTTTAATGCTGTCGGAAGTGGCTTCCAAGGTGGACTAGGTGCGCTTGTAAGAGCGTACGGCTTGGATGCATAAGAAGGAAGCGACTTTCGTTTCCTTCTTTTCCACTTTTTAGAAATTTAAAAATAGAATAGGAGTCAAAAGCTGTATGGAGATTTTACACGGAATTCTTGATACGTATGCCCAATTCTTTGATTTAGATATGTGGGTAAAAGTATTAACAGATCCAGTATCTTGGGGATTAATTGGTACGCTTGTCATTTTGGAAGGATTGCTATCTGCTGATAACGCGCTTGTATTAGCTGTTATGGTAAAACATCTTCCCGAAGAAAAGCGTAAAAAAGCTTTATTTTATGGACTTATTGGTGCGTATGCATTTCGTTTTATTGCCATCGGAATTGGTATGTACTTAATTAAATTAGCATGGGTAAAAGTACTAGGTGCTCTTTATCTTGCATGGCTTTCTGTGAAACACTTCATTGATAAATCTAAAGGAAATGAAGAAGATGAAGAAGGTCACGGTATGAAGCAGGATAGCATTCTATTTAGAATGTTTGGCATGTTCTGGGGAACAGTTGTAATGGTTGAGTTAATGGACATTGCGTTCTCTGTGGATAGCGTTCTTGCAGCATTTGGTGTTTCAAATGAAGTATGGATTTTACTTCTTGGCGGAATGCTTGGTATTTTAATGATGCGTGGTATTGCCGGCGTATTTTTACGATTACTAGAGCGTATTCCAGAACTAGAAACGACAGCATATATATTAATTGGAATTATTGCTGCGAAAATGTTGCTTTCTGTATTTGGTATTGAAATGCAGCACTGGTTATTCTTCATCATTTTAGTTATTGCATTTGGTGCGACATTTATTTTACATTATATGAAAACATCTCGCCAAACTCGTGAAGAGGTGGCAGCTTCTAAGAAAGAAGATTAATAGGTTAATAGACTAAATGGGTTTGCTCGTCATATGAGCGCCCATTTTTTATAAACGTTTCGTTTGGAGGTGAACGAGTGTGTTTTCACGTTTTGCATTTCATCCACAGCTACTCGGCGGGGAAGAAGTATTAAAACAGTTTGAAGTCAGTTTAGCAAAGCGGCCGCATTATGAATTGACAGAGAATAATCTGCATTTTAGTTATATAGGATGTCGCATTCTTGGTGTGCCAAATGATGCGGATGAGTATTATAACCAGTTATTTGAGTATAGTCAAAATGAGAAAATCACTGTGCTTCATGAGCAAAATTTAAATAAGGTCATTTCTTCAGAGAAGCTTCGCGATATTCAGGAAGTTTTTTCACTGCACCAACAAGCCGCAAACGGTTTAACTGTTAATCGTCTCGTTGCTCATTTAACGGGGAAACGTTTGTTGCCGGAAGTAGATAATCCTGATATACAACACTACATACATACAACATTTATTTCAATTTTAAAGCTGTACGAAAAACAGCATAATCAATCGTTAAAAACAGAAGGTTTTCGCCGTTTTTTAATTGATATGATTAAGTTAAGTGAAAATTACATTTCGAAATGGTTTTCACAAAAAGATTATAAAGTACAAATGCCGCAAATTATATGGTACGGTGATGCGTCGGAAAGTCGAATTTACTTTTTATACTTTCTTATTATGCTCGGATGTGACGTATTGTATTATCACCCAGAAGGAAAAGATGGTTTTGAAACAATCGATGAAGAAAGTCGAACATTTGTGATTTCGCATCCAAGTCGAATTTCATTAGAGCCATTTCCAGATAAAAAGAGGGAGCGCGTTGCAACTGTTGCGTATCAAGCTTCAAAAGAGATTGAACAGGTGCTTCATCATGATAATTCACTCTTGTATAAACCATGGCAATTCAGGGCGTACACACCAGTTGCCCGGACGTTAAAAACGACGTATGATGAACTGTTTATCATTACAAAAGAAAAAGCATTTATAAGACCAACATTCTTTGTAGAAAACCAACATATTTATATTCCATCGTTATTTGCAAAAGTGTCTGGTGTCTCTAAAAATGAGAAAGAGTATTTTCAAAGATTAAAAACGTTAACATCATATGAAAATAGTTTGCTAATCAATCAATTTCCTTTTATGAAGGAACAGAAAGCAAATTTTCAATTCCATTATCGTGATGCGTTAAACCGTTCAGGAAAACTTGATGCACAGAACATCATTCAAAGTCATTGGTGGCCGCATAAGCGTTTACCAGAAGGATTGCAATATGGGATTGCAGAGGCAATCATTCATACATGTGAAAGTGGGCTTTGCAAAAGAGTGGGATCTGAAAAAGAGCAAGATGTTGCTTTATATGTGTTTGCCCAGCTTTCGCAAATCCCGCCGAACATACTTGAGCAGCTTGAGAAATTTGATTATTCACAAGAAGTGCCGAAAATAGTCATATTTAACAATGAGAAAAGTGGAGAACTGACGCGGTCTGACGCGGTAGTCATGCTCTTTTTAAATCAAATTGGTGTCGATGTGTTACATTTTAATCCGACAGGACGTAATGATATCGAGCAGTATATTGAAGCGGGCGCATTTGATTCCCATTGGTTAGAAGAAGTGAGCTTTGATGTAGAGTTTCACGGTGCGTCGTCCTATAAAAATTTATCAAACACTTTAAAAGGGTTGTTTAAGCCATTTTTATAAAGAAAGGAAGATACATATATGAATCCAATCGTACTAGATCCAACAACAGAATTGACTGAACAAACATCACAAAATATTCGTCTGCAGTTAAGAGAAGATCCTGAAGTACAGCGCATTTATAATGGTGTAGATATAAAAGATCAATTGGAATTAATTGAGCTAGGAAAAGAGCCATCTGTAGAGATTTCAAGGTTTGCTGATCAAATTTTACATACAATGACATTATCTAAAGTAGAAGATTCTGGTGAGCTATTAAAGCAGCTTGGAAAAATTATGGACAAGTTTGACAGTAAAGATTTTGTTGAAGAAAAGAGCGGTTTTTTCTCTCGTTTATTTAAAAAAGGAAATCAAATGATTGAACAAATCTTTAATAAGTATCAAACGATGGGACGCGAAATGGATAAAGTATACGTGGAAATCACGAAATATCAAGATGAAATGAAACGTTCAATTGGTACGTTAGATGGTTTGTATGAGCAAAACTTAAAATACTATTTAGATTTAGAGAAATACGTTGTTGTGGGTGAAATGTTACTTGAGCGTCTGCAAACAGAATTAGTTCCAATGTATGAAGAGCGTGTTCAGAGCAATGATCAACTTGCAGGAATCGAGCTGGAATCACTAAAGAACTCTGTAGAGATTTTAGAGCAACGCATTGACGATTTAGAAAAAGCACGTATGGTTGCGCTATTAACAGCACCGCAAATTCGTATGATTCAACGTGGTAACAACAAGTTGATTGGAAAAATTAATACAGCGTTTATTACGACAATTCCTATTTTTAAAAATGGTATTATTCAAGCTGTAAATGCAAAACGACAAAAGCTTGTTGCGGATTCAATGGCAGAACTTGACCGCCGTACAAACGAACTATTAAAGAAAAATGCACAAAATATCGCGACGCAAAGTGTCGAAGTAGCGAAATTAGCAGGTTCCTCAAGTATTAAGATGGAAACGCTTGAAGAGACTTGGAACATTATTTCGAAAGGTGTTCAGGAAACAAAACAAATTGAAGAACAAAACAAACGTGAGCGTGAAGAAAGCCGTAAGCGTATGGCAGACTTAACGGACCGAATTAAGAAAGAAATGCAAGGATAAGAACAGAAAAGGCAGTGAGGAGATTCCTCACTGCCTTTTAAATATTTTTATTACTTCATTTATTAGTAGTGGAATGCTACTAAGTAATAAAACAAAGCCCCAATCGTTTACTGTTAAAGCATGGACACCAAATATGCTTGCAAGAGATGGAATCGAAATAATACATACTTGTATACATACTCCGATAAGAAGAGAGAAAACTAAGTATTTATTTGTAAATATTCCGATAGAGAAGATTGATTTTGTACGTGATCGTAAATTAAAAGAGTGAACGAGCTGTGAAAAACTCAGTGTGACAAAGGCCATTGTTTGCGCATGTAATAAAGCATCTGCTTCAATTTGCGATGGAAAGAGAGGAAAAAGATTCGTATCCCCTGTATATAATTTTGCGCCAACAATAAAGGCAATTAACGTGATGAGCCCAATGACAATTCCGTTTAGAATGAGAAATGGTACACTGCCGCTAAATAAGCTTTCTGCTGCGCGACGCGGTTTCTCCTTCATAACGTCCGGATCTTCTGGATCAACTCCAAGTGATAATGCTGGAAGTGTATCTGTAATTAAATTCACCCACAAAATATGAATGGGACGAAGGGGGGTAGCCCAGCTGAGTAAAATAGCTAAAAAGAGTGCAATGATTTCTCCGAAATTACAAGAAAGCAAAAATAAAATAGACTTTTTAATGTTATGGTAAATGTTTCTTCCTTCATCGACTGCTTTGACAATTGAAGAGAAATTATCGTCAGTTAATACCATATCAGCTGCACCTTTCGCTACATCTGTTCCGGTAACCCCCATTGCGACACCAACATCTGCTTGTTTTAAAGATGGGGCATCATTGACACCATCTCCAGTCATGGAAACGATATTTCCTTTTGCACGTAATGCTTTTACAATTTTTACTTTATGTTCAGGAGAAACGCGAGCAAAGACGTTTAAATGATTAATTTCGTTTGCGAGCTGTTCATCTGAAAGATTATCTAATTGTGTTCCAATTATTACTTCGGATTCTTTTTTAGCAATTCCAAGTTCTTTTGCAATGGCGAAGGCTGTATCTTTATGATCTCCTGTAATCATAACGGTGCGAATGCCAGCTTTCTTGCATTCTTTGATAGCTGCCTTCACTTCTAGGCGAGGCGGGTCAATCATCCCTACAAGACCAATGAAGATAAGATTTTCTTCTGCCTCATACATGTTAATAGGCTCGGCACTGCACTTTTTGAAAGCGAACGAAAGTACTCGTAACGCTTTTTTTGACATCGCTTGTGCCGCTGCTACTATTTCAGTTTGATCACTTTCAGTTAATGGCTGCACAGTGCCATTTTTAAAAATATGTGTGCACTTCGGTAAGAGTTTATCGATTGCCCCTTTTGTCATACTAAAGTAGTTGTCTTTGTATTCATGCAGCGTTGACATCATTTTACGATTGGAATCAAAAGGGAATTCACTTAGGCGTTTATGTTTCTTTTCCATTGCATCTTTTTGAACGTCAAAGGCCAATCCCGCAACAAGAAGGGCAATTTCTGTTGGATCCCCAGTTTGCGACTCAGAGTTGTAAGAGGCATCGTTACATAAAACCATATTTTCTAATAATAGGCGCTGAACATCATTATTTATGTTTAAATTTTCTAATGCATCGTATGTACAGTCACTATAAAAGTGGGTAACGGTCATTTTATTTTGCGTTAATGTACCCGTTTTATCTGAACAAATAATTGTAACAGAGCCAAGTGCTTCGACAGCTGGTAGTTTCCGTATAATCACATTTTGTTTAATCATACGCTGTACACCGATAGCGAGAACAATAGAAACGATAGCTGGTAAGCCTTCTGGAATCGCAGCAACTGCTAAACTAATCGCGGTCATAAACATTTCTAACGTATCACGGCCTTGGAAAAAACCGATTAAGAACATGATGATACATATTCCTACAGAGACAAAGCCTAGATATTTTCCAACTTGCGCTAAGCTTTTTTGAAGAGGCGTTGTATCATCTTCAGCTTGATGCAAGAGAGTGGCGATTTTTCCTATTTGTGAATGCATACCCGTTTGGGTAGCTACGCCAACACCACGACCATATGTAACAAGTGTAGACATAAAGGCCATATTCTTTTGATCACCTAGTGGTACTTTTTTGTTATGGTGCTTGGAAGGATTATACGCTGCATCTTTATCTACAGGAACGGATTCGCCCGTTAAAGCAGACTCTTCAATTTTTAAATTGGCTGTTTCAATGAGCCGTAAGTCACACGGAATATAGCGACCTGCATCCAGCAGAACAATGTCTCCGGGAACGACATTTTCGGATGGGATTTCTTTTAATTCACTACCTCGTTTTACAATTGCTTTTGGAGTCGCCATCTTTTTTAGAGCTTCTAAAGCTTGCTCTGCTTTTGATTCTTGAATGATCCCAATTACAGCATTTAAAATGACAACAACAGCAATAATGCTAGCATCAGCCCATTCGCCGACAACGGCAGAAATAAGAGCGGCAATTAAAAGGACATAAACGAGAATATCATTGATTTGGGCAAAAATACGTTGACCCAAAGTTCTTTTTCTCTTCATTTCGAGTTCGTTTTTTCCGTATTTTTTTAATCGCTCTTTCGCTCTTTCTTCACTTAAACCTTGTTGTTCATTTGTTTCTAGTTCACGCAATGTCTGAGTTTTTGTCTTACTGTACCAATTGCTCATATGAAAGCACCTCCAATAGAAAAACAGTTAGCAATTGTAGTGTGGAAATTTTCGATTTGATGTGAAGTCTCTGATGAGGGGTTGATATTATTTTACAATATTTTGAAGGTTTGCGAATAAATATGGGAATTTGTCATAAATTTGTTGGGAATAAAAAGAAACGGATTTCAAAAGATTAACATGTATCAAACTTTTGGAATCCGCTACCATAGGCACTTGTTACTATTTCTTGATTAGTGTTCCTAATTCTTCTGTAATAGCTTGCATTTCGCTAATGCTAAATGTGTCGCGTTTCATAACGTGTTCATAAATGTCGCGTAAGTCTTCGTACATGTCTTCATTGAAGCTTGCAGCTCTCATTGCACCAGCGTTTACCATACGTAATTTTTCTTTTATTGCTTCTACCATATATTCAACGTTCTCTTGTGTTTTTACGGATAAATCCACGGAAGTTTCCCCCTTTAAAATAACATAGACTTATCTTAACATTTTTTTCTCATTTTCGTTAACGGAAGTTTGCGATCACATTAAATTAGTATCTATTTCCTTTATAAGTAATTGTTGATTGTTTATACTAAATATACAAGTTAAAAAACCGACGTGAAAATCCCTTTCTTTTTGGGGGAGATCAGAGCATCTGACCGGCATAGAAGCGGTCATGCTGTATTCTACATAGCAGCGACTTATATATCGAAAAATTTAAATGGATATATAAAGATAACAAATGCAGTATGAAGGGAAGAAAACAAATATGGTTCGAGTTTTATTTGTTTGTCTAGGAAACATTTGTCGTTCTCCGATGGCAGAAGCAATTTTTCGTGAGCTTGTCAAAAAGGAAAAATTAGAAACAGTAATTGCTGTTGATTCGGCTGGAACAGGGGATTGGCATATTGGCCATCCACCTCATCACGGCACACAGAAAATTTTAATGGAAAATGCAGTATCCTTTGAAGGAATTAAAGCTCGTCAAGTAGAAAAAGAAGACTTAACAAAGTTTGATTATATTATTGCAATGGACAATAAAAACTTAGACGATTTAAAGGCTTTAGGCAAGGCAGGTCGCTATATCGGCAGACTATCTGATTTTGTTCCAAACGGTGGTTGGACAGATGTTCCGGATCCATACTTTACAGGGAACTTTCAAGAAGTATATGACCTTGTAACAGAAGGATGTGCAAAATTGTTAGCGTTCATTCGAAATGAGCAAGGAATATAAGAATGTTAGTTCAGAAAGTAAAATGCTTGGCTCCGAGTGATGAGTTGAGTGAATCGAGCTCTTATGGTAAGTTTAATCTTAAAATTTTTTCTTTGAGATTTTCTTGTTCGTTCGAGTAAGATAACTTTCTAACAAAATAGATGAAAGGGTGAAGGAATATGGCAAAGAAGGGAAATCTTGTGCGAAATATTGCAATTGGTGTAGCAGCAGGTGTGGCGGTTTCTATGTTAAAGAAGGAGAATCGTGAAAAGGTAAAACTGACAGCAGGAAAAGCAAAAACAAAAATGATTGAAATTGGTGAAAATGCAAAGCTGAAAGAAAAGGTACAAACAGTTACCGATAAAGGACGCGAACTTGCCGATTTTAATGTTGTAAAAGCAAAAGTAGCGGAAATTAAAAAATTAACGCCAGCTGTTGTGGAAACGTTAAAAGAGACGAAAGATATTTTTAGGAAGAAGAACGCTGTAAAGGAACAACCAGAAACAATTGAAATTCAGGCAATTGTACCAAAAGAAGAGGTAAAGGTAGAAGAAGAGCTAATTACAGGGGAAGATCGCAGCGCGAAGGAACCGATTGCGGAAGAGAAGCAATCAGAAGCGTATATTGAATTAAAACAAAATAAAGAAGAAAAGCAAAGCGTTTAAAAGAGATGAAAACATTTGTACAAAAGGCAAGAACTCATCATGTTTTCACATTTGGAAAAGACTTGTATGATCGAACAATGCGAGATGATCTGGCGGGCTTAGCAGCACAGCTCGCTTATTTCTTCTTGCTTTCCCTTTTTCCAGCGCTCGTTTTTTTAATAACGCTTCTTGGATATATTCCAATTGAGACGGAAGATATATTAACCTTTTTAAGAAATTATGCTCCTGAAGATGCAATGAGTTTAATTGAAGCAAATGTACATACAATAATGAATAAACAAAATAGTGGGTTATTATCGTTTGGTTTACTTGCCATGTTATGGTTTGCATCCAACGGTGTTAATGCAGTGATGAAGGCATTTAACCGCGCCTATGATATCAATGAAACCCGTTCGTTTATTTTAACAAGAGCATTGTCAATTGTATTAACATTAGCGATGATTTTTATGATTGTTTTCGCTTTAATTTTACCTGTATTCGGCCAACTAATTGGATCAGCAATTTTTAAAATTTTAGGTTTATCCGATGAATTTTCGTTTGTGTGGAGTATTGTTCGATTACTACTAAGTTTTCTTGTATTGTTCGGTTTATTTTGCTTTTTGTATAAATTTGCTCCAAATCGCCATGTAAAGAGAAAAGAAGTGATGACAGGCGCATTATTCGCTGCAATTGGATGGATTGTGGTATCGTACTCATTTGCGTTCTATGTCGATAACTTTGGAAATTATTCTACTACATACGGTAGTCTCGGTGGTATTATTATTTTAATATTATGGTTTTATTTAACTGGCTGGGTAATTTTACTTGGCGGAGAAATTAACGCACTCCTAAATTATTATCGAACGAGTGACAATAATTCCCGTAATTAAAAAGAATCCTCTGTCCCATACTAAAAAGGAATAGGGGGGATTATTCATGGGCCAAAATAAGACTGGTAACAGCAAAAATGACAAAAATCAGCGTAAACAACACAGCAGCTCGCAGCCAAAACATAAAACGAGCAGCAGTGCAAACGGACATAATAGTTATCATTAAAAAAAGGGTTCCATATTGGAACCCTTTTAATTATTTGCCTTTAATAACCGTAATCCATTTAAAATAACAAGGATCGTACTTCCTTCATGACCGATAACACCTAATGGAAGTGCTAAAAATTGCAGGAAGTTTGAGCAAATGAGCAGCATGATGACAGTCAACGAAAAGATAACATTTTGCTTTACGATGCGATTCATTCGTTTTGATAAGCGAATGGCTTGCGCTAAGCGGGAAAGTTCACTTTTCATTAAGACAACGTCAGCTGTTTCTAAAGCAACATCAGTTCCTTCTCCCATTGCAACGCCAATACTTGCTGTTGCTAAGGCAGGAGCATCATTAATACCGTCACCAACCATTGCCACTGTACCGTATTTCTCTTTCAATTGTTTTATTGTTTCTACTTTTGTTTCTGGTAAGCAAGATGCGTAATACTCTTTAATATTACTTTCAGCAGCGATTGCTTTTGCTGTTTGTTCATTATCACCTGTAATCATAATTGCTTCGATGCCAAGGCTTTGCAGTTCACGAATGGCTGCAATTGTTTCTTGGCGCAATGTATCTTTTAGAGCAATCAGACCAAGAACACCGTTTTCATCGCTTACATATACAACTGTTTTTCCTCCTTGTTCTAAATGCATGGAAATGCCGCTATGAAATGTTTTTGTTTCTTCTCCAATAAAATTAGCTTTTCCAATTTTGTACGCTTTATTTTGCAGTGTTCCTTTTAGACCAAACCCTGTAACATCTTCTACGTTTTCTGGTTTTGTTAACGTAATCTCATATGCCTGCTTTGCATAGTTCACAATTGCTTCCGCTAGAGGATGTGTAGAATGACTTTCAATGGATGCTGTAATGTGTAGTAATTCTTTTGCTGATATTCCATCACGCGTATATACATCTGTTACTGTTGGCTTTCCTTGTGTTAATGTCCCTGTTTTATCAAAGGCAATGGCTTTTAACGAAGCTAATCTTTCTAAGTGAACACCGCCTTTAAATAAAATGCCATGGCGTGCACCGTTTGAAATTGCTGATAAAGTAGCGGGCGTAATCGCTGCAACAAGTGCACACGGTGAAGCAACGACGAGTAGAATCATCGCACGGTAAAATGTTTCATTCCAGCTCCAGCTAAGCGCATAATGAGGAACGAACATCATAAGTGATACAACGAGAAGTACACCTTTGACATACGTTCCTTCAAACTTCTCAATGAAAAGCTGTGACGGAGACTTTTCACTTTGGGCATTTTGCACGAGGCGAATAATTTTTTGGAACAATGTTTGATCGCTATGTTTTGTAATTTCTACTTCAATCGCACCGCGTAAGTTAACAGTTCCAGCAAATACGTCATCTCCAGGTTTCTTTTCATTTGGAATGGGCTCACCTGAAATCGTCGCTTCATCGATATTCGTTTCACCCGTGCGAATCATACCATCTGCTGGAACACGTTCACCTGGTTTAATTAAAATGATGTCACCGATTTGCAGCTGTTCAACTGGAATACGTTCTTCCACTCCGCGCGAGATGCGCAGTGCTTCTTCAGGTTGTAAGTCGAGCAGTGCTGAAATTTCTTTTTGACTTTTGCTCATTGTATAAGCTTCCATCGCTCCGCTTAAGGCGAAGATAAAAATTAAGATGGCACCTTCTGTCCAATAGCCGATAATGGCTGAGCCAATTGCTGCAAAAAGCATGAGCATTTCGACGTTCAGCTCTTTTTCTGCGAGTGTGTCTTCAATACCTTCTTTTGCTTTTGCATAACCTCCAATGATATAAGCGAATACGTAAAATATAGTTGCAGGTGTTGTCATGTCATTCTTTGTTAATAACCAACCGATTAAAATTAACACGCCGGATGTAAGCGCAAAAATGAGTTCATAATGCTTTTGAAATGTTGCAAGCCAAGATGAAGAAGCCTGAGTTCCTTGTTGCTTTGATAATGTTTTTACTTCAGAATTCATAGCTTTTTTGCTCCTTTCTATTTGAGAAAAAATTGATTATGGAAACTCTTGTTTTCTTTTAAGGCGGTGTTCCTGTTTGTTTTAATAATGCTTTTATTCCAGCATTCATCGTTTTTGCTCCTTTCGATTGAGAAAAAGAATCATCATCGACAGCCTTATAAAACGGCGAAAGCTGCCATCCATTTAGATAGCAGCATTCTTCTAAGTTGAAATGTTCTTTTGTATTGCGAACATTTTTACTGGTGAATTCATCTCGTTTCACTCCTCTCTATTTGAGAAAAAGAATCATGATCGACACCCTTATAAAACAACGAAAGCTGCCATCCATACGGATAGCAGCATTTCTTAGAAAACACACTCTGTGTAGTTATTTACTTTATTATTATTACTATTCTAGATTGTAACATATGTTACCTTATCCGAAAAGATTTTTACTTATTTCGTTATACGTAGGGAAATGGCAGAAGCAAGGTAGAAGTGAAAATACTTGTCTTTTTGACTCCGCTTTGTTATATATGAATATTGTTCATAAAAAGTACGGAAGGGAAGACATCTAGTGAAGACAGAAAGATTTTTTACACATCCGCTCGGTGTATTTATTGCAGCATTAAGTGCAACTTTTCTATGGGGTAGTGCGTTTCCATTTATTAAATTAAGTTATATACAGTTAGACATTCAACCTCATGAAGTAGGCGAGCAAATTTTATTTGCGGGTTACCGCTTTTTCTTAGCAGGAGTGATGCTTTTATTCTTCTTTAAATTGTTAGGGAGAAACTTATCTTTTCAAAAAGGAACAATGAAGCAACTTGTTCAAAT
The DNA here is from genome assembly GCF_050473865.1 of Bacillus sp. S10(2024). Classification (NCBI taxonomy): domain Bacteria; kingdom Bacillati; phylum Bacillota; class Bacilli; order Caryophanales; family Bacillaceae; genus Bacillus; species Bacillus sp. S10(2024). The sequence continues at coordinate 3,098,336 of NZ_JBFLUR010000002.1, read as the reverse complement.
TGGTCTGTTTCAAACGTTTTTACAATATGTTTGTTTTTATATCGGTTTGAGCTATAGTACTGGGATTGAAGGAGCAGTTATTTCGGGAACATCGTCATTTTTTCAAATTGTATTAGCGCATTTTCTATATAAAGACGATTCTTTAAATATGAGAAAAATCATTGGCGTATCTATCGGTTTTTGCGGTGTTATTCTTGTTAACATACCAAAAGGAGATATGAATTTTCACTTTGGCATTGGTGAATTGTTATTACTAGGTGCGGCAATGTTGTACTCATACGGTAACATTTTGGCGAAAGAAGGAAGCAAAACGATGGATGTAGGTTATATGACCGCATATCAGATGATTATTGGTTCTCTAGGCTTATTGTTCATCGGGGTTTTACAAGTTGGATTTATGCCGTTTACATTTGATATGCAAACGTTGCTTATGCTCCTATACTTATCATTTTTATCAGCAGCGGGATTTTGTATTTGGAATACTGTGATGAAATACAACAAAGTTGGAAAAGTATCGATGTATATGTTTTTCATTCCAGTATTTGGTGTGATTTTATCGAGCTTGATTTTAGGCGAAGCAATTCATTCTTTTGTATTATTTGGATTGGCGTGTGTAGCAACTGGAATTATTATCGTGAATCGTACACGTAGTGAAAGAAACAAATCAAATACAAAAAGTAGCGTAGTGTGAAGAGGTTCATGGAGAGCCTCTTTTTCATATGGAAAGTGAAACTTTCATGAATATCTCAGTGAAATTTGGAACGATTTTTCGAGGGTAATTATAGAAAAAGAAAGGAAAATGATGATTTTATATCGAATAACATAGATACTAATTCATCAAGGAGAAAAATATGAATGAAATGTACGTACTGTTAATTGGACAAGTAGTTTTATTTTTGTTCGGGACCATTTATGCAATAAGACAATCAGAACAAACAAAGAAAAATGAACCATTACCTTTATTTATTCGTTTACTCCTCACTTTCTCATTAACTGGAGCGGCGATATGGATGTGGGTACAGGACCCGGTAATACCTTATCGTCAGTGGGTTGCAATTGGGATGATTTTATCAACAATTGGTGATTTATTTATGGCCGGTTTAATTCCATTTGGGCATCGTCTCATTGGTGGGATGGTGACATTTGCGATTGCACATTGCTTGTATGTTACTGCCTTTTTAGAAACGGGTATTTCGTGGAATGGCTTATATATTGGTTTAGCGGGATACGGCTTGTTTTTAATTATTGGTTGGTTCTTTTTTATTCGAAATCATAAGCAAGATCGATTATTTACAATCGGAGCGCTTGTATATGGACTTTGGGTTGGCGGAATGGCGTGTTTTGCGTTTGCGCTCGCTTATTTCAATCAAGGAATGTGGTGGATTCCGGCGTTAGGTGGTTTTCTATTTGTCATTTCTGACTTTATTATTGGAATTACTGATATAGGTGGACGGAATATAAAGTATGATCCTCTTTTAGTTTGGGCAACATATGTGGGAGCGCAAATGTGTATCATTTATGTTGGTATATAAAAAACAAGCTGGTATTTAACCAGCTTGTTTTTTGCGTTAGGCTACAATATTTTTTCGTTGTAAAGCAGCTAAGCTATACTCATCAGCAGATTTATACCCTTGAGCTAAAAGATCATTAATATATAGCTTATTATAAATAAAACAGAAAACTAAATTAGAAAAACCAAGTGTAAACATACTTGCAACTAAGATAACCAAACACCATTTCCAGTCTCCACGAAACAATGCTGGGAAGAAGCCGAAGAAAAATACAGTCCAACTAAATCCTAGTTTCGTTTGTTTGATCTGCCCAGTTTTTTCATTTTTAAGCATAACTTTCATAATGAAAACGATTCCTCCTCATACTCTATGTACCAAATAAAAAGACCAGAAGTATTATATCAAATATTTATATATTATGATACAACGTATAATATAATTGTAATATTCGGTGAAAGTTACGGTTGTGTATGCTATAACATTTATCCCGCGTTAATGGGCAGTGATCCCCTTACATTAAGGTCGAGAGTGGATGAAACGTAAAAAGTTAATATATAAAATGTGAAAGAAGAACTGCCCTTAAGCAGTTCTTCTTTTGTTGTTAAACAATATGAATTTGTATAGAAAATGTTAGATTTTATTGGGGAAATTGTCCAGGTAATTTACTGATAATATAGAATTTATTGGTAAATGTATTTTATAATATAGATAATAGAGGGATAAGGGAGAGGCGTATGAAGAAGAAAAGTCGTTTGCGGGAATTCATTGAAGTAGTTGCGATTGCATGTGTGCTTGCTTTTTTCATGAAAGTATTTGTCTTTTTTCCAACAACCGTGCAAGGAGCTTCTATGCAGCCTACCCTTTACGAAGGGGATAAGGTCATTGTAAATAAGGTAACAAAGCAAATGGATAGTTATGATCATGGCGATGTCATTGTGGTTAAAACGGATAATTATTATGTGAAGCGCATTATCGGTTTACCTGGAGATACGATTGAAATGAAAAACGATCAGCTGTACATCAACAGTCAATTGCAAAAGGAACCTTATTTAGGAAAAAATAAGAAGCATGCAAAGCAACTTATGGTGAATTTAACAGAGGATTTTGGTCCGATGAAAATTCCGAAAAATAAAATTTTTGTCATGGGAGATAATCGATTAGTTAGTCGTGATAGTCGTAATGGATTAGGGTTCATTGATAAAGATGATGTATTAGGAAGTTTAGTTGCAATTTACTATCCTTTTAAGCGGGTGCAAACGATAGATTAGAAGGAGGAAGGCTATGGAAGAGATTGTCGGCCATATTTTAGCTGGAATCGCACGGGGAGCAGTTGCACTTGGGGAAGTAGCGGCAGATGCTGCTAAAGCAATCGTTCGAGGAACAATCGGGGTTGGAAGAGTTGTATTTGAAGCTCTGGCAGAAGAACTTGTAGAGTTAGTGCTAGAAAGTTTCGAAGGACGAGAACAGCGAAAACAAAAAAGATTTGCGCGTCATGTGGAAAAGTTAAAGGGACATGATTGGTTCAAGGTTATATATGAAAATAGAAAATGCCGCGGTGTGATTCATACAGATAAGCGTTATCTACGCTTATTGAGTAAGCGGCGGTATGTACAGAAGCTGGTTCGTAATGAAAACGAACGTACGCGATTTATCCAGCAAATCCGTATTGAAGCAAAGGTCAATGATGTGATATGGGATATACAGAAGGATTAATCGCATAATAACAAAGCAGCCGATAATGGCTGCTTTGTTGGTTTATTACAATTAAAAAGTTGGTGTTTCCTCTATGTTTGTTCCTAACATTGACTCTGTATCAATGTTCCGTTCATCTATACTTAAGACTACTTCATACTGACGCAATCTAAGTTCAAATAGTGTGATAGGATCACGATAAACTTCAGGATTTGATTTCATTTTATGCAATGTATTTTGATATTCTTGTATTTCTAAATGAGTCTGTTCGACAGCTTGTTTCAATGAACTAAACGGATCTCTAAAGAACATAGTAATATCCCTTTCTAGTGCATTTTCAAATAGCTCAAACTGTAAGAAAAACTTGTTTATAATAGAAGTAGTTACATCGGTAAAATCTTCATTTTCTAAATACTGCTTGTATTTGGTATAGAGCATTGTTTTATTTTTAGGAAGAGCTCCGAATAATTTCCCTGCACTTTTTAGTAAAAATTGCGTGGGCGTAAAGCGGCGGAAGATATTTACTTCTTCCATCTGTATTCGATTCGTCATTCGATCCGTATCGCGTCGCCAATCATCAAGTATTTTAAAGTCGCATTCTAACTGGATTCGATTTTCACCGCATAAAGAGTTAAGCCCTTCACTTATTTCTTCTAAATATGATTGACTTTGAAGGAACTCACTATTAGAAGTTTCAATCCAATTCTGCATGGATGAAGCGAAGTTAGGTAATACGGTTTGCTCTAAATAGTTTCGAATTCTCTCATTCATTGCTGCATTTAATTCAGTATCCATGTGTCTAAAATTGCTGTCCTCACTAATTAGATCAGAGCAGCTGTGCAGCAGTTTCGGAATATGCTCTGTAAGGTCATTCGTAATTGTATGTTTCATTGTACGGTATGAATCTGTAATGAAATGGATTTTTTCCTTTTCAAAAGCAGTAACATTATTAATAAAGCCATTTAATCTCATTAAAATGTCTTCATTCCAATTAATGGAATCTACTAAGTTATTTTCCATCTCAACTCGTTTATCTAACAGATATTGAATTGCTTTTCGAATGAAAAATAGTATTTTTTTCGTACGTTCTTGCTCAAGATTTTTATACTCAAAGTTAAAATGAATAAAATCAGCGAACTCTTTTAGCTGTTGACTGTTTGCATATAACGATGAATAAGGTAAAACTCTCGCATGTGGAAAATATGCGTTTATTCTTGTTTGTGTATCGTGCATCACTCGTTTTATTTCTGCTTCGCTGTAAATGTTATCAATTTTATTTAACAAGAAATGAATTTGTAAATCTGGTGCATGTTCTTGAATGTTTAATAAAATGTCGCGTTCTTTGTCAGTGAAAGGTGAATCTGCATTCAACACGAATAACAAACTGTCTACTGAGTCTAAATAGCCGAATGTTTCATTTTTTAACTCACTGTTTCTATTAAAGCTAGGTGTAACAACGAATGCTAGTTTGTTTTTACTTAAAAAATTGCAAGGTAATTTAAATTCAATACATGTTTTTTCTCTATATGTTTGTCGGTGCATAGACATCATGTTATGGAAATCAGAGAAATTATTAGTGGTTGAAATTGCCGCATCTGTTATGGCATTAATTTCCGTATGAGCGTCATCTTTAAAGATAACTGCATTTGAGCTTGCGTTTTCTAATATATTTTCTCCTAGTACAGAGTTAATAAATGAAGACTTTCCGCTTCCGGAAGTTCCTGTTACTAAAAGACGATTTGTTCTTAAATCTGCAAGCTCATAGACCAACCATCTAAAGCGATGCCCCATTTCTAAATCATTGTTTTGTGCCCACTGTGTAATAGAATCAAAAAGATGTAAACTATAGTCTAAGCCATCCATATAATTGGTAGAATGTAATAACAATTTTTCTGCATGGCTCACGTCTGCCGCATCTATTTTAGCAGGGAAAACCTCATCCCATGCCAACACTGCTGCAGATGGAAACACAGCATGAGAAGGAATGACCATTTTTAACCAATTCGTTAAAATATTCGGAACAATATCATGTAATTGTCTCAGCATATACTGGCCTTGAATTAATTCAAAATACGTTTCTTCGTAAAGAGAAGAAATGTCGTCCCATCCATCGGCTGAATGTACTTCGATATGTGAGAAAAAGTCATTTATTGTTTTAAGCCAAAGCAAATAAGTTTGTTCGTTCTTATAGCTGTGCCAAAGTGATGAAACAATTTGTGTAAATTGGACTAAGTCTACATGATGTAATGTAACGAGTACTTTATAAAAATAATCTGGTGAAATGGTTTTCGTAAATCCTTGATCAATATATTCTTTTAGAATCTCAAACCATTGGAAGGACTCTGTTCGAATTATTTCATTTACAGCAAGTTCCACCGCACTGTCCCAATCTTGCTGTTCTTCATAAAAGGAACGAGCAATGGTTGTAACGTTTGGATAATCGGGATTTGCAGAAACAGCTTCTTTAATAACGGCGAAAGCTAAGTCAAGTTTGTTTTGTTCTATGTAAAGAGAGAGTAATTGCAATGAAATTTCGGTCATAAGTATTTTATTATTAGTAGTAATGGACGTATACACAGTTTCGGCAGCTGATAATTGGTTAAGTTCGAAGTAAGCATCTGCAATATTCTTTTGTGCCCATGGTTCTAATTCATTATTGACTTTCTCCCATTTAAAAATAGCTGATTCAAAATCTTGATGGTGATAATAAAACTCACCTTGTGCAAAACGAATATAAGATCCATCCGAAAATTCATTTTTTTGCTCAGCTAAATATGCTTCTCCAAGTACTTGAAGAGGCGGATGTGTTTCATTTTCCATTAGAAATGTTTCATAATATATTTTTTTTATTAACTGTTTTTCTAGTGTCATGTTTTTCCTCCACTATATATTAAAAAATGAATATTCCTTCATATGTCAACACTTTCTTGCATTGATGTTTTTTATTCTAGCAAAGATTTTCTTTTAAAAAATTTCAATTTCCTTTCATTTTTAGAGTAGGATTGAATTTTCATGCATAAAGTTTCAGTTTTTTTTCAATTTCCTTTCAGTTCTGAAACAACATTAGCTCTTCCTAATAACATAATACGACTATAATATTCTACATGAAGTTGTAACATTGAATGTAGAGTTCGTCATAAAAACAATGTATAGTGAATATGTATACCATGTTTGCTTTATTGATAGAGAGGGTACAATGTGGAATAACGATAACGTATAGGATGTGTCGTGCGAATGGAAGAACATATTGGTGAATTAATCGCACACTACGGTTATTATGGAATTATTATTGCGCTTGCTGGAGGAATCGTCGGATTACCAATACCAGATGAATTTCTACTTACATTTGTCGGATATAATATTTCAAGGGGATATATGTCAGGAACAGAAGCTTTTACGAGCGGCATGGCTGGGGCTATAATTGGGATTACATTAAGTTATATGCTTGGCTTGAAATTAGGACTCCCTGTATTGAAAAAGTATGGTTCTAAAGTGGGGATTAAAGAAGCACAAATTGAGAAGACGCATATTTTATTTGAGAAGTATGGTCCTTTTTTATTGGTGTTTGGCTATTTTATACCTGGTGTTAGACATTTAACTGCTTATTTTGCAGGAATGTCTGACTTAAAATGGGGGAAGTTTTTTTTATATGCGTATGGCGGTGCGCTCATTTGGGTGAGCGTTTTTATTGGGCTTGGGTGGAAATTAGGAGAAAAGTGGCGAGATGTAGAGTACAATTTACATCGATATGGATTTTGGATTTGTGTTGTTTCAATCATCATTGTTTTGATTGTTTATACATATGTAAAAATGCAAAAAGCTAAAAAAAACCGCTAATGTATATAGCGGTCTTTTTATGTTATTCTGCAATTTCCTCATATAAGAAGTATGTCACATTGTAAATATGTTCTACTTCGTCATCGGTCATATACATCAGTTCTTCACGTTCAATGCCTTTTTTCTTTTCAATAAATTCAATCATATTTTTCCGTTCTTCTCTTCTTATCATGTTTATTTCTCCTCTCAATCTGTTTTAATACAGTTTATTTAAGTTAATACTATTATATAACAGAATCTTTAGAAAGTTCCAGCTTTTTCAATTTTTTTTGGAAAAGAACTTTTCGACAAAACGAGACGTCGCAAAATATTAAATATATATGTATTAGAGAAGTAGAGTAAGAATGTGTCGCTTCTTACGATACGGTGTAATACGAGAAATACCAATTTTTTTATAGTTTGCTTACTTAATAAAAACTCATCATTTACTTCGGTATGCTTGTTAAGCTGAGTTTTTCTTTCTTCAGGAACGCATTTTACAATATAACATAACTCCACTTGTAGAAACATTGATAACATTTCTTCTTTCCTAAACATCGTTATTTGCAGTCAAGTACACTTAACAAACTCATACCATAATCTCAGTTCCAACTATTTTTGTGCGTAAAGAAAAGATAAAAAGCATCCGTTATTTCACGAATGCTTTTTATCTCATCATTTGATTAATAAGTTCCCGGTTACGTTGTTTAAAAACATCATTATGGGAAGAAACCATGCCATATTCACTTGCATCCGGATGAATAAATTGTTTTGCTTTATTCACGGCGTTTCCAGCATCTTGAAAAGCACCAGCGATTAAATGCAATTTACCCTCGTGTTTTAAAATATCTCCCGCAGCGTATAATCCTTCTATGGAAGATTCACTATTTGCATTACCTGCAATAAAGTGATCATCTATTATTTCAATATTTAGTTCACTATTTTCTAATAATGTCATATCACGTTCATATCCATGATTAATAATGACTTCATCAATTGATAAATATGAAACTTCTCCTGTTTCATGATTTGTTAATTCCACACGCTCAATGGCTTCATGATTATCACCTGCAATTAACTTGGTAATCGTTGTATGCAAGAAGCATATTGCAGAGCTATTCATAAGTTGTGTTATTTGTGCCTCATGACCAGACAAAGTATCTTTTCGATATGTTAAATACACTTTTTTTGCAATCGGCTCCAATTCATTAGCCCAATCGATTGCAGAATTGCCTCCGCCTGACACAATGACCGTTTTATCCTGAAAATGTTTTAAGGATTTTACAGTATAATTTAAATTCGATACTTCAAATCTTTCAGCACCTGAAATTGCTAATTTTTGTGGCTTTAATATTCCACTTCCTGTTGCTACAATAACAGTCTTTGAAAAATGCCTTTCTCCAGAGGATGTCTTTAACACAAAGATTCCCTCTTCATTACGAGTTATCGATTCTACTTTTTCATTTAATACGACTTCTGGATGGAATGTTAATCCTTGCTCTACAAGTTGATCAATTAACTTAGCCCCTATAACTGGTGGCAATCCTCCAATATCCCAAATCATTTTTTCTGGATAAACATGTATCTTTCCACCTAATTGTGGTTGAAATTCAATAATCTTTGTTTTCATTTCTCTTAATCCACTATAAAACGCTGAATAAAGCCCTGCAGGTCCACCGCCGATCACAGTTACATCAAATAATTCCGCTTGATTCATTCGCGTTCACTCCTCAGTTTTTAATTCATATTGATTATCATTCTCAATAAAATATAACCTGTTTCAATTAGATTTACAATCTAAATTACTATTGACAATCTAAAAAGATAAAATTATATTATTAAGTGGTTGACATTGATAATCATTTTCAATTTATACTTATTAACAAAGTTGGAGGGAATATAACGTTTCATTGACTTATAAATCATTCAAGTACTTTTATTGCAATAAATCTCGATATCAAGATTTGTAAGCACAATGTAGAACGAATTATGAGATATCATCCTGTTAGAAAGCTATATATTACATTCATTTTATAAAAGGAGAAGACGAATGAAAAAATTATTCATTTTACTTACAGTTCTATTTGTACTTGTTATGAGTGCTTGTAGCAACGGATCAACAGATAAGAAAGACGATTCAAGTGCAAAGGGAAGTAAATCAGAAACAATTACATACCAATCCGAAAATGGTAAAGTTGCAGTCCCTGCAAATCCAAAGCGCGTCGTTGTATTATCATCATTTGCAGGTAACGTAATGTCTTTAGGAGTAAATCTTGTTGGGGTAGATTCATGGTCCAAACAAAATCCACGTTTTCAAGCGAAATTAAAAGATGTTGCTGAAGTATCAGATGAAAATATCGAAAAAATTATTGAATTAAACCCAGACTTAATTATTGGTTTATCTAATATCAAAAACGTTGATAAGTTAAAGAAAATTGCTCCAACTGTTACATTCACATACGGAAAAGTAGATTACTTAACTCAACATTTAGAAATAGGTAAATTACTAAATAAAGAAAAAGAAGCAAAAGCTTGGGTGGACGATTTCAAGAAACGTGCACAAGCAGCAGGGAAAGATATTAAAGCAAAAATCGGAGAAGACGCAACCGTTTCTGTTATTGAAAACTTCAACAAGCAAATTTATGTATACGGCGAGAACTGGGGCCGTGGAACAGAAATTCTTTATCAAGAAATGAAATTAAAAATGCCTGAAAAAGTAAAAGAAAAAGCATTAAAACCAGGTTATTATGCATTATCTACTGAGGTTCTACCTGAGTATGCTGGGGATTACTTAATTGTAAGTAAAAATAAAGATACTGATAACTCATTCCAAGAAACAGAATCATACAAAAACATTCCAGCTGTGAAAAATAATAGAGCATTCGAAGTAAACATGATGGAATTCTACTTTAATGATCCACTTACATTAGATTTCCAACTAGACTTCTTCAAGAAAAGCTTTCTTGGTCAATAATACAACAATGAGGAATTCTTATTTTAAGAATTCCTCTTCCTTTATTCTATGAAAAGAAAAGATGTGAAACGAATGACAAAAAACAATCTACTCTCTGCTTCCTTTACGTACAAATTTATTTTAGGAATCATTGCGTTTTTCCTTATTTTTATAATCGCGATGTTGTTTGGTGCGGCAGATACAACTGTAAAGGATGTATGGTTAGTACTTACTTCTTCAGCCAAAAGAGAAAAGCTTTCCGTGATCCGGGAACTACGCTTACCACGTGAAGTTGCAGCTATTTTTGTTGGGGCCGGTCTCGCAGTTTCTGGTGCAATTATGCAAGGACTAACTCGCAATCCACTTGCTGATCCGGGTCTACTTGGTCTAACTGGTGGCGCTAACGCTGCACTTGCTATTACCATTGCCTTTATACCCTCTGTAAATTACGTTTATATGATGATTGCCTGCTTTATTGGAGCAGCAATCGGTGCAATGATGGTTTTTGGCATTGGGTTGATTCGAAAGGGAGGGCTTTCTCCCTTTCGAATCGTCCTTGCTGGATCGGCAGTTTCAGCATTCTTAGTCGCGGTTTCAGAAGGGATTGGGATTTACTTCAAGATTTCGCAAGACGTATCTATGTGGACAGCAGGAGGCGTAATTGGAACAACATGGAGCCAGTTACAAATTATTATTCCCGTTATTTCAGTAAGTATATTCATTGCCATTTTATTTTCAAAGAAATTGACGATTCTAAGTCTAAGCGAAGAAGTTGCAATTGGACTTGGTCAAAAAATCATCCTCATTAAAACTGTTCTTTTTATTGTTATCATTTTGCTTGCAGGTGCCTCTGTTGCACTTGTTGGAAACATGGCATTCGTCGGTTTAATGGTGCCCCATATGGTACGACCAATCGTCGGGCCAGACTATCGATTTGTTATCCCGATGTCTGCAATAGTTGGAGCTTCTTTTATGCTACTTGCTGACACAATCGGACGTACAATGAATGCTCCATATGAAACGCCACTTGTTGCCATTGTTTCCATTGTAGGTCTACCATTCTTCCTGTTCATTGTACGGAAAGGAGGAAGAACATTCTCATGATTCAACATTCAATTTTAAAAAAACAACGACTCATTATAATGGTTTTACTTATACTTATTATCACAACAATCATAGTCGGTATGGGATTAGGAGCTGCTTCACTCTCCTACGATAGGCTGCTTCCAACATTATTTGGACAAGGAACATTTAAAGAAGAATTTGTTTTATTCTCTCTTAGGTTGCCTAGAATTACAATTACACTATTAGCCGGCATGGCACTTGCCTTATCAGGGGCTATATTACAAGGAATTACTCGAAACGATTTAGCTGAACCTGGAATTATCGGTATTAATTCAGGAGCGGGTGTAGCGATTGCGATTTTCTTTTTGTATTTTCCAATCGATGCAGGTTCATTTGTATACTTACTACCAGTTGTTGGATTTATGGGGGCTTTTATTACAGCTTGTCTGATTTATGTTTTTTCATATAAAAAAGCTACGGGACTTCAGCCGATAAATTTAACATTAACGGGGATTGGATTTTCATTCGCACTCTCAGGGACAATGATTGTAATTATCTCCTCTGCTGAACGTGCCAAAGTAGATTTTATCGCAAAATGGATTGCCGGAAATATTTGGGGAGATGATTGGGTCTTTGTATTGGCTATCCTTCCATGGTTAGCTATACTGATCCCGTTCACATTATATAAGGCAAACCGTCTAAACATCCTTGCCTTAAACGAATCCGTAGCGATTGGCGTCGGGATCGAAATTGAAAAAGAACGCCGCTCTCTACTACTAGCAGCCGTTGCATTGGCTGCCACTGCAGTTTCAGTTACAGGGGGAATCGCCTTTATCGGGCTTATGGCTCCGCATATTGCAAAATCTTTAGTTGGGCCAAGACATCAAATATTTGTCCCTGTAGCCATTCTAATCGGTGGATGGCTATTATTACTTGCAGATACAATTGGTCGGCATATTGTAGAACCAAGTGGAATTCCTGCAGGTATTATGGTTGTTTTTATTGGTGCTCCTTATTTTATGTATTTGTTACTGAAAAAGTAGAAAAAGCCTGTGAGAATTTCCTTTCTCAAGGCTTTTTCCATTTCTTGTTATTGACCATAGCCTTCAAACTATATTTAAAATTTAACGAAGTCTTGTTTTGTTCGTTATCCCGCTATTCGTGGGCAGTAAAGGCTGTGGAAGTTTCACTTTATAGACGTATAAATTCTGGTTGTGTTGTACCAGCACTATCAATGTAATAAATTGTTTCAGGATTGATTTTGATTAACACGTAATTTGGATCTTCAGGACCAAGTAACCACCGTTTTAAACTATTTGTCCAAAATTTATTTTTTAACGTACTGTCTTCTTCAATAGAAGCAATGCCTTCTATTTCAAGATATTCTTCGTCCCATTTTTTTCCCTCGTGACCAAGTAAAATATGAACAGTTGCATTTTGTTCGATATCCGTTATTTTTTTTGATTGCCGATCTGTTGCAGCATACAATACAAAATCTTCGTGAAAAAACATCATAAAGCAGCTATACGGTTTGTTGTCACGAATGGTTGCGAGGACACCAATTTGTTGGTTTTGGATAATATTTGCTATTTTTTCTTTTAGATGCATTTGTTTATGCTCCTTTCGAGTATCTCATACTTAACATTCATATTTTTTGTTCGCTCTTACTTTTTTCTTCAATGCTCTTTTTTAAACGTAATTATGATAAAAATTGGGTAAATTAAAAGAATAATAATGGTAATATAAAGAGTGATTGATAAAGGAATGGAAGGATGAAAAGGATGTTTAATAAGATTTTTTTACTTCTTGCAGTCATTGGTGTACCGCTTTCTGTCCTTGGTAACGTAATGCATTGGCCCCAAACAATTATGTTTGCCGTATATTGCGTTACAATTATTGCACTGGCCGGTTTTATGGGGAGAGCAACGGAAAGTTTGGCAGTTGTGTCAGGACCTCGTATAGGAGGCTTGTTAAACGCAACATTTGGTAATGCAGTTGAGCTTATTATTTCTATTTTTGCATTGCGAGCTGGGTTAACAGAAGTAGTACTTGCTTCGTTAACAGGTTCTGTTCTTGGGAATTTATTATTAGTGGGTGGACTCTCTTTTTTTGTAGGTGGTCTAAAGTATAAACGGCAAAGCTTTAATGTATATGACGCGAGGCATAATTCATCTTTATTAATTTTTGCGGTTGTCGTTGCTTTTGTCATTCCAGAGATATTTTCAATGAACATGAACGTAGAAAAAACGTTCCAACTTAGCGTCGGCATTTCTATCATTATGATTGTTTTATATTTAGCGGCATTGTTTTTTAAACTTGTCACGCATCGCGGTGTATACCAGCATAAAGAAGAAGTAGTAGAGCATGATGAAGAGCCAGAATGGTCAAAAGGAAAAGCCTTGCTTATTTTGGCAATTGCAACGGTAGCAGTTGCTTATGTATCAGAGGCACTTGTACATACAATTGAAACTGTTGCAAAAACGTTTGGTTGGAGTGAATTATTTATCGGGATTATCATTGTGGCGATTGTCGGAAATGCAGCAGAGCATGCATCGGCTATAGTTATGGCTTATAAAAATAAAGTTAATGTTGCTGTTGAAATTGCAGTTGGTTCCACATTACAAATTGCCATGTTTGTTGCGCCTGTACTTGTTATTATTTCTATGTTCTTTGCGGTAAATATGCCTCTTGTATTCACGATTCCAGAATTGGTAGCAATGATCACGGCTGTATTTTTGACAATTGCTATATCAAATGATGGCGATACGAACTGGTTTGAAGGTCTAACATTACTTGCAGCGTATTTCATTATGGGAATCGGTTTTTATTTACTATAAAAAGTTTGGATAACAATAGAGAGCAGGGAAAAGAATATAACCGTATAGTCCCATTAGGAAGGAGCTTTACGGATGAAACGAGTGTGCAATATTTATATGACCATTATGTTCTCGTTTATCTTTTTATTTCCTTGTAGCAGTTTTGCGAAGATAGAATTGAATGTGAAAGTTCCACCATCTGTTTTAAACATTTCAAAAGAAAATACGTATCCAAATCCAACACAGGATTTGCCGCGCTTGCAACCGAGTGAACTAGCCAAAACGTTGCTTGAGACATCGCCAATAAAGATTGAAAATCCGGATTTAATTCGAATGTTTAATGAAACATCTATTTCTAATGCACCACTTGCAGTTGGGTACCGCGCGAAAATTTATTTAGGACAATGGCCTTTAAATTATGAATCGATTGAAACAACAATGAACTGGGAATACAGGCAAGTCAATCGGAATATTCATGATAATCGCGGTGGACAGGGATTTTATCCGCTTCGCTATAGACAAGAAGCGCAAAAACTAGTAGAAGGTGGGCTTACTTCTTACATTAAGGATCCAGAAGATGTGAAGAAGATGATGCTGCTAAAAGCGATGGAAAAAGTACGTTTACCTCTTTCGTTTAAAACGATTATTGGTTATGGAACCCAGCATGAACGAGTATATAATATTAGTCCGAAACAACTTGGATACTTATATGCGTATACGCCAGCCGTTAACGAAAAAGGAAAAGTAACATTTGGTGAAGTATATCTTGTCTTAAAAGGAAATCAGCGAAAATTGATGATTAAAAATATTACATCACAAGGAATTGGAGCGTCCATACCAATTCAAGATCATATTTCTTTTAAGTTTATTTCGTCTCCTGATCCAAAGTAAAGGTTAAGAAAAAACGTCAGCATGATAGTACGCTGACGTTTTTTTCTTATAATGTAATGTTTGATTGTTTTGTTAAGAAATTTTCTGTTGGATAGTAACTATTTTTGACAAGAATATTTGGTCCAAGGCATTTTACAGCTGGACAATGGCAGCTTAATTCTTTTGCTGTTTTTGAGGCGCTCCACTTGTCATAAGCTTCTTGCAGTGTATTCGTTTGGACATTTCCAAGCATTGGCACGTCACCGAAATCTGTAACGATAATACTGCCGTCAAAAATATTTACATTTAAGCGTGAACGACCGTCAGGGTCATTACGTACTGTTACATTTTTACTTGTATGCAGCTTTTTGAATACTTCTAAATCACGTTCGTCATCGCTACATGCATAGAATGGCAATGTTCCAAATAGCATCCAGACATTTTCATCACGAATATCGAGAAGGTTTGAAATGGCACTGCGAATTTCATCTTTCGTTAAAATTTCAAGATTGCTAGCAAAATCACTTGGGTACATTGGATGCACCTCATGACGTTTACAGCCCATCTCTTCAACAATTTGACGGTGAATGTGTTCAATATGCGGAAGTGTACGTTTATTTAGCATTGTTTCAGCAGAAACAAGAACACCTGCTTCTGATAATGCTTTACTATTTGAAATCATCCGTTCAAATAATTTGGCACGTTGTTCATATGACGGTTTGCGCTCCATCATCGCAAATCCGCCCTGAGCGAAATCATCAATCGTTCCCCAGTTATGAGAAATATGTAAAACATCGAGATAAGGAATAATTTGTTCATAACGGGCTAAATCTATAGTTAGGTTAGAGTTAATCTGGGTGCGAACGCCTCGTTCGTGAGCATACTTTAAGAGCGGTGTTACATAATTATCAACAGACTTTTTGGAAAGCATCGGCTCGCCGCCTGTAATACTTAAAGAACGTAGATGCGGAACTTCATCTAATCGTTGTAATAATAAATCAAGCGGAAGTGGATTTGGATCTTTTGGCTGTAACGTATAACCAACAGCACAATGTTCGCAGCGCATATTGCATAATGTTGTCGTTGTAAACTCAACGTTTGTTAATAATAATTTGCCATACTCTTCAAGGTCCATATAAGCTTCCCATGGATCATAAGAAGGAGTAATCGGCTTCATTTTTTGTGATGTATTCATTTATGAAATACTCCTTTGACTATTGAAATAACAATTTGTCCATCCTCTATGATAGAAGAAGATTGCTTTTTAATAAAGTGAAACTTCCATCAGTGGGGCGTTTTTTTCCTTCCCACTGCTGGTTAGTTGAACCAATCGGGCTTTTACGGACAGTTATCCCCGCCTATCTTCTTTGTTTCTCTCTTCATCCTAGGAAGGGGATTTACTGACCGTTAATGCGGGATAAAGTGAAACTTCCATCAGTGGGGCGTTTTTTTCCTTCCCACTGCTGGTTAGTTGAACCAATCGGGCTTTTACGGACAGTTATCCCCGCCTATCTTCTTTGTTTCTCTCTTCATCCTAGGAAGGGGATTTACTGACCGTTAATGCGGGATAAAGTGAAACTTCCATCAGTGGGGCGTTTTTTTCATCCCCACTGATGATTTTATAAATCAAAAACCATTCTTTTTGATGGGCGAGAGCAGGCCACACATAGAAGCGGTCAGGGCCCTTTTCTGCCACATGCGAAGTTCAAACAAAGGGAGAAAGCGAGAGAAGGATCTTTTTTCTGCATAGCAGCAATTTATATATTGAAAAATTAAAATGGGTTCATCTAGTTGAACTTTCTGCAATTTCCCTTGAATTTTGAGGTGGAGGAATAGCGGGACATATTATTTTACTCAAATTAATGCAAAAATTCATGTCCGTGGTAATCATTTTTACTGTATAATAAAATAAAGATTCAACAAGCAAACGAATGAGTATGCTTAGTATGAGTCGAAGCAATAGGGTTATATAAATATATTATTTTTTGTAAATATATAGGAATGCTTATGTTTTTTAAGAAATAATCAAGATAACTCGCACAAAAAGGAGAGAGCACCTATGGGAAATGCTACTTATGATAAAGATTCACAATTAGTATATTTGAAAGAACGTTTAAATATGTTTATAGAAGTTATTGATACAATTGAACCAGAAGACGTGGAACTAGAAGATGTGGATCGTCTTCTTGAAATGTTAGATGATATTGAGTTTAAGTGTGAGCAATTTAAAAAGAGTGAGTAAAGGATCAGCGAACTGCTGATTCTTTTTTGTTAGAAGCAATGTAAAAAAAGAGGTATAATCAAATTGTGAAATTTTGAAATGCGTTTTGGTAGCGTTCACAATTGAGGGGGAAGTAATCATGAAAAAGCTTCAAGAAAGCATGTATAAACTAATTGTTGAAACGTCAACAAATTTACCGAAAGATGTTCGACGTGTGATTCAACAAGCGAAAGAACGAGAAAGTGCAGGAACTCGTTCCGCGATGGCGCTTGGCACAATTACCAATAATATTAAAATGGCAGATGATAATATTTCGCCAATTTGCCAAGATACAGGGATGCCAACTTTTAAAGTGTACACACCAGTTGGGGTAAACCAATTACACATTAAAGAAGCAATTTACAAAGCGATTGAACAAGCAACGAAAGACGGGAAGCTTCGTCCGAACTCTGTAGATTCTCTGTTTGGTGATAATAGCGGAAATAACTTAGGGCCAGGAACACCTGTCATTAAGTTTGAGCAATGGGAAAAAGATTATATTGATGCACGCCTTATTTTAAAAGGCGGTGGCTGTGAAAATAAAAATATTCAATACAGCTTACCTTGTGAACTTGAAGGACTAGGACGAGCTGGTCGTGATTTAGAAGGAATTCGTAAATGCCTTCTTCATGCGGTATATCAAGCACAAGGTCAAGGATGTAGTGCTGGCGTAATTGGCGTTGGTATCGGAGGAGATCGTACGTCAGGTTATGAGCTTGCGAAAAACCAATTGTTCCGTACATTAGATGATGAAAATCCAATTCCAGAATTAAAGCAGCTTGAAGATTATATTATGGAAAATGCGAATAAGCTTGGGATTGGAACGATGGGATTTGGCGGCGAAACATCATTACTTGGCTGCAAAATTGGTGTATACAACCGTCTTCCAGCTAGCTTCTATGTTTCTGTTGCATATAACTGCTGGGCATATCGCCGCCTAGGTGTAACGATTCACCCAGAATCAGGTGAAATTATTGACTGGTTATACCAAGAAGGTGAAGATACGCTAAAACACGAGGAAACAAACGAAGAAGCAAATATGCAACGTGAAATCGTCTTACAGGCGCCAATTACGGAGGAACAAATTCGCGAACTTCGCGTTGGTGACGTTGTAACGATTAACGGTATGATGTATACAGGCCGCGATGCAATTCATAAACATTTAATGGATAACGACTGCCCAGTTGATTTGAATGGACAAGTTATTTATCACTGCGGACCAGTTGTTGTAAAAGATGAAAATGACAATTGGAAAATTAAAGCAGCAGGACCAACAACAAGTATTCGTGAAGAGCCATACCAAGGCGATATTATGAAGAAATTTGGTATTCGCGCTGTTATTGGTAAAGGCGGTATGGGTGCGAAAACATTGGCGGCATTAAATGAACATGGCGGCGTATATTTAAATGCAATTGGCGGTGCAGCACAGTACTACGCAGAGTGCATTAAAGACGTAAAAGATGTTGATTTCTTACAATTTGGTATTCCAGAAGCAATGTGGCATTTACGTGTAGAAGGATTTAAAGCAGTTGTAACAATGGATTCTCATGGTAATAGCTTACATGCTGATGTGGATAAATCATCTTTAGAGAAGTTAGCAACGTTTAAAGAACCAGTGTTTAAATAAGAATGAGGAGCTGACATTTGTCAGCTCTTTTTTGTGCGTTCGGAGGGGCTTTATCTTATGTCGAAGCGCCGATATATTGAATCAGTGTCTTGCTTTGTATTGGTATAAATGGAAAAACGTGTTCAGCATGAAAAAATTATAGACACAGAAACTACAAGTACGATTATATAAGAAAAGGAGCTTATACAATGAAGCGTAATTGGTTATACATTGGTATTATCTTTTCAATTATGATGGTACTTGTTCCGGCTTCTGTGCTTGCTTATGTGAATACGCCAAATCATTGGGGAATTCCGCGTGCAAAAAATGAAATTCCTCCGGATGCTGGTCAAAAATTTACAGAGCTATTGCAGAAAAATGGAGGATTTTATTTAGGCGATACAAAGAAAAAAGATATTTATTTAACGTTTGATAATGGATACGAAAATGGCTTTACCGGAAAAATTCTCGATGTGTTAAAAGAAAAGAAGGTACCGGCAACCTTTTTTGTGACAGGGCATTATATTAAAACTCAGGAAGATTTATTAAAACGAATGGTAAATGAAGGGCATATTGTTGGAAACCATTCACAGACTCATCCAGATTTTACAACGGTAAACGACGCAAAGCTTCGTGAAGAATTGCAAGTTGTAACAGATGAAATTAAAAAGATAACAGGGCAAAAAGAAGTAAGATATGTAAGACCTCCGCGAGGGATTTTTAGTGAACGTACATTAGCACTTGCAAAAGATATGGGCTACTATAATGTCTTTTGGTCGCTTGCTTTTCTCGATTGGAAAGTAGATCAACAAAGAGGATGGCAATATGCTCATAATAATGTAATGAATATGGTTCACCCCGGGGCCATTATTTTGCTGCACTCTGTTTCGAAGGATAACACAGAAGCACTTGCGAAAATCATTGATGATTTACGCGAGAAGGGGTATCATTTTAAAAGCTTAGATGATTTAGTAAAAGGCAATCAACCGTAAGCATGTATGCTTGCGGTTTTCTCATGCTATAATGATGTGTAAAAAGGATGAGGAATGCATGTGGAGCGAACAAATTACGTTAGATTATCCATATCGTTTTGAAGAAGTATTAAAACGTTTATCTTTTGACCCGTTAAATATCATTCATTTAGAAGATAAAACCATTCATGTCCCACTTATCCTAGATGGGGAACAAATTATTGTTCGTGTACAAGGGAGGGGGACAACTGAAGAGCCGCAATTTTGGATTTCTAGCCAAAGCGATAAACAAGATGAAATTATGAAGCGTATTTCTTCTATTTTTCAATGGAATCAACCTTTTCATGTGATTCAGCATCATTTTTTAAACACATCGTTACGGCCGCTTTTTGAAACATTTGCATATACTCCAATTATTTTAGAGTTCGATTATTTTGCTTGTCTTCTTCGCTGTATTATTCATCAACAAGTTCACCTGAAATTTGCGACAGCACTTACAGAACAATTTGTAAAAACATATGGAACAGAAAGAAAAGGAGTTTTCTTTTTTCCGACGCCTGAACAAGTAGCGAATATTACAGTAGAAGAATTGAGAAATCAAAAGTTTAGTCAGCGCAAAGCAGAATATATCATTGGACTTGCACAGCATATTGTGGGTGGAAAGTTAAACTTAGAAGAATTAGAGAGAAAAACGGACGAAGAGGTTACAGCAATGCTATTACCAATACGAGGTATTGGAGCGTGGACTGTACAAAACTTCTTACTGTTTGCTCTTGGACGCCAAAATATGTTTCCAAAAGCAGATATCGGGATTCAACGTGCGCTTCAACAGTTATTTCAATTAGAACAAAAGCCAGATGAAGTATTTTTAGAACGAATGAAACAAGAGTGTGAACCATATTGCAGCTATGCATCATTATATTTATGGAAAAGTATAGAGTAGAGGTGTAACAATGATACAAAAACAACATGAGAGTAAGTTAGAAGTTGGTCAAACGTTTCCTGTGACAATAAAGCGTCTTGGGATTAACGGAGAGGGCGTAGGTTACTTTAAGCGCCAAGTTGTCTTCATCCCAGGGGCATTACCAGGAGAAGAAGTTGTTGCAGAAACAATGAAAATTCAGCGCGGTTTTGCGGAAGCAAAAGTGAAAAAAGTTCGTAAAGCTTCCCCACATCGCGTGAAGCCGCCGTGTGCTGTTTACGATAAATGCGGCGGTTGTCAGCTTCAGCATTTAGATTACAAAGAACAATTAAATCAAAAACGTGACATCGTTGTACAAGCATTTGAGAAGTATATGAATGGCAGTATGGAAGATAAGATTCGTCAGACGCTTGGTATGGAAGACCCATGGCATTATCGTAACAAAAGCCAACTGCAAGTCGGACGTAAAGATGAAAAGGTCATCACTGGATTATACGAACAAAACTCACATCGCTTAATTGATATCTCGCATTGTATGATTCAACATAAAGCAACGAACGAAGCAACAAAAGTTGTCAGACGTATATTAGAAAAACTGAACATTTCTATTTACAATGAAAGAAAACAAAAAGGTCTTGTACGGACAATTGTAACGCGTGCTGCCGTTCAAACAGGCGAAGTGCAAGTTACATTAATTACAACAAAAGAAGAATTGCCAAATAAAGAACAGTTTATTGCAGAAGTGCAAAAGCAAATGCCATCTGTAAAATCGATTATGCAAAATGTGAACTGGCGTAAAACATCTGTTATCTTCGGTGATAAAACATTCCGCTTAGCTGGAAAAGAAGTGATCCAAGAAACACTTGGTGATTTATCGTTTGAATTATCTGCACGCGCATTCTTCCAGTTAAATCCTGAACAAACAGTTATGTTATATAACGAAGCGAAAAAAGCAGCTGCTTTAACAGGGACAGAAAAAATCGTAGATGCGTATTGCGGCGTTGGTACAATTGGATTGTGGCTTGCAAAAGATGCAGCCGAAGTACGCGGTATGGATGTCATTCCAGAAGCGATTGAAGATGCGAAGAAAAATGCGAAGCGTCACGGCTTCACAAATACAAAATACGAGGCTGGAAAAGCAGAACAATGGCTACCAAAATGGGTAAAAGAAGGCTGGCGTCCAGATGTCATCGTTGTTGATCCGCCGCGCACAGGTTGTGATGATAAACTACTCGAAACAATTTTAAAAGTTAAACCGGAAACGGTTGTATATGTATCGTGTAACCCATCATCACTTGCGCGTGATGTGAAAACGTTAATGAAGAGTTATGACGTGGAGTATGTACAGCCAGTGGATATGTTCCCGCATACGGCACATGTGGAGAATGTTGTTAGGCTTGTTAAAAAAGAAAAATAAGTGAATTACGCTGAACTGCACCATAAGTAAATGATATAAATAATAAAAACAAAGAAGCAGACAATCATTTAAGATTTCCTGCTTCTTTGTTTTTATAAAGAAAATTTTTGATATGTTAGTACACGACAACCGGTTCATGAGTGCTGAGGTTATCATACACAGTTTTCGCAATACTAGGAGGGAGATTGACACATCCGCCTGAACCCCCAGTTAAATAGGCATTATTTGCCCAGTTTGTCCGCCAACCGGCATCGTGGAACCCTTGTCCGCCGTTTGTGAACGGAGCCCAGTAATCTACCTTAACGGAATAATCCGGTTTACCTACTGCACTACCTTTGAGTGTGTACGGTGATCGTTTATAGAGGATATACCATACACCCGGTGATGTATCTTCACTCGTGCTATGCTTACCTGTAACTACATTTGTTGTGACTGCTAATTGTCCATCTTTGTAAATCCAAATTTGTTGTTCTGCAATAGACACTTCCGCATACGTGTCTCCAATTCCATTATTCGCTGTTGTTTCATAACCGATGCCTTCATTTTCCCAGCCATTTCCGTAAATGTTAGAAGCGGAAAGTGATTTTTCCCCTTTTTCGAAAGCTTCTTGGATTCGTTTTGCTTCTTTTTCAGCATGTATTGCCCAGCCATAGCCTTGCCCTTTTACTGATATGACCGAACCAGAATGGGTTTTAAATGTGAAGTCTTTATTTAATGTTGATTTAGCATTATTAATTTCAGTAATCTTTTTCTTAATGTCGCTCGCGTCGATTGTAACTTTCATATCTTTTGACATAGAGGCGTTTTGAATTAGATCTTTAGCTTTTAAAGAGTAAACTTCATTTTGTACCTTATAATCAATGGTTTGTTGAAGAAGGTCCTGAAGTGCCTTCTCTTCTTTTTTGACAATCGGATCGTTTTCTTTAATAGGTTGTATGTATACAGGCTTCAAATGGATTTCACTTTTATACTTCTGCTTGTCGTAATCTTTCAATAGACTAGCAACATCATACTGTTTTCCGTCAACGCCTTTTGAGATAACAACTTTGCCCTGTTCGAGCTTCGCCATAGCATCCTGAGGCGCTTTTAATTTTTTATTCATAGAGATGAGCTTTTCTTCTACAAGTTTTTTCATCGTTCCACTTCGATACTGATCCGCCTTTTCAGGTAGCAGTGAATAATTTTTTTCTTTTGAGGAAGGGAAAAATGTCCACTGGCTTTTTAATAGTTTCCTAACTTTAGGCAAATCCTCATTCGTAAGTTCCGTCTGCGTATCTTTTTCATCTAAAATTTGTTGTTGGCCGACATAGACTTTGTTTTCTAATCCAGATGTTTTTAATTTCTGTATTGTCTGATCAGCAGTTAGACCGCCGACTTTTGTGTCATTAATCGTAACCTGTGAATTGAAACGAGTTGCCTGATAATAACTCATTCCCCCAAGGAGTGCAATTATAACGACGCCACCTGCTGTGATAAATTTCCAATTTTTAAAACGATTGCTTGAGTTGACTCGTTTTTTATCAACTTCTTCAACTGATTCCTTTATTGTGTTGTTGTTCATAAACTATTCCTCCGTATATATCAACGTCAACTGATTTTAAACTAAAACCATTGATTAGTGTACCTCATTATTCTTAAATTTTCATTATTTTTGACTAGATTTTATTGTTTTAAATTGGTCGAATTTGGATTTTTGTTATAGGCAGGAAATGAATAGCCCCCTTACAAACCCCTTGTAAGCACATCAAAAGCCCCTTACAAGTAATAAATCATTACAAAAACAAAATAAAAAACTACTACTACAAGAATCATCTCGAAAGAAATAAAACCGTAGTAGTCATTTTAAAAAAATCAAAGTGCCAAATTTTCTCATTCGTCCTTATATCTATTAAGGATGTGGCAATTTTATATGTGTCGTGAAAGATGGGAGGAATAGAAATGGCAGTATACCGAAATGTACAGGTGAATTTTTGGCAGGACGATTTTGTATTAGAGTTAACGCCGGAGGAGCGATATTTTTACATATACTTGCTGACATGTTCTAAAACGACGCAATGCGGTATTTATTCCTTACCGAAGCGTTTAGCGGAGATGGAAACAGGCTATAACCGAGAAACTATTGAGAAGCTGCTGCAGCGGTTCATTGATTATGGGAAAATATTATATGATGCAGAAACGAAGGAGTTATACATCCAAAATTGGTTACGCTATAACCCAGTTACGAACACGAATATTGAGAAATGCGTGTTGCGTGAGCTAAAGACTGTGAAAAGCAAAAAGTTTATACATATGTTTCTTCAAAAATGTTTGGAGGAAGAGATGAATATCCCTCTATTATTAGAGTATTTTGGCATACCTGCCCAAGAGTCTCAAGCTGCCGTTGAAAGCTGTGAAGCGGACTCGGATAGCGATGTATTCACGTTTTATGAATGAAACTTTGGCGGCTTGTCACCGTATACAAAGGAGGAGCTGAATGCGTGGATGAATGATCTGTCAGATGAACTTGTATGGAAAGCACTCCAGATTGCCCATGAAAACAACAATCATACGCTGGCTTATGTGAAGGGCATTTTACGGGACTGGCATGAGAGAGGATATACGAAGCTTAGTGAAGTAGAGAGAGCAGCAGTGCGGTTTCGGAAGAAGGAGCAGTCTGTTGCCTATGAGACTGAGGAGTTTCTAAAGGAGTGCGAAGAGTGGGAGAAAAATGTATTGTCTGAAGAAGAGCTTCAGAAGTTTTTACAGGAACGTGGCTGGCATCCGTGAACGAGAAGAGAGAGTGTGTACACTGTTGATTCCATTAATTGTATTTACAAAGATATTGAAAAGTGAGATAATAAAGAAAATTTCGGAGGGGGAAAGTAAGTTATGACGCCAACTAATTGCTAATATTGATTTTAATTTAAAATTAATATGGATTTTATAACGAGTATTAATTTTCCTAATTTTGTTAGGTCTATTTGGTTATGCTCTTTATGGGATCAAGGCAATTTAGAAGGTAACTTACTTTACTAAAATCGAGATTATAATTTATAACATATTTCACCTCTGTTTAGGAGGCGAGATATACAGGCATAACAATGTGTTTTTGATATACTTATTTTCTGCTTGTATAGTTACATAAATTATATTCACAGATTATTTAGGCTGTAAGAAGACATCATCTTCTTACAGCCTTTTTATTTAAAAAATAAAATAGTATTGAAGGTCTTCTTTGTCCTGTCCATAAAATGCGTAACTTGTATTATGGATGAAAGAAGGGAATTGTATGTTTGAATTAACATTAAACGGTATTAAGAAATATATGGATGCTACACTTGTTCTTAAAAATATAAGTTTTGAGGTTTATGCAGGAGAGAAAGTTGGGATTGTTGGCGCAAATGGTAGCGGAAAGAGTACGATCCTGAAGTTAATTGCAGGGATAGAGCCTATGCATTACTATCCAGGTTATCCACAAACCTCAAGCTATGGATATGATGAGGGTCTTATTCATTTTCCGAGAGGGGCAACTTGTGCATATCTTGAGCAAACGCCTTCGTATCCACAAGGCTTAAAGGTTATTGATGTTTTAAACATGGCTTTTGAGGAAGTTCATTGTATAGAGAAAGAAATGCGTGTATTAGAAGAACAAATGAAGACGTTAGAAGATGTCGCTTTAGAAAAATCCCTGCAAAAGTACAGTGACTTAGTTCAGTTATATGAAGTGAAGGGCGGATATGATATAGAAGAAAAATTAGGCAAGGTTTGCACGGGGCTGAAATTTGATGAAAGCTTTTTAAACAAGGATTTTGATTTATTGAGCGGTGGTGAAAAAACTACCGTTGTACTTGGGAAACTGCTGATTCATGATCCAGATATATTGTTGCTTGATGAGCCGACCAATCATTTAGATATGGATTCCATTGAATGGCTCGAAGGCTATTTGAAAAGCTACAAGGGAGTTGTCATTATCGTATCCCATGATCGATATTTTTTGGACAATGTAGTCACAAAAATTGTAGAAATAGAGGATATGGAGTCTATCACCTACAAGGGAAACTATTCATCTTATGTGAGTCAAAAGGAAGAGAATTTACGCATTCAATATGAGCATTTTAGAGAGCAGCAAAAAAAGATTAATTCCATGGAAAAGACCGTAACAGATTTGAGAGATTGGGCTATGAGAGCTGATAATAATAAGTTCTTTAGAAGAGCTGCTAGTATACAAAAAAAGCTCGATAAAATGGAGCGGATTGAAAAGCCGGTTTTTGAGAGACAAAATATGAAGTTACATGTAAAAGCTGCGCAAAGATCCGGAAATGAAACCATTAAAGCAGTAGGGCTTTCTAAAAGCTATGGAGATAAAGTAATTTTTAAGGATGCTGATGTAATGGTTCATTACGGGGAAAGAGTGGGGCTAATCGGCTCTAATGGCAGCGGGAAAACCTCGTTTTTAAAGATGCTTTTAGGGGAAGAGCAGCCGGATCAAGGTGTGGTGGAATTAGGTGCTAATGTGATAGCGGCATATTTACCACAGAAAATTATTTTCAAAGATGAAGAGCTTACGGTGCTGGAGTGCTTTAGGGAGGATATCTCGATACTGGAAGGAAAAGCGCGGGAATATTTATCAAAATTCATGTTTTATAAAAATAGCGTCTTTAAAAAAGTAAAACATTTATCAGGGGGAGAGAAAATTAGACTCAAACTTGGTATGTTGTTATATCAAGATGTAAATTTATTAATACTGGATGAGCCGACAAACCATCTTGATATTGATTCGATCGAAACTCTTGAGGAAGCGCTGGAAGACTTTAAAGGAACAATATTTTTTATATCTCACGACAGATATTTTATTAATAAATTCGGTGAAAGAGTGATTGTTATTGAGGAGCATTCCTGTAAAAGCTATCTTGGAAATTACGATTATTATAAAAGTGTAAAAGAGGAGTTAAGCTTACAGAATGTGAAGGAGCCGGTTAAAAAGAGCGTGAAGGTGAAGAAACAAAGAAATGGTTCTGACGGTATAAAGGAGGAGGCAGTAAAGGCTAAGGCGCTAGCAAAGATTGAAAGGCTTGAAGAGGAGATAAGACAGCTAGATATAGCTATGGCTGCTGATCATATCGAGTATGAGGAACTTACTCAGCTATATGGTAGGAAACTTGAATTAAATCATGAACTAGATTCGGTGATGGAGTTGTGGTTAAGTTTTGGGGATTAATTTTAATAATTAAGCATGAATATATGAGACCGATTAAAATCGGTCTTTTGTGTATTTAGTCTCTACCGCAGTGCTCTGTAGCGTAGTATTTTTTCACATGAAGGTGTATATTTAGGTACAGGTAAAAGAAAGGCGGTGAGTCTGTTACTAAAAACAAAATAGGTTTAGTAGCAGAAAACAATGAACAACTACAAATTAACAATTCAATATGATGGCAGTCGCTATAAAGGCTGGCAGCGTCTCGGTAATAGCGAAAATACCATTCAAGGAAAAATAGAAAGTGTACTATCTGAAATGCTAGGAAAAGAAATTGAAATCATCGGTTGCAGTAGAACAGACGCGGGTGTACATGCGCTTAATCAAGTAGCTAACTTTAAGATTGATGAGAATTTGACGGAACATAAAGTGAAAAAGAATTTAAATCAATACTTACCAAATGATATTAGTATTACTGATGTGGAATTAGTTACGGAGCGCTTCCATGCTCGCTACAATTCGAAAGCGAAAACGTATTTATATAAAATTTGGAATGAAGAACATATGAATCCATTCATGCGTAAGTACAGCATGCACGTTGGAAAAAAATTAAATATTGAAAGTATGAAAAAAGCAGCTCAATATTTGATCGGTTCGCATGATTTTACAGCTTTCTCTAATGCGAAGTCGAAGAAAAAATCTATGGTTCGTGAAATCTATTCATTAGATGTAACGGAAAAGGATGGATTCGTCGAAATTAGAGTAAGTGGAAACGGCTTTCTTCACAATATGGTGAGAAAGATTGTTGGAGCGTTAATAGAAGTTGGATTAGGTCAATTAGACGCTGAAGCAATGCCACAAATTTTAGAGGGAAAACAACGAAATCAAATCAACTGTCTTGCGGAGGCAAGTGGATTGTATTTGGAGAAGGTTGATTTCTAATTGAAACACCCCCATTTCAAAACACATTAGCTTTGAAATGGGGGCAAACTTATCCCGCGTTAACGGGCAGTAATACTCCCACCTCAAAATTCAGCGAAAGCGAAGAAGTTAGGTGGGAGATAAACTGTCCGTAAAAGCCCGATTGGTTCAACTAATAATCAGTGGGGGATGGAGCCCCCGCTGATTAAAGTTTCACTTTATCGTACGTTTGAAAAAAACGTATTTAAAATCGCTAAGTTCTCCTGTAAAAAGGTTTGATGTTTTTCAATGCCTCTTTTTTTACACCAACCAATTGAGCCAAATGCATCCATAAAGCGATAAAATGGTAAAACTTCCTGTAAGTTAATAAGGGGGCGAACGGACTCGTAGCCTTGTTGATAAGCTTCCATTGTGCCGGGATATTTTATAAAGATATCACGATTGATTTTTGTAAAATCTATTTCGGTTGCTCCAATACGGGCACCTTCAAAGTCAATGATACCCGCTACTTGATTTTCATAAACTAAAATATTACCAGGGCGAAAATCCATATGTATAAAACTAGGTCCGTTTGGAGACGGAAGTAATTTCAAATGATGATCAAAATATTGTAAGCTTTGCTCGTATAAATGTGGATCGATTACTTCTTTTACATATGTTGTAAAGGAATAAAAAAATTGCTGAATAAACGCAGACCATTGATCATACACATTGGGAATGGAACTTTTGAAGTCTTGCTCATTTGGAATAATTGCATGCAACTTAGCGTGTTGTACTCCGATATCATAAGCTAATTTGGCATCAATCTTCTCTGTAGCCGGTACACCGTTGATTGCGGATAATAACAATGCACCGTTACATTCCTCATTCCCTGCCCAATAATTTAATATTTGTGGTACGGATAACTCATGGTGTAATCGATCAAGTATGGTGTATTCACGTTCAAGCTTTACTTTAGAAGAAGGAATCTTGACATAAACTGTACTTTGATTGATTAGCTTGACTTTATAAACTGTTGAACTAAAAGATTGAGGAACATCTTCAATTGTTAATACGTGTAGTTTGAATTTTTCTATGACTTGTTCCAGCTCATTCATTTGAAAACCACCTATCTATAAGAAAAGGTCTCTAAAATACATATAAAGCTACTAGTTTAAACCATATTTTTTCAACCGATACTGCAAGTTTTGCCTACTTAATCCTAAGTACTTTGCGGCTTGCGAGATATTTCCATTATGCTCGCTAAGAATTTCAATGATATATTCTTTTTCCATGTCTTTCATTGTGTTCTTTAAAGTTTTCGATTGATTACTTTCCCATCTAGCTAGCGGTGGTTGAATAGAGCATTCATTTTTTGTTAGCTCATAAAAACGGGTTGGAAGATGAGAGGTTGTAATTACATCTTCATCTTCAATTAAGTTCATAGAGCCTTCAATGATGTGCTCTAACTCGCGTATATTCCCAGGCCAATCATGTTTATAGAAAAAGTCGATTACGCTGTTATCCACACCTTGCACTTGTAGAGCAAATTGCATGTTATATTTTTCAATAAAACGATGAAGAAGCGGTAAGATGTCTTCTTTACGCTGTCTTAAAGGCGGGAGAAATAAAGTAACGACGCTTAATCTGTAGTATAGATCTTTTCGTAAGCGATTGTGCGTGATCGCTTCAATAGGATCTTCGTTAATTGTAGCTATGATTCGAACGTCTACTTCTTTTTCTTGTGTTCCGCCGATTCTTCGGATTGTTTTATCTTGGATGGCACGCAACAATTTAGCTTGCAGTGCTGGGCTTAACGAGTTAATTTCATCTAATAATAAAGTGCCTCCTTGTGCTTCCTCAAATAAACCTGGTTTATCGATTGCTCCTGTAAACGCTCCTTTATTTGTACCGAATAATAAGCTTTCCATTAAAGTTTCAGGAATGGCAGCGCAATTTTGCGAGATAAAAGGCTTTCCAGCACGCTGGCTTTCATGATGAATACTTTGTGCAAATAGTTCTTTTCCAGTTCCTGTTTCTCCCACGATTAGTACAGAGGAAGAGGTACGTGTTACTCTTTTTGCTTCCGCAATAACCGATTGAATGGCGCTAGAATTCCCAATTATATGATTGAAGGTAAATTTCGTATGATGCCCTCGTATGGCGTTTCCTCTACTAGTTTGTTTTAATGGAGGAATCTCCTTTACTATTTCAATAGCGCCCTTGATTTTCCCGTTTTTCACGATAGGAAAGGTATCATGAATCGTTGTAATCTCTTGTCCTTTATTATTAAAATAAGTTTGTTTTATATTTTTTCTCGCTTTTCCAACTGTTAACGCCTCGATAAGAGTACTATTTTGATTTTCTTCAAATGCAAATACGTCTAAAAGATTTTTATATAGTACCTCTTTGCGATCCATCGATTCAATTTCCATCATTTTGCGATTATAGATAATCGTTTTACATTCTTCATTAATCATGTGAATCCCAATATCAATTTCATTCAGTAAAGTTTCATATAACGTATTCATTTCAACTAATTTTTTGAAATTGATTTCTTCTGTATACATGTTTCACCTTCTCCCTGTTATACCCTATGAAGACTGATTTTTCTTAATTTTAATAAAATTTTTGCGAGTATGCAAAAAAAATTTGCGTTTTTAAGGTTAAAAATCTTTAAGAGAGAAGAAAGATTTTGCGTAGAATGAAGATTTTTTCAGTACAAACTCTTAATTCCAAGTCAGAAATTAGGTTGGTACATATCTTGCATAAATAATAATTGAGTTCTAGCAATTTGGAGGTGGGGTAAAAGCTTTACAAGCGCACTTAATAAGGAAGAGAGGTTTAAAAGATGAAAACAGTAGTAGAAAACGTGTACAGTCCTTGTTATGGCAGAGTTGCAAAGTTATTTATTCATGAAAGTTCCTATGTTTATGAGTGGGAGAAATTAGCTTTAATTGAAACCATGGATGAGCAGAAAGTAGAAGTTAAAGTGGGAATTAGCGGCTATGTGGAATTGCTAGAAGTAGAAGAAGGACAAGCTATCACGAGTGAAACATTATTAATAGTAGTTAGGGATGATTTATTGATCACAGGAAGTGATTAATACAGTCTTTCTAGATAATGTACCGTTTTCTAAGAGTCTTTTAAACAATTGTAGTAAATGATAAAAAATTTTCGTAGCAACTATCTATCGAGTTATCGGTGTTTCCTTGGATTGGGAGATTTTCTTTTGAAACATCTCCCTCCTATTACAAATCTATAGTAATAATGAGAATGCACTTTATTCTTTTTATATTATTTTTAAAGCGTTTACATCTTTGACTAGGGGGAATTCATATGGAAAAGCAAAACCAGGAGTTAAAGCGAGAGCTAAAAAGTCGACACATATTTATGATTGCACTTGGAGGGGTTATTGGTACAGGGCTTTTCTTAGGATCTGGCTACACAATTCATGAAGCCGGACCAGGTGGTGCACTTGTCGCGTATCTTGTTGGGGGCTTTGTTATGTATTTAACGATGCTTTGCCTTGGCGAATTAGCAGTTGCCATGCCGAATGCAGGGTCTTATCAAGTGTATGCTACAAAGAATATTTCGCCTGCGGTAGGTTATGTAGTTGGGTGGATGTCATGGCTAAACTGGGCTGTTACGATAGGAATCGAGTTAATCGCAGTGAGTATTTTAATGAAGCGCTGGTTTCCGGATGTTCCATCTTGGATTTGGTGCGTCGCTTTTGCAGTCCTTCTTTTTGCCATTAATGCATTATCATCACGGAGTTTTGCAGAGGTTGAGTTTTGGTTTGCGAGTATTAAAGTCATTACGATTATTGCGTTTATTATTTTAGGCGGTGCAGCGATGTTTGGTTTTTTACATATGAAAGGAAATGAAGCAGCACCGATGCTTTCAAACTTTACGGATCACGGGGGACTGTTCCCGAATGGACTGAAAGCGATTCTAGTTACAATGATTGCCGTCAACTTCTCCTTTCAGGGAACTGAAATTGTTGGTATTGCGGCTGGAGAGAGTGAAAATCCAGAGAAAACAGTTCCGAAAGCAATTAATAACACAGTTTGGCGCATATTCGTGTTTTTTATCCTTTCGATGTTTATACTCGCTGGCTTATTCCCATGGCAACAAGCAGGATTAGTAGAAAGTCCGTTTGTAGTTGTATTTGATAAAATTGGGATTCCATATGCCGCAGACATTATGAACTTCGTTATTATTACAGCGGTGCTATCAGTAGCAAATTCTGGCTTATATGCAACTTCTCGTATGCTTTGGTCTATGTCCAGCCAAGGAATGATTAGTCCGATTTTTGGGAAGTTATCTAAAAAGGGTGTTCCAATCTATGCATTAATCGCAAGTACGATTGTTGGTTGTCTGTCATTATTATGTGGTATATATGCAGAGGATACTGTTTATTTATGGCTTCTTTCCATTGCAGGATTCGGTGCAATATTAGTTTGGGCATCGATTGCGTTATCAAACCTTCTAGGTAGAAGAATGTTTATAAAGCAAGGCGGGGATATTAAGGATTTGAAATTTAAAACGCCGTTGTATCCGTTTGTGCCGCTTCTTTCTTTCATATTAAATATGATTGTAATTGTGAGCATGGCTTTTATTCCAGATCAACGTATGGCACTGTATTGCGGCATTCCGTTTATGTTAGTTTGCTTACTGTTTTATCATTTTTCTAAGAATAAAAAAATGAAACAGGTTGAAGAAACGAATGCAAAAGAAGTTCACAGCTTATAATAAAAACAAAGGAAATCGGGGCATGTTGCTCCGATTTCCTTTGTTTTTTATGTGGAATGAGCTATTCTTCTTTCTCTGATTTGTTCTTCATCTCAAGTAATTTTTCCTTTGCTAATTCTACTGCTATTGCATCATCTAAATACCCAATGGGAAAGACGTAATCTGGAATAATATCGGTTGATAAAACGAAATAGAGCAAGGCACTTCCGAGAATTGCTCGTTCTTGCGATGTAATTGTTTCGTTGCAAAATTGATGATACATATCTGTGAGTTGATCAATGAAAGGACCTGTACTATCAAGTTGTTGCAATTTTGTTAAGAATCCTTCATGAATAAGGCGTGTGCCTTCTGTTGTTTTTGCATAGCGTTCGTAATTTTCAAGCTCTTGTTTTACACGAGTTGTTGTGTACTTGTAATCAAATAAGTTAGAGGATTGTAATGTGTTTTGAATGGCATCAATTGATGTATACATTTCAGCCTGGGGTTCAGTAGTTTGGTGAGGCTGTTTGGCATACGTTGCATCGTATAAGAACTGGATAGGAATTTGGAGACATTCTGCAAATTTTTGAAGATGCTTTTTCTTCGCTTGTTGCTTTCCATTAATAATTCGTGAAATGGTGGAAGGGTCAATATTAGTGAGCGTTCCAAATTGTCGCATTGATAATGAACGCTCTTGTAACAATTCTTTTAATACGGTACCAAGTTGATGATTTATATTTTGAGTAGACATAGGTTTAGGCGCTCCTTTTTGTTTCTGAAATGTTGATATTTTATTAAAAGTATATGAAACAGACAGGCACAATTGCTCAATATTTGCATACGATACAATAAAAATGGCAATAAAGGAGTGCGTATTGATGTATATAACAAGTTTGCTTTCCGTTCTTTTTATTGGGATCGCTTCAAATTTAGATAATGCGGGTGTAGGCATTGCTTATGGAATTCGGAAGATTCATATCTCATGGTTCAACAACTTTATCATCGCTTTCTTCGGTTTTCTCTTTACACTTTTGGCAGGTTTTTTTGGGAATTGGATTTCTTTGTTTATTTCAGATGTTACAGCTAATATGATTGGTGCTATCGTATTGGGGAGTATTGGCGTATTGGTATTATGCCAGCCGCTGCTTAGTAAAGAGGTAGATGAGAGAAAGAAAAGCAATGTGTTGATGTATATTTTACGTAATCCGGAAGCAGCCGATTTTGATGAGTCTAAAACAATTGGCTTTTCAGAAGCAATTGTACTTGGCGTTGCATTATCCATTAATAACATTGCAGGTGGCTTTGATGCAGGTGTGACAAATTTGAATTTGTGGATGACCGCTATTATTTCAGGATTTTTTAGCTTCTTATGTGTGAGGTTTTGTTCTTACATCGGTAAAAAATACTTAGCGCTGCACTTAGGGAAATGGGCAACTGTCATTGCTGGAGCTTTGCTTGTTATCATTGCAGTTAAGCAGCTTTTATGAAAGATATATAAGTTAAAGAACGACATGATTCCTCTTTTTCTTTTTGGTTGGACGAGAGCGTCTAGGCGTGCATAGAAGCGGTCAGGGCCTATTTCTGCCACGTGCAATGTTTAAAATAAAAGGAGAAAGTGAGTAGCGGTTCTGTTGTATTCTGCATAGCAGCAAGTATAGAGGAAAACATTTTTCTACCATTTCCTCGGAAATACAACAAACCATTGCATATGTCGACGAACTTTTATTTATACTAACATAGACTTTAGGTAAAGGAAGGTGTTAGTATGGGGCGCGGTAAATCCTTTGATCATAAGAAAAAAGGACACGATCATCAACCTCCAAAAGGTGCGTATATTCATAAAGATGTAAATGAACATACGTTAGAAGAGGAAGAATTACCAGTAAATATTGAAACGTATAAAAATAGTTTGAAAAAACATTAAAAAGCACCTAAAAAGGTGCTTTTTCTACATGTAATGGAAGCTTCATTTTACCGAATATCTTCAAATAATTGTTCCGTTTCTTCATACATTTCATAGTCACTTAGTACTTGAATACAGCGCCATTTTAACTCTTCGATATTTTGTTCTAAATCTTCCGGGATTAAATTTTGAATGTCTTCTAATTCGATGCCAAAATGGACAATTTCCAATACTTTATCATCAATACTTCGGTCCATTAACAATTCTAGTACGTCTAGATTAAATATGTATCGATAGGCTTCATCAAGGGAAACAACTTTCAATTTTAAACTTTCAACGATGCTTAATACAAAAAGAAGGATGGTCTTTTCGAGAACTGCCTGATCTTCTGTTTGAAGGATGAGTTTCATGAGCACCTCCATTTTATTCAGAATGCTTTCCGTAAGAGTAAGTTAGTTAACCATTTAGACTCCTAAATGGAAATATACTAGGCTGTACTATACTATTCGGAGGTGTATGGTGAATATGCACAATTATATTGAAAAAAGCGTCGTTTCAGACGCTTTTTAGAAAATACTCCAACTTTCTTGTTCAGAAAGTAATTCTAATATTTTCAATCCAGCAAGGCTATTTCCGTTTTCATCTAGTGCAGGACCGAAAATACCAATACCCATTTCACCTTTTACACATCCTAAAATACCGCCAGCTACACCACTTTTCGCTGGGATCCCAACGCGAATTGCAAATTCTCCAGATTCGTTGTACATACCGCATGTCACCATAAAGGTTTTACAAATTTTCGTAATGTGTTTTGGGATAATTTGCTTCTTATAGTATGGATCATAACCATCCATTGCAAAGATGAGTCCAATACGAGCTAAGTCGATACAGCTTACTTCAATTGCGCATTGGCGTGTGTATAGGTCCATTAGCTCTTCGATATCCCCATCAATGATGTTGTTTTGCTTCATATAGTAACAAAGAGAACGATTTAAATAAGCCGTTTCTAATTCAGAGATGGCCACTTTAGAAGAGTAGTTAATGGAAGGATTATCTGTAATATCACGAACAAATTGAAGGATACGTTCCATTTTCTCTTCATTAGAATTTCCTGCAATCATACTTGTAATCGCTAATGCCCCAGCATTAATCATTGGATTTAATGGTTTAGATGGGCTTGTTGTCTCTAGCTTAATAATAGAATTAAAAGGATCGCCAGTTGGTTCCATGCCAACTTTAGAAAATACATATTCTTCACCACAATCTAAAAGTGCGAGTGCAAGTGTAATTACTTTTGAAATACTTTGAAGGGTAAAAAGGGTCTGGGATTTTCCAGCATGACTGTAATGGTTGTCTTTATGATAAATTGCAATCCCTAAATCATCAGGATTTGCATTTCCTAACTCAGGAATATACGTTGCAAGCTTACCTTGTTTCGTATAGGGCTGAACTTGATCTAATAATTGTTGTAAGTTGTTAGTCTCGATACACTGCATAATAAACACCCCTAGTTGTATTAGTGATTAAATTTAACTTGCCCCTACAAGTGTGGAAATAAATAATAACACGAAATTAAGGAATGATAAAATGAAACTTCTATACATTTCCTTTTATATAAAGGAAATGCATAGAAAGCCCTCTTTTTTAGGTGGTCGAGAGCATTTGGTCATGTATAGAAGTGGTGAGTTCCTTTTTTTGCCATGTGCGAGGTTTAAAACAAAAGGAGACAACAAAAGCAGGTCATGTTGTTTTCTGCATAGCTACGATTTAGATGCCGTAAAGTCAAAATGGATTTATATAGATTACAAAAGGAAAATAAATTTATAAAAAAAATGAGTATAATAACTACACATCTATACAACTATATGTTATTATGTTTTTGTAATAGAAAGCGTTTTCTAAAACATATTTATAATTGGTAACGATTTCATAATTTTGGATAGGGGGAATTCAGATGTTGCAGTTTTTACAACGTATTGGTAAAGCACTAATGCTTCCAATTGCGGTACTACCAGCAGCCGGACTATTACTCCGTTTAGGGCAACCTGACGTATTTAATATTCCTGTTATGGCACAAGCCGGTGCAGCAATTTTTGATAACTTAGCACTTATTTTTGCAATTGGTGTTGCAGTTGGTTTGTCTGTTGATGGCAGCGGTGCCGCGGGTCTGGCAGGTGCGATTGGTTATCTTGTTTTGAAAAATACGACCGATACTTTAAGTAAAGGGTATTCAGCGGTAGAGTTAAACGATAAATTGAAAAGTGTTCAAGATTTAATGGGTTCTGTAGATCCATCTAAAGTAGCAGATACGTTAGGTAAGATTTCTAAGGCGGCAACGTTAGCACCAAAAATTAATATGGCCATTTTAGGTGGTATTATTGCTGGTATCGTTGCGGGATTACTATACAACAAATTCTATAAAATTAAATTACCAGAATGGTTAGGATTCTTTGCTGGTAAACGTTTCGTTCCAATTATTACATCTGTAGTGATGCTTCTGTTAGGTTTAGTGTTTGGAGAAATTTGGCCAACGATTCAAAGCGGTATCGATGCGGTAGCACATGGCATCGTTAATTTAGGAGCAATTGGTGCAGGGATTTTCGGTTTATTAAACCGCTTATTAATTCCAATAGGCTTACACCATGTAATGAACACGTACTTCTGGTTTGTATTTGGTGAATTTACAAACTCAGCAGGAGCTGTTGTAAATGGCGACATTGCTCGTTTCTTTGCAGGAGATCCAAGTGCAGGTATGTTTATGACAGGTTTCTTCCCAATCATGATGTTTGGTTTACCAGCAGCATGCTTTGCGATGATTGCAGCAGCAAAACCAGAAAAGCGTAAAGCAGTTACGGGTATGTTAATTGGTCTTGCCTTAACTTCATTTTTAACTGGTATTACAGAACCAATTGAATTCTCATTTATGTTCTTATCACCAGTATTATATGGGATTCATGCTGTATTAACAGGTCTTTCTTTATTTATAACAACAAAGCTTGGCATTCACGATGGTTTCTCATTTAGTGCGGGTGCAATTGACTACGGTATTAACTTTGGTATTGCAACAAAGCCAGTATTATTAGCAGGTGTAGGCTTAGTTTACGCAGCAATTTACTTCTTTGTATTCTATTTCTTAATTAAGAAATTAAACTTAAAAACGCCTGGTCGTGAAGATGATGATGAGTTATTAGAAGAAGGAACAATTACAGCAGGTGAAGCCGGTTCCATCGGTGAAACTTATGTTGCAGCGTTAGGAGGAAAAGAAAATTTAGCTGTTATTGACAACTGTGCCACTCGTCTTCGCCTGCAAGTAAAAGATGCAAGCTTAATAAATGAACAAGCATTAAAACGTGCCGGTGCAAAAGGTGTTATGAAGTTAAGTGATACAAGTGTACAAGTCATCGTTGGGACAAACGTTGAGTCTGTCGCTGATGATATGAAGAAGCACGTATAAGAAATAGGAACCCCTCATTGATAAAGTGAAACTTTAATCAGTGGGGGGTTTCTTCATTCCCCACTGATTATCAGCCCTCACCAATCGGTCTTTTACGCGCAGTTTATCTTCTTTGCATCCGCTGAATTTTGAGGCGGGAGTATTACTGCCCGCAAATAGCGGGATAAAAATGAGGGGGGTTTTTCATTACAAATGTAACGACTATCTTGCATTTTTGGTGCTCTTTTTTATTTTTTAGTGCATAGCATTGGTAAAATACTGGCTGCGTGATAAAGTAAGATGTGAAATGAGCAACTATGTGAAAAGGCAGGTTTTTATTGCTATGAAATCTCACAGACCGATTGTATATATAAAACGAACGATTATTCTCAGTCTGTTGTTTGCCCTTATCTATTGGGGGTATGCGAAAATTACTTCCCATGATAAAAAAAAGGCAACTTTGCAAGCGATGAAAGAAGTAAAAAAAGAAATAAAGAAAGAAGACGTAAAGAAAGAAGTTGTAGAGAAACCAAAAGAAGAAGTGGTAGTGGAGCAACCTCCGCAAGAAATTAATAATAATGCCCAATTAGATGAGTATATGAAGAGTAAAAACTTTAGCGGCACAGCGGTTGTTGTAAAAAATGGGAAGGTTCTTTTGAACAAAGGATATGGACTTGCCAATCAAGAAAAAAATGTTGCTAATAATTCAGAGACGGCCTACTATATTGGTTCCATTACAAAAGCTTTTGTCGCAACTTCAATTATGCAATTGAAAGAACAAAATAAATTAAACATACAAGATACTGTCG
This sequence comes from Bacillus sp. S10(2024), assembly GCF_050473865.1. Lineage (NCBI taxonomy): Bacteria > Bacillati > Bacillota > Bacilli > Caryophanales > Bacillaceae > Bacillus > Bacillus sp. S10(2024). The sequence continues at coordinate 3,059,485 of NZ_JBFLUR010000002.1, read as the reverse complement.
CAAAATATATTCCTGATTTTCCAAGAGGCGGAGAAATTAAATTAGTAAATCTTCTTACGCATACATCAGGGATTCCAGAGTACAGCGAGGGATCAGAGAACATCACCCATGAGGAATTAATTAGAAGAATAGGAAAGCAAAAATTGGCATTCCCGCCCGGATCACAATGGAAATACTCTGATTCTAATTATTCCGTGCTTGCGTATATTGCCGAGAAGGTGAGCGGACAATCCCTTCAAGATTATATTCAAAAGAATATCTTTGAAGTAGTCGGTATGAAACATTCTGGATTTGGTGATAATTTCCAACAAAGAAAATATCCATCTACTGGTTATAAAATTGTCGATAATAAAATGACAACACCAGCTTTACCAAGTATGTCGCAATTATTTGGCTGTGGTGATATATATATGACTGCATATGATTTATATTTATTTGATCAAGCTTTGTTTACAGGAAAGCTGATTTCAAGTGAAAGTTATCATCAAATGTTTACGGCAGTTAAAAAGGATTATGGTTTTGGTTGGTATGTGGACCCTGGTAGTTACTCGAATCATGGTGTTATGCCAGGATGGAATTGTTTAAATAGTTTTAGTAAAGATGGAAATACGTATGTTGTGTTATTATCTAATATTCAAAATAACATTAAGTCGTTTGGCGTTGTAAGTAATGATATTTATACGATGGTACGGCATGTAGAAGGTTAGAAAGCTATCTTATGAGATAGCTTTTTTGTAGTTTTATATGGGGAATTTTGTGGGAAAATAAAAACCTAAAAACCTCTTCTTTTTAGGTAGGCGAGAGCAGGGCATGTTTTATTCTACATATCCACAATTTATAGTTTGGGAATTTTTGGAATTTATACCTTTGGAAAAACCATGTGGAAATGAGATAATAATAAAAATATGTAAAAATGAGGAGATAAAAATGGGGATCCATGAGCATCATGCCCGGAATGGAAAAAGGTTATTTCTTTTTTCTATTTTTCTATTTTTGATTGCTATTATAGCGTTTATCCTTGATTATGTTCGAACGCCGCATTTTCAGTGGAATAAAGATACGATGACCTTTATTAGCATGATTATAACAGCCTTTCTTTTTATGATTTATAGCTTTGTAGAAAGAGAGAGGGCAAAGAAAATTAGCACAACAATTTGTACCGAAGGGACATCGTCGCTCTTGCACCACCATCGATTCGTTGTACGAAGAGAGGCATCTTTCGTAATCACTGTTACATACTTTTCGATGGCTGGAAATACAATGGCTATTTTAAAAGAAGAATATGAAACAAGCCTACAAAGACTATGGAAGATTTTCATATCGTTTTTTTTGAACGCATTGATTGAAAAACGCTTTGTTTTATATAACGAACTGGGTGAAGCGATGCTGATTGTAAAACAAAAACCAGGCATGTCCTTTTCTTATACATTTCATGACTTGGTAGGGAATAAGATTGGTGGATTGAAACAAATCTTAAGCTTAAAAAAGTTGAAGTGGCTCTTACTGTCTGAGCATGATGAAGAAATTGGTGAAATTAATGGAGATTTGTATGCGAATATCCAAAAAGGCCAATGGAATGATGGTAGTTCTATTGAAGTAAAAGAAGATGCAATTCCAGTAGAAGCGATTGAATATTTTTCGGCTAGCGGTGGCTCGCTTGTTAATTTATCAGTGGTAGAACACGCGAAGTATGAGAAAGCTTTATATTATGCTGTGGCTGCATTATTAACTTTGAAAAATAATTAGATATGGTGGAGGCAGATGACATCAGGCATCTGCCTCTTTTACTTTACTAGCGGGCAGAGAAATATCTATTTATATATAAATTCATTTTAATTTTTCGTCATAGAAATTGCGCTAATGCAGAATACAACATGATCTGCTCTTGCAAAACATTGCATGTGGCAGAGAACAGACCTTGACCGCTTCTATGCGCGGTCAGATGCTCTCGCCCCTCTAACAAGAAGAGGATCTATCATTTTTTATTATTTTACAACTTCAATTTTCAGCAGATTTGTTGTTCCGCGTTCGTTAACAGGGACGCCTGCTGTTACAATGATGAGATCTTGCGTAACGACAAGCTGTTGTTCTTTTGCGTTGCTTATTGCTTGTTCAATTACTTCATCTGTCGTTTGTTTCGGAGTGGTGAAAAATGGGTGTACGCCCCATACGAGTGCGAGTTGCTGCATAACAGATTGTTCAGATGTTGTTGCAAAAATTGGCGTGTGCGGACGGTATTTTGAAATCATTTGTGCTGTATGACCGCTTTTCGTTGGTGTTAAAATTGCCTTTGCTTGTAAAGAATAAGCCGCTTGGACGGCAGCAGCACCAATTGTTTCTGTTATTTGTTTGTAGTTATTATGAAGGAATTGCTTTTGGTTTTGGAATAAAGAAGATTCCTCTACTTGTAGAGCAATTTTATCCATCATTTGTACAGCTTCTACTGGATATTCACCGGCAGCTGTTTCTCCTGAAAGCATAATCGCATCTGTGCCATCAAAGATGGCGTTTGCTACATCTGATGCTTCCGCTCTTGTTGGTCTTGGATTTCTTTGCATGGAATCAAGCATTTGTGTTGCTGTAATGACTGGTTTTCCTAGCGTATTGCAAGTGTGAATCAATTGTTTTTGAATGATTGGTACATATTCTGCAGGGACTTCAATTCCCATATCACCGCGCGCAACCATAATCCCATCTGCAACTTCTACAATTTCTGCTATATTATCAATTCCTTCTTGGTTTTCAATTTTTGCGATGATACGAATATGCGAGGCGTTATGCTCTGTTAATATATTGCGTACTTCTAAAATATCCGCAGCTTTACGTACAAAAGAGACTGCGATGTAATCAACCTGTTGCTGTATGCCAAACAGAATGTCTTGTTTATCTTTTTCAGTAATACCTGGCAGACGGATTTTTACATTTGGTACGTTTACACCTTTATGATCTTTAATGATTCCACCATGTATAACTTTCGTTTGTAATTCACCATTATCTTTGTTTGTTACTTCTAGCTCTAATAAGCCATCATCGAGTAATAGGTGTGACCCTACTTCTACATCATCATATAGTCCTTCATAAGTGACAGAAAAACGTTTAGATGTTCCGAGGACTTCTTTCATTGAAACACTAACTGTTTCCCCATCAACTAATTCAGCTTGTCCACCTTCAAATTCTCCAGTGCGAATTTTGGGTCCTTTAATATCTTGTAAGAGCGCAATGTTCTTTTTGGAGGCTGCTGCGGCTTTTCGGATTGTATCGATCCGTACTTGATGTTCTTCATGCGTTCCATGAGAGAAATTTAGCCGAGCCACATTCATTCCGGATGCTAGTAAAGAAAGCAACGTTTCGTATTGTTCACTTGCAGGTCCAATTGTGCAAACAATTTTTGTTTTTCGCATATCAAATTCCTCCTACTTATAGAAGTTTCACTATATTATGTTGGCACTTAGATGTGTACTTCATGTATAGGCATGTGATTTGTTTTACAAAAAATGTGCGCTGGTTTAACACCAAAGTTGGCATTTCTGTATACATTGATAAGTGTGGATAGGTTGTCCATACAGAGAATTGTATATAGGAGGAAAGGATCATGTCTGCATTCAAAGGTTATTGGTACAAGCTTGCACGGGTTGTGCGATGTCAATTAGATAGCTTTTTTTACGAAAAATTCATGCCCGGCCTAGAAGAAATATTATTTTCACCACGGTTTGCAAGGTATATAGAAATTTATACAAAAAAAGGTGTCAAAGAATATGTTGAATCTGAGGATTTTCAAAATATCATTTGCTTTATTTTAAAAGAATGTAATGTTTCTCCATTTAAAGAAATTGCAGAACAATTGCTAGGGAAAGAAGTTGAAATTACTGTAACAGTTGGCATGTTAACAGGTGTAATTTCAGAAGTAGGAGATGATTTTTTAACATTACAAGAATCAGCTGGAAGCGTCATTTTATTACCATTTACAAGTATTCTTTCAATTCGTGAGTTATAGGGAAAGGGGAGAAAGAGAATGAAATTTATTGATACATTACGATCTCATGTGGGACAACTTGCTCAAGTTGTACTTGTTGGTGAAATTGTGACGGGCATTATTTTATCTGTAACGGATGGAGTAGTTGTGATACGAACATCTCCATCTTATGGTCCGCCAGAAGATGTTATTGTAAGAATTCCAGTTGTTTCATATGTTCGATTGTATAGTTAGGAGGAAGAAAATGCGTATATCTGTTGTGATTCCAGCCCATAATGAGGCACAGACGATAGGCGGTGTGCTAGAAGAAGTAAAAAAGGTACAGCCTTATGAAATCATTGTGGTCGATAATGGATCTACTGATCGAACGAAAGAAATCGCAGAGGGCTTCGGATGTACAATTATTTATAGTGAGCACCCATTAGGTAATGATGTTGGCCGAGCAATTGGGGCAAGAGAAGCGAAGGGAGAAATAGTTTTATTTTTAGATGGAGATATTATTATCCCACATCAGGAGCTATTACCATTTATTCAATGTATGAAACAAGGAAAGGATATTGCAGTTAATAATTTAACTTGGTCTGTGTATTTGAAGATTCGTCCGCATTATACAACAGTGAGTAAGTTTATGTTTAATCGTTTTTTGAATCAAAAAGAGCTTGTTGTAGGTTCACTCATTGCCATTCCACATGCAATAAAAAGAACTGTAATAGAGAAAATAGGCTGGTGGAATTTAGCGGATCCAGCATTATTTCAAGCAATGGCCGTTATAAAAGGGATGACCATTGGGGACTTAGGGTCTGTAGATGTCATTCATTCTAATAAAGTTCGCCCTGTTCATACAGGCACATCTGCTGGATCACCTTATCCAAAAGCGACAAGTCGTATCATGGGAGACCATTTGCGTGCATTACATCATATGATTGAAGTATATGGTATGCGAGGAGGATTTACAGATGGTGGACGAAATCGGGATGTTGTAAGTGATTATACTCTTTTCGTTCCAGAAGAAAAAAAGGCAAAATATAGTGCAGTTATTCCTGCAGGTGCAGAACGAGAAACAATTACGGCTGTTATTAAAGAAGTAAAACGAGCAGGAATTGATGAAATTATTGTGGTGGCTAATGGATCAGATCAGGAGACGATTCGAAAGGCTAAAGCAGAACAGGTTATTGTAGTAGAATTTCGTGAAGCACTTGGACATAATGTTGCAAGGGCAATCGGAGCGATGTATGCAACAGCAGACGTTCTCTTATTTATTGATAGCGACTTTGTTATTCAAGCTGAAGAGCTGCGCCCGTTTGTACAAGCAATCGAGAATGGTGTTGATATAGCATTAAATGATATGCAGTGTTTGTTAGATGAGTTTCATCCAGTAGATCCAATTAGCGCTGGAAAATACTTTGTGAACTTAGCTGCAAAGCGTCCGGATTTATGGAATAACTCTTTAACAGCTGTTCCGCATGCTATTCATAGAAAAGTAATAGGTACAATTGGTTATAAAGCATTAATGATTCCACCGTTAGCTCAAATAAAAGCGATATTAGCAGGTTTTTCTATTCAAGCTGTTCATCATGTTGATGTTGTAAAACCGAATCGAATTCGTCCAGAACAACATCATGTTGTAAATGGGCGAATCCCCGCTTTTGATCGTATTTTTGGGGATCAACTAGAAGCGATAGCGTATTTATTAAAACATACAGATAAACGAGGAAGTTTTACAGATGGTGAACGTGATCGGAAGATTATAGAACAACTTAGAAAGGAAGATGAGCATGGAAAGTAATCATTGCAAAGTGGCAGTTATCGGTTTAGGGTACGTTGGCTTACCGTTGGCGATCCATTTTGCGCAAAATGGATACAGGGTGATAGGAATAGACAAAGATCAAGAGAAGGTAAAAAGTATTCAAAATGGTGTTAGCTACATCCCTGATGTTGCATCTAAAGTGTTGCAGCAATTCGTTGAGCAGGGGATCTTTGGAGCGACAACTCTAGAACAAGGAGTGAAAGCATTTGAAGAAAGTACTCATGTGATTGTAACGGTGCCAACACCGATAAATCAAAATGGTGAACCAGATTTAAGTGCGATCATTTCTGCCTCACATTATATTCAAAAGCATCTTCAAAGAGGCCAAACCTTCATTTTTGAAAGTTCAACATATCCAGGTACGTTAGAAGAAGTAATAATTCCGATTTTATCAAAAGGCGGTAAAAATGTTGGGATAGATTATTATATCGGATATTCCCCTGAACGTATTGATCCTGCAAGTACGACATATACAATACAATCAATTCCAAAAGTTGTAAGTGGGCAAACGGAGCTATGTAAGAAAAAAGTTATGGAATTATATGAAGATATATTTGATGATTTAGTACCAGTTAGCTCCCCGAAAGTTGCTGAAATGTGTAAGCTCTTTGAAAATATACAACGGCTCGTTAATATTTCATTGGTAAATGAAATGGATTTATTGTGTAAAGAGTTAAAAATAGACTTTCACGAAGCCTTAGAAGCAGCGGCGACGAAACCATTTGGATTCACACCGTATTGGCCGGGACCAGGAGTTGGGGGACATTGTATTCCTGTTGATCCATTATATTTTCAATGGAAAGTGAAGCAATACGGTATGGTTAGTCAGTTTATTGAGATTGCACATCGTATTAATAAGGAAATGCCGAAACATATTGTAAAACAAGTAAAAGAACAGGCACCAGAAAAAGCAAATGTTTTGTTAATAGGTCTCGCTTATAAGAGGGATGTAAATGACCTACGTGAATCAGCTGCTCTTATAGTTGCCGACCTACTACAAAGGGAAGGGTATAACCTATCGTATCATGATCCGCATATTCCCGTGGCACACGTTGCTGGTAAAAGATATGAATCTATTTTATTAACGAAAGAAGCGATTGATCAAGTAGATTTTGTAATTGTTTTAACAGATCATTCTATTATTGATTGGAAGGTAATTAAACAGGCGAAGAAAGTATTAGATACACGTGGTGTATTAAAGCAGGTGAATATATGAAAAAACGATGTTTAATTACAGGAGGAGCTGGCTTTATTGGTTCTCATTTAGCTGAAGAGCTTTTGCATCGTGGATATGATGTAACGATTGTAGATAACTTCTATAAAGGACAGCGTAAATATCATTTCGATTTAACAAAGAAAATTTCAACTGTAAAAGCAAGTGTATTAGATAAAGGAAAAATAGAGCAATTGGTTCAGAGTCATGATGTAATATTTCATTTAGCAGCTATTTTAGGTGTAAAAAGCACGATGGAAAAAAGTGTTGAGCTCATTGAAACAAATTTTGACGGGACGAGAAATATTTTACAAGCTGCTTTAAAGGGACAGAAAAAAGTTGTATTTGCGTCTACATCTGAAGTATATGGAAAAGCAAAACCACCATTTGTAGAGGATGGGGATCGTTTATATGGTGGGACTGCAAAAATTAGGTGGAGCTATGCGATTTGTAAAACGTTAGAAGAGACACTTTGCTTAAGTTACGCTCGCCAAGGATTAGCAGTAACGATAGTCCGCTATTTCAATATATACGGGCCACGCGCTAAAGATGGTCCGTACGCAGGAGTTATTCCGAGGTTTATTAGCGCAGCTTTGCAAAATAGAGAAGTTCCTGTATATGGGGACGGTACACAAACGCGCTGTTTTACGTATGTAACAGATGCAGTAGAAGCAACAATTAAAGCAATGGACGAGAAAGTAAATGGTGAAATTATTAATATTGGTTCTGAACATGAAATTTCTATTCAAGATGTTGCTGTAATGATTCAGAAGATGGTTCAAAGTTCTTCGGATATGATTTATGTTCCATTTGAGGAAGTATATCCTGATGGATTTGAAGAAATTCCACATCGACGCCCGAATGTAACGAAATTAACTACTTTATTACAATTTCAACCAAAAGTGGCATTTGAAGAAGGGTTACAGAAAACCATTGCGTGGTTTCGTGAAGAATTTTATGGTTAAGTCTTTATCAATTATCGTTCCCGTATATAATGAAGCTGATTCTATTCGAGAGGTAATTCTTTCTGCGAAGGAACTGAATCCGCTTGAAGTTATTGTTGTTGCAAATGGATGTACAGATGATTCGGAACGAATTGCAAAAGAGCTTGATTGTATAGTCATAAGTAGTAGTGAAGCGCTCGGGAACGACGTTGGGCGTGCGGTAGGTGCCAAGTTTGCTAAGGGGGAAGTCTTGTTATTTTTAGATGGTGATTTTCCTATTTCTTCGTCTAGCCTCCGTTTTTTTCTCAATCCCATTTTACATGGACAAGCAGACGTGATTTTAAATAATTTTGATGATTTATTTAAGAAAAAGCAACGTCCGCATTCCATTACTGTCTGGCGCCAAATTTTAAATGATATAGTGAACCGAGCAGATTTACAAATTGACTCTATTTTATCAGTACCGCATGCGATTACGAAAGAAGCGATTGAAAGTATTGGTTATGATGCGTTATGTAATCCAATTGTTGCACATGTTCGATTAATAACGAAAAAATGGCGAATACAGAGGCATTGTGCAATTGATGTTATTACTCCAAATAAGTTTCGTCCAGCTGAGCATGAAGCATATGGGAATCAACTTGCACATGCAGAGCAAAGAATGATAGGGGATCATATAGAAGCATTAGGCGAATGGTTGGCTAATTATGATAACCGAGGGGCATATACAGATGGAAATAGGAGAAGAGATATTGTATTTGCCTTACGAGAGTTTGGTAATCAAGCATTGCCGTCATATTATAAAGGGTGGGGAGTTCAATCTAACTTATATAATGAGAAACAACTTTCTATTATCATTCCTGTTCAAAATGAAGAAATGACAATCGCAATGGTTATTCAAGAAGCACGTAAAATTGAACCGCTTGAAATTATCATTATTGTTAATGGATCAAATGATCAAACAGCAGCGATTGCAAAGCGGTGCGGTGCTACAACTATTGTGTATGAAGAAAGACTTGGAAATGATGTGGGACGTTCTATAGGTGCTCAAATGGCTAAAGGGGACATTTTACTATTTATTGATGGCGACTTTGTGATACCTGCAAAAGATTTGTACCCTTTTGCAAAAGCGATTGCGGACGGACAAGATGTCGTATTGAACGACTTAAATTATTATTTAGATTTACGAGCGCCATTACACCTTGTTACGGCGCTAAAATATGCTTTAAACTTAGCTTGCAATCGAAAAGATTTAGGGATAGGTTCACTAGTAGCTGTACCGCATGCGTTTAGTAAGGTTTGCTTAGAGTATATTGGATTTGATACTTTATTGTCGCCATGTGTGGCACAAGTAAAGGCGGCATTAGCGGGTTTCTTAATTTCCTGCGTGCATCGTGTGGATGTAGATCGATTAAATCGTATCCGTCCGGAAGAACATTTTGCAGTGCGGGGCCATGCCCCTGCTGTACTTCGAATTATTGGGGATCATATAGAAGGTATGTCATATGTGATAGAAGAACTTGATGTTCGAGGTGGTTTTCATGATGGAGAACGTAAGAGAGAAATATAATGGAGAAGGTGTACCGAAACAGGTACACTTTTTTCTATTCTGTTTCGAAAAAACTATAACAGAATAGAAAGAGGTAGTATTACAGTTTGCGATAAGTACGAATCTTATATTATAGAAAAGGTTTCCTTTATTAGAATGCCAAAAAAATGAAATTATTAAAATATGGGTTGATTTAACAAAGTTTGTAGGCAGGGTTTCCACTACGCTGATAGTGGTTTGTGCAATTATTCACAAACATGTCACAACTTAAACGTTCCTTTTTTTAAAAAAGTAGTATCCTAAATACGTGAGCTGTTATATAAAAAATCTAAGTCCTGTACTAATCAAAAATGGAGGAGATTAGGATGACTGAAGTATTAGAAAATGTAAAAAATGCATGGGAAAATTTTAAAGGTGAAAAGTGGAGAGCAGAGGTTGATGTTCGCGACTTCATTTTAAATAACATAAACGTTTACGAAGGTGATGATTCCTTCTTAGCTGCTGCAACAGAAGCGACAAAACAACTTTGGGATCAAGTAATGGAATTAACAACACAAGAACGTGACAATGGTGGCGTCCTTGACATGGATACAGAAATTGTTTCTACTATTACATCACATGGTCCAGGATATTTAAATAAAGATATTGAAAAAGTAGTTGGTTTCCAAACTGACAAACCATTTAAGCGTTCATTACAACCATTCGGTGGTGTTCGTATGGCAGAGCTATCTTGTGAAGCTTACGGATACGAAATGGACAAAGAACTAAGCCGTATTTTCAGAGACTGGCGCAAAACACATAACCAAGGTGTATTCGATGCTTATACGCCAGAAATGAGAGCAGCTCGTAAATCAGGCGTTATTACAGGTCTTCCAGATGCGTATGGCCGTGGTCGTATTATCGGTGACTATCGCCGCGTTGCATTATACGGTATCGATCGTTTAATCGAAGCGAAAAAAGCAGATTTAAATACAACGAGCAGTGTAATGAGCGAAGAGACAATTCGTTTACGCGAAGAGCTATCTGAGCAAATGCGTGCCCTTCAAGAATTAAAACAAATGGCAGCTTCTCATGGTTTTGATATTTCTAAACCAGCAACAAATGCACAAGAAGCATTCCAATGGTTATATTTTGGTTATCTTGCAGCAATTAAAGAGCAAAATGGTGCAGCAATGAGTCTTGGCCGTACATCTACTTTCTTAGATATCTATGTTGAAAGAGATTTAGCAAACGGTACATTAACAGAAGAAGCAGCACAAGAAATTGTTGACCACTTCATTATGAAATTACGTCTTGTGAAATTCGCAAGAACACCTGATTATAATGAATTATTCTCTGGTGATCCAACTTGGGTAACAGAATCTATCGGTGGTATTTCACTTGATGGTCGTCCATTAGTAACGAAAAACTCATTCCGTTTCTTGCATACATTAGATAACTTAGGACCAGCTCCAGAACCAAACTTAACAGTTCTTTGGTCTAAAAAATTACCAGAGAACTTTAAAAACTACTGTGCGAAAATGTCTATCAAAACATCTGCAATTCAATATGAAAATGATGACATTATGCGTCCAGAATATGGTGATGACTACGGTATTGCTTGCTGTGTATCTGCAATGAGAATTGGTAAACAAATGCAATTCTTCGGAGCGCGTGCAAACTTAGCGAAAGCATTATTATATGCGATCAACGGTGGTAAAGACGAAAAGTCAAAAGCACAAGTTGCACCTGAATATGCACCAATTACTTCTGAAGTATTAGATTTTGAAGAAGTTATGCGTAAATTTGATGTGACAATGGAATGGTTAGCAGGTCTTTACTTAAATACATTAAATGTAATTCATTACATGCATGATAAATACAGCTATGAGCGTATCGAAATGGCACTTCATGATACAGAGATTATTCGTACAATGGCAACAGGTATCGCAGGATTATCTGTAGTAGCTGACTCTTTAAGTGCAATTAAATACGCGAAAGTAAAACCAATTCGTGATGAAAATGGTATTGCGGTTGATTTTGAAATCGAAGGAGATTTCCCTAAATACGGTAACAATGATGACCGTGTAGATGAAATGGCAGTAAACCTTGTAAAAACATTTATGAACAAGCTTCGTAAACATAAAACATATCGTAACTCTGTTCATACAATGTCAATCTTAACAATTACATCTAACGTTGTATACGGTAAGAAAACTGGTAACACACCAGATGGCCGTCGTGCTGGCGAACCATTTGCACCAGGTGCAAACCCAATGCACGGACGTGATACAAAAGGTGCACTAGCATCATTATTATCTGTTGCGAAATTACCATATGAAGAAGCAAGAGATGGTATTTCTAATACATTCTCTATTATTCCAAAAGCGCTTGGAAAAGAAGAAGATGTACAAATTCGCAACTTAGTATCTATGCTAGATGGATATGCTATAAAAGAAGGTCATCACTTAAATATTAACGTATTTAACCGTGAAACATTAATGGATGCAATGGAACATCCTGAAAAATATCCACAATTAACAATTCGTGTATCTGGTTACGCTGTTAACTTCATTAAGTTAACTCGTGAACAACAAATTGACGTTATTAACCGTACAATGCACGAAAGCATGTAAGTAAAAAGTTTCCCTCTGTTTTTCATAAGACAGAGGGGAGCTGTTTTAATAGAGGAGGAAGTAACATGGTAAAAGGAAGAATTCATTCTGTTGAGTCTTGTGGTACTGTTGATGGCCCAGGGATTCGTTATATCATCTTTACACAAGGGTGTTTACTACGTTGTCAATATTGTCATAATGCGGATACGTGGGAGATCGGTAAAGGGAAAGAAATAACAGTTGAAGAAGTGATGCAGGATGTTACATGTTACCTTCCTTTTATGGAAGCTTCTGGCGGTGGTATTACAGTAAGTGGCGGTGAGCCACTATTGCAGTTAGACTTTTTGATTGAGTTGTTTAAGAAATGTAAAGAGATCGGCATTCATACGACAATTGATTCTTCAGGTGGGTGCTATTCTGAAGATGAAGAATTCCAAAGAAAATTAGACATTTTGATGGAATATACAGATTTGGTATTACTTGACTTAAAACATATTGATTCAAAAAGACATCGCAAATTAACAGGCAAACCGAACGAACATATTTTACAATTTGCTCGTTATTTATCAGATAAAAAGAAATCAATTTGGGTGCGTCATGTACTTGTACCTGGAGTTACTGATGGTACAGAGGACTTAGAAAAGCTCGGAGCATTTATTCAAAGTCTTGATAATGTACAAAAGGTAGAAGTTTTGCCGTATCATAAGTTAGGTGTTTATAAATGGGAGGCACTAGGTCACAAATATCCTCTTGAAGGAGTAGAGCCTCCAACGGAAGAAAGTGTTCAAAAAGCAAAGAATATTTTAGGAGCAGTCTAATCCAATTGTGGATTAGGCTTTTTGCTTTCTTTCGATAAATAGTAGAGCAAAGATAAGGAAAAGAGTATACTTATATTATATATTGACTATTTTTGTAAAGAAATGATATGGATAAATTTACAAAAATGTAAAGGGAAAACGAAACAATAGAAAGAATTAAGAAATAGTGTAGTGCGTATCATGAAGTATAGACAAACGTCAAGTTATTGCGAAAGCAGTTATAGGAAAGTATAATGTTAAGATATGAGCAGATGGGATTAAGGGGTCAATAACATATGCTTTGTATATCCACGACAGGTACATATCCAGCGGAAATTCGTTGGAGTTCAAACTTGCAAAATTATAAGGAAATTGTTTTTTATATTGTGACAGGTGCAATATAAAGGACCGAAAAAGCTAGGAGTGGATTTGTTTGATTAAAAACCCCAAGGTTTTAATATTAACAGCACATTACGGTAACGGTCATGTACAAGTGGCAAAAACATTAGAACAAACATTTCGTCAAAGAGGACTTCAGGATGTAATTGTATGCGATCTTTTTAGTGAATCACATCCTTTCATAACAGATATTACAAAATATTTATATTTAAAAAGTTATACAATTGGGAAAGAGCTATACCGCTTATTTTATTATGGCGTTGAAAAAATTTACGATAAAAAAATTGCATCATGGTATGCCAATTTTGGACGAAAACGTTTAAAAGCGATATTACAGGCTGAAAAACCCGATATTGTTATTAATACATTTCCAATCATTGCGGTGCCAGAGTTAAAAAAACAAACAGGTATTTCTATTCCTGTTTATAATGTACTGACTGATTTTTGCTTGCATAAAATATGGATCCACCGAGAAGTAGATCGTTATTTTGTCGCAACAGATTATGTGAAGAACATTATGATAGAAGTAGGAGTACCTGCTGAGCAAATTGTAGAGACAGGAATTCCGATTCGGAAAAGCTTTGAAGCATCTGTTAATGTAGAAGCCTTGTATGATAAGTATAATTTGTCACGAGACAAAAAGACTTTACTTATTGTGGCAGGGGCACATGGAGTGCTAGGAAGTGTAAAAGAGTTATGTCAGTCCTTTCTATCAGTTCCTAATTTGCAGATAGCCGTAGTTTGCGGGAAAAATAAAGCATTGCAGGAGGATTTGCTACAACTACAAGAAAGCAATCCAGATGCATTAAAAGTATTCGGTTATGTAGAGAATATTGATGAGCTGTTCCGTATTACCTCTTGCATGATTACGAAGCCAGGAGGAATTACATTAAGTGAGGCAGCAGCTTTGCAAGTACCTGTCGTTTTATATAAACCAGTACCAGGACAAGAAAATGAAAATGCGAAGTATTTTGAAAAACAAGGTGCAGCAGTTGTTATTCGTGAAGATCATGAAATCTTTTCGAAAACGAAAGAATTATTGCAAGATGATATGAAGCTATTGCAAATGAAAGAAGCAATGAAACACATTTATCGTCCGGAACCAGCGTTTCATATTGTAGATTCTATTTTAGAGGAAAATCACGTGCGGGTACATTCACCAGTACGTTCACCAGCCCTTGTACAGTCTTTTACTTAATATAAGAGCCTCTTTTCTATCTGTAGAAGGAGGTTTTTTTCGTTTCTGTATAAATCCATTTTTATTTTTCGACATTTTTGTCTAGCTCTGCTTCCTAAGCCCTCATGTCTAAGAACCTTCCACACGAGAAGGGAAATTGTTTGTAGAATTTTAAATTATCCACAAAAGAATTCGCTTTCAATATACAGTAAACTTAAAATATTAACAAAAGTATCCACAATATCCACAAGTTTTAGTGAAAGTATCCACAAATTAAACAAATGAACTGTGATGAAATTCCTCTGTTATAGGAAAGATACTCAGATTTATACACATTCCCAACGATTCTGTGGATAAAGTTTTCCACAAAAAAACTACCTCTTTTAAACAAGAGGTAGTTGTATGTTAATAAATTCCTTTTGGTTTATATCCAGCTGCACGATCTGCTCTTTTAAATTCACGTTGATAGAGAACTTCTTGTGTGCTAGATAATTTACTTTTCGTTTTTTCGCGTCTTTTCTTATCCATTCCAGTTCACCTCATGTCATAAAGTCATTACCTATCGTTACCAATGACAGAGGGAGATATACATAGATTACGCTTCTTTTAAATGGTGAGCGTCTTGGAATGTTGCTTCGCGCATTGTGTGTAGTGTGTACTGATCTTTTGGAATTTCATATAAGTTATATACATCACCGTTTGCGTTAATTTGATCGTATACACATTTACGTGTTTCATTTGCTAGATTCACGTATGGTAGTTTTTCGGCAGCTTTAATAGAACGAGTATTTAATTTACGAATTCGCATGAAAATAGTCTCAATATCTAATTCATAGAAAAGCTCGCTAAAGAAAGCGTCTTTTGCAGGTTTATTATAACCCTTTCCATGATAGGGTTTACCGAGCCAAGTACCAAGAAATCCTGCTTTTTCTTGGATGTCGAATAAAGTTATTGTTCCGATTGGATTTCCCCATTCATCAACAATTGTGCGCGAAATTAATTCTCCACGTTCTTCCGCTTCAATTGTTTGCTTTGTTAAAAACAAAAATTCATCATAAGAAGACGCCTTCTGACGCACAAAGGGGAAGACATCAGGGTGCATCATCAAATCATATAGAACGTGGCTGTCATGTAGGTCACGTTTTTTTAACATACTATCTCCTCCTAAAAAGAGGGCAGCATGACGACAAAAAAACATCCCACCCTCGAAATTTTTATATAAAACTTAAAAAAATTTCGGGGTGGGAATCGAACCCACTAGAACCAGTCTATAATGCTGGTGGCGCACCATTTGCCTTCCCCATTCATCAATTTGAAATTACTCAACACGACACAAATTGATCATGGTTTCATTCAGTTTATAATCGTATAATACTTCATCTAGTCAAAAAAATAAACTAGTTTTTATGAATTTTTTGTGTAGATAATTTTTCCATCTATCATCGTTAATACAGGCTTGGCTAAATAGTGAAAAGGATGATGAGTCCACAGGACAAGGTCAGCGTCTTTTGCAGGTTCTATGCTACCGATTTTCTTTTCTAGTCGTAAATTGCGAGCTGGTATAATGGTAATTCCTTCTAGAGCCTTATGTTCATCTAATCCTTCTCGAACGGCGATAGCCGCGCAAATATTTAAATATTGAATGGGTGTATAGGGGTGGTCTGTCGTAATAGAAACTTCAATCCCATGATTAGATAAAGTATGATATGTTTGCCAAGATTTATTTTTAATTTCAATTTTTGAACGGCGTGTTAATGTTGGTCCGATAGATACTTTTAAATCGTGGCCTGTTAATTTATCAGCAATAAGATGGCCTTCTGTACAGTGTTCAATACGTAAGTCGAGATTAAATTCTTTAGCAAAGCGAAGAGCAGATAAAATATCATCTGCACGGTGAGCGTGGGCACGTATAGGAATTTCGCGGTGGAGCGCTTGCAAAATAGGAATCATTCGAAAATCGGTATCATTTCCATAGTACTTTGCTTCATAAAATGCTTCTCGAAGCATTCCCATAATTCCCATACGGGTAATAGATTCTTTGTTTCCGTTGCTATGCATTCGTTTTGGGTTTTCTCCAAATGCAATTTTCAAGCCAGCGGGTTCTTGAATGACCATATGATCAATACTATTTCCGGCTGTTTTGATGACGCATGTTGTTCCGCCGATTACATTTTGACTACCAGGCATAACATGCACGGTTGTAATGCCGTTTTGCAGGGCATCTTGAAAAGCTACATCAAAAGGATGAATGCCGTCTAGAGAACGAATATGAGGTGTTAATACTTCCGCGGTTTCATTTGCGTCATTTCCAGCCCAACCAGTTCCTTCATCATATAACCCAAGATGTGTATGCACATCGATAAAACCTGGAAGAAGGTGAAGGCCGCGTGCATCAATAACGATCATATCTTTGCTAGCTTCAATAAATCGTTCTAACGCAATGATTTTGTTATTTTCCACCAATACATCACCTTTCAATTTAGGAGATGTAATAGGGTAAACAGTCGCTTGCTTAAATAAAGTTTTCATAAGAACCTCTTTAGTTTTTTCTAGCGGAAATTTAGAAATCGTTAGTGCAATACAATATTTTGAAGCGCATGTTCTAAAGTAGCATAGGAATGTGTATACCCGTGTTGTATTGCCTTTTGAGGTAATACTTTTTGTCCTTCTAAAACAAGGATGCTCATTTCACCGAGAAGGGTTTTAAGTACAAATACAGGTACTGGTAACCAATGTGGCCGATGAAGCACTTTTGCGGTTGTTCTTCCGAATTCTGTCATTGTTACAGGGTGAGGAGCTGTAATATTGAAAGCACCGCTTATTTCTTTCGTATGAATCGCAAAATCGATCATTCGAACAACATCTTCGAGGTGAACCCAAGAAAGCAATTGGTTTCCTGAACCGATTGTTCCCCCAATAAAGAATTGATAGGGAAGTAACATTTTCGGTAGTGCTCCTCCCTCTTTGCCAAGAACAACACCGAAGCGCGTGTAAATCGTACGAATACCAAGATCAGCTGCTTTACTCGCTTCTTTTTCCCATAGTTGAACGGTAGTAGCTAAAAAATCATTCCCTTGCTTAGGTTGATCTTCTGTAAATGTGTCTGTCTCTGATGTACCATAATAGCCAATCGCGCTTGCATTTATAAACGTGCTTGGGTATTTGTGTAACGTTTGTAGTTGTTTAATTAAGCCTTTTGTTGTGTGTAAACGACTATTTATAATTTTTTCTTTCTGTTTTTTCGTCCAACGACCATTATTGATAGATTCACCGGCAAGGTTAATAACGATATCAACGGAAGAAAGCGGAAATTCCGAAGCATCAGCATCCCAGTGTATATACCGTATATTTGCGGGGGAATGATTTTCTCTTAATTGACGTGTGAGGATGTATACGGTATGACCTTTGCTAGCTAAATATAAAGTGAGTGCTTTTCCGATAAAACCTGTGCCTCCAGAAATAGCAATTTCCAAGAGAAATCCCTCCTCATTATGTATATTCAAGAAATTCAAATTTGTTTCATATATGTTAAAATGATGTTGAGGTGAAATGTATGGCTGTCATTACAAAAATAGAAGTACAAAAACGAACGAAAGAAAGATTTAATATTTATATTGATAAAGGTCATGGAGAAGAATATGGTTTTAGTGTTGATCAAGTTACCTTAATAAAACATGGGCTTCAAAAAGGTTTGGAATTTGATGATGTTGAATTAACTAACATTTTATATGATGAAGAAATACAAAAAGCATATTTATATGCAATTACTTATTTATCGCATCAAATGAGAACGAAGAAGGAAATAGAAGAGCAATTACGGAAAAAAGAAATTGGACAAGCCATCATTTCTGAAGTTGTTTCAAAACTATTACGTGACCGTTATATTAATGATAAAGAGTATGCAATTGCCTATGTGCGTACGCATAGCAATGTGAATCAAAAAGGACCAGTTGTTTTGAAACGTGAACTGTTAAGTAAAGGGATTTCGGATGTAATGATTACACATAGTTTACAGGAGTATCCCGAGGAGAAGCAAATTGAAAATGCTCTTGTACTTATAGAAAAGAAAAAAAAGTCTTATCAAAAACATTCTTTTTTTCAAATGAAACAAAAATTAGAAGAGATGTTAGTGCGGAAAGGATATGGGCGTGATATCATTCAAATTTGTTTAGAAGAATTAAAAGATGAAAAGGATGATAAAAAGCAAGAAGAAGCTCTTATCTATCATGGTAATAAATATCATGAAAAATATAAGAAATATGATGGTTGGACGTATGAAAATAAGATGAAGCAAGCGTTATATCGAAAGGGTTTTTCGATTGATGAAATAGAAGTGTTTATTCAAATGAAACGTGAAGAGGGATGAGGGGAAAGTATGAGAAACATGCCAAAGCGCTATAGCGAGATGACACCACATGAGCTAAGGGAAGAAATAGGCGTTTTAAAAGAACAGGCAGTAAAAGCAGAACAACTTGGCATTGTAAATGAATTTGATGTTTTAATGAGGAAAATGGCGATGGCACGTGCTTATATGACAGATATCAATGAATTTCAGATTGGCGAAACGTATGAACTTGTAGAAGAGCCAGGTGCATCGTTTACAATTACGTATTTTAATGGGGTATTTGCTTGGGGTCACAAACAAAATGAAACAGAGGAAATTGGTATTCCTATTTCATTATTGCAAAAGAAGTGAAAACTAGAGAGCCTTGGCTGCTCTAGTTTTCACTTTTTGTAATTGTTAAAGGAGATAGGCGTTTAAAATTGGCGTTTTTTCATTTCATTTGCCAAAATAATAAGAGACTGCGTTTGCTGCGTTTGTCCATTTACTTGTGCTTTTGCGTGTTTTGGACGAGCCCATGTTGGAGCGAATAATTCAGAATGACGGTCTAAACGGTTACGATAGCTCATTTTATCACCTCGTATAAAAAGTTATCGATAAACAATTATGCTTCTTCTTGATTAGCAGCACGCATTCGCTCTTGTGGATGCGTGTTAATAGTGCCGTTAGGTCGTTTGGAAGCAAAGCGAGCTTTTGCTCGCGGTTGACCGTTGATTTTGCTGTTGTTTTTGGATTCAGACCAAATTTCAGATTGTTTGCCCAAGAGGAACTCCCCCTCGCTACAGTTTGATACAAAAAGTATCACTTATAGGTTGTGCAATGTGAGAGGAAATATTCTAGAGAAATACAAATAAAAAGCTATACACCCCCCTTTTTTTAGATGGGAGAGAGGATCTGACAGTGCGTAGAAGCGGTCAGTGCCTATTTCTGCCCCATGAGATATTTAAAACAAGGAGAGGAAGTAAGTGGCGGTTATGTTGTGTTTTGCATAGCAGCAGCTTATATGTTAAAAAATAAATGAATCGATTAAAGGAGATATAATATGAACGATATTTTTGAAAAATTAACGAAAGAACTTCTTGAAAAAAACCCTTCTCTTTCTTATTCTCAAGCGCGTACTTGGGTTGAGTTGTTATGGGAGGACTTTGGTGCGACATATGCAAAAACAGGAACGTATCAAGGGATTGAAATGACAGAGAAAGTGGTACGAGCGTGGATTAACAACCAAGGGGCGCGTTTGCATGAAATTCAAACGAATAATCCAAAGTATAGTCATTTAATTAATAAAGACAATCACGTTAAACATTAAAAAAACGACCAATTTTGGTCGTTTTTTTAATGTGGGAGTAATTCTAATTTTTTGCGCAGTTTTTCTTCACTGAAAATCCATCCTGTGTAGGAACTCATAATTTCAAGATCTTTATTCAGCTGCACAATTGCAACAAATGGATAATAATCTTTGCTGCGATAGCGTAAATCTATAAATCGAACTTCATAATAATCGTTGTATTCAAAAATATCCCAGCGATAGACAGGAGAAAATGATAAGAATGCTGAAATGTTTTCATCTTTTTGAGCAGCACGAATGATATCGTTATCAGGTAATGGAATGCGCTCGAATTTATCATGAACCATAATACTACCACGATGCCAACGAGCAACATAATAATGGTCTTTTGTCACAATGGCTAAGTGATAATGATAAAAGCGATATGACGGTGAAATGATGACTTGTTCAACGTCACGAAACCGTTTTTTTACGACATTCTTTACATTTTGGCGCATCATAATTCGGCCAATATAATAAATGATCATTAATATATAAGCAGCTGCTCCGGCATAACCTTTATTTGCACCGACAAGTATACACGCAATTGCTAATGTATGAATGAAGAAAATGACTGCATCAAATGTATTAATAACACCTAGTGCCACCCACTTCTTAGTGAAAGGTCGCAATGCTTGTGTACCGTATGCATTGAAAATATCAACGAAGACATGAAGAAACACAGCAATAAATGACCATAGAAGAAGATGAAGATAGGGAGGACTTTGGAATATGGCTAAAGAAATCCCGCTAACAAGAAATGACCAAAGAATAACAGCTGGGATGGAATGAGTAATCCCACGATGATTTCGAATATATTTTGCATTGTTTCTTAATTTTAAAACAGTATCAATATCAGGGATGTTTGAACCGACAATTGTTGCAAACATCACAGCTTGTGGTCCAAAGTCACTTTGACTGAGCGCTGGATCTAACGTTGCTAAGCTTCCTAATGTAACGCCCATGACAAGATGAGTGGCTGTGTCCATGAAAACCACCTCCGTTTTTTATTAATGTAACTCTTTTTATTCTATATCACAAGGCATTTGCCTTTTATTTCTTCAATCATCTTACTTAAATTTTCTCCTAAATTCTTTATAATAGTACGTATATGCAAAAAATGAGGAGGATCAAGTTTGAAGCTCGAAATATTAGATGACTTTAACATAGAAAAATTTCAACATGATTTAATCAGTTGGTTTGAAACAGAGCAGCGTGATTTGCCTTGGCGTATCAATAAAGATCCATATCGCGTTTGGGTTTCGGAAATTATGCTTCAGCAAACGCGAGTCGAAGCTGTAAAACCATATTACGCAAACTTTATGGGGAAGTTTCCAACATTAGAAGCATTAGCTGATGCGGAAGACGAAGAAGTGTTAAAAGCGTGGGAAGGCCTTGGTTATTATTCGAGAGCACGTAACTTACACGCTGCCGTAAAAGAAGTAAAGGAACAATACGGCGGGAAAGTTCCTAACGATGTAAAACAAATTGAAAAGTTAAAAGGGGTAGGACCCTATACAAAAGGGGCAATTTTGAGTATCGCTTACGGGATTCCAGAGCCGGCTGTTGATGGAAATGTGATGCGTGTATTATCGCGTATTTTGTCAATTTGGGATGATATCGCGAAACCAAAAACACGTAAAGTATTTGAAGATATTGTCCGCCAAATCATTTCAAAAGAAAATCCATCTTATTTTAACCAAGGGCTGATGGAACTAGGGGCGCTTATATGTGTTCCGAAAAATCCATCTTGTCTTCTCTGTCCTGTTAGGGAGCATTGCCGCGCGTTTGCAGAAGGTGTACAAAAGGAGTTGCCAGTGAAAAGTAAAGCGAAGGCACCGAAAATGGTTCCAATTGTAGCCGGAGTATTGCGTACTGAAGATGGGAAATACGTAGTTAATAAAAGACCCAGTACGGGATTACTTGCTAACATGTGGGAGTTTCCGAATGTAGAAATTGGAGAAGGCATCCGTAACCATAAACAACAATTTACAGATTACATGAAAGAGAAATTTTCTCTTTCTGTTGTCATTGATGATTATGCAATGAATGTTCACCACACATTTACTCATAGAACGTGGGATATATTTGTATTTTACGGCACTGTATTGCAACCAATTGTTGAAACGGATCATTTAAAAATAATTACTACTGAAGAATTTGAACAATTACCTATTTCAAAATCACATCGAACAATTTTTGAAGAATGTGTCAAAAAACTCCAACCATAATGGTTGGAGTTTTTTCGACATAAATATAATAATCTCTTACAAATATTTCATATTCCCTTAACAAATGACAAATACACTGGAAGTTGTAATGAAAAATTTTAAGGGGGATAGAAAATGTTTAAAAAAGCAATCCGTTCAGCAGTTGTAGCGACCTTCTTGCTTCAAACATTAGCTGGGTCAGGCTATGTCACTTTTGCTGAGGAGAAGGAACAAAATCAGCAAGCTCTCATTTCAGAAGTTCATTATACAGACGATCTACGCTATATCGAGTTGTATAACTCATCGGCGAAAGTTATGGATATGAAGAATGTTCAACTGAAGGTTAATGGAAAAGTGCTAAAATTTCAAGATGAAGATGAAAAGCAATCTGTACAACCAAAAGAAACGAAGTTAATCTTATTTGGAAATAAAACAGTTAATGAGATTAATGAGCGCTATAAGACGGAAGTAAAAGAAGACCAAGTTTTATTTGCTACTGATGATTTAAGTGACGAACAAATTAGGATTGAAGTAACGAATGAGAAAAATAAAACAGTAGATGTCATTGAAACAAGAAAAGAGAATAAAGATATATCAATTCATTCTTTTTGGAATGAAACAAAGAAAGAAATAAAAAATGAAATACCATCCCCTGGGACTTACACTACATTCCAATCGCACGAAAAAGAAAAAGCATCTACGAAATCCACACGAAAAGAGGCAGTCCAACCAAACCCCAAACAACTAGAGCCTGCACAAAAAGAAAAAACCTTACAAGAGACAGCGCATGTACCTAAAGTGAAAATTAATGCACATGAGGATTTACCGATTGAAATTCAGTTAGCAAGTACGTACGATGAGGCAAAAGTAAACCTTGTATATCGTAGTGCCTCCGGTTTGTTAGTGAAAAAAATGAAAATGAATAAAGGTGAGAATAATCTGTATTCCACTGTTGTTCAAAAGTCAGATATTTGGTCCGATACGTTTACATATTGGTTTGAAATTGAACAGGGGGGAAAAGTTATTACTTTCCCAGAAAAAGAACAATATGTAAGTACTGTTCAGCATCAGGTAGAAGATTATACAAAAAATAAGACAGTTATGATTACTGAACTAATGCCAGATACGATAAACGTAAACGGAAAAGATGGATATGAATTTATAGAGATATATAATAATTTAAGTGAAGCAATACAATTGAAAGATTATAAACTTATATATAAGTATTCAGAAACTGGAAGTGAAGATTGGAATTTCACAGAAAATGCGACAATCCCATCAAAAGGAACGAGAGTGTTGTGGATTAAAAATGAAGGAAATGCAGGGTTATTAAAACAAGATTTTATTCAAGCATACGGTGGGAATATAACTGAAGAACAAGTGCTTCAAATTGAATCAGATGGAATGTCTAATAGTGCTGGAAGAACCATTCAATTGGCCGATCAGTACGGAACAGTTTTATCATCTGCAACATATGAGAAATCGAATGTAAAGGTTGGTCAAAGTGTTGCTTATGCATACAAGCCTGAAAGTGTTGAAATGCAAAAAGTAGGTTTGTTTGAAAAAGGAACACCTGGTGTACAAATACCATTTCAAGTGCCGTTAGAGCCGGTAAAACAGTCCGATCAAGCTGGCGTTACGATTGAGCATACAGCATCACCTACTCATACAGAGGCAGAGGATCTAACTATTACTGCAACGATTAAAGGTGGGGAAAATGTAGCTGTTTTGTATGCGCAAGATGGCAAATTAACACACAAAAAATTGCAGATGAATAAAGAAGGAAATAGCGATATTTATAAGGTGACAATTCCTAAAAAAGAGTTGTGGGGGAACACACTATTCTATAAAATTGTCGTGCAAGGTAATCAAGAAACAATTGAAAAATCCTACGAAACAAAAGTAGAACATAAAAAAATAGATCCGCAAAGCGTACCGCCATTTTTGATTACCGAAGTGACGCCAGACACGACGAATGTTGGGAAAGCAGATGGATATGAATTTATTGAAGTGTATAACAATAGCGAGCAGGATCTTAATTTTAAGGATTATACAATTCGATATCGTTATCCATCTGAAGGACCAGAGGGAGATCTCATTTTGGGATCCACTCCAGATGACATTGTAATTCCATCGGGGCAGTCTCTCGTATTTTGGATTATAAATGGTGAAAATAATGAGAAGAATGTAGCTGATTTTAATAAACAATTTGAAGTGAACCTAGTAGAAAATAAAAATATTGTTAGAGTATACTCAAATGGAATGGCGAATGGAAGTGCCCGTGGCATTGTCGTTGCAACAAAGACGGGGAAAGAAATTGCAGCTTCCTACTACAATGATCAAGCAAACCAAGCTGATGTGAAAGCGAATAAGGGAATTTTATATCGTTATCCTCAAGATGGCTCGCAAATCATGCAAAAGATTAGTAGTGCAGAGCATAATGCATCTCCTGGAACTGTATTCGAAGGACAAGTACCGGCTGAACGAGTTGCTTTGAAGGCAGATACAATTCCGCCGACAATTTCACATGAACCGGCAGAAGGGCTAATTTCTGAATTTCAAGATCATAAATTGAATTTTTCTGTTCTTGATAACGAACAAGTTAAAAGTGTGAAATTATACTACAAAACGAATCCTAACGCAGAATATAAAGTCGAAAATTTAGTAGAGAATCATATAGATAAAAAATATCATTATACCATTTACTCACCTGAATTAATTGGAAAAGAGAAAATAACATATTACTTGGAAGCTTCTGATGGCTTACATGTAGTAAAAAGTGATATGTACTCAGTACAAATAGCTGGTGAGAAAGATAAGGGCCCTCTTCGTCTTAATGTAAAAGATGATGAAGTGGTCGCAAATCAAGTTTTATTAAAAGGAACTTCTTCGTCGGCCCAGTCTGAACAGATTTCTCTTTTAGTGGACGGAAAGAAAGTAGAGACGAACACATATCGAGCTTTAGAGAAGCCTGCCTATTTTGCTTTCGATGTGAAGCAAACTGACTTGTATTTTAAAAACGCAGTCACAATTGGAAATGAAGTATTGCGTGTATTTGATGATACGTATAGTGATTATGTCACATTAACTGTAAAAATTGATCAATCAAAAATTAAATATAAGGAACCGTTCAAAATTGATATCAGGTCCGGAACAAAAACGTCTCCATTTGATGATCGAGTTGAAGAGAACAAAGATGATTTTTATTTAAAAAATGTTCGTCTTATATTAGCAGATGGAACGACTTTATATGATCCGAACTTTGCAAATCCAAATCAGGAGTTATCAGTTGGTGATGGAGATACATCAACGCCAGTATTTACGTTCGGATTCCAGGTTCCGGAAGACAAATTTATTTCGAATGCGTATTTATGGGATACAAAACAAACGAAGGATGGAAGTCATCGAATTGCAGTGCAAGATGGTGTAAATAAAGAAGTCGCCTCGAATGTAAAAGTTGATAACACACCACCACAGATTTCTACTACGGTGCGGAATGAAAAAAAATATAAAGGGAAAATTCCAATCGATGTAACAGTTACGGATGATATAGCAGGAGTGAAAAATAAAAAAGTTATATTGGACGGTAAAGAGATTATAACTCCATACGAAACATCATCTGCACAATTAGTAGCAGGAAAGCATGAGCTACATGTGGAGGCGGAGGACCAAGTCGGAAATCGTCAAGAAAAGACAGTTATGTTTGAAACCTGGGCAGAAAATCCAACAGATCCTACTCCGATTGCACCTAAAGACGGAGAGGGAAATGTGAGTACGAGTCCGACACTTGAAGCAAAAGTAACTGATCCAACAAATGATGCAATGAAGGCAACATTTTATAAAGGGTATGCGTATAAGCCGAGTCAAACGGATCATATGAAAATTACCGAAAATGCAATAGAGCAAGAACCACCACAAGCTTTTGTTGTAAATGGTGAGAAACGCTTTGACCAAGATCAGCTAAGTAAAGTTAGTAAAAAAGATGGGAAATATTATACAACGGAATCAACAGAGAAATTCCCATACCATCGCTTTGATGTAACAGTTGCTGCTGATGTGAGAAACGATGATACGGTAGAAGTAAAGTGGTTTGGTCATTCTCTAGAAGGAAGAAAAGTTACAATGTATGCTTGGAACTATACGACAAATAAGTGGACAGAACTTACATCGAAAATTGCTGGAGACAAGGATTTTGAATTAAAAGGTGCTGTATTAGCAAAAGAATATGTACAAAATCAAAAAGTAAGTGTAATCGTGCAAGACCAAATTCCAAGTTCACCAAATAAGTTTGATTATACATTTGTATGGATGTCTGATACACAGTATTATTCCGAAAGTTATCCACATATTTATAAAAGTCAGGTTGATTGGATTGCTGCGCAAAAAGATCCATTAAATATTAATTATGTGTTCCATACAGGAGATCTTGTTGATAAGGCATATCAAGAATTTCAATGGCAGCGTGCAGATGAATATATGAAAGTACTTGAGAATGCGAAAGTACCGTATGGTGTGTTGGCTGGGAATCATGATGTAAATCATAAAGATGAGGACTATACAGCATACTCAAAATATTTTGGGGATTGGCGTTTTAAAGATAAGCCATTTTATGGTGAAAGTTATAAGAATAACCGTGGACACTATGATCTAATTTCAGCAAAAGGTAACGATTTTATTATGATGTATATGGGATGGGGCGTTACAGATGAAGATATTCAATGGATGAAGGAAGTATTGAAGAAATATCCAAATCGAAAAGTAATTTTATCATTCCATGAATATTTACTTGTATCGGGCAATCGTAGTCCGATTGGCGATAAAATTTTTAATGAAGTAGTGAAACCGAATAAAAATGTGTTAGCTGTGTTGAGCGGACATTATCATGATAGTGAAACATTGGTTGATGAAATTGATGATGATGGGGATGGAGTCACAGATCGTAAAGTATATCAAATGCTAGCGGACTATCAAGGTGGTCCAGAGGGCGGACAAGGTTATATGCGTCTTTTACAATTTGATACGGTTGCAAATAAAATGTATGTCAAAACGTATTCTCCATATTTAAATGAATATAATTTTTATAAACCAGAAGAGTATCCAGGAAAAGATGAATTTGTAGTAGACGTTGATTTAAAACCTGCAATAAAACAAGTTGCAACGGACTATGTAGAAGTAAACGTGTACACGAATGAAGTAATTGGTAAAGATGATTTTGTGGCAAATTGGCGTAATGCAAAAATGAAATTGGAGAATTTAAAGGAAAATACGACGTATTACTGGTATATAAAAGTCGAAGACCGGTATGGTGGACAAGTGACTTCACCAGTTTGGTCCTTTACAACAGGTAAAAAAGATAGGAGATGGAACGTGTTCCCAAATTAGGGAACACGTTTTTCTTAATCGTAAAAAATTTTTGTGCCATGAGTCCAACTAGCTTCGTTTTTTTGTAAACCACCACGTGCCTCAATTTCTTTTACAACTTCTTTATAAATGGTTTGTCCTTCTACGTTTAAGTAGGGCATCATTTGTTGTAAGGAATGATGAAAATAAGCGAGTTCTTCTTGATTCCATTGATCTTTTGGAGTCATTGATAACTCTGTCATATCACGTCCAACATACATCGTGTAGCACCTCCATCATCATTAGTTTGAATGAACGCTTTTGTCTGTATACGTAAAAAATATTTTTCTTTTTGTCTTTTTAACGGATATGTTCAGGTAAGGATGGTTACATTATTTGTTGTGGAGGTGAGAAAGATGAACAAAAAACAACACAATTTAGGTAAAACAACTTCTGGTGCTAGCATTCAAAGCGCAGGTTTTGGAACAGAATTTGCTTCTGAAACAAATGCACAAGAAGTAAGACAACAAAATGCACAAGCAGAAGCTAAAAAATCACAAGCTTCTAGCGCTAGCGCTCAAAGTGCAAGTGCTGGCTATGGTACAGAGTTTGCAACAGAAACAAATGTACAAGCAGTAAAACAACAAAACGCAAAATCAGCTGCAAAAAAATTTTAGTACGAACGAATAACAAAGAAAAAACACTCCTCTAATATAAGGGGAGTGTTTTTTCTTTTTATTTTTGTGAGCCGACATAACTTCTAATAAGTCAACAAATAAAGTCAAAGGAGACGGAACGGCTTTATTCGAAAATATGTAATAGGATTTTTAGGAGGGATAGAATGAAACTGTTTGATGAATTGGTTGAAGAGCAATTGCGGACGATGGATGAATTATTAAAGTTGCAAGTTCATTTAGAAAAATATCAACACCTTGAAATGAATCAGCAAGATGCGAAAGAACTCCATTTTATTCGTCAAGAAATTCAAAGAACAGAAAAGGCATTAAAAGGTTTACAGTTGAAATTTGAGCAACAAACAGCGGCGGTGATTCATTCTTTTGAAAATGAGAAGATGCTTTCGAACGAAGAGACGATTTTATGAATCGGCTCTTTTGTTTTAAAATTTCGACAGAACCGTTATAATAAGAAGAAAAGTGAATTCGGCTCAATATGTTTGAAACAGAAGGAAAAAACAAACGGTATCACAGATAACAACTTTAGAAGAGCATTCACGGCGAAAGAAGGGAGAAAGTATGGGGTTTCCCAAAGAAGGAGAAAAAATACAAATACATAGTTATAAACATAATGGCTCCATTCATAGAATGTGGGAAGAGACAACTGTTTTAAAAGGAACGCAAAGTTGTGTTATTGGGGCAAATGATCGCACGGTCGTAACAGAAGCTGATGGACGAACGTGGATTACTCGTGAACCTGCTGTTTGTTATTTCCATTCAAATTATTGGTTTAATATTATCGGTATGTTAAGGCAGGAAGGTGTGTATTACTATTGTAATTTAAGTTCGCCATTTGCCTATGACCATGAAGCATTAAAATATATTGACTATGATTTAGATATTAAAGTGTATCCTGATATGACGTATACATTGTTGGATGAAGATGAGTACGAAAAACATCGTGAGATTATGAATTATCCAGCTGTCATTGACACGATTCTAAAACGAAATGTTGAATATTTAACGCAATGGATTCATCAACGAAAGGGTCCGTTTGCACCTGATTTTATTGATATGTGGTATGAACGATATTTAATGTATAGAGATTAAAGAAAAACCTGCTAGGGCATCCAGCAGGTTTTGTCCTTTTAACATGATGGGGGGAGTGGCATGAAAGGAATAAAACGGTATCTACAATTTGTAAAACCGTATCGGTGGCTCATTACAACCACTATTGTTATAGGTCTTATTAAATTTGGGATTCCGCTTATTATGCCGTGGCTATTAAAGTATATTATCGATGATATTATTCAAGGCGGAAGTTCACTAGAACAGAAAACATCTCAATTATTTGTAGCTATTGGGATTGCATTGTTTATTTTTGCAGTATTACGTCCTCCAATTGAATATTATCGTCAATACTTTGCGCAGCGTATTGGAAATGCAGTGTTGTATGATTTGAGAAAACATATTTTTGCACACTTACAAAAATTAAGCTTACGGTATTACTCTAATACAAAGACAGGTGAAATTATTTCTCGTGTTATCAATGATGTTGAGCAGACGAAGGACTTCGTTATTACTGGCTTAATGAATGTGTGGCTTGATACAGCAACGGTTTTTATTGCAATTGCAGTTATGTTTTCGATGAATGTGAAATTAACGCTTGTTTCTTTACTCGTACTTCCTGTTTATATAGTTGCAGTCAAATATTTTTTCAGTCGTCTTCGAACATTAACACGCGAGCGTTCGCAAGCACTAGCAACGATGCAAGGATATTTACATGAGCGTATTCAAGGTATGCAAGTGACGCGGAGTTTTGCATTAGAGGAATATGAAAAAGAGCAATTTCAAGGGAAGAACAGCGAATTTTTAATGAAGGCATTATCACATACAAGCTGGACAGCAAGGACATTTTCTACTGTAAACACATTAACAGATCTTGGACCTTTACTCGTAATTGCTTTTTCTGCTTATGAAGTTATTCATGGATCGTTAACACTTGGCACAATGGTCGCTTTTGTTGGATATATGGATAGTTTATATAGTCCGCTTCGCCGCCTTGTGAACTCTTCGACAACACTTACACAAGCTTTCGCTTCCATGGACCGTGTTTTTGAATTACTAGATGAAGAGTACGATATTGTAGATCGTCCAAATGCGATTACAAAGAAGTCGCTTCGAGGTGAAGTTATATTTGAAAATGTTTCATTTCACTATAATGACCATGAACAAGATGTGCTCCGAAATATTTCTTTATCTATTTCACCAGGTGAAAAAGTGGCACTTGTCGGTTTAAGCGGGGGTGGGAAGTCTTCGCTTGCCAGTTTAATTCCTCGCTTTTATGACGTTTCTAGCGGAGCGATTTGTTTAGATGAAATTGATGTTAGAAATTATAATGTGCGGAATTTACGCAGTCATATTGGTCTTGTTTTGCAAGACAACATTTTATTTAGCGATACAGTTGGAGCTAATATTTTATATGGAAGACCCGAGGCAACAGAAGAAGAGATGGTAGAAGCAGCTAAAGCTGCACATATTCATGATTTTATTATGAGGTTGCCTGATAGATATGAAACGGTGGTCGGGGAAAGAGGTGTGAAATTGTCTGGTGGGCAGAGACAACGCATCGCAATTGCGCGTGTATTTTTAAAAAACCCGTCGTTGCTCATTTTAGATGAAGCTACATCTGCACTGGATTTAGAAAATGAACGCTATATTCAAGAAGCGCTGCAAACGTTAGCTGCTGATCGAACTACAATTATTATTGCGCATCGATTATCGACAATTACACACGTAGATACAATCATTTACTTAGAAGATGGTGAAATAAAAGAAAAGGGTTCGCATCAGCAATTAATGCAAAAGCGCGGTTATTATTATAATTTATATCAAATTCAACATATAAAAGAAACGACCCCTTCGTAATAGGAAAGGGTCGTTTTTTATTCATCTTCTCGTTTTTCATGAATTTGTAGTTCGTTTTCTGGGTTATGATACGTATAGAAACTGTCTACAAGTAAATCTAAATGTTCTACTTCCTCGCTATAATTAATAATAGCTGAAACGAGAGGAAACAGGTGAAGCCATATTCGATAGCTCTCTTCATCATCTTTATTTTGATAGTTCATAAATATATCAATTAGTTGTTGTTTCCCAATAGAAACTTCGTCAAGAATTTCAACAGATTGTTGTTTCTTTGCTTTCCCGATAAATTTGAGTAATACTTGCTCGTGATAATGAGTTAATGAATCAAGCTCATT
This sequence comes from Bacillus sp. S10(2024), assembly GCF_050473865.1. Taxonomy (NCBI): domain Bacteria; kingdom Bacillati; phylum Bacillota; class Bacilli; order Caryophanales; family Bacillaceae; genus Bacillus; species Bacillus sp. S10(2024). Next base: position 3,027,876 of record NZ_JBFLUR010000002.1, on the reverse strand, counting down.
TTGAATCGATTCTTGAAATGATTCTGGCATATATCGTAACTCGTTCTCTGTTCGATGGAGCGCCTTTAATGTACTTAAAGCGCGGCTTGTTGTTGCTAACATTTGTCTAAATAGGACTAGTTTACGAATTTTAGCAACTTGTACTTTTTTTGTATAACTTCTTTCTTCTTTATACAACAAATAGTAATGATTGAGACGAATCATTTTTTCTTTCATACGATCAATATCTGTTTTCAATGTTGTGAAATCAGATGCTTGCCTACTGCTCATTCGAATCCATTTTACAATTTCTTCTGTGTTATCTACGATTTTATGGTAGAGTTTTGTTTCGTATTTTGGCGGCATAAATACTAAGTTTACGAGAGATGCCGCAATAATTCCAACCATAATTGTTGCAAATCGTAATAGGGCAAAATCAAAGAAATTTGCTCCTTGATATTCCATAATCGCAATAACCGTTACGAGCGCAATAGAAATGGTATTTTCTAGATGTAGTTTTAAAGCAAGTGCAATAACTAATATGCACGTTAATCCAATAGTAAGAGGATTACTTCCAAAAGCAAACACAAAGACAATGGCAAAAATTGCTCCCATTACATTTGCTTGAATTTGTTCTAAAGCTGTTAAATATGAGCGGTACACAGAAGGTTGTACAGCAAAAATTGCTGAGATTCCCGCAAATACAGGGCTTGGTAATTCAAGCAGAACACATGTAAATAAAGCTAATGTAATGGCAATACCCGTTTTTAAAACGCGAGCACCAAGTTTCATACTCTTTTTTATATCCTTTCTTCCTCGTCAGAATAAATGTACAATATGATACTATACATTCATTAACCTATGTTAGCAAGTAGTATTTTAATGAAAAAACCTGCTGAATTTCAGCAGGTTTTTTCGATTTGTTATAGAGTACTATGAGAATGAAAAGTCGTCAATAAGAAAGCTGTTAACCTTTCGCTTTACTCTGTTGAAACAGATGGATCGGCTTGCTCTTTTGTTGGAATTACTTCGTAGAAATGAGAATTTAGATTGGATAACAAAAGTGAGAGAAGAGCAACCTCTTTGTATTGTTCATGCTCATTTAATATACGAAGGTAATCTAATAATAACTCCTTCACATCAGATTCTCCTGTTTTGCTGAGTGGGCGAAGAGTAACATTCGCTCCTTTTGCAATTCGTCGTTTTAATGATTGTTCTGTTAATCCAAAATCAGGATGATGACGTAAGTAGACAACTCCGCCCGTCATTCCAGCACAAATCCATGGGCCAGGGTCGCCGAGGACGAGCGCGCGACCGTTTGTCATATATTCAAAAGCAAATCCTTTTATATTAGCATGAACACCAATATTTCCATGTTCTTCTTTCGGGATTGGTTTTGTCATTCTTCCGCCAATAATCATATCAGCTCCTGAGAGACGAATGCCTGCTCTAGCGTCAGCATTTCCTTGTACATATAATGCTCCTTTTTGTGCACCGTATCCGAATCCTTTTCCAACAGAACCGTTATAGTATTTGCCATCTTTTCCTTTTGTTTTCGTAATATAAATACCACCGCCAAAAGCTGTTTTTCCAATACCGTCTTGTGCACCGCCGTTGACATGAATAAAGAGGTTCTCACTATTATAGGCGCCTAGTCCATTTCCAGGAACAGAACCGTTTGTATATTTTAATGTGATTGGATCTAATACACCATTTTCATACAGTTTACTGCGAATACGATAGCAAGATTCCATACCGCCCATCACACGTTGATCGACACCAACACGAATAAGTTCTTTAGATGTAATAGAATAATGAGCATTGCTGTATTCTTGAGGTGTTGCTGTTTGCAGGGCAGTGTATGTTACATCTTCTAATGTTTGTAATAAGTAATGTAAATTTAGTAAATGCTGGCCATGTGTTTGTTCTAATAGATCAGAACGACCGACGATTTCTTGTAAGTTGCTATAACCAAGCTGCGCTGTTAATCGTTTTAGTTCTGTGCCAAAAGCTGTGAATAAATGTAACAATCCTTCTACAGCACTTTCAAAATCTCGCGGCACGAAGCGGCGCAGGCCATGTTCTTTCGCTTGTGCTTCAGATTCAATTTGCGTTGCAATCCCGACATGACAAGTATCTAAATGACAGCCGCGGCATGTTGTACAACCAATCGCAATCATAGACAGTGTTCCGAAGCCGATGCGGTTTGCGCCAAGTAGCATAATTTTTAATGCATCTGCAGCACTGCGGATGCCGCCGTCAGCCCAAATTTCTACACGATGCCTCATTCCTGCTTCTAACAAGGCGTTATGAGCAGCTTTTACACCAATTTCAACAGGAAGACCAACGTGTTGCAGGGCATGAATACGTGCAGCACCTGTCCCACCATCGAAACCACTAATATTAATAAAATCAGCACCAGCTTTGGCGATGCCTACTGCAATGGTTCCGATATTAGGGACAACGGGAACTTTAACAGCTACTTTTGCGTGTTGGTTGGCAGTTTTAATTTCAGTAATAATTTGTGCTAAATCTTCAATTGAATAAATGTCATGATTATTGGAAGGTGAGATTAAATCCGAACCAATTGTTGCATTTCGCGCTTCTGCAATTTTTGCCGTTACTTTTGAACCTGGTAAATGTCCGCCTTCTCCTGGCTTTGCTCCTTGCCCAATTTTAATTTCAATTAAATTAGATGAATTCAGAAGCTCAGCGTTGACACCAAAACGCCCTGATGCGATCTGTTGCCCGCGTGTATGTGGATATTTACCAATCATATCTTTAATTTCGCCGCCTTCGCCGTTTAAACTAATCATATTTAATCGGTTAGCAGCCTCGGCGTAAGCACGGAAGGCAATTTCATTTTGTGAGCCAAATGACATCGAACTAATAATAAATGGGAGACTATGATTTTTTACTGCAATTGAAACTTTTTCAATGGGCGTTTTATCATCTGTTTCTTTTATTTTTATTAGGTGACGAATTGCCGTTGGATTTTTTGCTTCTAATTCATCCAGTTTTTCACGGTAGTCATCGTATGCATTTCCTTTTGCAATATCTCCAATCGCTTTCCAAATGCGCGGGAATAGATGAAACGTTTTTCGTATGTTTGTTTTTTCATTTGTATAATCGATTGCCCGGACTTTTGCATCTTCTGCTAGTGCTTGTAGCGAAAAATCCAACGCACCGGATCCAAGGAAATTTGTAATATCCAATAGTTGTGCAATTTCTTCGTGTAGACCTATGGAAGAGAAGAGGCGACCATAGCCGCGTAATTCATGAATTCCAAGTGTTGAAATCACTTTTTCAATGCCTTTATTCAATGCGTTATATAAATTGAGAAGAGACGTTTTTGTTCCATCGTTTACTGTTGCAAATGTAAGGTATGGATTGATAACATCTGCTCCTAAACCATATAAAGTTACAATGTCGTGCAGGGAACGAAGCGCCGCGGAACGTACGACAATTGCACAATCACGGCGGAGTTTATGCTTCACGAGCTCTTGATGGATTTTTGCTGTAAGTAAGTGCGGATCAATCCATAATTGGCCGTTTTGATGAGCTTTTGCATCATCAATGATAAGAAGCGATGTCCCTTTTTTTATTGCAAGTGCAGCTTCTGCTCCAAGGCGATTCAGTGCCGCACCTAAAGTTTCATCCTCTGTAAACGTTCCAGATAATTTATAAACAGTGCTGTGCAGAGCAAACATACGGATGAGTTGTTCATAAGATACTGTGTCTAGCTGCCCGGCAGCTTGTTGTCCAGATGCTCCTTCTAAGACAACTGGGCTTGGGAGTTCTACAATAAATGGTTGTTCGTTTGATGCGTGCAGATTTGGCCTTTTCCCTACAATTGTACGTGTAGAAAAGTGCTCTACTTCTCGGTCGCGATCAATTGCAGGGTTTGTTACAACAGCAACGCTTTCCTTTATAAAATCAGCAATGTTTCGTCTTCCTATATCGAGTGCTGCAAGAGGGGCGTCGTGCCCAAGGGAACGAATTGGTTCAGCTCCTTTCTCAGCCATTTGTTCGAGAAGCTGAATATGTTCGCGGTCCCAACCGAAAGCTGCGTATTGCTCTGTTTTTACTTCTGTAATTGAAACTAGGTCATCTAATGCATCTGTTGGCGGAGCTTGTAGATGATAACGATAGTTGATACATTCAATTCGTTGTTTCATACGTGCATATACTTCTTTTTGGTATGCGTCGTATTCGTATAAAATAAGATCGCCTTCTGCGTTTCGCTTTAGTCCTATTTTTTCCCCTGGAGCAAGTGATTTTGGTTCTGCGACATATTCAGCCGGAGAAATAACACCTGGTTCAGAGGAAAAAATATAAGAGCTTTCTGTTTCTACTTTCCAAACGGGGCGTAACCCAAGGGAGTCTACGCTAAAAACAGCCTCATCTTTATGGCGTGAAATAATTCCTGCCGGCCCTTGAGCGAAATGTCCCCATGCTTCACGTATATACGTATATAAATCTTGCATATGCGGTTTGTATAATTTAATTTCATTAACAATTGGTGGAAATAATATGTCCATTGCTTCGAATAAGCTGTAGTTGTAATGGGTAAGAAGTGTTTCTAGCGTCCTGTTTAAGTCTTGTGAGTCACTGCCACCATTTGTAAGCGGCACATCAATCATTTCTGCTTGATCTCGCAGTTTAGAGATTGTATTAATTTCACCATTATGTCCAAGGATACTAAATGGTTGAACGCGAAAAAAATTAGATAATGTATTAGTGGAATAACGGTTATGGCCAAGTGTCATTGTAGATGCGATGAGTGGATGACGCAGGTCATCATAATAGGATACAAGTGTATCACCAGCTCCGAGCACCTTATAAACAACATAATCTGGACTGAATGACGCAATATGAATTGCTTCATTCTTTTCGATTTCAATCGTTAGCGAGAATAATAATTGATCAATCTTTTCATGTTGTTTTTCTGGAATAACGGCAATTTGCCAAAATAGCGGTTCTTCTTGTTTGCCAAGAGGTCCAAGGGCATCAGAGTTGGTTACGGCGCTAGTTTCAAATATAATCGCTAAACTTTCTCTTTGTAGTAAAGAACGGATATCATTTTGTAAGGCGTTTGTATCTTGTTTTTGATGTAGAAAAAAATGGCCAACGATAAAGTGAGGGTGGTTCACTAATGTTGGATTATAACCGTTTTTCCGTAATTTTTCTTTCCAAAGTGTTTTCGGAAGATCAATATGAATTCCGATTCCATCGCCTTCGTTATTAATAAATCCAGCGCGGTGATTCATTTTTACAAGAGATTGTATGCAAAGATCAATGTTTTTTTTCGTCGGAATGTTTTGTTTCTCCATTACGGAAACGATTCCACAAGCATCATGTTCGGCATTTGCATAATTTTGAAATAGAGATGGTGTCCATTTATTTGTTGTACCTGGCATTCGTCAATCCTCCTTTTTGAATTCAGAATAATCGAAATATTAAAGGTGTACGACACCTAATATTTATAATAATAACAATGAAACTTTTGGCTGTTATCCCTTGCGTGTGTTTTCACGTTTCTTGAATATTGAGGTAGGGGCTTACTGCCAAAAAGAAGCGGGATAAATCTTTATTTCTGATTAAAGGTAGATAATTATGAATAATTATACTATTGATGTGCAATTTATGAAATAGTAAAAATAAAAAAACAGAGGGTGAGCTCTGTTTTTTTGTTTTATTATAAGGCAGCAAATGCTCTGCCAACGGCTTCAATTGTGTACGCAATGTCTTCTTTTGTATGTTCTGTAGTTAAGAACCAAGCCTCATATTTAGATGGTGCTAAGTTAATTCCTTCATGAAGCATTAGTTTGAAGAACTTACCGAACATTTCACCATCTGTATTTTGTGCAGCATCGTAGTCTTCGATCTTATCTTTTGTAAAGTATACTGTTAAAGCACCTTTTAGACGATTAACTGTAATATCGATATTATGTGTAGCAGCTTGTTCTAGAATGCCTTTTTCAAGCATTGCTCCAAGTTCATCTAGTTTTTCATATACACCTTCTTGCTTAAGTACCTCTAAGCAGGCGATACCAGCAGTCATAGAAGCTGGGTTTCCGGCCATTGTACCCGCTTGATAAGCAGGACCAAGTGGTGCAACTTGCTCCATAATTTCTTTTTTCCCGCCGTAAGCACCGATTGGAAGACCACCGCCAATTATTTTGCCAAGTGCTGTTAAGTCTGGTGTTACTCCAAGTAAATCTTGAGCGCCGCCATACATAAAGCGGAAAGCTGTAATAACCTCATCATAAATAACTAATGCACCTGCTGCATGAACAAGTTCATTTACTTTTTCAAGGAATCCTGGTTTTGGTTCAACAATACCGAAGTTTCCAACAATTGGTTCTACAAGAATCGCGGCAATTTCATGTCCCCATTTATCTAAAGCTTCTTTTAATGTATCTACATTATTAAAAGGAACTGTAATTACTTCTTGTGCAATACTTTGCGGTACACCGGCAGAATCAGGAGTACCAAGTGTAGAAGGACCAGAGCCTGCTGCTACAAGAACTAAGTCCGAATGTCCATGGTAGCAACCAGCAAATTTCATGATTTTTGTGCGTCCTGTATAAGCGCGAGCGACACGGATTGTTGTCATAACAGCTTCTGTTCCTGAGTTTACAAAACGTACTTTATCCATCGCTGGCATAGCTTCTTTTAGCATTTTTGCAAATTTTACTTCCAAAGCTGTTGGTGTTCCGTATAACACACCATTTTCGGCAGCGACTTTAATCGCTTCTGTTACATGTGGATGAGCATGACCCGTAATAATCGGTCCGTATGCTGCTAAATAATCAATATATTTGTTGCCGTCCACGTCCCAAAAGTAAGCACCTTTACCGCGCTCCATTGCAACTGGTGAACCGCCGCCAACTGCTTTAAAAGAGCGAGAAGGACTGTTTACACCACCAACGATATGTTCTAAAGCTTCTTTATGTAGTTCTTCTGACTTTGTGAACTTCATGAAAATTCATCTCCTTACAAAAATCTATGTATTATTTTAACACGTTTTTGAGAAAGGCGTATTGTTTGTACAAGTTGCTACGGTTGGGTAAACTATTCGTTGTGCGAAATAGAAACTTTCACTATTGCATTGATAATTATATAAAACCCTTTTTTAGAGGGACGAGAGCATCTGGCCATGGATAGATGCGGTCGGTTCCTTTTCCTCTCATATGCCAAGTTTAAAACAAAGGGAGAAAGCGAATGGGGTCAGGTTGCGCGATTTATATGTCAAAAAATATATAGTTGGGCATATCGCCAGGAAAGATACTGTTTACTAGAGTGGAAGGTAGAAAGGAGAATCGGAATGGAGACGGTTATTGAGGTAAAAGATTTACGAAAAGAATTTACATCGTATTCAAGCCGCTCAGGATTAAAAGGAGCGTTTCGTGATTTATTAAATCGTAATTATAAAATTGTCCCAGCAGTAAATGATATTTCGTTTACTGTAAAGCAAGGCGAGATGGTTGGATATATTGGAGAAAATGGTGCTGGTAAATCCACTACTATTAAAATGCTAACAGGTATTTTGACACCTACTGCTGGACACATTACTGTGAATGGCATGAATCCTCACAAACAAAGGGAAGAATTTGTGAAAACAATTGGTGTTGTGTTTGGTCAACGTTCGCAGCTTTGGTGGGATATTGCTGTGCAAGAATCATTTCGTTTGTTAAAAAAAGTATATGGTGTATCTGATGCACAATATAAAGAACATATGGAACATGTAATTGAAACGTTAGATATTGGTCCGTTATTGGATAAGCCCGTTCGGAAGTTATCGCTCGGACAACGAATGCGCTGTGAATTAGCGGCAGCTTTAATTCATAATCCACCGCTATTATTTTTAGATGAACCAACAATCGGTCTTGATGTTCTTGTGAAATTAAAAATTCGTGACTTTCTAAAAGAAATGAATGAACGTTATAAAACAACAATTTTACTAACGACACATGACATTACAGACATTGAAGCGCTTTGTGATCGTGTTGTCATGCTAGATGAAGGAAAAATAATGTATGACGGATCTTTAGACAAGCTACGCGCGCAATGGGGAGCAGAAAAAGAAATTCACTTTCAATTTGTAACCTCTGTTTCTTATCAGCAACTTGCGATGTTAATGCCTGATAATGATGTAGTTTGGGCACAAGGAAAAGAACAACATACATGGATTGCCAAGATCCCAAATGAAGAAGTCATAATTTCGACTCTTATCTCAAAAGTTGTCCAATCTTTTGCAATTAAAGACTTAAAAATTAATGAAGTATCTACAGAAGAAATTATTCGTAATATTTATGAAGAGGGCATGATTCATGGGTAAGTATATTGAAATGATTCGCGTTCGTTTTCTAATGATGCTTGCGTATCGAACAAATTATTATAGCGGTATTATCATTTATACAATTAATATCGGAGCATATTACTTTTTATGGCAAGCCATCTATAGCGGAAAAGAAAATATCGAAAGTTTATCCGTTACACAAATGACAACATACATTGCAATTGCCTGGATGGCCCGTGCATTTTATTTTAATAATATTGATCGGGAGATTGCGATGGAAATTAAAGAAGGACGGGTTGCGGTTGAGTTAATTCGTCCCTATAACTATTTAGGTATGAAAGTAATGCAAGGATTAGGAGAAGGGATTTTCCGATTTGCTTTCTTCTCTATCCCAGGTATGGTCATTGTTACATTATTATTTTCACTGCAAATGTCAACGAATGTTCAAACGTGGTTGTACTTTTTCCTATCATTATTATTTAGTTTTATCATTAATACACAAATTAACTTAATGACAGGAATGTTAACGTTCTTTTTATTTAATAATAATGGAATTATGTATGCAAAACGCGTTGTGATTGATTTGTTTTCAGGATTATTACTTCCGATTAGCTTCTATCCGTTATGGGCGCAAAAAGTAATGACATTTCTGCCGTTTCAAGCAATTAGTTATATTCCGAGTATGATTTTCTCGGAAGGAATACAAGGTGAGGCGATTTATAAAGCTTTATTATTTCAAATAACATGGGCAGTGCTGCTCATTATTCCAATTGTTATGATGTGGAAAACAGCAAGAAAACGGCTGATTGTACAAGGGGGATGATGAGAGAATGTTATATTTTAAGTTGTTTTTACAATATGCAAGTCAATATATAAAAACGAAGCTAGAATATCGTGGGGATTTTATTGTTGGTTTACTATCTGATTTATTGCTGCAGGCAGTAAACTTAATTTTTATTCTTGTTGTATTTGGACATACACAAGCGTTAAAAGGGTGGAACAGGGAAGAAGTGATCTTTATTTATGGTTTTTTCCTAGTTCCGTTTGCGATTTTCTCTTCATTCTTTAATATATGGGATTTTAATGATCGTTATATCGTAAAAGGGGAAATGGACCGCATTTTAACACGCCCTATTCATAGTTTATTCCAAGTAATTTTAGAACGAATGGAATTGGAGTCTCTCATTGGTGCAATAACCGGTTTTGGCGTAATGGGATATGCTGCACTTCAGCTTCAATTAACATTTCATTGGTATGATGTTTTTCTATTTCTATTGATGGTACTAGGCGGTGCATTCGTGTATGGTGGGATTTTCGTAACGCTTGCAAGTATTGGCTTTTGGTCAGATGCAAGAAGTTCGATTATGCCGCTCATGTATAACATCGGAAACTACGGACGTTATCCTGTTAATATTTATAATCGCGTCATTCGTTTTGTTTTAACGTTTATATTACCGTTTGCTTTTGTTGGTGTATATCCGGCATCTTACTTTTTAGGAAAAACAGAATGGAACTCCTATGCATTTGTAACACCGATTGTTGGGGTTATTTGTATTTCAATTGGGTTTTTTATTTGGAATTTAGGAGTAAAGCGATATCGCGGTGCGGGAAATTAGTCTATATCTTTAGACTAAGAGGGTTCATATGGGATAAATCACCTTTTGTCCTCATAGAAATAAAATGAGGTGGAGGACATGTTGTGGGTGATGATTTTATTAATTGCTGCGATTGCTGTATTACGAAGTATACAATTGCTATGGAGTTCGGCAGGAGAATCAAACCGTTTTTTCTCTTTGTATAATCTGATTTCGTTATTTCTTATTTATACAACGGTACTCATTGCATTTGCGCTTAGTTATGTTGTATTAGAAGAAAGTGGATTTTCGGTATTGAAAGAAGACGGCAAATTAGTGGTGAATCACTCATTTGCTCTTGTAGAAATATGTTTATATTTTAGTGCAATTACATTGTTATCAGTCGGATATGGCGATGTAACGCCGATTGGAATTGGCCGTTGGATTGCGATTGTAGAAGCGCTAATTGGATATACGATGCCATTTGCATTTGTTGTGCGGACAGTTATGGAAAATGAAAAGTAATAGGATATTTGATATAGTGGAAGCAAAAGAGAAGGAGTGATTTTGCATGGTTGCAGTAGGAGAAATGGCACCGGATTTCACGTTAGAAGCAAGTAATGGAGAACAAGTAAAATTATCTGATTTTCGAGGGAAACACATTGTCATTTATTTTTATCCGAAAGATATGACACCAGGTTGTACAACTGAGGCGTGTGATTTTCGTGATCACCATGTAACTTTTGGGGAGTTAGAGTGTGTAATTTTAGGGATAAGCACAGACTCTTTGCAGCGACATGAGAAATTTATCGAAAAATATAGTTTGCCGTTTTTGTTGTTAGCTGATGAAAATCACGCAGTTGCAGAAATGTATGATGTGTGGAAGCTTAAGAAAAACTTCGGAAAAGAGTACATGGGAATTGAAAGATCCACATTTATAGTCGATAAAGAAGGACAGTTAGTGAAAGAATGGAGAAAGGTTAAAGTTAAGGGGCATGTAGAAGAAGCGTTGGAATTTGTTAAAGAAAATTTATAATGGGCCTCTAAAGTAAACGAGACAGTATGTACAAATAGAAATTTACACAGAATAAAATAATTAGTGAAATATTGTAAGGCATATGACCATACACTTTTGGGAATTTTTCATATGTTAACAGTGTAGGGCATACCTCCTCAGATGATAGTTTTTCATGTGCGAGTTTTTCTCGCACTTTTTTCGTGTAAGTGTATAAAAAGAAGCCAGATCACCTAAAAATAAAATAAAGTGACACTTTATGAAGGGGAAGTATATATTCTCCAACTAACCTTTTTGTTTTTTTGATATCTTTGAAGTGGGATTGTTGTTGACACCCACGTTAACTATGTTTGTACAGTTTATTAAATTTGGAACAAGTTTAAGAATAAAATACATAGTTATAGTAGAAATGTTGACGAGTGGAAAGAAAAGGAGTACACTCTTTATAAGAATTATAAAATGATAATCCGTATAGAATCGGGGTGCATGACGGTGGTCAAAGAAGAATTAAAAGAAGCGCTGGAAATGTTGAAAAATACGGGTGTACGCATTACTCCACAGCGTCATGCTATTTTAGAGTACCTTGTGGAATCTATGATGCATCCAACAGCGGATGAGATTTATAAAGCGTTAGAAGGTAAGTTTCCAAATATGAGTGTTGCAACAGTTTATAATAACTTGCGCGTGTTTAAGGAAGTGGGGCTTGTAAAAGAGCTTACCTATGGTGATGCTTCTAGTAGATTTGATTACGTTACCAGTCAGCATTATCACGTTATTTGTGAAAACTGTGGTAAAATTGTTGATTTTCCGTATACAGGTCTAGAGGAGATTGAGAACGAAGCTGCGAAAGCAACGGGTTTTGTAATCAATAGTCACCGTTTAGAAATTTACGGTGTTTGTCAGGACTGTAATAAGTAATACAATTAATTAAGGAGCTGACGCTTTAAGTCAGCTCTTTTTTATTGAAAGTAAATATAGGTTTCTTGTTAAACTTTGTAACCCTTTCGGTTGTATTTTTCATCAAACTCTTTTCCTTCTAACTGTCGATCAAGTGTGAGTGGCTGATTACAATGCATGCAAGCATCAACTCGCCCGAGTATTTTTGTTGGTTTGTTACAAGATGGACAAATAACTTGAACGGTTTTTGTTGATAGCATACCAATCCAAAAATAAACAACAGTACTAGCGATGACAGCAAAAAAACCGACCATCATAAAAATTGTCATAATAAGAATGTTTTCTCGGAAGAAGACCCCTAAGTATGCAATGAAAAGTCCAATAAATACTAAACTTAATGCAAAAGTTCTAATCTTATTGATTTTATTTGAGTATTTTATGCTCATCCCTTTCACCTTCCTATAGTTTATAATATAACATAAATTTCTGAATTTTTGGATTATCAAAGGCATCTAGGTGTTTTATTGGGATGTGAATTTTTTTATAAAAAGTGTTGACCATCTATAATGAGCATGCTATATTAATAAACGTCGCTGCTGCACAAGAGCAGAAAGTAGACAAAAAAGAAATGAAAAATGAAGTTGACATCAAAAAACAAAGATGTTAACATGAGGAAGTCGCAATTGAGCGGCGGATAAGTTCTTTGAAAACTGAACGAAACAAACAACGTGAAACGTCAATTTTTATTTATGATGCTAGACAAACACTTTATTGGAGAGTTTGATCCTGGCTCAGGATGAACGCTGGCGGCGTGCCTAATACATGCAAGTCGAGCGAACCGATTAAGAGCTTGCTCTTAAGAAGTTAGCGGCGGACGGGTGAGTAACACGTAGGTAACCTGCCTATAAGACTGGGATAACTCCGGGAAACCGGGGCTAATACCGGATAACATTTTGCACCGCATGGTGCGAAATTGAAAGGCGGCTTCGGCTGTCACTTATAGATGGACCTGCGGCGCATTAGCTAGTTGGTGAGGTAACGGCTCACCAAGGCGACGATGCGTAGCCGACCTGAGAGGGTGATCGGCCACACTGGGACTGAGACAC
>NZ_JBFLUR010000002.1:2820000-3012500 GCF_050473865.1 Bacillus sp. S10(2024) | reverse complement strand
TAGTCGAGTGACTCTGCGCCGAAAATGTACCGGGGCTAAATACACCACCGAAGCTGCGGATTGATACCTATGGTATCAGTGGTAGGGGAGCGTTCTAAGTGCTGTGAAGTCAGATCGTAAGGACTGGTGGAGCGCTTAGAAGTGAGAATGCCGGTATGAGTAGCGAAAGACGGGTGAGAATCCCGTCCACCGAATGCCTAAGGTTTCCTGAGGAAGGCTCGTCCGCTCAGGGTTAGTCAGGACCTAAGCCGAGGCCGACAGGCGTAGGCGATGGACAACAGGTTGATATTCCTGTACCACCTCTTTATCGTTTGAGCAATGGAGGGACGCAGAAGGATAGAAGAAGCGTGCGATTGGTTGTGCACGTCCAAGCAGTTAGGCTGGTAAGTAGGCAAATCCGCTTACCGTGAAGGCTGAGCTGTGATGGGGAAGCTCCTTATGGAGCGAAGTCTTTGATTCCCCGCTGCCAAGAAAAGCTTCTAGCGAGATAAAAGGTGCCTGTACCGCAAACCGACACAGGTAGGCGAGGAGAGAATCCTAAGGTGTGCGAGAGAACTCTGGTTAAGGAACTCGGCAAAATGACCCCGTAACTTCGGGAGAAGGGGTGCTTTCTTAACGGAAAGCCGCAGTGAATAGGCCCAAGCGACTGTTTAGCAAAAACACAGGTCTCTGCGAAGCCGTAAGGCGAAGTATAGGGGCTGACACCTGCCCGGTGCTGGAAGGTTAAGGAGAGGGGTTAGCGCAAGCGAAGCTCTGAACTGAAGCCCCAGTAAACGGCGGCCGTAACTATAACGGTCCTAAGGTAGCGAAATTCCTTGTCGGGTAAGTTCCGACCCGCACGAAAGGTGTAACGATTTGGGCACTGTCTCAACCAGAGACTCGGTGAAATTATAGTACCTGTGAAGATGCAGGTTACCCGCGACAGGACGGAAAGACCCCGTGGAGCTTTACTGTAGCCTGATATTGAATTTTGGTACAGCTTGTACAGGATAGGCGGGAGCCTTTGAAGCCGGAGCGCTAGCTTCGGTGGAGGCGCTGGTGGGATACCGCCCTGGCTGTATTGAAATTCTAACCTACGGGTCTTATCGACCCGGGAGACAGTGTCAGGTGGGCAGTTTGACTGGGGCGGTCGCCTCCTAAAAAGTAACGGAGGCGCCCAAAGGTTCCCTCAGAATGGTTGGAAATCATTCGTAGAGTGCAAAGGCATAAGGGAGCTTGACTGCGAGACCTACAAGTCGAGCAGGGACGAAAGTCGGGCTTAGTGATCCGGTGGTTCCGCATGGAAGGGCCATCGCTCAACGGATAAAAGCTACCCCGGGGATAACAGGCTTATCTCCCCCAAGAGTCCACATCGACGGGGAGGTTTGGCACCTCGATGTCGGCTCATCGCATCCTGGGGCTGTAGTCGGTCCCAAGGGTTGGGCTGTTCGCCCATTAAAGCGGTACGCGAGCTGGGTTCAGAACGTCGTGAGACAGTTCGGTCCCTATCCGTCGTGGGCGTAGGAAATTTGAGAGGAGCTGTCCTTAGTACGAGAGGACCGGGATGGACGCACCGCTGGTGTACCAGTTGTTCTGCCAAGGGCATAGCTGGGTAGCTATGTGCGGAAGGGATAAGTGCTGAAAGCATCTAAGCATGAAGCCCCCCTCAAGATGAGATTTCCCATAGCGTTAAGCTAGTAAGATCCCTGAAAGATGATCAGGTTGATAGGTTCGAGGTGGAAGCGTGGTGACACGTGGAGCTGACGAATACTAATAGATCGAGGGCTTAACCATATAATATGAAGCAAATGTTATCTAGTTTTGAAGGAATATACCTTCATAAGTCTGGTAATGATGGCAGAGAGGTCACACCCGTTCCCATACCGAACACGGAAGTTAAGCTCTCTAGCGCCGATGGTAGTTGGGACTTTGTCCCTGTGAGAGTAGGACGTTGCCAGGCTTGTATTATTCCGCAGTAGCTCAGTGGTAGAGCTATCGGCTGTTAACCGATCGGTCGTAGGTTCGAGTCCTACCTGCGGAGCCAATTGGAGAGCTGTCCGAGATGGCCGAAGGAGCACGATTGGAAATCGTGTATACGTCACAAGCGTATCAAGGGTTCGAATCCCTTGCTCTCCGCCATAAAAACTTTGGCCCGTTGGTCAAGTGGTTAAGACACCGCCCTTTCACGGCGGTAACACGGGTTCGAATCCCGTACGGGTCACCACTTTGGAGGATTAGCTCAGCTGGGAGAGCACCTGCCTTACAAGCAGGGGGTCGGCGGTTCGATCCCGTCATCCTCCACCATTTAAAACAATGAATAGTATCATCGCGGGGTGGAGCAGTCTGGTAGCTCGTCGGGCTCATAACCCGAAGGTCGCAGGTTCAAATCCTGTCCCCGCAACCAATGGTCCCGTGGTGTAGTGGTTAACATGCCTGCCTGTCACGCAGGAGATCGCCGGTTCGACCCCGGTCGGGACCGCCATTTATATTAAGGCTCGGTAGCTCAGTCGGTAGAGCAGAGGACTGAAAATCCTCGTGTCGGCGGTTCGATTCCGTCCCGAGCCACCATTTTTCAAATAAATACGCCGGCTTAGCTCAATTGGTAGAGCAACTGACTTGTAATCAGTAGGTTGGGGGTTCAAGTCCTCTAGCCGGCACCATGTAAGTTTCGGAGGGGTAGCGAAGTGGCTAAACGCGGCGGACTGTAAATCCGCTCCTTCGGGTTCGGCAGTTCGAATCTGCCCCCCTCCACCATTTACATTTTATATAGGGGCATAGTTTAACGGTAGAACAGAGGTCTCCAAAACCTCCGGCGTGGGTTCGATTCCTACTGCCCCTGCCAAAACAGCATGGCGGCTGTGGCGAAGTGGTTAACGCATCGGATTGTGGCTCCGACACTCGTGGGTTCGATTCCCATCAGTCGCCCCATTTTTAAATATCACTTTACAAAATAAGTGGATTATGATAATATATTAAATGTCCTGATTGGATATTTTAAGTAATAAAATAACAAATACATCATATAATGTATTAATTATTCGGTGGGCTATAGCCAAGCGGTAAGGCAACGGACTTTGACTCCGTCATGCGCTGGTTCGAATCCAGCTAGCCCAGCCATTTTTGCGGAAGTAGTTCAGTGGTAGAATACAACCTTGCCAAGGTTGGGGTCGCGGGTTCGAATCCCGTCTTCCGCTCCAAATTTAATATGGCGGCATAGCCAAGTGGTAAGGCAGAGGTCTGCAAAACCTTTACCACCGGTTCAAATCCGGTTGCCGCCTCCATATTATGCCGATGTGGCGGAATTGGCAGACGCGCACGACTCAAAATCGTGTTCCTTCTGGAGTGTCGGTTCGACCCCGACCATCGGTACTGTTTAGACGAGTGAATCGTCTTTTTTATTTGTCTTTTTATTATCAATTAAACGTTAATATACAGTAATATCAAGCGTTCCTACTTTGTGGGGACGCTTTTTTATGTATTCTTCTTTGGAAATTATCATCTAATATGTTACATATTACGCGTTCATGTGATTCTACCTAATCGTATGAACTAAGTCTTATTCGTTGAAAGGGGAAAGACGTAGCGATGTTTTAGACGACGGAGAATTAGCTATCGTGCGTCGGGAAACTGAAACATTTAGAAATGTTTAATGACGCAGTGAACCTTTTTCTTAAAGATGTGATAGACGTAATCTGGATCCTACACAATGCGATACTATTGTAAAGAACTCACAATTAGTGTAAACAAAAAAGCCATACCGGCTAGTATGGCTTTCTTTCTAATTATTAAATTGTTATGCTTGTTGAAGTGGTGGTCGGCCGTGGTCGTAAACAGGAGCAGGTGTGTCGCCTTTATTAGCATATTGAACGTAACCATTATCAGGTTTTGATATGAAATGGTCTGCGTGGGTAGCTTGCTGTGTTTCAAAAGAATTATTTAAACCAAAAGAAAGAACTCCAACAACAGATAAACCAACAGTAATAGCACCTAATTTTTTCATTATTTTAACGCTCCTTTACTTAATAGTTTGTGCTTAGCTTCGTAACATGTATTAAAATAATCGCTAACTTTTTCATGATTATTCAACTTACGAAACTCAACAGCTAACAACTCCCCATATTCCTCAACATAGTCCCATAATCCTTGTTTCTCAAAATAACAAATACCTTTTTTTACCGCTTCCTCTACTAAATTAATTGAAAGTCCCTCATTTAATGCTTTCAAAATGTTGAAATGATAGATATATTCTTCGTTTCCTGTTTCAGAACAGATTTTTAAACCTCTTTCAATTAATTCTTGTGCAATATTTGTTTCACCTAGTTTATAATGTTCCCTAGCTTGTAGAAAATTGGCTTTGAAATGATTAGGAATTTTCCCTGTTACTTCAGATAAATGACGAATAGCTAAAGTAGATAAATTTTGAGTAGCATATAATAAACCTAAATTATGCCTAACTACTAAAATTAATTTTTCTTCATTATGTTTCTGTAAAATATCGATTGCACGATTTAAATGTTCTTCAGCTTGCTCAAACTGTTTTAAAAATATACATGCAGTTCCTAAAGTATTTTCGCATGAGGCGATTTTAATTTCATATCCAGCATGTTTCGAAAATGCCTCTTTAGCTTTGTTTGTATATTGAATGGACGCTAACATCTTAGAAGTATGATGATTAAATACAGCGAACTTTTGATTAAATTCAGCTTTTTCTAATTCATCAGTGATATGTTGTAACAATGTTTCAGCTTTTTCATAATGGTCCCTTGCTTCATTATTATTCCCAAATATAAGGGCATGCTCAGCTTTGAAAAAATGGTAATAGTAAGATGTAATCTCATTTGTTGGCTTGCTCAAAGACTCAATTTTATTAAAGCTATCTTTTGTGATGCTCAATCTATCGGTCAAAAGTTTATATCTAAAATCAAGTAATGAATGATAAAATAATAGATTTTCATCCTCTGTTATATTAGCAATCTTCTCGTCAATTTCTTGTTTCAGGTTAGTTGCTTTTAAAACTTGTTGTTGCAACATAGCTTGATACCAGTCATTAAGTAATTTTGTAATTAGTTCATTCCCCTTAGTTTGAACGTTCATGAAATCCCCCTCTTTTAGAATATTCTTACAAATAATAATAACAATAATAGAATTTAATAGAAATAAGTTTTGCATATTTCTCAAAAAATATCTGACAATTTAAACCTTCAATGCAATAGCAAACGACAATTGTATTATAAGAAGAATTTATTTTTTGTATCTAGTAGGTTGAAAGGCTTGCATAACACCAACAATTCATGTAATATCTGAAAGGCTAGAATAGGCAGCGAAAACGATAACGATAACTTACCTAATATGAATGTAAAAAATGATCATAAATAACCTATCAAGTGTTTTCTACTGTAGTAGAAGATGCTTTTTTCTTTTCGGGTCTTTAAATTACAAATTTGTAAGGTAGTTGTAAGAGAAATGAATTGGATATTTTTTAAAATACAGGTATTCTTGAATTAAGAGCAATGAATGCTGAAAGAAATGGGGTGTCTGTTGTGAAGGAACGAACAGCATATCGCACTTTGCATCATAATATTTCTTTAACTCCGATAGCAAAGTTTATTTATAAAGCCCTTATATTATTATTATTGCTAAGTGGTATACTTTTGTTTGTTGGAAATAAAATGATTGAAAGCAAGGATATTAGTAAGTTGACAGTACCTGCTTATTTGGAGTTACCAGAACAACTAGGGAATGCATTTATCGCAACTGAAGATAAGAGGTTCTATCATCATAATGGATTAGATTATATTGCAATTGTTAGAGCTACAGTAGAAAATGTAAAGGCTGGTGGTGTTGTACAAGGTGGCAGTACAATTACTCAGCAGCTTGCAAAAAATGTTTTTTTAACAAGTGAACGAACGTTTTCCCGTAAATGGAATGAAGTTTTCTATGCTAAAAAAATCGAACGAACATTTACGAAAAATGAGATTTTAAAACTTTACTTAAGCAATATTTATTATGGAGAGGGTGCATGGGGAATTGAGAAAGCTGCGAAACTTTATTTTGATAAGCAGGTTAATCAATTAACATTAAGTGAAAGTGCTATGCTAGCGGCCGTTGTGAAAGCACCAGCTTATTATTCTCCTATACAAAATTATGATAAGGCTGTAGAAAGACGTAATATTGTTTTAAAGCTCATGGAGCGAGAAGGATATATTACTCATGCCGAATATGTACAAGCTAGAAGTGAAAAGCTTGTTATTCGTCATGACATTCCTAATAATCAACCAGTAGAGCGTGAGAAAGCTGTGAGTTAAGAGTGAGTTCGAAAAGAACTTACTCTTTTTTTGCGTGAATGAAGGAAAGAAAAGTGAGACACAATATTGTCACATTTGTTTGATTTTGTCTATTTTACGAGCAACTTCAATGGACTGTTTATATGAGAATTGATATCATAAATATTGTATGTATAGTACATACAAAGAATAAACATTAAAGAGGAATGTATATGAAATCAAAAAATATTATGATTCTCGGTGTTATTTTTTCTGTTGCGGTACTTATTGTAATTGGGACGATCGTATATAGCCTTGTGAACGATAAGAAGGAAAAAGGAAAAGATACGTTTTTATATGGCTCGCAGCAATCTTTAGGAGAGGAAGATGCTCCGATTCATATTGTGGAATTTGGAGATTTTAAATGTCCAGCTTGTCGTACATGGGATGTAACTGTATTGCCACGCTTAAAGGAAGAGTATATTAATAAAGGAAAAGTTCAGCTGCATTTTATTAATTTTCCTTTTATCGGGAAAGACTCTGAACTAGGCGCAGCAGCTGGGGAAGCAGTTTTTAAGCAAGATCCAAAAGCTTTTTGGACATTTTATGATGAAATATATCAAAATCAAAAGAGTGAAAAAGAAGAGTGGATTACAGAGGATTTAGTAGTAGATATAGTAAAACAAAAGCTACCTACGATTGATATAGAGAAGTTTAAAAAGGATTTAAAGAGTAAGGAAATAAAAGATAAAGTACAGAAAGACTTTGACCTTGCGAAAAAGTTAAAAGTACAAGGTGCACCATCTATATATGTAAACGGTAATCTTGTTAATCCAGATTATGATAGTGTTAAAGCGGCAATTGATAAAGTTAAGAAAAAGTGATGAGATATTCATCACTTTTTCGACTTTTTTCGATAAAATTATTGCGCCTCCTTATATTACATGCTATAATTTTCAACATAAGTTAACAAATAATTAACATTTTCTTTATATTTGCGGGTGTAGTTTAGTGGTAAAACAAGAGCCTTCCAAGCTCTGGTCGAGAGTTCGATTCTCTTCACCCGCTCCAGAAATTATTTCGAATTATTATTGTGATCAACGCAGTGTTTCGTTTCTCAGATAAACGAGGCATTGCGTTTTTTTATGTTTTGAGTGCATGAATATATGTAAGAATAATAATGTGTAAAATGAAATGCATCTTATAAGGAGAGTAAATGTGGATTTTGAACAATTAAAACAAGATGTTATTGCGTATAGTAAAACAATTGGTATTGATAAAATAGGCTTTGCGAGTGCCACACCATTTGAGGAATTAAAGCAACGCCTTATTCAGCATCAACAATTAGGATACCTATCAGGTTTTGAAGAGCCAGATATAGAAAAGAGGACGAACCCGGAGTTATTATTACCAGGTGCAAAATCAATTATTGCCATTGCATTGGCGTATCCTTCGAAGTTAAAAAATGCACCGCAAAGCAAACGAGGAGAGAGACGAGGCATTTTTTGCCGTGCTTCTTGGGGACAAGATTATCATCTTGTTTTGCGTGATCGTTTAGAGAAGCTGGAGGCATATTTAATCGAACGCTTACCAAATATAGAAGTTAAATCGATGGTAGATACGGGAGAATTAAGCGACCGTGCTGTTTCAGAGCGAGCAGGCATTGGTTGGGGCGGAAAGAACTGTTCTATTATTACACCGGAATTTGGTTCGTACGTTTATTTGGGCGAGATGATTACAAATATTCCTTTTCCACCAGATACTCCAATTGAAGATCAATGCGGGAGCTGTACGAAGTGTATTGATGTTTGTCCGACAGGAGCGCTTGTCCAAGGAGGACAATTAAATTCTCAAAAATGTATTGCGTTCTTAACGCAAACGAAA
The DNA here is from genome assembly GCF_050473865.1 of Bacillus sp. S10(2024). Classification (NCBI taxonomy): domain Bacteria; kingdom Bacillati; phylum Bacillota; class Bacilli; order Caryophanales; family Bacillaceae; genus Bacillus; species Bacillus sp. S10(2024). Next base: position 3,004,374 of record NZ_JBFLUR010000002.1, on the reverse strand, counting down.
GGATTTCTTCCGGAAGAATATCGAGATAAGATTGGAAATCGCATTTACGGATGTGACACGTGTCAAACTGTTTGTCCAAAAAATAAAGGGGTAGATTTTCATAATCATCCAGAAATGGAACCGGATCCTGAACTTGTAAAACCGCTATTAAAACCTCTTCTGACTATTAGCAATCGTGAATTTAAAGAAAAATATGGGATTATGTCTGGGTCGTGGCGCGGGAAAAAACCGTTACAGCGAAATGCAATCTTGGCACTGGCTCATTTTAAAGATGAAACGGCCATTCCAGATTTAATTGCTGTAATGAAAGAAGATCCTCGTCCTGTGATTCGCGGAACAGCAGCATGGGCACTAGGTAAAATTGGCGGAGAAGGTGTACAAGAGGCTATTGAAAAAGCGAAAGTACGGGAAAAGGATGAAGAAGTACTTCATGAGATGAATCGTGGTCTTGAACTGTTAGCTGAGAAAAAATAGCAGATTATCCCTCGGTCCCTCATATTGTAATAAGGGGAGGGGAGACTCTATGTCTATAAAACAGCATCTTCAACAGTGTCTACAAGGGCAATTGGATTATATAACAAATAAACGTATGAATGAAGCTGAAATTCCAGATGATATTGTTGACATGTTACACCGTAAAAAGAATCTCTTTACAAGGCGTAATGCGGAGATTATAAAAAGCAATGCTAACGTATCTTTTCTTAGACAGTTAAAAGGTGTAAACTACGATGAAGTAGATTATCAAATTCATTTTCAGTATTTTATTCGTCATCATCATTTATTTTATGTAGAGGAAGAACAAATGGAGAGGCGTTTACGATTAGAAGATGGATGTATCAAGCAAGATATCGCAATTGGAACGCCGATAGATGAACAGAAAGTTGGAACGTTAGAACGTGAAGTAACAAAGGGAAAAGGACAATATATTCCATACAGTTATAATCGCTTAGAGGCAGTGAAATATGCAGAGCGGTGGTGGGATGATCGGAATCCAGCTTATCAAAACTTCCAAGATAATTGCACAAATTTTATTTCTCAATGTCTGCATGCTGGTGAAACACCAATGAGTGGATATCCGAATATTCGCAGTGGATGGTGGCAGCAAAATCGCCAATGGAGCTGGAGCTGGGCGGTAGCTCATTCTTTTCATTGGTACTTATCAAGTGATTCTCTAGGGCTTCGAGCAAAGCAAGTTGAGAAGCCACAGGATTTAATGCTTGGAGATATCATTGTATATGATTTTGAAAATGATGGAAGATGGAATCATACGACAATTGTCGTGGCAAAAGATGCAAGTGGTATGCCTCTTGTAAATGCACATTCTGCCAATAGTCGCAGACGTTATTGGGATTATGAAGATTCAAGTAAGTATACACCGCAAATGAAATATAAGTTTTTTCATATTCTTGATAATGACTAGAGATTTTTTATCCAAGTGGTATAATACGTAGTAGAAAAAGATTGAGGTGAACATTGTGGGAATACATGTTGTTTTATATCAACCAGAAATTCCAGCGAATACAGGTAATATTGCGCGTAGTTGTGCAGCAACAGGTGCAGAATTACACTTAATTAGACCGCTTGGGTTTTCTACTGACGATAAAGCGTTAAAGCGTGCTGGATTAGATTATTGGGAGCACGTAAAAATTACGTATTATGACTCTATTGAGGAATTTTATGAGAAAAATGCAAATGGTGAGTTTTTCTACTTAACAAAGTATGGAGAGAAAGCACACACAACATTTGATTACAGCAACGTAGAAAAAGATTATTATTTCGTATTTGGAAGAGAAACAAATGGTCTTCCAGCAAATGTGATTGAACATAATTTTGATCATTGCTTACGCATTCCAATGACTGATAAAGTTCGTTCTTTAAACTTATCTAATACTGCAGCAATTTTAATTTATGAAGCATTACGTCAACAAAATTATCCAGGATTAGATGTAGAAATTGTTTATTAAAAGCCGTCTTATGACGGCTTTTTGTAGTTTTAAAATACAGTTTGATTACATAATACTAACAAACAAATTGTGAAAGGAATGCAATATAACAACTGACCAAAGCGATCCTGTCTTTTTAAATACTAGTCCAAAGAATATGCCGATGAGAAAAACATAGATATGACTCCAAAGGTCAAAGAATACGCCGTCATAGATCCAAATAGCGTAGTGTATGATTAGAAATAAAAATGAAGTGATTATGTTAGCCTTCCAAAAAGATAATCTTTTGTTAAGTTCTTGTAAAATGAAACCTCGGAATACAATTTCTTCAGTAATTCCAACCAACAGAATTCCATTCAGATAGTTATTTAAAGATAATTTAAATTTAAAAGGTTGATCATTTAAAATGGATGCTTCAAAAATAAAATAAAGACCTAGAAGTAGCAAAAGAAATGTTCCCCAAAACATACCTTTATTTACATCTTCCATTTTTAAATACTTAATTGGATTGGTGTGTAAGTAATACTTTATGTATAAGCAGACAGGGAATATCCACATGAGAATCTTAATGGATGCATTTAAAAATGTGGATGTAACTTCACTTAATGGCTCAATATACTGTACTAACCATAATTCTTTAAAAATCCAAACAAAGTTGAATATAAATAGATATATTAATAATATTTTCACATCATTTACTATCGGTTTACTTTCTGGTTGTAATTTTATTTCCATTATTACCCTCCCGAAATGTAGAAAACTAATATTGCAATCGCGAAAATTATACCACAATTTACCTATTATAATAATATGAAGCGAACCTACTTCTTTAGTTAGATATGAAATTCTTAATATGTAGGTTTTAATATTAACCTTTATTCTAAACCGACACTTTTTTGATAAGAAAATTAATATTTTTTTATAAATGCTTGTACCTGTTTCAAAAAATGATAAATTCCATTAAAATAGTATATATAAATATAACATAAGACAGGTTGCGATGCTGATGACGGAATTATTTACAAATAAGAAAAATGTAGTTACCCCTTTACAGGGAATAGATATGAGTTTAATTCAACAAGGATTGCTTCATGCCATTCAAGATTTCGTGTTTATTGTAAAAGTTGTAGATAATAGATGGTTTCAATATATATATGTAAATGAAAAAGGGCTACAACATTTGAATTTAGATACAAGTTATCATGGAAGGACAATTCAAGAATTATTGCCTCTAGATGTTGCTTATCTATTGCAAATACAATATGAAGAGGTTTTAAAAAATAAAAAGGCAAGTACTTTTCGTGATTATATGACTTTAGATACAGGAGAAATTTTGCATTATGAATCATTATTAAACCCGATATGTTCAATTAACGGTATATGCAAATATATAATTTGCATTACACGCAACATTACAGCGCAAATGCAGGAAAAGACAGAGATGCAGGAAAAGCAAATGTTATTCAAATCGTTATTAGAGTATAATGATGACGCAATTATGTCGCTTGATTTAACAGGAAGAATAATGTATGCAAACCCTGCAACATATAAGGTTTTTGGTCACGAATCTGCAGCGTTAAAAAATCAATCTATCTTTCAATATATTGAAGGAGAATATATAAATGAGTTTCAAAGCATGTTCAAAGAAACAGTGCAGGGCCATTCTACGCATGTTTTTGGACACAAATATGATCATAAAAATGGCTATGAATTGTATGTATCATTTCGCACGGTCCCCATCATTATTAATGGCGATATAATTGGTGTATACGTCATAGCGCGAGATGTTACGAAGCAAATATTAAATGAACAAAAAACAGAGTATTTAGCTTATTATGATCAATTAACAGGCCTATTGAATCGTATTGGATGCACAGAAATGTTAGCTCGTTTGTTTAAGGAGAAAAAGAAATTTACACTTATGTTTGTAGATTTAGACCACTTTCATTTCATTAATGACACATTTGGTCATGAAACTGGAGATAAAGTATTAAACAATGTAGCAAGACGATTAGAATCTCTTATTCCAAATGGGGCATATCTCTTCAGGGCACATGGTGATCAGTTTGTAATTGTAATAGAAAATACAGATAGAGAATATGCAGAAGAATTTGTTCAACTGTTGTTAAAAGAAATGGAGAAGCGTTTTGTGCTGAAGGAAGGAGAAGTATATTTAAGTGCTTCTATTGGGGTTGTCATGTCTCCTATAGATGGAGAAGATGAACAAACATTATTTAAACGTGTTGATGTAGCACTAGAATGTGCGAAAGAGCAAGGAAAAGGGAATTATAGTTTTTATTCTTGTAATCTTAGTGCGCAGCGTGAGAAACAACTCATTATTGAAAATCGATTATATCAAGCGATAGAACGAAATGAATTTATATTATATTATCAGCCGCAAGTTAACATTGTGACAGAAAAAATGGTCGGGATGGAAGCTTTACTTCGCTGGAGTAATAAAGAACTTGGAAATGTTTCACCAGGAGAGTTTATTCCAATTGCCGAAAAAACGGGATTTATTCTAAAAATTGACGAATGGGTATTATATGAAGTATGTAGACAAATACGTGAATGGCTGGATAAGGGAGTTACTCCTGTACCAATTGCAGTAAATATTTCAGCAAAGCATTTTTGCTCTTTGAAATTAATAGAGGTTATTACGGATGCTTTAATAACATACGATATTCCACCGCAGTTATTAACACTTGAAATTACAGAAGGAGCATTAATGCATAAAGAATTAACAGAGCAAGTGCTTCTTCGTTTGAAGGAAAAGAATTTGAACATTCATCTAGATGACTTTGGAACGGGATATTCGTCGCTCAGCTACTTAAAACGATATCCAATTGATACCTTAAAAATTGATCGTTCTTTTATGCAAGAAGTAGGTGCTGATGAAAAAGGCGCAAATATTACGACAGCTATTATTCATCTTGCTCATACGTTAGGCTTGAATGTCATTGCTGAAGGAGTAGAATATGCAGAACAGGTTCAATTTTTGAAAGAAAAAAATGCGCTAGTAGCCCAAGGCTATTATTTTAATAAACCTCTATCTGTAAGTGATTTGGAGAGATTATATTATGACAGGTAAAAAGTGATGAGCATGCTCATCACTTTTTCTCTCGCTATTCGTGGGCAGTAAGCCCTGAGAGAGAAGCGAAGAAGATAGGTGGATAATTGGCCCGTAAAAGCCCGATTGGTTCAACTAACCATTCGGAGGAAAAGCATCTCCGAATGGAAGTTTCACTTTATTTTGCTCTTGGTTTATCATTGTATCCTGATGTAAAAATAGCAGTAAGAAATGTGAGCATAACACCTAAAATTAATAAAAGCTTCATGAGCATAGCCCCCATTCATATTTATCTCTATCATTTTATATTATACCGAATTTTCTTTCAATTATGGTAATAAACTTTATAAAGTTTGTGCACGATTTCATTTTGATTCGTATGAATGTTTAAGGACATCCTCGCATACTTTTATAATAATCCGCTTGAACAAGGAGATGGGGGAGGAGCTATAATGGATATTTTAAAGAAAATCGAACAGCATCGGGAAGCAGAAGAGCGTTTAAAGTGGGAAGGGACATTTTCTGACTATTTAGAACTTCTGAAAGAAAGACCATGGGTGGCACAAACAGCGCATTCTCGTATTTATAATATGATAAAGGATGCTGGAATTGAGGAAGTAGACGGCAGAAGAAAATATAATTTTTTTAGTAATCAATTATTTGGATTAGAAGAAGCATTAGAGCGTCTTGTAGAAGAGTATTTTCATCCATCTGCAAAACGATTAGATGTAAGAAAACGCATTCTATTATTGATGGGACCAGTTAGTGGCGGGAAATCTACATTAGTTACGATGTTAAAGCGTGGATTAGAAGCATATTCACATACTGATCGCGGGTCTGTCTTTGCCATAAAAGGTTGCCCGATGCATGAGGATCCGCTACATCTGATTCCGCATCATTTACGTGATGACTTTTATGCAGAGTATGGAGTGCGGATTGAAGGGAATTTATCACCATTAAACCTAATGCGTCTAGAACAAGAGTACGGCGGTAGAATTGAAGATGTAATTGTCGAGCGTATTTTCTTCTCGGAAGATCGCAGAACAGGGATTGGAACATTTAGTCCATCTGATCCGAAATCACAAGATATTGCAGATTTAACAGGTAGTATTGATTTTTCTACTATTGCTGAATTTGGTTCAGAATCTGACCCGCGCGCTTACCGCTTTGACGGGGAGTTAAATAAAGCGAACCGCGGAATGATGGAATTTCAAGAAATGTTAAAATGTGATGAAAAATTTTTATGGCATTTATTATCACTAACGCAAGAAGGAAATTTTAAAGCAGGTCGATTTGCATTAATCTCTGCAGATGAGCTAATTGTTGCTCATACGAATGAAACAGAATATCGCTCCTTTATTTCTAATAAGAAAAATGAAGCACTTCATTCACGGATTATTGTAATGCCAATTCCATATAACTTACGCGTTAGTGAGGAAGAGCATATTTATGAGAAAATGATTCATGAAAGTGATGTTTCTGATGTGCATATTGCACCGCATACACTTCGCGTCGCAGCGATGTTTACCATTTTAACACGCTTAAAAGATCCGAAGCGACCAGACATCGATTTAATTAAGAAAATGCGTTTATATGATGGTGAAATGGTAGAAGGATACAATTCTATTGATGTAGAAGAATTGCAGCGGGAATACCAAGATGAAGGTATGAGTGGAATTGATCCGCGTTATGTGATTAACCGTATTTCTTCGACGATTATTCGTAAAGAAGTAGCATCGATTAATGCCTTAGATGTACTACGTTCTTTAAAGGATGGATTAGACCAACATCCATCTATTAGTAACGAAGATCGTGAACGCTACATGAATTTCATTTCATTAGCGCGTAAAGAGTACGATGAAATTGCGAAGAAAGAAGTACAAAAAGCGTTTGTATATTCATATGAAGAATCAGCGAAGACACTTATGGATAATTATTTAGATAACGTAGAAGCATATTGCAATAAGTCGAAACTGCGTGACCCATTAACGGGAGAAGAGATGAGCCCGGATGAAAAACTGATGCGTTCGATTGAAGAACAAATTGGTATTTCTGAAAACGCAAAGAAAGCGTTCCGTGAAGAAATTTTAATTCGTATCTCTGCATATGCTCGCAAAGGGAAACGATTTGATTATAATTCGCACGAACGTCTTCGCGAGGCCATCCAGAAGAAACTATTCGCTGATTTGAAAGACGTTGTCAAAATTACAACGTCAACGAAAACACCGGATGAGAATCAATTGAAGAAAATTAATGACGTTGTAGCAAGGTTAATTGATGAACATGGCTACAACTCAACATCTGCAAACGAATTACTTCGTTATGTAGGAAGTTTATTAAATCGATAATCATCATAGCAGAAAAGCTGTCTCTTACTTGAGGCAGTTTTTTTGTATAGTTTATGTTAAACCTGGCATGTGGCAACCACTTCTATGCACGTCCATACGCACTCGCCCTCCTTAAAAAGAAAGAGGTTTTTATAACGTTTTTAACTGGGTTTTATATATAGGCAGAGCTTGTCCACTATGAATAAATTAAAATGCAATCTTATGAATTTATTTGTCAATTATTTTCACAATCGGCATATGATAGAGTAACCAACCATTCATACAGAAAAAAGTCAACACAATACAATATGTTGCAGAGCCGTAAAGTGTGCAACAATGCATTGTGTTTCTTTCTTAATTATGAAGTGTATTTCTTCATTGTTTACTTTTTAACTAAGAAGCTCATGTTTTAGGATGTGTTTTCATGAAAGCATAAAAAAATGATGTAAGGAGGGAAAGGAATGACAGAAGAAAATCAATACAATTATACAATCTCACAGGAAAATTGGTCCCTCCATCGTAAAGGACACGATGATCAGCAACGTCATCAAGAAAAAGTACAAGAGGCAATAAAAAATAACTTACCAGACCTTGTTACAGAAGAAAGTATTATCATGTCCAATGGCAGGGATGTTGTAAAAATACCAATTCGTTCACTAGATGAATATAAAATTCGTTATAACTATGATAAAAATAAGCATGTTGGTCAAGGGACAGGTGATAGTAAAGTCGGTGATGTTGTAGCGAGAGATGGCTCTGGTCAAAAACAAAAAGGACCAGGAAAAGGGAAAGGCGCCGGGGACTCTGCAGGAGAAGACTACTACGAGGCAGAAGTATCGATTTTAGAGCTGGAGCAAGCATTTTTTAAAGAATTAGAGCTTCCTAATTTACAGCGAAAAGAAATAGATGAAAATCGCATTGAACATATTGAATTTAACGACATTCGCAAAATGGGCCTTTGGGGAAACATTGATAAAAAACGGACGATGATCTCTGCTTATAAACGGAATGCAATGAATGGGAATCCAGCCTTTCATCCAATTAAACGAGAAGATTTAAAATTCCGTACGTGGAACGAAGTCTTGAAACCAGAATCAAAAGCTGTTGTGTTAGCAATGATGGATACGAGCGGTTCGATGGGGATTTGGGAAAAATATATGGCTCGCAGCTTCTTCTTCTGGATGTCTCGTTTTTTACGTACAAAATATGAAACAGTTGATATTGAATTTATCGCACACCATACAGAAGCAAAAGTTGTTACGGAAGAAGAATTTTTCTCAAAAGGCGAAAGCGGCGGAACCATTTGTTCATCAGCATACAGAAAAGCATTAGAATTGATCGAAACAAAATATTCTCCAGAACGCTATAACATATATCCATTTCATTTCTCAGATGGAGATAATTTAACCTCTGATAATGCACGCTGCGTCAAACTGGTGCAGGAGTTGATGAAAGTATCTAACATGTTTGGGTATGGAGAGGTGAATCAATACAATCGCCACAGTACACTCATGTCAGCATATAAAAACGTAAAAGATGAGAAGTTTCGCTATTATATTTTAAAACAAAAAGCTGATGTTTTTCATGCGATGAAGAGCTTTTTCCGTGAAGAATCGAATGAAAAGATGGCTTGACCCCCTAAGTGTAGGGGGTTTTTGTTTGTAATTACTTAATTTTTTAATAAATTTTTGTAGCATGTTTGATTCACTGATTATTAATTAACAATTGAAATCCGGTTAATTGCATTTCAATAAAATTAAATTTTTTTACATTGGAAGCTCATATATATTTTTTCAATTAATTCCTTCTTCTTACTACAACACAGAATGTATTAAAATATATTTAAAACGGTTTATAAAGGAGGAATTAAAGTGAACATGTGTATCGAACAACTTAATAAGGAATTAGATTATCAAGAGCATATAAAAAAGATTATAGAATTATGGAATATGAATGCTATAGAAACAGCACAATGTGAATTAGACGAAAGCGATAGAATCGGTATTCGAGAGCAATTAGAACAATTTGTTCAATCAAAATATGGCGCTGTTTTTGTAGTAAGTGATGAAGGCTCAAATATGATTGGTTATGGAGTAGCTTCTATTAAACAAGATCTAGTTACCGATATGTTATATGGTCAAATTGATGAGGTTTATATAAGAGAAGAATATCGAAGAAAGCAAATCGCTAAAAATGTAGTAGAACATTTAATGAGATGGTTGAATCAAAAAGGTATTTCTTTCGTTCACGTGAATGTGGATGTAGATAATAAATTAGCTTTAGATTTTTGGGAGAATACAGGTTTTGAAAAGGAGTTTTTTCTTTTATCAAATAGTTAATTTCTATGTGAAACATGAATTGAAAGTTTCATGTGACGAAGAGCTTTTCCATGAAGAATCGCCCACTCAGTCTTTTTTAATTTTTAAGAAGAATTAAAAAAGACTGAGTAGAAAAACCTACTCAATCTTTTTTATACGATCAAATAATAAACCATCTGTTGTATGATTTTCTCCTATTACAAAATCTTTCATATAATAAGAAAGATATTCACCATATTTTGAATCTGTATTTAAAAGAAGTTCGTCTACAAAGTAACAGCCAAGTGGTAAATTGTCGAGTAAGAGGCTAGCAAGTGCACCGTAAACGCCGCATGCTACTTGGAAATAGGTTGCGTTTGTTCCATATTGTGTGTATACATGTTGGGTGGCTGTTGTATTGTACATATAGACTTCTTTGTCTCTATAAACAAGTAATACACCGATTAAATCTTCACCGAGGAGTTGTCCAGTTTCTGGATTTAATACGTGATGACTCCAGTTCCATAGTTCATCAATATTTTGTTGATTGTCATGAATTATTTGTGTCATATAATCATTAATACGATATAAAAAGCCGACCTCCATATCGTACAATTTTCCGAGATTGATTACTTCTTCATGCCCCATTAAACAACCGAAAAACTGTTTATCTCCTAACGTTACTTTAAATTCTTGTTCGTAAGCGGTGTTACATAAGAGAATCGGAGTTTGATGTTTCATAAAAAGAGGATAGTTTAAAATCGCTTCTTCTAAAAATCCAGCAGGCGACCATGTCGAGTATACGGTTTTTTCTTTTATAAGAGTTGGATCATGATAGAACGTTGTATCGTGTTCGACGATGAAACAAGCGAGGGGGATTTCCGTAGGGTTTTGCTTCATCAACTTAACTGCCATCCATTGGACGACGCCAGGGTTCATACCGGAACAAATAATGCCTGTCATTTGTGTGAAGGCAGGTTTATGCTTTTCAAAGAAATTTTGTCTTTCTAATAAACTGAACCGTTTGATATGCTCGTTTGCATCGATTGCGGGTGATTGCAATGCTGTATTAATATAATGTACATTAGCTTCGTTGCAGCATGTTAGCATTTCTACTGCATCTGCTAAGGAAGCATCAATGACTAGACTTGTCCCCGTTTTTTGTAGATGATTTCGAAATAATGTGTTATCGCTTAGATCAAACACATGGAATGTAAAGCTTTCGTATAATGCAGGATACATATTTTTAAAATAAGAACTTGGTTTTTGCTTCATATCAATTAAATGAATGGAACAGTTTTGCAATTGAGAATATAAAGGATTATTGGTATCTTTCACGGCATGATTTAATAGAGATAAAAATGCACGAGCAGCACCGCCGCTGCTTCCAAGTATAGTAAGAATAAATTGTTCTTCTTTCATGCTTTCCCTCCTATGTGATTAAGATATTCGATTCACATGAGAAAGGATTATTTGTTTGTCCATAAATGCATAAAAATCCACTGTCTATTTTCTTCATCAGTGGCGATAAAAAAATAGATATAAAAGCCCCCTTTCTTTTTAGAGGGCGAGAGCATCTAATCATGCATAGCAACGATTTATATGCTGAAAAATTAACATGGATTTCTATAGGTGGAGCGTGAAAAACTTCCAATATATATATAACTTTACTTTTTGTGTAAAATCTTGTATTATATAAATATACCATATATAAGTTTACTTTCAGGGGGAGGCTGTCACTATAGCTTTCTCCTGTTTTTTTTGGGGGCTGTAGTAAAAGCCCCTTTTTTAAAAGGTAAGATATTTGAAAATTAAGATAATGGAAAGGGAGGGGGCATATATATTAGGAAAAGAGCTGTTACCCTATTAATTAAGGAAAGGAGTTGAATGGGAAATAAAGAAAACTACCACTAATGAAAGTTTCACTTATGTCGAAAGGAGTGAAGCGTATGTTGTTTAACGTTCCAATTGAAACCATTTATTTATATGGGCTTATTATAACTGCAGCTATTGCCATTCTGTATTTGCTTTTCGGTGATATTTTAGAATCTCTTTTTAGCATATCAAGCGGAGCTACTTCGCCTTTTACACTGTTATTTAGCTTTCTTGCGATGCTATGTGGGTTTGGTTACATATTAGAATATATATTTCCTTGGAGTAGTATTGCTATTTTTGTTATTTCATTTTTCCTCGCACTTGTTGGTGTGATTACAATGAAAATGCTTGTTTTAGCACCAATTTCTAAAGCGGAGCAAAATACAATGCACCGTATGGAAGAATTTATTGGCTGCAAAGGAGAAGTGATTATCACGATTCCGAAAGAAGGATTCGGTGAGGTGTTGCTAGCTTCGCAATTTGGTAGCAATGCGATGCCAGCTAAAACGATAGGGAAAAAAGATATTTTACAAGGATCTTATGTCATTGTTGAAGGCGTGCAAGATGGTGTTTTACTTGTCCAAAATTTAGCGATTTCTTTAAAGAAACCAAAATAATGAGGAGGAGTTACTATGGTTCCATTAATTATTGGCGGTGTTTTGTTAGCGATATTGGCGATTTTGATTTTAGTCTTTATTACAAAATATCGTACTGTTGGGCCCGATGAAGCGTTAATTGTAACAGGAAGTGGTTTAGGAAGCGGGAAAAATGTTGTGACAACAGATGATGGAAAGAAGATTAAAATTATTCGCGGCGGCGGTACGTTTGTTGTGCCAATTATGCAACAGGCAGAACCTCTTAGCCTATTAAACTATAAGTTAGAAGTAGGAACACGTGATACATATACGAAGCAAGGTGTTCCGGTAACAGTAAATGGTGTTTCTATTATTAAGGTAGGTTCTACAATTGAGGAAGTATCAACGGCAGCAGAGCAATATTTAGGAAAAGAAACAGAAGAACTGAAAGTAGAAGCAAAGGAAGTATTAGAAGGACATTTACGGGCGATTCTTTCTTCTATGACAGTAGAAGATGCGTATAGTAACAGGGAACAGTTTGCCCAGAAAGTACATGAAGTTGCTTCCACTGATTTGAAGAAAATGGGGCTGCGTATCGTATCATTTACGATTAAAGAAATTAGTGATAAAAACGGATATTTAGATGCACTTGGCCAGCCGCAAATTGCAACTGTGAAACGTGATGCGCAAATTGCAAACGCAGAACGAGAAAAAGAAGCACGGATTGAAAAAGCTCGTGCTGAAAAAGAAGCAAAAGAAGCAGAGTATCAGCGTGATGCGCAAATTGCTGAAGCTGAGAAACATAAAGAATTAAAGGTGCAATCATACAAAAGGGAACAAGAACAAGCACGTGCTGATGCGGACCTTTCCTATGAATTACAGCAAGCGAAGGCTCAGCAAGGTGTAACAGAAGAGCAAATGCGAGTGAAAATTATTGAGCGTGAAAAACAAATTGAATTAGAAGAAAAAGAAATTGCTCGTCGTGAAAAGCAATACGATGCAGAAGTAAAGAAAAAAGCGGACGCTGATCGTTATGCAGTTGAACAAGCAGCCGAAGCAGAAAAAGTGAAACAAATAAAGAAAGCAGATGCTGATCAGTATAAAATTGAAGCAGAAGCAAAAGCGCGTGCAGAAGAAGTACGCGTTGAAGGTTTAGCAAAAGCAGAAGTACAAAAAGCACAAGGTACAGCAGAAGCGGATGTTATTAAACTAAAAGGTCTTGCGGAAGCGGAAGCAAAACAAAAAATTGCTGAGGCATTTGAATTATACGGTCAAGCAGCAATTATGGATATGGTATTGAAAATGTTACCAAGCTATGCAAAAGAGATTGCAAGTCCACTTAGTAATATCGACAAAATTACTGTTGTCGATACCGGCGGTGGTGGGAAAAATAGCGGTGCTGGTAAAGTTGCAGGTTATGCGACAGATTTAATGGCAACGATGCAAGAAACTTTGAAGGCTTCTTCAGGAATTGATTTAAAAGAGTTGTTAGAAAGTTTTGCTGGGAAAGGCGCAATGCAGCAAAGCGGAGAGATAAAGGCTGCTATTCCGAGTCCAGAAGAGAAAACGTCGGAAAATCATGAAAACCTCTAGAAATTTCTAGAGGTTTTTTGTAACTATTTAGCAGGAATTCCTGGGAATTGCTTTTGTTTCATATCAAATAAAGGAGAACACATATTATTCATATATAATATTATACGTTCTCCTTTATTATGTAAGCTGTTTATCCCGCTATTCGTGGGCAGTAATACTCCCCCCTCAAAGTTCAGCAAAAGCATTATCCAGCTCCAGTGGCTAGAATGTTCGGTGGGAGATAAACTGCTGGCATACGGCCGATTGGTGAGGGCTGATTAAAGTTTCACTTTATTGGAAAATGAGCAAGAAACTTATCTTCAAAATTACAGGCATAGCAGTAATTTATATATTGAAAAATTAAAATCAATTTGTATAAATAAAAGAATTTTTAAAATACGAGTTGATTTTCATAACAATGTTAGAATAGGTGAGAAATATAACATTGAAATGTAATGAGGAGAAAAGTTTAGATGAAAGATGTAATTGAAAATGTTTACAGCCCATGTCATGGAGTGATTGAAGAAATACTTGTTCAACAATCATCTTACGTATATGAGTGGGAAAAGTTATTTGTTATTAAAAAAAGCGATGGAACATTAGAAGAAGCCACAGTTGGCGTTAGCGGTAATATATTAGCTGTCGAAGTAACATTAGGCCAAGAAGTAAATGAGCAAACATTGTTGTGTAAATTAGAAGATGATTGGTTGATTACTGGCTGTGAATAATATAAGTAGATTATGAAAAACGACATCATATATAGGGATGTCGTTTTTTTTATGCAAGCTAAAAAACATAAAAACCCCTTTCTGTTAGAGGAGGACGAGAGCAACTGACCAAGCGTAGAAGCGGTCAGGACCCTTTTTCAGCTACGTTTTATTCTGTCTTACTAAGATGCCTGCAATATTAATTCCCTCATATGTTCTTATTTTACAAACGAAAATTATCAAAATATTAATAAAAAACATTTGTATATTGTTTTATAATGATATAATGTATAGAATTTAAAAAGGGTTTTATATATATTGATAAACAGAATAAGAGATGCGAATTTGTTTTTGAAAAAATAAAAGATAAGGAGTTGTTATGTATGAGAAGTTTATTGAAACGAATAGGCAGCATTAGTCTAACAAGGAAATTGTTTATATCTTTCCTTCTTATTTTAATCGTTCCTGGAGTTATTATTGGCGGTGTGTCATATCAAACAGCAAAAACAAATTTTGAACATCAAATCATTGCAAAAGCAAATGAAAATATTGATGTTTTAGATAACGTTATTACACAAAATTTAGAAGCAAAATCTGTGGATGTCGCTTACTTTGCAGATATCCTAACAGAGGATGCGTATAAAGATGGAAATATAGAAAACGTAAAAGTAAAATTCGCACAATATATAAAAATCCACCCGGAAGTAGAAGGGCTTTATATTGGCACACAAGACGGGATGTTTCTAAGAGAACCATTTGTACAAATGCCTGAAGGGTATAAAGCAACAGATCGACCATGGTATAAAGACGCTATGAAAGATGGTGATAAAGTAATTGTTACAGCACCATATGAGTCGTCTTCTACAAAAAATATGGTAGTAACAGTTGCGAAAAAGACGAAAGATGGAAAAGGTGTTGTTGGCGTTAACTTAAATCTTGAGAACATATTAAAAACGACAAAAATGTTTAAACTTGGAGAAAAAGGCTATGCAGTAATTTTAGATCAAAACAGACAAGTTGTCAGTCACCCAACTCGAAAAGGTGGTTCTAAAGTTACAGAAGCTTTCATTAACCCGGTTTATGAGAAAGATAAAGGGTATTTTTCATACAGTGATAAAGGAGACAATAAGATACTTACCTTCAATACAAATAGTAAAACAGGCTGGAAAGTCATTGGTGTTGTGTATGAAGATGAAATTATTAAGGCTGCTGAACCAGTATTCTTTAAAACGGTCATCGTAGTTGTAATCTCTATGTTGTTAGGTGCTATTCTTGTTTATTTCATCATTAAATCAATAACAAATCCATTAAGAAGGATTGTTACGTCTGCGCAAAAAATTAGCCAAGGCGATTTAACAGAAGAAATTGTAATCCATTCTAATGATGAGATTGGAAGATTAGGAGCTTCCTTTAATGAGATGTCAGCTTCTTTACGAGATGTGATTTCTAAAATGAGTAACTCAGCAGAGCATGTTGCTGCTTCGGCGGAAGAGTTAACTTCAAGTGTACGACAAGCAAATGAGGCGACAGATCAAATTACAATTGCGATGGAACAAGTATCTATTGGTGCTCAGTCACAAAGTCAAGGTGTTGAAGAAGGAGCAATACTATTACAACAAGTGAATACGGCTATTCACAATGTAACAGATAGTTCACAAGCTATTTCAGATTCTTCAGCGTATGCAAGACAGAAGGCAGAAGAGGGCGGGAAATTAGTACAGCAAACAGCGACGCAAATGCAATCTATTCACCAGTCTGTTTCGCAATCGGATACGATTATTAAACTATTGGATGAAAAGTCAAAACAAATTGGTGCCATTTTAGAAGTGATTCAAAATATTGCACAGCAAACAAACTTATTAGCTTTAAATGCAGCAATTGAAGCAGCGAGAGCTGGGGAACAAGGTCGTGGATTTGCAATTGTAGCAGAAGAAGTTAGAAAGTTAGCAGAGCAATCAGGAGAGTCATCAGGAGAAATTGCAAAATTGATTACAGAGATTAAAGATGACATAGAGTGTACCGTACAATCTATGGATGAAGTAAAAGTAGAAGTACAATCTGGTCTTGAAGCTGTTGATGAAACGAAAACAAATTTTGCAGAAATATTAAAAGTTACAAATGATATCGTATCTCAAATTAATAATATGGCAAAAACGGCAAAACATATGTCGAAAGATGCAAAGGAAGTTACGAATGCAATTGATGAGATTGCAGCAACAGCAGAAACAAATACAGCAAGTATGCAAAACGTCGCTGCTTCTTCAGAAGAACAAGTGAATTCTATGGAAGAAATCAGTTCTTCTGCTCACAATTTAGCGAAAATGGCAGAAGAATTGCAACTTATGATTGAAAAATTTAAAGTGTAATACGTGAGAAATAAGTAAGGCATTTTATTGCCTTACTTATTTTTTTGTTTATATTTAAATTGAAAAAACGGCATTAAAACCTCTTTCTTTTTAGGGGAACGGGAGCAGCCGGCCATGCATGGAAGCGATCAGGGTCTTTTTCTGCCATGTGCGAGGTTTTAAAAATCGGAGGGGCATGATCTATTTTGCATAGCAGCGACTTATATGTCGCAAGATTAAAATGGATATATAGATTTTTTATGTATTTTTGTTATCATTTTTGATAATATAATCATAAGGTACAATAAAAGGGAGTAGGTCTTAATATATGAAAGAAAAAAAGCTTGATATCCTGTTTCATCCGATTCGTTTTCAACTGATTCAAGAGTTTATCGGGGGAGAGAAATTAACAGCCAAGCAGCTTGCGAAAAAGTTACCGCATATTCCACAAGCGACGTTATATCGCCATTTAGAAAAACTAACGACAGCACATATATTACAAGTTGCTCAGGAAACGCAAATACGAGGAACGGTTGAAAAGTTATATGCCTTGAATCACAGTATGGCTAGTGTTTCACAAAAGGATTTGCAAGACGTAACGAAAGAAGAGCATATGCAGTATTTTATGATGTTTACTACCCAAATTATGGCAAGTTTTAAAGATTACTTGCAGCAAGATCATGTTGATTTTGAAAAAGATGGAGTCGGGTATCGGCAGGCAAGTTTTTATATGAGTGATGAGGAGTTTAAAGAGTTTGCACAGGAAATGAGTGGAGTATTTTTAAAAGCAATGGAGCGTAAACCATCTCCAGGGCGAAAGCGAAGAACGATTTCAACAATTATTATTCCTGAAAGAAATAAGAAGGGAGAATAAACAATATGGGGAAAGAATTGTTCGTTACAGTTGAAAGTACAGTTTCACTTCAAGGAACGCTAACAATTCCAGTACATGATGCAGCAACATATCCAGCTATTTTACTCATTGGTGGAACGGGAAAGGGAGACCGGGATGGAAATGTTCGCGGTTTAAAATTAAATATGTATAAAGATTTAGCGGATTATTTTACTTCATTAGGATTTGCGACTTTGCGTTATGATAAGCGTGGTGTGCATAAAAGTGAAGGCGACTATTATGAAACAGGTGTGACAGATTTAATTGATGATGGCGTTGCTTGTGTACGTTTTTTAAAGGAGCATCCGCAAATTGATCCGAAGCGAATCGTCATTGTAGGTCATAGTGAAGGAGCTTTACTTGCGCCAGCTATTTATGTAAGAGAATCAGTGGCTAACTTAATTTTACTTAGCGGCGCGGGTGAACCTTCAAAAACATTACTGCCAAAACAAATGAAAATGGTAGTAAAAGAATTAGAAGCAGCATCTGGATTTCGAGGATGGCTATATCGCTTTTTAAAACTTCCAAAGCGTATTCAGAAACAAAATGAAGCACAGATGGAAAAAATACAGCAATCATCAAAGCCTGTTGTGCGAATCAAAGGGGTAAAGGTAAATGCAAAGTGGATACGTGAACAATTTCAATACAATGTCGTAGAGTATTTAGAGAGAGTAGAATGTCCTGTTTTAGCGATTACTGGAGATAAGGATATACAAGTGCCCCCAGAGCAGGCAAGGGATATTGCGGGATATGTAGCAGGCGAAGCGGAGTGGCATATCATTCCTAATATGAACCATATTTTACGGGAAGTTGATAAAAACCATACAATGCTAGGGCTAATGAAAGAATATAAAGGACTTGTAAATAAAGGGATTCAAGAGGAATTATTGAATGTTATGAAGGAATGGTTGGCAAAGTATAACCTTCCATAAGGAAAAAGAATGAATAAAAAGCAGATGCTTATTAAAGTAAAACCTCACACAATAGAATGTGTGAGGTTTTACTTTAAGTATATAAATACAAGTTTAAAAAACTTCTTTTTTTAGGTGGACGAGAGTATCTGACCACCCATAGAAACGGTCAGCCCCTGTTCCTACCACATGCAAGGTTTAGAACAAAAGGAGAAAACTTTTAAAAATAATGTCTTTCTAGTTAGAAAATTGCGATATTAATGAAGTCTTTCTATAATTATAAATGAACTTTCATAATTAGAAAGAAGGAAATAGATATGAGAAGGACACTTGTAATCAGTGATATTCATGGTGAACTAGAGAGGTTCGAAAAATTATTGAAAAAAGTAGAGTACAATCCAAAAGAGGATCAACTCATTTTGCTAGGAGATTATGTAGATCGTGGTCTGAATGCGAAAGAAGTAATTGAAAAAGTGAAGCAATTAAAAGAAGCTGGAGCGTTAGTTTTAAAAGGGAATCATGAGGATATGATGTTAAAAGCTTTAACGACAGAGGAAGAAAAGTTTTGGAATCATTGGGTAAAGAGAAATGGAGGCAATCAAACGTTACATAGCTACGGCTTTTCAGAAAGTGAGATTGCTGTAAGTGAAGAGGAATTTATAAAACCACAGTTACATTCTGAAGTGTTAGAACAACATATCAAATTCATAAAAGAACTAGATCATTATATTGAAACAGATGAGTATATCTTTGTTCATGGGGGTGTACAACCGATGACACCTGTTTCTGAAACAGATGCGCATACATTGATGTGGATTAGAAATGAGTTTCATAATGGATACAACGGTGAGAAAATGGTTGTATTTGGGCATACAGAAACGAAAATTCTTCACGAAGATAACGAGAATTTCGGCGTGTATTTTGGCGAAAATCGTATCATTGGCATTGATGGAGGCGCTGTATACGGCGGTCAACTGAACTGTTTAGAATTACCAAGTCAAAAAGTATATTCAGTGAAATAAGAAAAATTCCTCTATACAGACGAGCTGATGTAGAGGAAAAGAAGAGATAAGGGATCAAAACGATGATGAAACCTTATCTCTTTTTTTTGCTATGGTTTGTTACCTTCTTTTACATGTGTTTCGTTGCTAATTTTGGTATTACTTCTTTTTCTGGCATGGTCAAAAAAATGACTGCAACAATAATGAAAGCACCGCCTAATAGTTGATATGATCCAAACGACTCATTTAACCAGATAATCGAAACAATAGCTGCTACGAGTGGTTCAATACTTGATAAAATGCTCGTTTCTGTTGCAGATAAATATTTTAGACTACCAATATAAAGAAGGAAAGAAAGTGTACCACTTATAATGATGAGAATAAGCATGGAAAATGTACTCATCGTTAATGTATTTGCTATATGTTGAAAATGAAATTCTTGATTATATAGAAACAATGAAATTCCTCCGAGTAACATCCCCCAACCAACAATTACGGATGTCCCCCACTGTTTAATAAGAGAAGCAGGATGGAGCGTGTAAAAAGCAAAGCCAATTGCTGTTAAAATACCAAATAATATTGCTTGTTTAGAAAGAATAATATTTTCAATTGATCCGTTGGTAATCAGGAAATAAGTTCCCGATAATGCAGCTATGATTGCCATGAAATGCATAGTGGAAGGAAGTCTTTTGTGCTGAAGTGCAACGTAAATAGTAATAAGAACTGGGCCGAGAAATTGAAATAATGTCGCGGTTACAGCATTACTTATATGAACGGTTTCAATGAATGCATACTGAGCACCAAGCATGCCAGCAACTGAAAAAATTAGCAGTTGAATCCAATGACGTGGATACCTCCAAATTCCAAAGATATTTTGTTTTGTAAATAGTAAGGAACATAAAATAAATACGCCTGCTAATAGGAGGCGAATGACTAGGAAGTCACTAGATGATAGTTCAGTATGATGAAATAGCCATTGAATCATAGGGCCAGATAGCCCCCATAATGTTGCTCCGCTAATAATCATCATTAAGCCAAGGTGCCGTGATGATTTCATGGTGCATCCTCCTTTGTATGAAAGTTCTTGATTTTTTAAAATAAGCATGAAAGTATTATACATAACTTCTGATACTATCAAAAGTGTCAGTTTCCTATAAAGTAAAGGGGTCAGTTTGTATGTTAGAATTAACGCCAAAACTTGATGTTCATAGCAAAGAACCACTATATGTACAACTATATAACTACATGAAAGAGGAAATGAAATCTGGAAATGTAGCGCCTCATACGAAATTACCATCTAAACGCAAATTAGCTCAATATTTACAAATTAGTAAAAATACAATTGAAGCTGCTTACAGTCAGCTTATTGCGGAAGGGTATATAGAGGCTGTCCCACGTAAAGGGTATTTTGTGTGTGAAGTGGAACAAAGTGTATTACATGTGAAAGAAAAGATGCACCATGTCGAAGAAATATTTTGTCATGATCGTGACTATGCATTTGATTTTACACATACAGGTGTTGATGCTCGATCATTTCCATTTGCCTTATATCGCAAATTGGCAAATGAAGTATTGCAAGTTGAGAATGAGAAAGTATTACTGCTTGGACATCCACAAGGTGAATTTGGATTAAGAAAAGAAATTGCGCAATACATGTATGAATCACGCGGTGTACAATGTTCACCAAGTCAAATCATCATTGGGGCAGGAACGCAATATTTAATAAGAATGCTATTTCAATTGTTAAAAGAGAGTACATTTGCAGTAGAGAATCCAGGATACCACTGGAAAATGGTTACGTGTGAAAAAGGGATAGAACATGTGAAAATGCTGCCGCTTGATGAAAATGGGATTATGATTTCGAGTTTAGAAGAAAGTGATGCAAATGTGGTATTTGTGACACCATCTCATCAATTTCCATGCGGAATGATTATGCCGGTTTCGAGAAGAATGCAGCTCTTGCATTGGGCAGAGAAAAAAGAAGGGCGTTATATTGTAGAAGATGATTATGATAGTGAATTTCGATATTCAGGGAAACCAATTCCAGCTCTCCAAGGGTTAGATACAAATGGAAAGGTTATTTATATGAGTACTTTTTCAAAAGCATTACTTCCATCGTTACGTATGAGTTATATGGTGCTTCCAAAAACACTTATTGAAGTATATCGAAAAGAATATTTATTTTATACGCAGACTGTATCGCGCATTGATCAAGAGATTGTGGAACGATTTCTCGAAGGCGGACATTGGGAAAAGCATATTCATAAAATGAGGGTTGTGTATCGGAAGAAGAGGGATACATTGGTTTCTGCAATTTCAACATATTTCCCGAAATGCGTAGAAATAATTGGCCAAGATTCGGGGCTGCATATATTATTACGAGTAAATAATGCTATGACAGAGCAAGAGCTTATTGAGAAAGCGGCAGCATATAGTATAAAAGTATATCCAGTTTCTATGTACTATGATGAGATGAAAGCTGATAATAAAACAATCTTGCTTGGCTTTGCGATTTTATCTGAGGAAGAAATTGAGGAAGCAGTTCAACTGTTGGCAAAGGCATGGTTTGATTAAAGAAGGAATGAGTTAAATGGGACTTGATTTGAATAGTAACTGATTCATATATCCATAAATAGATAAAAGACAATCTAAAACTTTATTTCCTGAGTTCTAGGTTGTCTTTATTTTCATTTGGATGAAGATTATAATATTTGATTTTCTGGATGACTGTAATCATTCAGTTCATAAATTTATATGAATTCATAATCTTATTTTAAAGGTTTATTTTACGTGAAATGCCATTAAATCGAATCATCTATATCTTTAGAACAAACAGTAATATTATACCATTGACAGAATAGCAGTTGTAACTGATAATAACAATCAGTTGTGATAATAATGATAATTATTATCAGTTAATTAATGGAAATGATTATGGAGTTGATGATATGTTTAGGCGAATTAGCTATTCTACTTTCTTCATTTTTCTTTTATTACTAACTTTGACGAAACCGCTTACTAGTTTGGCTGCAAGTCAGGGAACAGAGAACATGAGTAAGGCAGAGCAATACGTTAATCAAGCAGTAACAATTGCACAGCAAGGTAATCTAGTAGAAGCACAGACAGTCTATCAGAAATTTAATGATACTTGGCTTGAAATTGAGAGTTCTGTGAAGGCGGATTCAGCTCAGGCATATAGCGATATTGAGTCAAATATGGGTCAAGTACAATATGCTTTTATACAGAACAAACAACAAGATGTTGTGAAGGCACTGCAAGGTCTTCAAAGTGTCAACGAAAAATTCATTCATGATCAATACACGAAAGGCAATGGATTTCATAAACAAAACATTACCCTTTCTGATTTTATTGTGATGTTGCAAGAGACAAAAGAAAAAGTGCAAAATAGCAATCAACAGTCGTCTCTAGCCCATATTACAAAAGTTCGAGAATCATGGCTCAGCATCGAAGGAACTGTTGTGGCACAATCGGCTACAGTATATAACGATACGGAACGAGATATGGTTACAGTGAATGCAATGATTTCTGAAGGTAATTATAAGGGTGCTGCTCAGTTACTCGATAAGATGATTGCATATTTGGCGCCACTTGCGACTAAAACTAGCTATACAATTTGGGATGCTGCAATGATACCGATTCGTGAGGGGCTAGAAGCATTACTCGTTGTAGGTGCGCTCTTAACCTTTGTGAAAAAATCTAATGGCGGACAGGGGGAAGGTTGGATTTGGAGCGGTGTTTCAGTCGGTTTCGTTTTGAGCGCTGTGTTAGCAGTCATTGTTAAATTTGTTTTTACATCGGGTGCTTTCGGTCAGAATAATTTCCTAATCTCAGGATGGACTGCGATTGTGGCAGCTATCATGCTTCTTTACATGAGTTACTGGTTGCATAGTAAATCAAATATTGCAGAGTGGAATCAGTATATTCATAACAAAAGTCAGTCGGCGTTAGATACGGGACGTATGATTTCTCTCGGTGTGTTATCATTCCTAGCCGTTTTTCGTGAGGGAACAGAGACTGTACTTTTTGTTATTGGTATGGTGAATCAGATTAGTTTTCAACAGTTACTAATTGGTATTTTGATTGGTCTCGGTATCTTGGCTATTATTGCTTATTTCATGCTTGTTATCGGTGTTAAGTTACCGATGAGGCCGTTTTTCTTAGTATCAAGTTTAATTGTTTTCTATTTATGCTTCAAATTTACAGGACTCGGTATTCATAGCCTTCAGCTTGCAGGTTCTTTACCGTCTACAACAGCTCCTAACTTGCCGAGTATTGATTTCTTAGGATTTTATCCATCTTGGCAAAGTGCGGTGCCGCAAATCTGTTTACTCTTATTAGCTGTTGGGGCTTTCATGTGGAAACGAATCAAATCATAAAGAAAACAATGTCCAATTAAAATAACATATTTCAAATATCAGGAGGAATACATTTTATGAAAACTATGAAAATCATTGCGGCAGTAGCCATGACGGGCACATTAGCTCTAGCTGGTTGTAGTTCAGATAATCATTCTGCATCTAGTGCATCTAAGGCTACAGAGCAATCAAAAGGTAAAGAGCAAACTACTGCAACGAATGTGAAAGATGGGACTGCAAATTTACTGCATGATGCTAAACAGCTAAAGAAAGGCATTAATGCGAATGATGAAGCAAAAATTAAAGAGTTTGGTCCAAAACTTGAAGAGAGTTGGGGGAAATTTGAAGATGGTGTGAAATCACAATACCCTGATCAATATGCACAAGTAGAAAAATACCTTGATCCAATCGTAGCAGGATCGAAGGCAAGTACGATTGATAAAGATACACTTTTAAAATTAGATAACCAGTTGATTGATGTTTTATATCAGATTTCAGAGAAACTCATTCCTGTCGACCAAGTTAAAGCTGGGGTTTCAAAGCTACTTACAAAAACGGATGAATTAAAACAAGCAATCAATGCAGGGGATGAAAAGAAAGTAAAAGAGATTGGTCCGAAATTAGAAGAGATTTGGAAAACATTTGAGGATGGAGTAAAACCACGATACCCAGAGCTCTATGAGCAGATTGAAAAGTCTTTGAATCCAGAAGTGGCAGGATCTCAAGTAAGTCCTCTTGATAAACAAACGCTTGGGAATTTAAATGATCAGTTAATGCAAACATTACATGATTTAGAACAAAAGACAAATTAAAATGAAAATAGAGAAAAGGGAGATCCCTTTTCTCTATTTGTTTTCTCCATGTAAAAATAAAACCATATGCTCTTCGTCCCAATATTGGTCATTATATTTTAACGAACGCTCTTGTACGCCAAAAGTTTTAAAGCCTAACGATTCGTAGAGCTTTTTTGCACCTTCATTGCCAACGACAACATCAAGCATAAGTTGTTCTACTTCTAACTCTTTTGCTTTTTCAATTGCTGCTTGCATAAGCGCCTTCCCAGCACCCATTCCGCGCGCCTTTGGAGAGACGTAAACAGAACCAATTTTTGCTTTATGTTCTTGTTTTAAAAATGATTTTGTTTCTAAAGTTGCAACGCCAACTAAATCGTTGTCTTTAAAAGCACCAAGCGTGTAATTTTCGTTTTGGTCTAATATTTGCGCTTTATATTCAACGGGATCTTCCTTATTAATAAGATCTTCATAAGAAGAGCTGAACGCTTCTGGATTTTGTTTTAATCCCTCGACGCGAAGTGCTAAGTAAATTTCTGCATCTTTTTTTGTTAATACACGAATTTCCAACTGTGTCATCCTCCAATTCTTTGGTGGTAATGTTACATTTTATATTAAAATCCTAATACTTTCAAAAAATAGGCTCGATATATAAAGTGAAACTTTAATCAGTGGGGGTTTTCTTCATCCACCACTGATTATTAGCCCTCACCAATCGGGCTTTTACGGGCAGTTTATCTCCCGCCTAACTTCTTTGCTTTCGCCGAATTTTGAGGTGGGAGTATTACTGCCCGTTAATGCGGGATAAACTGTTTTAATATTTCTACATAAAACTGCACTTATGGAGAAACAAGTATCCAGTACTTGCTTGCTCCTTTTGCTTACAACATGGCCTGTGGCAGAAAAAGGAACTGACCGCTACTATGGCACGGCCAGATGCTCTTGCTCATCTAAAAAGAAAAGGGTTTATATGTCGTTTTTTCAATTTGTATTTATATATAAATAGCTATTTAAAAGGTAATTCTATAGTAAATGTAGTTCCAACTCCGACCTCGCTTGTTACTTGTATGGAACCACCATGCAATTCTATAATTTCTTTTGCAACAGCTAAACCAATACCTTTTCCGCCAGTTGCTCGTGTTCTGGATTTATCAACTCGATAGAAGCGGTCAAAAATATGTGGTATGTCTTCACTTGGAATTCCTTCCCCTTCATCTTGCACTTGTATAAGAAAAGTATGCTCTTTTTTTAATACTAGTACTGTAATATGAGAATTTTCATGAGAATGCTGATGTGCATTATGTAATAAATTTAGCATGACTTGCTCCATACGGCGGTCATCGATGCAGGCGTATAAATCTTCTTGGCAATATAAAGAGATATCCATTTCTTTCTTGTTAAGAGATGGCTTTATTTTTTCAACCATACGCTCGGCAAATGGTAACAGCAAGGTTGATTGTTTCTTTATCGTAAATTGGTGTTGTTCAAGCTGCGCAAGCTCAAATAAGTCTTGTACGAGTTCAGTAATATTTTCTGTTTCTTCTTCAATGATTTGTAAATATTCTTCCCGTTCCTCTTTAGATAAAGACCCTCTTTTTGCAACTTTTGTGTATCCTTTTACATATGTGAGCGGAGTGAGTAATTCATGTGCGACGCTGGCGAGAAACTCGTTTCGTTCTTTTTTCATATATGTTAACTCACTAGAAAGCTGTTCGATTGTTTTTGCTAAGCTTCCTAATTCATCATTACTTTTAATCCCTAATGTAATGGGCTCATTTTGTTTCATCATTTTTTCAGTTGCCTGCTTCATTTTTATAAGTGGATTTGTAATAACCCTTGAAAATAAAAATACTAAAATTGTTGTAAGAGCTACTGTCAATGCACCGACGGTAACGAATTGTTGTGTTAATCGAAAGATCATCATTTTTATAGATGCGGTTTCTAAAAACATATGGACATAGCCAATTACGACTCCATGTTTTACAATGGGGCTGGCTGTTGAAATATATTTTGATTCTTTCCAACGATCTTCTGTGATCATTCCATCTCTAGGAATGTATGTAATCTTTTTCTCAAGTTGTTTGCGCATATCTTCTGTAACAGGGTCAGAAGAGTCGATAATATGACCTGTTGCATCTGTTATGACAAGTTTTGTATGAGAAGGCGAATTAGATTCCATCGCTACTACACGTTCAAAGATTCTTTCCCTATAGCGTTTTTCAATAATATTACGATACCAAGTTCCTTTTTCTAATAAGGCCGTAGTTTCTTCGTCTACACGCATTTGTGCCAGTGTTGTATGAAAAGATACAAATAGTACAGATTCAATGCAAAGAGCTAATAATAAAAAGTACGTCCCAAGCTTTATAGAAAGTTTATTCATTAATGATTCACAACCTTTTTTCTGTACTAACAGGCAGTAAGACCTCTATCGCAAAGTTATGACGAAACAACGAATTTAGATAGAAGAAAAACTGCTAGTATATGCCTGAGTAGTTCAACCAATCATTAATGGGGAAAGAAGAATCCCCATTAATGAAAGTTTTCCTTTCTAATTTATGAGGAGCCACTTTTCCATTTGTAACCTATTTTATAAACAGTTTCTAGGTGTTCTTCAATAGGAAATCCTGCTTTTCGAAGTTTTTCGCGTATATTACGAATGTGAGAATCAACGGTACGATATTCAATATCTGTTTGAAATCCCCAAATAATTTCGATAAGCTCATCGCGGCTATAAGCACGGTTTATATTTTGTAAAAAGAGTCCGAGTAAGGAAAATTCAATTGGCGTGAGAGAGAGTTTTTCATCATATACAGTTACGGTATGTCTCGTTTTATCCCATTCGATGCCGTTAAAGTTTACAAATCCCTCTTTCTTCGTACGGCGGAGTACAGCTTCGATACGAGCAATTAATACTTGCTCATCAAATGGTTTAGTAATATAGTCATCAGCACCTAATGTGAGTCCTTTTACCATATCATAATTTTGATTCCGTGCTGTTAGCATAATAATGGGGACGTTACTGATTTGTCGAATTTGAAAGCAAGCCTCCCAGCCGTCCATATTTGGCATCATCACGTCTAACAAGATAAGATCAAATTCTTTTTGTTGAACAAGATCAAGTGCCTCTTGGCCTGATGTTGCTTTCATACAAAAATGTCCAAGTGGACTTAAGAATAAATCTAATAAGCGAAGCATGCGTTCTTCGTCATCTACTAATAATAGTTTGGCCATAACGATGTACACCTCAAGTTTTCATTATTTATCCTGCATTAAGAATTAAAAGGAAAAGATAGGAGAGTGAAACTCTCACGAATAGAGGTTTCCTTTATATTATTCTACATGAACTTTACAAAAAACACTGTTCATATGGAAAAGAAAAGGACAATTGCCATAAAAAATGCACTACTTTTGCACATTTTTCTTTTATAATAAGCAATGTAGCAGCACAAAAATACCCTATGTTGCGACATAACGTCATGTCATTTTGATTTCAAAATGACAAATTCCATTCTATTGTGTACGTGAGATAGAGAACGTTTTTCGTATTCACCTCGCATCGGATAAGAAAAATTTCTATCTCACAACTTTTTTTGAATGTAGATAAAAGGGGATTTAGATAGTGAACAAAAAAGACCTTGAAAAGCAGAAACACGAACGAAATGTAGCTATAATCTGCATTGTGGTGTCAATGATGATTATCGTTGTTTGTGTTAGAAAGTTTTTTTGGTTGTTATAAAATAAATTGATTTGTTATAGATAAAAAGCCTCGCACCTATTGTGCGAGGCTTTTGTAATGTGAAAATAATGATCCATGAGAAACACCCACTTCAAGATTTGCAGGAGAGTGGGTGTTTTTATGTTAAAAGAAGTTTTAAACATTGAGAAATAACATCATATGTTCTTCATCCCAATATTGTCCGTTATATTTTAAAGCGCGTTCTTCTATACCAAATGTTTGGAACCCCAGTGATTCATATAGTTTCTTTGCCGGTTTATTTCCGGCAACCACATTAAGCATAATTTGTTCTATATCTAATCTTGGGGCATTTTCAATGATCGTTTCAATTAGTGCTCTTCCAGCACCAAGACCACGTGCTTTTGGAGAAACATATACAGAGCCGATTTTCGCCTTATGCTCTTGTTTGACAAGTGGTTTTATTTCAAGAGTGGCAATGCCGATTAATTCGTCTTCTTGAAAAGCACCTATCGTAAATTTTTCAGGATTATCTAACCGTTTTGCAATGGCAGCAACGGGATTTTTTTGTTTCATAATATCTTCATAAGAGGAACCAAATGCTTCTGGATTTTGAGTTAATCCTTCTATGCAAAGTTGTAAATATATACTTGCATCTTCTTTTGTTAATACACGAATATTCATACAAGTAACCTCCTAGTGGTTTTATGTAATAAAATTATATATTAACTTCATTAACTATTCAATAGAATTATATGTTGTATTTTTATAACTATATGTATACAGGTTATAATAACGATATAAAAACCCTTTTTTAGGGAAGACAAGAGCATCTGGCCGTGCATAGAAACGGTCAGATCCTTTCCCTGCCACATGCGTTAAACAAAGGGAGAAAGCAAGTAGCGGTCATATTGTATTCTGTATAGCAGCGACTTATATGCCGAAAAATAAAAATGAATTTATATAGAAGCTGACACAAAGGGCACATAAGTACCTTTTGAAGTCAGTCCTTTTTTTCGTTATCGATCGTTCTTTGCAATATATCGGAGATTCGACATACAAGTAGTCAATTCGCTGAGCTGAATCATACCGAAAAGTGAAACTTTTGGGATAACCTCATTGTTTTGTTTATTTATACCCTTCAATTCGCTCTGGGTGTGTGTAAATATTACAAGAATCACCGCGAATAAAGCCAACGACAGTAATTCCTAAATCATGAGCAAGTTCTAGCGCTAATTTTGTCGGAGCGGATTTGGATAGGACAATTTCACAGCCGATTTTTGCAACTTTAAGTAAGATTTCAGATGAAATGCGGCCGCTAAAGGCAATTACTTTTCCTGTTATCGAAATATTGTTTCGCAAGCAATACCCGTAAATTTTGTCTAAAGCATTGTGACGACCAATATCCATTCGTGAAACGAGAATTTGATTTTCATCACATAATGCGGTGTTATGCACACCACCTGTTTCTTGGAAAGTAGTAGAGGATTGCTGCAGTGCCTTCATGAGACGAAAGCAATCTTTAGGTCCCAAGGTAATATGAATATCGTTCATCGTTTTTGCTTTGGCTGCATCATTTACAAAGACAAAGCCTTGTCTGCTTTTCCCGCAGCACGATGTCACATATCGTTTGTTATAGCAAGTTTGATAGAGTGGATTTGTTTGCGTAGTTGTGACATGCGCAAACCCTTTTTCTTTTTGGATCCATAATTGTTCAATGTGTTTATAGGAAGGAATAATACCTTCTGATACTAAAAAGCCAACGACCATATCTTCAATATGATCAGGTGTACAAACAATTGTTACATATTCTTCACCGTTTAGTTTAATTGTAAGTGGATATTCTGTTACAACCTCATCATCTTTTTGATGAAATGTTCCACCTTGGTAACGAACCATTGTATATGTGCTTTGAACAGACTCCATACGATTTTCCCCTTTATCAATTATTCTCCCATGTTTATCATAAGACAAGAAAAAAAGAAAAGCATTCGTTTTATATAAATCTATTTTAATTTTTCAGCGTAGAAGTCGCTGCTATGCATGTCCAGTTTCTCTCGTCCCCGCCAAGGAAGAACGGGATTTTAATGCCGATTTTCAATATGTATTCACATACATTCCTTGGTTATTATTTGTGTTCTACGATATAATAGAATCGTAGTCATATACATCAATTGTAAGCTTATTTATACATCAAGAATCTACCTCGAAGAACTATTTTTTCTGTTTTGAAAAAGAGCGTATAGCAACATCGTTTTGAAAACGCATTCAAAATATGTTGTACGGTTGGTTGTAAGGAGAGGGTAAAGATGTCAGAACACAAAATTCGTGTAACTGTCGATGGTACAGAGTATATTTCATCTAGTGAGAAAACGATATTGCAGTTATTAAACGAAAGAGAGCTTGAACACCCGCAAATTTGTCACGTACCAGAAGTAGATCCAATTCAGACGTGTGATACATGTATTGTTGAAGTGAATGGAAAGCTGATGCGCGCTTGCTCAACAAACCTTGAAGAAGGTATGCATATTGAAAGAAAGTCAAAGCGAGCGGTTGAAGCCCAAACAGAAGCGATGGATCGATTACTTGAGAATCATTTACTATATTGTACTGTTTGCGATAATAATAACGGAAATTGTAAAGTTCATAATACAGTGCATATGATGGGAATTGAAGAACAGAAATATCCGTACGAACCGAAAGTGAGTGTTTCGGAGGTGGATATGTCCCATCCGTTTTATCGTTACGATCCAAATCAGTGTATTGCATGTGGTCAATGTGTAGAAGTGTGTCAAAACTTACAAGTAAATGAAACATTATCTATTGATTGGAATTTAGATCGTCCGCGTGTCATTTGGGATGATGGCGTAGCAATTAATGATTCCTCTTGTGTAAGTTGTGGGCAATGTGTAACGGTTTGCCCATGCAATGCCCTAATGGAAAAATCGATGCTTGGAGAAGCTGGCTTTATGACGGGGCTAAAACAAGATGTATTACATCCAATGATTGATTTTGTAAAAGATGTAGAACCGGGTTATAGCAGTATTTTAGCTGTTTCGGAAGTAGAGGCAGCGATGCGTAAAACGAAAATCAATAAAACGAAAACCGTTTGTACGTTTTGTGGCGTCGGGTGTTCATTTGAAGTATGGACGAAAGATCGTCATATTTTAAAAGTACAACCGTCATCGGATGCACCAGTAAACGGGATTTCAACGTGTGTAAAAGGGAAGTTTGGATGGGATTTTGTAAATAGTGAAGAACGGATTACAAAGCCGCTTATCCGTAAAGGAGACATGTTTGTTGAAGCAACTTGGGAAGAGGCGCTAGAAGTTGTTGCAGCAAATATGAATCATATTAAAGAGCAATATGGCAGTGATGCTTTTGGGTTTATTTCTTCTTCTAAAGTGACGAATGAAGAAAATTATTTAATGCAAAAGTTAGCAAGACAAGTATATGGGACAAATAATGTGGACAACTGTTCTCGTTACTGTCAATCACCAGCAACAGATGGTTTATTTAAAACAGTAGGCATGGGCGGTGATGCAGGAACAATTAAAGATATTGCAGAGGCAGGACTTATCATTATTGTTGGAGCAAATCCGACAGAAGGTCATCCAGTTCTTGCAACACGTGTGAAACGCGCCCATAAACTGCATGAGCAAAAATTGATTGTAGCTGATCTGCGTAAGCATGAAATGGCAGAGCGTGCAGATCTATTTGTTCACCCAAGTCAAGGTACAGATTACGTTTGGCTAGCAGGTGTAACCAAATATATTATTGATCAAGATTGGCATGATAAAGTATTTCTAGCTGAAAACGTAAAGAATTTTGATGAATATAAAACAATGTTAGAGAAGTATACGCTTGATTATACAGAAAGTGTAACAGGCATTTCGAAAGATATATTAATAGAAATGGCAAAAATGATTCGTGATGCGGATGGTACATGTGTACTTTGGGGTATGGGAGTGACGCAAAATACAGGTGGAAGTACGACATCAGCTGCAATCTCTAATTTACTTCTTGTAACAGGTAACTATCGTCGTCCTGGTGCAGGAGCATACCCGCTGCGTGGACATAATAACGTACAAGGTGCTTGTGATATGGCAACATTACCAAACTGGCTGCCTGGTTACCAAGCAATATCCGATGATGCACTGCGCGCGAAATTTGAAAGAGCATACGGTGTTTCGATTCCGAAAGAACCAGGATTAAATAACATTGCGATGCTGATTGCTGCAGAAGCAGGGAAATTACGTGGTATGTATGTGATGGGAGAAGAAATGGCATTAGTCGATTCTAACGCGAATCATGTGCAGCACATTTTAGAAAATCTTGACTTCCTTGTTGTACAAGATATGTTTTTAACAAAAACAGCTCGTTTTGCAGATGTCATTTTACCAGCAGCGCCAAGTTTAGAAAAAGAAGGAACATTTACGAATACAGAACGTCGTATTCAGCGTTTATACGAGGTTATACCGCCGCTTGGTGATTCAAAACCAGACTGGTGGATTCTGCAAAAGGTAGCTCGTGCATTAGGTGCAAATTGGAACTATGAGCATCCAAGTGAAATTATGGATGAAATCGCATCGCTTGCTCCTTTATATTCTCAGGCAACATATGATCGTTTAGAAGGGTGGAATAGCTTGTGCTGGGGTAGTCATGATGGCAGTGATACACCATTATTATATTTGGATGGATTTAATTTTCCAGATAAAAAGGCACGCTTATCACTTGATGAATGGGTACCGCCAGTCGAGGCGCCGGAAGAATATGATTTATTATTAAATAATGGCCGCATGCTTGAACATTTCCATGAGGGGAATATGACAAAGAAATCGGCAGGTATTTTATCGAAAATGTCAGAGGTATTTGTTGAGATTTCTCCGGAGTTAGCGATGGAGCGAAATGTGAAGGATGGAAGTCTTGTTGAACTTGCATCACCGTTTGGAAAAATCAAAGTTCCAGCGCTTATTACAGATCGTGTAACTGGAAACGAACTATATTTACCGATGCATGCAACAGTAAATGAAGAAGCAATTAATATCTTAACAGGAACGGCAACCGACCTTTATACATGCACACCAGCATATAAACAAACGCGCGTCAAAATGCGTGTGCTGTGTGAAAAAGGAAATCGTCCACTTCCTGCTTCTAATCCGCGAAATAAAAAGCGTCATCCGCAAAATGGTGTTGAAGTGCAGCAGAAATGGCAACGAAAACAATATGTATCACTTGTGGATGAAAACTAGGGGGGAGCATTGTGGCAAAAGAAATTACGATGATTCAAAAAACGGTTGTAACAGAGGAACAAAAGAAACAACAAGTTTCAGAGGGATTATTACAACAATTAGGAGAGAATCAACAAGCAATTGAGGAAACGATTCATTTGTTAGCACAGCTTCAAAAAGCTGGCTTACTAGATGCCGCTGTAAGCTTGCTGGCAGCGAAAGAAGATGTTTCAAAAATTGCGATTGAACAACTAAACCGTGAACCAGTAAAAAATGTATTAAATAATATGATGGGTGCAGGAGAAGCACTATCTTCAGTAGACCCAGAAGTGACAAAGCAAGTCACATCTAGTTTAGTTACAGGTTTACAATATGCAACAGATGAACTGGAAAAAGGCAGGAAAACAGGTGTAATGGATTTCTTTAAAGTATTACGAGATCCAGACATAAACCGAGCAATTACATTTGGGTTTAATTTTTTGAAGGCATTTGGGAAAGAATTGGAACAAAAATAAAGACATGAAGTTGCTTTTCGGTATTCGCTCGTTAAATAAAAAGCTGATAAAGAAAAAAAGAGCTTTACTAAGTCATAGTCATCAAGTTAATAAAAATAATCCAGATGCTTTTAATATCTGGATTATTTTTGTTAGATAGAGAATACAAGTTTCCGTATTTGTTAAATAAGACTTCAACATATGAAATTTTTGGGGATGTGTGTTGAAGTGAATTTTGATATTCTTGAGTGATGCCAAGAATATCAAGTGGTGAATATTTTGTATGGCCGTTATGAGTTTAATAAATCGTCATCTTTAATTAGTTTGCTAATTAGTTAATTTTATTTTGTACCAACGGTGATACAGATTCTTCAGCAGTTTCTATTTCGCAAACATATACAGTACCTATGGGATTATTTGTATCTTCAGGTGTGGAAAAAATAGCTGAATCCATACTGATAAATATTTTTGTATAAACTCCCATAACTAATAAGAAGCTGACTCTAAAAATCATGAAATGAATAAATACCCATTTTAGATTTTTGAATCGGTTCTACTAAATTAAATATTTTTACTACTTACTATTAATTCGAACAGAATGCGCCCCTACTTTTTAATAAATCATCAGTAGTTGAATTTAAATCTTTAATAAGATTATCTAAAGACATATTAGTACCTTCTTCTAAGAATTAAGGTGCTGTTGAAACTGAGAGAGCAGTTTCAAATAACGCCTCTAAAGAAACATTACTTAGGGATTTATAAATTGTAACTCCTTCTGGAAATGTACAATTAAAGGTTAACTGATTTGGAAATACAACACACGGAATACCTGCTCGTAACGCAGCGATTGCCCCATTAGGAGAATCTTCAAATGCCATTATTTTATTAGATTGTATATTCAAACTACTCATTACTAATTTGTAAATTTCTGGAGATGGTTTTTTATGTACAACGTCATCACCTGTTATTATTAATTCAAATTGATCAAGTAAATTAATTCGTTTTAAATTCTCAATCACCCAACCTTTATCAGAGCTAGATGCTATGGCTAATCGAATATTCATATTTCTAGCTTGCTTAATTATGTGTTTAATACCAGGTCTTATTCCCTCTTTTTGTATAAGCCTCTCAACATGTACATTCTTTTTCTGGTTTAGATATTCTTTATCAATTGTATAACTAAGCTTTCTCTCAAGAAATGACCACCAATCAAATGATTCATATTCTCTTCCAATGTACTTTTGAAATAGTTCTATCGGTAATTCCATGTCATACTCTTTATAAATAGCACTAATAGCAGCGAATTCAGGCATTTCTGTATCCACTATTAATCCATCAAAATCAAATATAATTGCTTCTAACACTTTAATCACCTACAAGTTAAAAATATAAAAAAATACCTAATTGTGTTATAAAAAGTATAGCTTTATTATCACAACCTATTTAGAGAAGGGTAGTTTTCATAATGGGCACTTAACAACTACGATTTTCAATCAACTTGTACAACACTTTTAGTATTACAAAAGCAAGTACGAATATATATTATTAGTTACAATAAAGTTGGTACACAAAAGACTTTTAGCAACTTTAATTTATTCCCAAAAATTCCTTAACCATACTTTGGGTAGTAGATGGAGTCCCTCTAAAAACATAAACAATGCATTCTTTTTCTAAACTTTCAAAGACAACCGTACCACGAGTGGGATGAAAATATAGTTCATACTTTCCTATACTTATTGGTGTACTATAATTCCTTATCCAAGAATGTTTCGAATAGTAATTTTTCTCTTTTTGTTTAAGCGCCCAAAGACTATAAACTTTTTGAACAGAATCCCAATAGATGTATTGTGTTTCTTGATTAGTGTACCCCACAGATTCAAGTTCCCATGTTTTGGGTAAATTCAGAGGTAATGCGCTATAATCCTTAATTGATGGTGATGTCCAGTGGTTACTTCTGCCAATTTCTGATCCGCCTTTTCCAGTTCTTGCATGAAAACTTAACTGATGGAAAGGTTTACGAATAATAGTCTCAGCTTTTGTCTTATCAATAGGAATGAGAGAAAGTAAAAATTTTTCCATTTCATCTTGTTCTACATTTCCGTCGTCTATTGAAATTTCAATTTGAGTTTTCCATAAGGATAGTACGTATGATTCTTTACCTTTATAGTTAATTCCCTTCCAATAAGTAATTTTTTCATTTGTATAACAATATCCATTTGCATTATAAATACATGTATCAGGAAAAGATGGTTCCATAATATCTAAAAAAAATTGTTTTACACGAAATTTAGCATTCGGTGTAGCAACCCTATACCAAAATGTGTTCCATTTTTTACCTTCCTCACGAACTGATATTTCAAAAATATTCCAATCAGAACGAGCTAATTTCAACTCTGGTACTAGTCCAACAAAAATTAAATCGTCTTGGATACTTTTTTTAAAACTACTGTATAATTTGTACAATTTCATCCTCCTCTCTTTTTATAATATTTTCTAAATTGCAGTTTTAGATTTTTCTTCTGTACCTTCCTGATAAAGTGGTAATTTTGATAAAAGAATAAATAACATAACAACAAACATAAGCGATGCTGTGGCCATAAAAGCTATTTTTGCTCCGAAAGCTGTGGCTAATCCACCTAACACAACTCCAGATAATGGGAAAGACACTGTTAATACCATACGATATGCAGCATTGATTCTTCCCATAAATTGATTAGGAATTTCTTTTTGTCTAACAGTAAATGTATAAATATTTAACATCACTCCACCGATGTTCAATATTGCATATCCAATCATGGCAAGGCGCCAATCATTAAATACAGCAAGTAAAATTGTTCCTACCAAAGAAGTCAATCCTACAAGTGTAATTGCATATCCCATTCTCATATATTTTATTACAAAAGGGGCCATAAAGGACCCTAATAATGCCATAGCCCCCATTATTGAATATACATTTCCGACAATCGCAGCACTAAGATTAAAATCATTTGCTAAATGGTATGTCATTACGGTGTATAATGCTCCTACTGCCAAATTATATAGACAACCTATAACTGCTAATACCCACAAAATTTTATTATTAAATAAAAATAACATTCCTTCTTTTACATCTTTAAGCACTTTCTTTGGTGTCATTTTTTCATCACTTTTTTCTACTTCACCAAACTTTATTGGTAAAATGATAACTACAATTAACGTGAACAGATAAGAAAGCGCATCTAATAAAACTGCATTAATCGTTCCTACTAAAGCAATTGTAACACCTGCTATGGCTGGCCCAAATAAATTTGCTAAATTATCCATACCCATATAAATAGAATTCGCAGAAGTTAATTGGTCCTCTTTTACTAATCTTGGTAACATGTCAAAATCCGCAACTAGGTCAAAACATAACGAAAGAATTGACAATAAAAATCCAATAACAAATATTGTCCAAATATGAACTGTACCAAGCAATGAAAATACTGGCAACATAGCAACTAATAAAAAACGACCAAAATCGGACCATATCATAACCTTTTTTCTGTTCCATTTATCTATCATTGCTCCTAGAAAAGGACCAAGAATTACAAAAGGTGCAACTTCAACAATCCACATTAAACTCATCATACCAATTGAATTTGTTTTCTCAAACACAAACCAAGGAATGGCTAATCGATAAATTTGACTTCCTATTTTTGAAAAAGTAGCTCCTAAAAAATATATGGTAAACCATTTATTGTTAAATACCCCTAATTTAGTAAATGTCATATTCATTGCTTTTAATCTCCTCTTCTTTTAACACGTTTTGTAAATCAACTAAAACTTGTCTTCCCAAACGCTTTAAAGGTACGGATATAAATGATGAAACAGAATGTCGGAATTCACGTACATTTCCATTCACTTGGATAGTTACTAATATTTCTATTGTATTTTCTTGTGATGATATATTTTTGATATCAATATTCACATCTTCGTGATCGTATAGATGTCCTTCGTTCCGACCTATAAAAACCTCTGAAAATAAATTTAATCTTCTGTCTTTTTTGTACAATAAATATGAACAAATTCCCCCAAGTGCATTGTCGTAGATATATATCTTCTTCTTAGCAAGCTTTTTACTAACTGCTTCTTCCACTGATATATTGTGATAGCTGTAACACCAAGGAGATAATACTGACTTTATTTCATATAATAATTTATTTACCTCAGTATCTACATATCCCTGCTTTAAAAATATCTCTATTTGAATCATGCCCTCATTAACCAAGATAGCATATTCTATTTTGCTCTCACTTAAAATCGGATCAATTATTCTCGAAACTTCCTCCTCTGTTACTCCATATAACATAATATCAGTCAACTTATTATTTTTATATGACTTTGAATTAACTATAGGTTGTACATATTTGGAAAATATTTCTTCCATTTCGTTTGGAACACCTGGTAAACAAATATAATGAATATCGTCTTTTTGCATATAAAATCCTGGAGCTGTTCCTTTTTCATTGGGTAATACTAATGATTCAGATGGAATCATTGTTTGTTTATATGCTTCATAAGGAAAGCTCGCTATCCCCCAACCATTCATAAATTGATTTACTTTTTCCCAACTTTTTCTATCGCAACACCAACTCAGATCAAATAGAGTATCGAAAGCTGTTCTTGTTGTATCATCATGTGTAGCGCCCAATCCACCTGTTATAATTATATACTTACTATAATTAGAGAAATATTTTATAACTTCAGTTATTTGAGGTGGGTTATCGAGAACACTAGTAATGGATTGGACTTTGAAGCCTAAATCAGTTAACTGTTTAGAAAGCCATTGTCCATTTGTGTTTAGAATATTACCATTAGTTACTTCTGAACCTACTGTAATAATTGATACTGTTTCCATTTTCCCTCTCCCTCTTTTATGACACAACAGCTTTTTCTTTAAGATTATTTATTTCATAAATATCAATTTTATCTTGCAATTCTTTATAAGCGTGTTCTAGTGAAATACCAGTTACAATTTGTCCGTGATCTTTTGCAATAATGAAATTATTCAAGTTACGATAATGCATTTCTGTAATAAGTTTTTTACCAAACTCAAAAGTCCCGTACGAATAATACTCTTTAGAACGCAATTCCTTGAATAACGCCGAATACGTAACATGAGGGTAATGAACATGAATCACTGAACCGATTTCATTTGAAAATTGATAAGCCTCATGATGTAAGGGGGACTCGGATGAAGGGGGGCTTGAACCATACCACTCAATATAATTACTTTTAGCACAACAATTTGTAACAATTGTTAAATCAGTAATTTTTAAATCAGCAAGATGTGCTCCTGAAGCTGTAATAAGAAAGCCTTCCTCTAAACGAACAGAAATACATCCGGCACTAGAAGTAGTATCATTTGTTAATTTCTTTCCTATTTTTCTAAATTCAGGGTACCATTTTTTTATAATTTCTTCACCGTCTATTACATTTTGAAGCTGACGATGCTTAAACCTAATTCTAATGTGGTCATGTACAACAGAATCAAAAACTTTCAAGGGTTCAGCCATTGTACAATAATCATTTTCAATTTGTGGATATACTATATTCACGCCTATATTTGTTAATTTTTTCACACTATTTTGTGTAATTGGACTGGACCACAAATTAATATTCATATTAGGTGCTATATAGATAGGAGTTCCTCTACCTATAGCGGTTGCCACAAGTGATGTCGCTAGATTATCCGCAATCCCATGAGCAATTTTATTTACTGTATTATATGTGGCTGGTGCAACAATAATTAAGTCTTCAAGAGGTAACGATGTTTCTTTTGGCCCCTTTTTAAAACTATCTCTAACTGTATGATTAGATATTTCTTCTAACCTAGAAATTGAAACAAATTGTTTTGCATCTTCTGTTATTATTACGTATACTTCTGCTCCTAATTCTGTTAATCTTTCAATATTTTCATATGCCAAGCTGCTTTTCCTTGCTCCAGTAAGAATATAATATATTACTTTTCCATAAAGAGACATATTTATGGATCCTCCTCGTTATTATTTACTAGCCCAATTTATTAACTCTGGTTCCATTGTTTCAATAAAGTAATGATTTTTTTCAAAGAAGCGATATGCCACTAATATTAATTCCAGTTGATAGACTTTAGTATAAAAAGCTATTGTTTTATAAAAATCATTAGGTAATTTTCGGGTTTTTCTATAAGAATTATAAAACACTTCGCGATATGGAAAGTCTCCAAAAATAAATACTTCCATTACTCGAAAGTCATAAAGTGGATCACCAAAAAGGCTCCATTCAAAATCTAATAATCCTGATATAAAACCATTATCGTGTAAAATATTACCAGGATAATAATCCCCATGCAGAAATGAATAATTAATGGGCTCATCAATATAATTTAAATGTGCAATTAATGATTTCTGAACCATTAGCCAATCTTGATTACGACATTTTGTTTCTATAGATAGCAACTCTTGAATTAAAGAAGTAATATACGAGTTTAACCAGTCTTTCCACGTTATGTTTTGCATATTTTCTAAATAACCAACTTGATTCTCACTTCTTATAGAATGGATATTTCCTAACAAATTTCCCATTAATTCAAAAAAATTAATTTGTTCGTTTGTGGTTAAGTATGGTAAAGATTGCTCAAGATTATTGCCTTTTAGCTTATTCATCATATAATAACAACCAATCGAAGTTTGGTTACTTGCATAAACATCGGGAATTAAAGAACCAAAATAATTTTTTAACATTTTTATTGCTAGTAATTGACGAGAAAGCTTAGGTGAAGTCCGATCCTCGCTAAACCACACAATCACTGAATCAGAATTGTTATTCATTTGAAATACGTGATTTAAATAACCTCCTTTCAATGAAACGATATTACATATAGGCAAATCACTATGTAGTTCTCTTAATTGATTTATAATCTTTGTTTTTAATTGTTCTGGCATATCATCTCGCTACCCTTGCCGTTTCCCATGCACACCTTGCTAGTGCGATATGCTTATACTCTTTGCCTAACTTTTCTCCAAAAAGATACATTGCGTTAAATATGTTGGTTAAATGTACACTTTTTTCTTTTTCTAAAGCTTTCTTTAAAAGTTCTTTATATATACTTTCTATAGGCGTTCCTTGCTCAAGTAATAATTGACATATCCCCATTAAATGTTTAGCACTTTGTTTAGCGCTTCTTATATCGTTTAAAGAAACTTTCTCTGTAGAGATCTCTTTTTTTCCAGACTCTATCATTTTTTCGAATTGTTCCTTACTTAGGTTAGGTGTGGGATCCGTCAGGAAAAATTCTAAAATGCCTCTCCACATAAATAACTGATCGATAAAAGGTAGTTTCTCTTCTAATTTACATGCTGCTCTGCAACTTGAAATAGAATGTCTTCTGGAGCCTACGGATTCAATTGCACGTATCATACAAACTTTTTGTAACTCATTATCTTCAGGGTCTAATACCTCATCGATATACCACATTGCTTTTTTTCCCTCGTCGTCTTTGACAAGTTCATACAAATTCCTTTTGTCACTTTCCTCCATTTCTTCACGAGGAATAACACACATATCGAATGGCTTTAACTGTTTTCCTAAGAAACGGGTTCTCCCCCAAGTTGCTTTAGATACCGTCATTTCTGCAAATATAGCTTTGAAAATCGCTTGGAATGTATGAGTTAAAAAACGCCAACGTTCATCTTCGGATAGAAAATCCTTAAACTTATAATAGGAATAAACAAGTTCTTTTCCATGGCCATCTGTCATAATGTCAGTTCGTGCTGCTAACCGAAACAATATTGATTCTAATCGTGAATCGTTTCTCAAAGAATTAATTATTGCAGCACCTTCAAATAAGTTGCATTTCCAGGCTAAATCAATAAAAAAATCTACTATCTCATCTTCATTATCTGGTAATTCAATCTTTTTCTCCTTAAAATTTACACTAATATCAATCGGATAGTACGTATTTCGTTTATAAGAGTCATCTATTAAAAACTGTATAAATTCCATTAAAATGTTATCTTCATTTTGAAAAAACGTCTCACTAGCTTCTACAGCACCTTCAATACCAATTAAAATATGATTGGTCGGTAGCTCCCATGGAGATTCATGTATAGCTTTCCCAATGTATTCTGGTAATACCTTTTGTAGATTAGGTGTTAAAATATTCATTTATCTTCGCTCCTAACTAATTGTTCTAAGCAATTCTTCATCTATTATTTTTTGAAGATATTTTAATATCTTCTCCTCCTTAATATTCATTAAATTATTTAAGTAAGTGTCCATTGTTAATTTCAAATTGAAAACTTCTGTAAGATCATATATAAATTCAAAGGGCTCATCAAAACTATGTATCCAATCCCCATATATTTGTTTTTTTGTGACAGCAAATATATTACTATCAATCTCACCGGATTTTATTTTATTGAAATATTCAATTATTTTATCCTTTATATTGTCACTATACTTACCTTGCATTTCCAAAACGAGATAAAATTCATCATTTATATATTCTAATTTAAATTGAACAGGTTTAACTATGTCTCCATTTTTCTGTAATTCATAGCTAAACTGTGATCTCTCTCCGAATAATGCTTCAAATCCAATTTTATAAATAAAATATGACTCAATTCCTAACCCGGAAGTAGATAAAGGAATAACCCATCCTAATCGAATTGTCTCCTCATGATAAGCAAGATTTATACTTACATTATTTAATTTTTCCATTGGAAATTTTTTTATTTTATAATGCGGTAAAGTTTTTACTAACTGCTGGATTTCCTTAAAAAGCTGTTCAATTTCAAAATCTCCCATTACTGTAAGGTACATATTATCCGGTTGATAGTATGTTTTGTGGTAGTTATAAAGTTGTTCAGTTGTTATTTTTTCCACATCTTCTATAGAACCCAATATATTAAACTGACTATCGCTTTTAAATATTGACATTAGTTTGATATCAGATTGATAATCATGATTTGTTTGATACATAGAAATTTCTTGTTTAATTACTTCCTTCTCTCTATCTACCATACTTTTGTTGAAAAGCGGATTATACACTGTTTTTAATAAAATATTAATAGTGTTTTTTAAATCTCCAATTGTTGACACAAAAAATGATGTTTTATCATAGCTTGTAAATGCATTTGCCATTGCACCATTTTCTGCAAACTGTTCATGAATTTTTTTCTCTTCATTATCAAATAAAATATGTTCTAAAAAGTGCGCCATCCCTGAAGGGGATACCACAATTTTATCATTGCTATCTAAATACTGATTATAATAAGAACCACAAGATACAGTTAACATCGCTAAATTTTGTTTTTGCTCAGGAACTTTAATAAATGACACATTGATACCATTATCTAATTGATAATGAAACATATTATTACTAAATAGGTTTAATTGTTGTTCCATACTTTTATTCTCCCTTAAGAAAATAGATAAGTTCTGGTTGAATTCTTTGTGCAGCTCTTTTTACATCATGAATAGATACATTCTGTAAAATATGAATACGTTCTTGAACGGAAAGGATACCTCCAGCAAGAATGCCATTTAAATATGTCTCAATGTGCTCAGTTGCGTTTTCTAACACGGTAATATATTGTTGAAGCAACATTTGTTTCGCATTTTGGAACTCTTTTTCACTAATTTGTCCATCCCGGATTTTATATAACTCTTCTAAAATTACTTGCTTGGTTTGTTGCAGATTTTTCTCATCTATTCCTACAATTATATTAAATATACCTTTAATACTATTGGGATAGCATAAAACCGTATAAGCTAATCCCTGTTCATCCCTAACTTTTTTAAATAAAGTAGATTGTGGATATCCACCTAGAATAAATAATGCTGTTTCTAATGCAATCCATTCCTTGTGCTTTCGATTAATCCCCAGTCTTCCTCCGATTATTAAAATACTCTGTCCAGAGCCGCTTATTTCCACTACTTCTTTTAAAGATTGAGAATGTGGAAATAAATGAGTAACAGGGAGCGCATCCACGTTTTCATTTCGATTTAATAAAAAATTATTTTCTACATCCTTCAAGACTTGATCATGTTCAACGTTTCCCCTA
Organism: Bacillus sp. S10(2024); assembly: GCF_050473865.1. Taxonomy (NCBI): domain Bacteria; kingdom Bacillati; phylum Bacillota; class Bacilli; order Caryophanales; family Bacillaceae; genus Bacillus; species Bacillus sp. S10(2024). The sequence continues at coordinate 2,960,200 of NZ_JBFLUR010000002.1, read as the reverse complement.
ACAAACAATAAAGTATTGTTTGTTAACATTTGATTGTAATAATGAAAAATTGACTCTTTATTAATACTCTTGATTTCTTCTTCTGAACCCAATGCATTTATTGCGAATGGCTCATTGGCGCATAAATGTGCATCAAACTTAGATAGTGCATAAGGAAATCTATTGTCTTTTAAATTTTTCAAAAGAATCAACTGATTATTCTTAGCTTGTTCAATATATTCTTCTAGAAACTCTCCATCTTCTAAAAATGGTCTATTTATAATTTCATACATCAATTTTAAAGTTTCTTCTAAAAGATTAGGATTACTTTGGATGTATTTCTGATCCGGAAAGACCATTCTAAATCTGTTAACTAAAAAGTCACCACGTTTCATTGCAGTTGAATCGAAACGTAATCCATATAACTCTGCGAATTTTTGATTCAGTTCATAGCTTGTTTGATACATACTTGTACCACGGGAAAGAATATTGGGAATTAAGGAATAAATCGATGTATGATTTTTATTTAATTTACTAATATTGAATAAGTAAACAGATATTGTTTTTGATAAAATCGGCTGACTAATATAAGTGTCAAATCCTGGTTCTATTCGAAATTGCGTAAAATCTTTCACCATTTAATAAACTCTCCTTATTATAATAATGCTAGTTCCTTTTCCCTTAATTTCTGATATTCATCTATCCATCGCATTTCTGTATTGTGGTCTCCTAAGTATTTCCTGTTGTAGTTTTTGAACTTTTCAAAAGCGCGGTCAAGTGCATGAAATCTCTCGTTAACGGGATCTTCTGATTTTGCCACTTCCTCTACAATGTCAGCAAAGGTATACACTGCAAATTTAGCTAATTTATTTCTCCAAGCTAATAGTTTTTCTACAGCATTCATAGCTTCATCATCATTTTCATCTTCTAATAATCTAGAAATCATTTCACCTTGAAGTTTTCGTTTATGATATTGTTGACTTCCTACTTCTCTTCCAAAAAGCCATCCAGCATCAGCCAATGCTGCAACATAAGCATCCTTAAATCCATATTTTTTCATAGAATCTAACTGCCCTAATCTATCATTTATTGCACTAAATAAGAATTGTTCCTCTTTGTAATTGAAATACTCTGCTTCTACTCTACTTCCCTCATATGGAATAAACACACTACCAACTAAAGTTGTTGGATCAGTAATTAGCTCTGATTTATCATTCACAAGCCACTTTAATCCTTTTAGGTCTTCTCTTAATTCCGATAATGTTGTATCTTTATCGAATAAAATAAACCCTAAATTCATATATAAATCGAGCTCTTTAAATACTTTTAAAGCATTATAATTTTGTTCAACTGTGTTCCCTTTAGAATATCTCCTCATTTTTGCAGGTACAAAGCTTTCAAGTCCCATTAAAACAGCGTAAAGCCCTGCTTCTTTCATTATTTTAAAAGTCTCTTTATCTACGTCGTTTGCTCTTGTATAGATAAGAAATGAAATGTCTAAGCCAGATTGTTTTATTAACTTTGAAAGTTCAATTGCCCGATCTTTACTTTGCTTACTTCGATTAAAAAATGTAGCGTCTGAAAAAATAAATTCAGTTATACCAAACTCTTTTACTATCTCTTTAATTTCATTAAATATATTTTCCGTCGAGCGAGAACGCCACGTATAATTTTCATATAAATTATCGTATCCAGTTATGTAGCAAAACTTACATCGTGCGTAACAACCACGTGAAGTACGAATAGCCGCTTTTGTAAAGTCCAATGAAATCCCCTGTTCTTTACAGTACTCTAGCCAGTAATGTTTTGCTTTTGGAAGCTCATCTAAATTATGTACTAACTCTCGCCCTCGATTAAAAATGGGTAACTGTTCTTCATTTAGATATGCTATTCCACTACACTCTTTCCAATTATCATTGTTTAAAATCGCTTTGCAATAATCTACTATTTCTAATTCTTCACCCGTAATTACTACATTAATTGGAGTTTCCTTTAATGCTTTTTCTTGGCCAACTGCTGTTTCCCCAAATACAGCAATCACCCGATCTTTATACTTATCCTTTTCACGAATTTCCTTAATGAATTTCTGATTTTCTGCCCAAAACTCCCCTGGCCATCTAACATAAAATAGAAGTATCTTTGCGTCACTTCTTAAAACATCATCAATAGTTAAATTATGGTTTAAATAGAAATCTTGAACTTCCGTATTTATTCCAGCATGGTATAAAGCGCCATACGCATGACAAATACCAGATTCCTCCATTTCGTTCACGTTTCCAGAACGTGAACGATAAGATATTCTAGATATTAATACATCCGGCATATTGTGCCCTCCTCTATAAATAGAATAATAGAGAGGGAAAGAAAAACTTACCCTCTCACTTTTTTTACTTTTGACATACTACTGTAGCAATCTTATAGTTTTTTAATAACTCTTTTACTGTGTTTTTCTTCATTTTTCTCACCTCCATTTAAAAACTTTCAAAAGGCTTGAATTTATTAGAATCCACATTTAAATACCTTAATTTCATTTTGATAAAGGCCATTTATATGTATCAATTCAAATTATTTACTTTTGACATACTACTGTAGCAATCTTGTAGTTTTTTAGTAACTCTTTTACTGTTGCTTTTTTCAATTTACTCACCTCCCTTTGAAAGTCTTCAAAAGGCTTAAATTTATTAGAGTCCACATTTTAAATACCTTAATTTCATTTTGATGAAGGTCGTTTATATACATCCCTTCAGATTACTTACTTTTGACATACTACTGTAGCAATCTTGTAGTTTTTTAGTAATTCTTTTACTGTTGCTTTTTTCATTTTATTCACCTCCTTTATTATTTTATATAGTTAACTATAAATGTATTATAATTCTAAAAATTCGAAATTTCAATCCTATTTTTAAATATTTTAAATTTTTTTTAAATATTTTAAAATAAGTGGATTTATTTGTAAGGTAATGGTAAAATTCCATAAATAAATAACACAAATATATGATATAGAGGTAGGTGTAAAATGAACACTAATATAGAAGAAACTTTATTTTAGCTTACTCTGCTACTATGCTAGGGTCACAGATAAAGTGGTGAGTTGTAAAAGAGACTGGCAGTGCTCAAGCATTAGGTGCAATAATTGGAATTCCAATGAAAAAAACAATTTACCAAGAGAAACGTGCGTTAACTCAAAGAATTCTTTCGATTTACGATGATAAACTGAAATACGCAGCATCAAAATTAGTTGAAGTTATGTGTGAGCAAGAAGCTTATGCACTCGAAGAAAATGGAATTGTAGAAAAAGTTGATGAAATGAATTTATTTGATGTAGTACCTGTTTTGGAGGAGATTATACTTAAAGATATTTATAGTAAGAGATTTTATTGATGAAAATAGAATAAGTGTTTGTCAAGTTGTACCAAAGGATAAAGTTTCAACAAAATCAGATAATATTTAATTGTTAATTTTATAGATTACACGTTCAAATTATAATTTATTAATTGTAGGAGACGAAAGCTTTTAGCTAAGGATAGATCTTTAGCGGACAAGAATTCTATCGTTTATTTCTTATTTACTCGCTAAAAAAAGGGTGACGTATTTCGATAATACAAGATAGAAATTTTGTTAAGAAAGCTGCTATAAAAAACTTATGCGAAAACATATGCGCTTGGAAGTTGTTCACATGGCTGAACCAATAGAGGAAGAAGCCTTTTACCATTATCTTCAACTGTTTCCAAAATATCAACAAAGTAAAATTGCGCGATATGTAAGTAAAGAAGATCGTGATCGTGCATTAATCGGAGCTTTATTAGTTAGGACTATCGCCAGAGATGAATGCAATGTTTCTTTTCATGAGATTGATATTGCGGAGACTTCTTTAGGAAAGCCTTATTTTCTTGTGCCCAAGGGCTTTTATTTCAATATATCTCATGCGGGAAAATTTGTCGTTTGTGTGTTCGACACGGAGAAGGTTGGAATCGATGTTGAGCAAATTCAACCTATAGACATTGAACATGTATGTCGTTTTTTCGCATTACCTGAACGACAACTATTATCGATGTTACAAGGTAATGAAAAATTAGAGCGGTTTTATGACTTGTGGACGCTAAAAGAAAGTTATATTAAAGCACTAGGCAAAGGGTTGAGTATCCCATTGGATTCTTTCTCTATTAATATGACACCGACATCGATTACTGTACATGAAAAGGGAGTAATACAAGCTTGGCACTTTAAGCAGTACTCGATTCATGAGGAATACAAGTTATCTGTATGTGTTTCACATTCTGATTTCCCTCAGAAAATCAGAATCCATACAATCCATGACTTCCTTCAAAATTGTATTAGCTAATGAAGATTTAACTAAAATATCTCTGTATGTAGTGTGGTATTCTAGGTCAAGAATAACTATACGATCAAGCGAAATAAGATATACGCCCTGTTAAGTTACGGTGAAAAATAAGTGGTGCTTTCCGAAGTGAATACGGCGCTCGCAATTTTTTACGAATCGGAAGTTATATGTAATCTCAAAAAACAAGGGAAATCAACCTTTCACCGTACCAAAAAATAGATAAAAATAGGAGAACTAGATCTCTCTTCAACTAAACCTTAGAGGTAGCGCTTCGTAGCGATTACCTCTATTTGTCTTGTGTTTTTAACTATAGGCTGAGTAGTTACAAAAAATTAATTTATATTGTGAAAAAAGAATGTATTAGACTACTTTTTAAATATATTTAAGAAAAAATAAATATATTTAAAAAAGTAGTTTACTTGCATGGTAAAAAATGATAATTTGATAGTAGTAATTTTATTCTAAATATTCTAAAAAACTTCAGTGGAACTAGAAGGTATTAATTTAAATAAAAAAACTAATAGGTTAATTAGTTTTTTTATTGATAGTGTTTAGTTGGTCAAAATACATGTTGAAATTTTGACTATTGTACAAATTCAATTTTTAGGAATAGCAATTAAGAAAAAAAAACAAATTATTTTATAAGGATTTATGAATTTTTGTAAAAATACATTTAAGACATAATAAAAATCTTATTTGCAGAAAGGAGAAAACATGAGTCAACATCTTCTACTTCAAAAGGAACATGTTTCTAAAAAAAATTTAAAAGAGAAAATTCTAAATCGTGACGCCATTGTAGCGGTAATTGGTGCAGGATATGTTGGTCTTAGCTTAGCAACACAATTAGCCAAGGCCGACTATAAAGTACTAGCAATTGATGAGGATCAAACAAAGGTTAAGCAAATTAACACTGGAAATAGTTATATTGAGGATGTATCCTCAGAAGAATTAAATGAATTGGTTTTACAAGGGAGAATTATTGGTGTTGAAAATTACGACATGCTTGCTATATCAGATATTATTATTATCTGTGTACCAACACCTTTAACAATTAATCAAGAGCCTGATACTTCATATATAGTAGATGCAGTTAATAAGATTGCGAAATTTATTCATCCTGAACAAATGATAATATTGGAAAGTACTACCTATCCTGGTACTACAGAAGAAATTATTTTAAAAAGTTTAGAATCAACAGGACTAATAGTAGGTGTGGATTACTTTCTTGCGCATTCACCTGAACGCGTTGACTTTGGAAATAAAGAGCATACACGTTTGAACGTTCCGAAGATTGTAGGAGGGATTACACCTAGTTGTAATGAATTATCAGTACTTTTTTACGAACAAATTGTGACGGTTGTACCAGTTTCATCAGCAAAAATTGCAGAAATGGCTAAAGTTTTTGAAAATACTTATCGTTGTGTAAATATAGCATTAGTTAACGAAATGGCTATGCTATGTGACCGTATGGGTATTAACGTATGGGAAATGTTGGATGCGGCATTTACTAAACCTTTTGGAATTCATCCATTCTACCCGGGACCAGGTGTGGGTGGACACTGTGTACCTGTTGATCCATTCTATTTATCTTGGAAAGCACAAGAACATAATTTTATGCTGAAAACCATTGAAGTAGCAGGTGAGATAAATACATCAATGCCCACTTTTGTAGTAGAAAAAGTATCAAAAGCCTTAAATTCAGTAGGGAAAAAAGTAGAAAATGCCAATATTTTAATTCTAGGGGTATCCTTTAAAAAGGATATTTCAGATTATAGAGAATCTCCGGCTCTTAATATTATTGAAATACTAAAAAGTTCTAAAGCACATGTAGTATACCATGACCCATTTGTACCGATAATTCAAGTCAACAATATTAATTCAGAAGTTATGTATTCAGTAGAGCTTTCTAACAATAATCTATGTGATATGGACGTTGTAATAATTGCAACTGATCATAGTGTGTTTAATTATCAGGATATTGTAGCGAATTGCTCTTTAGTCGTAGATACAAAAAATGCAACAAAATTTGTGCAAACTTCACGAGAAAAAATTATTTTATTATAATTACAATTTGTCGTTTGTTCTCTTATTAATTAGACTATTGAAATGTAAATATCCAAATAACTTTAAATCTATAAAAAGAGTTTCAAGGATGTTCCTACTCCCACTAGGTTATTCTAATAACTACTATATTTATTAGTTATATTTTATGTGTAATAAGTAATTAACGGTAATTGGTTATCTATTTAATATAAGTTGTGGTGAGTTTATAGGACTTGAATGGATTGACACTTTGCATGAATTGAATTCTTCAAGATGCCCTATATACAATAATGTCAATAAAAATAAAAGTCTAAGTAAATCTATTATAAGAGGAGTATACCTATGAAAAATATAGACACTGCGGAATTATTAAATCAGATATGGCAAGAAGTACTTAATACCAAAGAAATTAATGACAGTCAAAATTTCTTTTTATCTGGGGGAGATTCTTTATTAGCAGTTAGATTTTTAACAAAGTGCAAAGATAATAGAATTCCTATTTCTATAAAAGATTTATATATGTTACAAAGCTTAGGTGAACTTAAGGAGCATTTAATTCAAAAGCAAGTCAATGATGAAAATCTAATATCTACGGTATTAAATATTAAAGAAAAGGACCATAAGTTATTGCCGACTCAATATCGCTGGGTAAATGAACCTGTACGTGATATTAATTATTTTAATTTAGGGGCCCTTTATTATACTCCAATTGAATTAACTGTAGAAAAACTTAGGGATGCAATAAAGATAGTAATTGATAGAAATGAAGCATTACGAACAGCCTATAAAAAGGTAAGTACGGGTTGGATTGCCCAAGTGATGCCCCCTGACATAGATAAAGTATTAATTAAATCAAATTATGAAGATTATAATAATCTACTAAATGAGATGAGCGAGGAATGTCATTTAGCACAAAAAACTATGGATATTGAGGAAGGTGTAGTGTTTCGAATTTTGTATTTTCCATTTAACGGAGAACGTGGGCGGTTATTAATATTAGCTCACCATTTAACTATCGATGGCTTTTCGATAAACTTATTAGTTGATGAAATTGAACAAGCTCTGCAAAGTGTAATGGGAATTTCAGAAGCGAATAAAAATGTTTCAATACAACCTTTTAGATACATTGAAGAAATTGAAAAATGGGTTGTTAGTCAGGAAGCGAATGAAGATGCTAAAAAGTGGCTAGCTCAACCTTGGGATTCTATTATGAAATTTCCTAAAGAAAAAGATGGAAATGGAGAAGGGCTTCTTACTACTATTCATACATTAAGAGGTGTTGTTCCATTAAAGGAAACACAATATTTAAAGGATATTGCTCGGCGATATAATATTGGTCTTAGTGAAGTATTGTTAGCAGCTGCCGTTTATGTAATATCTCAATGGAATGAGCAAAAAATTCATGGAATTGATATATATCATCACGGACGTGATATAACACCATTTGATTTGGATATTTCTGAAACGGTAGGTTATGTGCTTAATACATATCCTGTAATTTTAAATTGTACTCATATTAATGAAAATTCAAATTGGATTGAACAAATGGCAGAGCAATTTAATTATTTGCCGAAAAGACGTTTTGGTTTTGATGCCTTATGTTATTTTTCTAATCCAGCTCACAAGGAGCTGCAAAAGTTACCAAAGTTAAATATTAGATATAATTTTCGAGGGCAAATGAATAGATTGATGCAACGCCATGATTCTTTATTAGAATTAGCACCAAATAATGAATTATACGGTCCGAATCGTTCACAAGAGCAAAGCGAACGTTATCTTCTAATGCTTGAAGGTGATGTAGTTGAAGACTGTTTAGTATTTGGTATTAAATTTAGTGAAGATCATTATAAACTTGAAACTATTCAAATCCTTATAGATAAAACTATTAGTATGCTTATCAAAAAAGCACGTGAAAAGGAGTTAGTATGATGAATAAAATTAATGAGATTAATTTAGTAACTCCTGAAAATAGCGCATATTATAGAAAAATCGAAACAATTGCTCTAGAAATATTATCTTTGGATAAACAACATATAAAAGATTTCAATAAATTGTCATTTATTCAGCTAGGTGGGGATTCGATTAAAGCTATGTATATGGTATCCCGGGTTGAACGAGAAACTCAAATTAATATGCCTATAGGATCTTTATTAAGTAAAGAGTTTCTATCTACTGTTATCACTAGTAGTATAGAAAGCTATAAAGATTATTTTGATGATCCTATTTCAAATGAGAATGAAAGTATTGTTAATAGTACTAAACATAGTTTAGAGATGGAAAGTTTAGCAACACATGGGCAACAAGGTATGTGGATTATGCAAGAGCTTTTAGGACATTCAGCTTATAATTTAGTTTTTAACGCACAATGCGAAGGGACAATAAATATATCTTTTCTACGTAAATCTATATTTGATACCGTAGCTAGGCATGAGGGTTTATGTACTTATTTTTGTTCGAGCGAAATTGGATTAAGACCTATAATTCAAAATGATTTTGTTCCTCCTTTTGAAATTATTAAGACTGATAAAGAAGGTTTTAATAGCTTATTACAACAGACACATGCAGATATAAAAAATTATAATTTTCAACTTGAAGAGGAACCACCAGTAAAGTTTATTTTAATCACTGATGGGGATAAGCAACATTCGCTTTTCTTTTTTACTCATCATATGCTCGTAGATGGGTGGTCTATTGGTATTGTTCTTAATGAAATTTTCAAGAGATATCATGCATTTATATTAAATGATAAACTAACGCTCCCTCCAGCACCAAGTCCAAGCCTATTTATTAATTATCAAGAAGAATTACGTGATAAGGGCGTTTTCAAAAAACAAATAGATTATTGGCAAAATACTTTGAAAGGGTTTCCGACAACTTTAGAATTTAAAACAGATAAGGAGAGACCTAAACAACAAAGTGTGAATGGAGTTCGTCATCCATATCATTTTTCGACTGAAGATTCTGGAAATATAGTTGAATTTGCCAAGAAATTAGGCGTTACACCTTTTGCTGTATTTCTTTCTGCCTATAGTCTTTTAATATCACGTTATACAGGTAACCGGAAGTTTATTTTAGGAGTTCCATCTGCAGGTCGCCCAACACTTGAGTTAAGAGATCTAGTTGGTCTATGTACTAATTTAGTCCCTGTCCAAATTGATATTAATGAAGAGATTTCTGTTGGGAATTTTATTAAAGACATACAATCCTCTTTAGTGAATACGCTAAATAATTCTAATGTTCCATTTGATGAACTAATACGTGAAATGGGTATTGGAGGAGATTCTAGGCGTAATCCACTAATTCAATTTGTTTTTGCTATGCATGATCAATTAATAAAAAGAGAGTTAGAAATAGAAGATTTACAAATTAAAATTGAAGATGGTCATGGAGGGGCTTCTCCTTTCGATATGACATTTTTTATACAATATTCAAGTCCTTTTTTTGGAGGCGAATTAGAATATTCTTCTGACGTATTTAATGAATCAGAAGTTAAAGCATTTATTAACAACTTCAATACTATTGTTAGAGAAATAACGGGAGATGTTGAGAAAAGGGTTGGAAATATTCGTGGGATTTCTTTAGACCAATTAGAAAGGTTGGAAATTTTAAATGATACAAAGCAATTATATCATCAGGAGAGCATTGAACAGTTATTTCTTAGACAAGTAGATTTAACACCAGATTCTAAAGCAGTTATAGATCCTTCTAATGAGACCTTTTTAACATATTCAGAACTTGAACATGTAAGTACAGTTCAAGCTAATAAATTAGTAGAATCGGGAGTTAAACAAGGTGATTTCGTAATTGTAGCATTGGATCGTTCAATTGAGGAAATAGTTGCTTTACTTGGAATTCTTCGTGCTGGCGCAGTATATGTTGCTGTAGATCCACAATGGCCAAACTCTCGAATTGCACAAATAATAAATGTTTGTAAACCTAGTGCCATTATTGTTTCTGAGGATAATAAAAATCGTTTTCAAACTCTTATAGACGGCAAGGATATACGATTGATAAAAACTTGGGAAAAAAGATGGGAATATGAGAAAACTGTACCTGTCGATAAATTAAGTTTTGATGTAGACCGTTTAGCATATGTTGGATTTACCTCAGGTTCAACCGGGATTCCTAAAGGTGTTGCAGTTCGTCATTGTGGTGTTATCAGATTAGTGGATGGGGTTGATTATGTAAAACTCGGTCAAGGAGAGCGATTTTTAAGATTTGCACCCCTAGCGTTTGATGCATCTACATTAGAGATATGGGGTCCATTATTAAATGGAGGAACAAGTATTATTTATCCCCCAGGGATACCTTCACCAGGTGAATTAGGAGATTTTATACAGAATCAAGAAATAACACGTATGTGGTTAACATCAGGACTATTCCGTCTAATGGCCGAATTTACTCCAGAGAGTTTCTCAGGAGTGCATCAACTCTTAACTGGAGGAGATATAGTACCTTCGGAATATGTACGTAAAATACTGTCCATCAATCCAAACCTAATTATTACAAACGGATATGGTCCAACTGAGAATACTACGTTTACTACTACTTATACAATTGATTGTCCTGAAAACGTAGAAGATCCACTTCCGATTGGTTATCCTATCCCAAATACTCGAATCTATATTCTGGATGATTGTTATCGTCTACTTCCTCCAGGTGCAATTGGAGAATTATTTGTCGCTGGAGATGGTCTTGCATCTGGCTATGTTGGGAATATAACTGAAACAAATAAAAGTTTTAATTATTTTTCTCCCGATATTAATGAACTACTTTATAAAACTGGAGATATTGTAAGGATAGATTCAAATAATCGTATCCAATATCTTGGTCGAAGAGATCACCAAGTGAAAATTAGGGGACATAGAATTGAACTTGAAGAAATCTCAAAGGTTATAAAATCGTATAGTAATAGTGTAGATGCAGTAGTTATAACAACTGGTAAATCTAGTTCTGATAGACAGTTATTAGCTGCTGTAGTTCCTAAGAATGAAGATGAAAACTTTCTTAACGCATTACGTGAGTATTTAAAGAATAATTTACCAGAATATATGATTCCAAATCGGTGGGCGGTACTTAATCAAATTCCTATTAATGCTAACGGTAAAGTAGATAGAAAAGAGCTTGAAAAATATTCTAATAATATTTTTCAAATTTCTAAGCAAAAAACAGAAATAAATAAAAATAGCAATCTCTTTGATAAATTAAAGATATTAATAGAAGAGATATTAGAAATACAGGATATAAATAAGGACGATAATTTTTTTGATTTAGGAGGCGATTCAATAAGAATGGCTCGATTAATGGCAATGTCACGTGAAAAATTGGGAATATCCTTACCATTAAAAGAGTTTTATGCTAATCCAACTTTAAATTATTTGACATATTTAGCAGAGAAATCAATTAAGGATTCGATAGAAAAATAAGATAAGAAAAAAAGGAAGTGATTTAATTGATGCAATCAAAATGGTTTAATCGTTGGAAGGATGCTAAAAATTCAAAGCTGCGTATATATTGTTTTTTACATGCTGGTGCTGGTACAACAGCATTAAAAGATTTTGCAATGGCATCCCCTAATTGGATTGACGTTGTAGCAGTACGACTTCCAGGACGTGAAAGTCGCTTTCTAGAAAATTTACCAGAAAGTATAGAAGAAGTTGTGAAAGAAATAGCCATTGAGATTAAAAAAGAATGCAAGAGTCATAATATCCCCATTTTACTTATGGGACAATGCTCTGGGGCATTACTTGCATTTGAAACAGCTATAAATCTTGATACAGATATACAACTTCAAGGTGTTGTGCTTTGCTCTCGTCCTTCACCAGATATTGAGCTCGAAGAAATAAATTTAAATGTACCTGATCAAATATTTATGGACGAAGTGATTAAGATAGGGGGAATTAATCCGGAGATTCTTAAAGAACAAATGTTATTGGAGATAATGTTACCAATTTTAAGAAGTGATTTTCAAATGGTAAAGAACTATTCAATTTCAACGGATAAAAAACTTAAGAGTCCTATCTTAACAATCAGAGGAACACAAGACAAGGAAATTACAAAAGATGATTTAAAAGGATGGGGAAAATATACTGCTGGGGCTATTGTAGTTGAAGAAATTGTAGGTGGGCATTTCTTAATAAGTGAAGAATCAGAAGAGCTTATTGAAAAAATAATCTGGTTTAATAATTTTGTTAATAGCGTAAAGGCTTAAAGGGGGGATATTATGCAATTAAAAGCTCTAGATATTGTTGTTTCTAATGGTACGCGTGGATCAGAGGATATTATTTTGCGTGCACTCAATCTAGATGTTGAAGCAGGGAAGATTATTGGAATAATAGGGAAATCAAAAACAGGAAAATCGACATTGGCAGCAGTTTTATCAGGTCATTGTGTTCCGGAAATTGGAAAGGTGTTATTAAGTTCTGAAAAAGTTATTAAACGGGGACTTTTAAGTAATAAGAATACAAGAATCAGAAAGACATTTTTTAATAAGTTGGTAAATGATGAGATAGATTTGTATAAGGATCTATCTAAAGCTATTAAGAATAATCCGGATATATTAATTATTGATGATGCGGAAATATATCCGGAAAATGATTTGGAATTGTTATTGAAAATTCGTAAGGAAAAAGGTGTTACAACGATATTATTATCAAGTACGGAGGGGTTAATTAGAAAGTTTGCACAGGATACTTATATTCTTGAACACGGAAGACTTATTAAAAGCTCAGTGAAAAAGAAAAAGTCAGAATTTATTGTCTTTAAAATTGATGAATTATATAAAAAAGTGGTGAAGTCACTTAATAGCGCCGGCGTATCTGAATCAGATGCAGAATCTATTAGTAATGTTTTAATCGATGCAGAAATTCGAGGTCATTCTTCACATGGCGTTGGTTTACTTCCGGTATATCTTCAGCGTGTTGCAAAAGGTGGAATTAACCCAAATGTAAAACCTGTCTTGGAAAAAGTATTTGGTTCAGTCGGGGTTATTAATTCTCAAGGTGGATTTGGTCAATTAGCAGCAATTGAAGCTGCCAAATGGTGTGCAGTAAAAGCAAAAGAATGTGGAATTTCCGCAGTAGGAATTCGTAATAATAATCATATTGGTATGCTTGCTGCTTATAGAAGACCATTTCAAGACCATAATGTTGTTGGATTACTTTTAAACATTTCTGGTCCATCTGTTTCAGCACCTGGAACAGTTAAGGCTACTTTAGGCAGTAACACATTTTGTTTAATAACTCCAGAAACAACAAAACAGGAACCTTTTGTAGTTGACTTAGGGACTGGAATTGTCGCAGCAGGAAAAATAAGAAATGCCTTGGCTAGTGGAAAGGAAGTTCCAGAAGAGTGGGTAAGAGATAAATACGGAAAACCAAGTTCTAATCCTTTAGATCTAGACAACGGGGGTTCAATCCCAGTATTTGGAGGGTATAAAGGATTAGGTATAACCATAATTGCCGAAGTACTTGCTGGAATGCTAGGTGGTGGAACTATTAGTCCTCGAGTTAACAAGCAGAGGAAAAATTTAGATTTACCAATGAACTGTTCACAGTTATTCATTGGATTATCAATAGATGCGTTTGACACAAATAATATAGATTCTTTAATTAAAGAATTAGAGAATGCTATTTTAGATGGGTATCAAGTTCCTCCTCAACAACCTTATTTTCCTAATCAAATGGAAATGGATTGTACGGAACGAGCTCATCAAAAAGGTATAAGCGTCCCATTACAAATTGTAGAAGATTTGGGGTGGCTATAATGAATGATCCGTTACAAAATGCAATAATAGGGTCTGCACCTGGATGGCCAATTGTATTATATTTTCATCATGTGCATCCATCGATAAAGCACTATACATCTTTAACACCAGATGATTTTAAACGTGCAGTTGATATTGCGTTAAATTTTATTGGACCTGCACTAAATCCGCAATCTCTTTCAACTGAAATAACATCAAAAGAACCAACTGTCTTATTTACTTTCGACGACGGATATAGGGACAATCTTGATTTCGCTTTACCTATATTGGATAGTTTTGGGGTAAAAGCTATGTTCTTTCCTATAGTCAATAAAATTACAGAACTTCAGAGTAGTTCTCATAATCTAGAAGAGAATTTTATGACATGGGCAGAAATAAGTGATTTATTAAGGGCCGGTCATGGCATTGGAGCACATACAATGACACATCCAATGTTAAATACTTTATCTTTAAAAGATGCAAACTATGAAATTAAAACATCAATTCAAGAAATTTCGAATCGGTTAAATCTTAATTTAGTTCATTTTGCATACCCGTATGGGTTTCAGCCAACAGAAACAATACTTTTTCCTGATAGTACACTTGCTTTTGGTACAGTAAAGGCACTGGCTTGCCCTTGGAATGAAAATCCTTCAAATATTAGACGTACATACTTCCCTACGGGCTTCAATGATAGTTGGGAAAATCTTGCTAAAGGATGGAGACTACAATGGCACAAATTACAGTGATTATACCAACTAGGGATCGATTAAAAGACCTTTATCGATGCCTTAAGGGATTATCGGATAATAATTTACAATTACTAGAAGAGGTTATTGTTATTGATGATGGGTCTAAAATTCCAATTACTTCTTTAAAAGAACAATTTAATTTTAATCTTACATTAATTCGCAATGATACACCATTAGGCGCTGCAGCTAGTAGAAATCTTGGAAGTAAATTTGTAAAGTCAGAAATTATTGCCTTTCTAGATGATGATGCAATACCTTCGCCAGACTGGTTAGATATTATCTCTAAAGAAATGTTAGTAAATAGAGGTGGAATTACTGGTAGAGTTTTAGGTTTCGATACTGACTTAGTTTCTAAAGCAAGACAAGCTAGATACAACAAAAGATACACAAGCTTAAAACACAGTGAGTCAGTTAATTTCTTTTCAGGGGGTAACTCTGCAGTTTGGACAAACAGTTTTTTGCAAGTTGGAGGATTTACTCAAAAAGGAAGCGGGGGGGATAATGGGCTAGTGTTAGATCTAGCACGTCTAGGTTTTAAAATTCATTTTATACCCGAATTACTAATTTTACACCGTAATAGTAAAGGGATGAAAACGGCTATTAAAGAGGCCTATTACTCTGGTATTCAATCTTCAAAAAAAATAAAATACTCTGAGTTAATATATAGGATTAAAAATAGGGATGGTGCTGTTGGAGAATCCAAAAGAGTATCAAGTATTAATTTTTTCTTAAATTTAGTACATCTTTTTGGCCGAACCCAAAATAACAAAGTAAATTAAGGAGGTTAAGTAAGTGAGTATTAAAATGGCGGTTGTTGGATATGGAGCGGCAGGAAAACAACATGTAGATGCATTATTGGGGTTAGAGAAAGCAGAATTATATTGTGTATTTGAAAGTAATGAAAATGTAGATACAGGGGGAATTTCTAGGAAAAGTACATGGCAGGATGTATTACATGATGAAAGAGTAGACGCGGTTGCATTATGTGTACCACCAGGAGGACGTGCTGAATTAGCTTCTCAAGCTATGTTAGCTGGAAAATCTGTACTACTAGAAAAGCCACCTTGTCTAAGCGAATCGGAATTAGAGTTGCTATTGGAAACTGCTATAAAAACTAAGACAACATTGGGTGTAATGTTGCAACATCGTTATCGACTACCAAAAGAGATTCTTGAAATAAATTGGAATGAAAAAACTACTGCAATACTAGAGGTTTCTCGTCCACGTGAATCAAGTAGATATTTTACAAATTGGCGTCAGGATCCTTTGAAATCTTTAGGTGGAATAACAGCACATCTAGGTGTTCATTATTTAGATTTAGCATGTTTAATGCTTGGAGAGCCGATTTCTCTAGAGCAAAGCGGAAAAAGAAATATTGTACCCGGAGTAGATTTGCGTACAACAGGGTCTTTAAAATTTTCAAATGGTTCAGCAATGGCCTTTATTGTTACAGGAGAAGCCAGCAAACGTAATGAACGTTTAGCTATATTTGGAGATGACAATCATTTAATTATTGAAAATGGTCACATTACTCTTGAAAAAAATGGGGAAATTCAAAAATATTATCCGGATGGAACAACATTAGAAATGAGAAAGAGATGTTATGAAGATTTTGCTAATGCAGTTATAAATAAAGCTCAGCCTCAACTCTGTAATCTTCAAAGTGTTAGAGGTGTTACTAAGATACTTGAACAATTATCAAAAAAAGAGATGTGATATATATGGACTATCGAATCGGGTTTTCTTCTGGAACCTTCCCGGACTTAACTGCCAATGAGATTATAAGTATTTTGCATAATACAGGAAGTAAAACAATTGATCTTCGGGTTGGAAAAAGACAACGATGGGAAGAAGATGGGATTGCTCCATTTTTGGCAAATAATATTCAGATTGCCTTTATTGGAACTAGTGTTGTACTAGGAGATGAATATTGGAATGAAGAGCATTTGGAAATTTGGACTAGACCGTATCAAGATTATTCAATAAGAGTATTTGCAAAATGCGGTTGTACCGAAGGATGGAGGAAAAATCTTCTAATCAACCAAATTCAAACATTAGTTAAGATATTGGGTAGTGCGGATAAAATATTAATTGAAACGCATCATGGTTACAGTAATGTGGATGAGATATTAAGAATACATGAAATAACTGGAACCCATGTGCTATTAGATACAATGGGTTTAGCTAGAATCACAGATGATCCAGAATATGATGCAGGGAGACTAGCGCTAATTTCTAGTGCAATGCAAGTAAAAGGATTTAATTGGAGTGACCCCGAAAAATCGCTTCACTTACCACTGGCACAAACTGACATGGAAAGAAATTTGAAAATATTGAATTGTATTACCAAACATTCTTCAATCATCACAATTGAGTCAAGAGCAGGTGTACCATTAGAAGACATCTCAACATTAAAATCAATGTTGTCTCATTCAACTAGGGAGGAATAATTTATGAAATTAGCAATTATAGGTGATGAATTAGATCAAGATTTAAATAGAGTAGTAGATGCAGTATTAGAAAATGAATTCGAAGGTATAGAGGTTAGGTCTGTATGGAATACTCAGCCGGATAAATTATCAAATGAACAATTAAAAAAAATTCATAGGGTAATTAAAGATACAAATTTAACGGTATCTGGATTTGATTCTGCTTGTTTTAAGACATTATTGCCTCGCACCCAAAAAGAATTAGAAGAAGCTCGAAAATCTTTTCAACAAGCCATTGAACAAGCTAGAATACTTAATGCAGGTTTTGTACGAATTTTCACATTTTACAAAGAGGGATATCCGGATCCTTTAGCAGCTGGAAAAATTATAAAAGAGATTATTAAAGATATAGTTCCAGACGATATAGGAATTTATATTGAAACAGGTATGCGTACAAATACACCAACTATTCAACATATGCTAAAATGTTTTGATATTATTGGGGATAATCGATTAGGAATTGTATGGGATCCAGGAAATTCAATTTTTGCTGGAGCGTCCATTTCTCCTTTTCCAAATGATTATTTTGCTGGACGTGAACTAATTAAGCATATTCACATTAAAGACCCAATTGGTCAGAAAGAATATGTTCGTCTTGGAGATGGTGATGTACCTTGGTTCAATATAATCCAGCAATTAAAAGAAGATAATTATCAAGGATGGCTTTCCTTAGAAACTCACTGGCGTATTGGTAGGGTTCTATCTCAAGATGAACGCGATAATCCATGGTTCGATAGGTTTTCATTAGGTGGATACGAAGCGAGTATAGAATGTATGAAGAAACTTAAAAGATATATGAAAGGATTAGATCAATGAAATTAGATGATCAGTCACCCGTAATATTACTCGGATTTCAACGTTCTGGTACTACTGCACTTGCTTATGCATTAAATGAAGCTTTTGCAAATATCGGGGGTATTTTTACAGTTAATGGGAAATTGCTGTATTACTTAAATCGTTGGTTAACTCAAGAAGATTTATATTATCGTCATTTTAGAATAGATGAAATTTTATACTCTTTAAAAAGAAAATTACCTGGTGGAAAAGGCGTAGAAATTTGGCTGAATCAAGTCGAGAATGAATTACGTAAAGCCGCATTGGCAGTTGGTGATGGAAAACATAATGATACAACTATTTTAGGGCGTTCGTTGGTGGAAAATAGTTACAGTGGTTTTACTCGTTGGGGAGATAAATATAACGAATATTTACATCATATACCTCAAATCGACAAATTTGTCCCTAATGCACGTTATATCCTTTTATATCGTAATCCTTTTGAAATAGTAAATTCTGTTTTAGAATGGGATGGCGATCGTCCGTGGCGTCCGACAACGGAAATGGCCAATTTAGAGAAGTGGGCTAACTGGCATACTAATGTTTTAGAATTTTTTAATGGAATATCTTCAAATCGATACATTGTTATAAATTATAATCATTTGTGTTTAAGCGAAGAGACTGAGCGTTTATCGGAATTTTTAGAACTTGATTTACAGCCTTTTTTAATAAATATTAAATCGCGACGATTATCAGAAAATAACCACAACTTCCCATCGAAAATAGAAGATGTTTGGTCACAATTAAATAAATTACGGTTTCAAAATATGAACTAAAGGTGTCGGTAATGAGTAAGATTTATACAAATATAAAATTTAGAGAAGGTGTTTAATATGGAATATTCATATATTGGAATTGATCATGTACAATTAGCTGCACCAGCTGGGAGCGAAATGGAAGCGAGAACCTTTTTTGGTAAAATTCTAGGGATGCAAGAAATTACAAAGCCTTTAAACTTAGCGAAACGTGGCGGAGTTTGGTTTACTTGTGGAAAGCATCAGTTACATATAGGTATTCAAAAAGACTTTTCACCAGCCTTAAAAGCACATCCAGCCTTTCATATTAATAATTTGGCAGCGTTACACGATCATTTAATTAAAAATGGAATTGTTGTAAAGAAAGAGGAACCTCTGGAAGGGGCAATTCGATTTTTTGTAGATGATCCATTTGGAAATCGAATAGAATTCATAGAATGGCTAAAATAAAATATTTTTTAAGATAAGTTATTCAAAATTATGTTATTTATTATAAAAAAAATATTTTATATATGGAGGTAAAAAATGCAAAGGAAATTCCGATTCATGTTAAGCGCATGTTTTCTTGCAGAATTTGGACGAGCTGCATATTTTGTATTAATAACGTGGTTATTATATAGTATGACCAAAAATCCACTTTATACAGGTCTTCTAGTTAGCATGGGTTTTTTACCAGGGCTCGTACTGAATCTAGTAATGGGAGTAATTGTTGATCGATTTGATCGTAAAAGGTTAGCAATGAGTGCAAATATGATCTCAACTGTAGCAATGTTTATTGTTTTGATGACAATCGCTACTGATGTAGTTAAACCATGGATAATAATTGGTGTTCACATGTTATTACAGGTTACTGGTTCCTTATATCGCCCTTCTATGCAAGCTTTTGCTGCTGAAGCTTTTGAAGCAAAGGAACTACCAAAAGTATTTTCCCAATCAGGAGCAGCATCTGAAGTTGGGGCGTTACTTGGTTCCTCATCAGGAGGACTCATAACCGCTTATTTATCTAAAACAACGTCAATGAGTATTGTTGTCATTTGTTTTATATTTGCCACAATTGCATTACTTTTTATAAACAAAGAAAAAACGTATCAAAGTGGCAATAAAAAAGTTTCTGTTATTTCAGATTTTGTAGATGGATTTTCGTATTTAAAAAATAATAAATTCCTATTTGGATTGTTTGGTATGATGTTTGTTGGCCAGCTTGTTTTTCATAATAGTGTAGTTTTTCTATCTGTATATACCAAAGAATTTTTAGATAAATCCGTTACAATTTATGGTTTGCTTGACGCTACGATCTCGATTGGAGGGATAGTTGCAGGAATCTTAGGGACATGGTGGCTAAAAAGGAACAGTAATACTGTTGCCAGTCGTTCTTTAATATTAGTATTTATAGGATTATTATGCATAGGGTTTTCTCATTTGTTGCCAGTAGCATTTATTGGAGTCTTTTTAGTAGGATTATCTACAACTTGGATTCGTGTACTATTACAATCTATCCAGTTAATGGCTACAGATTCCGCTTTTCACGGAAGGATGGCAAGCTATCGGATGCTATGTAATCAGGGTTCTGTTGTAGTTAGTGGACCAATTTTGGGATGGATAGCATCTGATTATGGAGTGAATAGTGCTTATTTAGCCTTGTTGTTACCTGTGGGGTTATGCTTTATTTTTTCAATTTTACAAGCTAAGCAAAAACGTTTCATACAAGTAACAAGTTCTATATAGTTTTTAGACCTATTTAATTGTTTTGAAGAAGATATTTTTATTTTTTTTTGAAAAATTTTGATAGTAATAAAAATATCTTCCTATTTATGATTTAGATATTATATGGAATCTTTTTTAAGATATTAGAAAAGGATAATATGTGCTCCTGAAACTTTTCCATTAGAAATTAACAAGTCGTCGAGAGGGTTTTCGTTAGTAAAACAATGAATGTACTTCCTGTGATATTTCAAGTAATTTAACAGTTGTTGAAAAAATTGTATTTTATCGATTATTTCAACTGAATAATGATTTTGATATTAGTAGGTTTTTTTAAAAAAAGTATAATACTTTTCAAGGATTTTAATTTCTACCATCAATATTCTTATTGCAACTGATAGATGATAAAGGAGATTTGTATAATGGTTATTGTTGCGTTTAGTATAGCTTTATTCTTCGCAATGAATATTGGAGCAAGTGGTGGTGCAGCAGCGATGGGGGTTACATATGCTTCCGGAGCTATAAGAAGCAAATTTATTACACTTCTTCTCTGTGGGATCGCAATAATACTCGGTTCGGTGATTCAGGGACAAGAAATAGTCAAAACAATAAGTTCAGGTATTATTCCTGAGAATCTTTTCACAGTTAAAGTGGTGATTCTAATTTTAATAGCTGCTTCATTATCGCTGTTCTTAGCAAATTTGTTTGGGATTCCACTTTCTACAAGTGAAATTACTATTGGTGCAGTCGCCGGAGTGGGTATTGCTTATCATGTTTTATTTGTAAAAAAACTGTTATTTATTGTATCCTTTTGGATTCTTACACCGATTCTAGCATTTAGCATTACTTTCTTCACTGGGAAATTTATTTACTATCTTCGGTCTAAATATCCAAATATGGAGAATGGAAAATTGCAACCTGTATTTACAATTCTTATAATTTTTGCGGGATTATTTGAAGCGTATTCAGCGGGTATGAAAAATGTAGCAAATGCAATAGGCCCCTTAGTAGGAGCTCATTTAATTTCATTAGAAAAAGGATCTTTAATTGGAGGAATATTTGTTGCTTTAGGAGCACTTTTTTTAGGGCGTAGAGTAATTGAAACTAACGGAAAAAAAATTACTTCTATTTCAATTCTTGAAGGGATCGTAACTTCTTCAACAACTTCCTTACTAGTGATTACTGCTGCTACTTATGGGATTCCTTTACCAATTACTCAAATAACATCATCTTCTATTATTGGCATCGGTGCTGTCCAAGAAGGTGTGAAAGTATTTCAAAAAAAAGTAGTTATCCAAATGTTAAAAGTTTGGGCTGTTGCTCCATTCATTTCATTTCTACTTTCCTATACTTTTATAAAGATTCTCATGAAGAGTAATTTGTATACTGTATTTATTGTTATCGCTATAATTATCGCAATAATCGGAATTCTAGTTCTGTTAATGAAATTAAATATAGTAAAGAATCGGGAGGTTTATTAAGATGAGTACAATTACTGCCCATGGCGGCTTTCTAATTAATAAAATTAATGATAAATATAATCTAGCGCACTTGGAAAAAGAGATTGAGTTGGATAGAACTGCACTTAGTGATTTAGAACTAATTGCTAATGGAGCATATAGTCCACTAACAGGATTTCTAACCAAAATAGATTACGAGTCCGTTATAGAAATGATGCGTCTATCTGATGGTACTGTTTGGAGTATACCCATTACTCTAGCGGTTACAAATGAAATAGCTAGTGGACTTTCACTAGGTGAAGAAGTTCGTCTAATAAATGAAGGAGTAACATATGGAGTACTAAGAGTGGAAGATATATATATTTCGGATAAAGAAAAAGAAGCACAGTATGTATATGGAACAACAGATACTAACCATCCTGGTGTAAAAAAATTATATGAACGGCCCTCAGTTTACCTGGGAGGACCGATTACTCTTGTAAAAAGGATACCTAAAACAAATTTTTCATCATATTATTTAGATCCCAAAGAAACAAGAAAAATCTTTCAAGAGTTTGGTTGGAAAACTGTAGTTGGATTCCAAACACGTAACCCAGTACATCGTGCCCATGAATATATTCAAAAGGCAGCATTAGAAACAGTAGACGGACTTTTTTTAAATCCTTTGGTAGGAGAAACAAAAGCAGATGATATTCCTGCAGATGTACGAATGGAAAGCTACGAGATACTACTGAAGGAATACTATCCGAAATCACATGTTTTTTTAGCGGTTTTTCCAGCTGCTATGCGCTATGCTGGTCCTCGTGAAGCTATTTTTCATGCAATTGTTAGGAAGAATTTCGGATGTACACACTTTATTGTAGGACGCGATCATGCAGGAGTAGGAAACTATTATGGAACATATGATGCTCAAAAAATTTTCTCCAACTTCACTTCCGATGAACTTGGAATTATACCTATGTTTTTTGAACATAGTTTCTACTGTGAAAAATGTGAAGGGATGGCATCTTCTAAAACGTGTCCACATAGTTCTGAGCATCATGTTATTTTATCAGGAACGAAAGTGAGAAAAATGTTGCTAAACAGAGAATTACCACCAAGTACATTCAGTAGAAAAGAAGTAGTTGAAGTATTGATTAGTGGAATCAAACAAAAAGCCTAAATTTGTTAAGGAGGATATATTATGGAAGTCAATGTTACATGGCATCACTCATCTATTACTAAAGAACAACGTCGTAAGAAAAATGGTCATCGAAGTTTTGTACTATGGTTTACAGGGTTATCTGCTTCTGGGAAATCTACATTGGCTAATACAATTGAAAAAAAAATGTTTGAGCAGGGTATTACCAGTTATGTGTTGGATGGAGATAACCTCCGACACGGTTTAAATAAAGATTTAATGTTTTCTGAGAGAGATCGAAAAGAAAATATACGACGTACTGGAGAAGTTGCAAAGTTGTTTGTTGATGCTGGTACCATAATACTGGCTGCTTTTATTTCTCCATATCGCGAAGATCGAGAAGCAGTTCGATTAATGTTAGATAAAGAGGATTTTATCGAGGTATTTGTAAAATGTTCATTAGAGGAATGTGAACGTCGTGATCCAAAAAAGTTATATAAAAAAGCTAGAGACGGAGAAATTAAAGAATTTACAGGGGTTTCAGCTCCTTATGAAGAACCTGTTTCACCAGATATAATCATTGAAACCGATAAGGAAACACTAGAAGAATCAGTTGATAAAATTTTCCATTTTTTAATCGAAAATAAATACTTACTTGCAGATAAATACATAGCTATAAACAAATAATTTGTAATTAAATAGTTTTATATCAAAATATTTGTCTTAAGGATAATGAAAAATTAAATAGATGAGAGAAGAAATGTATATTATTCTATTCGTTTTAATGGTAAATAATCAGTATTAAAACGAATAGATACCTTCTCAATGCTGCTAGCTTTATAAAAAAATAAGAATGCATTCTGTAAATATGGATAGTGTGTCTTGAAATTTGATGGGAAAAACATTCGCTTTACTATTAGAATTTGGTGCTTAATAATATTCTATTTGACAAAAATGTTTTTATTTTTTTCAATAGAAATTGCATATTAAATAACAGTTAAAACAGTTATAAAAAAAGGATTGAAAGATGGAAGAGGATAGAAATTAACTCAATTTTCAAATATTTTGTTGGACTATACGCTTAAAAATAGGTTTTCTTAGAAGAAATGTTATAATGCACGGGGTATCTTGGTAGTTTTTAGAAAATTAGAAATACTAAGAGCGGGAAAATAATAGATAGTAACACACAAATTTAGCTATCCTGCTGATTATAACTATGCATTTTGAACGCTACTTTATTGGTTTGAGAGGTTGGGGGCTAGACATCCTCTCTTAACATATTGGATAAATTTTGAAGATGAATGATCTAAGGAATCTTAATAGATTTAAGAACATTTAGATATGTAAGTAAAAAATGAATAGAAACATTCCTTTTAACTTATTTTGTTTATTCTAATGTTTTCATCCAAGACAACATTAGAATAAACAATATTTAAAAGGCACTGTTCATTATGTATTTAATTAAGGCCAAACTGGATCCGAAGTTGATGTTTCAGAAGCTGTATTAGACGTAGTATTTTTTGTGTCATTTGAAGCGGCATAAGAACTGGATGTTGAAAAAGATGTGAAAATTAATAAAGTTAGTGATAAAGAAAATAATAGTTTTTTCATATGAATCCTCCATAATATGTAAAATTTCTAGCCCTTTGTAACTATTTTATATAATATATTATGAATTTTCAATAAATTCTTTATTATTTTTTTAAATATATTTAAAAAAATAATAAATTTGTAATATAGTATAAATTTATATTTAAAAATTCATAATTATATTTTATTGAAAAATTGTTTAATTTGACACTTTACTAGTGGGCAAAGTTTATAGAAAGATTTAATGTTTTTATGTAATATAAGTAGTGAGTTTATTTAAGTGGATAATTATATTAATTATGTAATAGGTAAAAAGAAGAGAATAAAAATGTTTATCTTTTTTCTGTTTAATAATAAAAAGTAAACGTGTTATTTAATTGATAGGAGGGCTTTTATGAGTATAGGAAAACGTATAAAACAACATAGAAAAAGTATTGGGCTTACCCAAGAAGATTTAGCAGGCCCTAATTTAAGTACTGCAATGATTAGTCTAATAGAAAGAGATATGACGAACCCTTCATTAAAGTCGTTAGAATATATAGCTAAAAAACTAAATATAAGTGTAAATTATCTTCTTGATGAAGACAAAAATGAAATGACGTACTCTGAATACGCACAAAACACTATAAGTTTGTTAAAGGGGTTGTTAAATTCAGAAAAATTCGAAGAAGCGGAAAAGGTTTTTAGTAATATAGACGAAAATAAAATTGAGTATACTTATAAAGGGACTCTGTTAAAGTTAAAAGGTGAATTATTTTTAGAAAAAAAAATGTATCAACAGGCAATTGATGAATTCAAAATGGCACTTATTTATTTTACACCATATGATATAGAAGAGTATGTAGGTGTATATTGTAAAATTTCTACTTGTTATAAACTCTTAGATAAATATCAATTTAGTATTGAGAATGCTTTATATGGACTTATTTTATTAAAATCTAATTACAGTGATAATTACCCATTATTAAAGCTAACTTTATTTTTCAATCTTTCATTTTCTTATTGTAGGATTAGTGAGTTTAGCAAAGGATTAGAGGTTTTAAATGAGGCTTTAGATTTGATTAATAAATCTAAATTTTCTTACAATGAAGGTTTGTTTTATATGCTAAAAGGACTTTCTCATTTATATTTAAAAGAATATGATGAAGGAATTAAGGCAAATAATAAAGCAATATCAATTCTCGATCAAGAAAATGATAAACAATATTTGATAGGTTCATTAACCAACTTAGGAATAATTTATAGAGAACTACAAAATTATCAATTATCAATTGAAAATATCAAAAAGAGTCTTAATTTATCTAAAGAAAATAATTTAGAATGGCATGAACTAAATAGCTATTATGAATTAGCAACTTCTTATGTGTTAAATAATAATCTTGAAATTGCTGAGGAAATTTGTAAGAAACAAATTGGAAATTCGAACATACTTGATCCTTTAAAAATTAAGATGCTTCTTTTATTAGCATACATTAAATTCAGGTTGAAACTTTATGAAGAATCATTAAATTACGCCAATGATGCTGAAGTTCAAATTTTGGGGATTAATGACAATTTATTGTTGGCTAAGACTTATACATTGAAATCCAAAATTCTATCTGCTCAGGGATTCATAAATGAGGCATATGAATTACTTAATCAGGCGGTACAGATTTATAAAAACGAATCGCATGATGGTCCTAACTTTATTTAATTTGAAGTTGATCTGATATTAATTTCTGAGGAAAAAAACAAATGTTAAATGATAGATATAATAATAACGAACCAGTATATTAAAATTACAGATGAACATTATATATCATGAGAATCATCTTGGAAATTTATTGGTTGGTTCATTATCAAGTATTTTGAAATTAAATATAATGCAGTAGTAAATTTATTTCTTACTCTTATTTAATTGGACGAATGGTAAATGTTTATTTTTAGGGTTTTTACATAATACAAAAATAAATATTTTATTCTTAATAATAATTTTTTAACTGTACAGGACGTCATTGCCATCAACTTAAAGAGATGCATAGAATAACAAAATTAGGACACCTTTTCATGCAGTACTGCATGAAAGGGTGTCCTAATTTGTGTCTACAAACAATTGTATGTTAGTTGAAGAGTTATGCATACTTGGTGAAGAATTTCGAAATAAATTCTTTGTTTATCATCTACAGGAACTTGCGTATCAAACGGGTATGATTCAACGAAAATGAAAATTTCGGATATAGGACCTTGTAGCGCTCTGTGTATATCTGGGTCAGACAAACAGCTCTGAGTCCTTAGCCAGTCTCTGTACAAAACTGAACGAGGCTACAGCTACTTGCATCTCAGTCGAAGCACCGGAAGAGTATGATCTATTATTAAACAATGGCCGCATGCTCGAACATTTCCATGGGGAAATATGACAAAGAAATCGGCAGGTATTTTATCAAAAATGTCAGAGATATTTGTTGAGATTTCCCCTGAGCTAGCGATGGAGCGAAATGTGAAGGATGGAGGCCTTGTCGAACTTGCATCACCGTTTGGAAAAATTAAAGTTCCGGCGCTTATTACAGATCGTGTAACTGGAAACGAATTATATTTACTGATGCATGCAACAGAGGAATTAAAAAGGTCAGAAAACAAGTGTGATGGATTTCTTTAAAGTATTACGAGATCCAGACATAAACCGAGCAATTACATTTGGGTTTAATTTTTTGAAGGCATTTGGTCAAGAGCTAGAAAAGAAGCACTAATAAGACAAAGAGCGGTGGATTTAGAATTCATCGCTCTTTTATATGTTTATATGAGTGTTCATGTTTAGTAGAATATATTATGATGAAATAAAGTAAAACTAATAATCAGTGGGGGGCTTCATCCCCCCACTGATTATTAGTTGAACCAATCGGGCTTTTACTGCCCATTAATGCGGGATAAAATATATTGCCATTTTCATTTTCCAGCAGCGGAATACAACATGGTTTTCATTTAACCTTGCATGTGGTAGGAAAAGGACTTGCCCCCTCAAAAACAGGGGGTTTTATGTCGTTTTTTAACTTTAAATAGAGTTTTAGAATAGGGAGGAATTTATGCTACACCGTAAAAAACTATCAATACCAGGGGTAATGAAACAATCCTTTCAAACAGTAAGATTTGCCTTTGGAAATGTATTATCGTTTCAACTCATGTATAAACTCCTCGCCGCAATTGTCTTTGTCCCACTACTCGGTATGATTTTTAATAAGTTATTGTACTGGGGTGGATATGCAAATGCGACAAATAATGAATTGTTTGCGTTTTTTAAAACACCGTATGGAATTGCGGCCATTGTCATTTTATCTGTGCTAGCACTTTTTCTCATTTTTATTGAATTTGCAGTACTTATTATTATTTCGTATTTTGCACATAAACGACAAAAGGTGAGACTGCGTCCAATTTTATATAAAACGGTAACGTATTTACCTTCTTTTTTCACATATTGCTTACCAGGATTTATTTTGTATGTTGTCGTTTTACTCCCTCTTTTAAGCATCGGTTATCAATCTGCACTTCTTCCTGAAATTCAGATTCCTAATTTTATTTCAGGCGAATTATTGAAAACAACAATGGGACAAGTTGGATACTATACCTTTTTCGGGGTAGTTGCCTATTTCAATCTTCGTTGAATTTTTGTTTTACCGATCATTGTTTTAGAAGAAAAGCCTTTTCGCGTAGCTGCTCGTCAAAGTGCGAAGTTAGTAAAAGAAAACTTTTTGAAAGTCCTGTTCTTTTTAGTGGGATTTTTTATCTCTATAGGCGTTGTCTTTTTACTTTTTACAGGTGTTTATTTCTTGTTACTGCTTGCGGTCTATGAATTTACAAACCCAGAAGGAACATTTGCCCTATTAGCAGAATCGACTATATCTGTCTTTGTAACGAGTACATTGTATATATTTGGCTTTATTGTTACGCCGTTTTATATTATGGCGCTGATAAAGTTATATTTACAGAAGGTTCCTGTTGAAGCTGTTTTAGTAGAAGAGGGTCTTGACTATTCGAAAACAAAAGCGGAGAAATGCTTCTTTAAAAAGCATCGATTGAAATTTATTGGTGTATATATTGGCGGGGTTGTTGTAGTTGGCATGGTTTTGGCTTTTATCGTAACGTTTATTACGAATTCTTATAAAGAGCCGATTATTATGGCACACCGTGGTTACGTATCTAAAGGGGTAGAGAACACAAAAGAGTCAGTCCAAGGAGCTATTGATGCGAAAGCTGATTATGCCGAGATTGATGTATTGCAAACGAAAGATGGCGAATTGGCCGTTATACACGATTTGAAATTAAAGCGTCTTGCGAATGAAAATATACAAGTGTCAGAATTAACGATGGATGAACTTCGAAAGCTTATTCTCAGCCAAGATGGATTCTCAGGGAAAATTAGTATGCTTGATGAGATTATTAAACTTGCAAAAGGGAAGATTAAGCTGAATATAGAAGTGAAGCTTCATGGAAATGAAAATGAAAAGGATTTTGTAAAGAAAGTTTTAAAAACGATTGAAAAAAATGATTTTGAAAAGCAATGTGTGATACAAACATTACATTACCCGCTTATTAAAGAATTTAAACGTGCAAATCCAGATATAAAAGTAGGATATGTCCTATATGCAAATGCAGCAAATTTAAAAAATGTTCCGGCAGACTTTTATGTAGCGGAAGAATATATGTTAAATAAGCGCTTAGTCCAATCGGCTCGCAAATTAAGTAGACCGATTTACGTCTGGACTGTAAATGATATGGAAAGCTTAAGGAAATATTATAAATTGAATGTGGATGGAATTATTACAGACTATCCAGAAGATGCGAGAGCCACGATTAAAATGATCAAAGAGCAAGAGGAAAATGAAACGGATATGTTTGAGAAAATTACGGAAACAACCGAAGACTTATTTGCAAAGTTATTTCCGTAAAAGTAGGCTGCTAGCTAAATGCTAGTAGCCTATTTTTTTTGTATGGAGAGATCTGTACTAAATTGTTGGCAGTATAAATAGGATGGTAGAAGAGCAGAGCGAAGGAGGTCGGGAATGGAACGGTATCGTGTTATAGGAAAAAGTGTGAAGCGAAAAGAAGGTGCTGATAAAGTAACGGGAAGAGCGAAGTATATCAATGATGAAATAGAGGTTGGTACGCTATATGTGAAACTGCTTACGAGTCCATATGCCCATGCTTATATTAAGAATATAGATATTCGTGAAGCGCAAAAAGTACAAGGCGTACACGCTGTGATAACGGGAGCGGATTATCCCATTCTCGTCGGTTCTAGTATCGTTGATCGTCCTTTGTTAGCCTTTGAGAAAGTACGATACTTTGGTGAACCTGTTGCACTTGTTGTGGCGGATACTGAAGCAATTGCAAGAGAAGCAGCAACACGGATCCGTGTTATATATGACGAGCTCCCGATTATTCGTTCGCCTTTACAAGCCTATAATGAAACGAACATATTAGTCCATGAGCATGTGGAACAATATAAATTAGAAGAAAAAGTATACCCAAAGCCGCATACAAATATCGCAAATCGGACGAAAATTCGTAAAGGGGATGTTCAAAAAGGATTTACGAACAGTGACGTGATTGCCTGTGAAACATTTTCTTTTCGGCAATCTGATCATGCAGCAATGGAAACGCGATGTGCTAGGGTAGAAATGAAGCCGAACGGAGATGTGATTGTTCATTCTACCTCACAGGCTCCTTTTGAAATAAAGAGGCAGTTAAGTGAAGCGTTTCAAATTGATGAAGGGAAAGTTATTGTACACGTGCCGTTAGTTGGGGGCGCATATGGTGGGAAAACAGCGGTGCAGCTTGAATTTTTAGCATATATTGCTTCGAAAGCAGTCGGGGGGAGACGGGTTACTCTTCGAAATAGTAGAGAGGAAGATTTTATAACATCTCCTGTCCATATCGGCTTACAAGCAAAAGTAAAGCTTGGATGCACGAAAGATGGAAAGCTGCAAGCAGCAGAAATTTTGTATTTATTTGACGGCGGTGCTTATGCTGATCGAGCGGTAACGATGAGTAAGGCAGCTGGGCTGGACTGCACGGGCCCATATGCGATTGAAAACGTATGGTGTGATTCGTACGGTATGTATACAAACCATACTTATGCAACGTCGTTTAGAGGTTTTGGACATTCGGAGTATACGTTTGTCATGGAACGAACAATCGATATACTTGCTGAAAAGTTAGGGATGTGTCCGCTTATGTTTCGTCTGAAAAATGCCATTAGACCAGGGGATACAACGCCGACACAAGTGCTTGTCACGTCAAGTAATACGGGAGATGTAGCGGCGTGCTTACAGAAGTTACAATCGCTTATTAATTGGGAAGAGGGAAAGAAAGTGATTCTATCTAATGGTATGGTACGTGCAAAAGGGGTTAGCTGTTTCTGGAAAAATTCGACTACACCCAAAAATGCCGGAGCGGGTGCTGTATTAACCTTTAACGGTGATGGTAGTGTCAATATTAATTGCGGTGCTGTTGAAATTGGGCAAGAAACAAAAACGGTACTCACACAAATGGTTGCCGAGAAAATGAACATGGATGTTGATGATGTGCATGTCATGATGGAAGTGAATACACAAGTTGCTCCAAAGCATTGGAAAACCGCAGCGAGTCGAACGACACTTCTTGTTGGGAATGCGGTTGTAATGGCTGCAGAAGACGCAATGAGGCAGCTCTGCCAAACGGCTTCAAATATACTCGGGTACCCCACGGAAAAATTAGCGATTGCAGGAAAAGAAGTATATGTCAAAACGAACCCGAATCTACACGTACCTTTTTCGAAAATTGTGTTTGGGTATGTAGATTCAAATGGAAGTGTAAAAGGAACAGAAGTGATAGGAAAAGGGAGTTACGTACTTGAGGGAATTACAGACATTGATTATGAGACAGGGAAAGGGAAACAAGGACCGGAATGGGGAGTAGGAGCGCAAGCAGTAGAAGTGGAATATAACCCCAAAGACTTTACATACCGATTGTTGAATGCTGTAACCGTTGCAGATGCGGGAATCGTTTTAAATAGAAAGGGAGCAGAGACGCAAATTATGGGGGCCATGAGTATGGGGCTCAGTTTTGCAACGCGAGAAACATTTCATTATGATACGAAAGAACGAAATTTGAATCATCAGTTTCGCTCTTATAAAGTCATCCATTACGGGCAACAGCCAAAATATATTGTCGATTTTGTAGAAGTACCGCATGAAGAGGCTGCATTTGGTTCTAGAGGACTTGGGGAACATGGAATTATTGGTATGCCAGCAGCTTTAGGAAACAGTTTATCCATTGCAGCGGATCTTTCATTGCGAAACTTACCGCTTACGCCAGAATTAATTTGGAAAGAGATGCAAAAAGGAGAAGGGATGGAATGATACCATTTGATTTTGAGTATTATCGTCCAGATTCTATTCAAGAAGCTATTCGGTTATTTCACCAGCTAGATCAAGAGGGGAAGAAGCCGCTTTACTATGGAGGCGGGACAGAGATTATTACGATGGGGCGTTCGCAGCGAATTCGAACGAAGGCTGTTATTGATATAAAGGATATTTCGGAATGTAATGTTTGTGAATGGCAGGGTGACAAACTTTTACTTGGTGCAACATTAACGATAACGAGTGTTCAAGAGGCGGAAGTCTTTCCGCTTCTTGGGGAAACTGCTGGCCGGGCCGCAGATCGCACCGCAAGAAATAAAATTACAATTGGCGGAAATGTTGCGGGAAGGATTCGCTATAAGGAAGCTGTACTGCCGTTTTTATTAGCTGATAGTACATTTGTTATTGCAGGAACAGAGGGTATGAAATATGTACCTGCTCATCAATCTTTTATAAAAACACTACAATTACAAAAGGGTGAGTTTCTTGTACAAATGATTACAGAGCGGCGATATGTGACTGCGCCATATTATAGTGTGAAGAAACGCCAACTAGAAAAAATTGATTATCCTCTCGTAACAGTTGCGGCGATTAAATATGATGACGAAATTCGAATGGCGTGCAGCGGTTTATGTGCTTTTCCATTTCGTTCATTTCGGATGGAAGTAGATTTAAATAATAAGCGTATTCCATTTGAGGAAAGAGTTCAACGCGCTTTAACCCATATTCCTGCTCCTGTATTAGATGATATAAGAGGCTCGCGTGCTTATCGGACATTTGTATTTCAATCTGTACTGCAAGATCTATTGCGAAATTTTGCAGAGGGGGAAGAAGAATGAGGAACGTACAGCTTATTCTACATGTAAATGGGGAAACGCGAGAGGTCGCCTCAAGAATGGCTGATACGCTGTTACATATATTACGTCACGAACTGGATTTAACAGGAGCAAAGCCAGGCTGTGAAAATGGTGATTGCGGTGCTTGCACAGTTCTCGTTGACGGGATACCAATCAAGTCTTGCATTATGTTGGCTGTTGAAGCAATTGGAAAGCAAGTTACCACAATTGAGGGATTACAATCAGCCCCTATTCAACAAGCTTTTGAAGAGAAATGGGCTTTCCAATGCGGATACTGTACACCGGGATTTATTATGAATTGCCACGGGCTTGTTACAGGGAGGCCTGATGCAGATGATCGAACAATTGAAGAATGGTTAAGTTCTAACATTTGCCGTTGCACGAGTTATCAAGAGATTGAAGAAGCTGTAAAGTCTGTATTACAAAAGCAGCGAGGGGGTTCAAAATGACTTCCGTATATGATGTATTAGAAGCGTTGTTATGTTGTGAGACACGCTGTGCGTTAGCTACAATTATTCATGTTGAAGGATCAGCATATCGAAAAGAAGGAACGATGATGCTGTTTCAAGAAGACGGTACAAAAGTGGGAATGTTAAGTGCAGGGTGCATTGAAGAAGAACTTTTCTATTATGCTGCAGATGTTATGGAGCATAAAACGTGGGCGGTTCATACATTTAACACGAAAGCAGAAGATGATTTGTCTTGGGGAGTAGGATGTAATGGTGTTATTCATGTATTAGTGGAACATATAGATGATACCTATAAAGCAATTTTACAAGACTTATATATTCACCTTACTAATGGTTCCTCTGCTTGGATGGTGAAAAACCTTTCGTTAGAGCAAACTGCACTTCTGTATAATAACGGAAATACGCTTGGAGATTGGGAAGGGGCCATTCCGAAGGTAACTGATTTGAAAAATGGATTACAAGATGCATATTATAACCAACACTTTATACCGAAGCCTCGCCTGTTTATTTTTGGAGCAGGAGAAGATGCCAAGCCACTCGTTCGTTTTGCGAAGGAAACGAGCTTCTTTGTAACAGTTTGCGACTGGCGGGAAGGCCTATGTAATACTGATCAATTTCCAAATGCTGATGAATGTGTAGTTGGGTTTCCAGTAGAAATGATTAAAAACCTTTCCTTACATCCAAGTGATTTTCTTGTCATTATGACGCATCACTTTGAAAAAGATCAGCAATTACTCTCTCTCTTATTAGAAAAAAATGTTCGTTATATCGGTGTTTTAGGACCGCGTCATCGTACAGAGCACTTATTAGAAGGGAGAGTAATCCCTCATCATCTCCATTTTCCTGTTGGAATTTCAATTGGTGCACAAGGTCCGGGTGAAATTTCTATTAGTATCATGGCTGAAATCATCGGGCAATTACGGGGGAAGTGAGATGAAAATTATTGGTGTATACTTGGCGGCTGGAAATAGTAGACGAATGGGACCGGGAATCCATAAACTTTCTCTTCCTTTCCATAATGAACCACTTGGTAATGCAGCCCTCAAAGCAGCCCTGTCTTCCAACCTCGCAGGTATGATTATTGTCACAAATGATGCGAGCTGGGCCCTGCAATCATTACGACAAAAGAATGTACATATTCTTCCTTGTGTTGATTCTATTCAAGGACAATCGCATTCACTGCGCTGCGGTGTTCAGAAAGCAATGCATATGAAAGCGGATGGGATTGTTGTTTTACTTGCTGATCAACCCTTTATTAAAACAGAGGTAATTAATGAATTAATAGATTGTTACAAACGACATAAAACGGTCTATTATGTAGCCGCAAAACATCGCGGCATTGTCAGACCGCCTGTTTTGTTTGCGAAGAAAACATTCCCATTCTTGCAAACATTAGAAGGCGATCAAGGAGCACGCGCTATTTTTCAAAAGTCATTTATAAAGGGGATAACGATATCGTATGAAGAACCGGCCCTTTTTTATGATGTGAATAGCTGGAGTGATTATAAGGAACTATTGCAATATTTGATGGTTTATGAATCAAATTCATCACAACGTTACAAGTAAGAAGAAAATATGACATGAAGGTTTAGAGGAAGCGGATTATATTTTAGACAGTATGAAGGATATTGCTACAATTCTTTAATACAACTGCGGTGGATAACATATAAGTACAAATAAAAAATCAACATAAAAACCCTCTTTTTTTTCAGGTAAGCGAGAGCATCTGGCCATGTATAGAAACGGTTAGGGCCCTTTCCTGCCACAGGCAATGTGAAAACAAAGTGAACAAACAAGTAGCATATCACTTTTGCTTTACATAACAGCAACTTAGATGTTAAAAAATCCAAGTAGATATATATTACGCAATTTTATCAGGCTTATTCCAAACGGGGATAGGCCTTTGTTATTTCATACGTATAGGTGAAAAAACGATTGGAGGATTAATATGTCGAAAAATGAAATGGGAACCGCATAAGTTATATTGAGAAATACATATACAACAAGTTGTTAATGTTTTATAAGTTATTAATTGATAGTTTATAAAGAGTATGGGTGGCATTTTGTATAATATTTATTCACTAAAAAAATTTCTAAAAATAATAAATGTAGCATGAAAAAATAGAATAAGAATACATATATCAGAATAAAAATAGTTTTTATTATTTACACTATTTTAAATATAAAAACTTTTATTTTTTTATATGATAGCGTTTTCATGAATAGGAAGTTATGCTAGAATAAGTTCATAAGTTATTCACTATTACAAAAAGAAAAAAGAATTACTTTTTTCTGTTAATTATAAGGGGGCATTTCATTATGCGTATTGGGGTACCAGCAGAAATTAAAAACAACGAAAACCGTGTAGCTATGACACCGGCTGGTGTTGTACATTTAATTCGTAACAATCACGAAGTATTCATTCAAAAGGGTGCAGGATTAGGATCAGGTTTTCCTGATGAGCAATATGTAGAAGCAGGAGCAAAAATCGTAGAAACAGCTGAAGAAGCTTGGGCTATGGAAATGGTAATGAAAGTTAAAGAGCCAATTGCAAGCGAATATAAATATTTCCGTGAAGGTTTAGTTCTATTTACTTACTTACACTTAGCTCCAGAACCAGAATTAACAAAAGCATTAATTGAAAATAAAGTAGCAGCAATCGCTTACGAAACAGTTCAATTAGAAAATCGTTCTTTACCATTGTTAGCACCTATGAGTGAAGTTGCTGGTCGTATGGCAGCACAACTTGGTGCACAATTCCTTGAGAAAAATAAAGGTGGAAAAGGTATTTTATTAGCAGGTGTTCCAGGCGTAAAACGCGGTAAAGTAACAATTATCGGTGGTGGACAAGCTGGTACAAATGCTGCTAAAATTGCAGTTGGTTTAGGTGCTGACGTAACGGTTATCGACTTAAGTGCAGATCGTCTTCGTCAATTAGATGATATTTTCGGTAACCAAGTGACAACTTTAATGTCTAATCCTTACAATATTGCACAAGCTGTAAAAGAGTCTGATCTTGTAATCGGTGCAGTATTAATTCCAGGAGCAAAAGCACCGAAACTTGTAACAGAAGAAATGATCAAGTCTATGGAGCCAGGTTCTGTTGTAGTTGATATCGCGATCGACCAAGGTGGTATTTTCGAAACAACTGACCGTATTACAACACATGACAACCCAACTTATGAAAAACACGGCGTAGTTCACTATGCAGTTGCAAACATGCCTGGTGCGGTTCCACGTACATCTACACTTGCATTAACAAATGTTACAGTACCATATGCAGTACAAATCGCAAACAAAGGCTACAAAAAAGCTTGCTTAGAAAACTCTGCATTATTAAAAGGTATTAACGCATTAGAAGGCTATGTAACATTCGAAGCAGTTGCAGAAGCACACGGTGTAGAATATAAAGCAGCAAAAGAATTATTAGAAGCAGAAGCAGTATCTTGCTAATCTAAATATCGAACAATATTTTCATACAACAAGATGAGAGCTAAGAGAAGTGCCTCTTAGCTCTTTTTAACTAGAAAAGGGGGCAAGAGTCGTGGCCAACTTATTTAAAAAGAAATCCGTGACACAATTGTTAAGCCAAAGTCAAAGTAAAACTTTGACAAAAACATTAGGGGCATTTGACTTAACGATGCTAGGAATTGGAGCGATTATCGGTACAGGAGTACTTGTATTAACTGGATTAGTAGCAGCAAGAGATGCTGGTCCAGCTGTTATTTTCTCGTTTATGATTGCTGCGATTGTTTGTGGCTTTGCAGCATTATGTTATGCAGAAGTTGCAACAGCACTTCCTGTATCAGGAAGTGTATACACGTATGCATATGCAACGATTGGAGAATTTGTTGCGCATTTAATGGGATGGACATTATTGTCAGTTTACGTTTTAACAACGGCAGCGGTAGCCGGCGGTTGGACGGGTTACTTTAATAACTTAGTAAGTGGATTAGGAATAGAAATTCCGAAACAATTGTTAACGATTCCATCTCAAGGCGGAATTGTGAACCTTCCAGCAGTAGGCATTACGCTAGTGTTAACATGGTTACTATCTCGCGGTACGAAAGAAAGTAAACGTGTAAATAATGCAATGGTATTAATTAAAATTAGTATTGTTGTATTGTTTATTGCAGTTGGTGTGTTCTATGTAAAACCAGTAAACTGGACACCATTTGCACCGTATGGTTTAAGTGGAATTTTTGCTGGGGGAGCTGCAGTATTCTTTGCTTTCTTAGGATTTGATGCATTAGCAACTTCAGCTGAAGAAGTAAAAAATCCACAGCGTGATTTACCGATTGGTATTATTGCATCACTTGCAGTTTGTACAGTTATTTATATTGCAGTTTGTCTTGTTATGACAGGAATGGTGTCATACAAAGAATTAAATGTACCAGAAGCGATGTCTTACGTATTAGAAGTTGTTGGACAAGATAAAGTAGCAGGTGTGATTGCAATTGGTGCAGTAATTGGTATTATGGCCGTAATTTTCGCTTATATTTACGCGACAACACGTGTATTCTTTGCGATGAGCCGTGATGGTTTACTTCCAAAGTCATTTGCGAAAATTAACAAAAAAACAGAAGCTCCGGTATTTTCAACATGGTTAACAGGTATCGGAAGTGCTTTAATTGCCGGATTTGTCGATTTAAAAGAATTGTCAAATTTAGCGAATATTGGAGCGTTATTAACATTTGCGATGGTAGGTGTTTCTGTACTGATCCTTCGTAAAACACATCCGAAATTACAACGTGGCTTTATGGTACCGCTTGTGCCTGTATTGCCAATTATTTCAATCGCATGTTGTCTGTTCTTAATGGTTAACCTACCGCTTACAACATGGTTATACTTCGGTGCTTGGCTTGTACTAGGAGTTATCGTATACTTTGTATACTCTAAGAAACATAGCCACCTGCAACAAGATAAAAGTTCGCAAGATCATTTAAAACAAGCAAATTAAAGGGAAGAAAGCCTTATGCGTTGGGGAGCGCATAAGGCTTTTTTATGTTTTTGAAGGAGTTTTAGGAAACCTCATAGAAGTATTTATGTCGAAAAATGGAAAAGGGAGGATAATAATGGTTGCAAAAGAAGGAGTAAAAGTTGTAGTTGGTGCGGAAGGATATAACAATAATCCAGGGTGGTTACATACACAAGAAAGTGATTTAAATTTATTAAAAAGGGAAGATTGGACGAAACAATTTGCTCCAAACTCTATAGAAGCAATCTTAGCAGAGCATGTGTGGGAGCATTTAACATATGAAGAAGGAAGAGAAGCTGCAAAAATTTGTTATGAATTTTTACAGCCGGGTGGTTATCTTCGCTGCGGGGTACCAGATGCATTTTTCCCAGATAAAGATTATCAAGCAGGCGTACAAGTCGGTGGACCAGGCCCATTAGATCATCCAGCAGCGAGCCACAAAATTGTCCATAACTATAAAACGATGACTTCAATGTTTGAAGAAGCTGGCTTTGAAGTGAAGTTACTGGAGTACTGTGATGAAAACGGAGAATTTCATTATAATGACTGGAATGAGAAAGACGGCTTTATTTACCGCTCTAAACGTTTTGATCATCGCAATCAAGATGGACAGCTTGGCTTTGTTTCATTAATTGTCGATGCAGTTAAGTCTAAAAAATGAAGAAAGAACCGTTCAGCGGTTCTTTTTTTCATTTTTTAAAAGCACAATGCGATAATTACCGTGAAAAATAGCTGGTTCTTCATATTGAATGGTAAGCGGTAATGTTCCTATAATATCACTCAACTTACGATTAATATTCGTTCCAAGTCTCTCAGTAAATAGGTTCATTAATTTTCTAAATGGAGATAGTTGTTTTTTTTCAAAAAGAAAC
Source organism: Bacillus sp. S10(2024) (assembly GCF_050473865.1). NCBI lineage: Bacteria > Bacillati > Bacillota > Bacilli > Caryophanales > Bacillaceae > Bacillus > Bacillus sp. S10(2024). The sequence goes on along the minus strand of NZ_JBFLUR010000002.1, from coordinate 2,920,841 downwards.
TTATCTAAGATAATGATGTTTCCTCCGTCTTTTATAACGCGTAATGCTTCTGAAAGTGCAATATGAGGATGTTCAACAACACTTAAAATGAGATTTAAAATAACGAGGTCAAATGAATTGTCTGGAAATGTAAGCTCTTCAGCATTCATTTGTTGATATACAACATGAGGATAAGGATATTTCCGTTTCGCTTGCGCTAACATATGATCTGAGAGGTCGATTCCAGTGATGAGGGTATTGTTCGGAAGAAGAGGGATATCTTGCCCTGTACCGACGCCAACTAATAATACTTGTTGATTTTTTGTAAAAGGTACAAGAGAAAAGGCTCGTTTTCTTGCCTTAATAAAGAAACGATTTTGCATGAATAAATCATAAAATGTAGACCAAACTTTATAAATTTTTTTGTTTTGTTTATTTTTCATAACGTTTTCCCCCATTTCTATATACAATGTTAAAAAATAAAGCGCGGAAATTATTGACACATATGAACAATCACTCATATAATAAAAATATAACACATATGAACAATTATTCATATGTTCAAGTGAAGAGGTGAGCTATTGTGACGGAACAAAAAGTAGAAACAAATGAAGAAACGTGTTTACAAAATGTCATTCATCAAGAAGTTATTGAAAAAGTACAACAAACGATTCCACAGGATGATAGCTTAAGTCAAGTAGCAGAATTATTTAAAGTATTAGGAGACCGTACGCGCACACGTATTTTACACGCTTTATTTGAAGCAGAAATGTGCGTATGTGATTTAGCATATTTACTCGGAATGACACAGTCGTCTATTTCCCATCAATTACGCGTATTAAAGCAAGCGAAGCTTGTTAAAAATCGTAAAGAGGGAAAAGTAGTGTATTATTCACTTGCAGACCATCATGTTATTCATATTTTTGAGCAAGCATTTGAGCACGTAAATGAAGAAAAATAGATAAAACACAAGGAGGGAGAAACATGGGGGACGCATTGGTAAAACGGAAACTTGTGTTAGATGGATTAGATTGCGCAAACTGTGCGATGAAAATCGAAAAAGGTGTAGGGGAATTAGAGGATGTATCATCTTGTTCTGTGAACTTCGTAACGAAAACGATGACAGTAGAAACATCGAAACAAAACGAAGAACATGTTGTCAAAGAAGCAACGCAACTTGTAAATAAATTAGAACCACATGTTCATGTGAGAGAAGAACAAAAAACAAAAGCAATAAAAGAAACGTTTATATTAGAAGGCTTGGATTGTGCAAACTGCGCGATGAAAATTGAAACAAAAATAAACGAAATGCCTGCAATTACATCCGCATCTGTTGATTTTGTTTCTAAAAAATTAAAAATAGAAGTAGCAAATAAACAAGAATTAGAGACAACTGTTGCGAACATAAAAGAAGTCATACAGAAATTAGAACCAGAAGTAAACGTAGTGCGTGAAAAAGAGAATACAGAACATGATCATAGTCATGATCACGGAGAAGCGAATACGAAAAAAATGATTTGGCGGTTATCGATCGGAGCAATTTTAACTGCTATTGCTGCACTAGCTTCATTACCGCAAATCATCACAATTCCACTTTTCGTGATTGCTTATATGATTATAGGCGGCGATATAGTTTTACGTGCTGCAAAGAATATTGTACGCGGGCAAGTGTTTGACGAAAACTTTTTAATGGCAATTGCAACACTTGGTGCTTTCGGGACTCAAAACTATTCAGAAGCTGTCGCGGTTATGCTCTTTTACCAAGTAGGTGAACTGTTCCAAAGTATTGCGGTGAATCGTTCGCGTAAGTCGATTAGTTCGTTAATGGATATTCGACCTGATTATGCAAACTTAAAGCTAGGAAATGAAACGAAACAAGTATCGCCGGAAGATGTGCACATTGGTGATTTCATTATCGTCAAACCAGGTGAAAAAGTACCATTAGACGGTAAAGTAATCGAAGGAACATCAATGGTAGATACATCGGCATTAACAGGAGAATCTGTACCTCGTGAAGTAGAGGTCGGCAGTGATGTATTAAGTGGTTTTGTGAATCAAAATGGTGTATTAACAATTGAGGTGACGAAAGAGTACGGTGAATCTACTGTTTCGAAAATTTTAGATTTAGTGCAAAACGCAAGTAGTCGTAAAGCACCGACAGAAAACTTTATTACGAAATTTGCTCGTTATTATACACCAGCTGTCGTCGTTACAGCTGCAGTACTAGCTTTTGTTCCACCGCTTATTATAGAGGGAGCAACGTTCTCGGATTGGATTTATAGAGCGCTCGTCTTTCTTGTTATTTCTTGTCCTTGTGCATTGGTTGTTTCGATTCCACTGGGGTTCTTCGGCGGTATTGGCGCAGCATCTAAGAACGGAATTTTAATAAAGGGCAGTAACTATTTAGAAGCATTAAATGATGTAAAACATATCGTATTTGATAAAACAGGTACGTTAACAAAAGGTGTCTTTAAAGTAACAGATATGCAGCCAAGCGAATTTGTGACGAAAGAAGAATTGTTACAGTATGCAGCATTTGCAGAAGTATATTCGAATCATCCGATCGCACAGTCCATTCGAGCTGCATATGGAAAAGTAGTCAATGAACAGATGATTGAAGAGTATAATGAAATCTCTGGTCATGGTACAGTTGTGAAAGTAAACGGAAAAGAAATTTTTGCAGGAAACGCAAAGTTAATGAGAAAAGAAAATATTCCATTCCAGCAACCGAAAACTGTGGGAACACTTGTGCACGTAGCTATAGATGGTATGTATGCTGGATATATTGTCATTTCTGATGAAATTAAAGAAGATGCTCAGCAAGCAATTCAATTATTAAAACAACTTGGTGTAAAAAGAACCGTCATGTTAACTGGTGATGCAAAATCAGTCGGAGAAGCAGTTGGGAAACAACTTGGTATTGATGAAGTCCATGCAGAATTATTGCCGCAGCAAAAAGTAGAAGAGATTGAAAAAATTGATGCGACAAAACATCCGAAAGAAAAAATTGCGTTCGTTGGAGACGGTATTAACGATACACCTGTATTAGCAAGAGCAGATGTTGGGATTGCAATGGGTGGTTTAGGATCAGATGCAGCAATTGAAGCAGCTGACATTGTCATTATGACAGATGAACCTTCGAAAATAGCAGCGGCTATTCAAATTGCAAAACGTACGCGTAGTATCGTATGGCAAAACATCATTTTCGCCTTAGGGATAAAAGGAGTTGTTCTTTTATTTGGGGCATTCGGCATTGCGACAATGTGGGAAGCAGTCTTCTCAGATGTTGGGGTAACTTTACTAGCTGTGTTAAATGCGATGCGTGTATTGCGAGTAAAAGATTTGTAAAAGGAGAGAAGCGAGAAGCTTCTCTCCTTATTTTTTGATTGAATTTGCAATTTGTTCTCGCACTGTTTGAATATAATTCATTTTATGATCCCAGCACGTTTGGCTTAAATCGACTGGATATTCTTCTGGGTTCAGTGTTCGTTTATACTCTTCCCATAAGAATGATAAGCTGTTCTGCGTGTGGCGCTGAATATGAAGGATGTCTGGTAATTCGTATGTGAGCTGCCCGTTCACAAATATATCATGATGCAGCTCTTTTGCTTCAAAGTTCGTGACAAATTTACTAATATACGTATGAACAGGGTGGAACATTTTTAAACGTTCTTCTTGCTGCGGTTCTTCTGTTTCTAGCGCAATATAATCGCCTTCTGCATGTTGATTGATACGATTGATAATACGATAGATACGCTTTAATCCTGGTGTTGTAATTTTTTCAGGATTGGACGAAATTTTAATGGTGTCGCTTAATACACCATTTTCATCTTCGATACAAACTAATTTATAAACAGCTCCTAATGCTGGTTGTTCAAACGACGTGATCAGCTTTGTTCCAACACCCCATACATCAATTTTTGCTCCTTGCGATTTTAAATGTAAAATCGTGTATTCATCTAAGTCGCTTGAAGCAATAATTTTTGTACTGGTAAATCCGGCGGCATCTAACATTTTACGCGCTTCCTTCGATAAGTACGCCATATCTCCGCTATCAAGGCGAATACCATAAAAGTTAATACGGTCACCAAATTCTTTTGCGACGCGAATCGCATTTGGTACACCAGATTTTAATGTGTCATAAGTATCAACGAGAAAAACGCATTTTTCATGTGTTTCTGCATATTTTTTGAATGCTACATATTCATCGCGATACGCTTGGACAAATGAATGAGCGTGCGTACCAGCAACAGGAATACCAAAGCGTTTTCCTGCTCGAACATTACTCGTTGAAGAAAAGCCGCCGATGAATGCTGCTCGTGTTCCCCAAAGCGCTGCATCAAACTCATGAGCACGGCGTGTTCCAAACTCAAGAAGTTCATCATCACCAGCTGCATGCTTCATCCGGGCAGCTTTTGTGGCAATTAACGTTTGGTAGTTCACAATATTTAAAAGTGCGGTTTCAATAATTTGCGCTTCTCCAAGTGGTGCTTCTATACGCAAAAGGGGTTCGTTATGAAAGACAACTTCACCTTCCTGCATACTGCGAATAGAACCAGTAAACTTCATATTTTGTAAGTAGTGTAAAAAATCTTCTTCAAATTGAAGTTCTTTTAGGTAAGCAAGATCACTTCCTGTAAACTGAAAGTTCTCTACATACTCTATAATCTTCTCTAGTCCTGCGAAAATCGCATAACCATTTTCAAAAGGCAGCTTGCGAAAGTATAAATCGAATACTGCGCGGCGGTTATGAATATTATCTTTCCAATATGTATAAGCCATATTAATTTGATATAAGTCTGTGTGTAAGGCGTAGCTATCGTCTTTATAATGTACCATAACGTGAACACCTCCATATTTTGCTTATAGTATACCTCTTTTTTGAAGTTTATTGCTAAAAATTACCCATATCATAAATGTTATGAAAAATCCTTCCAAATCTTTTATTTATCAATTTATATTTTTGTGAATTTTATGTATTATTAAAGTACTAGGGTATAAGTTAGAATGGAGGAGGGGACTATGCAACACAATCTGGAAAAAATGGGTAAGCAAATTTTTTACAAACGACTCCAACAAAAAATGACACAAGAAGAACTCTGTCAAGGCATTTGTTCCGTCTCATATTTAAGTAAAATTGAAAATGGAAAAATTGAAGCATCAGAAGAAATATTGCAGTTATTATGTACGAGATTAGAAATTGCAGTTTCGGATTTAAGAGACATTGAAGCTGAGGTGAAAGAAAAGTTAGAGGAGTGGTTACAGGCACTAGTTCACTTAGATAAATATAAAGTTGAAGAGTTATATACAGAACTAGAAGCAGAAATGCAACAAATTGTAGATTTTGAAATTGTGAATTATTATAAATTATTATATGCACGATATTTAATTATGAAGAGAAATGTACCAGCCCTGAAAGAGGAGTTGGAAAAACTAAAAAAAGTTTATAAAAAGTTATCTCCATTCCAGCAATTGTTATATAAGTATAGCCAGGCTTTATGCTATTGCCTTCAGCATAAATGGCAAGAGGGGCTACAGTTTTTAGTTCAGACAGAGTTAATGGCAAAAGAACAAGATTATTATGAAACGGGAATTTATTATAATTTAGCGGTTGCATATACTCATTTGGAAATTCCACATATGGCACTTCATTTTGCTAATATTGCCATGGAAGGATTTCGAAATGAATATAAATTTCGAAATGTGATTAATTGTCAAATTATCGTTGGATTGAGCTATATTGAAAAAGGACAGTATGATGAAGCGTTAAAAATTTATGAGAGTATACTACGTGAAGTAGAAGCTTTTTCTGAAAAAGATGTATTAATGGCAATGGTATTAAGTAATATTGGCACTATACATTATAAACAGAAAAAGTATGAAGAAGCCAAAAAATACTATACAAAAAGTTTACAATATCAAATGCAAGAAGATGTGAACTATGTCGATACGTTGTATGAGATGTCCCTTCAATGTATTCATCTTGAACAATTAGAAGAAGCAAAAGAGTGGATTGAGAAGGGAATCATTTCTGCTAAGAAAGACGAAAGGTGTAATACGAAGTTGTACTTACTCCTTATGCTTCGTTATAAGTATTTTACAGAACCAAGTGTATATAAGGTATTCTTAGAAACAGAAGCAGTACCTTTTTTTAAAAATGCAGGAAGTAAAAAAGAATTGAAGAAAGTATATATAGAGCTAGCTGAATATTTCGAGAATTTTTCGCAATTTAAAGAAAGCAATCATTATTATAAGTTAGCAATTGAGGTTCTCGAAACGATACTGGAGGGATAAGGATGAAAAAAATGGTAATGGGTATAATTTTAACAGCGGTGGCATTAGTTGTTATAGCTAGTCCACAATATGGTCATGTACCAGATGTTTTTGGACAAGGCACTAACACAGTTGAAACAGTAAATGTATAAGGTAAATATTGGAAATGAGGCTGACTCAAAATGCCGTGACAAAACGGCTTTTTGAGTCAGTTTTTTTATGCTTGTTATTAAATTGTTCGTCAAAATTCTACAAAACTTGAGAAATAAAACATTTAAATATTAAGATTACCGCTCTTTTATCATATTAGAATTAAGTAAATGTGAGTATTTAAATAGTATGGAATGATAGATAAGTCCTCTGTACTGCTGAAAAAGGGGGTTCAAAATAATTGTTATCCAAAGTTCATAAAATCTTGAGAAATAAATTATTTTAATTTTCAGTATTTTAATAGTGAAAACTTAATGCTACTATAAATCTACTTTCTTTAAAAAAATGTTAGGGGGAAGAGATTATGAAAAAAAAGAGTTTAGCGTTTGTGTTAGCAGCGGGAATGGCAGTGACAACGTTCGGGGGGACAAGCTCTGCCTTTGCAGATTCAAAGAACGTACTTTCTACAAAGAAATACAATGAGGCTGTACAGTCTCCAGAGTTTGTATCAGGTGATTTAACAGGTGCGTCTGGGAAGAAAGCAGAATCTGTTGTATTTGATTATTTAAACGCTGCGAAAAAAGATTATAAACTAGGCGAAAAAAGTGCAGAAGAGTCTTTTAAAGTGCAACAAGTGGTAAAAGATCCTGTAGGAGAAGCAACAGTTTTACGCTTACAGCAAATCTATGATGGTGTACCAGTGTGGGGTTCTACTCAAGTAGCTCATATTGGGAAAGATGGTGTATTAAAAGTTGTATCAGGAACTGTTGCACCTGATTTAGATAAAAAAGAGAAGCTAAAAAATAAAAATAAAATTGATGGAAAACAAGCAATTGCAGCTGCACAAAAAGATTTGGGGCTGAATCCAAAATATGAAGCAGAGCCGTCAGCGGACTTATTTGTATATCAAAATGGCGAGGAAACAACATATGCATATGTTGTGAAACTAAATTTCTTAGATCCAGAGCCAGGAAACTATTATTATTTCGTTGAAGCTGATAGTGGTAAAGTACTGAATAAATACAATACAATTCATAGTGCTAATGCTACGAATAAGACACCGATTAAACTTGTAACAGGAACAAATAAAGTGGGAACAGGTAAAGGAGTATTAGGAGATACAAAATCTATTAATACAACATTATCTGGATCTAGCTATTATTTACAAGATAATACACGCGGTGCGGCAATTTACACTTATGATGGGAAAAATCGCACTACCCTTCCAGGAACATTATGGGCAGATGTGGATAATATCTTTAATGCTAGCCGTGATGCAGCGGCAGTGGATGCACATTATTATGCAGGTGTAACATATGACTATTACAAAAACACGTTTAATCGCAACTCTTATAACGATGCTGGTGCGCAGTTAAAATCAACAGTTCATTATAAGAGCGGTTATAATAATGCTTTCTGGAATGGTTCACAAATGGTGTATGGTGATGGAGATGGATATACATTTGTTCCATTATCTGGTGGGTTAGATGTTGTTGGGCATGAATTAACACATGCCGTTACAGAATATAGTTCAAATCTTGTTTATCAAGATGAGTCTGGTGCATTAAATGAAGCAATCTCTGATATTTTTGGAACATTAATAGAATACGCTGATAACCGTAACCCAGATTGGGAAATTGGTGAAGATATTTATACACCTGGTACAGCTGGGGATGCGCTTCGCTCTATGAGTGATCCAACAAAATATGGTGACCCAGATCATTATTCTAAACGTTATACAGGAACGGACGATAACGGCGGCGTTCATACAAACAGTAGTATTATTAATAAAGCTGCTTACTTATTGGCAAATGGTGGTACACATTATGGTGTAACGGTAAATGGTATTGGCAAAGATAAAGTAGGTGCAATCTACTATCGTGCAAATACACAATATTTCACTCAATCTACAACATTTAGTCAAGCGCGTGCTGGTTTAGTACAAGCAGCTGCAGATTTATACGGTGCAAATTCAGCAGAAGTGGCAGCTGTGAAGCAGTCATATGATGCAGTTGGTGTGAAATAGGTTACACTCCCCTTTATATAATGAAAAAGGAGCATGATGCTCCTTTTTTCATTTTTTCTTCCATGTTTTCCACAAATAAAACAAACCAGCAGAGCCGGCAATTGTAATAATCCACTTTGCTTCATTTGTTCCGTTCATTACTTGATAAGTAGAATATACTTCAATAAGTAACGCTGGTATTTTTCCAAGAGTACTAGCGATGCTAAAAGTTAAAATGGACATCGTTCCAAGGGCTGCAAATAGTGTTACGATGCCAGATGGAATAAAGGGAATGAGGCGAAACGATAAAACGAGAAAGAATGCCTCTTTTCCTTGTACATAAAGAAGTTGCTGTACTTTTGGGTGATTATCTATATTTTTTTGAGCAGCTTTTTGAAAACCAAGCCGATATAAATAAAAGGAGATAATCGCTCCTAATGCTTCCCCAGCAATGGAGATGAGTGTTCCTGTTGTTATCCCAAATAATGAAATGTTAATCGCCGTCAAAAACACACTAGGAATAAAAGCTGCTAGGCTAATAAGAATATTGAATAAGATGCTAAGTGGAATTGCCATCGTCTGATGATCTATAAGAAAAGAATGAATTGTTTCTGCCATATCAATTAGTTTTCCTTTGCTTTTTTTAGCATTACATCACACTTTTCATATGAAGACAATAAATTTTTGTAAGATTATAGATTTATTTGAAGAAAAAGTAACATTTTTATAGAAAGAATGGCTAGGGGATAACAGAATATATACGATAGAATTGACTTTTTCTAAAGATAATACAATAATCATGAAAGAGGTGATACGATGAAAAAGTTATGGAATGTTATGATAAGCATCATGCTTATGATGATACTTGTAGTAAGTGGATGTTCAAATCAAACAAAACCGAAAGATAATCAGGTTTCATCAGCTATAAATGTTAGTGACAAAATTTTAGATGAAATGGAAGGACCACCGAAAAATGGTCATACGCTAGAACGTCACGTTGGGAAAACCGATGAGCAGTTGAAAGAACGATTACGTACAGATAATGTATCTGCTGCAAGTACATATTATGATAAAGAAACAGCAACAAAGGCGGTAAAAGATACGTTAAAGCAGCATGAAAAAGAAATTAATAAATGGCTGAAAGAATCGAAGGAAAACCGTCTGGTATTGAATACGAAGCATGATTTTGCAGTTGGAAAAACAGCATTAAAAAAGGATATGCGTATAAAGGATGGCCTTCGTAATACAGTGACTGTGTTGCAAAGAGATAAAGGGAGTCAACTCGGTTTTAAGATTGTTACTTCTTATCCTTCTGAGAAATAAGAAAGGCGGGGAATTTATGTATTCAACATTTCAATATTTTCTTAGAGCGTATTGTACATTAGGTATATATGAAGAAGAAATAGCTCATCTTATGCAACAATTTAAAGAACAGGAAGAACAAGAAACGCAGGGGGAATTATTACAAGAATTTGCTCAAATAGAGCAAAGAGAAGATTGGGAGAAAGTACAGCAAGAAGTTGAACAATATGGAAATCGTATATGGACAATAGAAGAAGCAAAAGCACATATCGGTAATTTTGTTTCTATATTACAAAACAAAAAGGCGTGAATCAGGACGCCTTTTTGTATGTGCTTTTTGAAATTTGACCGTTCGAGAGCACTTGCCCATTTTGGGTTACTTTTTTATATGTTACAGCCACAATGCTTTTATCCGTTTCACTGATTACTTTTGAAGAAACCTCTACATCTTTCCCTGTATTTGTACCGAAAATACGGGTAGTTACACTACTGCCGCTCGTGAGTGCTTGAATATAAATATATTTCCCTGTATTATTTTTAAATTGCAAATCAGGGCCGTAATCAGCAACTGCTGCATCTTGACCAAGAGGTAAGTAATGGACCGGTAAGGAATGATTACTTCGCGCTACAACTCCTAAATCAGCTCGTAATACGGCACCATATAATGTGCTGCTTACTTGGCAAACACCGCCACCAGCACTTTGTTCTACTTTTCCGTTTATATAAACCGCTGCCGACTTATAACCATGTGCAGCATCTGTTATACCAACGCGACCGTTAAAACTAAATGTCTCATCGGGTGCAACAAATACTCCTGTTAATGTATTAACAGCGCGTTGCACATTAAATGTTTGACTTGAGTTTCGTCCAGCTAGAGGAGTAGAGTATTCAGCGATTACTTCTTGAATCCCCATGTTTTTTATATCTTCTGTTGAGCGTTCTGGTTTCACAGCTGTAATGGGAACTTGAATATCTTGTTTATTTGTCGTGATGGCTTCTGTTGTGAGGGTCTTTAATTTCTCTTTATCAACTTTTTCACCATCTTTACTTTCGCTAATATTAATGGTTGTTCCAGAGATAGATAAGTCGGCATTAACAGGCTCTACTAAGGAATCGTTATATTTTTCCTTAATAAACGCATCATATTTTGCTGTGTTTATAGAAGGTTCTAACTTATAGTCACGCTTTATTTCACCCGTTTCAGCTTGTTTTCGCATGTTATAACGATTAGAAATATTGCCCTTTTGTTCTTTGAAAATTTTATCTGTAACATTCGCACCGTTATATTCAATACCTAACTCCTGCCAAGTATATGTCTGTTTGTCATCCTGGAAGGTATAGTTTATAGATCTTTTATTTAACTCATCAACTTTTTGTTGAATGATTTTTTGAACATCCGCTTTCGTTTTTCCGTCTATGGAAACTCCTTCAAATGTTGTGTGAGGTAAAACGTATGTATCTAACTGATGATTTAATTTGGACACATATTGATAAGCGCTAACACCACCAGCACAAAGAATGATTCCACCAGCAATTGCAGAGCCAATAATTAAATTGCGTAATTTCATTCATTTCCCTCCGAAAAGAAAATTTTAAGTATAATTATGATTTCGAACGTATAAATGATAAAACAGTAAATCTTATACATTAGTATACTATTAATTTTATTACGTGTGTAATATTTTGATAAAAAACGTTACACTTTTGTAATATAATTTCCTTTAATTAGAATGTTTGTGCAGAAGTTTCACTTTGTCCCGCTATTCGTGGGCGGTAAGTCCACCACCTCAGGATTGGACGAGTTGCTTCCGCTTTTCTAAAGAAGATAGGTGAGGGCTTTCCATAAATGAAAGATGAAAAAACTCTCCACTGACGGAAGTTTCACTTTATTATTGAAAGAAAAAAGAAAAACAGCTGTTGTATTATTACAACAGCTGTTTTTCTTATAGTTTCTTATGATCTAATTTACCTGTAACACCAAGATGGTTTTGTAGTTCCTTAGAAACATCTTGAACATTCTTTTCGTTAGGGACGTAATAGTATACACCATCGATATATTTGTCGTCGCCTTTTACTTGTAATTTATCAATCTTTAAGCTGGAATCCATTGAGTTTTTCGTAATTGCCATCATATCGTCGAAAGTTAAGTTTGTTTTTAAATCATGATCGACTGAATCAAGTAATTCGCCAAGTTTGCTGATTGAATTTACAGATAATGCTTTTTTAGCAACTGCTTCTAAAACAAGTTGTTGACGTTGACCGCGCATATAGTCGCTATCAATATGACGCGTTCTTGCTAATGCAAGTGCTTGTTCACCATTCAAGTGTTGACGACCTTTTTCAAGGTGAATCGCACCTGGTTGGTCTTTACTGTCTTGTTCAGTAAATGCAACTGGTACGTCTACATCAATACCGCCAAGAGAATCAACAATTTTTATAAATGATTTAAAATTAAATTTTACGTAATAATCAACAGGAACATTTAAAAAGCGTTCTACTGTATTAATTGTGCTATCCACGCCACCAAATACGTGTGCGTGTGTAATTTTGTCTTCTTTTTTCTCTGATGGAATATATACACGAGAATCACGAGGAATGCTTAATAGTTTCACAGATTTATCGTTTTTATTAATCGTTGCAAGTAACAATGCATCTGTACGAGTTGCAGTTCCATATTCTTTTGCTCGTGTATCACTTTCATCGACACCCATGATTAAGACCGAAATATTATCAGTCATTGGTTTTACTGCTTTTTCACGTTTGTCCGATTTATCGCCGCGTCCTAATTCTGAGTAAGCACCATTAGCAACCGCCTGTGCTTTATTATATATATGGAAGCAATAGCTGCCTCCTCCAATAATCAAAAGGAATAAAGGAATGAGAACAAACCATAATACACGCTTTTTCTTAGAGCGTTTTTGTGATGCTCTATTTATCGTTCCGAAATCAGGTTTCATTAATTTTTTCTCCTTTAAACAATCAATTCAAATATTTTCTTACAATTTAAAAAAACGCACACTTTCTATTTTACATAAATATAATGAGTTTTCACTATAAAATTTTAATTGACATAAAAATGAAATATATGAAACATATCGTATTATAAAGATGTTTTGAAATTTTTGTTATTTGTACAAAAAACAGATGCCTTTATGATAATAAGGAATCTGTTTAAGAATAATTGTATATAAAAAATAAACAAAAAAAAAGATTGAAATTTTTCCAAGTTTATCTCGCTATTCGTGGGTAGTAAGTTCCCACCTCAGGATTGGACGAGTTGCTTCCGATTTTCTAAAGAAGATAGGTGAGGGCTTTCCCATCAGTGGGAGATGAAAACCCTCTCCACTGATGGAAGTTTCATTTTATATCATAACACTAACAATAGTCGCAGATAGAATGCTGACTAATGTTGCTCCGTATAGGAGTTTTAAACCGAATCTGGCAACGACATTTCCTTGTTCTTCATGTAAACCTTTTACTGCGCCTGAAATAATTCCAATAGAAGAGAAATTTGCAAAAGACACTAGGAAGATGGAAATAATCCCGACAGTGCGAGGAGAGAGTGTATTTGCAAGTTTACTTAAATCCATCATAGCTACAAATTCATTTGTAATCAGTTTTGTTGCCATAATGCTACCGGCTTGGATAATTTCCGGAGCAGGTACACCAATAATAAAAGCGATTGGAGAAAAGACATATCCGAGCAACTGTTGAAATGTAATACCAAAAACAATCGCAAATAAGCCATTAATGGCACTTATAAGGGCAACGAAACCAATTAACATTGCACCAACGACGAGTGCGACGCGAAACCCATCTAAAATGTATTCTCCTAGCATTTCAAAGAAGGTTTGCTTTTCTTCTTTAATATCTAAAATATCTTCTTCATCTTTTACGTCGTATGGATTAATAATTAATACAATAATAAACCCACTAAATAAATTTAAGACGAGAGCAGTAACAACATACTTTGGCTCCATCATTGTCATATAAGCGCCAACGATGGACATAGATACCGTAGACATTGCTGAAGCGCATAGTGTGTATAGACGATGCTTTGGAATTTGGCCGAGTTGTTTTTTCACAGTAATAAAAACTTCGGATTGACCGACAATAGCAGAGGCAACGGCATTATAAGATTCTAATTTACCAAGGCCATTTATTTTACTAAGGAAAAAACCAATCCAGCGAATAATAAATGGTAAAATTTTTAAGTGCTGTAAAATACCAATTAAGACAGAGATAAATACAATTGGCAGTAAAACACTTAAAAAGAAGGACATTTCGCCTTTGTTTAATAAGCCACCGAATACAAAGTTTACACCTGCCGCGGCATACTTTAATAGCTCATTAAATATATTTGAAATTGCTGTAATGAGAATCAGACCAACCTGTGTATTTAATAGTAGGAACGTTAAAATTAATTGTATTATAAGCATAAGAATGATTGGTTTGAACTTAATATGCTTTCGATTATTACTTGCTATAAAAGCAAGAAAAAATATAACAATGAGTCCGAGACCAAATGTGAAAAATTTCATAATGATGCTCCTTATCTGCAGTTTTATATATAAATACAACTTGAAAAATTAACATAAAAACCACCTTTTTCAGGTAGGCGAGAGCGTCTGGCCATGCTCGAAGCGGTCAGGGCCTTTTTCTACCACAGACAATGGGTAGCATATCACTTTTTGTTTTACATAACAGTAACTTAGATGTTAAAAGATTAAAGTGGATATATATAAGTTTTTCATTTCAAAGGAGAATATACAAGAAAGGAAAAGATAAGATGAATATTACTCATGTTCACCACGTTGCAATTATTTGTTCAAATTATGAAGTATCAAAAAAATTCTATACAGAAGTACTTGGGTTTCAAATTTTACGTGAGGTATATCGAGAAGAAAGGGAGTCATATAAGCTGGATTTGTGTGTTGGGAATACATATCAAATTGAATTATTTTCATTCCCGAACCCTCCGAAGCGTACAAACTTTCCTGAAGCAGCTGGCTTGAGGCATTTAGCATTTTCAGTTTTATCTATAGAAGAAGCTGTATCTCATCTACAACAGTATGGTATAAAAACTGAAAGCGTTCGAATTGATGAGATAACTGGAAAACGTTTTGTATTTTTTCAAGATCCAGATGGTTTGCCCCTTGAATTATATGAGAGATAAAAATTTGTGAAATTTATACAGGTTTTCTTGTGAGGAAATGAGGGAAATTAAAAAGAGTTAAACTTATCTTTGCGGGAGGTGTAACTTTAGCTGCCTGCAGCTAAGGGAGATACTTGGAAATAGGGAATTTAATACTAGTGGCAGCTTTAATTGCATTAACAGGTTTTTTTGTTGCGATTGAATTTGCGATTGTGAAAGTACGCAGTAGCCGCATTGATCAACTTGTAGGAGAAAAAAAACGAGGAGCAGTAGCGGCAAAAAAAGTAACTTCTAATTTAGATGAGTATTTGTCAGCATGCCAGTTCGGGATCACCATTACAGCACTAGGACTGGGGTGGTTAGGTGAACCAACTGTAAAGCATGTATTAGAGCCTGTATTGATTACACTTCATCTCTCTCCTCCAATTGCAAACACCGTATCTTTTATTATTGCATTTGCAGTTATTACGTTTTTACATGTTGTAGTTGGAGAATTAGCACCAAAAACATTTGCAATCCAAAAAGCAGAGCAAGTCAGTCTAATGTTTTCAAAGCCACTGATTTATTTTTATCGCATTATGTATCCATTTATTTGGGCATTAAATCATGCAGCTCGTTTTGTGGCAAGTTTATTTGGGCTAAAACCTGCTTCTGAACATGAAGTAGCGCATTCAGAGGAAGAGCTCCGCCTCATTTTGTCAGAGAGTTATGAAAGCGGAGAAATTAATCAAGCAGAGTTTAAATATGTAAATAACATTTTTGAATTTGACAATCGTCTTGCGAAAGAGATTATGGTGCCGCGGACAGAAATTGTTGGATTATATACGGAAGATTTATTTGAAACACATATTGAAATAATTCGCCAAGAAAAATATACAAGATATCCAGTGTTCGGAGAAGATAAAGATGAAGTACTTGGAATGGTGAATGTGAAAGATTTCTTTATCCGCTATATGGATGGAGAAAAACAAGAAGCAAAATCAATTATGGCATATACAAGGCCCGTTATTGAAGTGATGGAAAACATTTTTATACATGATTTGCTGTTAAGTATGCAAAAAAAACGAATTCCACTAGCCATTTTATATGATGAATACGGTGGAACAGCAGGACTCGTTACGCTTGAAGATATTTTAGAAGAGATTGTGGGAGAAATTCGCGATGAATATGATGAGGATGAACACCCACCGATTCAACATATTAGTGACGATTGCAAAATCGTTGACGGAAAAGTGTTAGTCAGTGAAATTAATGATTTGTTCGGTTTACATTTGAATGAACAAGATGTAGACACAATTGGGGGATGGTTAATGATGCAAGGACAACCAATGGCAGAGGGGGATATGACTGTTGTTGGAGAATGGACATTTACAATTCTTGAAAAAGATATGCATCAAATTAAGCGAGTAGAGATTAAAAAAATGGAAACGGAAGAAAAAGGCTGATGAACGAGTCATCAGCCTTTTATATTTAGAAAATATTAAACACTGCGTTAAGTTGAAGTAAGCTAATAATTAATAAGAAGATTAAGCTATATTTCATTGTCATTTTAAATAGCTCTGATTCTTTACCAACGATTCCAACTGCTGCGCAAGCAACCGCAATTGATTGTGGTGATACCATTTTTGCGATTGTACCGCCTACTACGTTTAAAGCAACGAGAGTAGAAGGAACGATATCTAATTGAGCAGCCGTAACTGCTTGAAGAGGCGCAAATAGAGAGCCGCTTGATACTACAGAACCAGTTAAGAATACGCCGATCCAACCTAAGATTGGCGAAAGGATAGGGAATACATCTCCAGTAGATGATAAAGCTAATCCAAGAGTTGAAGACATACCAGAATAGTTTGTTACATATGCTAATGCAATTACACTACAGATTGTATAAATTGGTGTTTTTAACTCTTTTAATGTTTCAATGGTTAATTCTTTTACTAACTTACCGCTAACACGGAATACAAGTAATGATACGATAATTGCAAGTACAATTGCAGTAGTTGTTGATGAGAATACATCTAACTTAAAGATTGCTGGAAATGGTGTATTTGCTTTAACGATTGGCGCTGTTTTAATCACGTGATTGTGCAGGCCAGGTACTTGAAGATTCCATACTAAGTTACTTAATGCACCATTTGGAATGAATAAGGCTTTTACTGCTTTTAAGTTGAAAATTGTTACAAATGCAGTTAAGAATACGAATGGTGACCAAGCGTATAAAATTTGCTTCATTGTATAACTATGTTTTTCTTGTTTATTTACTTTTGCTTTTGTTGAAGATTTTGGCTGCCATACACGTAAGAATAATGCTAATGAGATCATGCTGACTACAGCTGCGAAAATATCAGTAAGTTCTGCACCAAGGAAATATGTTACAACGAATTGAGTAATAGCGAAAGAACCGCCGCTTACAACAATACCTTGCCAAGTTTCTTTAATTCCTTTGAAACCATCAACGATTGCAACAAGTAAGAATGGTAACACGAAACTAATAAATGGTAAAATTCCAACTGCATGACGCCCAACAGTTAATGCGTCAAGTTGTGTTAATTGAGCGGGTACTGTAACTGGAATACCCATTGCACCCATCGCACCGCCAGCAATGTTAGCAACTAAACAGATACCTGCTGCTTTTAATGGATCAAATCCCATACCTACAAGTAATGCTGCTGTAATAGCAACTGGTACACCAAAACCTGCTGCACCTTCTAAGAAAGCACCGAAAGAATAAGCAATTAATAATACTTGAAGACGGGGATCGCTTGTAATGCTAGAAATACTATCGCGAATCACGTTAAATTGTTCAGTTTTTACAGTTAGTTTGTAAAGGAAAATTGCTGCGATAACAATTGTACAAATTGGATAAAATCCAGCTGCTACACCAAATGCAGCGGAGGATACAGCCATAGTTGCTGGCATTTTATAGACGAAAATGGAAAGAATGATAGCTAAAATAACACTATAAAATCCAGATATGTATCCTTTCATTTTAAAGACTGTTAAGCATAATACGAAAAATAAAATTGGTATTGCGGCTACAAGTGCTGATAGCCAAATGTTGTGTAATGGGTCATAAATTTGTGTCCAAGTACTCATAATGATGACATCTCCTATATATAATTTGTGATTTTTTTCACATTCATTTGTGAAATCATTCACAATTAACTTGCATTTTTAGTATAGTCCCCTTAATAACTATTGTCAACGTGTAAAAGCTCTATTATTCCATGGGATTGTTAACTGTAATAATTCTGCTACATTTATATGAAGAATTTGGAATAACTAAGTACTGCGCAGTAAAAAGTGTATACGGGTAGGATATGCTATATGTTTTTATATATTCTTTAAAGATTGTTGAATGAGGCAGGAGAATCATTAGGAGATATAAAATAGTAAAAGTGATATACAAAAAATATAACAAAAAGGTTGAGAAAATTATTTTCGAAAGCAAGGAACTGCCTTATAGATACTTTGCTTTTTCTTTAAGCCGTATAGTATAATATTCAGACATCAAAAGAGAGTTTTCTCTCTATATAAAGGAGGAATGTGGTTTCTATTAATAGGAAGTTATTGAATATAGAATGGAATAGTGAATAAGAAATATAAAAATAACACATGTATAAATATAAAATAAATAGAAAAAATGAGGGGAAAATATGTATCAAGATCAATTTGAATGTCGTATTTCAGAAGAAGATGTACAAATGTTACGTGCATTAGCTCATCCGCTTCGTCTTCGTCTTGTCATGGAACTAATGCAGCGCGGCGTTTGTAATGTAACACAATTACAGGAAGTATTAGAAATTCCACAATCTACGGTATCACAGCACTTAACAAAATTAAAGCAAAATAAAGTCGTCCGTTTTGAAAGACGTGGTTTAGAAGTATATTATGAAGTGCACAATGAGAAAGTAAATAAAATCTTAAAGACATTATTTTCTTAAAATTGAAAAATATTTAAAAGGCATGTGCATGTACATGCCTTTTTTTTACCAAATTATAGAGAAATAAAAAGAGAGGTGGGATAAAATTCATCTAGACACGGCACTATAAAAAAGAATAGGAGGGAACAATGATGGATATAAATCGAGTAAAACAAATTTTATCATCATCAAGTAGAATTGACGTTACATATCAAGGGGTGCCTGTTTGGATTGAAAGCTGTGATGAGACAAGTGGGCTTGCGAATGTACACGATATAAAAACACCACAAGAAACAGTACAAGTAGACATCACTGCATTAGAAGAGCATTAAAAAAAGCGGAGAAATTTCTCCGCTTTTTCTTTATTCCATCATATGTGCAATTTTCTTAGAGAACATAAGAAGTACTAAGCCTAATATAATAACGATAATACCGATGCTTGAGAATACTTCTAAATAACCTAAAGATTGTGTGTAAGCTGCTAAGATACCAGCTAGTTTGTTTGCACATCCAGTACCAGCCATCCATACACCCATTAGTAAAGAAGCTAATTTTACAGGTGCGATTGCACTTACCATAGATAAACCGATTGGTGATAAGAATAGCTCACCAATTGTATGGAATACATACGTGATAACGATGAACAGTAAGTTTGCTTTTACAGCAATATGAGCTTCATCACTACCTGTTTTTAGAACTGCTAATGTTAATACAAGGTAACCAATTCCTAATAGGATCATACCAAGTGCCATTTTTGTTGGGATTTTTAAATCACCATTTTTTGATTTAGAAAGTTTTACCCATAACGCTGAAACAACTGGTGCTAATAAAACGATAAACAATGGGTTAACAGATTGGAACCAAGAAGTTGGCATTTCCCATCCGAAAATAGTACGATCAACGAATTTATCTGTATAAAGCGTTAAAGAACTACCAGCTTGTTCGAACCCTGCCCAGAAGAAGACAACGAAGCAAGTTAAAATAATAATTGCCCAAGTGCGGTTTTTCTCTTGTTTTGTTAAAGGTTTTTTCTCGATCACTTTTGCAGTGCTATCTTTTGATTTTTTACCAACAATTGTTGTTCCGATATCACCAAGATAACGTTTAGCTAGTAAGTTAAAGAGAACTTGACCAATAATCATACCGATACAAGCAACTAAGAAGCCGTATTTGTATCCTTTTACCATAACGCCGTTAACAGTTGATGTAAAGAAATCTTCTGCTAAGAAACCACAAAGTAACGGTGCGATTAAAGCGCCTAAGTTAATACCCATGTAGAAAATTGTGAAAGCAGAGTCACGACGTTTATCATTTTCACCGTAAAGTGAACCTACAAGAGTTGAAATGTTTGGTTTGAAAAATCCATTACCGATAATTAATAATCCTAATCCTAAATAAAGGCCAGTTGTTGTATTCATTGAGAAAAGAACAAAATTACCAATTGCCATGATGATACCACCAATAGTAATCGCATGGCGTTTTGTAATAAAGTGGTCAGTTAACCAACCACCAATAATTGGCGTGAAATATACGAGCATTGTAAATGTACCATAAAGTTGTACAGCGGCAGCTTTGTCAAGCCCTAATCCTCCGCTAACAACTGCAGTCGTTAAATAAAGAACTAAAAGACTACGCATTCCGTAGTAGCTAAATCTTTCCCACATTTCTGTAAAGAACAACAAATATAATCCCGGAGGATGTTTCTTTTTTTGTTGTTGTTCTTCAGCTTTGTTTAACTTTACAGCTGCATCCATTTTCATTCCTCCTAATCTTGTTCAACGGATATTTATGTAATCATTTTAATTTACAAAATATTTAGAAGTCAATAGTATTATATGGAAATAGAATAAAAAATTTTGTAAATTCTATAAAAACATCTTCCGTCATCGTATTTTTCCCCTGAAAAACTCAAAATAAGCGTTTTCAAACCTGATATTTTCCGTTTAAATAGCATATAAAATAATTAATAATCAGAAAATTTTAACTAGGTAAACTTTTCTGATATACCAAATTATTATCAGGGATACTTTTTGAATATAACATATTTTGAATAAGAATACAAAATAAAAAACAACTTCTATAAAGAGAGGTTGTTTTTTATTGAGATATTTTATCCCGCCACTTTTGAACAGTAAGAGCTTGATTGAGCAGGCTTTCCATCGGTAGGGAATGAAGAAATTCTACTGATGGAAGTTTCACTTTATTTTACAAATCGTTTTTCAATGTCATCTAACATCAAGTTCGCAGCCATTACACCGCCAGCTGTATTCCAAATGACATCGTCCACTTTATATACTTTACCGTTTTTGGAAGCATTTAAGTTTTTGAATAAAGGATCGTTGATATATTCTTTTTCTAATTCAGAACCTTTCTTTTCATTCCCTTTATCATATGTGAAGTAGAAGATAATATCGCCATCCATTGCAGAAATGCGCTCTTTAGATACATTACGTTCCGCAAAGTCATCTTTGTTTTGATCACCAGGACGTTTGAAACCAAGTTCTTTTAAAATAACACCAGAGAATGTATCTCCGTGATAAATACGAACATCACCAGGCATAAAGCGCACCATAGAAATTTCTTGATTTACTTTATCTCCAAGTTTACCTTTTAAGTCTTTTATACGTTTGTCGTAATCAGCTAGTACCTGTTGACCTTCTTTTTCTTTATTCACTGCTTTTGCATAAAGTTTAAAATTATCTTTCCATTCACCGCGTAGTGTTTCTGAGAAAACAGTAGGAGCAATGCCTTTTAATTGCTCGTATATTTTTTCGTGACGCAGTTTATTACCAATGATTAAGTCGGGTTTTAAAGCAGCAATTGCTTCTACATTGGGTTGAAGCTCAGTGCCGACAGTTTTTACATTTTTTAGTTTATCCTTTGTATGTGGATACCATGGGTTACCGGTAGGTGCTTCAGCGGCACCGACTGGTGTTACCCCAAGGGCAAGTAAAGCTTCTGTTCCTTCATTTGTTAAAACAACGACACGCTTTGGATTAGCAGGAACTTCTGTTTTACCCATTGCGTGTTCCACAGTAATCATTTCTTTCTTTTCTTCTTTTTTAGGCTCAGCTTTGTTATCTGATTTCCCACATGCCCCTAAAAGAAGGGTAAATGATAACACGAATACAAATAATGCAAATGATTTTTGTTTGATGAAATTCATTATGTATCCTCCTAGATATTGAGAATCTTTTTCAATTAACAAAATTGATATTAAGGGGTTATAAATAGATTGTCAATAGTTCCAATTGAAAATAATTATTACTATCATTGATGCTGCGAATTAAGTTACAATACACTAACAACGTATCATTATGTATTAAAGGAGAAACGTTACATGTTATTAAAAACAAATCAGGCAAAATGGGTTGGATTATTTGTTGGAATCATTGCAGTTATTACTTGTATTTGGGGGAGTATTATTTTTGGATATACAAATACAAGTGGGAAGTTAGCATTGGATGCTTTTTTCCATTTCAATGGTTCGAATGAACATATTATTATTCAAAATGTACGTTTACCTCGTGCGCTTATTGCCGCTAGTGTCGGTGCTAGTTTATCCATCGCTGGTTGCCTTATGCAAACTTTAACAAAAAATCCACTCGCTGCTCCGGATTTTATCGGATTAAACTCAGGTGCTGCCTTTTTCATAGTTGTAGCGATTGTTGTTTTTTCGATTTCATCTTTGTCAGCGTTTACGTGGATTGCCTTTTTAGGTGCAGCAGTTGCTGCTGCGCTTGTATTTGCTTCTAGTTCTTTAGGAAAAGAAGGGACAACTCCTCTTAAGTTAACATTGGCAGGGGTAGCGATAAGTGCCTTATTTTCTTCTTTAACACAGGGACTGCTTGTATTAAATGAAAAAGCGTTAGAAGAAGTGTTGTTCTGGCTTGCTGGTTCTGTACAAGGGAGAAAGTTAGAAGTATTACAATCCGTATTTCCATATTTATTAGTTGGTTGGATTGCCTCTCTCTTGATAGCAGGGAAAGTGAACACGCTAATGATGGGAGAAGATGTAGCAAAAGGGCTAGGACAACGAACAGTGATGATGAAGGCATTGGTACTGCTTATTGTTGTTTTATTGTCAGGTGGATCTGTTGCTGTTGCAGGACCAATTGGATTTGTTGGAATTATTACCCCTCATTTCGCAAAAGCTCTTGTCGGTGTAGATCATCGTTGGAGAGTTCCGTATAGTGGATTGTTAGGTGCCATTTTGTTATTATTTGCAGATATTGCTGCGAGATATGTGATTATGCCACAAGAAGTACCAGTAGGGGTTATGACAGCATTTATTGGTGCACCATTCTTTATTTATATCGCACGTAAGAGAGGACTTAGCAAATGAAGAAGTACATTCCGTTTCGTATAGGAAAAGATGGACTCTCGTTTTTAATGTATAAACGAGCTTGTCTCGTCTTGTTAGGTTTATTAGTTGTTTTAATCGGATTATTTTTTGCAAGTGCGGGTATGGGAGAGATGAAAGTAGCTCCATATGATGTATGGCAAGCAATTATCGGAAACGGTGATGCAATGTCTAGTATGGTTGTAAATAAGTTTCGTATGCCACGTATTCTCATTGCAATTCTTGTAGGAATAGCTCTTGCTGTAGCCGGATGTATTTTACAAGGGCTCGTTCGAAATCCGCTTGCATCTCCTGATATTATTGGTATTACAGGTGGGGCAAGTGTAGCGGTTGTATTATTCCTAGCTATATTTAGTGATAAAAACAATGCATTAACAGTAAGTATCCACTATATGCCATTGGCGGCCTTTATTGGGGCAACTATCGTTGCAGTTTTTGTATATTTATTTGCGTGGAGAAATGATGGATTATCGCCGATTAGTCTTGTTTTAATTGGTGTTGGATTTTGGGCACTAACGAAGGCAGCGACAACATTATTCATGTTGCTAGCACCAATCTACCAAGCGAGCCAAGCCAATGTGTGGATTACCGGTACTGTTTACGGAGCTTCCTGGCAAAACGTAGGGGTGTTAGCACCTTGGGTTCTTATTTTAACAGTGGTTGCATTTATAGCTGCGAGACATTTAAACGCACAAGAACTTGGTGATGATATTGCTGTCGGACTTGGTATTCGTTTAACGAAATCACGTCTTTTCCTCTTGCTCCTTAGTACAGCGTTAATTGGAGGAGCGGTTGCCTTTGCAGGTGGAATCGGATTTGTTGGTTTAATGGCACCACATATTTCAAGAAGGTTAGTAGGTTCTTTATATGGTGCGTTAATTCCAGTAGCAGCTGTTGTAGGTGCGATTTTAGTACTTGCTGCAGATTTAATTGGGCGCACAGTCTTTGCTCCGCTTGAAGTGCCAGCAGGTGTATTTACATCAGCAATCGGTGCTCCATATTTTATTTATTTACTTTATAAAACTCGAAATTCATAAAGGTAAAGAAAAATATACATAGATGATTTACTATCTATAAAAAACGGAGTAAAGGAAGATAAACATGCAAAAAGCATTAGAAACAAAATCATTAACGTTGTCTTATGGTGAAACAATTATTATTGATGAATTAGATTTAGAAATTCCAAAAGGGAAAATTTCAATTTTTATAGGTTCAAATGGCTGTGGAAAATCTACTTTATTACGTTCGCTTGCCCGGTTATTAAAACCTGCATCTGGGGATATTTTATTAGGAGATCAAATTATCCAAAATATGCAAACGAAGCAAATTGCTCGTCAGCTTGCAATTTTACCACAAGGTCCACAAGCGCCAGAAGGAGTAACTGTTCTTCAACTTGTTAAACAAGGACGTTATCCATATCAAACATGGTTAAAACAATGGTCAAAGCAAGATGAAGAAATGGTATGGAAAGCATTAGCTGCAACGGGAATGACCGAATTTGCAGAACGAGATGTTCATGCATTGTCTGGTGGACAACGTCAGCGTGCATGGATTGCAATGACACTTGCACAGGATACAGATATCATTTTATTAGACGAGCCAACAACATATTTAGATATGACACATCAAATTGAGGTACTGGATTTATTATTTGAGTTAAATGAGAATGAGCAACGGACAATTGTAATGGTGCTGCATGATTTAAATTTAGCTTGTCGTTATGCACATCATATTGTAGCAATTCGTGATAAACAAATTTATGCACAAGGAAAACCAGAAGATATTATTAATGATAAGCTTGTACGTGATGTTTTTCGTATGAAGTGTGAAATTATTACAGATCCGTTATTCGGTACACCGCTTTGTATCCCGCAAGGAAAGGGAAGACGTATACTTCCGCAAGCGATTAATTAAAAGGCAAAGTAAAAAGGCGATAGTGATTCATCGCCTTTTTACTTTGTACATGAAAATAATAGAAACAAAGGAATGCGCAGTCTACGGTTATATTCTTCTTCATTTTGAAAATGCTGCAACTCTGGTGTTGCTTCGCGTAAACTAGTAATCGTAAAACCAGCTTTTTGTAAAGATAGGAAGTATTGTTCAATTGTTCGGTGGTATTTAACAACTTGTTCATGAATCCATGGCTCGACGCGTTTACCAGTTTTAAAATAATCATCAACCAGCCAGCTTGTTCGTTTTCCAGTGGCCTGTAAGCTTTCAAATGCAGAGGTAATAACTGGATGTTGAACACTAAAGGCAAAAGTCCCGCCAGGTTTTAGCGTTTGAAAAATTTGTTTGAAGCAATCATCAATATGTTCAATATAATGAAGGACAAGTCTAGATGTAACGGTATCAAAAGTAGAAGATGGGTATGTATAGTCTTTGAGGTTTAAAAGGTGAACAATTCCATTTGTATGTTGTAATTGTTTCTGAGCTTCTTCATGCATACGATGAGAGCCTTCAATGCCAGTATAAGAGTGACAACCTTTCTGTAGTAGCTCTACTCCAAATTGTGCATCACCGCAGCCAAGGTCAAGAATGCTTTTACCTTTTATATGGCCGAGTAACTGTAAGAGAGCAGGCTTTTCAATCGTATCGTTTGGGTTATCAATTCGATGCCTGCGTTTCATATATTGTTCAAAAAATAAGTCTTCATTGTAAACGTCAGATTCTGTATAAGACATTGTATCCTCTCCTTGAAAGCGTTTTTTTAATTCTACCAAAATCTAAATAATAATAATAGATTTCCGTCATTAGATAAGATATAATCAGTAGATGTAAGCGTTTACTTTAAACTATTTTCCTATAACAATTTTAAAAAACGTGTTAAGCTGGTAAAGGAAGTATTATGGTAATACTTTCTTTATATGAACGATAGGGAGGTTTCACGATGTCTAGCAAAACACTTGACAATTTTTTAGTAGAAAACCTAGAGGATTTAAAATCAAAGGGGCTTTATAACGTTATTGATCCGCTTGAAAGTTCGAATGGACCAATCATCACAATTGGCGGAAAAGAATATATTAATTTATCTTCAAACAATTATCTTGGATTAGCAACAGACGAGCGCTTAAAAGAAGCAGCAATCAGCGCGATTCATAAATATGGTGTTGGTGCAGGAGCTGTTCGTACAATTAACGGTACACTTGATTTGCATATTAAATTAGAAGAAACAATTGCAAAGTTTAAACATACTGAAGCAGCAATTGCATATCAATCTGGATTTAATTGTAATATGGCAGCGATTTCAGCTGTTATGGATAAAAATGATGCAATTCTTTCAGATGAATTAAACCATGCATCTATTATTGATGGTAGCCGTTTATCAAGAGCAAAAATTATCGTTTATAAACATTCTGATATGGAAGACTTGCGTAAAAAAGCAATCGAAGCGAAAGAATCAGGTCTTTACAATAAATTAATGGTTATTACAGATGGCGTATTCTCAATGGATGGCGACATAGCAAAACTACCAGAAATCGTTGAAATTGCAGAAGAGCTAGATTTAATGACGTATGTTGATGATGCACACGGTTCTGGTGTACTTGGAAAAGGTGCTGGTACAGTGAAACATTTTGGACTATCTGACAAAGTAGATTTCCAAATCGGTACATTATCGAAAGCGATTGGGGTAATCGGTGGATATGTTGCTGGTAAGAAAAACTTAATCGATTGGTTAAAAGTGCGCTCACGTCCATTCTTATTCTCAACAGCATTAACGCCAGCTGATGCAGCTGCTTGTATGAGATCAATTGAAATTTTAATGGAAAGCACTGAGCTGCATGACCGTTTATGGGAAAATGGTCGCTATTTGAAACAAGGCTTAAAAGAGCTTGGTTTTAACATTGGAGAAAGTGAAACACCAATTACACCTTGTATTATTGGTGATGAAGTATTAACACAACAATTTAGTAAACGTCTAAACGAAGAGGGCGTGTACGCAAAATCAATTGTGTTCCCAACTGTAGCAAAAGGAACAGGACGTGTTCGTAATATGCCAACAGCAGCACATACAAAAGAAATGCTTGATGAAGCAATTCGCACATACGAAAAAGTTGGAAAAGAAATGGGTATTATTTAACACATTTACATCTAGGAAAGCTTACTAATGAGGAGTGGGGAAAATGAAAAAAATTCTAGTAACCGGTTCTTTAGGTCAAATTGGTTCTGAACTTGTAACGAAACTTCGTGATGTATACGGTGCATCAAATGTTGTTGCAACAGATATTCGTGAAACAGATAGCGAAGTTGTAAAGTCTGGCCCATTTGAAATTTTAGATGTAACTGATGGTCAAAAATTACATGATATTGCAAAGCGTAATGAAGTGGATACAATCATTCATTTAGCAGCATTACTTTCTGCAACGGCAGAAAAAAATCCGCTATTTGCTTGGAACTTAAATATGGGCGGTCTTGTAAATGCGTTAGAAGCGGCACGTGAGTTAAATTGTAAGTTTTTCACGCCAAGCTCAATTGGTGCATTCGGTCCGACAACGCCAAAAGATAATACGCCGCAAGACACCATTCAGCGTCCAACTACGATGTACGGGGTAAACAAAGTAGCTGGAGAACTTTTATGTGATTATTACTATCAAAAGTTTGGTGTAGATACGCGCGGTGTGCGCTTCCCAGGTTTAATTTCATACGTTGCGCCTCCTGGTGGGGGAACAACTGACTATGCAGTTGAAATTTACTACGAAGCAATTAAAAAGGGTGCGTACACTTCTTACATTGCAGAAGGAACATACATGGATATGATGTACATGCCAGATGCATTGCAAGCGATCATTTCGTTAATGGAAGCAGATCCAAGTAAGTTAAAACATCGCAATGCATTTAACATTACAGCAATGAGCTTCGAGCCAGAACAAATTGCGGCATCTATTCGTAAATACATTCCAACATTCACGATGGATTATGCTGTTGATCCAGCTCGTCAAAAAATTGCAGATAGCTGGCCAAACTCAATTGATGCAACAGCAGCAAAAGAAGAGTGGGGCTTCAAAGCAGACTATGATTTAGACAAAATGACAGCTGATATGCTTGAGAAATTAAAAAAAAAATTAGAAACTGAGCTAGTAATTAGCTAATGAGAAGAACCGATTCAATGTGTTGAATCGGTTCTTTTTTGTCGACATGTTTAAACTTAGCATAAATAAATCCATTTTAATTTTTCGACATAAAGATTGCGGCTATGCAGAAAAAAGGAAGCTGCACTCGCTTGCTATCTTTGGTTTTCACTGCGCATGTGGCAGAAAAAGGCCATGACCGCTTCTATGCACGGCCAGATGTTCTCGCCCACCTAAAAAGAATGGTTCTTTTAATTTTGATTTATATAGATTTCACTTCATGCATATTTACATTAGTTTTCCGATATTATTGTTCAGTTTCTTCAAACTGTTTTTCATATTCGTTGCTAAATGCTTTATGTGTTTTTTGATCTTTATCCCAAGGATTCGATTTTCCTAACTTTTTGTTAAAGGAAGAACCGTAAGGCCCTTCAGGAAACTCCTCAGGAATGACATATTGATGCCTAGCTTCAGCAGTTGTAACATCCGTATATTGTTCATCCATTTTGGGGCACAAATGAATCATCCTTTCACATGTATTTGATTCTTAATATGCCCCAAAAATTTTCATTTTTTATCGGCGATTTTTCAAATATATCGACCGTTTTTTACTATATATCGGCGATTCGACACAATTTAAAGACTGCTCGGCAATAAAAGACAAAAAAACCGGAGCTGCACCCAGCTCCGGTTTTTATTCAATCGTTTTCAGTAGTAACTTCTTCAATAGCGGTTTAATCTTTAATCGTAAATCTTCCGCATGATTCGCCACTAAGAAGTGGTGGTTGTATATATTTTTCATGAGCTGATAGGTTGCTTCTTTTGCTTCGCCTTCTTCGATAAAGATTCCGATGACTTCTATGCCGCTTTTGCGAGCAAGTTTTACAGCTTCGTGTGTATCTAAAATACCGTCTTGTTGATAGTCTAATGCAGACGGTTCGCCATCTGTAAAGACGAGTAGGAATTTATGCTTTTCCGAACGCTTTGCAAGTTTTTCTGACACGATACGAATAATGTATCCATCACGGTTATCTTCTTCTTCACGAAGTTGCATGACTTCTGGACCAATGCTTGGAAGCGTTGAATTTTGATAGGTTACGACTTCATGAATGACGTTTGGCTTATTTTCTGGCGTGGCGCTAGAAGCATCTTCCCAAAATCCGCTAATGGCGTGTGGAATTTTTAACGATTTTAAAGCTTCATGGAACAGAACAACGCTTTTTTTCGTTTCTTCCATTTTGTTATACATCGAACCAGAGCAGTCAACTAGCAGGTGAAAGACCACGTCAAGCTCTTGGGATTCTTGTCCTTTTTTATAAAACATACGCGGTTGTTTTTCTGTATAAATACGTAGGAACTTTTTACGGAGTCTTCCGTAGTATTTATCAGCATTTGCGTTTGTTTTATTTTCAATTGTTTTTTCGATGATTTTCTTTAGTTCTTTCACATCTTTATTTACGACAGATTTTATAGCTTGATAGTCTTTCTTTTCATCATGGTTTGGTTTACGAGCTTCTTTAAAAGTGTGCGATGCGCCGGCGTTATATTTTCCGTATGCACCTTCCCCTTGGCTAGAAGCATGAGATGCTCTCGTATCTTCAGCGTCTGCACCGTCGAAGTTCGACTGCGTACTTTTTTGGGAAGTACCTTGCACAGAAGCAAGTGCTTGATCACTATCCTCAGATTCACGGGCAGTATCACCCATCATATTTGTTTTTGTACCGCTTTCTAATTCAAAGCGTAAGAAGTTTTCGTTTTCATTGTTTTTATTTTCACGATGCCAAGTTGAAAAACTTTCATTTATTTTACTCTTATTATCGTCATCATCAACAATTTGAACATCATCGTTTGCTAATTCATCTACGCGTTCTTCAATTTTGTCAAAAATGACAGAAGTATTGAGCGGCGCAAGACCAAAGTAGTTATTAATCATATCATGTTCTAAAAGTTCTTCTAAACGATAGCGAATTTTTTCGACAACATACATCGTATCTTCTGTTGTACGCGTTTGAAATGTTTCATGTAAGATTGCTTCAATCTGTTCAAAGTAGTCGTTGTTAAACATTTCGTATTTTTCGCTCGTTACTGTTAAGTAACATAAACAAATAAGCATATCAGCATGATAATTCCGGATCCGGTTAATTTCATATTGTGAGCTGAAATAATTTCGATACATTTCTTTTCGGCGTGCAAAAATTGGTTTTGTACCAGGACGCTCTCGCTTCACAATTTCTTCAACTCGTAAATCTTCTAATAGAACGAATAGCTGTGTTAAAAAATTTTTAAGCGGTGATTGCTGTAGTTCTTTTGCATAATTACGAATTAGTTGCATATCGGAATGATGTTTGTAGCCAAGCGCTTTTAAATATACTTCACTTTTTAAGCCAATTATTTTATCCGTTTCGCTTCGATCATCCCAAAAATGACTGATGACAATTTTATTTTCGATTTCGTCATAATATGCTTTATATCCATATTCTAAATACGCATTTTCCTCTTTTAGAAGAGCGTACATTAAGTTTTCCATTTGTAGAAACAGAGACGCATCGATTTTTTTATCGCTAAAAATTTGTCTCATGAATTATCCCTCAAAGAAATAGCTTTCTGCTAATTCACGTACCGTCATTTGTTCCGTCTCATCACTTAATTTTGCAATAATACTGCGTTCAATTGCACGCATCAATGGAATATATACACTTAAATCACATGCATCGATAATACCGCGAATACTTGCCGCTTCTTCACTCACACGACCATCGCGAGCAAGGGGCATCAAGTCACTAGCGAATGCTACAAACTTTTCGATTGTTGCTGCATTCTTTAATTTTGATTCAGCTAATAACAATTCTTTTAATGTTTCACCTTGAATATAAGGAACTTCAATAATAACGAAACGGTTTTTTAATGCCTCATTTAGTTCACTCGTTCCAACATACCCTTCGTTAATGGCAGCAATTACACGATATTCATCACTGCCATACACAACTTCTTGTGTGAATGGGTTTGTAATCATTTTTCGGTAGTCGAGTGCACCGTGAAGAAGTGGAAGCGTTTCTGGCTTGGCCATGTTAATTTCATCGATATAAAGGAAGTGACCATTTTTCATCGCTTTCATCAATGGACCATTCACGAAAGTAACTTCAGAGGCACCGTCCTTTGTTGTTAATGTGTTGTATCCTAAAATACCTTCTACATCTAAATCAACAGAGCAGTTGATGCTATGCATGGGCTTTTGGAATAGATATGATAGCGTTTCAGCAAGAACGGTTTTACCGCTTCCCGTAGGGCCTTTTAATAGAACGTTTTTGCCAAGAAGTAAGGCAGTAATTGCATCTTCAATAATGCTGCTATCTGCTGCTTTGTACATTTTTGTTCCAATTAAAGTAGCAGCATTTCCTGCTGCCTGTTTATTTGTTTCATGAATATTTACAAGTTGCTCTTTTAATCCCTCATGTATATGAAATTGTTCTAACATGTATTTCCCACCTAACATTATTTTCATAAAGTAAACAATCCTTCTTATGATAACGTGTTTTCATAAGTGAAGCAAAGAAAAAACATCTTCCAATTTGGAAGATGTTACCTTATCAACGCCGATGGGAGTTTCACTTTATAAAAGCGGTGAAATAAGTCGCATTAATGATTCAAGCATTCTTTTTCGAAGGCTTCTTCTTTGAAATACTTCCCAACGAATTTCTGTAGAATCCTTAAAGTCTTGTTCAAAATCACGTTTAATATCAAGGACAGTCTGTGAATTATACAACATAGCGATTAATTCATAATTCAGTTCAAAACTACGAATGTCCATATTTGCTGTACCAATTGTTGCAACTTCATCATCAATTAAGACAATTTTAGCATGCATAAAGCCATCTTTATAACGATAAATAGAAACACCTGCTTCTAATAACGGAGCAAAATAAGATTGAGAAGCTTGGTCGCTTATTACGCTATCGCTTATGCCAGGATACAGGATACGGACATCGATTCCAGCGATTGCACTTAAACGTAGTAATGTTAATGTTTCTTGATCAGGAATAAAGTATGGCGTTGCGATCCAAATAGAACGTTTCGCTGATGTCATTGCTGCTAACAGGGCATTTCGAATCGTCTTGTCATTTGCACTTGGGCCACTTGCGACAATTTGGACAGCACCTTCTGCCTGAGCTGTCGAACCTGGGAAATACTCCTTCTTCATAAACGGTTCCCAAGAATAGTTGTTTAATCCACTAAGTGCGTATAACCAATCTTCTAAAAAGAGCGCTTGTAGTTTGTATAATGCTTTCCCCTCAAGTTTTAAATGACTATCTCGCCAAATTGGAAATTTCTTAGAGCGCCCAAGATATTCATCCCCAACATTCAATCCACCTGTAAAACCAATTTTACCATCAATAATAATGCTTTTCCTGTGATTCCGGTAATTGACAGTTTCGATTAACCACGGAGAAAGGACAGGATCGAATTCTACTACCTCGATTCCTGCATCCTTCATCGGTTGCAAAAAGGTGCTTCGTAATGGATAGCTTCCGAGGTCATCAAATAAAAAGCGGACAATTACACCCTCTTTTGCTTTTTCGATTAAAGCATCTCGAATCTTTGTTCCAATTTCATCAGCTCGATAAATGTAATATTGAATATGAATATGGTGCTTTGCTTCGTGAATGGAAGACAAAATTTCTGTAAATGTTTCTTCTCCATTTGTTAATAATTTCGTCGTCGTTTCATCAGCAATAGGGCCCCCGCCAAATTTTTGAATGATTGTAGTTAAATGGGCAGAGTGTTCATTTAGAGATGATGGTATTTCTTGTTTCAATCGTTTTCCTTCTAAAATTTCACGGAACAACTTTCTTTGTTCTTCGGAACGATGTAAATGTTTTATTCGGCGCCATTTACTTCGGCCAAATAATAAATACAAAAATACGCCAAAAATCGGGAGAATTGCTAATACTAAAAACCAAGCTAAGGTACTTTGCGGAGATCGATTTTCAATAAAGATGACGAAAGCAATACCGACAGCTGTAATAAAGAATACGACTCCAGCGAAAGTATATAACGATATAGATGATCTGTTTAATAGCATGAGTAAAATAGTTGAAATTGAAATAACAAATAGTAATTGCAGAACACGATTTTTCATTGGTAGGAATGTCACCTTTTTCTGATTAGTTATAGCTATAGCTTTATTATAAAATGTTCTATTTACATTAAACAAATAGGAAGTTTTGGTTTGTTCTGCATAGGAGCAGACTTTTTTACTGTTTTAGAAAAGAGATAATTTTACATAGGTCGAAAGGGAAATACTATTGTTGTAACTGCTCTGATGTAATGGATATGTAAACAATGGAAGTTTGATATTTAGTTTTTGCTACTTTGTGTTTCATTATATACTATGTACTCGTTCTGTATGAAGGGACGCTACAAAATGGTTGAAGGAGAAATTATGATGATTACAAAATATCGTCTACATTTTTATTTGAACGCAAGGCATTATGTGTCTATTAATGGGAATAGATCAGATGTACATCCGCATACATGGGAAATTACATTACTTATTTTACATAAAAAAGAAGAAGAGTTACATTTTACTCATATTGAAAACGTCATTGGAGAATACTTAAATGAATACCAAGGAACGTGCTTAAATGATTCTCCAAGGTTTGCAGGAAGAAACTGTACGATGGAACAAATTGGACGAATTTTTTTTGAAGATTTGACAGGGCGTTTACAGAAGCATGATGTTCCGCTTGAGGAATTAACAATTAATGAGAATCCAATGCGGCAATATGTGATTCAGAGAGGATAGTGAGGAAAAGTAGTATGAAGTTTGAACAACGAAAACGAGTTGGGCTGTTTCTTTTTCTTTTTCAACTTTCTTTATTAGTAGTAGGTGCTTTACTTATGTCATGGTATATGAATCGCTTCGCGCGTTATCCGTGGGGGTCGGACACTTATGGGCATTTTTATAAAGCAAATTTACTATATGATGAATTTCAAAAAGGACATTGGTATGTGAATTATAGTGCACAGTGGTATAACGGATTTCAACCATTTCGATTTTGGGCACCTTTATCTTATTATATTTTAGCTGTATTACGAATGTTCACAACGGATATGGTTTCGGCGTATCAATTATTTTATATTTTTCTTTTTATAATAGGTGGACTTGGCTGGTTATTGTGGGGAGTGTATACAAAACGACAATGGCTAGCATTTTTTATTGGGATACTATGGTTCTTCGTTCCAGAAAATCTTCGCATTTTATGTGCAGAAGGAAATGTTCCATTTTGCACAATAACATCAATATTACCATTTCTATTTTTACTATTTTACCGTGCAGTACGTGAGAAAAGACTTCAATTGTACCTCATTCTTTCTATTTTAATGGCAATCATAACGCTGATTCATCCGATGTTAACAGCGATGGTCGGCCTTTCTTTCTTCTTATTTTGCCTTATCGACTCAATTATAAATAAAGAGATGATTCATAAATTTATTGTACTCATGTATGCGGCATTAGGGATTGGTTTATCTGGATTTTGGCTATTTCCAGCATTAAATGGCGGCATTATTGGAATGGACCGAGAGGCTAATTTAGAAGTAATGGCACTACACTCATATCCATTAAGTGTATCGCTACATCCATTTTTACGTTTTCATGATATCGAAATCTATTATTTTGGCTGTTCATTTGCTGTTCTCGCCTTATTTGGCTTACTTTTTAGTTCCAAAAAACAGATAACAGGATTTTCTGTTGCCTTATTCATTATGATAGGTACAACAAAACTAGCGTTACCATTGCTGCAAAATATGCCTTTTGTTCAAGTGCTATGGATGCGCCGCTTTACTGCTATGGCGATGGTGATGATTTTGTTCTCTTTTTTATTATGGAAAAATCTTCGGAAGTCTTTCATGTGGTTGTTTATTTTGTTATTAGCTGTTGATTCAGGAGTTTCTTTTTATACAGTTGGATTTAATCAAGAATTCCCAAAAGGACAAGCTGAAGATTTAGATGTGGCCATTTCTACAGCATCACAGCGTATCGCGATGTTAGATAACTCTGAGTATGGTTCTTTTCCAAGTTATTATTTATCGTATCATGGAAAACAGAATAAGGTAAAAGACCAGGTGTATGGCTGGGCGTGGCAAGGAGCAACGACGGCACAAAATTTAGTCCAAATTAATACAGCATTAGAACATGAATATTATGATATTCTATTTGATCGTACGCTAGAAACAGGAGCGGATACATTCGTATTAAAGAAGAACTTTGTGAAACACCCTAAGGAAATGAAGGAATCGGCTAAGCGAGTAGGATATGAGTTACTAAAGGAGACACCAAGTAATTATATTTATAAATATCCTATTGAAGGGAATTTTGGAACAAAAGTGCAATATGAGGGGATCGCAATTGGAAAATATGCGCCCAATATCACTTATATGTTCCCGCAATTATTAATAGGGGACAGAATGAAAATTGATGACTACACGTTTAGCGAGTTGAAAAATTATAAAGTTGTTTACATTTCAGGCGTAGATTACAAAGACAAAAAAGCAGCAGAACAGTTAGTGGGAAAATTAGCTAATCATCACGTTAGAGTGGTAATTGACACAGCTGGAATGACAGAATCATTTCTGAATGTAAATGTTCAATCCATTGCGTTGCAAGGTCAGTATGGGGAATTATTTTATAAAGGTAAAAAAATAGAAACAAAACCATTTCCTAAAAAATCAAGTGATTGGAGAACAAATGTTATTAGTGACATAACTAATTCTGAATCACAGTTATATGTGAATAAACAGATTTTCAATTACCTAGCTAAAAGAAAAAATGAAAACGTAATGTTTATGGCATTAAATATTCCTTATTATACGTTTTTAACGAGAAATGGGGATACACTACAAGTTCTTGAGGATATGTTGCAATTAAAAGCTTACACATTACCAAAGAGAGAGGTTGTATCGGTACGTTTAAAACGAAATCATAATGAAGTCATTGTTGATAGTGAACAAGTAAATATACTTGTACCTGTTGCAGCAATTGATGCTTTCCAAACAGTAGAAGGTACATATGAAAAAATGAATCAATTTATGAACATAAAGACGAAACATGTGAAAGTACATGTCGGGTACCCGTATGTGATGCAAGGTGCTGTTTTATCTGTGAGTGCTTTCTGTATCATTTGTAGTTTATCCTATGCAATGTATAGAAGAAGGGCGGGGGAAGCATGAGCTTTATAATTATTGGGATACTACTGATTGTACTTTGCATTTTCGGTTATAGGATGATGCAACGGATTGGATTACGATTCTTTGCTTTTATAGTAGGAAGCGTAGGTTTTTTTACAGTTTGTATGCTATACTTTCTGCCTTACGTTGAGAAATACGCAAACATTGTGAATTCCTATGTGTTAGAGTGGATTTCGGCCGTATTTCCGGTATTTGATGTGCATCGTGAACTGGTATTCGTAACAATTGAAACGGGAAAAGGGATTGTAACGATGGTATTAAATTATGAATGCTCTGGCGGCATTGAGTTACTCGTGTTTCTATCTCTCGTACTGTTCTTCCCGTTTGGAAATCGAAAAACAAAGGTATTCTCAACGATTTTTGGTATATTCTTTTTAATTGTCGCAAATATTTTGCGGCTATTATTCATTATTGTTGCCACAAAGATATTTGGAGCAGACGCCTACAAGCTTATTCATATGGTATTTGCTCGCATTCTTTTCTTCGGTTTAACGGTATATCTTTATTATATATTATTTACACTTGTTCAAATTCGCTATCAGAAAGTAGGTGAATTAAAGTGACGATGGATGTTTTATTGCGTGAATTCTTTTTTTGGACCGTATGGCTCATTATTCCGTTACTTGTTGATTTATTCACTGGCTTTGGAAGTGCTATTGTTGTTTGGCGTGCTTATTTCAGAAAGAAAGAGACAGAATTGACTTTTTTCCCATATGTAACGATTCTGATTCCTGTTTATAACTCTAAGAAAACATTGAGGGATTGTTTGCAGTCAATTGCAGATCAACAATATCCATTGCAAAATATACAGGTTATTTTGATTGATAATGGATCAGAAGATGAATCTTTTGAAGTGTTTCAGCAATTTCAAATGGAGCAGCCGTTTTTAAATATTAGATATATAAAATCAACGCAGGGAAAAGCACAAGCTTTGAATCAAGGAATATACCTTTCACGTGGAAGGTACATTTTAAATATTGATTCAGACGGTATGCTTGATGCAAGAGCTGTTTATCATACAGTAAGAAAATTTGAGCAAGATATAGAGATTGCGGCCATGACTGGCGTTGTCATGATCAATCCAAAATTGATTCAAGAAAATAGTAAACCATTATTACAATTATTACAGCGCTGTGAGTTGTTTGAGTATGTAGAAGCATTTTTAGTAGGTAGAGGTTACCAATCAAATCGCAATTCTATTTTCACATTAGCAGGAGCGTTTTCAGCATTCCGAAAAGAGGTATTAACAAAAACACAAATGTATAATATTGAAACACTTGGAGAAGACACGCATATGACAACACAAATTCGTCTTATGTACAATGGAAAAGTAGCATTATGCGAGGACGCTTTTTTCTATGTAGATCCAATTGAATCAGTAGACCGTTTATACATGCAAAGGCAACGCTGGCAACGCGGGGGAATAGAAGTTACCGCTTTATTTAATAAATTTTTAAAGAAAAAAATGCGAGGTAGTTTAGATGTCATTCGCTATACAATGATTAAAGATCATACATTAATTTTTTCAAGAATGATTTGGATTTTTGCGCTCGTATATTTAATGTTTTTGGATTATCCATTGTATTTAATTGTAACAGCAAATATGATTCTTTACTTTGCCTATGTAGCAAATTCGTTGTTGTTTTATGTTGTTTCAAAATTGTATTTGAAATCACAGCCAAAGATAAAGAAATATATGCGTAAACATCTATATACGGTATTTTTACTTCCATTTTATCGTATGTTCGTCTTCTTTTGCCGTATTGCTGGAACGATTAACGCAAAGGAAGAGAGAGCAAACTGGAATACGCGCACATTAAGTGAAGAAATACGGATAATTAGTGAGAAAATAAAGAAACAGTTTTCCTTCTATTTTAAATTGAAAAAATGGATGAATGGCGGCGGTAATAAATGATATATGGAGGAGAGCTACTATGAGAGATGGAAAACTACTTGTGGCCTTTTTAGTAAGTGCATGTGTATTAATTATCCCACAACTACAAGTATTCGCAGCCGCTAAGAAACCGCCTATTACAATTGACGGAGATTTTTCTGATTGGAACAATATGCCGTATGTTTCTGACCCAAAAGGTGATGCGCCAAGTGGAATGAATCATGAAGATATTACAGGTGTTAAGTATTATTCAGACGGTGAATATTTATATTTATATGTAGAGAGGCAATCAGCGGGACATCATAAAAATAGTTGGACATTTCATGTTGTATTTCCATATGCGAAACAAGGTGGGCAAGAGAAGTGGGAATATGTAGACATTGATGGGAAATGCCAAATGATGCAGTATCGCTATCCAATTGTCTGGGTAGGAGAAGTTGGGAAAGGAAATCAATATGCTGTAAAAGTGACGGCAGGAAGCTACCAAGAACAAACCTTTTCAGTGAGTAGTAACAAGAAGCAAGTAGAATTCCGAGTCCCCTTAAAAGAATTTGGATTAGATAAGCAAAGGGAAATTCGTTTTGGATTAAAATCAAATGTAAGTGGACAAGTTTGTCCAGCGAAAAATACAATCGATTGGGTTCCAGACAGAGATGGCTGGATTTATATTGATAATGGACCAACAGTATGGCAATTCTCTGCAATCGCTGGATTTGGAATCGTTGGATTTGCAGCATATCGTATTTTAAAAGGGAAAAACTAGTTGTATGTTGGCTAAGTAACATTACTTTAATCAAAAACACTAGCTCATTAACGAGCTAGTGTTTTTGAATTTAACTGACTTTTGTATCAAGTGTATCTGGTTTATTTTCAATCGTATTTTTCATAATGAATGGATAAAGAATGAGTCCAGATACAAATAATCCGATTCCTAGGAAGAAAGTTTTCATATCGGCAGTTCCTGTTTTGATAACCCAAATGGAATAGATCAGAGCAAGTACTGTGACGACTCCATCCAATTTGCGAGAGCCTTGCATGTTATTATATGTTTCACCAGTAATAATAAGTTTTAATTGATACAATGTTGAAACAAGATATGGAATTAAATACGCAAGTGTAGCGACAACAATTGCAAAGTTATATGCTTCTGATACTGAACCAGAAATAGTAGAGAATAAGAAAATTTGTGTCATGATATTTGTTAATAACAATGAATTTGTTGGACTGCCTTTTTTATTTGTTTTTCCAAAGAAAGCAGGGAATAGTCCGCTTTTCGCTGCTTGATATGGAACTTCTGCACTTACAACAATCCACCCTACTGTAGAACCAAATAGAGAAACAAGTGCTAGAAATGCCATAATGTATGCACCTTTATTACCGATCGCCATGCTTAATGCATCAACCAATGGTTTTTGTGATCCTTTTAGCGCATCTTGCGGAAGAGCACCCATCGTTAACAATGTAATTGATACATAAATAAGAAGTGCAATGACTAATCCGAAAATCGTTGCTTTCTTTACATCGCGCTGTGACTTTGCACGGTTTGAAAGCATAACAGCTGATTCAATACCAATGAACGCCCAAAGTGTTGAGATAGCAGCAGCGTTGATTTGCCCACCTAATGGAATAGATTTTCCAGCCTCATTCATAAATGTTTGTCCATCGCCGAAATTCGCTGCATTAAAGATGAATAATGTAATGATAATAAACATCGTAAAGCCAATAATTTTTGCAACAGTTGCAAGTAAGTTCATATTACCAGCACGATCAATATTTTGAGAAAGAATATATTGAATGCCCCACAGCATAATACTACATACAGCAAATGTTAAGGCTTTTCCTAGTTCTAACGAGAAACCATTTGTCGTGAACAAAATTTGTTTACTTTGCATAACTGGGAAAAACGTAGATAAATATCCTGCAAATGAAATAATAACAGAAGCTGTTGCCGCCCAGTTTGCCGCCCAATATCCCCACGCCATGCTATAACCAGCAACTTTACCAGCTTTTGGTGAAGTGAACATTGCCTCGGCATAGCTTTGTGGACCTGCTTTTAAATTTGGTTTTCGCATTGCTAAGTTTCCAAACACAAGTGCAATCATAAATACACCAAGTCCGGTAATTGTCCATGCAAGAGTGGATCCCATTGGCCCTGATACTTGTGCTAAATTTGCTGGAAGCATAAACACGCCGCCACCAACCATATTTCCAACAACGAATGCTGTTAAAATCCATAAACCCCATTTTTTTGTGTCCATGATTGATTAACTCCTTTTGATGATAGTTTTTTTGTTTTATGATTTATTGTACCTAGTGTTTTTTGGAAATAAAAAAGAGCCATGTAGATAAAAAATACCTACATGGCTCTTTGCCTAACGTAGGTACAACGGGAATAACCCTTGTACCTACGCGTGAATTTTTCCGCTAGGTTTCAAGGGTTTACGTATGATGATGATGTTTTTGTGCAAATGTAACTACAGTTGTATTTGTAAGCATAGTTCTTTGCTCCCTTTCTCCTCTGATTTTGAAGTAAGTATACTATATGTCTTTTAGAAAGGGAAGAGAAAAAAGATATTTTTTATAAAAATTCATTTTGGTGATTAAATATTGATATTTATTTTCCTTTTAGCGGAAAATAAACGGATTTTAGGAATTAATTTCTAGCGTGCTATAATACAAAGAGAAAATGAAGGTGATAAGGGGCTATTTAAAATGATGAGCAAGTATGAACAAATCTATACAGATATAAGTAAATTAATTGATAATCGTAAGTTAAAAGAAGGGGATAAAATTCCTTCCGAGACAGAATTAATGAAAGAGTATGAGGCAAGCCGAGGAACAGTGAGAAAAGCAGTTGATTTATTGCAAGAACGAGGTTATGTCCAGAAAATACATGGAAAAGGTGTTTTTGTACTAAAACGAAAAAATATTGAATTTAGCTTCGGAGGTATCATTAGCTTTCAAGAGGAGAATGAACGACTTGGACGATTTTGTATTACAACTGTTGTTGAAATGGAACAGTTGCAAGCATCAAAGGAAGTGGCAAAACTCTTGAATACAAAGGCTAAAACGAAGATAGACCGCATTAAACGGATACGTAATATAGATGGAGAAAATGTAATTTTAGATATTAACCATTTCATATCAGATACGATTCCTGAACTCACAAAGGAGATTGCTGAGAAATCTATTTATTATTATATCGAAAAAGAATTGTGTTTACAGATTAGTTACGCACAGCGTGTTATAGAGGTACAACCTTGTACGGAAGATGATCGCAAATATTTAGATTTAAATGGAACAGATTATGTTGTCGTTGTGAAAAATTTTACGCACTTATATGATGGTACCCAATTTGAATATACAGAGTCACGTCATCGTCTGGATATTTTTCATTTTTCTGATGTGGCGCGTAGAAATTAAAAGTATGAAACGATTCGTGTTTCATACTTTTTTTATAAAAAATTTCAAACTCGTATATACGAGTGTTGACTAACTTATATATACGAGTTAATATGTAACTGTAAACGTTATCAAAAGAGAAACGAGGGAAGAGAAATGGCAAAAGATTATCGTAAAACGGCAGAAGAAGTGCTCCAATACATTGGTGGTAAAGAAAACATTCAGCAAGCAGCTCATTGTGTAACGAGGCTTCGAATTTCTTTAAAAGATGAAAAGAAAATAGATAACGAAAATTTGCAAGCAATTTCTTTAGTGAAAGGAGCGTTTCATAACGCAGGGGTATTTCAAATTGTCATTGGTCCAGGAGATGTAGATCGTGTATATGCAGAATTGATAGCGCTTGCAGGTATGCAAGAAGCAACGGTAGCGGATGTAAAAGATTCCGGTACAAACAAATTAAATCCACTACAAAAATTTGTAAAAGTGTTTTCTGATGTATTTATGCCAATTTTACCAGCCATTATTACAGCTGGTTTACTCATGGGGATTAATAATTTATTAGGGGCAAAGGACTTATTTTTTGAAGGTAAAAATTTATTAGAAGTATACCCTAATTTAGGTGGTTTATGGGATTTAATCAATATGATGGCGAATACATCATTTGTATTTTTACCTGCACTTGTGGGATGGTCAGCAACAAAACGTTTTGGCGGTAGTCCGGTGCTAGGAATTGTTATGGGATTAATGTTAGTTCATCCTGACTTATTAAATGCATGGAATTATGGAAAAGCAGCGGCAGGTCTGGATGGACAAAATATTAAGTATTTTGATATTCTAGGAATCTTTCGAATTGAAAAAGTTGGTTATCAAGGACAAATTTTGCCAATTCTAGCAGCGGCATTTGTATTAAGTAAAGTTGAGATTTTCTTAAAAAAACGTGTTCCAAATGCAATTCAGTTATTAATTGTTCCTATTACGACTATTTCTATCACAGGGATATTAGCTTTAGGGATTATTGGTCCTGTTACAAGACATATCGGTAATTTGTTAACAAGTGGATTAGTTGGTATTTATGAGACTGCACCTGTTCTTGGGGCAGCATTATTTGGAGCGTTGTATGCACCGTTAGTTATCACAGGTATGCATCATATGTTTATTGCAATCGACTTACAGTTAATTTCACAAAATGGCGGTACATTCATTTGGCCGATGATTGCACTTTCTAATATTGCACAAGGCAGTGCAGCACTTGCGATGTGTTGGGTTGCAAAAAATCAAAATGATAAGAGCATGGCATCAACATCAGCAATCTCAGCGTATTTTGGTATTACAGAGCCGGCTATGTTTGGTGTGAACTTACGTCATAAGTTTCCATTTTATGCAGCCATTACTGGATCGGCACTTGCTGCAATTTTCATTACACTAAACGGTGTATTAGCGCCAGCAATCGGAATTGGAGGATTACCAGCGTTTATTTCAATAATTCCGAAATCGATTCCAGTATTTGTTGTTGGTATGGTAATCGCAATTGTTGTTCCAGTTATTTTAACATTGTTGTTTGCGAAGCGATTGCAAAAGAAATAAAGGAGGCATCTCAGTATGAAAGATTGGCGCAAAAGCGTTGTTTATCAAATTTATCCGAAAAGCTTTAATAGCTATTACAATACAGAAACTGGGGATATAAAAGGTGTTACACAAAAGCTTGATTATTTGAAAAATCTTGGAGTCGACTATATTTGGTTAACACCAATTTATCGTTCCCCGCAAAATGATAATGGCTATGATGTGAGCGATTATTATAGTATTGATCCTTCTTATGGAACAATGAAAGAGTTTGATGAGCTTCTTGTAGAAGCGAAAAAACGTGGTATTGGCATTATGCTTGATATTGTTGTCAATCATAGTTCAACAGATCATGAATGGTTTCAGCAAGCCAAACAAGATAAAAATAGTCCGTATCGTGATTTTTACATTTGGCGTAATGAGAAAAATAATTGGCAATCAAAATTTGGCGGATCTGCATGGGAATATGATGAGAAGACTGGACAATATTATTTGCACTTATTTGATAAAACGCAAGCGGATTTAAACTGGGAAAATGAAGTACTTCGGGATGAAGTTTATAAAATGATGTGTTTTTGGTTAGATAAAGGCGTGACAGGTTTTCGCCTAGATGTTATTAATTTAATTTCAAAGGATCAACATTTCTTAGATGATGATGGAGAAGCGGTAATGAATGATGGCCGTAAATATTATACAGATGGTCCGCGTATTCATGAATATTTACAAGAGATGAATCGAAAAGTATTTGCTGGAAAAGATGTAATTACAGTTGGAGAAATGTCATCAACAACAATTGATAATTGCATTCAATACTCCAATCCCAATCATAACGAACTGAGCATGACATTTAGTTTCCATCACTTAAAAGTGGATTATCCAAATGGAGAAAAATGGACGAAAGCAGCATTTGATTTTCAGCAATTAAAGGATATTATGTCAAATTGGCAAATAGAGATGCAACGCGGCGGTGGATGGAATGCACTGTTTTGGTGTAACCATGACCAACCTCGTATCGTTTCGCGATTTGGAGATGACAAACAATATCGAAATGAGTCTGCGAAAATGCTTGCAACGGCACTTCATATGCTACAAGGAACACCTTATATTTATCAAGGTGA
The DNA here is from genome assembly GCF_050473865.1 of Bacillus sp. S10(2024). Lineage (NCBI taxonomy): Bacteria > Bacillati > Bacillota > Bacilli > Caryophanales > Bacillaceae > Bacillus > Bacillus sp. S10(2024). The sequence continues at coordinate 2,876,401 of NZ_JBFLUR010000002.1, read as the reverse complement.
AGAATTTGGTATGACAAATCCAAACTTTACTTCAATTACTGATTATCGTGATGTTGAATCATTAAACATGTATGAAATAAAGAGAAGAGAAGGGCTGTCTGAGCAAGAAATTCTAGATATTTTAAAACAGAAATCACGCGATAATTCTCGCACTCCAATACAGTGGAATGAGGAAGAGAATGCAGGCTTTACAAAAGCAACTCCTTGGATTTCTGTTGCAGACAATTATAAGACGATTAATGCAGAACGAGCATTGAAAGATAAACATTCTATATTCTATCACTATAAAAAACTCATTGAGTTAAGAAAAACATACGATATCGTTACGAATGGGAGATATGACATTGTTGAGAAAAAACATCCTAACATATGGGCATATACACGTACATTAGATAATGAAATATTACTCGTTATAAATAACTTTTATGGGGAGGCAACAACATTTATCTTACCAGAAGAGATAAATACGGATGGAATGAAACAAGAAATATTGATATCAAATTATGAGGATTCTCGAAGTGATGGAAGACAATTAGTGTTGCGTCCATATGAATCAGTTGTGTATCATTTTACAAAAGCATGATAAATAAAAGGTTGTATGCGGAGCGTACAACCTTTTATTATGCATGGATGAACAGTAAGCTCTCCGTTTATAGGAGTGTTGCATTATTTTTTGATAAATAATTTTTGGAATTTTTGTAAAAAAGATGCGGTAAAAAGGATAGATATGGTAATCTTAGAGTGATGGTTTGTTAAAAGGAGTGGGAGCTTGCCGTATGTCGTACATATTTTAAGTATTTTCATGATTTGCGTAGGGGGAATTAGTGTATATCGCTCTGTTAAATATAAAGGGTACGGAGCTTATTTTAAAGTGAAAAAACTGAAAATTCCGTTATGGATTATTACGTTAGGGGTTGCGCTGTTTGTTATGAGCATGGGGATTTATACGCTTATATTGGAAGGGAATTGGTAATGGTGTTATCGATATAAAGTAAAACTTTAATAAGCCCTCACCAATCAGGCGCATGCCAGCAGTTTATCTCCCACCGAACATTCTAGCCACTGAAACTGGACAATGCTTTCGCCGAATTTTGAGGTGGGAGTATTACTGCCCGCAAATAGCGGGATAAATTCCTTATTATTGGAATGGAAAAGGAGTAGGGTGTTCTACTCCTGTTTTCAATTTTTAGCAGTAATTTTAAGATTTATGGCGAATTATGTAGAGAAGAGAGGGGTGTTCATATGGAATTAGCAGTTGAAAAAGTGTTTACAAAAGAAATGTTACAAGAAGCGGCAAAACGTTTCAGTGTAACGGTTATGGAAGAGCCATTAGGAGACTTTGAAAATTATATTTTTCGTGCCGAGGGAGAAGATTGTACACCATATGTTTTGCGTTTGACACATTCATCTCATCGTACATATAAACAAATTGAGGCCGAATTAGATTTTCTAGCATACCTAGGTAAAAATGGTGCAAAGGTAGCCGCGCCACATCGATCAAAAAATGCTTTATTTGTCGAAAGTCTACAAGCAACTGATGGAACATCTTTTTACGTTTCACTTTTTGATTATGCAAACGGAGAAAGAGTGAAAGAAGAAGATTCTGCTGTTTGGAATGATACGCTTTTTTATGCATGGGGAAAAGCAATCGGTCAGTTACATCGACTTACGATAGATTATCCAAAGACGGAGAATCGCGTTACGTGGCTGGACGATGAAATTACTGTTATTGATATGTTACAGGAAGATAAGGAACTACAGGCAATTGCGTATGAAGTTGTAGCAGAAATTAAAAAATTACCTGTGACAAATCGTACATTTGGGTTGATTCACGGAGATATTCATCATGGGAATTTTCACTATGAGAATGGGGAGTTAACCATTTTTGATTTTGATGATGCCACGTACAATTATTTTGCACATGACCTTGCAATGGTTTTATATTATTCTGTCTTACGAAAAGAGTGTTCAGAAGAAGAAAAGGCAATTGTTGTACGTCACCACTTGCAAGTATTGAGGGAAGGATATGAGACAGAACATATTCTTGATGATTCCATATATGATACGATACCACTTTTTATGCGCCTTCGAGATGTTGCTTTATATGGAACGATTATGAAAAAGTTTAATGGTAAAGAAATGCCGGAGTATTTTCAAACATTAGTAAATGCAATTTATAAGAGAATAGTTGCAAGAAAAGCAATTGTGGAATGGTAAGGAAAATGAGAGCTACCTTAGAACGCTATGACAGTGTTTTAGGGCAGCCTTTCTTTTTATGACAATATAAAAACCTCTTTTTAGATAGGAACGAGAGCATCTGACCATGCATAGAAGCGGTCATGCGTTATTCTACAAAGCCGTGACTTATTATGTTGAAAAATAAAAATAAAAATGAATTTGAAGACATAGGACTGTATTAGCTAATTGTTCTCTTTTTTCACTCAAATATTTTTGTGTTTTTATACAAAAATATGCTTATTTTCTCAAAATAATATTGTATTTCATAAGGTGTATATTTAGGAGTAGGTTTATATTCTTTGAAGCATGAATATAAAAAGATAAACAAGAAGAGGTTTCGTAAACGAAGTGAAAGAAGCAAAGGAAGCGATTTCTTTGCTTCTTTTTTTGTGCCTAAAAGATTACTAGTTATTTTTTTAGACGTTTTTGAATATAAAAAACTATACAAGCCTTTTGGTAGGTAAAGGAGGGGGAATAGATTGATTGTTTTTCGCGATGTTAACAAGTATTACGGCGACTTTCAAGTTTTGAAAAATATTAATTTACAAATTGAAAAAGGAGAAGTTGTCGTGGTCGTTGGGCCATCGGGATCAGGAAAAAGTACGTTGCTGCGCTGCATGAATCAACTAGAGACGATCACGAATGGTGAATTGGTTGTAAATGGTGTCAACATACATGAGGGAAAGAAAGATATAAATCAATTAAGACGAAGCATCGGCATGGTATTTCAACATTTTTATTTATATCCTCATAAAACAGTGCTTCAAAATATTACATTTGCCCCGATAAAAGTACTAAAAAAGCCAAAAGAAGAAGCAGAAAAAACTGCGATGTTTTATTTAGAAAAAGTAGGGATTACGGATAAAGCAAATGCTTATCCGCACCAACTATCAGGCGGACAACAACAGCGCGTTGCTATTGCACGGGGACTAGCGATGAAACCGGAGATTATGCTGTTTGATGAACCAACTTCAGCGCTTGACCCTGAAATGATTGGTGAAGTACTTGATGTGATGAAAACTTTAGCAAAAGAAGGCATGACAATGGTTGTTGTTACACATGAGATGGGATTTGCCCGCGAGGTAGCGGATCGCATTTTATTTATGGACAAGGGTGAAATTGTGGAAGAGGCTTCGCCTGCTGATTTCTTTGTCAATCCAAAGCAAGAACGAGCCCAATTATTTTTAAGTCGTGTGCTGAATCGTTAAAGGAGGAATTTGATGATTAAAATGAAAAAGTGGTTTACACTTATCGTTTTTGCATGTTTGTTTGTACTGATTGTAGCTGGTTGTGGTAATAAGAAAGAAAAAGAAGCTGTAAAAAATGAAAAAGAAACTGTTATTGATCAAATTAAGAAGCGCGGGAAATTAGTTGTCGGTGTGAAGTATGATACGAATCTATTTGGATTAAAGAATCCGGCAACAGGAAAGGTAGAAGGATTTGACATTGATGTTGCGAAAGTACTCGCGAAAAAAATTTTAGGCGATGAGAATAAATTAGAATTAAAAGAAGTTACTTCTAAAACACGCATCCCAATGCTGAAAAACGGTGATATTGACGCAATTATTGCGACAATGACAATTACTGAGGAACGCAAAAAAGAAGTTGATTTCTCAGATGTGTATTTTAAAGCTGGGCAATCTTTACTTGTGAAAAAAGGAAGTGGCATTAAAGATATAGCTGACGTGAAAAAAGGAGTAAAAGTGTTAGCTGTAAAAGGTTCTACTTCTACGAACAATATTCGTGCCAAAGCACCGGAAGCGACTGTACTTGAATTTGAAAATTATAGCGAAGCATTTACAGCATTGAAGGCAGGACAAGGCGATGTTTTAACAACAGATAATGCTATTTTATACGGTATGGAAAAGCAAGACGCAAACTATGAAGTAGTTGGGAAGAAATTCACTGACGAACCGTATGGCATTGCGGTGAGAAAGGGAGAAACGGAGCTTACAAAAGTAATTAATGAGTTATTAAAAGAGATGCAAGCAAACGGGGAATACAATAAATTATATGAAAAGTGGATTGGGAAAAAGCCTGAGTAAAAATATAGGAGAGGATGAGAAATTCTCATCCTCTTCTTATGAAGAAAGAGGGGGAGTGTCTGTGCCCGATTTTTCAATTCTCTCAAATAATCTAGATTTGTATTTAGAGGGATTCAAATATACATTGCTGTCTAGTGTGATTGCGTTAATTGGTAGTTTTATTCTTGGTATCATCATCGCAGTGATGCGAATTGCGCCAATTCGGCTTCTAAATTGGATTGGGGCAACATATGTAGAGTTTATTCGGAATATCCCTTTAGTCCTCATTGCGTTTGCTTTTTATTTTGCTTTTCCGGTAATTGGCGTTACATTAAGCGGCTTTGTTGCTGGAACAACTGCACTTACGATATATACAGCGGCTTTTATTACAGAGGCCATTCGTGCAGGAATTTTATCAGTTCCGAAAGGGCAGATGGAAGCAGCGCGTTCTTCTGGTTTAACATATGTACAAGCGATGTATTATATTATTTTGCCGCAAGCAATAAAAATTGTAATTCCGCCGCTAGGTAATCAATTTTTAAATTTAGTGAAAAACTCTTCTATATTAGGGATTATAGCTGGGGCGGATTTAATGTACCAAGGTGATTTAATCTCTACAAGAACATTCGTTACCTTTGATGTATATATCTTTGTTGGTATGTTTTATTTACTTTTAACTGTTCCGCTTAGCATGGGTGTTCGCTTTTTAGAGAAACACTTAGCGAAGGGAGCGGTGTAAATGGATTTTCGAGGTGCTTATACAGGAGATCATATTATTTTTTTATTAAAAGGACTACTTGTTACATTAGAAATCGCTCTTATCGCAATCTTTCTTAGTTTTATCATTGGTAGCGTCATTGGTACGCTTAGATATGCGAAAATACCGGTTGTATCAACAATACTTGCTTGTATTGTTGAAATCATTCGTAATTTACCGCTGCTATTAATTATTTTCTTTACATATTTTGCGCTCCCAGAAGCTGGATTGAAATTAGAAATTACAACAGCGGCTATTGTGGCGTTGACGATATTTGAAGCAGCGATGATAGCAGAAATTGTTCGCAGCGGTTTATTCTCAATTGAGAAAGGGCAAATTGAAGCAGCGCGTGCGTCTGGATTATCGTATGTACAAACGCTTCGGCACATTATTTTACCGCAAGCGCTGCGGCGTATGGTGCCGCCGCTTGTCAGTCAATTTATATCCCTTTTAAAAGATACATCGTTAGCAGTCGTTATTTCATTGCCAGAATTAATGCATAATGCTCAAATTATTAATGGGCAAAATGTAAACTATATGATTCCTACACTTCTTCTCGTCGCATGTATGTATTTCATTGTAAATTATAGTTTGTCGATTTTTTCAAGACGATTAGAAAGCAGGTGACTCTTGCATTTTATTTTATGCAAGAGTTATTTTTTTAGAAAAGTTTTAATTTTATATAGAAATTGTAAACGCTTTATTGTATATTTGGTATTATCAGAAATTTTAAAATATAGAGGGGTATGCAAGGGGAGGAAGAATATGAATCAGGCAGCGAATGAGCAATTACATCGTACAATGAAAAGTAGACATTTATTTATGATTGCACTTGGAGGAGTAATCGGAACAGGTTTCTTTCTCGGATCAGGATATACAATTAATCAAGCAGGACCAGGAGGAGCGATTCTCTCTTATTTAGTCGGTGGTTTTATTATGTATTTAACGATGCTTTGCCTTGGTGAACTAACAGTTGCCATGCCCGTTTCGGGATCGTTTCAAAAATATGCGACGAAATTTATCGGACCTGGAACAGGATTTATGATTGGCTGGCTGTATTGGCTAGGCTGGGCTGTAACGGTTGGTTTAGAGTTAACATCAATTGGTTTAATGATGAAAAGATGGTTTCCGGATGTAAATGTTTGGGTATGGTGCCTTGTGTTCGGAAGTCTTTTATTCATTTCAAATGCAGTATCAGCAAAAAGTTATGCAGAATTAGAATTTTGGTTTTCAAGTATTAAAGTAATTACCATTATTGCATTTATTCTTCTTGGTGGAAGTGCATTGCTTGGCTTCTTACCATACGATGGAAAAGCAGCAGCACCGCTTTTTTCTAACTTCGTACATGATGGTGGGTTATTTCCACATGGAATTGGAGCTGTGTTACTAACAATGATTACGGTAAACTTCTCTTTTCAAGGAACAGAGTTAATCGGAATCGCGGCAGGGGAAAGTAAGGAGCCGGAAAAAACAATTCCGCGTGCGATTCGTAATACGGTATGGCGGATTATGTTGTTCTTTATTTTAACAATAACGATTTTAGTAGGATTAATTTCTTGGAAAGAAGCAGGAGTTATTGAAAGTCCGTTTGTTGTTGTCTTTGATAAAATTGGTATTCCATATGCAGCGGATATTATGAACTTTGTTATTATTACTGCTCTATTATCTGTAGCAAACTCTGGATTATATGCAGCAACACGTATTTTATGGTCGCTAGCAAATGAGGCAATGGCACCAACTTCTTTTAAGAAGGTAAATAAAAGAGGGGTCCCGATTACAGCATTAGTTGTGACGATGATTATTGCAGCGTTATCGTTATTAACAAGCGTATTCGCGGAAAGTACTGTGTATATGTATTTATTATCAATTGCAGGGTTATCTGCGGTGGCGAGTTGGATTATTATCGCATTTTCACAAATTCGATTTAGACAACAATATGTAAAGAGCGGCGGCAAGTTAGAAGATTTAAAATATAAGACACCATTATATCCAATTGTTCCAATTGCAGCGCTTGTTTTAAACAGCATTGTTGTGGTTAGTCTAGCTTTCATCCCAGAACAGCGCATGGCATTATATTGCGGCATTCCATTTATTATTTTTTGCTACATATATTATTATATAAATAAAAAGAGACAGCAAAAGGTGCAAATGGAAATGGGGAATACATATGCAACTAATAGTGAAGCGTGATGAAATTATAACGGATCTTCCATATGGTAAATTGCAAATTGGAAAAGAGAATGGATATACACCATTAGAACTTTTGATTGCTTCGATTGCAGGGTGTAGTGCCATTGTATTTCGAACGATTTTAGAAAAAAAACGTATCACGTATCATGAATTTACAATGGAAACGGAAATAAGAAGAAGTGAGACATTATCAAAACCAGTGGAGAGAGTCCATTTACACTATAAAATAAAGGCAGAAAGAATTACGCAAGAACAGTTAGAAAAGGCATTAGAGCTTGCGATGAAAAATTGTACAATTGTTCAATCTGTGAAGGATAGCATCGAAATTATTGAGACAATTGAATTGATTTCATAAAGAGGATAAAACTACCATTGTTATGTTTTGTATACATAGTAATGGTAGTTTTTCTATTGTGGAAAAAATCAGCCTAGCATTTCATCTATATAAGTCCATTCTTATTTCTCAACATCTTTGTCTAGCTCTGCCTCCTAGGTCCTCATGTCTAAGAACTTTCTACACGAGAAGGGAAAAAACACCTTCTGTGTGAAAGAACCTTAGCCAACGGACCTAAACAGTCGGCTCCGCTTCTTCCATTCTGAACGAGCCACTTCCACTTTTCTTTATAAGTTGCTGTTATGCAAAGTACAACATGACCGCTACTATGCATGACCATACGATCTCGCTCCCCTAAAAAGAAAGGGGTTTTTATGTAATTTTTCACTGGAAAAATTACGAAAGTTTGTAAGAAATAAAATCATTGACATTATTAATTACAAAGTTTAATATTTAAAAATGTTAAATATTTAGTGGTTGAACTAAGGGGTGGAAAATATGCAAAATGATATGACTCATATAGATAAAATTCAAGCTCTTGCATTTTCTATTGGAAAGAAATTACAAACGGAATTATTAGAGAAATTACAGTCATCTGGATTAACACCACCACAATTTTATATTTTAAAAATTTTAGATCGTTATGGTGCATCAAGAGCAACAACATTAGCGAAGAAAATGTATGTGAAACCGAGTGCAATTACAGTAATGATTGATCGTTTAATCGATCACGATCTGGTTTCGCGTTATCATGATGAAAATGATCGCCGCGTTGTTGTAATTGAGTTAACGTCAAAGGGGAAAGCTGTTCTAGAAGAGGCAATGATTGCTCGTAATCAACATATTGCTAAGTATTTTTCCGAATTAGAAGTACAAGAGAGAGAAGACTTGTTACGATTATTTGAAAAACTAGAAGCAATTATTTGTCAATCATCAGAGAAGAAAGAGACAAACTAAAGAGAGTTGAGGAGATTACATGGAACAACAAGAAAATCAAAATAGAACGTTGTTGTTAACTGGCTTAGTTATCGCGATGTTATTTGCTGCATTAGACGGAACAATCGTTGGTACAGCAATGCCGCGTATTGTCGGTGAACTTGGTGGATTAAGTTTAATGACATGGTTAACAACAGCATATATGTTATCATCAACAACAGTTGTACCAATCGCCGGTAAATTAGCCGATTTATTAGGTCGCCGCACTGTATATATGACAGGATTAATCGTCTTCATGATTGGTTCTGCACTTTGTGGTATGGCAAATGGTATGACAGAACTAATCATTTTCCGTGGTATTCAAGGTCTTGGCGGCGGTATTATGATGCCGATGGCTATGATTATCATTGGGGATATGTTTACAGGAAAAGAACGTGCGAAATGGCAAGGGGTTTTTGGAGCACTTTATGGTCTTGCTTCTGTTATTGGTCCGCAAGTTGGTGGCTGGATTGTTGATTCAATGAACTGGAGATGGGTATTCTACATTAACTTACCAGTTGGGATTTTAGCAACAATCCTTATCGCAATGGGCTTAAAAGGGAAGAAACAAACAGGGCCAATCCAAATTGACATCGCTGGTATTTTCACGATGATTGTCGGCGTGGTGAGCTTATTATTAGCATTAACATTTGGCGGAAAAGACTACGCTTGGGATTCTTGGCAAATCATTGGGTTATTTGCGCTTGCGGTGATTGGTCTTATAAGCTTTGTGATGGTCGAGAAAAAAGCGAAAGAACCGATTTTACCTGTCCATTTCTTTAAAAATCGTACATTTACATTATTAAATGCAATTGGTTTCTTTATGAGTATTGGAATGTTCGGAGCAATCATGTTTGTTCCATTCTTTATGCAAGGTATTGTCGGTGTAAGTGCCGCTGAATCAGGAACGATTATGACACCAATGATGATTACGATGATTGTCACGAGTATTATTGGTGGTCAGCTTGTATTAAAAGTTGGAGTAAAACCACAAATTATTACTGGAATGCTGATTATGGCTGGCGGATTTGGGATGTTAACGACAATGGATATGCATACAAGTAAGCTTGTTGCAACGTCGTATATGATGATTATTGGCTTCGGAATGGGTCTTGTAATGCCAACTTTAACATTAGCATTACAAGAAAGCTTCCCGAAAAAAGATCTTGGAGTTGTAACTTCATCAAGTCAATTCTTCCGTCAAATTGGTGGTACATTTGGGATTACGATTTTAGGTTCCATTATGAATAACACATCCGGTACAGTATTAACAGATAAGTTAGTGCCTGTACTGAATACGTTCCCACCACAAGCAGGGCAAATCGTGACGAAGTTTAAAGATATGATTCACACAGATCCACAAGGGCTATATTCAATGTTATTTAGTCCAGAAGCATTGAAGAAAATCCCAGAACCAATTGCAAATAGCATTGTGCCTGTATTAAAGGCATCATTATTAGATTCTCTTCATCATGTATTTATAACTGGTTTAGTGTTTATTCTAGTTGGTGCTGTATTTACATTATTCTTGAAGAAAATCAAGCTTTCTGATCGCAAAAAGGGAGCAGAAGAACAAAAGAGAACAGAAGAACAAAATAGTGAAATAGAAGAGAAAGATGCAAGTGTATCTTAATCATCATAAAGAAGAGCATCGCCGGTAATGGCGATGCTTTTTATATGGAATCGCATTTTTTATTAGTGGGAGAGCGATTTTGGATGTTGGAAAAGTAAAGGAGTGGGGCGTTATTTTGTCAATTGCAAATAATTGACGGATTTTCATGAATACGTTATATTATTTGCGTAAACGGTTACATATGATGGAAAGGGAAAAGAATGTATACGATAAAAGACCTCGCTAAACTAGTAAGTGTATCTATGGCTATGTGCATGAAGATACGCTGCAGAGCCAAGTACAGGGCACGTTCTCTATAGAATAAGAGTCATCGTTTAATCGAGTTAATCGTTCGTCCATTCTTTCCAGAGGTAGCCCAGACGGTAGAAGGTGTAGCTCACATACAAGGATGTACAGTTGTGCTATGTGATCCTGATAGGGATTTAGAAAAAGAAAAAGTACAGTGATGTGCTTATGCAAAATAATGTTGCTGGTTTTATCTCGCTATTCGTGGGCAGTAATACTCCCGCCTCAAAATTCAGCAAAATCATTGTCCAATTCCAGTGGCTAGAATGTTCGGTGGGAGGCCCGATTGGTGAGGGCTAATAATCAGTGGGGGATGAAAAAACAACTGATTAAAGTTTCACTTTATTGCTGCATCAAGTCCGCAAACATAATTAGATGAATTAAAAAGTGCCGGTTATAGCATTTAATCCTATCGTAGCAGAGAATGATCGGATTGCATTCGGTACAGTAAGGAGGGGAAGAGATTGCCAAATATTGTAGTTGTTGGCAGTATTTCCGTAGATTTAGTTGCTATCTCAAAAAAACGCCCGAAAGCTGGTGAAACAGTAATTGGAGAAGCATTTCATACTGTTCCAGGTGGAAAAGGTGCAAACCAAGCTGTGGCTGCAGTACGTTTAGGTGCAAATGTTGCGATGGTTGGAGCAATTGGAAATGATAATTACGGAAAACTTGTTCGAAAAAATTTAGAGAATGAACATATTTTTAATGAATATGTGGAAGCGGTTACGCATGAAACAACAGGAATTGCCCATATCGTATTGGCTGAAGAAGATAATAGTATCATTGTTGTACAAGGTGCAAATCGTTCTGTAAATGAACAACTTGTAAATCGTGCAAAAGATCTTCTTACGAAAGCAGATATGGTTGTTTTGCAGCTAGAAATTCCACTTAAAACAGTAAAGTATGTACTACATATTTGTGAAGAACATCAAATTCCAGTTATTTTAAATCCAGCTCCAGCGCAAAAATTGCCTAAGGAAGTGTTACAAAAAGCAACGTATATTACACCAAATGAGCATGAATGTCGAATTGTTCTAGATGACTTTACATCACCAATAGAATTATTACTTGAGAAATATCCTAATAAACTGTTGATGACTGAAGGTAGAAACGGTGTTCGATTCCATAATGGAAAAGAAGTTGTTCATGTACCAAGCATTTCTGTTGAAGTGGTCGATACGACAGGAGCTGGAGATACATTTAACGGTGCATTAGCCGTTGCGATTGCAGAAGGAGAAGAATTACAACAAGCGATTTGTTTTGCAAACATTGCAGCTGGGATTTCTGTAACAAAATTAGGAGCCCAAGGTGGTATGCCATCAAGAGATAAATTACGAGAAGTGCAGATGATTGTAGGATGGTGAAGTTTTAATTAGTGTATATTGAATTGTCAAATGCAGTTAAAATTATGACTTTTAGCGTAAATTTAACTTAGAGGTATTGACTTATCAGTAGGTTCTATTTTAGCATTATGACGTACACTTATTGTTGGCATGGATTTATTCTTTGCAATGGGAGTAGGATTACTTGCTGTCCTTATAATCGGAATTGTAAACGGTCTCATCATTGAGGAAGGAAAAGTAGTACCTTTTATCGAAAATGATGTTTTAGGGGTTTTTACACTCATTTTTATGGACAGACGTCTGACAACTTATCTTTTGTTATTGCTTTGATATTTTTGTTAAATGAATAGTAGTGGATGAACAAAATCTCGTTTAACAAGCAATACAACGGATCCCAATGCAGTTACATCGGTAGTAAGTGTGGCAAAGAAAAAAGTAAAAATTATTTTGGTTGAATTAGACCGTATTAAGAAAAGATAAACACATACTTACATTCAGAAAGGAAGAAAAACATGAAATTTTTTATTGATACAGCAAACATTGACGAAATTAAAGAGGCAAACGACCTTGGCGTATTAGCAGGTGTGACAACAAATCCATCTCTTGTTGCAAAAGAAGCAGGCGTAGATTTTCATGAGCGTATTCGTGAAATTTGTAGCGTTGTAGAAGGACCTGTAAGTGCAGAGGTTATTAGCCTAGAAGCAGATAAAATGATTGAAGAAGGAAAAGAATTAGCGAAGATTGCACCAAACGTTGTTGTGAAAGTGCCAATGACGACAGAAGGCTTAAAAGCAGTAAAAGCGTTCACTGATTTAGGAATTCGTACAAACGTAACATTAGTATTCTCAGCAGTACAAGCATTACTTGCAGCACGTGCTGGTGCAACGTATGTATCTCCATTTTTAGGTCGCTTAGATGATATCGGTCATAACGGTATGGACTTAATTCGTCAAATCGCTGATATCTTCGCGATTCATGGTATTCCAACAGAAATCATTGCAGCATCTGTACGTCACTCTGTTCACGTAACAGACGCAGCGTTAAACGGTGCACATATCGCAACAATCCCAGCAAATGTTATCGCTTCATTAGTGAAACATCCATTAACAGATCAAGGAATTGAAAAATTCTTAGCAGACTGGGAAAAAACACAAGGAAAATAATATATGAAAAAGTGGTTCAACGGATACGTTGAACCACTTTTTTTGTAAGTGCCACTCATATATCAGTAATTTTTAGAATATATCCACACTTCAATGATGTTCAACATTCAGGATACACTAGAGGAAGCTGATAAAGGTCTAGTTTTTTATTGGGAATTAACGAAAAAACAAGCAGGAGGTTCATACATTAGTAATTCTTTGAATATGATAAATATCCGTAAAAATAAATATTTGAATTCAAGGAAAAATAGAAAAGATATGAAGGAGGGAAGAAAACACCGTTTCGAGTTTTTCGGCATTTGCAGTAACGACATTATTAAGTTGTACATGTATGTCGAAAAATTAAAATGGATGTATAGTTTGGTATAAATATCTAAATATTTTATCGAGTTATGCAGAGAGAAAAAATATTTCCGGGGGAATTGTCGAAAGTTATTCTATTTTTTATTTAGATTCTGTTTATGAACAGCAACAACAGTTACTGCTGTCAGCGAAGTGATTAACTCAATATGCTTTTTAAAATGAAAAACTTGGAACAAAACCTAGAAAGATATGGGGTGTTAAATATAGAATAGAAGTTAGAAGGTGTTCATTTCAACTTTTGGGGAAATATTGATGTAAAAACGTTTTTGATAGATTTTAAGATTCTAGGTTTTAAAATTGGACTTAACCGATTTCACATCAAATAAAGCCTACTAGTGTATCATATGACTTGTCTCAAAAGTCTTATCGCCGTTAAATTCTTTGTTTTTAATACTACAAACAGATTAACGTTGTAAGTCTGTGTTTTTGGCCCTCTTACCATTGACTCTTAACAATTATTCCTCTTCTTCCAATAATCGATTTGCCATATCCTCTAATCTTGTATGAAACCCTCTTTCATAATCCATATAACTCACCTTCCTAATTGTTAATTATTAAAAATAGAAGATCACAGTAAAAAGGTCTGCAACAGATCGTTGCAGACCCTTTTACTGTGATGCTACGATTTGTTTCTTACTATTTAATATTAGAATACATTAAATTAATTACAGGAGGTACAGACATGAATATCGGAGAGAAGATAAAACATTTAAGGTTAATAAATAAAATGACGCAAGAAGATGTAGCCAACCAATTATTTCTTTCAAGACAAGTTATATCTAAATGTGAACTAGGAAAAACTCTTCCGGATTTAACTAATTTATTGGCCTTAAGCAAATTATTTAAGGGATTCATTGCTCCAAAAAACAAAAAAATTCGATCTCTTCATAGTCAACTATGAAGAGATCGAATTTTCGTTTCGGGGATACTCCAAAATATTAACTTGGTGGCGATAGGAGCTATCCCATCATCGTCTTCTTTAATCTTCCTCGCACATAAATTATTGAAGCAAAGGTAAACAAGAAAGCTGTTCCAATTACAAAGCTTACGCTCGGCGAGGCGCCAATTGCTCCAATTGTAAATGAACCGGCAACCACTCCTAATGAGAAGAATGCATAAAATAATCCAAATGCTTTTCCGCGATTGTCTTCTGTTGTATTTTCAACAAGTAAGGCATTAATAGAAGGAAAAAGAACAGCAAATCCAATTCCGTAAATCATCATGACAATAAAAAGCATGCCCTTTGATGTAAATATACCAAGTAATGAAAGTGAAAATGCCATCACTGCAATACCGATAACCATCATTTTTTGACGATTGAAGAGATCGTATATACGATTTGTTGGTAGTAAGAAGAAAAGGATGGCAGTAATTCCAAAGACACTAAGCATCATTCCTGTTGTTGATGTTTTTAGTCCTAATGCTTCTATTTTTACCGGCAACATATATGTGACAATTCCTTGTGAAAACATTAAGGTGAAGGCACCGATATATGCTTGTAATAATGGTTCGAATTTTAATAATTCAAGCAGATCTTCTTTGTTCAGCATTTGTATTCGTGACGATTTTGTTCTTGTTATATGATTTGGCAGCAAGAAAAGTGAAATCATTGTACCAAGTATCATTAAGATGGAAATTGTAATGAAGACCCAGTGTATACCAGCTTTCGCTTTCATAATCCCACTGAAAGCAGGACCAATGATAGCGGCTGTTCCAACAGCTGCACCAGATAAAGCCATTGCTTTTCCCTGTTTCTTAGATTTTGTCTGTTTGGATAAGAAAGTGAAAGCAGCTGGTATTAAGAAGCCATCACTAAATCCGTGCAGAAAACGAACGACAATCAGTTGTTCTCCGCTTTGAACAAAGATATACAATAAAACTATAAGACTTGTAATGCTCATGCTAATATAAAGAACCTTTTTTGCCCCATATTTATCAACAGATGCACCTGCAATAATATTGCCAATCATATTAGCAAACGAGTACATTCCAACGACAAGACCAATAATAAGAGGAGTTCCTCCAAGGTTTTGTGCGTATGTACTCATAATTGGTAACTGTGAAAATGTATCGAAAAATGCGATAATAACAATAAAATAAATAAAGTATTTCAATCCTTTCACCTCTCTTGTGCTATTATGACATAATGATAATTTTCTCCGCAATGAAATTGATTGGTATGTTTGGAAATTTACGCATTGGATTATAGGAGGGAAAAGGTATTAGAAGGTAGTAAAAAATAGATTTTTGCATGTCGATTTTTTAATTTTAATTTACATAATATGTAAGATGATTTTCTTAGGGATTAATTACAAATTGTAGGTGGAGAATATTTGCCGCTTACAATAATAAAACAGAAGCCATTCGTAAAAATGACTTCTGTCGTTTAAAACTTTTTGTGGAATACCATCATCAAACGGTTGAATTCGTTTCATAATTTAAATCCAAAAAAGTTTCTTGCTAAAAACTCGAGTTTATCAACAATTTTTATTTATTTTTTGATAAATTGTTGCGTCCAAATATTATCCTGTTCCACATAGCCAACACCTATATAAGTAAAATTACCATTTAAAATATTTGCACGGTGTCCCGGACTGTGCATCCAAGCGTCCATAACTATTTCTGGTGTTGATTGCCCTTTAGCAATATTTTCACCTGCTGCAGAATAAGAAATACCAAAACGTGTCATCATGTCAAATGGCGAATTATAAACTGGACTAGTATGATCAAAATAATTATTTTTCAACATATCCTCTGATTTTATACGTGCTACTTTACTAAGCTCTGTATCTATCTGTAATGGAGGTAAGCCCGCTTTCGCTCGTTCTACATTAACTAGCTCAGCAACACGTTTTTCAAACGCATTTAGTACATGACTTTTATTCTCTTGTTTTTTAGCTTCTTCTTGCTTTCTAGCTTCTTCTTGCTTTCTAGCCTCTTCTTGCTTTCTAGCCTCTTCTTGCTTTCTAGCCTCTTCTTGCTTTCTAGCCTCTTCTTGCTTTCTAGCCTCTTCTTGCTTTCTAGCTTCTTCCTGCTTTCTAGCTTCTTCCTGCTTTCTAGCTTCTTCCTGCTTTCTAGCTTCTTCCTGCTTTCTAGCTTCTTCCTGCTTTCTAGCTTCTTCTTGCTGTTTAGCGTCGTTCTGCTTATCAGCGTTGTTCTGCTTATCAGCGTCGTTCTGCTTATCAGCGTCGTTCTGCTTATCAGCGTCGTTCTGCTTATCGGCGTCGTTCTGCTTATCAGCTTCTTCCTGCTTTCTAGCTTCTTCCTGCTTTCTAGCTTCTTCCAGCTTTTTGGCTTCCAGCTTTTCGGCTTCCCACTTTCTGGCTTCCAGCTTTTCGACTTCCAGCTTTTCAGCTTGCAGTTTTTCGGCTTTCAACTTTTCGGCTTGCAGCTTTTCGGCTTTCAACTTTTCGGCTGCCCACTTTTCGGCTTCCCGCTTTTCAGCTTCCAGCTTTTCGGCTTCCCGCTTTTCAGCTTCCCGCTTTTTGGCTTTCAACTTTTCAGCTTCCCGCTTTTCAGCTTCTCGCTTTTCAGCTTCCCGCTTTTCGGCTTCTCGCTTTTCGGCTTCTCGCTTTTCAGTTTCCAGCTTATTAGCTTCGTCTAGCTTTTCTTTTTCCTGTGCCTCACTAACTTGTGCTGGTTGTATTGAATTATTCATGTTGTTTAAATTGCGATTGTTGTCCGTTTGTTCTAGCTTAACGTTCTGTACTTCGGTAGAAAAAAATTCTTCTGAATCGCTATCGTCCTCATTTTGAGGTGAATCACTAGAGTAATCTGTCTCAATTGATTGTTTCGGAATATTACTTTCATTTTCTGAATTTGGAGGATTTTCATTTTGTGATTGGTTAGAAATACTATTTTTAACGTCTACTTTAGAAGAATCACTCTTACTTGATTTTTCAGAATCTTTATTCTCATGTACATCCGCTACATCATCATGAGACTTTTTCAAACTTGTTTTCTTGTTTTGACAACTAACGCATAGGAATACTGCAACCAACACAAAAGTTAGCAAGAATATTAAGCGTTTTTGTTGTTTATTTACTGTCATAAACTACTCCCAACACTCAAATTTGAGCTTTCCTTTTTGTGCACAATATTTACCATAATAAAATCGTCAAAAAAAGTCTAGCATTTTCAAAAAGAAAGGAAAACTTACGGGATTCCACGAAAAATAAAGTGAAACTTTAATCAGTGGAGGTCATGCTACCTGTGAATTAAGAAATAAATATGTATATAAATGTAATTTCAATTCTTTTCAAAAAAGAAAACTTTCCACCAAGGTTTTTTCTTTGATTTTGCTATTTCTCTTTTTACATTTTGCATCTCTCTAAGTAACTGTGTTAATGTACGATCTCTTTCTTCTATTGCGATATGCTCTTTTTGTTTTAAATGTTCATTTAATTTTTGGTGTAGCTGACTTATTTCTTTACTTTGCTCTTGAATCACCTTTATAAGATTTTGATGAACATTATTTTCTTTTTCAAAATGTTTATGTAGTTCTAATAATAGAGAGTCCTCATTACATGCACTGCCCTTGACTACCATTGCCGTAGAGTTGCTACAAAATTTGTTTAAAATCTCTTTAATTTCTTCTTTATTCTTTCCTTTTTTATAGCATTGTCTAATCTCTTGTAGTGTAGAAATACATGTTTCATGAAATATATAAACTCCGTCTTCGTTACGCATATTTAAATATGACTGATAATCCTCTACATAGCGCTTTGCCGTTTGAATAGGTATAGATGTATCTCGAGCAATTTCTCGAAGTGTAAACCATTTCTCCATGCTTTCTCACCTTTTCAATTAATTTATTACATTCAGATAAAAATAGATTATATCATTTATTTATAATGTTAGTAATAAACTAATGAGGGTTTTGCAAGGACCTCTATAAATCTAAAAAATGGGATATGAACATTTACATATTTCGTTTTGATGATAGAAAGTGATTAGAAAATAAGATATCCTTATTATAGGTTAACCGAATATAACTAGAAGATTTTACTTTATGTTAGGACTAAATATAGAATGAGAGGATTTTTTTATGAAAAAGAAAGTATTGGCATTAGCTGCTATGGTTACTTTGGCTGCACCGGTTCAAAGTGTAGCGTTTGCACACACAAATGATTGTGGGAATGAGGCACCAATTTTAAGATGGTCTGCTGAGGATAGACATAAAGAAGGTGTTAATTCTCATTTGTGGATTGTAAATCGTGCGATCGATATCATGTCTCGTAATAATACAATTGTAAAACCAAATGAAACTGCTTTATTAAATGAGTGGCGTAACGAATTAGAAAACGGGATTTATTCTGCTGATTATGAGAATCCTTATTATGATAATAGTACATTTGCTTCTCATTTTTATGATCCAGATACACAGAAAACATACATCCCTCTTGCAAAACAGGCAAAAGAAACGGGATCGAAATATTTTAAACTTGCTGGTGAAGCGTACCAAAACAAAGATATGAAACAAGCATTCTTCTATTTAGGATTATCTCTTCATTATTTAGGAGATGTAAATCAGCCAATGCACGCAGCAAACTTTACGAATCTTTCTTATCCAATGGGTTTCCACTCCAAATATGAAAATTTTGTTGATACAATTAAAGATAACTATAAAGTTGCAGATGGTAACGGATATTGGAATTGGAAGGGAACAAACCCAGAAGAGTGGATTCACGGAGCGGCGGCAGCAGCTAAACAAGATTATCCAGGTATTGTGAATGATTCAACAAAAAGTGGGTTTGTAAAAGCAGCTACATCGCAAGAATATGCAAATAAATGGCGGGCAGAAGTGACGCCAGCGACAGGGAAACGCTTAACGGAAGCACAGCGCGTTACAGCTGGTTATATTCATTTATGGTTTGATACATATGTAAATCGTTAATAAACTTATACGTATGCAAATTATTATCCAGTATAAGCCATAATCTCTTTGAAAAAAGTTTCTTCGATAAGAAGGAACTTTTTTTCTGTTGAAGAGGAAAATTTAACTTTCTTTCCAAATATATATAAGAAATATATAGAAGGGGAGGGCGAGATGTGGATCGTAGAACGTTTCAAGGACTTTCAATGCCATGTGCATTTCTTAATGAAGATGCATTAGAGAGAAATATTCAATCTATCATTCAGCTTCATAAAGGAAAACGGGTTCGGATTGCGAGCAAATCATTACGCTCTGTTTCAGTGATGAAGAAAATTTTACAATCACATTCTTGTTTTCAAGGAGTTATGTGTTACTCACCAATGGAAGTTCTGTTTTTAATTGAACAGGGATTTGATGATTTATTGCTTGGATATCCGGTTTGGGATGAAGAGGCTTTGAAGAAAATAAGTATACTTACAAAACAAGGACACAAGATTACTTGCATGGTAGATTGCGAAGAGCACATTCTGTATTTGGAGCATATTGCATTACAAGTAGAAGGAACGTTTCGTATTTGTTTTGATATTGATATGAGCAGTCGTTTTTTTGGCTTTCATTTTGGAGTAAAACGGTCTCCTTTACGTACTGCAGAACAAGTATTACAAGTAGCTGATCGAGTTTTACAATCAGCTTGTTTGAAAATAGATGGTGTTATGGGTTATGAAGCACAGATAGCAGGTGTAGGGGATAATGTACCAAAACAAAACTTCCAAAATAAAGTGCTTTCTTATTTAAAAAGACGGTCAGTAAGGGAAGTTGCAAACAGACGAGGATCCATTGTACAAGCATTAGGGCAAAAAGGAATTTCACTACGTTTTATAAATGGAGGAGGAACAGGGAGTATAAAGACAACTGTTCAAGATGAATCTGTTACAGAAATTACGGTTGGTTCAGCTTTTTATTCTCCGCTACTTTTTGATTATTACAAAGACATTGCATTTGAGCCAGCAGTTGGATTTGTATTACCAATTGTCCGTCAGCCGGAACCTCATGTTTATACCTGTTTAGGTGGAGGATATATTGCATCGGGAATGACCGGAAAGGATAAGCAACCGCAGCCGTATATGCCAAGCGATGCAAAATTACTTTCATTAGAAGGAGCAGGTGAAGTGCAAACACCTGTTTACTATGAAGGAACAGAACAATTAAAAATTGGGGAGGGGATTGTGTTTCGGCATAGTAAAGCAGGGGAGTTATGTGAAAGATTTTCTTCTTTATATCGTATTTCTGGTGATGAAGTAGTAGGGAAGTATCGAACATATCGGGGGGATGGGCAATGCTTTCTATAAGGGGCCGGCAGTGGCGAAATTGGACAGGGAATGTACAAGGAGTGCCTCAGTATACGATGTATCCGAAAAGTATTGAAGAGGTTGCTGAGGCTGTAAAATTTGCAAAAGAAGTTGGAAAGCGTATTCGTGTGGTTGGATCGGGTCATTCGTTTACACGACTTGTTCAAACAGAAGAGATTTTAATTTCTTTAGATGAATTACAAGGGATTAGCGAGATTGATTCACAAACATTAATCGTAGAAGTATGGGCAGGTACAAAGCTGTCTCAGCTAGGTAAAATATTACAAGAGAATGGATATGCACAAGAGAATTTAGGGGATATTGATGCGCAGTCTATCGCTGGGGCAATTAGTACAGGAACGCATGGAACGGGGATTTCATTGGGGAATTTAGCAACACAAGTTGTGGAAGTAACAGCTGTTCTTGCATCAGGAGAAGTGATCACGTGTTCCGAAAAAGAATATCCACAATATTGGAAGGGATTTCAATTGTCGCTTGGTATGCTAGGTATTATTGTGAAAGTTAAGTTAAAAGTCATTCCAGCATATTCTCTTGCTTATGAAAGTAAAAAAGAATCATTTGCTACTGTTATGAGTAAATTGGAAGAATATAAGAAGAATCGTCATTTTGAGTTTTTTATCTTTCCATATTCTGAAGATGTTCAAGTCAAAATTACAAACGTAACGGAAGAAGTTGGAGGAGAACTTAAGTGGCATAAATTCAAAACAGCTTTAATAGAAAATATGGCTTTTTCATTGTTATCAGAGAGCTGTCGCTTTTTTCCTTCCATAAGTAAAAGTGTTAGCCAATTATCGGCAAAGGGAGTACCAAATACCAAGATCATAGGTCCAAGTTATAAGGTGTTTGCAACTGCTCGTAATGTCCGTTTCTATGAGATGGAATATAGTATTCCATCAGGATCTATGAAAGAAGCCGTAGAGGAAATTTATAATCTCATTCACAAAAAAAAATTTCAAGTACATTTTCCTATTGAATGTCGCTATGCAAAAGGAGATGATATTTGGCTTAGTCCGTCATATGGAAGAGATTCTGCTTATATTGCGGTTCATGTGTACAAAGGGATGCAGTACACTCCTTATTTTCAAGCAGTAGAACGGATTTTTCAAAAGTATGAAGGACGCCCGCATTGGGGAAAAATGCATACAATGACATACGATACGTTGCAACAAGTATATCCAAAATTGCATCATTTTTTAGAGGTGAGACAAACAATAGATCCAACAGCAATGTTTTTAAATTCATATTTGGCGGAAATGTTTTTGTTTAATGAAAGAATAAAATGATACTTCCATAAGAACTATAGTTACTTTATTTAATGTTTAGAATAATATTGAATTCCATTTTAAACAGCTTATAATTTAAATATGGCATTAGAGTAATTTTAAGAATTGATTCGGGATAAGGGAGAGGTCGCAAATGATGAAATATGAGATGTTTTTAGTAAATGGAGAGTATGTAACAACGTTTACTAGTGCATGGCAATTTAAAGAAGGAGAACAAATCTTTTTTAAAGATGAGAAAGACTTAGAAAAACGTAATTTTAGCATTGTGAATATAACACATGATGTATTTCAAAAAAACGAACATGTTATTCATTTATACTGCCAAGAAAAGAAAGTATATTGATGTTGAAGAGCATGGAAGCTATATTGCTTCCATGCTTTTTTGTTAGTTTACTGATGTAGTTGAGCTGCATTGGACTTGGAAGAAATGATATACGGTTGAATTTGCTGCTGCCACGTAATTGCAGTAGATTTCTTTTTATAGATGATCCATTCCCGATAATCCTCTTGCGTTTTCCATAATGTGCGAATGAAGAATTCGGTATGATCTTTACCATGTTTTGAGTAGGAAACTTCTATATTAATAAAACCTAGCGTATTAGGAGATGGGTAATATTGTTGTAATGCTGTCAGTACTTCTTTTTCACAATTTCTTTTTATATAAAGCATGTTTGTCACAATGAACATAACGGATCCCTCTTTTTTTTAGTAGTAAAGTAATAAGGTAAGTATCGTTTTTCTTCAGTCATAACATAAGAAATCCCTCCGGTTATGCTTACGAAGTTAGCTGTCGAGTTCGTGCCTTGAAGGTTATCCTACTGTTAAAGATTCGCCCCTAGTAAGTCGTTGCTTACAATAATGGTTTCTCCGTTCCATATGGATTCAGCAAAAAGTATTTATATAAAATATAATACTATTCAGAAAAAACAGAGTAAACATAAGGAAGACGACAATTTTTTACAAAAAACAAATATAGAGATGGAATGATAAAAGCCTGAACCTATCGATTCAGGCTTTTTATTATTTTTTTGTTCCAGTTAGTGCTTCTAGACTGCTAGATAATTTTGTATCTACTTTTTGCGCATCATTGATATGTTTTACCATCGTATCATTTACTTGTTGGAACATGTGTTGTGTTTTTGTAAATTCACGTAATACGCCTTCGTTACAATGTTTTTGCTGTTCGATTGATTCAATAACATTTGTAGCGCCTGTTTGTAATGTTTGTACCATCGTTAAGATTTTTTCAATTCTTGCATTTGTATCTGCGCTTACTTCGACACCTTCATCTACAAGGTGAAGATTATCTTTTGTATTTTCATATGCTTTTTCAATTTCTTCTTGAATTTTCTTTGTTAAATCTCCGATGTTTTTTGTACTTTCAGCAGTGCTTTCAGCAAGCTTTCGAACTTCATTGGCAACGACTGCAAATCCTTTTCCATGTTCACCAGCACGAGCAGCTTCAATACTTGCATTTAAAGCAAGTAAGTTCGTTTGAGCAGCGATATTTTGAATCACTTCCACAATTTGTTCAATTTCTTTTGAACGCTCACTTAAATGATTCATACTATTAGACGTACGTTGTGATTGCTCACCTAATTTGTTAATAACGGTAAGCAAGCCGTGAACGGAATCTTTTCCTTCATTTGAGCACGTTACAATTTCTCCAATGGCTTGAATAAGTCCTTGTTCTTTTTGAAGCATATCATTGTTCAGCTCGTTGGAACGGTTTGTACTTATCGTTACGTTGTTAAAACAGTCACTTAACTGTTGAATTAGATCTTGTAGCGTATGATGCTGGCGATTGACTTCTTCATGTTCACTGACAATGGCTAATACGTTTCCATGTAACGAAGTGATAACCTTTTTGTGTTCTTGTTCTTTCTCATGTAATTGATGTTCTAATTCCTGTACTTGATTTTGTAATTGAGCAATTTCTTTTTCTAGTGATTTGCTTTTTGTAAACATAGTCTTCTCTCCAAGCTTCTATAATTTTCTTTTCATAATAGGGAGTGAAATCTTTAAAATTTCATTTTATCTCGCTACTTGCGGGTCGTGGTAAAATATCCCAAAATTCAGACAAATAAAAAAGGATAAGTAGAAAACTGGTTATAAGAGCCCGATTTGTTCAATAAAGAATAAGGAAACTCTCCACTTCGAAATTTTTCACTTTATATTGAAATTGTAGCATTATTTTTAAATATATCCATATAAAAATTAAAAAATATTAAATTAATTTATTACAATTTTTCTATGATTCGTTATATTTTGTCATGAAAAATAAACTGTATTTAATGCGTTTGTAAACAAACTGTAAAACAAATCATGTATAAATGTAAGAGAAGGGAGTCGGATTATGAACTATTTTAAGCGCATCAGTAGTCTCGTATTAGCTGGATTTATTTGTTTCACTAGTACAGTTGCTGTAAAAGCTGAGTCAAACGACGAGAAATTAAACAACATGCAGCAGCAATTGCAAAATAACAATAATGACATGCAGCAAAAAGAACAAGAAAAACAAGCTGTAATGAAAGACATTGAAGGAATTCAAAAGGAATTAACGGACTTAAATAATACAATTACAAAAAATAAAGAAGAACAAGATGCAATTCAGCGTAAAATTGATGAAACACATAAACAAATTGAGCAAAAAAAGCAAGAGATTATTAATTTAGAAGAAAAAGTACTTATGCGTAAAGATATTATGAAAAAACGTATAGTCTCTGTTCAAGACAGCTCAAATGTAAGTTTAGTAGTAGAAGTAATTGTAGATTCAAAAAACATTGCAGATTTCCTGCAACGTATGACTGCAGTTTCTACGATTATGGATGCAGATAAGGAGATTATTCGTTTACAAGAACAAGATCTTCGTCAAATTGAAGCTGACAAGAAGGTAATTGATGAAAAAGAAAAGTCTTTAGAAGGCGATAAACAAAAATTAGCAAAAGCACAAGCTGATTTACAAGAAAACTTAAAGAAACGTCAAGATAATTTACAAGCTGTACAAGCGAAATATAATCAAATTTCTAGTCAGCTTACACTTGCTGCGCAAGAAAAAGCAAAGATTGAAGCAGATATGAAGGGTGTACAAGATACAATTGCTCGTGAACAACAAGCAGCTGCAGATCGCCAAAAAGCACAACAAGAACAACAGGCACAACCAGAACCAAAAGGAAGCGACAATGATTCAGGGAAACCTGCTAAAGGCAGCCGTGACATTTTTGTAGAAGCTACAGCTTATACAAATGACCCAGCTGAAAATGGGAAACAACCAGGTGAGCATGTATATTCTAAACAAGGACATGATTTAACTTCAAATCCAAATATGAAATTAATTGCTGTTGATCCAGCTGTTATTCCATTGGGCTCACATGTATGGGTTGAAGGATATGGAGAAGCTATTGCTGGTGATACTGGTGGAGCTATTAAAGGATATAAAATTGATGTTTTCGTTCCAAATAAGGAAGCCTCTAGCAAATGGGGTAGAAAAAGGGTTAAAGTTATCATTTTAGACTAAAGTAAAAATCTACTTTGCAAAAGCAAAGTAGATTTTTTTATGATTAAATGTTAAGCTGAGTTTACATTTTGTGGAGTTTAGCATACAATAACGGTAAGAGGTGGTAAAATTGACCATTTACAATCGAGTAAAAGAACTACGAGCCCGTTTTCATTTTTCGCAAAGTGTATTGGCTGAAAAGGTGGGGGTAACGAGACAAACGATCGCTGCTATTGAAAAGGGGGATTATGTACCATCATTATTATTAGCGCTCATGATTTGTGATGTATTTTGTTTGCAGATGGAAGAGGTATTTGTATTACAAAAGGAGGAGATAGCAAATGAATAGAATTGGTCTTTCTTATGTAATAAATATAGGTATACTTGTTATAGCAGGTTGGGGGTTTGTTGAGTGTTTTCATCTCATGACGGAACTTGCAAACATCATCCTTACTGAAAAGCAGACGTGGTATGTGACGATGAATATAACGCCAATTGCATTAATGCTAATTGTAGCAATAGTGACACCCATTGCTTACAAAGTGCAAAAAAAGAAATATAAGAAATTATCATTTTGGATATTTCCGTCATTATTTCCAAGTGAAGATGAGAGAGAAGAAATATTGACGGCGAAAGCGTGTCGCACAACATTTCTTTCATTATGTTTTATTATCCCTTGTGCAGCTGCTACGTTAGTTTTTTATCCACTATTTAATCGAAACATCCCAGAATATCCGCTATATGTATTACTTCTTGTTTTATTAATCCAAACTACAATATTTCATATTTCTTTATATCGTAACAAGGTTGTGTAAAAGGTGTGCGAAAGAGCACATCTTTTTTTGGGGAATATAGGGGATTTTTCTGTGTTTTTACAAAACTTTAATACAAGGCTATAGGGAGAGTTTACAAATCCTTTTTACAATAGAAGAAGTATTGAAATTGGGGGGATTAGAGAATGAGAAAGGCTTTGCTCTGTGGAGGAATTATAGCGAGTGTATTATGGACAGGCAATCATGTAAACGCAGAAGAAATCAATCAAGAAACGAAACAATTTGCCAATAAAATAGAAAGTTTACAAAAAGGGAGTATTTCCAATCCAACATTTCGTGGGAAAATAGAGGAAATGGTAAATAATTTTATTAGTAATAAGCATAAGAATACAAAAATAGAAAGAACGGCTATTTTTTCAATGCCAAGCAAAAAAGCAGAAATCGCGGTATCTTCACCAGATGGTAAGACGTTAGTTGTAACAGAAGCAGACTTAGGACAAATTAGCATTCTTTCAATTGAAAATTTACAAGACATTCAATTGAAAGGGACAGTGAGTTTGAAAGGATTTCATTCCGAAGCAGAGGTAACGAGTACAACAGTTACACCAGATGGTAAGTATGCACTCGTTGCTTTTCGTACCGGGGATAACTTGTATAATGCGCATAGAGGAAAGATAGCAGTTATAGAGTTAGCATCCAAAAATATTGTGAAAATATACGAGGTGGGTGTAGGACCAGATTCTATTTCCTTATCAAAAGATGGGACAAACCTTGTTGTTTGTAATGAGGATGAAGAAGGAGATCCAAATGACGAAAATGAAGTCAATATGAAAAAAACAAAGCGACCGGGTACAATTTCTATCATCACGTTCCCTAATGGAGATGTATTGAAAGGAATTCACCATGAGCTATCAATTGATATAAGTCAGATTGGAAATGGAACAGTGTACAAGCATGACCCTCAGCCAGAATATGTTGCAATTAGTCCAAATGGAGAAAAAGCAGCTGTTACATTACAGGAAAACAATGCAGTTGCTATTGTTAATTTGCAAGGACAAAACATTGAAACGATATTTGGCCTTGGAACAACAAAGCATAAAGCAGATTTGCAAAATGATGGTGTTGTTTCTTTTCAAGATGAAATGATTGCAAGACCAGAACCAGATGGTATAACGTGGGATCCATCGGGGCGTTTTGTAATTACTGCTAATGAAGGAGACCTAGGGAAAAATGAATTTAAAGATGGTGTGAAATCAGGTGGACGCAATATATCTGTATGGAGTCAAAATGGTTCGCTTGTATACGATAGTATGAATCTTACTGATGAAAAATTGGCAGCTAAAGGCTTATATTTAGATAGTCGTAGTAATAGCCGAGGTAGTGAAGTGGAAAATGTTGCGACAGGAATAATACAAGAAAGTCCAATTATGGCTGTTGCTGCTGAAAGGGCAAATGCAATACTCTTTTTTGATATAACAATCCCGATGTTCCCTGTTTATATTGGTCTTGTTCCTTCAGGGGGCAAAGCACCGGAAGGGATTCATAAGATTAGCAACCGTAATATATTTGTAAGTGCAGATGAAGCAGATGGAACATTAAGCTTTTATTGTTTGCAGAAATGATAATCATGGCACTTCCTAATAAGGAGTGCCATTTCTTTTGTCTTGTACATGTTACTTGTATATCTAGCATTCTTACTTTATCATTTTATATAAGAGGAATTTTGTAAAGGAAAGGAATTGGGGCATGAATAAGAAAAAGATTTATAGTATACTGGCACTTCTATTATTTATTGTAGGCGGCGTTTTAATTGCAAAACCATTTTACGATGGTTACAAAGCGGGAAAGATGCAAGACGAAAACGTACAAGCTATTAAGAAAATAAAGTATGAAAAACAAGAAACGAAATTTGTTGATGCTTCTAAAATAAATCAACCGGATTTAGCTGATGTGGCAAATGCTTCATTAGATAAAAAACAAGTGATTGGGCGTATGTCGATTCCGAGTATTGGATTAGAACTTCCAATTTTAAATAGTTCAACTGAGAAAAATTTATTATCAGGTGCAGCAACAGTAAAAGAGAAACAAGAGATGGGAAAAGGAAATTATGCGTTAGCAGGACATAACATGTCGAAAAAAGGTGTGTTATTTAGCGACATTTCGAAATTAAAAAAGAATGATAAAGTATATGTATATGATAGTGAAAATGAATATGAGTATGCAGTAGAGCAAGTAACACAAGTTACGCCAGATAAATGGGAAGTCGTTGAAGATCACGGGAAAAATGAAGTAACCCTGATTACATGTACGTCTGTACTTGATAATTCAAAACGATACGTAGTATCTGGGAACTTGGTGCAAACGAAAAAAATTAAATAATAAAAAAAGAAATTCCACCTTCGTCGAGGGGGAATTTCTTTTTTCTATAAGCAAGCGATAGAAAAAGGAGAAAATGCTTAAAAAAGATGAGGGATTATCCCTCATCTTTTTTAGTCCATCCACTTTACTAATTTTTTTGAAATTAATAGTAAGATACAGCCTAAGAAAATAGCGACAGCTCCAATAACAGCAAATACTTCTGAATATCCTAATGAAGTTGTAAAGTTTGCTAACTGTCCACCTAAAATATTAGCAACACCTGTACTTGCTAACCAAACGCCCATTAATAAAGATGCAAGTTTGACAGGAGCAAGTGCACTTACCATTGATAGTCCGACCGGAGATAAGAATAATTCCCCTAATGTATGGAACAGGTAAGTAAAGACGATAAAGAGTAGGTTTGCTTTTTCAGTAATTTGTTGTTCATTACTTCCTGTTTTTAACGTAGCAACAACAAGAACCATATAACCAATTCCAAGTAAGATCATACCGAGACCCATTTTTGTTGGGATTCTTAAATCACCGCGTTTTGTAGTAGCAAGCTTTGTCCAAAGTGTAGAAACAACAGGTGCTAATAAAATAATGAATAATGGGTTTACAGATTGAAACCAAGATGTTGGAATTTCCCAACCAAATATAGAGCGGTCTACAAAGCTATTTGTATATAAGGTTAAAGAACTACCGGCTTGTTCAAATCCAGCCCAGAAGAAAACAACAAAACACGTTAAAATGACAATAACAGCTGTATGTTGTTTTTCTTTTTTTGTTAATGGTGTATTGCCAGCTGTTTTATTGCCTGTTCCTGTTTGTAAAGCCGCTGTTGGTTTTTTACCAATATCACCAAGAAAACGATTGGATAATGTTGTAAATAAAATTTGTCCGACAATCATCCCGATAGACGCAGCTAAAAATCCATAGCGGAAACCGTAATGCATAACGCCATCTACTGTTGTTTTAAACAAATCTTCTGATAAATATCCGCAAACGAGTGGAGCAAGGAATGAACCGACGTTAATCCCCATATAAAAAATTGTAAAGGCACCATCACGGCGTGGATCGTTTTCTTTATATAATTCTCCGACAAGAGTAGAAATATTTGGTTTGAAGAAACCGTTCCCGATAATAATGAGCGCTAATCCGAGGTATAGTCCTAATTGGCTTTGCAGTGCAAATAACGTAAGGTTACCAATTGCAATTGTTATACCGCCAAGTGTAATCGCTAATCGTCTACCAAGATAACGATCTGTTAAAAGTCCACCAATTAATGGAGTGAAATAACAAGCGCCTGTATAAAAGCCATAAATCGTAAGTGCCCAGCTCTTACTAAAACCAAGGCCACCGTTTATTAAAGCTGTTGTTAAATATAATGTTAATAATCCTCGTAATCCGTAATAGCTAAATCGTTCCCACATTTCTGTGAAAAAGAGTAAATACAAACCTGGAGGATGTTTCTTTCTTTGCTGTTGTTTCTCATCAAACTGTAGTGCAGCATCCATATGTGATTTCTCCTAACTTAAAAAACAAAGTTAATAGTTTTATATGTTTAATAGTTTATCTTATTAAATTTTCTGAGTCAACAAAGGTCACTTTTTTGTAAAAAATTATTCTTATATAGTGATAGGGATAGTTATGTACAAAAGAAATCCCCTTTCTATTGAAAGGGGATTTCTTTTATCGAATAGCAGATGTTCCGATTACAACTGTTTTATTTTCTTTTACAGTCGTATTTTGACGAAGGCGTAATGTAGCTTGTCCTACTGTATTAGGAGCAATTTGTACATTCACGACTTTTTCAGCGACACCTAGGCTATTTGTCGTAAAGGAAAATGAATTACTATAACCGTAAGAAGAAGGCCAAGTACCATTTTCGTTTTGAACTTTTGCTACTTGTGTACCACCACTTGTATAAATACCTAGGGAGTAATTATTGTAAGTCGTGTTTGGTAATAAATGATTTGCTTGTATTTTTAATTGAAATACACCGCTGTTTGGAAGAATACTAGGGTGAATAAAGTTATAATCATTCGTTGAGACGTTTCCATCATCATTATTATTGTTGTTATTATAGCCATATCCGTAAGAACCAGGTTTAAATGTACTTGAATTAAACCATTGGTACCCTTGGTTAGGAGCGCCCCATGGTTCTGGTTGCGGCTCAGTTGATGCACTTGGTTGTTCAAATGTTTTTAATGGTGTTGGTTTGTCTAATTGTAATCCGTTTACTTGGTCTAAGCTCGTATATGTTTCTTTTGTAGAGAGCCATTTTACGATATTTGTTAATAAAGTAGCATCGCTTTCTTCTTTATATCCATCATATGTTTTTTTAGGCTGTCCCGTATCTTCACGAACATATTTTGGCGTTGCATCTTCAACTGGCGAAGAGTCACCGATAAAGGCTGCTTTTCCTAAACCAACTTTTGCAACTGCGACGTAAGGGCCTTCAGCGATGCCACCGCCGTTATATACACCACTATCAACAGCGTTATTCCACTTAGGTAAACTTTCTGGTAAATAGACAATCCCTTTTGCTAACTTAGGATTTACAATTGCAATTGTGGATCCTGCATGCATGGCAACAGATGAAACACCTGTAGTAATTCCAAATGATTGATCAGGCGCTACAATTTTATTTGTAGAAACATCACCAATTGCATTATAGCGAAAGCGTACGCCGAAATTGTCTGCTAGCCAATCAGAACTTTCTACACCTTGCATAGCTTGTGAAGATGCCTCTTCAGAAGACATTCCTTTTGCTGGATTTTCCCACGCCCCGCGGCGATACCCGTTGAAAACTTCTGAGGAATCCCAGCGATTTTTATTACGGTCAGCATTATAATGATCGGCTATAAAAAAGATACTGCCGCCATTTTTTACATATTGCAGCATCGCGTCTTGTTCGGATTTTTTATAAGGAATGTTTGCTTCTGGAACGATGAATGCATTGTAATCTTTTAAATCATCATATGTAATAGGTGTTGATTTGCGTAGTTCTTTTACAAAGTAGCCTTTGTTTGCAACGCCGTTTCCAAAATCAGAAAATCCCCCGTCAATAACCCAATCAGCTGTTCCTGCTGTTTGGGCATGTGTATTATCAAATAATACCTTTTTTCCAGCATTTTCGTTCACAATTTTTGCAGTAATTTGCGGAGCTGGATCTACAGCGCTTTCAGCAAAAGTCGTCGAACTAAATATGGTAGCCATACTTAAAGTCATTCCTGTTGCGAGTGTGAGTTTCAGCCATTTTTGTTTCTTCATAAATAATCCCCCTAAAGTAAGTTAAGTAAGAGTGCGATTTGTTCAACTAACTATCAAATGCCCCTACGGATAAAAGTGCCCCTGTATTACTTTAACGGAATATAACGGAAGAAAAAAGGGGGATTTTATAAATTTTTGTAAATTTAAGGTGAATTTTGTTGAGAAATATTTTTTATGCTGCGATAGAGGAGAAAAAATCCCTTCCTCATATGAGGAAGGGATTAACGTTACCCAATTTGCGAAGACGATTTCGATGTTTTATCTGTTGTATGAAAGCCCTTTGCATAATAAATAACTACTAACGCCATGAGCCAAATTGGTCCAACTATTAATGCGATGCGCGTATCAGCGGAGTATGCCATAATTCCTAATACTAAAACAAGGAAAGCGAGCGTAACATAGGAGCTAAGTGGATACAATGGCATTTTGTATGTTAATTTGCCTTGCGCCTCCTGTGATAGTCCCTTACGGAAACGAAGCTGCGCAACTATAATGACACCCCAAGTCCAAATTGCGCCGAACGTAGAAATACTCGTTAGCCACGTAAATACTTTTGCAGGAACAACGTAGTTTAATACAACGCCTATTAATAATACGAAAGCTGTTGCTAAAATCCCTTTGCTCGGAATTCCATTTTTATTTAACTGACCAAATTTTTCTGGTGCCTGTTTTTGCTGTGCTAATGTAAATAGCATACGGCCTGTACTAAAGAGACCACCATTACAAGAAGAAAGAGCAGCTGTTAATACAACAAAGTTAATAATTCCTGCTGCTTTCGCAATGCCGATTTGTTCAAACGTTAGTACAAATGGGCTTCCTTTTTCACCAATCTCATTCCATGGATAAATTGCCATCATAACGAATAAAGCACCTACATAGAAGATTAAAATGCGCCAAAAAACGTTATCAATCGCTTTAGATAATGTTTTTTTCGGGTTTTCCGCTTCTCCAGCTGTTACACCAATTAACTCTACTCCTAAGTAAGCAAATAGTACCATCTGTAATGATAAAAGAAGGCCAGAAAATCCATTTGGGAACCAACCGCCGTGTGACCAAAGATTTGAAATTCCAGTCGCTACGCCGCCGTTTCCAAAACCGAATAAAATAATACCGGTGCCAATTACAATCATACAGATAATTGTGACAATTTTAATTAAAGCAAACCAAAACTCAAGTTCTCCATACACTTTAACAGATAAAAAGTTTAATGCGGTCATTAATACAAGAGCAATTAACGCCCAAACCCAACGCTGAGTTCCTGGGAACCAATATTCCATATAAATTCCTGCTGCTGTAATTTCGGCCATACAAGTTACAACCCATAAGAACCAATAGTTCCAGCCCGTTATATAACCTGCTAGCGGACCTAAATAGTCATGTGCATATTTACTGAATGAACCTGCAACAGGTTGTTCAATTGCCATTTCTCCAAGCGCTCGCATAATGAAAAAAATCGCAAGGCCTGCAATAATATAACCGAATAAAATGGACGGTCCTGCTAGTTTAATAGCGGAAGCTGATCCTAAAAATAGTCCAACCCCAATAGCAGACCCAAGTGACATAAGGGTAATATGTCGTTGCTTTAATCCACGGTTTAAGTTTTCTGTTTTGTTTGTGTGCTGCATAATAAACCTCCTTAACTAGTAAGAAAAATATTGTATCCGCTTACAAATTTATTTAACTATTTAAAATTATAAAACATTTACAACTGTTATGCTACAAAAAAAGACAATGTTTTCTGTACTATATAAATCGTTGCTATGAGAATACATCATGATTTGTACTTGTTTGCTCTTTTTGTGTGAAGCGCCGCACGAGGCGGAAAAAGGGCCTGACCGCTATTATACATGGACAGAGGCTCTTGTTCACCCCTAAAGAAAGGGCATTTTATTGTTTTTGATCTTTATATATTGTCTAATAAACAACAAAAAGCCATCAAAATTGATAGCTTTTCATCGTTACAAAATAGTAATTGCTTGTTTCCCCATTTGTTCCCACGCTTTTTCAAATTGAGCGCGTGGAATACTTTTACGCGGGTTATCAGCCAATGGGTCATTTACATATACAGAGTTTTGATCATAGCCGACTATAACGGCACTATGTTCAAAATATGTAACCATTAATTCCCCGGCATTTGTATTCCACTTTTCAAAGTTTCCCTCATTTAGTGGTGCAAAGGTTGTATTTGCAATAATCCATACTGGAGAACCCGCACTAAGTACTTTATATAAATCTTTCACGTCTCTTCCAGATAAATCAACTGCTTTCTCTGGAATGTATTTCTGTGCTAATTGAAAAATCGGCTGATGGTATACTCCATAACCCGGTTCGGATTTTGTGTAAATATTTCCAACAAACCCTTCGTGTGGATTTCCACGCACACCGTTTGTCTCAAATGGGACACGAGCAATTTCATTCGCAAGTGTCATTTTGTCCACTTTAACTCCTTTATATTGAAGTAACATTGCTAAGCTCGTCACTTCGCAACCACGTTCTAATTCAGGAAGCTGTTTTATAAATGGAACATTTTCAATCATCACTTTGTCTTTCATTTCAAATGAAAAATCAACACGAAGTTCCTGGGTTTTTTGAAAAATTTTATTTTTCCCAGTTTCAATTACGCCCATAACTTGCTTATTACATGCTACACCAACAATAACACCAATACTTAAAATACATACGTATTTGACGATCCTAGCCATTTCTCTAACTCCATTACATAATTATTTTCTTACATTTTGAAAAGTGACACACTCTCCATTGTACCTTTGTTTTCACTAGTTTACTAGGATGTTTATGTGGAATATTATTTAGATATTTATATAAATCGAAAAAACGACATAAATTCCCTTTCTTTTTTATGGCGACGGTTTAAAACAAAGAGAGGTGAAGGTTATGATGCACTCTGCATATCAACAATTTATATGTCGAAACACTAAAAATATATCGCGGTGAAAATTCTAATTTTTTAAAATAAAAAGAAAAATAAATATACATGTTTAGAATATTTTGTTAAAATGAAATATGTTTAACTTAGTTAAATTTCTTTGATTGAGAGAATATTTAATTTCCACTAAACAAGATGAAAGTATGGGGTGAGGGGCATATGATCCAAAAGGAGAAGCAGCCAAATGAACTAAAACGTACGATGCAAAGCAGACACCTCTTCATGATTGCTTTAGGAGGCGTTATCGGAACTGGATTATTTATGGGATCTGGACAAATTGTTCACAATGCTGGACCGGGTGGAGCTATTCTTGCCTATTTAGTCGGCGGGTTTGTTATGTATTTAACTATGCTTTGTCTTGGGGAGCTAACAGTTGCCATGCCGGAAGCGGGTTCTTTTCAAAGTTATGCTAGCAAATTTATTTCACCTGGTTTTGGATTTGTTGTTGGGTGGATGTATTGGCTGAACTGGGCTGTGACTGTCGGGGTTGAATTAACGACTGTCAGTATTTTAATGAAGCGTTGGTTTCCGGATGTTGCATCTTGGATATGGTGTGTTGTATTTGCTGCCATACTCTTTATTATAAACGCTTCATCCGCACGTGCTTATGCTGAAGCTGAGTTTTGGTTTGCAAGTGTTAAAGTAATGACGATTATTGTTTTTATTTTAGTCGGCGGTGCTGTTATGTTTGGTTTATTAGACTTTAACGGTAAGCCCGCACCGATGTTCCATAACTTCACAGACAATGGCGGACTATTTCCAAATGGACTTCCAGCTGTTCTTCTTACAATGATTACCGTTAACTTTGCGTTTCAGGGAACAGAATTAATTGGTATTGCTTCAGGCGAAAGTAAGCAGCCAGAAATCACAATACCACGTGCTATAAAAAATACAATTTGGCGAACACTATTCTTTTTCGTTCTTGCCATTTCTGTAGTTGTAGGATTATTACCATGGCAAGAAGCAAATCTCGTAGAAAGCCCGTTCGTACTCGTTTTTGACACAGCTGGAATCCCTTATGCAGCAGACATTATGAACTTTGTTATTATTACAGCTGTATTATCGGTAGCAAACTCTGGTTTATACGCAAATTCTCGCATGCTTTGGGCGATGGCAAAACAAGGAATGGGAAGTCCGCGTTTCACAAAGCTAACGAAAAAAGGGGTACCGATCAATGCCTTAATTTTTAGCTTAATCTTTGCCGGCCTTTCTCTTTTAACAAGTGTATTTGCCGCTGATACCGTCTTTTTAGTGTTAACATCGATTGCGGCTATGGCAGCTGTCGTTGTGTGGATGTCTATTGCTGCATCTCAATTTTTCTTTAGAAGAGAATTTATTAAGAACGGTGGAGATGTACGAGACTTAAAATACCGTACGCCGCTTTATCCACTTGTTCCTATTGCAGCGTTTTCTTTAAACTTTGTTACATTCATAAGCTTAGCGTTTATTCCAGATCAACGTATTGCTTTATATTGCGGCATTCCGTTCATGATTATTTGTTACATTTTTTATAAAGTAAAATATAAAAAAATTGTCACATTTGAGCAGCAAAAAAACGTCTCATAAATGATAAACTGAATATATAAAATCTTCTGTTATCTCATTCTATTACGAGATAACTTTTTTCTATTTACTGGATATTCTGGTATAACTTTATTTATCTTAAAATTTTAAAAATCAATGTTTGGTTACAAAAATAGTTTACAATATAAGCAAGTTACAAATGATTTTCATCGTAAAAACTGTGCATTTGTGTCTATTTTTTAACAATATCTCAAAAACTATTGCTAACTATAAATTAATAGGTTTATATTATTTTATTGGCATAGTTTCAATCCAAGGAGAAAGGAGATTTTCAATCGTGCAACTGAAAAAAAAGTTTTGGAAGTTGGCTTCACTTCTTCCACTATCATTACTCTTGTTCCTCGGTGGATGCGACAAAATCGCTGTATTAAATCCACAAGGACCTGTTGCAAAAACGCAGTATGATCTAATTATTTGGTCGCTCATACTGATGTCAGTAATTATCCTAGTCGTATTCGTCCTGTTTACAGTTATTTTAATTCGTTACCGTGAAAAACCAGAAAATATGGACTATGAGCCACCTGATATACACGGTAATACTCTTCTAGAAATTATCTGGACTATTTTCCCTGTTATCATCGTGATTGCATTGTCAATCCCGACAGTAAAAGCAACATATGCAACGGAAAAGCCACCAGAACAAACGAAAGATATAAAACCTGTTGAAATTTACGTTACATCTGCTAACTGGAAATGGTTATTCAGTTATCCTGAGGAAGGAATTGAAACCGTTAACTATTTAAATGTACCAGCAGGTGTACCAATTCAATTTAAATTAACATCTGTCGGTCCGATGAATGCTTTCTGGGTTCCAGAACTTGGTGGAATGAAGTATACAATGGATGGCATGATTATGGATTTATTCCTACAAGCTGATAAACCAGGTTCTTACACTGGACGTAGTGCAAACTTCTCTGGTGAAGGATTTACTGATATGGAGTTTGAGCTTGAAGCGAAAACAAAAGAAGAATATAACAAGTGGGTAAAAGAAGCAAAAGGTGCCCCTTCGTTATCAGAAAAGAAATATAAAGAAATTATTCAACCAGGTGTAGTAGGGCGTATGACATTCTCTAATACACATTTAAAATATGTAGATCCAAAATCACTTGAATATTGTGATTACAACTACTACAAAAACAAAAAGTAATAACGATTATTCCTACAGATTGGAGTGAATATAGTGAAGCTCGATGAATTTTTTGTCACAGGCGATCCGATTATCTACGGAGCGGACGCATCTATTGTTCTTGTGACGTTAGGAATCATTTTTGTGCTGACAAAGTACAAAAAGTGGAGATGGCTTTGGGATGAGTGGTTAACTTCTGTTGACCATAAGAAAATTGGATTAATGTATATCATTTCAGCAATTGTAATGATGTTCCGTGGCGGTATGGACGGATTAATGATTCGTGCCCAGTTGACGTTTCCTGACACAACATATTTAAACGCTGAACACTATAATGGTATCTTTACAACACACGGTACGGTTATGATTCTCTTCATGGCAATGCCGTTTGTTATGGGACTTATGAACGTTGTTGTTCCTCTGCAAATTGGAGCACGTGACGTTGCATATCCTTTCTTAAATGCATTAAGTTTTTGGTTATTCTTCGTAGGTGCTATGTTATTTAACATCGCCTTCGTTATCGGTGGTTCTCCAGACGCTGGGTGGACATCATACTTCCCAATGGCTGGTACAGAATTTAGCCCTGGTGTAGGAAATAACTACTATGCAATTGCATTGCAGATTTCAGGTCTCGGGACGCTGATGACAGGGATTAACTTCCTTGTAACAATCTTAAAAATGCGTGCACCAGGCATGAAATTAATGCAAATGCCAATGTTTACTTGGTCTATTTTAATTACATGTGTCATCATCATCTTTGCATTCCCTGTATTAACAGTTGCTCTTGCATTGATGTCATTTGATCGTTTATTCGATGCTCACTTCTTTACGATGGCGAGTGGCGGTATGCCGATGCTTTGGGCGAACTTGTTCTGGGTATGGGGTCACCCTGAAGTATATATCGTTATTTTACCGGCATTCGGTATTTTCTCTGAAATCGTAAGTACGTTCTCACGTAAACGATTATTCGGATATACAGCAATGGTTTACTCAATGGTTGCAATTGCAACTTTAAGTGGTCTTGTATGGCTGCATCACTTCTTTACAATGGGTGCAGGTCCAGCAGTTAACTCATTCTTCTCGATTTCGACAATGGCGATTTCGATTCCAACTGGTGTTAAGATCTTTAACTGGTTGTTTACGCTTTATAAAGGACGTATTCGCTTTACAGTTCCAATGCTTTGGTCATTGGCGTTTATTCCAAACTTCGTAATCGGTGGGGTTACGGGGGTTATGCTTGCGATGGCAGCAGCTGATTATCAATACCATAACAGCTACTTCCTAATCGCTCACTTCCACTACGTATTAATCGCAGGTACAGTATTTGCGATGCTTGCTGGATTTACATTCTGGTATCCAAAGATGACTGGTCATATGCTAAATGAACGTCTTGGTAAATGGACATTCTGGATCTTTATGATTGGATTTAACATCTGTTTCTTCCCAATGTATTTCCTAGGTTTAGATGGTATGACTCGTCGTATGTACACTTACTCTGCAAACCTTGGATGGGGCGGATTAAACTTAATCGCATCTGTCGGTGCAGTAATGATGGCAGTCGGCTTCGCCTTATTATGCTACAACGTAATTTATAGCATTCGTCATGGTGAGCGCGATTTAACTGGAGACCCTTGGGATGCTCGTACACTTGAATGGGCAACACAATCTCCTGTACAACATTATAACTTTGCAAAATTACCAGAAATTAAGCATAGCGATGTATTCTGGGAAATGAAGAAAAACGGTGAGTCTATTACACCGAAACCTGAAGAACTAAAACCAATTCATATGCCAAGCAATTCAGGTGTTCCAATTATTATGTCTTGTTTTATTGGTCTTGCAGGTTTTGCATTAGTATTTAGCTGGTTCGGTTTAGCAATTGTCGGTGGTATTGGTATGTTAGGTTGTATGATCTGGCGTTCGTTTGATTACGACGACGGATACTACGTTAGCGTAGATGAAATTAAAAAGACAGAACATGTTGCATGAGAGGTGAAACGAAATGGCGGCTTTAGATAAAAGCTTACCTTTAGAATATCAATCTGAACAAAGCAGATTGAATATTTTAGGGTTTTGGGTTTTCCTTGGGGCTGAAATCGTGCTGTTTGCAACGCTTTTCGCCTCTTACCTAGTATTAGCTGGTCGTACGGCAGACGGGCCAACACCAGCACAAATTTTCGAAGTAAAGCCTGTTATGATTGAAACACTTTTACTTTTAACAAGTAGTTTCACATGCGGGATTGCAATTCATGAAATGCGTAAAGAAAACAAAAATGGTATGCTCCTATGGTTTATCATTACGTTATTATTAGGTGCTGGCTTCCTTTACATGGAGGTTGAAGAGTTTATCATGTATGTTGGCCAAGGTGCTACACTACAAACAAGTGGATTCTTATCTGGATTCTTCGTTCTTCTTGGAACGCACGGTGCCCACGTAACAGGTGGTATCATTTGGGCAACTTGTGTTATTATCCAAATTTTAAAACGAGGACTGACACCAGTTACAGCTCGTAAAGTGTTTATTATCAGCTTATACTGGCATTTCCTTGATGTTGTTTGGATCTTCATTTACACACTAGTTTACTTGAACGGGATGGTGGCGTAATAATGGGACAAAACAATACAAATGCTCATAGCGGATTTCCGTGGTCACACGTTTTCGGATTTATTTTATCGCTTGCATTAACGTTCCTAGCTTTATATGTAGCGTTACACACAAGCTTGCCACTTTCAACAATCTTAACAAGCATTCTTGTAATGGCAGTGGCACAAGCAGCATTGCAATTAGTTATGTTTATGCACATGACAGAAGGAGAGGGAGTAATACAAACAATCACAATCGTATTCCACTTTTTCATTGCGGCAATAACGGTTGTCGGTACAGTTTGGATTTTCTTCTCTATGTAATATACTTTCAAAAGCCTGTTGGGACATTGTCCCAGCAGGCTTTTTTTATAATTATTTCTTAAGGTTCACTTCTGTGTATGGTAAAATATTACTATTATGCAACTAAGGAAGTGTGAATATATGTCAATCGAGACTTTAGCCCTTTTATTACTTGGGGAAATATTTG
Organism: Bacillus sp. S10(2024); assembly: GCF_050473865.1. Taxonomy (NCBI): domain Bacteria; kingdom Bacillati; phylum Bacillota; class Bacilli; order Caryophanales; family Bacillaceae; genus Bacillus; species Bacillus sp. S10(2024). Next base: position 2,835,935 of record NZ_JBFLUR010000002.1, on the reverse strand, counting down.
TTGCCATTATACTAATTGGTTTAAGTATCGAAATTTGGAGTTATGGGTGGAAAAAAACAAAGGCAGTAAAATATTCTTGTCTCTTATTTTCTCTTATTATGGGAACGTGTAGTGTATTAGGACTTTGTGTTGCACCTGCTTATTTCTTTTTACAACTTATAGATAAGAACCTTTGAGTATAATACAAGCTAAAAAACTTTCTTTTTAGGGGGGAGACCAGAGGGTCTGGCCGTGCATAGAAGCGGCCAGGACTTTTTCCTGCCACATGCAATGTTTAAAACAAAAGGAGAAAGCAAATAGCGGGCATGTTGTACTCTGCATGGCAGAGTTAGAAAAATGAATATATAACAATCTTAATTAACAGAATAGTTTTTATTTTTATCCATATACAAGTTATAATAACAGTTAATTTCACGAAGAAAGGATGATTGTATATGGACCTGATCGAAGAGGCATCTATTTCAAAAGAACAGCTTATTTGGTGGAGAAGACATTTTCATATGTATCCAGAGCTTTCTTATTCTGAAGAAAAAACATCTCAACTGGTTTATGATATATTGCAAACATTTCCTCATCTAGAAGTTTCGCGTCCGGCGCGTTATAGTGTAATGGCACGATTGGTTGGTAAGCGACCTGGACGAACAATTGCGCTTCGTGCTGATATGGATGCACTACCTATTGAAGAGGAAAACCAGTTTGATTTTGTTTCCCGTTCTAAAGGAGTTATGCATGCGTGCGGACATGATGGACATATGGCGATGTTACTGGGAACGGCATATACACTTTCGAAAAAATATGATCAAATTGAAGGGGAAATTCGCTTTTTATTTCAACATGCTGAGGAAAATTTTCCGGGCGGTGCACAGGAAATGGTTGACGCTGGTGTTATGGAAGGCGTTGATTGCATTATTGGTGCACATCTTTGGTCACCGCTGGAAGTTGGGAAAATTGGCGTGATATATGGTCCAGCGATGGCTGCTCCGGATGCATTTTCGATTACGATTATTGGGAAAGGTGGACATGCCGGTATTCCGCATGAAACAATTGATAGTATTGCGATTGGTACACAAGTTGTTTCGCAATTACAACAAATTGTCTCCAGACTCACGAATCCGTTAGATTCATTGGTGTTATCGGTAACGCAGTTTCATGCAGGAACAACTCATAATGTCATTCCTGATAGTGCGACAATTGGCGGGACAGTGAGAAGTTTACGAAATGAGCTTCGAAAGCAAACAGCAGAGCGCATCGAGAAAGTCGTAAAAAGTATTACAGAGGCATACGGTGCATCATATACATTTACATATGAATATGGATATCGTCCGGTTGTAAATGAAGAAGTTGTAACAAGGCATGTAGAAAGTACGGCATTGCAACTTTTAGGAAAAGAATGTGTTGTTCGTTTACAGCCGACAATGGCTGGGGAAGATTTTTCAGCATTTTTACAAAAAGCCCCAGGTACATTTTTCTTTATAGGGGCTGGAAATGAAGAGAAAGGGATTATATATCCCCATCATCATCCGCGTTTTACAATTGATGAGGAGGCCTTGCCAATTGGTGTGGATATATTTGTTTCTTCCGTTTTGAACTTCATGAAAAATAGAACATAAGATAGTGCTTTATTAGAGTTATCCTGTTACTATGGGATAACTCTTTTTGTATATATTCGCTTGAAATGGAGAAATATAACTACAATATTTTGAAATAGAAAGTTAGGTGATAAATATGGTTCAGTTAGATGCTAACTTATCGAAAATAACGAATGAAATTCGAAATAAGTTAGATTCACCTAATGATTTAACTGTGCGTGAAATTTCTCTTTCGGGGACAAATGATCGATGTGCAGTTATATTTTTATGCGGACTAAGTAATAAAGACATGATTTACCGTTTTGTTATTCGACCATTGCAGTATGAAGAAATTCCTAAACAAGCTTCAATTATTCAAACATTAATGGATCAATTTTTGTCAGTTGGAGAAGTGAGTATCGTTAGGACATTTCCGGATGTTATGAATGCACTTTTAGCAGGCGATACAATTGTGCTACTGGATGGTATTCCTTCTGCAATAATTGTAAATTTTCGCGAATGGGAGAGGAGGAGCCTCGATTCACCGGTTACAGAGACAATAATTCGAGGGCCTAATCTAGGTTTTAATGAAGATGTGAATATAAACAAAATGTTAATTCGGCGTCATATACGTGACCCGCAACTACGTTTTCGTTCCTATATTATGGGGAAGCGTTCACAGAAAGAAGTAACATTAGCTTACATTGAAGATATTATTCATCCTTATATTGTAGAGGAATTACACAAGAGACTTCAATCTATTGAAACCGATATTATTTTTGAGACAGGAACGATTGAACAATTAGTGCAAGATAATAATTTATCGCCGTTCCCTCAATTTTTAAATACAGAAAGACCGGATAATGTCGTGGCTTCACTTGCAAAAGGAAAAGCAGCTATTTTAGTAGACGGTTCTCCATTTGTACTTATTGCTCCGATGGTGATGGTTGATATCTTTCAATCACCAGAAGATTACTACGAACGTTGGATGATTGGAACGTTGTTAAGAGGACTTCGCATGTTAGCAGGGATGATTGCGATTTTATTACCAGCTATGTATATAGCTCTTGTCTCTTATCATCAAGGGCTTATTCCCTCTAATCTTGCATATTCAATTGCTGGAGCAAGAGAGGGTGTTCCATTTCCAGCTTATATCGAGACGCTCATCATGGCCTTTACAATGGAACTGATTCGTGAAGCGGGAATTCGTCTCCCTAAGCCGATGGGGCAAACGATTGGGATTGTAGGAGGTCTCGTTATTGGAGAAGCTGCTGTAAGTGCTGGGATTGTAAACCCGTTTCTTGTAATAATTATTGCAGTTACAGCGGTAGCTACATTTTCTTTGCCGGTCTACAGTATTACTATTACCTTTCGTATTTTGCTGTTTGCATTTATTTTATTAGCTACAGCCTTTGGTTTGTATGGAATTATTTTAGGGTTAATTGCATTAGCGATTCATATTGTAAATTTAACGAGTGTTGGAGTACCATATTCTACACCAATTTCGCCTGCTTTTTATAAAGATTGGAAAGAGGATATTGTCCGTTTGCCTAAAGCTATGTTAAAAGAGAGACCTGAGTACCTACAACCGAAAGATAAAACGCTGCGTTCGAAGGAGAGGGAATAAAGTGAAGCCATTTGAGTATGGAGATGAAGAAATTGGGACTCGTGAACTTGGTTTTGCTGTATCTTCTACTATTATTGGGACGGGTGCACTTTCTATGCCGCGTGTTATGGCGACTCATGCGCTTTTTGCAGATGGATGGGTTATTTTACTTGTAGGTGGATTGATATGTGCATGCTTTGCATGGCTGATGATGAAAGTCGCTATTTTATTTCCGAAACAAAATTTTGTTCAATATGCGAGCTTATATTTAACCAAGCCCATTACTTATATTTTTAGTTTTATGTTAATACTAATTTTTACTGGAATTACAGCTTATGAAGCGCGGACAATTTCGATTATTTCTCAAACATATTTATTTAGTGATACACCTATTCAGCTGTTATCTTTCTTTTATCTGCTTGTTATCGTGTATGGTGTTTGTGGATCTAGAGTAGGATTATTGAGGTTGAATGTTCTATTTCTACCAATTGTTTTTATTGCCATTATTTTGTTATCACTGTTAAACGTTAATTTAATGGAATTTACAAATTTATCACCATTTTTTCAGACTGATGTTAGTAAATATATGAAAGGAATTAAAGAATCTGTATTTACATTTATTGGATTTGAAGTCGCTTTTTTTTATGCTGTTTTACTAAAATCAACAAAAAAAGCCCCTATGGTAGCAGCGAAGAGTGTTATGATTACTGTGTTTTCTTATATTTTAATTTATATGACTTGTATAACTGTTTTCACATATATAACAACTAGCACTTTAACGTATCCAACTATTGAATTAGGGAAAGAAATTGAAATAGGGGGAGGTTTTTTAGAGAGACTTGATGCAATCTTTTTTATAACATGGATTATTACTGTATTTAATACAACAGCATTGTATTATGATGTGGCCATTTTATTATTTTGCGCGATGTTTCCAGCAATAAAGAAACACACATTTATTTTTATTAGTGTGCCTATTATTTATGTTGTAAATATAATTCCAGGAAATTTAGAGGTAATTAGTAAATACGGTACATATTTAGCTTGGGCTGATATGTCTATTATGGTATTTGTCCCACTTCTTATTTTTGTTGTCTATAAGATAAAAGGAAGGGGCAATCAAAATGAAACATCTTCTTAGCATAATGGTATGCATGTTTTTTATCTTATTTATAAGTGGTTGTTCTGAACGACAAGAAATTGAAGAAAGAGGGTTTGTTGTGGGAGTAGCGCTGGATAAAGCGATTCATCAGGGGGAGAAAAGTGAAACGACAACTACTACCCGCTCACCTCTTATAAAAGGGACGTATCAAATGGTGTTGCCAAGCTCTTTAACACAGCAAGGAAGTAAAGCTACAAGTGGAAAGAATTACATTAATATTAATGCGACGGCTGATAGTGTATTTGCTCAAATTCGTATTATCTCAAAAAAAATAAGTCGTTCTTTATTTTTTCCTCATATAGAAGTCATTATTCTTTCGGAGGAGTTATTAAAAAAACCATTCGTTTTAGAAGATGTATTGGATGTATTTTTTCGTGATCATGAGATGCGACGGAATATTCGTATCTTTGTTTCAAAAGGAAGTGCAGAAGAAATTTTAAAACAGAGTGCAAAACCAGAAAATTTACCAGCTAAATATATAAGTATGATATCAGATCATGCTTGGAAAAATGCCCAAATGTTAGAGGCGATTCGAATTGGTAATTTACAACAGAAAATGTCTGCTAATAGAAGTTTTGTTCTTCCAGTCTTAGCATTAACGCATGAGGGGATTAAAATGGAGGGAGCAGCTGTATTTCGAGGGAAAGACAAAAAGCTTGTAGGTAGATTAAATGGAATGGAAACATTAGGTCTGAATTATATTATTGGGAAAAAAGTAGGGGGATTTTATAAGATACAAAGAGGAAATCAACTTATTGTATTTGAAATTCGTGAGATGCGCCGGAAAATTCACGTATTCTTAACGAATCCTACAAAACCTAAATTTATAATTGATGTATATTTAAACGGGACATTAGCGGAAGTTTATTTAGGGAAAGAGAGTAAGGCAATGAGTACTGAAGAAATCAATAAATATCTTGCAAGTGAAATGGAAAAACAGCTACAAAAAACCGTTAAAGTTATTCAGAAGGATTTGAAAGTGGATGTATTAGGAGTAGGGGAGTATTACAAGCGTAAAAATTATAAACAATGGATAAAAGTGAAAAAAAATTGGGATCAAGGTCAAAATTACTTTAGCACTAGTAATATAACTGTTCGTATAAAACCAAGTATTGAGCATTCGGGGTCCGTGTTACCAATCAGAAGTGAGTAAAGTAAGGAGTAGCGTGATGTTTACAACTCTAGGGGTTATATGTACGGTTTTAATGGCAACAATTCCTTATACAGTTTATTTTCTTCATAAGAAAATGCAAGAATATGGTGCGCAGCCTTGGCAAAAACAAATACAGCAGAAAAAGAAACCCGAGTGATACGTCGAGTTTCTTTTTCTACAAAAGTCCGAACCAGTTTACCAATTGTGCTGACAGGAAAGTAACGACAATGGCGATTACCGTAGGAATTGCAAATGAAAGAAATGTCCATTTTGCACTTTTTGTTTCTTTATATATATTCACTAACGTTGTTCCGCACGGGAAATGAAGAAGAGAAAACAGCATCATATTTAATGCAGTTAGCCACGTCCAACCATGATCGAGAAACAACTGTTTAATTTGTGTTAAATCTTCTAACTCTGTTAATGAGCCTGTTGATAAATAAGCCATTAATAAAATCGGAACAACAATTTCGTTTGCTGGTAAGCCGAGAATAAATGCTGCTAAAATATATCCGTCAAGCCCGAGTAATTTGGCAAACGGATCTAAAAAGTTCACGATATACATAAGAAGACTGGTGTCTCCAATAAATACATTTGCTAATATCCATGTTAATATAGCTGCAGGTGCTGCGACGATAACAGCACGTTTTAAAACGTATATGGATTTATCAAGTGTTGCACGTACGATAGTATCTAAAATTTTAGGTTTTCTATAAGGTGGTAATTCTAGTGTGTAGTGGGTTGGGACACCTTTTAAAGCTGTTTTTGAGAGTACCCATGATACAGTTAAAGTTACGATAATACCAATTACAACCATACCGACAACAACCCCGGACGTTACAAGTGTTTGCGTACCCCCTGTGTATCCAGCGGCCATGAATAAAGATGCTAATAAAATAAGTGTTGGCCACCTTCCATTACAAGGAACAAAGTTATTTGTTAAGATTGCGAGCATACGTTCACGTGGTGATTCAATAATACGCGTTGACATAATCGCAGCTGCATTACATCCAAAACCCATTGCCATCGTTAATGATTGTTTTCCATGTGCGCCGGCGCGTTTAAAGAGACGGTCCATGTTAAAAGCAACGCGCGGTAAGTAGCCGTAGTTTTCTAGTAAAGCGAACATTGGAAAAAAAATAGCCATTGGTGGTAACATAACACTAATAACAGCCCCTGTTCCGCGGAATAAACCGAGAATAAGAACGCCATGTAGCCATTTTGGGGCATTCATTGCTTGAAACCAAGTTGTTAAATAACCTTCTGCCCATCCGAAAAATTCAGCAATCATATCAGAAGGAACGTTAGCTCCTGCAATTGTAAGATAAAAAACGACAGATAAAATAGCAAGCATAATAGGAAAGCCGAATATAGGAGAAGTGAAGATTTTATCGAGCTTCTCTGAACGATATAATTTATTTTTATCTGTATATTGAATTGAATCTTTACAAATATGAGCTGACGCACGGTAAATATCACCGACAATATCATCACGAATATCTTCTTTAACAAGCGTTCGAGCATGATGAACGATATTGTCTAATGGAAGAGCTTTACTGGTTGAATGAGATTTCATTAATTAAGACCTCCCTTACTAGCAGTTCTTCATGATGTTTTTGAAGAGATTCTAAGAAATTCATGTCCTCATCTAAAATACGAAGTGCAATCCAACGCGTAGGATAAGCGTCTCCAAAAACTTTATATATTTGCGGTTCAAGTTCCTGAATCATCTTTTCTATTTTTGCGTTATAAGTAACTTGAAAAGGAGTAGGAATTAATTTTCGATTTACTACCTTTTCAATTGTATTTAGCATTTGATCGATTCCGACTTTATTACGTGCAGAAATTTTAACAACAGGAACTCCAAGCGATTTTGCTAACTTTTTCTCATCGATTATAATGCCTTTCTTTTCTGCTTCATCAATTAAATTCACACATATAATCACTTCTTTTGTCATTTCCATTACTTGCAAGGCTAAGTTCAAATTTCTCTCCATTGCGGTGGCATCAACAACAACAACTGTTACCTCTGGCTTTTCGAAAATGATATAGTCACGTGCTACTTCTTCATCGGCAGAATTTGAGTATAAGGAATATGTTCCTGGCAAATCGATTACAGTATAGAGGTTTCCATGATGTTCATATTCGCCTTCAGCTTTTAATACCGTTTTTCCTGTCCAGTTTCCGGTATGCTGTTTTAATCCGGTTAACGTATTAAATAATGTACTTTTCCCTGTATTTGGATTCCCAGCTAATGCGATGCGATGTTTCTTCATTGTGCATCATCTCCAATTAAGTTTCCTAGTATGAGAGAACTTTCTTCATTTCGAAGCGCGATTGTTGTATTGCTTACTTGATATGCAATGGGATCGCCAAGCGGACTCTTTTGTAACACTTTAATTGTTGCACCTGGAATGAACCCTAAATCTAGTAAACGACGTTTCATAGTGCCTTCTAATTTAATTTTTTCAATTTGTACGAGCTGACCTGTTTTAAAAGTAGAAAGTGGTTGAGTTTTAACCGATGTCATAAGAGTTCCCTCACCTCTATTTTTTTAGTGCTAGTTCAAAAAGTTTCCCTAAGGAAACTTTTTATTAATATTATACTAGATGATAGTGAATGCTGTTGTCAATTGTTACTTTAAAAATATTCAATCATTTCTCTAATTGTTCCAATGTATCCTGTTATTTGTGGGCAGTAAAATCTCGAATTGGAAGAGGGTGATATATACAAGTTGAAAAAACGATTGATATGTGGAAACTCTAAAGTGGATATTCCATCGCGTGCTGAAGTTTTAGATGATTTAACAAGAGAAACGTAGAACTTTTGTAAAAATAATTTTTAGAAGTTTGTAGAAGCATAAATTAAAATTTACGTTCAATTTACATTATTAAAATTAAATTTACAATGAGTGCGGTTTCTTAAGGTTTTTTACTTTTTTATGTAGAAAAACAATGAATATATATAGATTTTTCTAAGGATATACTGTCTTTACTTAAAATTAAAGAACGCTTAACACTGACATAATATTAGTGCCTTACAATGAATTTGTATTACAGATTATTGCACATAATAACGTGGAAATGAAAAGTGATAATTAAATGGGGGTACAGGACATGGTTATGAAAAAAGGCTTGAAATTTTCTTTAGCGGCATTAGTAGTTGCTGGTGCTTTAGTAGGGTGCGGAAAATCAGAAAGCACAAAGGAAACTGCTAAAGGTGGTAATGAAGCGAAGCAAGAATTAACGGGTACAATTACAGCGGCTGGATCTACAGCACTTCAACCACTTGCAGATGAGGCAGCTAAAGAATTTATGGACAAAAATTCAAAAGTATCAATTACAGTTCAAGGTGGCGGTAGTGGAACTGGAATTAACCAAGTAGCTTCCGGTGCGGTTCAAGTTGGTAATTCTGATGTTCCTGCTGCGGATAAAATAAAAGAAGCAGATAAAGCGAAAGAATTAGTAGATAACAAAGTTGCAGGTATCGCATTTGCGTTAGTAGTAAATAAAAATGTAAATGTTGATAACTTAACATTAAAACAAGTGCAAGATATTTTCTCTGGTAAAGTTACAAACTGGAAAGAGGTTGGCGGAAAAGATGAAAAAATCAATATAGTTAACCGTCCAGCAGCTTCTGGTACACGTGCTACATTTGAAAAAACAGTTATGAAAGACGTGAAAATTAACGATTCTACAGGTACGACACAAGATTCAAATGGTGCAGTAGAACAAGCAATTAACTCTACACCAGGGTCTGTTAGCTACTTAGCTATGTCTTACATGACTGGTGACAAAAAAGGCTCGTTAAAAACATTAAAAATTGATGGTGTAGAACCAAAAACTGAAAATATTTCTGCTGGTAAATATCCGTTCTGGTCTTATGAATACATGATTACAAAAGGTGAAGCAAAAGATGCAACAAAAGGCTATATTGATTATGTAAAAGGTAAAGACTTTGAAAAGAAAGTAGAAGAGATGGGTTACATCCCGATGTCTAAATTAAAGTAATAATATAAAGTGAAACTTTAATCAGTGGGGGGTTCTTTATCCCCCACTGATTATTAGTTGAATCAATCGGGCACATGCCAGCAGTTTATCTCCCGCCTAACTTCTTAAGAAATGCGGAAGCGGCAGGGAGTATTACTGCTCGTGAATAGAGAGAGAAAGCGGGGCTGGCTGTTTAGCCAGTCCTGTTCATTTCAATATATGAAGTGAGGTTGTGGTCTTGTGATGAAGGGGAAAAAACAAATTAACTATGTAAAAAGTGAATATATTGGAAGAACACTTGTAACGCTTTGTGGTTTATTAATTGTTGCTATTACACTAGCTATTATCGCATTTATTTGTGCAAAAGGAATTCAATCATTTACACAAAGTAATATCTCGATTTCCGAAGTGTTTACATCAACAAAATGGGCTCCGAATGAAGGGAATGGAAGCTTTGGAGCTGTTATTTTCATAGTTGGGTCTACGCTAGTGTCTCTTGGGGCAGTAATCATTAGTGCACCAATTGCAATTGCACTTGCAGTGTTTATGAATTTAATTTCTCCAAAGTTTGGAAATAAGGTGTTAAAACCAGTTTTAGAATTGTTGGTAGGGATTCCATCTGTTGTATATGGTTTACTAGGTGTCACAATTTTAATTCCGATTTTACGAGATTCATTTGGTGGTGTAGGATTTAGTTTAATTGCCGGTATTATTGTATTAAGTATTATGATTTTGCCAACGATTGCAAGTATTGCTTCTGATGCAATTCGTTCGGTTCCTTTTGAGTATTTAGAAGCCTCTTATGGTTTAGGATCGACGAAATGGCAAGCGATTAGTCGTATTATTGTTCCGGCTGCCAAAAAAGGTATTTTAACAGGGGTTGTTCTTGGAGTAGCTCGAGCTTTCGGGGAAGCATTAGCAGTACAGATGGTAATAGGAAATACAATAAAATTACCAGAAGGAATATATAGTCCAACTTCAACTTTAACGGGTATTTTGACAATGGATATGACAAATACGTTAAATGGAACAGCTTGGAATAATGCGCTATGGACGTTAGCGATGATACTACTTTTAATTTCGTTCTTGTTTATTGTAATAATTCGAGCGATTGGCCAAAGAGGTGAAAGATAACGATGAATGCTAGAACAGTTAATAATATATGGACAGGTATTTTGTATGCAATTGCCTTCTTTATAGTTACTCTACTTGTTTTTCTTGTATATGAAATTTTACAAAAAGGTTGGGGATTTTGGGATCCAAGTTTTTTATTTGGAGAACCGAGTAATACAAGAGCAGGAGGAGGGATTGGGCCTCAATTATTTAACTCCTTTTATATGCTTGTTATTACATTGATTATTTCGATTCCTTTAGGCCTCGGTGCAGGAATTTACTTGGCGGAATATGCAAAACAAGGTCGTTTTTTAAATTTTGTTCGCTTATGTATTGAAACAATGGCTTCCTTACCTTCTATTGTAGTTGGTTTATTTGGACTTCTTGTGTTCGTTACAACGGCAGGTTGGGGATATACTGTCATGGGCGGAGCTTTAGCCTTAACGATTTTAAATTTACCAGGTTTAACACGCGTTTGTGAAAATGCAATGACAGAAATTCCACCGAATGTGAAAGAAGCAAGTCTCGGGTTAGGTGCAACAAAGTGGCAAACAATTGTAAGAATTATGCTTCCATCTGCATTGCCGCAAATTATTACAGGTGTAATTTTAGCGGCTGGACGTATTTTTGGTGAAGCGGCGGCACTCATTTACACAGCTGGATTAACGTCACCAATTTTAAACTCGGCAGCAGACTTTTCAAGCCCTTCACATCCATTAAATCCATTTCGACCAGCAGAAACATTAGCAGTCCATATTTGGAAGTTAAATTCTGAGGGAATTATCCCTGACGCGAAACTAATTGCAACAAAATCAGCAGCGGTATTAATTATTATGGTATTACTATTCAATATTATTGCTCGTTTTACCGCATCTGTACTCCATAAGCGTTTTACTGGTACGAAAAAATCACGTAAAAGTAGCAAAGTAAAAGCAGCATAACTCTTATATACAGACCTCAAAAATCCTTTTCTTTTAGGTGTACGAGAGGACCTGGCCATGTGTAGAAGTGGTCAGGTTCTTTTTCTGCCATGTGCAAGGTTTAAACCAAAGGGAGAAAGCAAGCTAGTTTGAGGTGGGAGTATTACTGCCCGCAAATAGCGGGATAAAATAAATAGAGTGTCCTGAAAGTTTGAGGAAATACTCTGGTTTTGTCAAAAGAAAAGCCGTATTCAGAAGTCTGAATACGGCTTTTTTCTTTTTAAGATTTAGGAACATTTGTATAAGATTCATGTTGGTTTTTACGGTTCTTTCTACTACCGATTTTATCTAGTAATTCGTACATAACGGGTACGACAACTAGTGTTAGTAATGTAGAAACTAATAAACCGCCAATGACGACAACAGCTAAGCTTTTGGATACCATGCTACCAGCTTGTGTGTCACCGAATAATAGAGGAAGCATTGCGAAGATAGTTGTAATTGCTGTCATAATAATTGGGCGCAATCGTACGGAACCAGCTTCTAATAGTGCTTCTCTTGTTGGCATTCCTTTTTCGCGATTTTGTTGGACGCGTTCTATTAAGACGATGGCATTCGTTACAACAATCCCGATTAGCATTAAAGCACCGATCAGAGAGTTTAAATCGACAGGTGTTTGCGAAACAATTAAACCTAAAATTCCACCGACAGCTGCTAATGGGAGAGAGAATAAAATGGCGAATGGTGCGCGCGCTTGCCCAAAAGTAATGACCATAATTAAGTAAACAATCCCAATCGCGATTCCCATAATCTTAAATAAATCAGTGAAATTTTCTTGCATCGATTCTGTTGCCCCGGCAATGTTAACTTTCGCTCCATCAGGTAATTTCAAATCTGCAATAGCTGCGTTTACTTCTGCGCCTACTTTACTTAAGTCTTCACCTTTCGCTTCTGCTGTAACTTGAATTGTTTCTTTTCCGTCCTTGTGGAATATTTCGGTTTGTATTTGTTTTTCAGAAATAGTTGCCACATCTTTTACTGCTATTAAACCTGTGATTGGTGACAAAATATTTGCATTTAAAATCGCATCTTTATTAGGGTTCTCTGCTTTTTTGTGTTCTAGCATAACAGTTGTCTTTTCATTATCGAGTGAGATTTGGCCAATTGGTGATTTTTTCATTAAAAATGCAACTTGTTGTCCGATGACTTCAGAATTTAGTCCTGCCTTTTCTGCTTTTGTTTGATCGACGTTAATAACCCATTCCTTTTTCTCTTCTTCTGTATTCGTTTTTACTTTTGAAAGATTATTTAAGCTTTTTAACTTTGTAGTAACAAGATCGGAAGCTTGTTTTAAATCTTTATTATTGTTTGCGGTGATGTTAAATTGTAACGCATTTCCACCGCCGAAGTTTGAGAAGCTTACTTTGATATAATCAAATGTCGCTGGTTGAAATTGATTCTGTTCTTTTTTTAGTTTATTAATGTACGTTTCAAGATCAATTCCCTTTTTAAACTCTACAAATATATTTGCAAGATTGTTTTTTGTCGTTTGTCCCCACTGGGCAGATTCTGAAGAGGAACCCATTTGTAATATAACGTCTTTTACATTTGAATCTGCAAGTAATTTTTTCTCAAATTCAAAAGCTTGCTGCTTTCCTTTCTCTAAATCGTAATTAGCAGGGAATGTCATGTTGATAGAAAGCATGGTGTTATCATCAGATTTAATGTTCGCTTTTGGGAGTAGAATGTAAGCTGCAATTGAACCGACAAATAATAAAAAAGCGGTAAGTAAAATGATAAATTTATGTGATAACGACCATTTTAAAATGGCTGTATAACGTTTCGTTTCTTTTTGCTCCGTATGTCTTGTGTTCTTTAATAGTAGAAAAGCCATGAGTGGCACAACTGTTAAGGCTACTAATAAAGATGAGAGAATTGAATATACAACTGCCAAGACCATAGGTAACATAAATTCACCAATTCCACCCGCTACAAAACCGATCGGTAAAAAAACAGCGACAGTTGTTAAAGTAGAAGATGTAATTGCGATTGCAACTTCTTTCGTAGCGTCAATAATGACGTCCTTTGAGAAAGAATCTTTTTGTAAACGACGGAAAATGTTTTCGATTACAACGATACTATCATCGACGAGACGTCCGACAGCAACTGCTAATCCACCTAATGTTAAAATATTTAAAGTGATATTAGATTGATTAAGTAAAAAGAGGGTCAGGAATATCGATAATGGGATACTGACAATAGAAATTAAAGTAGTACGAATGTTACGCAAGAAAATTAAAATGATAAATGTAGCAGCAATCGCACCAAGGACAACTTCTTTTCCCATGCTTGTAACAGCATTTTGGACTTGTTCGTGTGTAGACATAAGTGTTTTTATAGTGAAAGTATCTTTATATTGCTTATTTATATCATCAACTTTTTTCTCGATTTCTTTTCCGATTGTAACAGCATTTTTGCTTGGTTCTTTCGTAATGACGAGTGCCGCACCGTCGTCTCCATTAATGTGTGAAATAGCATCATGATGTTGTTTTAATTCAACTTTGGCGATGTCGCGTAACTTCACCTCAGGTGTTAGCGTAATATTTTGTATATCATCAACGCTTTTTATTTCTCCAATTACACGAAGGAGATGATTTTCATTATTTATAGATATTTGCCCAGCTGGTATAGAAGCTTCTTTTCCTTGAAGGGCAGTGACGATTTGTGATGTTATGATGTTTTTATCTTTCATTTTAACGGGATCTAATACAATAGATAATTCAGATGTTGATTTCCCATAAAACATAACATTAGCAACGCCATCGATACTTTCAAGTTGTGGGATAACTTCTTTTTCGATTTGTTTCTCGTCAGCTTTTGTGAAGCCATTTTTCTTTTGAACGGTAATTTGTGCGAGTGGAATCATAGAAGTGTTTAGTTGGCTGATCACAGGTTTCATGATGTCTTTTGGAAGTGTTATGCCGTTTGTAAGTTTTTCAACTTCACGTGCCGCATCTTTCATATTTGTCTTTGCGGTATACATAATTTCAATCTTTGACAATCCTTCACTTGTTGACGATGTAATGGTATCGACATGTGAAAGGTTTCGAAACTGCTTTTCAAGAGGTTCTGTTACTTCTTTTGTCATTGTTTCGGCATCTAGTCCATTAGATAAAGTGGTGATTGTTACAATGGGTTGATCCATGCTTGGTAAAAATTCCATCGGTAATTTAGAGCCTGAATAAATACCTAATACAGAGATGAGAAAAACCATGATGATAATAGCGGCCCTATTTTTTAATGAAAACTTTGTCAATCTTTCCATAAATGAATTCCTCCATGATAGGGTTTGATGGTTTACTGTTTTACTATATAACAAATGCCGGAGAATTAAAGTTAAGAACATGTAAAAATTTCCTAAAAAAAATCTTAAGTAGGGCATTCTTTATATGGTTAATTAAAGGTTTATAAAAGAATTGAATGGATAGCATAAAAAAACTTTATATTTTTTTGAAAAAATGCTTGTATTTATAAAATGTAGATGATATATTAATACACGTCGCTGCTGCACTAAAGCAGAAAGCGAGGAAATAAAAAACTTAGTTGACATCGAATAACCGTAATGTTAACATAAGGAAGTCGCAATTGAGCGGCGGATAAGTTCTTTGAAAACTGAACGAAACAAACAACGTGAAACGTCAATTTTTATTTATGATGCTAGACAAACTTTATTGGAGAGTTTGATCCTGGCTCAGGATGAACGCTGGCGGCGTGCCTAATACATGCAAGTCGAGCGAACCGATTAAGAGCTTGCTCTTAAGAAGTTAGCGGCGGACGGGTGAGTAACACGTAGGTAACCTGCCTATAAGACTGGGATAACTCCGGGAAACCGGGGCTAATACCGGATAACATTTTGCACCGCATGGTGCGAAATTGAAAGGCGGCTTCGGCTGTCACTTATAGATGGACCTGCGGCGCATTAGCTAGTTGGTGAGGTAACGGCTCACCAAGGCGACGATGCGTAGCCGACCTGAGAGGGTGATCGGCCACACTGGGACTGAGACACGGCCCAGACTCCTACGGGAGGCAGCAGTAGGGAATCTTCCGCAATGGACGAAAGTCTGACGGAGCAACGCCGCGTGAACGATGAAGGCTTTCGGGTCGTAAAGTTCTGTTGTTAGGGAAGAACAAGTGCTAGTTGAATAAGCTGGCACCTTGACGGTACCTAACCAGAAAGCCACGGCTAACTACGTGCCAGCAGCCGCGGTAATACGTAGGTGGCAAGCGTTATCCGGAATTATTGGGCGTAAAGCGCGCGCAGGTGGTTTCTTAAGTCTGATGTGAAAGCCCACGGCTCAACCGTGGAGGGTCATTGGAAACTGGGAGACTTGAGTGCAGAAGAGGAAAGTGGAATTCCATGTGTA